>JAVJQZ010000013.1:0-1000131 GCA_040218645.1 Rhodospirillales bacterium
CACGTGTCATAAAATCGTGCGCTGTACGCACGTGTCATAAAATCGTGCGCTGTACGCACGTGTCATAAAATCGTGCGCTGTACG
The DNA here is from genome assembly GCA_040218645.1 of Rhodospirillales bacterium. Taxonomy (GTDB): domain Bacteria; phylum Pseudomonadota; class Alphaproteobacteria; order Rhodospirillales; family Casp-alpha2; genus UBA4479. Next base: position 85 of record JAVJQZ010000013.1, read on the forward strand.
CACGTGTCATAAAATCGTGCGCTGTACGCACGTGTCATAAAATCGTGCGCTGAACGCGCGTGTTATCACGAATTGGCTTTCAATCCCCGGCGGCAGAACCGGTTTTCGTTTTTGGTGATCCCTGCGCGAAGAAATCCGTGATCCGGCTCAGCAGTTTGCTGGCCAGACTGCGTTCCTCATCGACCGATGCAAAGTGTTCGTTGCGGCGGCGCAGGTTTTCCAGTTCGCGGCGGGTCAGAATGCGGGACAGATCGTTCTTCATGTCCGGATAGCTCTCGATCACCGGCTTGATGTGTTCCTTTTTGACTTCATAGATCTGCGACGGCGTCAGCGTCGAGATCGTGGCGCCGCGGGGCTCACCCGTCAGCAGCGCCATTTCGCCGAAGAAGTCCCCGGGACCGAGACGGCCGACTTCAAGCACCTCGCCGTCCTCCATCGTGATCTCGGCTTTCAGCGCCCCCTCGACGACGATGAACAGACTGTCGCCTTCCGAGCCCTGTTCGATCACGGTGCGCAGCGGCTCGAACCGGTGGCGGACCATGTGCGAGCAGAGCTCCGCGATTTCGGCTTCGCCGAACGGCTCGAAGACCTCCACGTCCGTGATCAGCATCGGCGCCAGATCGCCGTCCTGCTTGGCGGTGTCGCTGAGGTGGAACAGGGTGAATTCCTCATGGATGACGGATTCGAATCCGGCATACCGCAGATTGCGGACGATCTGCCGCCAGACCGCGGCGCTGAGCGGGATGCTGGCTTCGTAATCACGGCAGAAGAAACGGACCGCGTATTCCGCCGACCATTCCATGACGCCGTTGAACTGCACGATGGCCTGCGGTGCCGACAAAACGTCGGGTGTCGACATCACTGCATCCAGCAGAATTTTCTCGACCCATTCCGGTTTTGCACCAGGGTCGCAGTGCACCAGAAGCTCGGCGCGGAAATGCTCATCCGGATAGCTCAGGTTTTCCAGGGTCTGGTCCGAGGCCATGGCGTTGGGAATGCAGATGATGTTCCTGTCGATGGTTTCCAGGCGCGTCGTCCGCCAGGTGATGTTGACGATCCGGCCCGGCTCGTGCCCCGGCAGACGCACCCAGTCGCCGATCCGAAACGGGCGCTCGACGTTGATCGCGATGCCCGAAAAGACATTCGAGATATTCATCTGGATCGCCAGACCGATAATCATGGCAAGCACCCCGGATGTCGCCAACAGGCTGGTGATCCGCTGATCGAAGACGAACGCCATGATGCCGAGCGCCGCCAGGATATAGATCGTGCCGGAAACGAAGGCACGTACCACGCGCGGAATTTCACGCCGCGTGCGCAGTTCCAGCGGCTGCCAGACGAACAGTTCCATAAACTGGCTGAGCAGCCATGCCGGCACCATCCACCACATGATCCGGACGAAGATCGGCGCCAGTTCCGCCATGTATGCGTTCGGATAGCGGGCGGAGAAAACACCATCAAGGGCTGGGTCGGCGACTAAAAGAAACAGCAACGCAAACAGCGCGGTCGGAAACCATATCCATTTCTGGCGTGACGAGCCGGCAAGGTGATTGCCGAGCACGGCCATCACGCCGAGCGCGAACCCGAACAGCAGGAAGGCGCGGAGCGCGAATTCCGGATCGATCAGGCGGGTCAGGCTGATGCCCTCGGGTGCCAGCCAGATGCCCATGTTGATGCGTGAAAAGCCTTCGATGTTGACGCCGATGTATTCCGGATTGCCCATCACGTCGACCGGCTGGGCATCGAGAAAGATGTCCACCTTCTTGATCCGGTGCGAGCTTTCGTCATCGAATTCCGCGACGCGGGCGATTCTTTCCTGCAGGCTTTCCGTCTGCCCGCCGTCCATCCCCACCAGGTCGGGCGTCAGGATCAGCCGCTCGCGGTTCAGCACCGCATGCCGCATCTGGAACCCGATGACCCGGTCCCCGTTCTTTGCCGGGGACGACAGGAAATCGGTCTGGAACGTACCATCGACCCGGTAGAGCCTGTAGTTCTGCCCGTTCTTTTCGCTTTTCTCGACCGGATCACCAAGCTTGATCTGGCTCACCGCGTTGGGGAATTCAATGGCGCTCAGGTCCAGATCGCCCTTGTGGCGAAACCAGAAATTGAAGTCGATGTCCACCGTGCGGGCCTTGAGATCGATGTTGCGGATCTTGTTGATCTGCACCCCCGTCGGCACCACCCGCGTCGGCGTGAAATAGCCACCGGCGATCTGAAACACATCACCCGCCCCGTCCTCGCGGTCGAGCACGCCAGTCGGGCTGAGCTGGATCGGTGTCGAGATCAGCCGCTGATCGCGTGAGACACCGATCGGCACGGTCTTGATGGCGTTGCCGTCACGGTTGAAATACAGCGGCCCGGTGACGCCGGTCACGGCATTGGCCGGGGTGTTGATATCGGCCAGGAACTGCCGGAGCGCGGCACGCCTGGATGTGATGTCCCCCTGATCGGCGCCGGTTTCGGCAAGCCGCTTCAAGGCGCGGACGACGACCGCCGCCGCATCGTGAAATCCACCGGCGGTGACGCTCGGCTCGGTGGCGTAGCGGGTCCTGTAGGTGTAGCGGAAATCTCGCGCTTTCTGGTTGGCGACGTCTTCGAGGAACGGCGCCACGGCGCGCATGCCTTCGGCATAGTCCTGCAGCCCGAAGCGGGTGGTCCGCCTCGCCGCCAGTTCATCCAGCACCGACGTCTGCGCCAGGGAATCCGGGCCGATCAGCACGTAGGGGATGGTCTTGCCGAGACGCCGGCGCTGGTTGGTCTGCAGGCCGTAGACCACATCGGCGGCGACCTGATCCGGGACTGCGATCACCACCGGCTGGCGGGCGTACGTAACCTGCAGTTCCTCGGCGACCTTCCGGATATCGTCCTTCAGAGTCGGAGATTCCGGATCGAGCCGGAACTGCTTCAGGACCTTGACGCTGAATGCCGACAGCCGGCGCTGGAAATTCAGCTCATCGACGACGGCTTCACCCAGTGTGTCACCGTAGGGATCGGTGGTGCGGATCACGTAAACTTCGTCGGCCTGCACCACCCGGCCGATATAATTGGCGAGGAACGTGCCCTGATGCACCGTCGTCAGGCCGACCCGGAAATACCAGTCGTTCTGGAACGTCACCGTATGCAGACCGCTGGCGCCGGTGACGGCGGGCAGGCCGCTTTCCGCATAGACCGGCGCGGCGACGGCGGACGCCTCGTCCGACAGGTGTCCGAGCACGGCGAGCACGTCGGGATCGCGGCCCAGTTCCCCGGCAATGGATTTTGCGGTTTCCGGGTTGTTGGCGTCATCATGCACCGACAGCACCACGGCGGGGGTCTGCGCATCGCGGGCCCGGTTATAGGCATCGACCAGATCACGCGCACCGCGGAGCATCGCCTGACCGTCGGCTTCGTCCTCGCCGCTCATCGGGCCGACGATGGCGATCCTGTGCGTCGCCGTCGAACTGTTGAGCCAATCCGGCGCCATGAAGACGACCATCAATCCGGCAAATGCCAGAACCATTGTCCAGCTGAATATTCTCTTCATATTGGACACCCCCCCTTGTTATTATTGAATGGTTCCAGATTATTAGTGTCCCTGTTAAGTAATAATTTGTAACGCTGGGTTAAACGAAGAGCGGCAAAGCCGGCAGACGGCACGCCACAGGTGGACATGACGGATGTTTCTTACGGAACTGAATGAGCCTCAAAAGCGCGCCTTTCTGGTCCTGGCACAGCGGATCACCCAGGCCGACGGCGAGGATTCCGCCGAAGAGAACGAAGCTCTGGAAACGCTCTCGGCGGAAATGGACATCCCCTTCGACACCGACATGAAAGCGATCCTCGCCGACATCGACATCAGTATGTTCAACAGTCACCGCGCCCGTGTCATCGCCGCGCTGGAACTGATGCGGATGGTCTATGCCGATGATTTCGTGCACGAAGCCGAGGTCGCCGAAGTCCTCAGAATCTGCAAGGCCATGGGCTTTCCGGAACCGTGGGTGGTTACCATGCGGGAATGGGCAAAACGGCTGAGCTGGACCGAGGAAGATACCGCCGACGCCCAGCGCACCGCCTATCACAGGGCGCTGGTCGATTATGCCGAAAGCATCATGGGCTGAGCATGAACTCAGTCTGCAGCTGATTGCAGGGTCGCCCAGTCGCGATTTTCACGTGTGCTGGATCGACTGCTGATCTTCCGCTATGTTTTGTGAAACACAAATCAAAATCATGCGGAGGAAACGATGAGCAAACTTGATAATGCCGGTACGCCTGAAAACCTGGCTCTGCCGCTCAAGGTCTACTGGCAACCGGGCTGTTCGAGCTGCCTCAAGACCAAGGAATTCCTGCTCGAGCACGGCGTCCCCTTCCTGTCGGTCAACGTTCTTGATGACGAACAGGGTTTCAGGGAACTGGAAGCACTCGGTGTCCGGCTGGTGCCGATCGTTGCGCGCGGCGATGTCTGGGCCAACGGCGCCGTGTTCCGCGATGTCGCCAGGGTCGCCGGGTTCGAATACGGCGAGCACAGGATGCTGACACCCGACCAGATGAAGGACAGGGTGCTGATGATCCTTGATGCGGCGGCGCGCTATCTGCAGCAGATCCCCGACGACAAGCTCGACGTCGTTTTGCCGGGCCGGCCCCGGTCCTACCGTCAGCTCGTCTATCACGTCTTCGATATTCCCAAGGTCTTCCTCGACATGGTCGAAGACGATAAACCCTACACCTACGAAGCGCTGCTTTCCGTGCTCCCCGATGAAATGGCCACCAAACAGGATCTGCTGGATTACGGACAGGGCAACCGCAAGCGCTTCACCGACTGGTGGGAACGGGACGGCAAGACCACCGACTTCAAACAGCCCGCCGATGTCTATTACGGCGAGGTCTCGCTGCACGAAGTCCTGGAACGGACCTGCTGGCATTCCGGTCAGCATACCCGCCAGATCATTCTGATGCTGCGCGAAAAACTCGGGATCGAACCCGACGGCGCTCTCGACGACAGCGATTTCGAAGGTTTGCCGCTGCCCAAAAACGTCTGGGACAACGAACGCTCCTTCGACGAAGCCTCCTACGCGGGGCCTGTTGCTGTCAGCTGATATGACAAGGACCGGTCGCACCGCCGCTATCTGACCTGTGCGCGGCGCGGCCGGTTCCGTTCTGCCTCATGGCAGTATCCCGCTATTCTCATGGCTTAGCCCTGTTTGCTTCCGTCTGCACCTGATACAGTTTCAGGGTTGAACTGTATGTTATCTGTGTGGACAGCGGCCCGATGAACGAGCAGCCCAAACTTTATCGCCTCAGGGATGTCGGCATTGAAAACAACCCGCTCCCGGTGTTCGATGAAGTGCTCGCATACTGGAACCGGTGCCGGGGTGAACGGCTCGCCCCGTCGTGGACCGATGTGGACCTGATGGCGTTTCCGCCGCGGGTCCTGCCCTACACCATCGTCGTCGATATACAGGCCCCGCCACGGCCGGTCCTTTACCGTTTTTACGGCTCGGGCATCGCCAAGAATCACGGCTTTGAAATGACCAATCGCAGCAGCGACGACATTCAGCCCGAGCAGTTGCGCCAGCATATCCTCAGCCAGTACGCCATCATCGTCGAGGCCCGTGCCCCCCGCCTGTTCGCGACGGAAATCTATGTGAAACAGGGGATCCGGCTGCAGGATCTTCTCCTGCGCCTGCCGCTGTCCAATGACGGCGAAACGGTCACCAATGTGATCACCGTGGAACAGCACTGGAGCGAGGGTGATCCGCAAACGGGTACCGATTGCTGAATTCTTCCCGGTCCGGTTAAAGCACTTTTCGACCGGATTTGATCAATTCTGTTTCTCGATTGGCGTCGGCGATCCGTCGTTGAAAAGGGCGAAGGGCGATGCCGGGCCATCGGCAGAGATCGTTTCGGCGGCGGGCGTCCGCCAATCGGAAACCCATGCGGGACGGGCGATTTCGCGCCATTACCGCCGCAAAGCCCCTCGCCCGTCTCATCGGATACGCGCTTCGGAGCATTGCTTGATCCTGACACAAAATTGCCTCGTCAGAATGGTACATGTCGGTCGGAAAATGCTGTGGTTCTTCCTGCCGATCTGAATGCTGCCTGCCGGCATGGCGCTGGCCCTGTCCAATCCAACTGCGAACCACCGAAATACTGTCGTGGCGGAAAACAGTCGCCGCAGGGCCGGACAGCGCGGATCCATATTATCCTTAAGAGAGTATAATTATCTTTATGGTTGAATATTGATCTGTTAACTGGTTATGCTCAACATGAATACTCCTATTAGATGTATTTGAATTCTTGAAACGACAACAGGGAGCGTTGAAATGGCCGTATCTATAGGCGGAACCGTCACCATCAACATCAAGGACCTGAACATGCTGCCCAGCAGCGATGCCGACTGTGAAGCTTTTTGCCTTCAGGTCATTGGCCCGGAATGCTGGCAGCAGATCGATTCCATACGGGGCCTGTCATCCACCGGCGTGGCCGGTGCGACCCGCGCCGGGCCGGCTGACCCGGATCTCGCCGTCAAAGGCATCAGCGTCGGTCTGACGATCACCGGCAGTTTCTGAGACACAGGTCAGGTCCGGCTTGAACCGGACCTGACCGCGCTCTGAACTTTTCGGGCAGGAGTTCCGTGATGAAGAAAAAAGCCTTACTCGTCGGCATCAACAAGTATTCAGCCGAAACCGAGAATCTGCGCGGCTGCATAAATGATGTTATCAATCTCAAGGACATACTGATCCAGAAGCGGGGATTTCAGCCGGATGACATCAAACTGGTGCTGGATGAAGCGGCAACCGACATCAACATCAAGCAGTGCCTCAACGAACTTGTTTCGGACGCCGTGAACGGCGATCAACTCGTCTTCGGGTTTTCCGGGCACGGTGTGCAGAAAGGTTTCAATCAACCCGGCGAAGAAGATGGGCGGAATGAAGCCATCGTGCCGCACAACATCTCTTATCAGTCACTCATTACCGATAACGAGCTATTCGACATCATCACGCAGCGTGTCAAAAGCCCCGATATCAAGTTCACGGCGATCTATGACTGTTGTCATTCCGGCACCCTGGCCAGGACGATGAGTTTCGATGATCTGGGCAATCTGGTGATCATTACAAACAGATGCCTCAATATGCCGGATATTCTCGTGCTACCGCAACGCACCCGAAGTGCGATGATCGGCCCCTACAATGTGCTGTCCGCCTGCAAGGACTCCGAAACGGCCGCAGACCTGAAACCGCAAGGCAGCGATTACCGCGGTGCATTCAGCTACAGTCTGCATAATGTCTGGGGCAACGATATCGATATGCCGATCAACGATCTGGAAGGGCCGGTCATGCAGGGCATCAAGGAAATCAGTCCACACAAGCAGACGCCGCAGTACTACGCCGTTGACCCTGCGCTGCCGGCTTTGTGACGCGCAGGATCGTCGCCGCAGACTTCACTTACGATATCGATCAGCACGAGGAGATTCAGGCGCCCTATGCCTGCAGCCGCTTGGCCTGTGAAATCGCGTCTTTGAGGTTCGTGTACTTGAAGCCGCCGATATGGAAGCAGTCGACCGGGATATTGGTGATCCCGTACTCTATCATAAGACCCTTGTTTTCCGTGGCGTCGGCTTTGCCGGCATTGCCTTTTGTCGGTTCAATCATGTCATTTTTCCTTTTTATGTGATGACGATCCCGGAGCCTGCTCGGGACCGGGGTCAATTCTGATCATGGCCTGGCCGCAACAGAACGCGCGGACAAGCGGCGTGATCTGCCGGGTATAGCCGCATTCACTGCAATGAATGAACACGACTGAGGGTTCGGTCAGGATTTTATCGGTCGTCAGGAGCGGCGGCGCTTTGCCGCTCACACCCGGTGCCATGATGTCTCAGCTTTTTTTCGCCGACGCGTCGTCAGCGGGCTTTTTCCCGGGCTGCGCCGGTGCCGTCGACACGGCCGGTTTGGCCGGCTTTTCCGATTTCGAGCCTGTAGAGAATGATTTGAAGGACATGGGATTGTCCCTTTCAATTACGGACGGAAATAATATTCCATCAAGAAAATAATAGTCTTAATGAAATAATTAAGCAATTTATATATGTAAAAAGACTCATATATTACAATTATTTAAGCCATTATTATTTGTATTTGATTTGTTTGTGGTTTGTATTTTATTTCGTTTTATTTCATGATTACAGCCCCTTAGAGACTGCCCCACCAACAGAAGACATGCAGACCGGTCCGCTCCCGAAGGGCGGGACAGAACCAGTGGTTGAATGAAAAATCCCTGCGGCTCAGTGCAGCTCGGCGCGGAGTTTCTGGCGCAGCACGTCGATCGGCACCGTGCCGCCTTCGACGTCGATGCACCAGAAGGTCCAGCCGTTGCATGCCGGCAGGTTCTGCACCTTGGCCCCGACCTGATGGATGGAGCCCTTGAAATCGGACGAGATCAACGTGCCGTCGGCACGGACACGGGCCTTGTGGCGGCGCTTTTCGTCGGTCAGCACGGTGCCCGGCTCCAACATCCCGCGTTCGACCAGCCAGCCGAACGGAATCCGCGGCTCGTCGCGCTTCGACGGTGAATTCAGCATCTCCTCACTGGCCAGCTGCCTGACCTCGGCAATGCGCTGTTCTGCGTAGCTCACGTAACTCTTCTCCCGTTCCAGTCCGACGTAATTCCGACCCAGCCGTTTCGCCACCGCACCCGTGGTGCCGGTCCCGAAGAACGGGTCGAGGATGGTGTCGCCGACTTCGGTCGACGCCATGATCACCCGATGCAACAGCGCTTCGGGTTTCTGTGTCGGATGCGCCTTCTTGCCGTCCGCGCCCTTCAGGCGCTCGCCGCCCGAACAGATCGGCAGCAGCCAGTCGGAGCGCATCTGCAGGTCGTCATTGAGCGCTTTCATGCTCTCGTAATTGAAGCGGTATTTGCTTTTTTCCTCGCGCGCGCACCAGATCAGGGTTTCATGCGCATTGGTGAAGCGGCGGCCGCGGAAATTCGGCATCGGGTTCGACTTGCGCCAGACCACGTCGTTGAGGATCCAGTAGCCCATGTCCTGCAGCGTCGCGCCGACCCGGAAAATGTTGTGATAGCTGCCGATCACCCACAGCGTGCCGTCGGGTTTGAGCACCCGCCGTGCTGCCTTGAGCCAGCCTCGGGTCAGATCGTCGTAGGCCTTGAAGCTGTCGAACTGGTCCCAGGCGTCGTCGACGGCGTCGACCCGCTTGTGATTTTCCGGGCGCATCAGGTCGCCGGAAAGCTGGAGGTTATATGGCGGATCGGCGAACACCATGTCGATACTTGCTTCCGGCAAGCCGTTCATGAGGTCAATGCAATCCCCGACGTGGATCTTGTTGATCCAGTTGTTTTTTGTGTCTCTGCCCATGCGGCGCATCCTGAGTCACCGGGGATTCGCCGTCAAGAATTAAATGGATTCAATGACTTAGAAGATGAATCGCAAGCTATATATTGAAATTAATAATGGTTAACGGGACAAGATATAGCTTTTTCCCCTCCCCCGGGGAGTGGGGTGATTTGGCTTCCCTCGCCCATCGGGAGAGGGAGGGGCCCGTGCGCGTCAGCGTGTGGGAGGGTGAGGGGCCGCCAGCGCATTCCTGACCGGCGCGAAACTTTTGCGGTGCGCCGGGGTTACGCCGAGTGTGGCAAGCGCTGCCAGATGCTCTGCGGTGCCGTAACCAGCGTTGCGTTCCCAGCCGTAGCCCGGATGCTGCCGCGCCAAATCGCGCATGATGCGGTCGCGGGTCACCTTGGCGATCACCGACGCGGCGGCGATGGACAGCGACCTGCCGTCACCGCCGACAATGCATTCCCCCTGACAGGGCAGCACCGGCAACCGGTTGCCGTCGATGAGGACATGTTCCACTACAGGATCAATGGCGCGGACCGCATCGGCCATCGCCTTCATGGTGGCGCCGAGAATGTTCAGCAGATCGATCTCGTCGACGTCGCAAATCCCGACGCCGACACGCGCCGTTTCCATGATCGCATCGAACAGCTGATCACGCCGCACCGCGGTCATGCGTTTGGAATCATCCAGCGCCGCCCACACCGGGTCATTCAGGACATTTTTATCCAGCACCACGCAGGCGGCAACCACCGGCCCTGCAAGCGGGCCGCGTCCGGCTTCATCGACGCCGCCGACATGGGTATGCCCCGACGCCCACGCCGCCTGCTCAAACCACAGATCAGGCCCGCCCGCACGCGCCGGCTTAGCCATCGTCAGAAGGGGTATCTTTTGATTTCGGCGCCGGGTCGTCGGCGTCGGATTTTTTTGCCGCCGTCTTCTTTGCGGCCCCCTTCCTAGCCGCGGTCTTTTTTGCCGCAGGTTTCCTGGCGGCGGGTTTTTTCGCAGCAGCCTTCTTCGCGGCGAGTTTCTTCGCGGCGGGTTTTGACGGCTTGGTATCCGTCTGCGGCGCCGCTTCAGACTGACTGCTCTTGGGCTTTTCAGGTGGAGGCTTTTCAGGTGAAGGCTTTTCGGGTGCGGACGTATCCGGTTCTACCGGTACCGCCGAGGCCGACGGTGCAACCGACTTGCCTTTGATCACCGGGGTCCGGGATTTCTTGCGCTTGCGCCGCAGTTTGCGCACCTGCAGGGCGGCGATCCGCATGCCGCGCTGGGTCTTGGTCGAGGCTTTTCCCGCAGCCAGGCTCAATGCTTCGGTCTCCGGGCCATAGACCATCTTCAACAGGTCCATTGCCTCTGTCACCCCGTAGCTCGCCAGCAGATGCAGCCTCCGCGCCGTGATCACCCAAAGCGGGCTGAGCGCCAGGCTCAGCACCGTCACCGAAACGATCAGCCGGCGTCCTTCGTCATCCAGCACCCCCGACGAAATCCCGACGACGGCCAGCAGGAATGAAAACTCCCCGATCTGCGCCATGCAGATCCCGGCCAGGAACGACGTCGACCAGGGCTGACCGGTAAAGCGCAGGAAGCCGACGTTGATAACGGTCTTGAACACCGTCACCATCAGGAACAGCATCAGAACGATGCCGATATTCTCCCACATGTAGACCGGGTCGATCAGCAGTCCGATGGACAGGAAGAACACCATCATCAGTACGCTCTGAATCGGCAGCACGGCATCCAGCATCGCGTGACGGGCCTGCGACGAGCCGATGATCAGCCCGGCGATGAACGCACCATACGCCGCCGACAGCCCGATCAGACCGGCAATCGCGGCCCAGCCGAAGCAGAACGCCAGCCCCGCCAGCGGTGCCAGTTCCTTGTTCTCGGCGATCCTGTCGGCAAACGGCAGGATGATCTTGCGGCCCCTTGAGGCATAGAAAATCAGCCCACCCAGAAACGCCACCGAGCCGATCATCACCGGAATCTGCGAGAACTGGAATCCGTCACCGCCCAGCGCCCCGATGGTCAGCATCATCGGCACCACGGCGATGTCCTGGGCGATCAGCACGCCGACGGTGATCTGCCCGACCCCGGTACGAAGCTCGCCGATATCATCGAGAATCTTGATCGCCACCGCCGTCGACGACATGGCGACGACGAAGCCCAGCAGCACGGCAAGTTCCCACGGGAACCCGGCAAGACGCGACAGCCCCAGCGTCACCGCCGTCGATGCGGTGATCTGGAACAGCGTCGTCGAGACGGCGATCTTCCAGATCCGCATGAAGGCGCGGAGCGACAGTTCCATGCCGATGATGAACAGCAGCATCAGGACGCCCATTTCGGCGAGCACCTCGATGCCGTCGCGGGCGCTGACCAGCGCGAACCCCGCCGGGCCAAGTGCCACCCCGGCGACGATATAACCGACAATCGCCGGCTGACGCAGTTTTTCGAGAGCGAAACCGAATATCAGCGCACCCAGCGCGACGATGGCAATCCCGGTCAGGTCGACATGATGGGCAGCTTCCATGCCTTCAACATAACATAAGCGAGCCGGCACGCATTACCGAATGTGCGGTCTTTTTACCCGCCGCAACGGGGGCCTGCCCAAAGGGGGCCCCCGGCGCGGTTTCAGGCCTGCATGCGGGTTGAAAGAGATGTCCGTGTTTGACACTAATCAGACGTTCGGTGCTGCGTAGATCAATTCAGATGCCGTCTTACTCAGCAAGCCTCGAAACAAAATAACTTAGTAGTTGATGAAAGTTTTCTTGCTTTTCCTCCATGCACCATAAATACTTAGCACTATGACTAAGTTTTATAATGATCTCGGTATGACATTCTCGGCTCTCGCCGACCCGACAAGGCGCGCGATCCTCAGCAAGCTGTGTGAGGGGCCGGCATCGGTCAGCGAGGTGTCGGAGCCCTTCGACATAGCGCTACCGACATTGCTCAAGCATGTCCGGATTCTTGAGAAATGCGGTCTGCTCAGTTCCGAGAAGGTCGGACGGGTTAGGATGTGCAAACTCGAAACGAGTGCTCTGCGTGCGAGCGACGAATGGCTCCGTCAACATATCCTGGCCTGGGAAGCGCGTCTGGACCGTATGGAAGATCACGTCAAACGCATGAACGAGGAGAAGTGAAGTTATGGGTGAAGCGTTCAAAACACCTGAGTCCTCATGGAGTGCCTGGCCCATCGATCGAGAGGTCGTCATAAGCCGGGTTATCGATGCTCCCCGCGACATCGTGTTTTCCGCCTGGACGAATCCGGAGCAGATACAGAAATGGTTTGGGCCCAACGACATGACAATCGAAACCAAGGAGATCGATCTCAAACCGGGTGGGACCTGGCGTTTCGACATGGTCGCTTCCGATGGCACTCGTTACACGAACCGTATGGTTTTTCTGCGTATTGAGTCCCCCGCGGTTCTGGAAGTCGAACATGGTTCGGATCAGGACAACGACCCCGGTCGGTTTCGAATGCTCGTGACCTTCGATGAACAAAGCAATGGAAAGACCGTGATCACACTCCGTCAAATGCACCCGTCCAAGGAGCAACGGAAGGCGGTAGTTGGTTTTGGCGCTGTCGAATATGGCGGGCAGACGCTTGCGAAACTGGCCCGACATGTTGCGGGGATTAGCCGTTGAATGAATAAGCACCTCTAAATCCGAAGATACAGAATTCCAGCCTGAGCGGAGCCATGCCGGCGCACTGGGTCCCCGCTTTCGCGGGGATGACTCGTTGGAGTATGTCCGATTTTGGCCCAGGGTGGGCGCCCCCTCACCTGACCTCTCCCCCTCACGTGGGGGAGAGGGATTAGTGTGTACATCCAACTTTTCACGTGCGGGTCCGGCGCCCGGGCGTTAAAACGCAGACCCATGACCGACACGCCCAAAGCCACCGCTATAGATACCCCCGAAGACACCCCGGCCGAGGCGGGTTCGCGCCGCCTGCTCGCGCTCATCGCCGCGATCATGCTGAACATGGTGTTCGGCTCGCTATATGCGTGGAGCGTGTTCATCGCCGGGCTGGAACAGGACCTGGGTATTCTCAGGACAGACGTCAGCATCGTCTTCGCGCTGGCCATCGTCAGCTTCACCTTCGGCAACTTCATTATCCCGTTCGCCTTCGGGCGCATGGCGACGGCCTTGCTGCCGCTGTTCGGGCTGCTCAGCGGCGCCGGGGGCCTCGCCCTTGCCGCCATGGGCGACGGCTATATCGCGGTGATCACCGGGTATGGACTGCTGTTCGGGCTCGGCTGCGGGCTCAACTACAACGTGGTTCTTCAGGCCGGACAGATGGCCCTGCCAAGAAACCCCGGCCTCGCCAACGGACTGATCATATCCGCGTTCGCCGCCGGCGGCGTCGTCGCCGCGTATCTGCTGGAATTCAGCGTCGCCGAAGCCGGTGTGCGGGCCAGCTTCTGGCTGCTGGCACTGAGTGTCGCCGCAACCGGTGTCGTCGCCATGATCCTGATCGCGCTGAGCGGTGTGCGCCTGCCCCGCCAAAGGATGTCGTCCGCAGGCAAGGCGGACAGCAACATCATGGGCATCTGCTGGCCGGGGTTCTTCCTGGGGGCACTGGCCGGCACCATGTCGATCGGTCATGCGGCGGCGATCATCACTCACTTCGGCGGTCTCGCCGAAGCCGCGGTGCTCGGCGTGACCCTGCTCAGCATCGGCAACGCGGCGGGACGGCTCGCGTCCGGCTGGCTCAGCGATTATGTCGCGGTCCGGTCCGTAGCCGGGATTTCCCATCTGACCGGCACGCTGGGGTTCATCTGCGTGCTGGCCTATCCGAGCGGTGACGGCGCGATGCTGGCGATGGCCATGGCCGGTGTTGCTTACGGCATGACCGCGGGGATCTATCCGTCGGCGGTGTCGATCTTCCTGGGCCGTAAAAACTATGGCCGCAACTTCGCCATTCTGCTGACCGCATGGGGCGTCGCCGGGCTGGCCGGGCCGACCGCCGGCGGTTACTTCTTCGACATCACCGGCGATTACCGGGTCTCGCTGGAGATCGCCTGCGTCGCCTCGATCCTGGCGCTGTTCAATGCCATGCGCCTGCCGAACGTCCGCCACACATTAACCTGATCGATCAGTTTTGCTTCGCGGGCGTCACGATCCGTGCCGGCTGTACCGGGCGCGGTGTCGCCACGTAGACGGTTTCCGGATGCGTCTTGCCGTCGATGGTAATCTTCGCTTCGACGAAACTCTGCGACTGGATTGCCCAGCGGCAGCGCAGCCCGTCGAAGCACGGCACCGGTCCGTCGCGCTCAACCACCTGCACCCAGGTCCGCGCACCGAGGATCACGTCCGCATGTTCGACCGGTCGATAGATCAGCTGGCCGGTAAAGCAGTCCGCGCCGCCGTTGAAGATGGCGCGGCTTTCCTGTTCGACCTGCGCCTCGGCACCGAGCCCCATGTCGACGGCGCGGGTGCGGATGTCGCGAATGCGGATCGCATGCCAGCGCTTGGCACAGACGGTGGTGTGGCGTTCATCCTCTTCGCCCCAGGCGATCGGCGCCTCGTCAAGACTGGTCGCCTGCGCCCGCACATCGGCGGACGGCGCGATGCAGGCAAGCACGATAAGAAAGGCGAATCGGTTCATCGCCGGAGTATATCCGATCACGGCGTTCACCGGCATCCCTCTCCCTGTCCCTCTCCATTTTGGCCCACGCCAAATGGATTGGCGATGGGAGAGGGTGGCGCTCAACGCACGCCGGGTGAGGGGACGCGTTCAGGTACTGCCGAGTACAACCAGCACGATGCCGCAGACCAGCAACAGCGATGCCGCGAAGCGGCGGCCGAGCAACACTTCCTTCAACACCATGCCGCCCAGCACAACCGACACCGGAATCGATAATTGCCGCACCGTGGTCACCGCCGCCACGTCGCCGCCGTTACTATAGGCGGCAAGGATCAGCATGTAGGACGTATAGGCCAGTGCCCCCGCTGCGATATGCCGCACCGGCCTGGCCCGCATCAGGCCGGCGGCACGGGCCACGACACGGCGCTGCCCCATCAGGGCGAACACCGGCAGGTAAGCGAAAATCATCGACGTTTCGACCCAGAAGAACAGCACTTCGGGGGCCACCGTTTTGACCGCCACGGCATCAGAGATCGAATAAAGCGCCGTGCCCATCATGCAGACGACTGAGAGCAACAGGGTCTTCGGATCGTCGAGCAGACGCCGGCCCGGCTGTTTTTGCAGCCAGAACGCACCGAACACCGTCAGCCCGATCCCGAGCAGCACCTGCAGGTCGTAGCTTTCGCCCAGAAACAGAACGCCGAGGATGACGACCCCGACCGGCGACGCGCGGATGATAGGATAGTACGCCGACAGGTCCCCCTTCTCGTAGACGCGGATCAGGGTCAGGCCATAGACGTACTGACCCAGCGTCGACAGCCCCAGCAACGGCAGCACCGCGCCGATGCTGAGAAAATCCGCCCCGCGCACCAGACAGACCACACCGCCGATCAGGGATATCATCACGGTAAACAGCCACCACGATGCCGCCCGGTCCTGATCCCCCTTGATCAGCACATTCCAGAGCGGATGGATACACGCACTGGCAACAACCAGTGCGGCAATCAGAACGGTCAAAGGTGATCTCCTGAAGAACCGGCGGGATGCAAAGCATGCGTCAGGATGATCGCCACTTCAAGAGCAACCCCTCTCGCCTTGCAGGGGTCATGCTTCGAGACGGGCGCGCTGCGCCCTCCTCAGCATGAGGTTTGTTTTTTCCTCAGCATGAGATTTTTTTCCTCATTCAGAGGAGGCCATCAGGCCGTCTCGTGCGCGAAGCGGGCGGCACGCCTGGGATGGCGGTTGGGGAATCAATCGAACAGGGACGGCTGCGCGTGCGTGCCCAACGGCCGGGTGAACAAATCCGTGCGCTGGCGGAACCCGCTCGCCGCATTATGGGTGAAGCCGTAGCGTTTGCGCGCCGCCTTGAAACGATGCGAGATCATGTCCGCGTAAACACCGCTGCCGCGCATGCGCGTCACCCATGACGCGTCATAGACCTTGCCGGCGCGGGTTTCACGCACCAGCGCCATGACCTTGGCAGCCCGGTCCGGCACATGCGCGGCAAGCCATTCCTCGAACAGGCCGTGAATTTCCAGCGGCAGGCGGAGCATCACGTATTCCGCCGCCACCGCCCCGGCATCGGCCGCCGCCGTCAGCAAGTTCTCGATTTCATGATCGTTGAGGCCCGGGATCAGCGGCGCCGTCATCACCGCCACCGGCACCCCGGCGGCACTGAGCCGGCGGATCGCGTCGAGACGCTTTTCCGGGCGCGGACAGCGTGGCTCCATGGTCCTGGCCAGCTTTGCATCCATCGTCGTCAGCGAGACCGCCACCGCCGCCAGTCCCTTCTGCGCCATCGGTGCCAGCAGATCGAGATCACGCAGCACCAGATCGGATTTGGTGGTGATGCCGAGCGGATGATCGTAGCGCGCCATCACTTCGATCACGCTGCGGGTGATCAGACGCGTGCGTTCGATCGGTTGATAGGGATCGGTGTTGGCGCCGAGCTGGATTGTTTTCGGCGTGTAGGACGGTTTGCGGAACGCCTCTTCCAAAAGCCGTGCCGCGTCCGGCTTGGCAAACAGCCTGGTTTCGAAATCCAGTCCCGCCGACAGCCCGTGATAGGCATGGGTCGGGCGGGCATAGCAATAGACGCAGCCATGCTCGCAGCCCCGGTACGGATTGATCGATCGTTCGAACGGAATGTCCGGCGATTCGTTTGTGGCGATGATGGTTTTCGGATGTTCGTCGGTGACGGTGGTGCGCAGTTTTTCACACGCCAGTTCTTCCGCCGTCGACCAGCCGTCGGCGATCCGTACCCCGGCCACCGGCTCGAACCGGCCCGACCGGTTGGACACCGCACCCCTGCCCTTTTTCGCCTGATCCGGAAGGATGTCGACCATGATGGAGCGTAGATTTATAATGAGAACAAATCAAGAACATTTATTGAGCACCCCTCACCCTGGCCCTCTCCCCAGGGAGAGGGGTGGTAGGGCAGGCGTCCCCTCTCCCCGGGGAGAGGGTGGCATGCGAAGCATGCAGGGAGAGGGGTGGTAGGGCGGGCGTCCCCTCTCCCCGGGGAGAGGGTGGCATGCGAAGCATGCAGGGTGAGGGGTGTCATCCTTCGAGATGTCCTTTCAGACCTCCTCAGCATGAGGCAGGTTCGTTCCCTCATCCTGAGGAGGGGACGCAGTCCCCGTCTCGAAGGATGAACCGGGTGAAGGGGCCTCATTAATTTTCAGGTTTGCAGAACGCCCCGCCGTTGTAACCTGTGACCAGCCCGTTTGAGGAGGAACCGCCATGAACAGAACCCTGTTTGCCCGTGCCGTTCTGGCCGCCATGCTTGCCGCCGTCTTCCAGGCTCAATCACCCGCCCACGCCGCCGATTGCGCCGCCGACAACCTGAGCCGCGTGCAGGGCGGCGGCGAATGCCTGATCATCAAAACCTTCGGCGCTGCGCCGGACGCCAAAACCCTGATCGTCTTCATTCACGGTGACGGTTCCGGCGGTGGTGCGTCGGACTATCTGTATGATCGCGCCGAACGATATGGCCGGAACGGTGTGGTTGCCGTCGGTCTGATCCGGCCCGGCTATTTCGACGGCCAGGATAATCAGTCCACGGGAAAGAGTTACCGCAGCCAGGGTGACGGTTACCGGCCGAAGATCGTCGACGCTGTCGCGGATGCCGTGCAGAATCTGAAGACGCATCACAAGGTAAATCGGGTCGTCCTCGTCGGCCACTCCGGTGGTGCAGCGATTTCCGGCGTCATCCTCGGCCGCTTTCCCGGGCTGGCCGATGCCGCCGTGCTCGCCGCCTGTCCGTGCCATGTGCCGGACTGGCGCTATATGCGGCGCGGCAAGAACACCTGGACCAGCAGCCAGTCCCCGCACGAATTCGCCGATAACGTCCCGGCCACGGCCCGCGTTATCGCCGTCACCGGCGACGGCGACAACAACACCTATCCGGTGATCGCGAAGGACTATGTCGAAAGTCTGGCGAAACGCGGCATCGATGCCCGCTTCGTCGAAGTGCCGGGGGCCAGCCACAATGCGGTGACGCGCAGTGATGAATTTTTCGCCGCGATCGATGCGCTGCTGAAATAGCGCCCTTCTCTCAGGCGCCCCTCTCTCAGACCCCTAAGACGCCCGCGGCAAGCCAGCCGGTGTAACCCGCGTAACACGCCAGAAGCACCATGCCTTCGTAACGGTTGATGATCCCCGGCCCCCTGAAGCCGTAGGCAAAGATGAACAGGCCCACCGTCAGCCCGCCGACCACCAGCATGTCGCGGCTCAGCACTTCCGGCGCCACCGCCATCGGCGAGATCATACCGGCGATCCCGACGACGACCAGGGTGTTGAACATGTTCGAGCCGATGACGTTACCGATGGCGATGTCCGGCTCGTTCTTGCGCGCCGCCGTCAGCGAGGATGCGAGTTCCGGCAACGACGTGCCCACCGCAACGATCGTCAGCCCGATGACGAGATCGCTGACCCCGAGCGCCTGGGCGATCTCGATCGCACCCCAGACCAGCAACTGTGACGAGCCGACCAGCATCACGAGACCGAAGACGATCCACATCCCGGCGCGGCCGGGTGTCATCGTTTTCGTCGACAGTTCCTCTTCCATTTCCTCGCCGAAGGCATCGCTTTCCCCGCGCAGCCCCTGATAGATGCTCCAGCCCATGATCACCGCGAACACGCCAAGCAGCACCACCGCGTCCATCCGCGTCAACTGACCGTCGACGAGTTGATAGGCGGCGATGGCGGTAATCGCGATCAGCAGCGGGATTTCCTTTTTGATCACCTGGGACTGCACGGCGATCGGACAGACCAGCGCGGTGACGCCGAGGATCAATGCGATGTTGGCGATGTTGGAGCCATAGGCGTTGCCGAGCGCAAGACCCGGATTGCCCTGCGACGCGGCAATCGCGGAGACGACCATCTCCGGTGCCGATGTGCCAAAACCGACGATGACCATGCCGATCAGCAGCGGCGGTACGGCAAAATGATGGGCGATGGCGGCGGCGCCGTCGACGAACTTGTCGGCGCTCCACACCAGAAGAACGAGACCGACGATGACGGCGAGGAGAGGAAGCAGCATGGAATTCACCCGAAGAACCACCGCCAGCATGGCGGATCAAGCGGACTATATTTGAGAACGGTCATCATCGGCAACACGGAAAGATACCCCCTCACCCGGCTCGCGATGTTCACCACCCTCTCCCAGGGGAGAGGAGGGCAATCCATCCTTGGCGTACCGCCCGCTTCGCGCACGAGACGGCCTTTCAGGCCTCCTCAGGATGAGGAGATACTCAATAACAGAACAAGATCACAACCTCATGCTAAGGAGGGGACAAAGTCCCCGTCTCGAAGCATGAGCAGATACCGGTCAGACGCTAACCCAGATTGCGTTTGCACATGTCCATGAAGTGCGCGTGGACCTTTTCCGCTGCCGCTTCGTTGTAATCGTCACGGGAACTGAAGCAGAACCCGTGGCCGGTGCCGGGGTGGACCTCCAGCACGTAATCGACTTCGTGTTCGTCCAGTTCGGCGCGGAGCGTCGGGATCACGTAGGCCGGCACGGTGCTGTCGGTTTCGGCAAAGCCGTAATACATCTCGCCCTTGATGTTCTTGACCAGAAAGTGCGACGAGTCGTCCCCGGCCGTCACGATGCCGACCCCGTAGAGCGAAGCGTTGGCGGCGAAGTCGTCCGGGTATGAGCCGGCGACGGCGGTGACGAACCGGCCGCTCATGCAATAGCCGATGCTGGCCTTCGGGCCTTTTTTGACGATCTCCTCGCCGTTCATGTAATCGAGCAGGCTCCGGGTGTCGCGGACGATGTCGTCGTTGCTGAGGTTCTTCATGATCTCTTTCCACACGATGGCCGGTTTCGGGCCACGGAACGGAAAGCGGATGGTGCCGAAGCGATAGAACAGATCGGGCAGAATGACGAAATACCCGCCTTCGGCCATGCGCCGCGCCATGACGTAGAGTTCCTCGCGGATCGCCGGCGCATCCATATAAAAGACGATGGCCGGGAACGGGCCGTCGCCGGCATCATTCTTTTCCGGCCAGCAGGTGAACGTCGGCATGATGCCGTCTTCGGTTTCGATATCGATGATTTGCTCGGGCATGGTGTCCTCCCCCATTTGGTCATCGAAAGTTAAGGTGCCGCGACCTGCTTTTAAAGACCCCTGCCCCGGCACGCTACGCGCGCCACCACCCGGCAGGAGATATCCGGCGTCAGCCGGCGGTCGACCAGCGTTGGCTCTGTTGCCCAAAGCGGCCGGCATACTGCGGCGTCATCAATGACTGCAAATAGTCAAAAGGAGAAGATTGCGTTCTTGGGCCAATCCCTCTTATACCAACTTGCAGAAATAAACATCTGTTGTGATCCAGTTTCCCGTTTCTTCGGCAGGAGGGAAGGCGCAGGCGATGCTCTGGTATCGTCAAGGCTTGACGACGCCCCGAAGGTGCGGGAAACATGACCCGAAGGGCGGCACGCCACGGCCCCCGGGCGTTGTCGCGGCCCCCTTGTGGTGCGGCGGCATCACGGCGGGAACCGCTCCTGGCCGGAAACCACGGCGAACCGTCACAACAGGTGTTTATTTCTGCAAGTTGGTATTAGGTTCAGCTGTGGAATTTGATAATGCGGTTCGGAAACGCAACCGGGTTGTTTATTATCCAATTCTTGGCACAACAAAGGGATAAACCGATACCATGAGTGAAAGCAACATCGTTACCATCGACAAACACCCTGGGCGTTCGGCACAGACATTCGGTATCGCGCGCGAGTTGGGTACGGACCCTGCGCTGATTCACGAACCGTCCGTTGGGGTCGTCGGCACCAAGGGTGACAGCCAATGTTACCTGGGTGTTGTCGACAAAGTTGATGCCATTCATGCGCACCTGAAAAGCCGTATCGGCGCTGAAAAGGGCCGTATAAAAATGCGGCTCATTCAACCCGAGTACACGATTGCCACTTCTGACGGCATTCGCAATGGCACGGCTGAAATGCGGTATTCGCTTATTGGCCGGGAGATCACCAACGATGCCCTGTGCGAGCACTTCTCGGCAAGCGGGCTTGCGGGCATCATCGCTGTCGTCGCCTGCGACAAGCCGCCGGTGGGAACGCTGGCCGCGATATTGGAACACAATGAACCGGCGATCATCATGTCAGATGGTCCCATCCACCCTGGCAAACATCCGAAAACGGGCGACGCCCTGGATATCGTCAGCGCTTATCAGGTGGCCGGCCATCCGGATGCCGATCATCAATTTGAGATTGCGTTTCATGCCTGTCCCGGGATCGGAAGCTGCGGGGGCATGTTCACTTATAACACCATGCAGACATTTATAGGTGTCGTCGGCTTGCAGCCGTTACATATGGTGGCGCCGGCTTCCGACGACGTGCGCCGTACCGACGTATTCCCTGCGGAACTTGTCGGTTATCTGGAAAACATGATGGCTTCAGGGTTGAAACCGCGCGACATCGTGGTTCGGGACTCCATCCGCAATGCCGTCATCGTTGCAATGGCCATCGGTGGCTCCACAAACGTGGTTCTCCATGCACCTGAAATTGCCCGAGCTGCGGGTTATGCGGAGTTCTGGAAAGACATCATGACGCCCGAAGAGTTCAATCATCTTTCACAACATGTCGTTCCAGTGATCACCAATGCCCGGCCGTACGGCCATTATTCGATGGTCGACATTGACCGTATTGGCGGCATCCAGGTTGTTGTGCATGAACTGCTCGATGCCGGCCTTCTGAACGGTGATGTGCTGACATGCACGGGTGAAACATTACGCGATCAGGTGGCTCGTCTGGGAAATCCCCGCGCCGACGGCGAGGTCATTTATTCGGTCGAAAATCCATACAAGCCGACGGGTGGCCTGCGTATTCTGGGCGGCAATTTATCCCCCGACTTCTCTGCCGTGTTGAAGCTCGCTGGGGTCGAAAAAGGCCTGGAGAACAATGTCTTTAATGGCCGGGCGCGGGTTTTCGAGCGGGAAGACGGACTGCTTCAGGCCTTGAACAAAGCGCCCGACAGTTTTCAAGACAACGATATCGTCATCGTCCGTTATGAAGGCCCCAGCGGCGCACCCGGCATGCCGGAGATGCTCGACTCGACATCACGCATTACCACGCTTTGCCGCGAGCGGGGCATTGTCGTGGCCTTGATGACGGATGGCCGTTTCTCCGGCGGATCGGTCGGACTGGTTGTCGGACATGTCGGACCCGAAGCCGCAATTTGCGGACCTATTGCGCTCATTGAGGACGGTGATGAAGTTGTTATCGATCTTAATGACAACACCGTGAACTGCCTCGCGCTCGACGATCCGGAAACCTTGGCCGCTCGAACCGATGCCTGGGAAAAGGCCGTTTCCGACAATGGCGGCACACATCCAAGCTGCGGAGTTGCGGATACCCGATTGCTTCAAAGAGCCAGACACTCGGCTGTACCTGCAACGCGGGGCGGCGGCTTACATCCCAATCGCGAAGTCTGGGTACGCGCGCGCCGCGAGGCAAAAGCCTCGGGCTTCACCCCGCAAAACCGCTTTCGAAGCTGAACCTGGCTTCATTCATTGCAATGATATGTACAGGTATGAAAGCGAACAGGCACGGGGCCTGGAGAAAGGCGAACACCCCGGATCGGCCGGGCTGCGTTGACCCCTCACCCGGCACGCTCCGCGCACCTCCCTCTCCCATATTGGCCCGCGCCACTAGGTTGGCGACGGGAGAGGGAGGTATCCACGGGCGCAGCACGTGGGAGGGTGAGGGGGCTTACGCGCCCGCCAGTCCGGTTTCCCGCGCGTGGCGCAGGAGTCAGTCGCGGAACGCCCTGACCTTGGGCTGGTCGGCGCTGCGTTCAGGCACCACCACCAAGTAAGAAATTTCCGATGTCAGGCGGCGGTCGAAGCTCTGAACGGGGTTAAGCGACCAAATCGATACTTCGGCTGGCCTCGGCATCGAGACGTGACCGCAGGTCGCCCGGCAAATGCAAAGCATCCGCCAACCGGTCGAGATAGCGTTTCTCTTCTGCCGTGTCGCTGTCCACTGCCATCGCTGAAGCAATGTAAATCTCTGCCGACTGTTCTTCGTTGCGTGCCAGACGTGCGATGGTGATCGGGTCACTCGGGGCGTTCAACTGATCGACCAGAAACGTCTGTTCATCCTGCGACAGGTCAAGAGCATGGATCTTGCCCTCAATCCGCGCACGCTCGTCGGCGTCTATATGCCCATCGGCTTTGGCGGCGCTGATCATCGCACGAACAATCACCAGCCGGACGTCTTCACCGCTCGCGGCCGGGCTCGGTTGCGCCAGGTCGAAGATGCTGCCGGAAGGCGGTTTCGGTGCGGCCGCCGCCGGGGTCGAAGATAGTGTTTCGCCGGCCTGCGCCGCCTTGTGATCGCGCCATGCCTTGTAGGCCAGGCCGCCAACCGCAGCCATGCCACCATATTTGAGGGCCTTGGTGCCCATCTTGCGGGCTTTCTTGTTGCTCAATAACAGCGCGGCAAGCCCGCCGGCGGCGACGCCGCCAACCAAACCGGAGGGTATCTGGGAAGATTTCGCGGACGTGACCGCTTTATCTATCCCGGCACCCGTGGAGCCCATGATGTTGTTCAGAATACTGTTTATATCCACCGAGCAATCTCCTGGCGCGTTAGTAATAACGCAATGATCGCAGGCTCAAGGTTACAGGGACATTTCTGAATCATTGATTTTTGTTAAGCTTGGGAATCCTGCGCCGCCGTTCGAACGGCCAGGTTCTCTCATGAATAAAATGATGCCGCCGCTGATGGACGAAGACCCTCGACCCCCCTTCCGCTTCGGAGGATGCTGCGGGCCGCAGCCCGCGTGATCTCTCGCCGCGTTCAAGGCGCGTTTCCTCACCCGGCACGCTCTGCGCGCCACCCTCTCCCCAGGGAGAGGGCAAACCGTACATCCCCTCTCCCATATTGGCCTGCGCAAATAAATTGGCGACGGGAGAGGGAGGGACCCACGGGCGCAGCACGTGGGAGGGTGAGGGGGCTTACGCGCCCGCCAGTCCGGTTTCCCGCGCGTGGCGCAGGAGTCAGTCGCGAAAGGCTATTTTTTGCGAATATGGTCGAGGCTGAGGGGGCCACCACCATGAGCCGCGAGAAAGAGAAACACGAAGCAATAAAGCGCTGCGAGTTCACCGCCATTAAGGATCGGAAAAAAGTTCTGCGGGAAATGGGCGATAAAGTAGGCAAATGCCATCGTGCCAGACGCAACGAATGCGGCCGGTCTCGTGAAAAGGCCAACAACAAGCAAGAGGCCCGCAATCAACTCAATGACCCCTGCCGCACCTCCCAGGGTCATGATGTCGACCCCGCTGAATTTTGTCTCGGGAAAACCGAGAAGCTTTGTCGTGCCATGTTGCAGGAACAGAAGGCCTGACATCGCACGAAGTGCGCTCAGCAGATGCCCACGGTATGAATCAAGGAAGGTCATACTAAAACTCCGTTATCCATTAGACGAATAGATCCATAGCACGCGGATCACTAACGATCCATGTCTGCAGATTGAAGAGGCCTGCAGAGGATCAGAAGCGGGCGTCAATGCTCCCCTAGCAAGGGGTCCATAATGCGGGATACAGCCGACCGGAGTACGCGTGGTCTCCCGCCGCGTTCAAGGCGCGTCCCCTCACCCAGCACGCTACGCGTGCTACCCTCTCCCCAGGGAGAGGGATAAATATCTCCCCTCTCCCACCGGGAGAGGGAGGGACCCGCGGGCGCAGCACGTGGGAGGGTGAGGGGCCTCAACCGCCACTCAGTCCGGTTTCCTTCGCATGGCGCAAAAGCCACTCGCGGAAAGCCTTGACCTTGGGCTGGTCGGCGCTGCGTTCGGGCGCCACCACCCAGTATGAGATTTCCGACGTCAGGCGGCGGTCGAACGGCACCACCAGCACCCTGAACTGCACCTGAAAACTTTATAGATTCAATGATTAAGGAATTGCGGGAAATTATGAGATAAATTCTTTTATTGAGAGTTTCTACTATTCTGATGCTAAATTAATCATGACGATAGAGACGAGAAGTTAAGCATCTTTATTCATGCTACTGATCAATTAGCGCATTTAGAATCTGAAAGTTTGGCCAAGAACCTAATAACCGTAACGGAGCACTTCAAATCTAAGCACTGCGTTAAAGGGCCACTCTATGAAAAAAATCGATCTGCATATTCATACACACTCAGCTGATAGTGAGTGTTCGTTCGATTTCGATATGGAGCGTCTGCAAGAGTACGTGAAAACGCTCAAGATCGATTGCATTGCAATTACCAACCACAACGAATTCCACCTTATTCAGTTTGTGCAGATTCAAAAGGCATTGGACGTTCTGGTTCTTCCTGGAATTGAGATCGACTTGGAAGGCGGGCAAATTCTTTTGATTGGCCCCGACACTGATCTCGCAGATTTTGATTCAAAGTGCCAAAAGGTTACCGATTTAAATCCTAATAAGCGGGACTCAATCTCAGTCGCAAAATTGAAGGAAATTTTTGGAGACCTATCAAAATATCTATTAATTCCGCACTACGATAAAAACCCGGCGATCAAAGACGAAACTCTAAATGCCTTGGGACCTCATGTGACAGCAGGAGAGGTCGCTAGTCCTAAGAAGTTCATGTACTGCTTCAACAATGACGAGAAACTGGTTCCTGTCTATTTCAGCGATGTTCGTATTGAAGCGTCTCTAGTCAATTTTCCGGCGCGCCAAACTTATATTGCCTGCGAAGAATTGACACTTGCCACAATCAAGAACTGTCTCCGCGATAAGAACAAAGTCGCTCTATCGCCTAGTGACGGGAACAAAATCTTTCAGGTTTTTGACGATGGGCAGCAGCTTTCGACGGGTTTGAATGTCGTTCTCGGCGGGCGTTCAACAGGAAAATCATTCACACTTGAGCGTATCCTTAAGGTAACTCCAAATGCGAAATACATTCCTCAATTTTCTTTGGTGGCACGTGATCAAGCAGAAGACGAACAACGCTTCAATCGTTTTCTGAACGATAATAACAGCCTGTTCTCCCAAGATTATCTGGCTGACCTTAAGAATGTAGTGAATGACGTACTCGATATAGACCTCGATGAAAACCTGAAGAGAGTCGATGAATATCTAACGTCGTTAAAAAAGCATGCTAACGAAACAGTGAGGCACGATGCTTTTTCACGGGCAAAGTTATTCAATGAAGAGAAATACCCGGATACAGAACAAAATGGACTGGAAGAATTAATCGCATCCACCCAAAATCTAATTAAAAACATTGAGTTTAAGAGCGTCGTTGAGAAGCATGTGTCAATTCAAGACCTGAAAGCGCTGATTGTGGAGTTAATGACGTTATATGGCGAGAGGGAGCAAACACGCCAAAAACGAAAATGGGTTAATGGACTAGTCGCGGATATCAAAGCGATGCTCCAAATTCGGACGTCTGCAACTACTATACCTGACCTCGATCTCTACGCGATCGCAATGGACGAAATCCGCATATCGAAATTTGAGCAGCTTATACGGAAAGCCAGGGCACGACGAGAACTCATGCGCAGAGGGATACAAGGATTTCAACTCGTCGCGACAGCCGGTGAATTTGAAGGTGCCGGACAGTTAAAGTTACTAAGTCGCTTGAAATCTGCATTCTCGGGAGCATTCGGAGTTTATTCGGAGCCCTATCGATATCTCCAAGAACTAAGGAAAATAGATGGATTGGCTGTTGCGGATTTGCACAAGTATTTCGTCAAGATAGATTTTAAAATATTAAACCAAGATGGATACGAGGCGTCTGGTGGTGAACGGTCAGAGTTTAATCTATTGCAGGAGATTCAGGACGCACTACAGAATGAAATGCTCCTTATTGACGAGCCTGAATCCTCTTTTGACAACATATTTCTCAACGAAAGTGTCAATGACATAATTCGAGAGATTTCCAAGAGTATCCCTGTAGTATTGGTTACACATAACAATACAGTGGGAGCATCAATAAAACCGGACTATCTGCTTTTTACAAATAAAGAAACAGATAACGGCAAGATTGTGTATAGAGTCTATTCCGGATTTCCGACAAATAAGAAACTACGTTCGGTTGACGGGAAGACCGTTAGTACTTGGGAAGTCGCAATGGGGTGTTTAGAAGCGGGAGCCGATGCGTATGACGATCGGCGTCGAGGCTATGAAGATATTAAAGATTGATAACAACAAAGGGTTCTACCGAACCTCCGCAGAGTCGGAGTGGGTAGAAATTGACGCGATTGATAAAGAAGGCCTCATGGCGGTGCTGGATGTATTTTTAAACTCCGATGTTGAAATGGATTCTCTTGACGATAAAGAACTGCAAAATCAAGCACAGCTGATTATTTATAAGTGTATCTTTGATAAACTTAGCACTCTGCTTGAGTATAAAAATAAGTTCCGGGACGAAAGTGACCGAAAATATCTGAAGGAGTTGAAGAAATATTCTGATGAGGCCATTTCCTCTGATCCGGCACAAAGTGATTAGTAGTGGTCTAATCAAAACTAATCTAACCTCGAAATAAGACCACCCGTTAGTAATTTCTGTTAAGTGTCAACGTCATTTCCGCTTTCTCGAAAATTATACCGATATGAGGGATACAGCGGACCGCAGCACACGTGACCTCTCGCCGCGTTCAAGGCGCGTCCCCTCACCCGGCACGCTCTGCGTGCTACCCTCTCCCCAGGGAGAGGGGTAAACAGCTCCCTCACTCGGCACGCTATGCGTGCCACCCTCTCCCCAGGGAGAGGGCAAACCGTACACCCCCTCTCCCACCGGGAGAGGGAGGGACCCGCGGGCGCAGCACGTGGGAGGGTGAGGGGCCTCAACCGCCACTCAGTCCGGTTTCCCTGGCATGGCGCAAAAGCCACTCGCGGAAAGCCTTGACCTTGGGCTGGTCGGCGCTGCGTTCGGGCGCCACCACCCAGTATGAGATTTCCGACGTCAGGCGGCGGTCGAACGGCACCACCAGCACCCCCTTTTTCAACTCGTCGGTGATCGCATAGGTCGAGGCCAGGGCGACGCCGTTGCCCCGGGCCGCCGCATCGATGGCCATGCCTTCGACCGTGAACACGGGGCCGCGGGTATAATCCACATCATCGACCCCGACCGAGGCCAGCCACATCTGCCAGTCCGGGAACGGCGCGTTGATGTTGCCCCAGTCCACATGCAACAGGGTGTGATGTTTGAGGTCCCCCGGTTCCTTCAGGGCGTGCGGCCCTTCCAGGAATTTCGGCTGGCAGACCGGCACCACCTGTTCGTCAAAGAGTTGATCGACCCGCATCCCCGGATACTTCCCCGCCCCCAGCCGGATCGCGATATCGACGCCGTCCCGGTCGAAATCGACGGTGTCCAGCCGCGCATCCAGACGCACGTTGATGTCCGGATGGGCGGCGGTGAAATCCTGCAGATGTTCGAGCAGCCACTTCTGCGCAAAGGTCGGCGCCGAGGACACGGTGAGCACGCCGGAAGACTCAGATTGTTTCAACAATGTTGCAGCCTGCGACAGTTTGTCGAAACCCTCCGATATCAACGGCAGGATCAGTTGCGCATCGTCCGTCAGCATTACCGCACGCGGCATGCGTCGGAACAGCGTAACCCCAAGATAATCCTCTAACCCCTTGATTTGATGGCTTATTGCAGCAGGTGTTACGAACAGTTCCTCGGCCGCACGGCTGAAACTGAGGTGCCGGGCAGCGGCCTCGAAAGCGCGGAGTCCGTTCAGGGGCGGGAGCCTGTCCATACCTTTTTATAGTTTAGTATTTCTCATGTGTATATGAAAATTCGTCGTTTGCCTGCGGCGCACTTTGCCCGTATCTGTATGCCCAACGAAGCGAACGGCGCTTCACACATTTTAAGGAGATTTGACATGAACGCGTATCAGAACATCGATAACTTCGACACCCCGCAGAACGGCCTCAGCATTTCCGAGATGATCTCGTCCGGTGTCTACAAGCTGGTCGTTGCCATCGAGCGGACGATCCGCGCCCTGTAAGGGAGCAACCACATACACGGACCGCATGGGCACCATCCCTGCCGTGCGGTTTTACAAAGGCGGGCCGTTGTGCCCGTCTTTTTTTTGCGTAAAAATTTCAATTCCCGTTACTCTGTCCCTAGACGAAGGCGGATGCGCACGTGCTCAGCATCATTATCCCGACCCTCAACTGCCGCGACGACCTGCTGCGCACCCTGGATGCGTTGGCGATGCGGCCCGAGGCGTGGGAGATCGTCGTCAGTGACGGCGGCTCCGGCGACGGTACCCGTGAGGCCGCCGAGGCCGCCGGGGTGCGTGTGCTCAGCGGCCCCAAAGGGCGGGGCCGTCAGCTTGCGGCGGGGGCCAGGGCGGCACGCGGACCGTGGTATCTGTTCTGGCATGCCGATACCCGCCCGCAGCCGGGCTGGGTGGCGGTCGTCGAGCATTTCATGAATGCGCCGAAGAACAATTATCATGCCGCCTATTTCACGTTCGTGCTCAACGACCCGCACCCGGCGGCGCGCAGGATCGAGAACCTCGCCAACTGGCGGGCCCGGACGTTCGGCCTGCCCTACGGCGATCAGGGGCTGCTGATCTCCATGGACTATTACGATCACCTGGGCGGCTTCAGACCGATCCCGATCATGGAAGATGTGGACATCGTCCGGCGTATCGGCACGCAGCGCCTGCATCAGCTGCACACCGCCGCCGTGACCTCGGCGAAACGATACCGGCAGGACGGCTGGTGGTTCCGGCCCATAAAAAATCTCATCTGTCTGACGATGTTCTTTTTCGGCCTGCCGGCGGACATGATCTGGAAGATCTACCGGTGAAAGCAGATGGCGCATGGCGCCCGCGGCTCGTGATCTTTGCCAAGGCGCCCCGGCTGGGCCGGGTCAAAACAAGGCTCGGCCGTGACATCGGTCATGTCCGGGCGTGGCAGTTCTATCGACGCATGCTTTTCGGGCTGGCCAGAAAGCTGGGCCGCGATCCGCGCTGGGAAACCCTGATCGCCTGCGCCCCGGACACCGCGCTTTACGATGATGCGGTCTGGCCGGCGGGGGTGCGGCGGGTGGCACAGGGCCGGGGCGATCTCGGTCGGCGCATGCAGCGCTGCTTCGATACCCTGCCGCCCGGACCGGTGCTGATCATCGGCGCCGACATCCCCGGCATCACGCCCGCCGACATCGCCGACGGGTTTCGCGCCCTCGGTCACAAGGGGGCGGTTTTCGGCCCCGCCGATGACGGCGGGTACTGGCTGGTCGGGCTCAGGCGTCAACCGACTGTTCCACGTCTTTTCGCCGGGGTGCGATGGTCCGGTCCGCACGCGCTGGCGGACACTCTGGCCAATCTCGGTAAAACGCCTTATTCGGCCTTAAAAACGCTTAATGACGTCGATAACGGCGCGGATTTTGCCCGGATTTCGGAATTCAGACAGGTTTAATCAGGAAAATGCAAAGGCATCCATGGCCAGCACGCCATAGGTATAGCTCTTGTGCAGATGCCGTCCCGGCTGCCCCGGCGACCCCGCGCCCATGGCCACGAACAGCGGCAGCAGATGCTCGTCCGTGGGATGGTTGCGGACCGCTTCCGGGGCCTGGCGGCGATAATCCAAAAGCGCGTCGACGCGGCCTTCGGCGATTGCCCATCCGGCCCATTCATCGAACGCCCGGGCCCAGGATTCCGGTTCGGAATCAATGGCATGGCCCCTGAACTCCTTCAGATTATGGGTCAGGTTCCCCGACGCCATGATCAGCACGTTGTCGTCCCTGAGCGGCCTTAACGCCTCGCCCAGCCGGTAATGCCAGGCCGGGTCGCGGTGCGGCTGGATCGACAGCTGCGTCACCGGAATACCGGCGTCCGGCCAGCCCAGCATCAGCGGCACCCAGGCCCCGTGATCGAGCCCGCGTTCGGCCATGCCGACCGCTCCAAGATCAGCTTCCAGCAACATATTTCGGGTTTTTTCCGCGAGCTCGGGCGCGCCCGGTGCGGGATATCTGAGCTGATACATCGCTTCCGGAAAGCCATAAAAATCATGGATAGTTTCCGGCGCTTCGGCGTTGCTGAGCATCGGCGATTCGGTTTCCCAATGCGCCGAAACGGCTAGGATCGCATCGGGCTTGTTCACGGTTTCGGCAAGCTTCGTCAGGAAGGTCCGGACCGGGCTTTCATCGAGAACAACCGTCGGTGCACCGTGCGATACGAAAAGGGCTGGGATGGTCATCTAATTGATCCTTCTGCGTTAAAAGCAGGTCGGCAGGCGAATCAACACGCCTGCCGTCCATTCTACAGATCGCCTCAACGGCTGGTCACGGCGCCATTGCCGGCGGCCAGCAACGGCAGCGGGAATTCCCGTTTGGTGAGCGCGAACGCACCACCACCCAGAAGCCCCTGCACCGCGGACGCGGCGATCAGGAACAGCGGGTATTCCCAGCCGCCGCCCTGGGCATTGAACAACCAGCCGTTGCCGACATGCTCCAGCATTGCGCCGATCAGAACCGGGATCAGGGCAAAGGCCACGAGCCGGGTCTGGAAGCCGAGCACAAGCGCGATCCCGCCCAGGGTTTCCGCCGCGAACACGACATAGGCCAGCACGCCCGGATAGCCGATGCTTTCAAAATACTGCGCCGTCCCGGCCAGGGTGAACGTGAAATATTTCAGGATCAGCCCGTGCGCGATGAACATCACGCCCAGTGACACCCGGAGAAGAAAAGCGCCGTAGGGCGCGGTCTCTGAATTGATATTGTTGTCCGACATAGGTCCGTCCTCATCTTTAATCTGGATGCGCCCGGCACCTCGCCCGACGCGTTGGGACGGACCTTATGCCTTTCCGTATTGCAAGGGTATTCGAAAATATTGCAGAATTATTTTGCATTAATGCAAACACAAGTGAGGCCCTGATGAGCTTTGCCTGGGATGACCTGCGGGTGTTTCTGGAGATCGCCCGCACCGGTTCGCTGAGCGGTGCGGCGAAGGCGCTCGGCGTCAATCATTCGACCGTATTCCGCCGCATCAATGCATTCGAGGATCGGCTCGGCGTGCGGCTGTTCGAACGCCTGCAAAGCGGCTACGTGCTGACCCTGGCGGGCGAGGAAATGCGGGCATCGGGGCTTCGGGTCGAGCACGAGATCGAGCGCGTCGATCTGCGGATCAGCGGACAGGATCTGAAACTCGAAGGCTCGCTCGTCGTCACCACCACGGACACGTTGGCGGAGAATCTGCTGGGGCCGCATCTGGCGGCATTCAAAAAGGCGTATCCCGGCATCCGCCTCGAACTGGTGCTCGACAACCAGCACGTCAATCTGTCGAAACGCCAGGCCGACGTCGCGGTACGTCCGACCACCAGCCCGCCGGAAACGCTGG
Organism: Rhodospirillales bacterium; assembly: GCA_040218645.1. GTDB lineage: Bacteria > Pseudomonadota > Alphaproteobacteria > Rhodospirillales > Casp-alpha2 > UBA4479. The sequence goes on from JAVJQZ010000013.1 coordinate 32,805, forward strand.
TCGGCCGCCGCCTGTGCGCTCTCGCCTTCGCGCCCTATGCGGCGAAATCCTATTTGAAACAACATGCCGGGGACCTTGCCGATATGGACTGGCTCTCTGTAGACGAAAGCCTCGCCCATCTGGCCGCCGACAAATGGTTTCGCCGGCAATTCCCCGATGCCCGTATTGCGCTCCGCTCGAACAGTCTGCTCGGCTTGCTGCATACCTGCGAAGCGGGCATGGGGGCCGCCCTGCTCGCCTGCTTCATGGCTGACCGGCGTAAAAACCTCGTCCGCCTCGACGCGCCCATCGATGATGCCTCAAGCGCCTTGTGGCTGCTGACCCATGAAGACCTGCGCCATACCGGGCGGGTGCGCGCTTTCATGGATTTCATGGCGGAGTCCCTGGCCGCCGAGATCGACCTGATCGAGGGACGGGCGGAGTAGCACCAGGATCGCATGGACCCTGAATCAAGTTCAGGGAGACGCGTTTTGCACCGGATCAGAAATCCAGCGGCGCCTGATCAATAACTTCCTTCATGACGAAAAACGTCCGGGTCTGACGGACACCCGGCAGGGTCAGCAACTGCGCCCCGTGCAGGCGGCTGAAATCGTTCATGTCGCGGACGCGGATTTTCAGGAAATAGTCGAAGTCCCCGGCCACCAGATGGCAGTCGATGATGAACGGCATTTCCAGCGCCGCACTTTCGAACGCCGCAAAACTCTCCGGGGTCGAGCGGTCCAGCACCACACCGACAATGGCCAGCGCGCCCAGCCCGACGGCTTCCGGCGCAACGGCAGCCCGGGTGCCGGTGATATAGCCGTCATCGAACAGGCGCTGGGTACGGCGGTGGCAGGTCGCCGGGCTGGCATTGATCTTTTTCGCCAGGTCCGCGTTGGAAATCCGTGCATCCGCCTGCAGGACGCGGAGAATCCGGAGGTCAGTGCGGTCGAGCTGCGTTAAATCGGTCATTTCTCTCAATTTCTTTAAAATTATATATCTTTTCATTCTTAAACTGTATTTATATTGAATTATAGATAAATATTATCCTGAATTATGAAAGCACCTTTTTCCAGGTTTCGGTTACTGTTCGAACAACAGTTAACAAGGAACCCTGATCATGCTTGAGAAATTTGAACGCTATCCCCTGACCTTCGGCCCGACCCCGATCGAAAAACTGAACCGCCTGTCCGAACATCTGGGCGGCAAGGTCGATATCTATGCCAAACGTGAAGACTGCAATTCCGGACTTGCCTTCGGTGGCAACAAACTCCGTAAGCTGGAATACATCGTACCCGATGCGCTGGCATCCAACGCCGACACGCTGGTCACCATCGGCGGTGTTCAATCCAACCACACCCGGCTGGTGGCTGCCGTCGCCGCCAAGATCGGCATGAAGTGCCGGCTGGTGCAGGAAAGCTGGGTACCGTTTCATGACGCCGTCTATGACCGCGTCGGCAACATTCTGCTGAGCCGCATCCTCGGTGCCGAGATCGAACTGGTCGACGAAGGCTTCGACATCGGCATTCGTGAAAGCTGGGAAAACGCGCTGGAAGACGTGAAAGCAAAAGGCGGCAAGCCCTATGCGATCCCCGCAGGGGCATCGGTGCACAAATATGGCGGGCTGGGGTTTGTCGGCTTTGCCGAGGAAGTGCGCGCCCAGGAAGCGGAAATGGGCATCACCTTCGATTATATCATCGTCTGCACGGTGACCGGATCGACCCATGCCGGCATGCTGGTCGGCTTCGCCAAGGATGGCCGTGCTGACAAGGTCATCGGCATCGATGCCTCGTTCACCCCGGAACAGACCCGTGCACAGGTCATGCAGATCGCACAGCAGACAGCAAACCTGGTTGAACTCGGCCGCGACATCACCGACGACGATCTGGTGCTGATCGAAGACTACGCTTATCCCGCATACGGCATTCCGTCCGACGAAACCAATGACGCTATTCGGCTGTGCGCCCGTCTCGAGGGCATGATGACCGACCCGGTTTATGAGGGGAAATCCATGCAGGGGTTGATCGATCTGATCGGCAAGGACTACTTCCCGGCGGGCTCGAAGATTCTTTACGCCCACCTCGGTGGGGTGCCGGCGATCAACGGTTACAGTTACACGTATCGGAACGGTTGAGAGGCCCCCTCACCCGGCACCTGCGGTGCCACCCTCTCCCCCAGAGAGAGGGTGGGGGGTGTCATCTATACGAGAGTCCCCTCTCCCTCGGGAGAGGGCCAGGGTGAGGGGTCTTACATCAAACCCAAAGAACTCAACCGATCCCGCAACTCCTCAATCCCTTCGAACAGGTGCGTGACCAGGCCCGCCTCGTCGGCGGCAGCGATGTAGCGCGGGCTGTCGTCGATGAACAGCGTTGCGTCCGCCTCCCACCCCAGATGATCGAGGATCCCGGTAAAACCCGAGGCGCGTTCCTTGTTGAAGCCGTGTACCCCCGACACGAACAGACGCTCCCCGAAAAGAGGTGACAACTCGGGCGCCAGTTCGTCGATATGGCGATACAGAAACTCGCCGTTGTTAGTCAGCAGCGCAACGTCGAGAGATGCCGACAACTGCCGCGCCAGATCGATCATCATCGGTTCCGGGGCCATGGCCCACTTGCGGGCCGCCACCCACTGTCCTAGCCGCACCTCGACCCCGAGACGTTCGCCGATCCCGGCGATGTAGTCATCGAGCGTGATGTCGCCGTTGTCGGACAGGTCCTCAAACCCGGATTTGAAAATCTTGTCTTCAATGTCGGCGGCGGGCACGTCCAGTGCATCGGACAGCAGATTCAGCCGGTTTTTGAAGTCATAGGCATACAGAACCCCGTCCATATCGAACAGGACGGCACGGATGTCGCTCACGCTCAGCTCTTGTGTTCGTTGAGACGCGGCATCAGCTCAACGAAGTTGCACGGCATGTGCCGGTAGTCGAGCTGATGGACGAGAATATCGTCCCAGGCATCCTTGCAGGCACCGGTCGATCCCGGCAGCACGAAGATATAGGTGCCGTCGGCAACCGCCGCTGTGGCCCGCGACTGCACCGTCGAGGTGGCGATTTTCTGATAGCTGAGCCAGCGAAACAGTTCCCCGAAGCCGGGAATTTCCTTGTCGGTGACCTGCTTGAGGGCTTCCGGGGTGACATCGCGCCCGGTGACGCCGGTCCCGCCCGTGGAAATCACCGCATCGACCGTGCTGTCGGCAATCCAGGCCCGAAACTGATCGGCGATGACACCGGCGTCATCCTTGCAGATCTTGCGGTCAGCCACGGTGTGTCCGGCACCTTCGATCCTGGCCACCAGCGTATCGCCGGAACGGTCGTCGGCCAGCGTCCGGGTATCGGATACGGTCAGGACGGCAATGTTGACGGGTTTGAATTCGCGCTCAGTCGAGAGGGGCATTTGCGGCAATCTCCGAATCTCCAGGTCCCATGGCCTCATAAAGCGGCCATTCGCCACGCGCGACGGCATCAAGCGACGGCGTGTCCTGGCCCAGACGATGGCGGTAAATCCAGAAGTTGGTCAACACCCTTTCAACGAAGGTCCGCGTCTCGAAGGACGGAATGCTCTCGATAAAGAAGATCGGATCGTCGAGGTACTTGGTCTTGCGCTTCCACTTGCGGAGATTGCCCGGCCCGCCGTTCCACGCCACGGCCAGCTTGAACAGGTTCATCGACACGTCCTGCTCGTTCAGCAGCATCTCAATATAGCGCTGGCCGAGTTCCAGATTGGTTTCCGGCGTATACAGTTTTGAGCGCTCGCGGAGCCGCATCCCCGTCGAGCGGGCGACGAAGCTGGCGGTCCGGGGCATCAACTGCATCAGGCCGCGCGCCCCGGCCCAGCTTTTGGCGTTGGGGTTGAAGCGGCTTTCCTGGCGGATCAGCGCATAGACCAGCGCCCGGTCGACACTGAAACCGTCGACCGGAATGTAATCGGGGATCGGATAGGCGGCGCCGTCATAACCGCCGCCGTCGGGATACAGCAGCGTGTCCAGCCGCACCGCGACCGACGCCATGTTGCCGCGTGCCGCCAGGGCATGGATACCCTCCAGAAGCGGCCGGTCGGCGCCGCGGATCAGTCCCTTGAGTTCGCTTTCGGCGCGCAGATCGTCACCGAGCTGCATCAGGGCGATGGCGCGGCGGCCGCGCGGATTTTCGGAAAGCCGCTGCAGGGTGTCGCCCTTGAAGGCCGGGGCGGTCCAGTTGAACGGTAGGTCACGGCCCAGAAGCCGGGTCGCCAGCAGCCCATAGAACGTGCGCGGATGCTGGGCCGCCTGTTCAAGAAACGCAGCCACCTGCGCCGGCTGATGCGCCGCCATAAAGGATCGCGCGGCCCAGAATGCCGACGAGGTCCGCATCCATTCGTTGACTTTGGCATTTCCGGCAGCGGCTTCGAAATGGCGCGCGGCGTCTGCATATTTTTCAGCCCGCCACAACAGAAGCCCGGCTGTCCAATGACCTTCGGGCAGGTATTTCCCTGATCGTTCAAGTGCCGGCAGCACCCATTCCAGCGCCCATTCGTCGCGCCCGTCGATGAAATATCCCTTGGCCAGGCCGGCGCGGGCTTCGTCGTACTCCGCCGCCGACAACAGCTGCTTCGTCGAGGGCTGTTTGATCAGCCGCTTGGCGGTCAGGGTCTGGCCACGGCGCAGCACACGCTTGATCTGGAAACGGAGATTGCGGGCCTGTCGGCTTTCCGCCGACGAGCGGGCTTTCCCCGGAATATGAAGGCGCTGGAACGAGGGCCGGTTCTGCAATACACCGGCATCGGCGAGGACTTCGGGCGGCTCCGGCATCTTCCAGTTGGCGGGACGGCGGCGCAACGCCAGTTTGTAGATGGTGCCCGCCGACGGCAGATCCGCATAGGCCTCCATCCAGTCCTTGAGTTCCTTGTATTTGGAGCGGTACTTGGTCGGGTGCATGTAGCGCTGATACAGCACATGCCCCATCAGCACGGGATCGGACAACCTTGCGATCAGCTTATCGGCTGTTTTCCAGTCACCATCTTCCTGAACTTCGAAAATGCGGTGATAGAGCCGAATATCCTCGTTACCGAGAATTTGGGGCAATGCGGACGCCGACAGGGCCTGCACATCGGGGATGCGTGCCTGGGCGACGGCAACCGACGCGGGCGTCGATACGGCCATCAGAATCCCGACAGCCGCCGCCGCGCAAAGCTGCGCCAGCTTGAAACACTTCCTCGTCACCGTCACTGGACGAAACCCCCTCAATCCCTTACGGGTTCTGGACCCGGTATTTTTTACCCGATTGCGGGAATCGCCGCAAGCGGCCCCCTGCAGACACCGGATATATACTTCATATGCTCTTGGAAAGGCGGCAGTGAGCGCTACACTGCGGAAATGAAAAATCCAGAATCTCCCGCGCCGGGAACTTCGGCGCAACTCGCCACCTTCATCGCCGACCTGAAATTCGATGACATCCCGAAGGACGTCGTCGAGGGTCTGAAGCTCAACATCCTCGACGGCATCGGATGCTGTCTCGTCGGCGCGACCCTGCCCTGGACGCGGATGTGCGCGGACATGGTCATGGCCGACGGCGGCGCCCCGATGGCGAGCGTTATCGGCATGGGCAGAACAGCGCCCTTAAGCGGCGCCGTGCTGATCAATGCCACAGCGGGTCATGCCTTCGAGCTTGATGACATTCACCGGGACTCGATCCTGCACCCGAATTCCATTGCCGTGCCGGTGGCGTTGAACACGTCGGAATATCTGGGGGGCGCCAGCGGTCAGGATATCCTGACGGCGATCGTCGCCGGCTATGAAACCGGCACACGCATCGGCGCCGCGGCGGGGACCGATCTGCTGCTCAGGGGGTTCCATCCACAGGGCGTGATCGGCCCGTTCACCGCCGCCGCGACCGCCGCATGGCTGATGAAGCTGGATGCCGCCCAGACCCTGAACGCGCTCGGCATCGCCGGGTCGCTGGGTTCCGGCCTGATGGCCGCACAGGAAGGTGCGATGGTAAAAAGACTGCATTCCGGCCACGCCGCCGAAGCGGGCGTGCGCGGCGCCTTGCTGGCACGGCGCGGGTTCACCGGCATTTCGGATGTGGTCGAAGCGGGCTACGGCGGGTTTCTCGCCGCGTTTTCCGGCAAGGTCGAACTGGACCGGGTGACGGACGGTCTCGGTGAGAAATGGGAAACCGCATCGACCGGGTTCAAGCCGCACGCCACCGTGACCTCGATCCATGCCGCGCTGGATGCGCTCGGCCTGATCATGTCGGCGCACGATCTGTCAGCCGGCGATATCGCGGAAATTCATGCCGGGATCAGCAAGCCGACGCACGTCCATTGCGCCTGGCCCTATGCCGCACAGGGCATCACGGCGGCGCAGATGAACATCTATTACGGTCTCGCGACCATCGCATTGCGCGGCCGGGCGTTCGTCGATGCCTTCACCGAGGACGCGATCCGAGACCCGCAAACCCTCGCCTTCATGGACAAAATCAGCGCCGGGATCGATCCCGAAATAGAAGGCAAGGGCCCCGCTTTCCGCCACATGGCCCGGGTCCGTGTAACGACGAACGACGGTCGCACGTTCGAGGAAACCGTGGTGCACCGCAAGGGCAGCCCCGACAATCCGATGTCGGCGGACGAGGTTGAAACCAAGTACCGCGCATTGGCCGGCAGCGTGCTCTCGGAAACAGATACGGCACGTGTTCGCGAACTTGTCTTCGGACTGGATACGGCCGGCGAGGTCGAAAGCCTGATCACGGCGATCTCGGGGCGCTGATCCGGCAGGCAGCCTTATCCTTCGAGACGGCCTTTCAGGCCTCCTCAGGATGAGGCACATATTTCACATTGGGCCGCGTCTCGATGGATGCCTCACATCAGAACGTCTCGATAAAAGGCCTCAACTCCACTTCCCACGTCCATGCCGAGCGCGGCTGGTTGTGGAGATGGAAATAGGTTTCGGCAATGTGATCGGGATGCAGTTTGTTCGGGTTTTCCGGATCGTCGCTTTCGCCGATCCCGCCGTCGATCACGAAATGGCCGACATGGATGCCCTTCGGTGACAACTCGCGGGCCAGACTCTGCGCCAGACCGCGCAGCCCGAATTTGCCCATGGCGAAGCTTGACGAATTGGCGTAGCCCTTGACGCTCGCCGACGCACCGGTGAAAAGGATCGAGCCCGAGCCCCGCGGCAGCATTTCCTTTACCGCGGCCTGCGCGACCAGAAACCCGCCATAGGCCGTCACCATCAGGACATTTTTGACGGCGTCCGGGTCCAGTGTCTCAACCGCGCCCCGCGCCCGGGCCGACGGGTTGTAGATCACCAGCTCGGGAACCCCGAATTCACGCTTCACCCAGTCGAACAGCGCCGCCACCGACGCCGGGTCCGTGGAATCACAAACGTGTGCATGGCCCGAGACGTCGTCCAGCAGATCGGCGAGCTTTGCCGTGTCGCGTGCCGCAAGTAATGGGGTGAGGCCTTCCGCACGGGCCTTGCGGGCGAGTGAGGCGCTTAATCCCTGGCCCGCGCCGACGATCAGCGCAAATCGCTTGTCAGTCATGTCGATACTCCCTAAATGCATACCGGCTAAAGCATCCCGGTGCTGCTTTACGAAGCATGCCCGATCCGCACACAATCGCCAAGCCAGCGCCTTGATCCGTCCGGTTCCGGACAGGAGTAACAATTGTTCTCAGACATCGGCATTCCCCCCTACGCTCTGGCTTTGCTGTCCGGGTTCCTGTTTGCCCTCGGCGGACAGTTCCAGAACATCGGCGTGCAGCATATGGAAGCCCGCACCGGGACCATGCTGACCATCGGCTCGAGCGCGTTCTGCTACTGGCTGGCAGCTCCGGCGATGCTGAACCCCGAATATTTTCTCTATCCAGCGGCGCTGATCTTCGTCGCCATCGGTTTCGTGCGTCCGGCTCTGTCGGCCAACCTGTCGGTCGCCGCGATCCGACATATCGGCCCGACGCTGACGACGACCCTGGCCGCGACCTCACCGCTGTTCGGCGCCGCGTTCGGCATTCTGATCCTGGGCGAAGTGCTGACCTGGCAGATTGCGCTCGGCACGTTCGGCATCCTGTGCGCGGTCCTGATCCTGTCCCGGCGCAACAAGAAAATTCCGGCATCGTGGCCGCTGTGGGCACTGGCCCTGCCGGTCGGGGCCGCGATGATCCGCTCGTTCGGGCACGGGTTCACCAAGATCGGCATGGAATATATTCCCGATCCGTATTTCGCCAGCCTGGTCGGGTTTACGGTGTCGTTTCTGTTGACCTCGACCTTGCACCTGTCGAAGGGCGGACGGACGCGGGTCCCGTTCAGGACCCCGGCGCCGTACTGGTTTCTCGCCGCAGGCTTGCTGTTCGGCTCGGCGATCCTGTCGCTGAACATCGCGCTTTATAACGGCTCCATCGTCACCGTGGTGCCGATCGTCGCGGCCTCACCGATCTTTTCGATGCTGCTCAGCATCATCATCTTCCGGCGCGAATACCTGAACCTCCGGATCGCCGTCGCCGTGTTCATGGTGGTGCCGTCGGTGATCCTGATCGCGCTGGGCTGAGCCTTCAGCGGCGGCGCAGCAAACCGTCGACCGACACAGGCCCCGCGCCCCTGAGCACCAGATAGATGAGCGGGAAGATCCACAACAGCCGCTGATCGGCAATGATCTGATCCTGCACCCGGTCGAACACCATGCCGATGCTCTTGGCATCAAGACCATGGAACTGCACATCGACAATGCTCATCACGACAATGAACCCGATCAGGCTGAGGCTGGTGAACCGTGTAAACAGCCCGATCAGCAGCATGACCGGCAACAGCAGCTCGGCATAGGTCCCGGCCAGCACGATCAGCTTCCAGGGAAACAGCGCGATCTTCGACGGATCGTACCCGGCGGCTTCGGCAACAGATGGTAATATCTGCGCATAGGCACCGACGGCGGGAATGAACATGTCCGGGAAGCCGCTGCCGAGCTTGGTCATTGCCGAGTTGATGAAGAACATCAGCAGCACCGATGAAAACACCAGCCGCGCGGCGAGCCCCAGGAACCACGATCCGGCCAGATTTTCCAGCAGTGCAAACACCCTGTCGTGCAGTCCCCGGATCATGTTGATGATACTCATGTGACGTTTCCTCCCCCATGGTTGTATACGTCGCCAAGAGCAATCACCGCCCCGGCATTGAAAAGATCCGCCAGATGACGTGACGGATCGAAATCCGGATCGTCGGCGCGCGCGTCACATGCCGCCCCAAGCGATGTGCCTGCGGCCAGGCACGCCGTGAATTCAAAGGCGGCTGCATCGACGGGCACGACCCGGACCTCAAGCGCCGGGCGAAGGATCAGGGCTTGCTCACACCGGTGAACGATCCCGGAAAGATCAGGGGAGTCCGTATCCTGATGCGCGAGCCAAATGCTTATAGCCGCCATATCGGATTGGATGAGGCGCAGGCTTGGATGCAGGACAAATGTCAGGTCATCCAAATCGTCTTCAGGGACACGCGCCAGCGCATCAATTCCGATGGGGTTCGCATCGGCAGCGTGGTATGCGTCAAGCCACAGGCGTTCGAGCCGGGCGACGCCGGATAAATAAGGATAATCTTCAAGGGTCGAAAGCGTGCTCAGAAATGCCGGGAATGTATTGCCGTACTCAGACAGCACCGGCGATGACGGCCGGTTCTTCAGAACATAGGTCTGCGCAACACCATAAAAGAACTCATCGCCGACCAGCCTTCTGGTGACGGGGAAGGTCTCTGCCAGCGCATCAGGTAAAGAGACGGCAATATTGTTCCGGTAAACATTGAACCGCGCAGCGCTGTCTTCAATCATCGCCGGGACCGGCCGGACCGGGTCGGTTAGAGCCGCATCAAACTCTTTCATTGTTTCATGCCACATGACGGCTTCCCAAACATGTGGTGTGGGCGCGAAGCGCCCCCGAAATTTTTTCGATCTCGGCTAACAGCACCGGCCAGTCCGGCACGTCGTTATCCCATTCGATCAGGCTCGGAACCGGCCCCGTCCGCATCAATACCTGCGCATAGAGCGCCATCACCTTTTCACCAATCCCCCGGTCATGGGCATCGATCAGAAACGGTACACCCGCATCGTCCGTGGCCTCGGCGTGACCGGCAAGATGAATTTCGCGCACGGCGGACAACGGAAATCGGGCGATGTAGTCCCCGGCATTCCAGCCGTGGTTGACGGCGGAGACAAATACATTGTTCACGTCGAGCAGCAAACCGCAGCCGGTCCGGTGCTGCACCTCGGCAATAAAATCAACTTCGTCCCAGGTGCTGTCCCTGAAAAGAACATACGTGGACGGGTTTTCAAGAAGGATCGTGCGGCCAAGACAGGTCTGTACTTCGTCAATATGATCGCTGACACACGCCAGCGTTTCCTGCGTGTAAGGCAACGCAAGCAGATCGTTCAGATAGCCGCCCTGATGTGTCGACCAGGCCAGGTGTTCCGACACCAGCGCCGGTTGATACCGGTCCACGACGGCCTTCAGCCGGTCGAGGTGCGATCTGTCCAACGGCTGAGCGCCGCCGATCGACAGGCCGACACCATGTACCGACAACGGATAGTCGGCACGGAGCCGTTCGAGCTGGGCATGAGGGGGACCGCCTGCCCCCATGTAGTTCTCCGCATGAACTTCGAAGAACCCGACACGGGGACGGGTGTCGATGATCTCGGCAAAATGACCCGCCTTGAACCCCGCCCCGACGCCTGTCGCGTCGATGGCCGTGGTTCCCGGCACATGGCATTTAACTTCGGTCATCTACCCCCTCCGCCCGTCTCGATCAGCAATAAGGTCTTAGCTCGGCTAAAATTAGCTGGCCCAAAATTAGCTTGGAATGTCGCGCTGCAGCGGCTCGAGTGCGCCTTTGCGGTCACCCGGCAATTCCATGGTGACGCAGGTCCCCTTGGGCACCAGTTTCCAGGCATTGCCCTGATAGTCGACTTTCGACGTCCCGGCGCAGGTCGTGCCCGGACCGGCGGCACAGTCATTCTGACCGGCTTTGGAGACGCCGTAGCATTTGACGTTTTCGGCGGCGGAGACCGGGGCCGAAAGCGTGGCGGCACCGGCGGTGGCAAGGGCGCCGGCAACAACGGCGGCGGCGGTAAAGGAACGTTTCATCTGTGTCTTCTCCTGAAAGCGATGGATTATGCGCCGCTCCATGCGGCACGTCTTTCGTATGCCACCGTTTGCAGGCGGGAAGAAATCAAGTCGCCTCACTAGGGCGTGAATGGGGCGTGAGAGGTACGCATGCCTCAAGACGCGCGCCGTACGCTCTCCTCAGTAAGCGGCTGGATGATTTATGTTAAGAACCCACATCCTGAGGCGCGTCACGAAGGATCAATGTGCGGGGCGCGTCAGCTTTCCGATAGGCGCTTTGCGATCATGCGGATATCCGCCCAGGCATCGCGTTTCTTGATCGGCGTGCGCAGCAGATAGGCGGGGTGAAACATCGCCGTCGCGGCAATCGGATGCGATTGCTGTGAGGTCTGGAATTCATACCACTTGCCGCGCAAGCGGCTGATACCCTGGGTCTGACCCAGCATGGTGTGGGCTGCCGGTGCCCCGACGCAGACCAGCACCGCCGGATTGACGATCTCAACGAGGCGCTCGATGAACGGATGACAGACGGCGGATTCCTGGGTCGTCGGCGTCCGGTTGCCGGGCGGGCGCCAGAACACGGTATTGGAAATCAGCACCTGCTCGCGGAACAGGCCGACACTTTCCAGCATGGCATTCAGCAGTTTGCCGCTGGGCCCGACGAACGGCACCCCCTGGCGGTCTTCATCCGCGCCGGGCGCTTCGCCAACAAACATCAGCCGCGCATCGGCGGGACCGTCGGACAGCACCAGATTGGTGGCGGTTTTCCTGAGCGGACAGCCCTCGAACCCGGCCAGGGCGTCACGTAATTCGTCGATTGTCCGGGCCGCACGGGCCATCTCGACGGCGGTTCTGATCTGTCGGTTATTGTCCACTTCCTGCGGATTGACCTTGGCGCCGCGGCTGATGCCGGGAGCATTCTGCGAAGCTGCCGTCGAAGCTGCCACCTGGCCGGACGTATTCGGGGCCGCACCGGGCGCGGCGGGCGCATCATCGGATGCCGCAGCCGCCATGTCCGCTTTTGCCATGTCCGCTTTTGCCATGGCCTCTTTCGACACGGCGAACCGGTCAACCGGTTCGTCGGCGACGCACTCATCGCATCCGGCATCGATGTGCCATTGCAGGGCGGTGTGAAGTTCCGAAGCCTGTTGCATGGGCGCAGCATACCATGCCGCCGGACCCTGAACAGGGCCTGAATCGATACATTCAGAAGCCCCCAATGGCGCTTCGATACGGGATTCCTGATAACAAGCGTCCGATTTCATCCGTGAAACGCTGAAAACCCCGTGATATAACGCCGGACCTTTTACAAGTACGTAAATGACTGTGTGAATTGAATCGGTAGGGGCGATCATGAACGACGAAGCGCAAACAGAAGAAACCGTTGAACGCGAAAGCATGGAAGTCGACGTCGTCATCGTCGGCGCCGGTCCGTCCGGACTTTCGGCGGCGATCCGCCTGATGCAGTTGAGCCAGGAACAGGGTCATGAGCTGACCGTCTGCGTCGTCGAAAAGGGCTCCGAGGTCGGCGCGCACATTCTGTCCGGTGCCGTTGTCGATCCGATCGCGGTCAACGAGCTGTTTCCCGACTGGAAAGACCGGGGTGCGCCGATGGGCGTGCCGGTCACCGATAACCAGCACTGGATCCTCTCGGAAAACGGCAGTTCGTCCCTGCCCCACATCATGATGCCGCCGCTGATGTCGAACCACGGCTGCTATACCCTGTCGCTCGGCAATCTGGTCCGCTGGCTCGGCGAGCAGGCCGAAGCGCTGGGTGTCGAGGTCTATCCCGGCTTTGCCGCCGCCGAGGTGCTGTTCAACGACGACGGCTCGGTCAAGGGCATCGCCACCGGCGACATGGGCCGCCAGAAGGACGGCACGCCCAGCCCGAATTTCGAACCCGGCATGGAACTGCACGCCAAATATACGTTCTTCGCCGAAGGCTGCCGCGGCAGCCTGTCGAAGGAACTGACGGACAAATTCAATCTGCGCGACGGCCGTGAGCCGCAGACCTATGGCATCGGTATCAAGGAATTGTGGGACGTGCCCGCTGAAAACCACAAGGAAGGCACCGTCATCCATACCCAGGGCTGGCCGCTGACGGACTGTGCCGGGGGCGGTTTCATCTATCATCAGGAAGCCGGCCAGATCGCCATCGGCTTCGTCGTCACGCTGGACTACGCCAACCCGCACCTGTCGCCCTATGAAGAAATGCAACGCTTCAAGACCCATCCGGATATCAAGCGGATGCTCGAAGGCGGCCGCCGTGTTGCCTATGGCGCACGGGCCATCAACGAGGGCGGTCTGCAAAGCGTGCCGAAGCTGGCATTCCCGGGCGGCTGCATGACCGGGTGCGCGGCGGGCTTCGTCAACGTACCCCGCATCAAGGGCTCGCACAACGCCATGAAGACCGGCATGCTCGCCGCCGAAAGCGCCTTCGCGGCGTTGAAGGCCGGACGCGCCAACGACGAACTGACGGATTACGAACCGGCGTTCCGCGCGTCATGGGTCTACAAGGATCTCGACCGGGTCCGCAACGTTCGCCCGGCGCTGTCGAAATTCGGCGTGACCCTCGGCACGCTTTATGGCGGTTTCGATATGTGGGTGCGGCAGCTGGGCCTGGGATTCCTGATGCCCTGGACCTTCTCGCACCATCCCGATCACAAGGCACTGAAACCGGCCAGGGACATGCCGAAGATCGAGTATCCGAAACCGGATGGCGTGCTGACCTTCGACAAGCTGACCAATGTTTCGTTCTCGGCGACCAACCACGAAGAAGACCAGCCGGTTCACCTGACGCTCAAGGATGCATCCGTGCCGGTGGCGACGAACCTCGATATCTATGACGGGCCGGAAGCGCGTTTCTGTCCCGCCGGGGTCTATGAATTCGTCGCCGACGAGGACAAGGGCGGTGATGCCAAACGGCTGCAGATCAACGCGCAGAACTGCGTGCACTGCAAGACCTGCGACATCAAGGACCCGACCCAGAACATCAACTGGGTGGTCCCGGAAGGCGGCGGTGGCCCGAACTATCCGAACATGTGACTCTGTCGCATGATCAGGGATGGGGCGCCCCCACTTGCACTCGGCAATTCAATTTGCGAGGGTATGACAAGGGACGCGTCTGAGAACCATATCCAAGGACAAAGCTGAACGCGGCGTTTCCCCGTCCGAACGACGATAGCTAGGCAATTTCCATGAAACTGACGACCGATCAGGTCGGCGCCATCGAGCGTCAGACCGGGGCCATACCCATTCCCGACGACAATCCGGCCAACGAGGCGCTGACCGATGTGTTCGGCGAACACACGTTCTATGCCGATCAGAACGGCCTGCACGTCCTCGAACCGGTGAACGTCGATACCCAGGATGGCGACCACGCCGAAGTGATTCAGATCGCCCAGTGGACGACCGATGACAAGGACGAACTGCAGCCGATCGAGCCGCAGCGGACCGGCGCCGTGCTCGGCCTCGACGAAGAGACCGCCGCCGCCATGGATCAGCAGGACGCTGCTGAATCCTGAAGCCGCGTCCTGAACGCTGCTTATGACCCGGACGTAAGGCGAACCTGAAAACCGGCAGGTTTTCGGGTCCGAGCCTTGCGACCCGGGAAAAGATACTTCATCGCCTGAGGCGAAGCGTCACTCTGCCGGCTGGTTCGAGGTGGTGCGGTTCGAGACTTCGCGCAACTCGTCGGCCAGTTCCTCACCGGTCTGGGTGCGCGGTTTTGACAGTCCGGCGATCCGCGAATACAGCACCGGCGTTAAAAGCAGCGTGATCGCGGCAGCCATGCCGAGCCCCCCGAAGATAACCCAGCCGATGGCGACCCGCGCTTCCGAGCCGGGACCGGTGCCGAGGATCAGCGGCAAACCGCCGGCGACCGTCGATACCATGGTCATCATGATCGGACGAAAGCGCACCAGGGAGGCTTCGCGTGCGGCCTCGAACGGCGTCATGCCGCGCTCGCGCAGCTGGTCTGCGAACTCCACCATCAGGATCGCGTTCTTGGCCATGATCCCGGTCAGCATCAGCACCCCGATCTGCGAATAGATGTTGATCGACGTGCCGGTCATGAAGAGTGCGAAGATCGCCGCGCAGATTCCGAACGGCACCGTCAGCATGACGACCACGGCGCTGGTCAGACTCTCGAACTGCGCGACAAGCACCAGGAACACGACGACGAATGCAATCAGGTACGTCACCGCAAGGTCGTGGGATGTTTCGTTCAGTTCCTTCGCTTCGCCAAGGAATATCAGCCCGACGTCGCCGGTCAGGTTATCGGCGGCCAGCGCGCGGACGGCGTTGATGGCTTCGCTCAGCGTGTGACCGGGCGCGATGTCGGCGTCGATCTCGATGGCGCGGCGTTGCGCATGCCGGTCAAGCTCGGCCGGGACCGAGCTCTCCGAAAACGAAATCAGCTGTGACAGCGGCACCAGCCGCCCGCCGGATGCCGGCACGTAAAGATTGGCGATATCGGACGGCTCGTTGACCGATTCTTCCGATGCCTGCAGCATGATCGGTACGGCCTTGTCGTTGACCGTCAGTTCGGCGACCTCGAACTTGTCGACCAGCACCTGGATGGTCGTCGCCAGCGCCGCGATATCGACGCCCAGATCGGTGGCGCGGCGACGGTCGATATCGATCGAAAGCTCGGGCTGCGTGGCCCGGAATTCAACCCTGAGATTGGTGATCCACGGCAGGTTGTTCTCGATCTCGCGGACGAACTTGGTGGTTTCCTGGAAGATGTGCGCGTAGTCGGCACCGATCAGCGCGATTTCGAGACCGCCGTCGGCGTTCCTGAGATTGAGGCTGTTGCCGCGCTGCACCCGTGCCGTCGCGCCGGGCAGGTTCCGCAGTTTCACATTCAACTCGTTGGCGATATCGCCTTCGCTGACAGACCGTTGATCCCACGGGATCAGCGGCGCATCAACCTGACCGCGGTTGAGATCGTAGCGCCCGGTGATCGTGAACAGGCGTTCGACCAGGCCCTGTTCGATGTACGGCTGGAACAGCTTCTCCACCCACTCAACCTGGCGGTCGGTATAGGGCAGCCCGACCCCGTCCGGCCCGGTCAGGCGCACGGTGACTTTGCCGCGGTCTTCCTCGGGGACAAGTTCCTCACCCAGTTGCGTGTAAGCGGAATAGGCCCCGGCAATAATGCCCGCGCACAACAGGAAAACCAGGATCGGCGTGCGCATCACCAGGTCCAGCGGCACGGTGTAAATCCTGATGCAGACCCGGCCGATCCGGCTCAACACGCCGGCCATGCCTTTCGGCGCCTCCGTCTGCTTGCGGTTCGGCAGCTTCGACGACAGCATCGGCACCAGTGTCAGGGCGACGAACGACGAGATCATCACCGTCACCGCGAGGACGAAGCCGAATTCCTGGAACAACCGGCCTGCCGTCGACGGCAGGAACGAGATCGGCACGAAAACGGAGACAAGTGTCGCCGTCGTCGCCAGGATCGCGAAGAATACCTGGCGTGTGCCAAGCACGGCGGCGGCACGGGTCCGGATGCCCTGGCCGCGCAGCCGCTGGATGTTTTCAAGCACGACGATGGCGTCATCGACGACGACCCCCGTCGCCAGCACCATGGCCAGCAACGTGATCAGATTGATCGAGAATCCGAGCATCCAGACCGCCGCCAGGGAACCGATCAGCGCCACCGGAATGGCCACGGTCGGAATGATCGAGGCGCGGATCTGGCCGGTGAAGATCAACAGTACCGCAACCACGATCAGGATCGTAAATCCCAGGGTTTCGAGCAATTCAGCGATCGATCCCTTGATGAACAGGCTCTCGTCGGAAATGGTGTCGATGGTGATTGACGGAATTTGTGTCTTCAGCCGCTCGATCACCCTCGCCACGCCTTCGGCAATGACGATGGTATTGGAACTGGCCTGACGCACGATGCCGAGGCTGAGCACAGTCCGGCCGTCAAGCCGGACCCAGCTTTCGGCTTCGGCCGGACCGAAGAAGACGGTCGCAACATCACCGATCCTTACCGGCTCGCGTATGAACAGGTCTTCGATCTTCTTGGGATCAATAACGGATGCATTGGCACGCACCAGCACTTCCTGCTCGCGGGACTGGAAACTGCCCGCCGGCACGTCGTAGCGGGCGTTGCGCATGACATCGGCGACGTCGGCGACGGACAGCCCGTAACTGGCGAGTCGCATGGGATCGAGCAGCACCCGAAGCACCTGTTCCTGATCGCCGAAAATATTGATGTCGGCAACGCCTTCGACGGAGGTCAGTTCCGGAATGATCTGATCCTCGACGATGCGGGTCAGCTGATCGATCTGCAGCTTGTCGCTCCATACCGCCAGCCTGACGATCGACGATGCATCGGCATCGGCCTTGATCACGGTCAGGTTTTCAACCTGATCGGGCAGATCCCGTTCGACCCGGCTGACGGCTTCGCGCACATCATTGGCGGCGTCGATCAGATTGACGTTGGGGTTGAATACGGCGCGGAGACGGAAATTGTTTTCCTCGCTCGATGCCGGGACTTCCTTGACGCCGTTGACCCGGGCCACCGCCGCTTCAACGACGCTGGTCACTTCCGCATCCATGGTTTCCGGCGAGGCCCCCGGGTATTCGCCGCGCACGGTCACGATCGGACGGTCGACATCGGGCAGTTCACGGACCTCGACGCCCAGCAGGGCCCCGAACCCGGCAATCATGATCAGCAGATTCAGGACTACGGCCAGATACGGCCGGCGCACACTGATCGTCGGCAGATCGTTGACTTCCGACGACGTATCCAGCCGCTCGGCCATGCTTACGATCCTTCGCTTTGAGAGATATCCACGGTGCGGCCGTTGCGGAGCCGCTGCACACCCTCGACAACGACCACGTCACCCGGTTTCACATCGCCCTCGATCAGAACCTTGTTGTTGAGCCTGCGTTTCGAGACCACGGCAACCCGTTCCGACGCGCCGTCAACGATCCGCCATACGAAACTTTCGCCGTTCTGCCACTGCAATGCCAGTTCCGGCACGCTGGCCAGCATCTCACCCGGCAGATCCAGATGGACGAAGAACGACATCCCGGGCCGAAGTGAATCGTCCGTGTTCGGAAATGCGGCGCGGACCCGCACGGTTCTGGAAACCGGATCGACACGGCTGTCGATCTTGATGATGTGGCCTTCGATGTCCTTGTCGCGAAAACTCGGCGTGCGGGCCTTCACCGGCATGTCCTGGTCGAGCCGCGACAGGTTTCGTTCGGCGACTTCAAATTCGACCAGAAGCGTGGTGCGGTCATCGATGGTGATGATCTCACTCGACGTCGACACCCTGTCACCGACTTCGACGCGGGGAATCCCGACGATACCGTCAAAGGGCGCCCGCATGGTGTGATCGGCAAGGGCTTCGCGGGCCTGGCTGAGTTCAAGCTTGGCACGCTCGAGGATGACTTCCGCATCCTCCACATTGGCTTTTGAACGGACATTGTTATCGCGTAGCCGGCGTGCCCGTTCGAGTGCGTTTTCTGCTTCCTTGACGCGGGTATCGGCGACCCGGACCTGAAGCCCCGCGTCACGGGAATCCAGTTTCATGATGATATCGTTTTTCTTGATCAACTGACCGGTTTCAACGGGAAATGACACGATCTCGCCGTCAACGGCGGGGAACATGGTCACCGACAGCCTGGCGCGCGCCGTCCCGATCGCTTCGACCAGAACGCTGTCACGGGTTTCGCCGACAGCCTCGACAATGACAGGCACACCTCTGTCCGCTGACTTTTTCTTCGGTTTTTGAGCATCGGGCGTTGAATTCGTATCAACGGTGGCGTTGGCGAACAGTGGTCCCCACTGATCATATGTGCCCCACAAAACGACCAGCGCCAGTGCAGCAACAGCGATCAGCCGCATCTGCCGCCCACGTCTGGGTGCCGGGCGCTCTGCCGTTACCGGATTTTCCTGATTATCCTGTGATATCTTTTCGTCCACTATTGGGACCCTAACCTCATCTGTTTGCTGAAACCGGGGACGCTACCCGCAACAACAAATTAAACGTACAGGGTTCCAGGAGGTTTCCTTGTATCCCTGCTGAACCGGGCTTTACCCGTACGGTGAGGCGTTTCCGTCAAAAACGCAAATTTACCCCAATATTGTTGCATGTTATCTGGGGATTCCAAAACCGATATCAAGCATACCGTTTATTTTGACACCTGCCGGTCCATCCCGTTAAACAAGAATTCAAGCCTGCCAGATATTTCTAGAAACGCCGGACCACCAGCATGACCGATGCACCTCCCGAGCAGACGGAACCGGATCTTGTCGACAGCCCTTATGCCTGGGGCCGTCTGGCGATTTCGCTGGCGATGAGTACGGTCGGCGGGATCGGTCTCTGGTCAGTGGTGGTGACCCTGCCAGTCATCGAAACCGAATTCGGCATCGATCGCGGCGGGGCATCCCTGCCCTATACCGCCACCATGGTGGGTTTTGCCGTTGGCGGCATCGTCATGGGGCGTCTGGCCGACAGGTTCGGCATTTTCATTCCACTGGTCGTCGGCACCCTGATGCTGGCTATCGGCTATGCCGCCGCCTCGCAGGCGGAAAGCGTGCTGACGTTCATGCTGGCACAGTCCCTGCTGATCGGCATGATGGGCAGTGCGGCGACGTTCGGCCCCCTTGTTGCCGACGTTTCGCTATGGTTCGAGAAGCGCCGCGGCATCGCTGTCGGCATCGTCGCCAGCGGCAATTACCTGTCCGGCACCATCTGGCCGCCGATCCTGTCCAACCTGATCGAGACCGTCGGCTGGCGGGAAGCGCATCTGTGGATTGCCGTGACCTGTATCGTGCTGATGCTGCCGATGGCGTTCATGCTGCGACGCCGCGCCGACACCTCGGAAAGACCGAACGTCCTGGGGTCGGCGCGGGGATTGCGTCCGGGCGGCATGTCGCTCAGAACCGTGCAAATCCTTCTGATCTTCGCCGGTCTGGCCTGCTGCATCGCCATGTCGATGCCGCAGGTACATATCGTCGCGTACTGCGGTGATCTCGGCTATGGCGTCGCACGCGGGGCGGAAATGCTGTCGATCATGCTGGGGCTTGGCGTCGTCAGCCGTATCACGTCCGGGTTTATTGCCGACAAGATCGGCGGTCTCGGCACCCTGCTGCTGGGTTCGACCCTGCAATGCGCGGCCCTGCTGTTTTATATCCCGTTCGACGGGCTGGTATCGCTGTACGTGGTTTCAGCGCTGTTCGGCCTGTCCCAGGGCGGTATCGTGCCGAGCTATGCGATGATCGTCCGCCAGTATTTTCCGGCCCGCGAAGCGGGGGCCCGTGTCAGTCTGGTCCTGATGACCACCGTCATCGGCATGGCCGTCGGCGGCTGGATGTCGGGTGAAATCTATGACATGACCGGGTCCTATCAGGCGGCCTTTATCAACGGCATCGCATGGAACCTTTTGAACATGGCGATTGCCTTCTTCCTGCTGATGAACCAGCGCCAGCCCCGCAGCGCCTGAATTCTTCGATCCCGGTCAAGCGCGGGCTGGTCATGACCGAAGCGGGACACTACACTCGCGTTAACCGCAAAATAGCGGCCAAGCACAGCGGAGAGCACTGCATGCCCCCTATTACCCGCCTGTTTCAACCCGTGGCCACCCGTGCCCTTGGCATATCGGTATTCGCAGTTTCCGTGATCATGGCGCCCCCGTCCCACGCCGCTTCCGAAGCTGCCGCATCGTCGCTTTCCGGCAATTTTCTGGCCGGTCACGTGGCCCAGAAACGAAGCGATCTGCCCGCCGCCATTCATTATTTCAGCCGGGCACTTGAACAGGATGCCATGCAGCCGGATGTGCTACGCCGGACTTTTCTGTTTTCGGTCATGGACGGCCGCATCGATGACGCTCTGAAGCTGGCAAAAGTGTATCTAGAGGAAGAGAGCAAAGCCCCCGTCGCCAACCTGACCATGGCCATCGAAGATGCCCGACAGGAAAAATGGCAGGCCGTGATCGATCGCATGTCGAAGCTCGACGCGACCGGGCTCAATGGATTCACCGCCCCCATGCTCATGGCATGGGCGACGTTCGCCAAGGGCGATCTGAAAGCTGCGCTGGAGTTCCTCAAACCCCTACGCGACCTTGGCGGCACCCGCATTCTGCATGATCTGCATGCCGGCCTGATGCATGAACGGGCTGGTGAATTGGCCGCCGCAGAAACTTATTATCTGGCCGTCATCGAAGAGGACGAAGGCTCGTCACTTCGCACCTCGCGCATTCTCGGTACGCTTTACGAGCGCCAGGGCAAAACCAAGGAAGCCAAGGCGATCTTTGATCTCTATCAGAAATCGCAGCCCGGCACCTCGTTCCTCGATGTCGATCTTGACCGGATCGAAGATGCCGATATCAAGAGCGCCCCGATCCTTGTCCGCAATGCCAAGGATGGCATTGCCGAAGCGCTGTTCGGCATCTCGTCCTCGCTGAACCAGCAGGGTGGCAGTGAAACCGCCCTGGTGCTGGCCCGGCTGGCGCTGCATCTGCGCCCCGACTTCCCCGTCATGCGCTATATGGCGGCCGGCATTCTGGAAGGGTTGGAACGCTACGAAGATTCCATCGAAGTCTATGAAAAGCTGCCGGACGGCACACCCTTCAGCCGCGCTGCGAAGCTTCGGATCGCCCGCAACCTGGATCGCATCGGTGATTTTGACGGCGCCGTTGCACTGCTGAAAAAAACCGCCAGTGAATACAATGACGATCCCAGACCGATGGTCTCGCTCGGCGATACCTATCGCCGCCACGAGGCATGGTCGGACGCCATCGACGCCTATGACGGCGCCGTCGAACGCATCGGCACACTTGAGCCCCGCCACTGGCAGCTTCTGTATTCCAGGGGCATCGTTCTCGAACGGGCCAAGGAATGGGACCGCGCCGAAGCGGATTTTCTGAAGGCGCTTGAATATGAGCCGGACCAGCCGCTGGTGCTGAACTATCTCGGCTACTCCTGGGTTGAACAGCGCAAGAACCTCGATCGGGCCCTGGAAATGATCAAGACCGCGGTCTCGAAACGGCCGCACGACGGCTACATCACGGACAGCCTTGGATGGGTCTATTACCAGTTCGGCCGCTATGACGAGGCCGTGCCGGAACTTGAACGCGCCGTTGAACTGCGCCCCGAAGACCCGGTGATCAACGACCATCTGGGCGATGCCTACTGGCAGGTCGGGCGCCGTCTCGAAGCCACCTATCAGTGGAATCACGCCCTCGTGCTGGGCGCCGACGAAGAGCTGAAAGCCAGGATCGAGAAGAAACTCAAGGACGGCCTTTTCGAGGAAGCGGGTAAAGTCATCAAGACCAAGACGAATGGCGGCTGAAGCCCCGGTCCGTGAGCCCGCACCGGCGAAAATCAACCTGTACCTCCACGTCACGGGTCAGCGCCCGGACGGCTATCATCTTCTCGACAGTCTTGTCGTGTTCGCCAATACCGGCGACCGGCTGGAAGCCATTCCGGCGGATACGCTGAAACTGACGCATCGGGGACCGTTCGCCGACGCGCTCCCCGACCCGGACCGCAATCTGGTGATGCGTGCGGCGCACGAGATGCGTGAGGCTTTCGGGATTTCCGCCGGCGCCCACCTGACGCTGTTCAAGAACCTGCCGGTCGCCAGCGGCATCGGTGGCGGGTCTGCGGATGCCGCAGCGGCGATGCGGGCCCTGATGCGGCTGTGGCAGATCAATCCCGAAGACGGGAAAATCGGCAAGATCGCCCTGTCGCTGGGGGCCGATGTGCCGGTATGCCTGATCAGCCGCCCCGCCGTGATGCGCGGCATCGGCGAAGAGCTGACCCTGATCCCGGCGTTTCCGGAACTGCCGATGGTTCTGGTCAATCCGGGGGTCGGGGTCTCGACACCAACGGTATTCAAGGCCCGGCGCGGTGATTTCTCACCTCCCATCGACTGGTCCGCTGACGCAACCGGAATACAGGCATCGACAGCGGTGCTGGACGCCCTGCAGCAGACTTCGAATGACCTGCAGAGCCCGGCGATCACCCTGACCCCGGTGATCGGCGAGGTTCTGACCGCGCTCGGCGAACAGACCGGTGTCCGGCTGGTCCGTATGTCGGGGAGCGGTGCGACCTGTTTTGCCCTGTTCGAGGATGATGCCGCCGCCTATGCGGCAGCCCACGCCATCGCCGATGCCCATCCCGGCTGGTGGGTGCAGGCCGCGCAGATTTACGGAACCTGAACACCCTAAAATCGGTGGTTTTCGACGCCCGTTCCAAATGTCCGGGAAGTCTTACAGACGGGCTTGCCCCATCCGGGCGGTTGCACTATTTTCGGCCTCGCTCATCCGCCCGGGCAGCCGGACGGTGACAAATGGGGTGTGGCGAAGTGGTTTAACGCACCGGTTTTTGGTACCGGCACTCCTAGGTTCGAATCCTAGCACCCCAGCCATCCAAAAAGCCCCCGAGCGGGGGCTTTTTGCCCGTTCAGGGCCCTGGAAAAGTTTTTCCTGTACTCGACTGGGTCAGGGGACTATTTTCCGGGCCGTAACACAGTTGGGGTGTGGCGAAGTGGTCTAACGCACCGGATTCTGATTCCGGCACTCCTAGGTTCGAATCCTAGCACCCCAGCCATTTACCGGACACAAAAAGACCCGCTATCAGCGGGTCTTTTTGTTGGCGGCGTCGAAGCGCGTTATGGCGTTGACGATACCGACACGCGTATGTCCGGGGTATGATCGACGGGAAAACTGACGGAATTCCTGATGAAGCACTTCGCGCTCGCCTCTTCATGGAGTGCGTTTGCCCGAGCAACGTCACCCCCCGGCGCAATGGTGATCGACGGCCGCAGCACCACGCGCTCAAAGTGACCGCCATCCGCCGTTTCCCGCATCACGCCCATCGCCGCGTCTTCATAGCTTTCGACGACAATCCCGTTGACCGAACACAGGTGAAGGTACCAGAGCTTGTGACAGGCTGATAATGACGCGACGAGCAGCTCTTCGGGATTCCAGCGCTCGGGATCGCCGCGGAACGCCGGATCGGATGAGCCGTCGATCGGCGACTTCCCTTCGGCCTCGATAACGTGCGTCCGCTCATAGCTGTCGTATGTGTGCGTGCCCCCGCCGACATTCCCGGTCCAGGTCACGTTGACACTATAATGATGCAGCTTGCTCATGATCGTTTGTCCCGTTCTTGAAATATGATTGGCGGCAAATAATTGCATAGAATTTAGCCAATAAAATCCGCCTTTTTTTATTTAACTTGTTAAATTCATATATTTCGCATATAAAATAGCCTGAAAATTATACATCTGTTTATTGCGATTTTTTACTTTATCGCTCGCCCGAATTCCTCAGATTTCATAATTTTTTGTCCGGCCCCCGTCCGCGGGCGGCCGCGATAAGCCGACATTGCATTTCTGGCAACCGTGCGCGCCAGAGAGTGCCGCTTTCAAATGCGCACCAGTATGTCAGGAACCTTTATGGCTCTCCCCAACAACACCATCCCCGTTCTCGCCGGCGCCGCCATCGGCGCCGTGGCCATCAGTATCATCGCCCTTTCCAGCGGTTGGGTCATTGCATCGTCGAAAGCCGAAGCCGCCCAGCAGGAAATGACCATCGACTTGCAGGCCTCGATCTGCGCCGCTCGTGCCTCGGAACACCTCAAGAGCACCGGCAGCACCGCTGATCTCGAAGGCTACCAGGCAGCGGCACGTGAAAAACGCGAAGAACTGGCACGGTCCTACACCACGCCGCTGATGGGTGAAGATACCGCAAACGGCAGCGTCATCAACGCCTGTGCCCGGATGCTGAACCGCCCCAACACCTGATCAGACAAAACGCATCGTATTCGCGAACCGAGGACCAGCCATGAGAAAATCGTCAAAGATGACCGCTGAAGAGCAATTCAAGGCGACACAGAAGAAAGCCGCCAAAGTGCTCGAGGAAAAAGAGCTGGCCTCGGAAAAACGGGCCGAACAGATTTCGTCCCTTCGGGCACGCCGTCTGGCCAAGGAAGCGGCGGACAAGAAGGCCGCCGAATCAGCCCCGCCGAAAACCAGGAAGCGGAAGGTCGATTCCTGACCTGTCCAACCGGGAGATACGCCGCGTGCGCACATATCTTTTAACCGCTGCCCTGTTCATCCTTTTAGGTGCGGTCCTGACCGGTCCTGCCGGTGTCCACGCCGCCGACATCCCCGCCAATGCATTCCCCAGTGCCGCCGGTTACGGCAAAACCTGGAAATGTTCGCGTGGTTACGTCGAAAACGGCGATACCTGCCGAAAAATCCATGTCCCCGAACACGCGCATCTGCGCGCTTCGGGCGAACGCTGGGAATGTGACCGGGGATATCGCAAAACCGGCGATACCTGCACCCTGATCAATGTCCCGCAGAATGCTTACCTCGCGGATTCATCGTTTACCGACGGCTGGGTCTGCAAACGCGGCTACCGCCCTGTCGGTGATACCTGTGCCGCCATCGACGTCCCGGAACACGGCTATCTGTCGGATTCATCCTATGGCAGCGGTTGGGCCTGTGATCGCGGCTACTTCGCCAACGGCAAGATCTGTGAAGAGATCAAGGTGCCGGAAAACGGCTATCTGGATGACGCCGGGCGCAGCACCGGCTGGGTATGCGAACGCGGCTACAAAGCCACGGACGGTGCCTGTGTCGCGTTTACGGTGCCGGAAAATGCCCACATCGATTATTCAGGGAACGGCTGGGAATGCAATCAGCCCTATCTGCAGACCGCCGACGGCTGCCGCCTGAACTGAGCGTCTCAGCCCCGCGCATCTTCGCGGATCATGTCCGCGCCTTTTTCGGCGATCATGATGGTCGGTGAGTTCGTGTTGCCGCTGGTAATCGTCGGCATCACCGAGGCATCGATCACCCGCAGTCCCTTTACGCCCCGCACCCGCAAACGCTCGTCCACGACCGCCAGATTGTCATTGCCCATCCTGCAGGTGCCGACCGGGTGGAAAATCGTCGTGCCGATATCTCCTGCCGCTGAGGCAAGTGCCTCATCATCCATGTAATCGGGTCCGGGCTTCAATTCCTCGGGGGCGAATTTCTGCAACGCCGGCTGGGCGATGATTTTCCGCGTCAGCCGGATACTGTCGGCGGCGACCTTGCGGTCGGCCTGCGCCGTCAGATAGTTCAGCCGGATCGCCGGCTTGGCCATCGGATCGGCAGATTTGATGTGGATCGAACCCCGGCTTTCCGGACGCAGGTTGCAGACACTGGCGGTGAACGCCGGGAACGAATGCAACGGCTCGCCGAACCTGTCGAGGGACAACGGCTGCACGTGATACTGGATATTCGGTGTTTCGTACTGATCCGAGCTTTTGGCGAAGGCCCCCAGTTGTGACGGTGCCATGGTCATGGGACCGCGCCGGAACAGGGCATACTGCAGGCCGATCTTCGCCTTGCCGAGCAGGGAATTGTACTGCTCGTTGAGGGTCGTCACGCCATCGACCTTGTAGATACAGCGGATCTGAAGATGGTCCTGCAGGTTCTCGCCGACACCGTCCAGCGCATGCCTGACGTCGATCCCGTGCTCTTTCAGGACATCCGGACGGCCGATCCCCGAGACTTCAAGAATTTGCGGCGAACCCACCGATCCGGCGGCGAGGATCATTTCGCCCCGAGCCTCGATCGTCGCATCTTCATCGCCTTGTATCAGTTCGGCGCCGGTGACACGCCCGTCACGGATCGTCAGTTTCCTGACCTGCGCGTGCGTGAAGACCGTCAGGTTTTTCCGGTTCTGCGCCGGGCGCAGGAAACCTTTCGACGTGCTCCAGCGCCAGCCGGCCTTCTGGTTGACCTGAAAATAGCCGACCCCTTCGTTGTTGCCGCGATTGAAATCGTTCGTCAGTGGCAGCCCCGCCTGATGCGCGGCGTCACGGAAGGCATCCAGGATGTCCCAGCACAGGCGCTGCTTTTCAACCCGCCATTCACCGCCCTCGCCATGAAATTCATCGGCGGGCATGGCCAGTTGATCCTCGGATTTCTTGAAATAATGCAGGACATCGTCCCAGCCCCAGCCGGTGTTCCCGAACTGGCGCCATTGGTCATAATCACGTGCCTGTCCGCGCATGTAGATCATGCCGTTGATCGACGAACAGCCGCCCAGCACCCGGCCGCGGGGGTAATTGAGCTGACGGCCGTTCAGGCCTTCGTCCGGTTCCGTCTTGAACCCCCAGTCGGTGCGTGGGTTGCCCATGCAATAGAGATAGCCGACGGGAATATGGATCCAGAAGTAGTCGTCCTTGCCGCCCGCTTCCAAAAGCGCAACCGACACATCCGGATCTTCCGACAGGCGGTTGGCGAGCACGCACCCGGCACTGCCGGCGCCGACGATCACGTAATCGAACGAACCCAACTGCTTCATGCTCCGAATGCTCCCCCATCCCGTAAACCTGCACATAACGTCCCACAGACGCGGAAAACAGGCAATTCCCGCCGTGCAAATAAGTCACATCCCGCTGAAAATGCCGTTGCCTCTTGGATTCAATCCGCAAATGGCGTTACGCTGTCCGGATAACAATGAATGAAGTGCCCGACGGGCCGCACCATTCATCGTATTAATAAAAAGACGGACGACGTGCACTGCGGCGGTCCCCTCGGGCCTGGACAAACATCCGGGGAGGAGCCGTTCATGACCAGAAAACATCCCGTTTCACCGCGCGCAGCCTTGATTGCCGGCCCTTACTCATCAGGCAAGACATCGCTGCTGGAAGCGCTGCTTGTCGAAGCCGGCGCTCTCAACCGGCGCGGCACCGTCACCGACGGCACCAGTCTCGGAGACGCCTCGGCGGAAGCCCGCGGTCATGCCATGTCGACGGAAGCGAACATCGCCAGCACCGATTATCTTGATGAAAGATGGACATTCATCGACGTGCCGGGTTCTGTCGAACTGCATCAGGACATGCTGAATGCGATGGATGTCAGTGACATCGCAGTCATCGTCTGCGAACCGGAACCGGACAAGGCCGTGGCGCTGGGGCCGATTCTGCGCGCGATGGACAATGCCGGGCTGCCGCATATCGTCTTCATCAACAAGATGGACCAGCTCCGTGCCAGTGTCCGTGAAACCCTCGAAGCACTGCAATCCGTCTCAAACCGGCCGCTGGTCCTCCGCGAAATCCCGATCCGTGACGCAGAGACCGTCAGCGGCCACGTCGATCTGGTGTCGGAGCGGGCCTTCAGTTGGCGCGAAGGCCAGCCATCGAGCCTGGTTAGCCTGCCCGATACGGTACAGGACCGCGAAACCGAGGCACGCACCGAGCTTCTGGAAAGCCTTGCCGATTTCGACGACACGCTCCTGGAAAAATTGCTCGAGGACGTCATCCCGTCGACGGACGAGGTTTATGCCAACCTGACCCGCGATCTGGCCGGGAATCTGATCGTGCCGGTGTTCTTCGGCTCTGCGACCCATGGCAACGGCATACGCCGTTTAATGAAGGCGTTACGCCACGAAGCCCCCGATATAACCGAAACGGCTTCTCGGCTGAGCATCGACGCGACGGACGACGTCCGGGTACGGATTTTCAAGACCGTGCATGCAGGACATGCTGGTAAACTGTCTTACGGACGGCTGATGCGGGGACGCATATCGGATGGCGATACGCTGGGCGGCGTCCGGCCTGCCGGACTGAACCGGGTCTTCGGTACCGGTACCGAGCGGGTCAATGCCGCCGAAGCTGGCGACGTCATCGGGTTCGGCAAGATGGATGACATCGTCACGGGCGATCTGCTGGGTACGGATGCGGTTCTGTCCGGCGCCGGTCCGGCACCCACACCGCTCTACGGTCTGGCGATCCGGGCCGAAAGCCGGTCCGACGACGTCAAGCTGCCGGCCAATCTGCAGAAAATCCTTGATGAAGACCCCTCTCTTTCGACGCAGCATGACGAGACCACGGGGGAATACGTGCTGCTCGGACAGGGCGACATGCATCTCAGGCTCGCGCTTGAAAAACTCGCCAACCGCAGCGGCCTGTCGGTCGTTGCCGCTGCACCCAAGGTCGCCTACCGCGAAACCATCAGAAAAACGGTCAGCACCCACGCCCGCCACAAGAAACAATCCGGCGGCCATGGCGAGTTCGCCGACATCCATATCGACATCAAACCGCAAGGCCGGGGTGACGGCTTCGGGTTTTCCGACACCATCCACGGCGGTGCCGTCCCGAAGCAGTATATCCCCGCCGTCGAGGCCGGCGCCCGCGAAGCCCTGCAGACGGGGCCGCTCGGCTTTCCCGTTGTCGATGTCGCCGTGACCCTGACGGACGGACAGTTTCATTCCGTCGATTCTTCCGAAATGGCCTTCCGCAAGGCCGGGGCGCAGGCCATCCGCGACGCCCTGCCCGGCGCCGGCCCGGTGTTGCTGGAACCAATCAACACCGTGACGATTTCGGTCCCGAATGCCTATACCGCGCGCATTCAACGGATCATCACGTCACATCGCGGTCAGATCCTCGGCTATGATGCGAAACCCGGCTGGGACGGATGGGACGAGGTTTCCTGCCAGATGCCGGCTGCCGAAATGCACAATCTAATCGTTGAAATCCGATCATCGACACAGGGCGCCGGAACATTCCAGGCAGCATTCGACCACCTCCAGGAACTGACCGGCAAGGACGCCGACAAGGTGATCGAAGCGCACGCCCAGGCAGCGGACTGATCAGCAGGCTTGAAATCATCCCGCTGATGTCAGCCGGCGCCGTTCAATTTTTTTATGATTTTCCAGCGGCACCGTTTACGTTTGAATACTCCCAGCATACATCAGCGCGCCGTTAGCGGGGAACTTCATGGCTGCGGGTAACACACTTGACAAGTGTGAAATAACGACAATCATATTCAATAATTATAATTTATATAATACGAATATAACTGGGAGGTGTTTTGATGCTGAGGGGCTGGCCGGGCAAACGGGTTATGACAAAGGCTGCAGGATTTACTCCTGTTGTGCTGATGGCATTGCAGGTCTTCCTCGCCGACGTTCCATTAGCTTCTGCAACCCAGGCCGATGCCGAGCGCGGCGCTGAGCTTTTCAAAACTTGCGCTACATGCCATCAGATCGGCAAAGGTGCGCGGCATACCGTCGGTCCGCATTTGAACGGCATTTTCGGCCGCCGTGCCGGCACAATCGATGGTGCCAGATATTCCAGGGACATCGTCCGGGCCGGGCAAAACGGCATGCACTGGAATTTCGACAATCTTGATGCCTATCTGGAAAACCCGCAGAATCTCGTATCCGGGACCCGCATGCAGTTCAGGGGGATCAAGAATGCCGCCGACCGTGCGGACATCATCGCTTACCTCAGAACGTTTTCAGATAACCCGCGAGATATTCCCGAAGCCGCGCCAACCGCACAGACCACGCCGCACGATCCCGCGGTCGACCCCCGGATACTGGCAATCCAGGGCGACCCCGAGTACGGCGAATATCTGGCGGGCGAATGCACGACCTGCCACCAGCAGAGCGGCAGTGATCAGGGGATACCCTCGATCGTCGGCTGGCCGACCGACGTTTTCGTGACGGCCATGCATGCCTATCGCGCAAAGGTGCGAGAGCACCCGGTAATGCAAATGATCGCGGGACCACTCAATGACGAAGAGATCGCTGCATTGGCGGCATACTTTAAGAAACTCGACCCATAACCAACAAACGAAACAGGAGGAACCACCATGAAGATGTCTCGGAGAGAATTCGGCTTTGCCGCAATCGCAGTGGCGGGGGCCATGTCGGCCCCGTCACTCATGGCGGCAGCAAGGCCGAAAGTGGTTATCGTCGGCGGCGGTGCCGGCGGAGCAACGGTCGCGCGATATCTGGCGCAAAGTGCAAAAGGCGATATCGATATTACCCTGATCGAACCGACCCGCATGTATTACACCTGCTTCTTCTCCAATCTTTACCTGGGGGGATTTCGCGACCTTTCGTCGATCGGGCACAGCTACGGGAAACTGGCCAGTGATTTCGGGATCAATGTCGTGCATGACTGGGCCACGGCAATTGACCGTGATAAGAAAACCGTCGCTCTCGCATCGGGCGGCATGGTTCCGTATGACCGGCTGGTCGTCGCCCCGGGGATCGACTTCAAATATGATACCGTCCCCGGGTACGGCATCGGCGGCGCCAACAAAATGCCCCACGCCTGGAAGGCCGGCTCACAGACCGAGCTTCTGAAGGCACAGATCAACGCCATGCCGCAAGGCGGCCGGTTTGTCATGGTCGCTCCTCCGAACCCGTTCCGCTGCCCGCCCGGGCCCTATGAAAGGGTATCGATGATTGCCCATGTCCTGAAACAGAAAAACCCGACGGCGAAGATCATCGTTCTCGACCCAAAGGAGAAATTCTCCAAACAGAGCCTGTTTCAGACCGGCTGGTCGACGCACTACGACGGTATGGTCGAATGGCTGCCGGCATCCATCGTCGGCAAGGTCACACACATCGACACCGAAGCGATGGAAATCAGGACCGAAACCGAAACTTTCAAGGCCGACGCCGCCAACGTGATCCCGGGCCAAACCGCCGGCCATATCGCCATGTCGGCCGGGCTTGCCGACAACAGCGGGTTCTGCCCCATCGTATCGGCGACAATGCAAAGCCGGATGGACGAGAATATCTATCTTGTCGGAGATTCTACGATCGCCGGCGACATGCCCAAGTCAGGGTTTTCGGCCAACTCCCAGGCCAAGGTCGCGGCAATGGCTGTTCGGGCGTCCGTGTCCGGTTCAAAACTGTTCCCGGCCCGGTTCGCCAACACCTGCTGGAGCCTGATCGCCCCGAATGACGGCGTCAAAGTCGGCGCCAAGTACGAGGCGACACCGGAAAAGATTGCCAAGACCGAAGGCTTTATCAGCAAGGTCGGTGAGGACGCCGCATTGCGCAAACGGACCTACGAGGAATCCATCGGCTGGTATCAGGGCATAACCGCCGACATTTTCGGCTGACCGCGCCTGAATCCGAACGGTGCGTCCGGCCACACCCTTTTGGCCGGACGCAATGCCGCTTCCGCTCAGCGGTGCATTGAGGCAATCGTCTCGTTCGAGCGCTTCAGTTTATGCAGGACTTCCTGGCTGACGGCGTTCTGCAGATGTACGGCGATTTCGCTATCGCGCAGAAGACGCTCCCTGAGCACCCGGACGCCGATGCAGAAATAGCGCGTGTCCTCTGCCAGCCGCACACTCGCCGTTGCCGGTTCCCCGGTTATCGCCGTCAGTTCGCCGATGAACGAATGGGATTCACAGACGGCAATCGGTTTATCGTTGCTGATAATTTGGGCGCGGCCCGAAAGGATATAAATCAGATGATCGACCGGATCACCTTCATGGGTCAGGAACGTGCCCGCCGTGCCGTCGATCCAGTGTCCTGCGTCAAGCAGCTTGCGGGCTTTTCTTTTGGAAAGCTGCGGGAAGGCTTGCGAGATAAACGCCTGTTCTTCATCCGTGAAACCGATCCGCCGCGTCAGCAGATACATCCGCACCAACCCGACAATACTGATGATGATCCAGAAGAACTGGATCACCGCCGATGACAGATTGAAAGCCTGAACCAGGCTGATCAGAACACTGCTGGCCGCGGCCAGATTAAGCGCCGCGTACAGGCCGCCCTGTCCATTCAGATACCCGAGCTGCAAGGCAGCATAAGATCCGAGATAGAGGGCCACACCGAGAAAACCGAAAGCAGCAAATATATTCAGGTCGAAGTCGGGCAAAAAGTCCAATCAAGCAACGGTAACCGCCGGTGCTTCAACGCACGATAGCTAAAAATCATCAGCCGCCGAGGAAAAGCCGCCCGACTTCCGGATTTTCCAGAAGTTCGTCACCCTTGCCGGCGATTGCCAGTTCACCCGATACCAGGACATAGCCGATGTCGGCAAACTCCAGGCCCTTCTTGGCGTTCTGTTCGACCATGATGATGGTCTTGCCTTCACCGTGCTGCAGATCGTCGAGAATTTCAAACACCATGTCGATAAAGCGCGGCTCGAGCCCGATCGACGGCTCGTCAACCAGAAGCACTTCCGGGTCCATGACCAGGGCGCGCGAAATTTCCAGCAGCCTGCGTTCGCCGCCTGACAGCACGCGTGCCTTGTGCGAGCGCCGCTGCGCGAGACGGTCGTACTTGGAGAACACCCGGTCGGCGGCTTCGCGGGCCATCTCCGGTGTTTCCATCAGGAAACCGCCCATCCACAGGTTTTCTTCGACCGTCATGTTGGGGAAGATCGACTTGTCCTGCAGGATATAGGCGATGCCGGCTTTCTTCAGCTTCTCGTTCGGCGACAGGTCGGTGACGTTCTGCTTGGCCCCCGCATCCCCGATCGTGATCGACCCCGAGAAGATATTGGTGAACCCATAAATGGAATGCAGGATCGTCGACTTGCCGGCCCCGTTCGGGCCGATCAGACACAGTGACTGACCCTTGGCGACCTGCAGGTTCAGATCGTGCAGGATTTCCATCTTGCCGTATCCGGCCTTCAGATCCTTGATCTCGATAAAGGGATCGTTGTTGGCCAGCGCCGCCAGTTTTTCGATCGGCACGTCCTCGGCAATCGCCTTGGTTTGCGCGACCACCTGTTCGACGGAAATGACCGACTCAACGCCGCCCATGTGATAACCGGCCGTTTTGCGTTTCTCGGCTTCGCTCTGCTGCGTTTCTTCGCTCATTAGTGCGCTCCCAAGTAGGCGTCAATCACGCGCTGGTCGCTCTGGATCTCAT
Source organism: Rhodospirillales bacterium (assembly GCA_040218645.1). GTDB lineage: Bacteria > Pseudomonadota > Alphaproteobacteria > Rhodospirillales > Casp-alpha2 > UBA4479. The sequence goes on from JAVJQZ010000013.1 coordinate 66,533, forward strand.
CCGGATTGCCGTGTGCCAGCATTTCGCCATGCGCGAGGCAGTAGATGCTCTCGGCCATGTTCATGATGACGCGCATGTTGTGCTCGATCACGAACAGCGTGATACCGAACTCCTCGTTCGCCCGGCGCAGCCGGTCGATCAACCCGTTGATGAGGGTCGGGTTGATGCCCGCCGTCGGTTCATCGAGCAAAAGGACTTCAGGCTTGTTCATCAGCGCCATGGCGAATTCGAGTAGCTTCTGCTGTCCGAACGACAGATCGCCCGAGCGCAGCTTGCGCTTCTCGTAAAGACCGACGAAGTCGAGCAGATGATCGACCTCCTCCATGGTCTCCTTGCCTTCGCGTTCTCCGAACATGTCCGCAAACCCCATCTTGCGGTGCGGCACGGAGATCAGCATGTTGTCGATACAGTTCATGTTCGTGTAGATCCGGGTCTGCTGGAATGTTCTCAGCAATCCGAGCCGCGCGATCTGCGGCACCCGAAGCTGGGAAATTTCCTTGCCCTTGAACTTGATCGAGCCGCCATCGATCGGATGATAACCGACAATGGAATTGAACAGGGTCGTCTTGCCAGACCCGTTCGGCCCGATCAGGCCGGTGATCTTGCCTTCCGGCACCCGCATCGAGACATCCCTGTTGGCAACCACGCCGCCGTAGGATTTCGAGACGCCCTCGACTTCGATAATGTAATTGGTCATTTCGCGCCTCCCTTGTCTTCGACGACGATGCCGAATTTCTCGGGATACCTCTCCATCAGCCAGCCCATGATGCCCTGTTGGAAATACACCACGTTGATGATGATCAGCACGCCGAGCGCGACCCACTGCCAGCCCAGGAAGTACGTCCATGTGACTTCCTTGATGACGTGAAACAGCACGGCGCCCAGCACCGGCCCCCACAGGGTGCCCTTGCCGCCGAGCAGCGCCATGGCGACCATGAAGATGCCGAAGGTAACAGTCGGGAACGCCACTTCAAGCGGTTCGATGAAGCCGGTGATGTTGCCGAACAGAGCCCCTGAAATACCCAGGAAAAATGCCGAAATGGCCCACGCCACGGTCTTGTAGCGAACCGTGTGAATGCCCATCGCCTCGGCCTTTTCCTCGTCGTCGCGCACCGCGTTGATGGCGAGTCCGAAACGGGTTTTGTAAACCCATTGCAGAGCGACGAAGGTCAGGATCGCGGCGCCGAACGTCAGGAAATAGAACGTCATCGACTTGCCCTGGGCGGACCCCGGGAATACCGGCATCGGCAGACCGCCACCGGCGCCGACCCATTCCCACGTGCCCATCAGTTCACCGGCGGCCAGCGCCAGACCTAGCGTGCCGATGGCAAAATACGGACCGCGCAGACCGAACACGGTCCACCCGAGCATCACTGCGGTAAGGGATGCAATGAAGCCGGAGCCGATAATGCCCAGAACCAGGCCGCGATAGTATTCGGCGTTGGTATACTGCACCGCGAGCGCGCCCTGCGCCGCGGTATATTCGCCGACGTCGGCGAACTGGGCGACCTGTATCACCGCCGAGGCATACATGCCGACCCCGAAGAAGAAAATGTTGCCGAGCGAATTGTATCCCATCTGGCCGCCCATGACGTCCCATGTCAGGGCAAACAGAACCATCACCCAAAGCGTGGCGATCTGGTACTGAAGCGCCGGGAAGAGGAACGGTGCCGCCAGACCGAATACGAGGATCGGCAGGTGCACCTTCACGGAAAAGTTACTGTTCATTTTATGATGATTCCTAATTTAGCTGACGACCTGGCGCAGCTTGCGCTGCTGCACCTGACGCCAGACCAGGACGGCCAGCAACAGACCGACGACGACCGCCTGCTGGAATTCCGCACCGAGGACAAAACCGCCGAAGTTTTCCATCACGCCCAGCCCCAGACCCGCCATGATCACACCGGGCAGGTTGCCGAAGCCGGCCGCCGTCACGATCACGAACGAGCGGATCGAGTGCGAAATGCCGTAAAACGGCTGGATCACCCAGATCATCGAGATCAGAGCCCCGGCAGCACCGCAGATTGCGGCGTTCAGCGAATAGGTGAAGGCATAGACCCTGTCGGTATCGATCCCCATGACGCGGGCGGCGCGGGCATCCTGCGCCGTGGCGCGGATGGCCTGCCCCATGCGGCTTTTCTTCATGAAAAGAACCACAGCGAGCGCGAGCAGGGCACAGAACAGCAGTGAAATCACTTTTATCTGGGCGATGGTGATGGCGTTGTCGAAAAATGACAGGATCGGGAAATCGCTCTCGGCGGACTGCACTTCGGGGCCGAACATCAGATTGAGCAGCTGCGCGATCACGATGGCCAGCCCGAACGTAGCCAGCAGCGACGTAAACAGGTCCTTGCCGATGACGCGGCGGATGATCAGCACGTAAATGCCCCAGCCGAACGCAAACATGACGACGATGGAGACCGGAAGCCCCCACAACGGGTGAATGCCCTGTGTCCCGAGCCACCAGGAAATGTACCCCCCCATGATGACGAAGTCGCCCTGAGCCAGGTTCTTGACGTTCATGACACCCCAGACCAGTGCCAGACCGTAGGCCGCCAGTGCATAGGTCGCACCGATGAACAATCCGTCCAACAACAACTGGATGTTGAAAATCGGGGCCGCCACCAGCACCATTATGTTGTCGAACATGGCTGCGTCACCTCTCTCTGTTCTTTGTTGTTTTTATCTTGATTGATTGCTTATTGCCGACATTACGAAGCACGCACCCGCCCCGGCACGAACCGGGACGGGCACGACTTACGTAAGACACAACCGAATCAGTTGGTCGGCACTTCCCGCGGCCACTGCAGCGGATGCGATGCATACTTGGACGGTGCAACAACGTTGTACTCGCCGTTCTGAATCTGACGCAGCACCATCGGCTTGGCGATGTTGTTGCCTGCTTCCGCGAACTTGATGGGACCGTAGAAGGTCTCGATATCCGTCGCGGAGAGAGCATCACGGACCTTCTTCGGATCCAGTGTCCCGGCACGCTGAAGCGCGTCGGCGTAGACCAGCACCGCAGCAGCCGCTTGCGCAGCCTGATACGGGACGTTCTTGTAGGTCGGATACGTTTTCTTGAAGAACGCATCGAACTCGCCGGAGGTACCGAACCACTTACCCTTGTAGGTCAGGGTTTCGGCCCACTGAGTCGGGCACAGGAAGCCGTTCACGACACCCGGGAAGTTCGAGGTCACCTTCGCCGATTCGCAGTGCGTCACGGCGATCATCGGCGTATCGATCCTCATTTCGCCGATCTGGCGGGCAGCCGTCGCTGCCCCCTTGGTGTGACCGGAAAGAACGATCAGATCGGGTTTCAGCGCCTTGACCTTGGTCAGCGTCGCGGAAATGTCGTTCAGGTCACGCGGCATCTTGTCGTCGATGACGATTTTCATGCCGAACTTCTTCGCGTCCTCAAGAACACCGGCCCGCACGTCGAGCGAGAACGGATCGTTTTCGAACGCCATTGCAACCTTCACGTCGGATGCCTTCTTGCCGTTCTTTTCGGCAATCTCGGCAGCCAGGGCGATGGAACTTGCGAGATACTGCTCAGAGGTCGACAGCACCGCAAAGGTGTACTTGTAGCCCTTGTTGAACAGCGAGCGGGATGCGCCTTCGGCTTCAACCATCGGAATCTCGTACTTTTCGACGACCGGGGCCGCGGCAGCTGTCGTCGCCGACGAATACGGGCCGAGAACGAACTTCACGCCGTCCTGATTGATCAGACGTTCGAGCAACTGCGCGGTACGCAGCGGGGTCGATTCATCGTCGTAGTACTTGATTTCAAGTTTGTATTTTTTGCCACCGATTGTCACACCGCCCATCTCATTGACCTTGTTGATGGCGATGTTATAGCCGTCCTGGGTGTTAATCCCGTTCGACGAATATTTTCCGGTTAGCGAAATCGCCGAACCAAGAACGATCGTATCTTCGGCACTGGCGATGGACGGGGCCGCAAAGCCGAGCCCCAAAGCGAACAGCGAGGCCGTCGCCACAGTCGTCAGACGTGCTTTCATTGTGTGAGTCCTCCCAGACTTCATTTGTTACGCGGGCAATTTGCCCGATACGAAAAGCCTCCACCTGTCAGCATTTATTTTTTATGGGCCGTACAGGTATCTTCGTCGGCGGATTGTATCAGTGTTATTCGTTCTGGCAAGTGGGCGCATCAAAATTACCGAAACACCCCTTTTCACGAAAATTTCATGCTAAATCCGAACTTTCCGTACAATCCGTCCCTGATCAAGGGACTGAGACGTCTATCCGCGCCCTGTAAACGGCATCTGCGTCGCCATCACCGTCATTGTGAAAACGTTCGTTTCAGGGGGGTAACTCGCCATATGCACGATGGCCTTGCCGACATCGGCGACATCCATCATCGGCTCGGGCTTGATCTCGCCGTTCGCCTGCTTGACGCCCTTGGCCATGCGGTTGGCCATGTCCGACTGGGCATTGCCGATATCGAGCTGACCGACGGCGATGTTGTATTTCCGCCCGTCCAGCGACGCGGTTTTCGTCAGCCCGGAAACGGCGTGCTTGGTCGCAGTGTAGGGTATGGAATCCGGTCTGGGCGCATGCGCGGAAATCGAACCGTTGTTGATGATTCGTCCGCCCTGCGGGTCCTGATCCTTCATCACACGGAACGCCGCCTGCAGACACAGGAAGGAACCGGTCAGGTTGACATCGACCACGGTCTTCCACTGCTCGTAGCTGAGATCTTCCAAAAGGATGCCCGGTGCATTGGTTCCCGCGTTATTGAACAGAAGATCAAGCCGCCCATAGGTGTCGACGACTTTCTGGAAAAGCGCGGCAACGGCATCGGGGTCGGCAACGTCCGTCGGCACAGCCAGCGCCCGGTCCGGCGCGTCACACATCGAGACGGTTTCCTCGAGCGCATCGGCGCGCCGCCCGGCCAGCGCCACCGTCCACCCGTCCGCAACCAGCGCCACGGTGCTGGCCCGGCCGATTCCCGATCCGGCTCCGGTCACGATCGCGATCTTTGATGTGTTCGCCATATCCCCCTCCATTAGTTTTTGTCGTCATCACATTATCAAACGTGCTTTGAGCGGCATTGAAAACCGTCATATCTAAAGTCACGAGCATAACTGATATTGGCAATGTCCGCCCAAGCACAAGGAGAAGTTGATGCTGAAACTGCTGGATGATCCGATTTCCGGAAACGGATACAAGGCGCGTCTGCTGCTGGCGCTGCTGGAAACACCTTATGAGTATGCCGCCTATGACATTCTGAAATCGGAAACGCGCACACCTGAATTCCTGCGCGTCAATCCGAACGGTCGTATTCCGGTGCTGATTCTTGAAGACGGCACGGCACTCCCGGAATCCAATGCCATCCTGCACTATCTGGCCGACGGTACACCTTACCTGCCGCGTGATCGCCTGCATCATGCACAGGTGCTGCAGTGGATGTTTTTCGAGCAGTACTCACACGAACCCAACATCGCCACGCTGCGCTTCTGGACACATCTGCCCGGTCTTGACGAAGTGCAGAAAGCGCAGTTGCCGGGCAAACGTGCGAACGGCATCGCGGCGCTTAATCTGATGAACGGTCATCTGGACACGAATGACTGGTTCGTCGCCGGCGCGCCCAGCATCGCCGACGTCGCGTTGTTCGCCTATACCCATGTCGCCGATGAAGGCGGCTTCAATCTCGCGGACTATCCCGCTATCGAAGCATGGATCGCCCGCGTACAGGGGCTGCCGGGGTTTGTGCCGATGGCGATGGGATAAATGACCGTGTATTTTTCAATCCCACGTCGCCCTGAATTCAATTCAGGGCCCATAAAGAAAAATCATGGATCCCAAATCAAGTTTGGGATGACGAATGGAAATCCGGTTCTCCCTGTCGTTTTAATCCGCAGGTTTGAACTTCAACGACACACCATTGATGCAGTATCTGAGGCCGGTCGGTTGCGGGCCGTCCGGAAACACGTGGCCAAGGTGGCCATCACACTTGGCGCAATGCACCTCGGTCCGGGTCATGAAGAAACCCTTGTCGACTTCCTCGCCGATCGCATCATCGCTGACCGGCTCATAGAAGCTGGGCCAGCCGGTGCCGGATTCGAACTTGGAGCCGGACGTGAACAGCGGCTCACCGCACCCGGCGCAGACAAACATACCGTCGCGCTTTTCACGGTTGAGCGGGCTGGTCCCGGCGCGTTCGGTCGACTTCATGCGGAGGACCTTGAAGGCCTCGAAGCCGAGCTGGTCCATCCATTCCTGTTCCGATTTAACGACTTTATCCGACATGCAATCCCTCCGGTTTTGCTAGCGAAGTAATCAGGTATGGAAAAGACTTCCAACCCTTTTCATGTTGCGCACGCAAATGTGAAGGCCGATCAGAACCTGCCGTCATAAGCCTTACGGCCGATGGGGCAGGCAATCAGAGTAAAGGTATCTGCCTTGAGCCCGTCCGCAATCGCCGCTTCCAGAGTTTCGCGGTCCGCTGCCGTAACACCGACCCCGCCCATCACGTTGGCCAGCGCGGCAAAGTCCGTGCCGCCGAAATCAACGCCCAGATTGTCCTGGGTATTGGCGCGCTGTTTCAGTTCGATCAGGGACAGGCTTTGATCGACGAAAACGACGATGACCACCGGCAGACGCATATCGCGCAAGGTCGCCAGTTCCCCCAGAATCATTTCCATGCCGCCGTCACCGGTAAACGCGATCACCGGCATTTCCGGATGGGCGATCTTGTGGCCCATGGCCAGCGGCAGCGCACAGCCCATGGTGCACAGCCCCGTCGACTGCGTCAGGGTGCGCGGCTGATAACAGTCCCACTGCTGACTCAGCAGAATGCGGTGCGCCCCGGTATCGACGGCGGCGAAGCCGTCCCTGGGAAATGCCTTGCGGGCACTGTCGATGACCGCAGCCGGTCCCCAGGCTTCATCGCGTGGAAAGGCATCCTTGAGGATCGCCTGCATTTTGGCAATGCCGTCCCCGGCCCATGTCTCCTTGCCGTTGATCCCGGCGGTCAGGGTGCGGATCCCCTCACCGACATCGCAGACAAAACTCAGATCGGCCTGATGCACATAATGGGTGTTCGGCTGCGCCGAGACCTCAATCACGGTCTTGCCGTCGATGCCCGTCGGCCAGGCATTGCGCCAGTCGATGCGCATCTCAATGGGGTCATACCCGGCCAGCACGATGACGTCGGCGTCGTCGAGCATCGGTTTCAGCGCCTTGTAGGATTTCGGTGACAGTCCGTGGCCGCCCAGACACAGAGGGTCATCCTCGCTGACCACGCCCTTGGCTTTATATGACGTCAGGATCGGCATGTTCAGCCGGTGCACGGCTTCGTCGATCACCCCGGCGGCATTGTGGTGCAAAACCTCAACACCGGCGATCATCAGTGGCCGCCGGGCATTGGCGATGGCGTCACGCGCCCGGTCAAGACCGGGCCCCGGCGCAGGGGCCGTTTTCGACATCGGTGCGCGTCCCGGATAGCCTGTCACCTTCGCTTCCTTGCCGGCGATATTGATCGGCACATCCAGATGCACCGGCCCCGGCGGATCCTGCATGGCAATGGCGACAGCCTTGTCGATCATCACATCAATGGCCCCCTCGGCGGCAACCATCGACGCCTTGCAGATCGGTGCAATCACCTTCGTATGATCGAATACCTGATGGGTATAGGTTTCTGCTTCGGCGGCATCGACACAACCGGTCAGGAAAATCATCGGCACCTGATCTTGCCAGGCATTGGCGACGACGTTGACGGCGTTGACGACGCCGGGGCCGACCGTGGCGACCAGAATGCCGGGCGCACCGGTGGCATGATAGGTTCCTTCGGCCATGAAACCGCCGGCATTTTCATGCTTCACCAGATGAAACGTGATCCCCGCCTTTCCCAGCCCGTCCATCAGCGACAGCACTTCACCGCCGGGAATGCCGAATGCATGGCGGCAGCCCGCATCGTAAAGCCGTTTGCCGATGATGTCCGATGTGGTGGTCATTTCAATTTCGCCTTACCTGATGAACGATCGTCATCCCAAACTTGTTTTGGGATCCATAGCCTCTGCTTCCGCATGGTCCCTGAATCAAGTTCAGGGTGACGAAAGGGCAATACCCTTCCGTCATTCCGCCGCGCGGGCCCGCTCGGCGAGTTTCAGATACCCGTCACGGGTCTGCGGCAGTTTGCGGTTGAGAATCTTGCCGGCGACCAGATTGCGCAGCACCTGTGCGGTGCCGCCGCCGATGGTGAACATCCGCGCATCGCGGTACATCCGTTCCATCGGCCGGTTTCTGGAATAACCCGCCGCCCCGAATATCTGCAGCGCATCGGACGTCACCTTGATCGCGGTTTCGGAAGCGAGGATTTTTGCCTGCGCCGCCATCAGCATGTCGGGAAAGCCGCCCTCGTTGGTCTCGGCGGAAGCCGCCGCCTTGTAAATCAGCGCCTGTGCCGCCGCGATGCCCACCGACATGTCTGCCATCATCCACTGCAGCCCCTGAAACTCGGCAATCGGGCGGCCGAACTGCTCGCGCTCGCCCGCATAGGCAAGGGCGTTTTCATAAGCGCCTTCGGCAATCCCGAGCGCCACGGTGCCGGCACCGACACGCTGTGAATTATAGGCATTCATCAGGCCGGCAAAGCCCCGTTTGATTCCTTCGGGCGGAATCAGCGCCATGTCTTCGGGGATGAACAGGTCTTCAAAGATCATTTCGCATTCCGGGATGCCGCGCAGACCCATGGCCGGCTCACGCGTACCGACGCGCAGCCCTTCGGCCTCACCACGCACGGCGATGAAGCCGCCGATGCCGAGATCGTTTCCGTTCTCGATCACGCGGGCAAAGATCAGATGCAGTTTCGAGACACCACCGCCGGTGATCCAGTGCTTGCGGCCATTGATCACGTATCCGCCGTCCTTCCTGACCGCGGTCGTCGTCATGTCGGTGGCCGCTGATCCGGCGTCAGGTTCGGTGATGCAGATCGCAGGCTTGTCGCCGGCAAGCACCAGTTCAGCCGCCAGCTTCTTCTGCGCGTCCGAGCCGTAACGCATGATCGCACTGACTGCACCCATGTTCGCTTCGACGACGATCCGCGCGGTTACGCCGCAAACCTTGGCCATTTCCTCGACGACAAGCACCGCGTGCAGGAATGAAAATCCCCGCCCGCCCCAGGCCGTCGGGATGGTCATGCCCATGAAGCCCGCCTTGGTCAGTTCCTCGATGTTGTGCCAGGGGTATTCCTCGGTCTTGTCGACATCGGCAGCGCGGGCCGCAATGACCTCCGTCGCCAGTTTCCGGGCGGCGGCCTGCAATTCAAGATGCTCGTCGGTCAGCTGAAACATGGATCGGCTCCTTCTACAAAATGCCGTCTGTTCTCAATTTGTCGCGTTGCGCCGGATCAAGTCCGAGCAATTCTTCCAGAACTTCGTCGGTATGCTCTCCGGTCATCGGCGGCGGACGGCGATACGTTACCGGGGTTTCCGAATATTTGATCGGGTTGCCGATCAGACGGCATTTGCCGTCGGCGGCAATCGGGTGATCCATTTCAATCCGCATGCCCCGATGATTGATCTGCGGGTCTTCAAAAGCCTGCGGCACGGTATTTACCGGTGCCGACGGCACCCCCAGCGGGGCCAGCCCCTCGACCCATTCGGCGGTGGTTTTCATCACCGTAGTCTGGCGCATCAGCGGGGTGATTGCATCGCGGTTCCGCACCCGCAGGTCGTTGCTCAAAAACCGTTCGTCCGTCGCCATTTCAGGTTTGCCGGCGAACTCGCAGAACCGCTTGTACTGGGAGTCATTGCCGATGGCGAGGATGACATAGCCGTCCGCCGTCGGAAACACGTCATAAGGGACGATGTTGGAATGCGCATTGGCGCGGCGGACATTTTCCTTGCCGTGGGTCAGATAATTGACGCCCTCGTTGATCAACCAGGCAACGGAACTGTCGAGCAGCGCCAGATCGATCAGTTGCCCCTGCCCCGTCTTGTCACGATGCCGGAGCGCCGCCAGCAGCGCCGTCGTCGCATACATGCCGCACATCACGTCGGAAATACCGACGCCCACCTTGTGCGGATCGCCGTCGACCGGACCGGTCAAGCTCATGATACCGCCCATCCCCTGTGCCAGCATGTCGTACCCGGCACGCTTGGCATACGGTCCGGTGCGTCCAAACCCGGAGATATGCAGATAGACCTTGTCGGGGAATTCGGCATGGATGTCGTCGTACCCAAGGCCGTATTTATCCAGCCCGCCGACCTTGAAGTTATGACACAGCGCATCGCAGTGCTTGAGCAGGTCCTTGACCAGCGCCACCCCTTCCGGCTTGGCGATGTCGATGGTGACCGAGCGCTTGTTGCGGTTCGACGCCATGTAATAGGCGCTTTCGCGGGTGTCGTTGCCGTCCTTGTCCTTCAGATACGGCGGCCCCCAGCCGCGGGTGTCGTCGCCGTCGACCGGCTTTTCGACCTTGATGATGTCGGCGCCGAGATCGCCCAGCAGCTGCGTGCAGGTCGGCCCTGCCAGAATACGGGTCAGATCGAGAATTCGAATGCCCGCAAGGGGGCCTGTCGCTGTCGTCATGGGTGTTCCTCTGTCGGCGGTGCATGGCACCAGGATGTTTTAACCGATGGCTTTTCTTGATAAAAACGAATTATTATTTCGAAAAACTTGAGCAATATTCACATATGAGAATCCGTCTTTTCACACTGCCTTGTCAGATGTTTCGCTAACAAGGCCGCTGAGAATTTCGACCAGCGCTCTGATCAGGTGGGCTTTCGGATTGTCCCGCCGTTCGACGACCCCGATTACCCGGTTCAGCGGCGGATCGCCGAACGGGACTTTTTCAATCCCTTCGGGCAAGGTCGCGGCATAGCGTTCCGGCACCACGGAAACACCGAGCCCATGGGCGACCATTGAAGCAATGGCTTCAAGCGAGTCGATTTCCATGCCGGTGTTGACGCGAATGCCCCGGTCTTTCAGATGCGTGTCGATCAGCCGCCCGGCCCAGGCGAAGCGCTGGAACCGGATAAACGGCCCAGCGTCGAGCAGTTCCCTGTCCGTTGCCCCCTTGCTGCCCTTCGGCGCGATCACCATCAGCGGTTCTTCGGCAAACATGTGCCAGCTCAGCCCGGTCTGCAGCTGTGACGGCTCGGTCACCACGGCGGCATCCAGTTCGCCCTTGTGCACGCGCCCGACCAGATCGGCGGACAGACCGCTGGAGACACGAATGCGGAGGTCCGGGTGCGTAAGCCGGATCGCACTCAGCGCCGGCGGCAGAATCCCCGACAGCAGTGTCGGCACCGAGCCGATGTCGAGACTCCCCGACAGGGCTTCGCCCGAGACGATATCCGAAAGCCCTTCACATTTTTCGACGATATCCCGCGCCCGGTCGACAAGGTTGCGGCCCCGGGTGTTCAGGCGTGGAGGCCGGGTCGTACGGTCGAACAGTTTGGTTTCGAGGTCCTCCTCCAACGCCTTGACGTGCAGGCTGACTGCGGACTGGGTCAGACCGATGGCATCGCCGGCGGCGGCGAACGATCCATGTTCGGCGATAGCAATCAGTGTCTTGAGATGGCGAAGGTCCATTCGTAAACCTTAATGACTATCCCTGTATCTAAAAAGGCCAATACGGCGTCCATTTTTCGTTTTCCTGCGTTGACCGCTGAAAAGGATCGTCGTTAGCTGCATCGTCGGAAATCAGGAGATACCGGAATGGCGGAACAACAGCGCAGACGTTCTTATGATGAAACTGTCATCAGGGATGTAAAAGGCGTCAATGAGGATTTCGTCCTGCATATGTCGGCCGGGCGGCCGCTCCGCGAGGCGGTCGACTTTCTGGCCCAGCACCGGATCGGCCTGACCCTCGTCATCGCTTCCGACGGCGGCCTGGCCGGCGTGATCTCGGAGCGGGATGTCATTCGTGCACTGTATGAACACGGCAACGATGCCATGGGAATTCCGGTCGACAAATTCATGACCCGCGACGTCATGACCTGCACGGATGACGACCGTGTCGTCGACGTCGCAAAGCTAATGAGCGATCACCACATCCGTCACATGCCGATCGTCGAAGGCAGCTTCCTCGCAGGTATGGTCAGCGCCACGGACATCGTCCGGCACTTCGCATCCAGAGCCTGAATTCGGTCTTACTTCGGCGGGTAGGGATTGACGATGGAGCGGACAAGGTCTTCCAGAACGTCCCGCACCTGGGCTTCGTCACAGCCCATGAGCACGGCATCCTCCAGCGCGTCCTGGCATTCCTGACGGATTTCCTCAAGGTTCTCGCGCAGCACGACGAGTTTTTCCTCGCACGAGACCAGTTCGCCGTCCGGTTGGCGCCAGATCACCGCGTCGATATCGATGGCTTTCGGATCATTGCTCATATCCGGGAGATACACCCGGCATCGCCCGGTTTCAAGGCACGCCATCGCCCGGCCCACTCACCGGGGCCGCTCACCGTGACCGGTCGTCAAGCCAGGCACCGCGCCGGGGCTGCGGCCTGGACGCAGACTCACGGCGCCCGGACAATCCGGTATTGCCGCTGTCGCCACTGACGCCTGGACCGAATTCCCACGGCAACGGCGGCGGTTCGTCGCCACGGCCCTCCCACGGGAGTTCCGGCGGTTTGCGTTTGCCGTTGCCCCTGGTCAACGCCCTGTCGACGTGGCCCAGATTCTTTTCGGCAACCCCGGCGAGCCGGTCGGCGCCTTTTTCCACATAGATGGCCCGCGCCGTGCGGAATGCATCTCGCGCCCCTTCGAGGGCGGCATTGTCACCGGCAACACGGCCGTACAGGAACAGCGCCGAGCCGAGATTGTTCTGCGCCGATGCCCAGTGCAGCGGCATATGCTTGCGGTCTCTGGCCGACACCACCGCATTGCAGGCATCGACGGCCTGCAACAGCATCGCCAGGTTGCGGTTCTCGCGGCCGATGACCAGCGCCACCTGCCCGAAATGCCCCATGGCTTCGGCCCATTCGCTGGGCGTCTTGCGTTTGTCGTAGATCGTCAGGGCGTTTTCAAACGCCATCAGGGCGCGTTCAAGGGTCTCGTTGTCGTTGTTGTCGAAATCGAGCCTGTAGAGCGCCAGCCCCAGACGGTTGTTCATGGCCGCCCAGTCGTAGGGGAACGCTTCGGGGCCGATCACGTCGAGGGCGGCTTCCAGATCGCCGATGGAGCCGACAAGCGCGGAGGTATCATTGGTACGTTCGGCCAGAAACTGACCGAGATAGGCACGATCACGATGCACGAAGGCCCATTCGAGCGGTGTGCGGTCAGGGGTGAATGCTTCGAGGGCGGTGTCGAACAAAGTCATCGCCGTCTGCGCATCTTCGGCGCGGCGCTTGAAACGGGTGGCGCTGGCGAAGGTCCGGGCCAGCGTGGCGCGTTCCTCGGCGCGTGAAATGGGATCAAGGCGGGGGACGTCCTGGAGCATCTGTTCACGGGCATCGATCATCAGCACGTCGAGATCACGCCGCACGGTCAGAAGCTTACCGGCCTGCTTGGTCCGCATCGCCGCCAAAAGCACGGCGTGCAGCCGGTGCGCGGCGGCGGTATCCAGCGGCAGCGGCAGGATCAACAGTGTCCAGCCGTCACCCATCCGGAACTGATCGACCAGCGACTCCTCGCGCACAAAGAACCTGAGATGCAGGAGCGTGCCCGCGTTGGCGACGGCGCCCCAGATTAAAATGTCGCCGCCGTTATCGATCAGCCAGCGTTCCGAGGCGCGTTTCAGGTCGCGCATGGCCCCGACCGGGTCGTTTTCGAATTCCAGCGTGACCTTGGAATTCATGGCCCGGGCACGCAGTCCCCGCCGTTTCGACAATTCAGAGATCAGATGCGCGGCTGCATGCTCGCCGCCGTCACCCTCCAATGCGGACACGCGGACATCGACGCGGTCATAAACATCGGCGAATTCCGGCTTGAGTATACGTCTGAGCAGCCCCGGCTTGAGAACGCTGGATGCGGCATCTTCCTCGGCATAGTCGCCGGCGGTGGCAGCCGACAGCGCGACAAGCGCACGCGATGAAGAATGCTCGCCTGACGGTGTTTTCTGGCGCGTGGCCAGCGGAATCTGCGATTGTTTCCCTGCCTGCCCGGCGGCGGATTTCGCCTTTGCGGACTTCCGGTCGGTTTTTCCCGGGGATTTACCCAGCAGACGGGCCGCCTGCTCCTTGCTGATCGGTTCGGCAACCACGGCACCGAGTGCCTGTGCGGTGTCTTCCATGGCGCGGCCGTCGACCAGTTCCTCGGCACCGATCAATGAGCCACGGTCGAGCACGGCCGTCGGCATCGACATGCCGTCGACGTCGCGGGTCATCTCGACCGATCCCTGCACAATCCGATATGCGGTTTCGGGCACACTGCCTTCGGTGAGCAGAATATCGCCGGATTTGAACTCTTTGGTTGCCACCAATCTCTCCTACACGCGCACGCGTATGTCTATGCGCCCAGGCGCCCCTATGGTGGCCTTCAAAGTGTGAAAATGGTGTTAACGGATCGTCGGGAATCCAGGCTCAGCGGCGCTGCCCGGCTTCAGCCCTCGGCGATTTCGTCGCGAAGCGCGCGACGGATGTCGCCGAACACCCCGGCCCATGCGCCGTGGCGTTTCTGACGGAACAGGCGCATGCTCGGATACCAGGGCGATCTGTCCGTGTCCCGCATCCAGCGCCAGTCCGGCGCGAACGGCACGGCCACCCAGACCGGCTTGCCCATCGCACCGGCAAGGTGCGCCAGTGCCGTATCGACGGTGATCACCAGATCAAGCTGCGCGACGACCGCCGCGGTATCGGAAAAATCACGCAGGCGGTCGCCCAGATCGGTGACCAGTGCGTCACAGCCGTGTTCCCTGATGTCGGCGGCGGGCGTGCCCTTTTGCAGCGAATACACGGAAATACCCGGCAGACCGAGAAGTTCGATGAAGTGCCTGAACCCCGCCGAGCGGTTGGCGTCATTGCGATGCGTCGGCCGTCCGGCCCAGGCGATCCCGACCCGTTTGATCCGGCCCAGAGACGACGGCAGCTGAACGGCGCCGGGGTCAAGCGGCCCGACATACGGCACATCGCCCGGAATGCTGTCAGCCCCCGTAGCGAAGATGTGCGGCAGGGACATCATCGGAATGTAGAAATCGAATTTGGGCGGCGTCTGGCCCCGGTTGAAAACCTTGCTGACACCGTCGACAGAGCCCATCAGGCGTGCCAGTTCGGGCTGAACTTCGACCACCACCTGGCCGCCGCGGGCCTTGATCATCGGCAGATAGCGGGCGAACTGGATCATGTCGCCGAAGCCCTGCTCGTGGTGGACAAGGACCGTTTTGCCCTTCAGTTCCGAGCCGTCCCAGCGCGGCTGTTCGAACTGGCGGGGCGGACTGCGATCCAGCTGCCAGCGGCTTTCATAGGCTTCGAAGCCTTCTTCGAGGCGGCCCATTTCAAGCAGCGTCAGCGCCCGGTCCCACTGGCAATCGATATGATTCTCATTGAGCGCCAGCGCCTTGTCGAGGCAGCTCAGCGCAGCTTCGGTCTGGCCCAGATCGCGCAGCACAAGACCCAGGTTGTAATAGGCTTCGGTGGATCGCGGCGCCAGACGCACGGCCTGCTGGTGAGAGGCCATCGCGACTTCGAGACGGCCCAGTTCCCTGAGCGCGTTGCCCATGTTGGAATAGACGCCGGAATTGTTCGGTTTCAGCACCAGCGAACGGCGATAGCACGCCACCGCGGCTTCCAGCTTGCCCATGCTTCTAAGGGCAACCCCCATATTGTTGTAGACATCGGACTGCTTGGGATTGAGCAACAGCGACTTGCTGTAGGTCTCTACCGCTTCTTCGAGCTTGCCTTCGCGGTGCAGAATTGCCGCGTTGTTGAACATCCGCGCGGCTTCACGTTCGCGGAGCGCCACGCGCTGATCTTCGGGAAGTGACCGCCACATTTCCAGCTTTTCAGGGTCGACCGTATGCGGCCGCGACTGCACCGGCTCGGCAGGCTCTTTCTTTTCACGTGGCCGAAGCACCGCCTTGGCGCGTTTTTTCGGCGCCGCACCGGCTTTCCCGGACTGTTTTGCCATCGTGGCAGCTCCCCCGTTGGGAATCCCCTATTGAGATTCCATTGCGGGCATATTGCAAGGGGTTTGGACCGACCGCAAGCGCCGAGCATGGCCATGCGCAAGACCCTGCGCTTATTTCCCCCGGATTTTAATCAAATTATAGAGAGCACGTTTTCAGGCGGACGACCCATCGCCGCCCTGTCGCCTGCAACCACGATCGGCCGCTCAATGATCACCGGGTTCGCCACCATCGCATCGATCAGGGCGGTTTCGCTCATCGACGCAATATCCAGACCGGCTTCATTAGCTTCCTTTTTGCGGACGATGTCGTGCGCGTTCATGCCGAGCATGCCGAGAATACGTTTCAGCGCAGCCTTCGACGGCGGCGTCTTCAGGTATTCGACGATATCGTGATCGACACCCTTCTCCTCGAGAATCGCCAGCGTCTGGCGGGACTTGGAGCAGCGCGGGTTATGATAAATGGTGACAGACATCAATTCCTCCGGATTAAAAATTACGAACCATCGCCCTTAGCGGCGCCATCGCCGTCATTTTCGGGCGTTCCCTGGGCCGAATCCTGGAGCTGGCCGTCAGATGATGCATTCTTTGACGACGGCGGTTCAGATGCCGGGCCCGAAGAGTTATCAGACTGATTGGGCGGCGTGAATGATTCCGGCCTGTCCTCGGGCAGGCTTTCCACATAGAGCGAGGTCGACGGGAAGGCGAAGCCCGCACCGGCATCATGCACGATTTCCATGATCTTGTAGGCAAGCCGCTCCTTGATTTCCAGCCACTCACCCCAGACTTTCGTGTGCGTAAAGCAGTAAACCAGAATATCGATCGAGGAATCGTTGAAGCGGTCAATGCGCACGAAGGTGTTTGCGAGTTCCGGTTCGACGAACTCTTCACCCTCTTCGATGTAGTTGCGGATGTTGTCGCAGATCTCACGCAGTTGCTCGGTGGTGGTGCGGTATTCAACGCCGATATGCCAGTAAATGCGGCGGTACGTCATATCGGAGAAATTCGTCACCGCCGTGTCCGAAAGCTGGGCGTTCGGCACCATCACCGGTGCCTTGTCGAAACGGCGGATCATGGTCGACCGGAACCCGATCGCTTCAACCGTGCCCTCGACGACGCCGTCAACCTTGATCCAGTTGCCCTTGCGGAACCGCTTCTCGCCAAGGATCAGAATCCCCGCAATCAGGTTCTTGAACAGATCCTGCGCCCCCAGGGCCACGGCGACACCGAACAGCCCGGCCCCGGCAATGATCGGTCCGATCTGAATGCCCCAGATCTGCAGCACCGTCGCCGCCCCGACGAGGATCACCGCGACCTTGAGTGCCTTGATGATCCATTCGATCAGCTCATGGCTGAGAATTTCTTCAAGCCTGGAAAACGCCCGCGAGAACGGCTGGATGGAACGTAACATGCCCCAGAAGATCACTACGGCGATCAGGGTCCGGGTCAGGTTCTCGGCGATGGTTTCGACGACGCCGTCGAACTGCATGTAATTGGTGGCGACGAATATCCCGAAGACCACGGGAATCGCCCGTAGCGGCGGCGCGATGGCGTCGACGATATCATCATCTATTTTCCATGCCGTGCTTTTCGCCATCCGACGGAGCCAGCCGATCAGGAACTTGGCGATCAGCCCCCTGAGCACAAAGAAGGCGAACAGAATCAGAATGGCATTCAGGGCCTGACCGATATCGACCCCGCCGACACCGTTCGCCCAGACATCAACGACCAGGTCCCAGAATTTTTGCAGGTCTTCAAAGCTCAAGAGGCTTCTCCGTCAAAATGCGTTCTGCAGCGAGGCAGAGAGATAGCCGAGAATGGGCACACGTTCAAACCAGGCATCGAGCTTTGGCCCGTCAAATCCACTTGAGGCGCCGGAAAATCAGCACCTGCAGGGCAACCACCGCCCCCAGCAGGATCATGATCACCAGGAACCCGTCCTCGCTCTCCGCCAGCGGCACACCGCCGACATTCATGCCGAGCATGCCGGTAATCACCCCTAACGGCAGCATCAGTGCCGCGACGACACTGAGCGTGTACATGTTCCTGTTCATATGCTCGGCGGTGCGGTTGGCCAGTTCGTCCTGAATGACCGCGGCGCGTTCGCGCATCGCATCGAGATCCTCAACGATGCGTGCCACCTGATCGGTACATTCCCGGATCGCCATGCGATGATCCACCGGCATCCATTCGATGTTTTCCGTCTGCACCCGGGACAGCGCTTCGCGCTGCGGCGCGAGGTAACGGCGCAGTGCAATCGCTTCGCGGCGTAACACTTTGAGCCGGTGGCGGATATCGGCGGACGGGTTCTCCACCATGTCATCTTCGAGGGCATCGATTTCGTCGATCATCTCCTCGATCACCGGCGACATCCTCTGCACCAGTCCCTGGGCCAGCATTTTCAATGTGTCGCTGGTATTGACCGGTCCGGTCCCGGCGGCAATCCTTTCGCGGACGTCATTCACCGCCATCAGGCGGCGCAGGCGCACCGTGACGATCCGTTTCTCATCGACCCAGATACGCAGACTGACCATGTCTTCCGGATCAGCACCAGGGTTCAGGTTGACGCCCCGTAGCGTCATCAGAATACCGTCATCCATGAAAGCGACGCGGGGTCGGGTTTCGCCCGCCAGAAGGGCGTCCACATGCAGCGGCTTGAGACCGCTTTTGGTGCGCAGCCAATTCTCGGTCTTTTCCCCGTTGCGGTCCAAGTGCAGCCAGACCGGCCCGTCGAAGACGGTGTCCTGTTCCAGCTCGTCCCAGCCGATCTCGCGACCGGCACCCGTGCCGTCCAGCACATAGCCGCCGATCAGACCGTCCTGCTCGCTCATTGCTTCCTCCACAGGTATTTCAACGCAACGGGTGGCGTCCGTCCCTGAAACAACTAGAATAGCCGACCGGAAAGGACAATGGGAGCCTGACTTGAATTCCGTCCGCGCGCAGATCGTTTCAATTTCGTCGTTGCTGATGGGCATGTCGATGCTGCTGATCGGCAACAGCCTGCAGGGCACGCTGCTTGCGATCCGTGCCGTCGGCGAGAGTTTTTCCCCCCATTCCATCGGCATCATGGCCTCCGGGTATTTCCTGGGATTCGTCATCGGCACGATGGTGACGGCCTATCTGATCGAACGCGCCGGTCACATCCGCGGCTTTACGGCACTGGCCTCGCTGGCCTCGGCGGCGGCACTCGGACACATCATCATCATCGACCCGATTGCCTGGACGGTGTTTCGTGCTATCTCCGGTTTCTGTTTCGCAGGCATCTACATGGTGATCGAAAGCTGGCTCAACGAGCGCGCCACCAACGAAACGCGCGGCCAGGTCCTGGCGGCGTACATGATCGTCAACCTGATGTCGCTGACGATCGGGCAGTTCCTGATTTCCGCATCCGACCCGCAGGGCTACGTCCTGTTCTGCATTGTTTCCATTCTGGTGTCGGTCGCCATCATCCCGGTATCCATTACCCGCACCGAAGCGCCGACACCGCAAAAGCCGCGCCCGCTGCCGATCCGCAGGTTGTTTTCCATTTCGCCACTGGGCTTTATCGGGTGCCTCGCCTATGGACTGGCGATGGGGGCCTTCTGGGGCCTGGCACCGGTGTTCGCCGGACTGGTCGGGCTTGATGTGGACGGCATCGCGATCTTCATGTCGCTGTGCATTCTCGGCGGCGGCCTGATGCAGTGGCCGATGGGCTGGCTGTCGGACCACTTCGACCGCCGTGTCGTCCTCGCCGTATCGAGCTTCGCCGGCGGCGCGATGGCGATCATGGTGGCAACCGGCGGCATGATCAAACCGGATCTTCTGCTCTACATGGCCATGCTTTTCGGGGCAGCGACCTTCCCGATTTATGCCGTCACGGTTTCGCACGCCAATGACTATGTGAATGCCGACGAACGGGTTGTGGTCAGCGGCACACTTCTTTTGACCTATGGCGTCGGCGCCATCGTCGGCCCGCTGCTGGCAGGTCCGATCATGGACCTCCTGGGCGCCGAGGGATTGTTTTTCTACATCGGCGGGGTATTCACACTGGTCGGCTGCTACGCGCTATGGCGCATGACACGCCGCGCGGCACCGGTAGCGGAAGACAAGACCAATTTCGTGCCGACACCGGGATCAACGCCGCTCGCCGGGGCTCTCGACCCGCATGCCGAACCCTACGAAACGGACGCTGCTGACGCGGAGCCCCCTCAGGGAACGGCGACCCCGCCGACCCGCAGCGACGGCGTCAATAATCAATAACCGTCCGGGGACGCGGCCAGTTCAAGCTCTTCGATGCTGTCCGCATCCAGCACCTGACACACAACGTCATAGGAGAACCCGGCCCGGGCCATGACCGCCATATCCTTTTCGCGTCTGGCGTCGCGGACCTCCCGCTCATCCGACAGATACGGGCCGAGCCGGCGCCGTTGCGCCAGCCTGAGCGCCGCAGACAGATCAAGGTCCCGGACCTCGACCTCATCAGCAAGAGCGGCAAGAGCGCTGTCGATGACGTCCTCGCTCAGACCTTTCTGCTGCAGCTTATAACGAATACCCCTGACCGGTGTACCTTTGGCATGTAATGAGCGGGCCCGCATTTCACCGTAGGTCTGATCGTTGAGAAATCCCAGCCGTTCGAATTTTTCAATGATGGTCTCGACGAACTTCGCGCCTTCGTCCGCATCCGTACCGTGATGCATGACCGAGCGCTGAACTTTCTGCATCATCAGCTGACGAAGGTGGGCGGTCGATGTCGCAAACCGCCCGAGATAATGCGCCGCCGAATTTTCAAGATAGCTCGCTGTCGCCTTGCGTGGCCCCCGCCGCCGCTTTGGTGACTTTTTCTCATCGTCGTCACTCATGACCCGTCCCGGAATAATTTCCACTGCACTGGTTTCCAGTGCCCTCACTCTTTATATAGACATTCAGGGACAACAAACGAAACACCCAAACATCCAAGCCGAGACGAACCGCATGCAACAGCCGACCACGTCCAACGCCATAGGGCTTTGGACGCTCTATAACCGCGAAGTCCGCCGCTTCATGAAGGTCTATACCCAGACCCTGCTGGCGCCGGTCGTCACCACGCTGCTGTTTCTGGCTGTCTTTACCCTGGCGCTCGGCAAGTTCCGTCCGGCGGTGCATGGCGTACCGTTCTCGGAATTTCTCGCCCCCGGCCTGATCATGATGGCGATTGCCCAGAACGCCTTCGCCAATACCTCAAGCTCGATCATGATCGCCAAGGTGCAGGGCAACATCGTCGATACCCTGATGCCGCCGTTTTCACCGACCGAACTGGTGACAGGCATCGCGTTCGGCGGGGTGACGCGGGGACTTTGCGTCGGCATCTCGGTGGCACTTGCCATGGCGCTGGTTGTCGGCCTGTCGATTTCAAGCGTGGGGCTGATTCTGTATCACGCACTGATGGCATCGCTGATGCTGGCGCTGCTCGGCATGATCGCCGGGATCTGGGCCGACAAGTTCGACCACATGGCGGCCGTGACCAATTTCGTGATTACGCCGCTGGCGTTCCTGTCCGGGACCTTCTATTCCATCGACCGGCTGCCCGAATTCGGCCAGGTGATCGCACATCTGAACCCGTTCTTTTACATGATCGACGGATTCCGCTCAGGTTTCATCGGCCATGCCGACGCCCAGATGTGGCTCGGCATTACCGTCATGGCCGGTGTCAACGCCGTGCTGTGGGGCATCTGCACATGGATGTTCAAAAGCGGCTACAAACTCAAGCCCTGAACCCGTCAACCCGGATCAGCGCCGGACGGCAATATTGCGTTTATCGGCCTTGGCTTTCTCTTCCTCGGCTTTCTGGTAGGCAATCAAAAGCGGCTCTACACTATGACGAATGGCGTTGATCTCTCGCGTTTGCGCCATTTCCGTCTCTTCCAGGGACCGCGCCGTTCTACCGAGTGCGCTGATCGCGTTCTGCAGTGCCCGGTCCTGCTTCGCCGATTGCTCGGCCAGCTGTGTTTCGGCTTCCGTCATGCGCTCTTCAATCAATAACTGGCAGCGCCGCGAGACTTCTGTGGCATAAACCAGTCCGGCGATCCCGAAGAACAGTGCAAACACACTGACCAGTTGAAAAAAAATGTCCATCGGCGCTTTTACCTTCCCTCATTACCGCTGACTGTGAGCTATATTGGTTTTGGTGAAAATGACGGCGATCACAGATGGCGTGTAATTTATTTTGCGGTAGATTAAAGGTAGTATTCTCTTCTGACGACAATTCTTTCTGAAATGCCTGTACCGGCTTCTATGAAACGCGTTACACATCGGTATCGCTATGACAGACCGGAAACAGAAATATGCCGCATCTCGCCTTTCGTGACTGGACGCCTCGGGCGTGTGAAACCTATATCCGTGAAATAGCCGAGCAGACGTCCGCCGCGGACGCGAACGCAATTCACGCCCGGATCGATGCCCTGATCGCGGAGAACCGGCAGACCCACGAAGCCGATTGCATCAACCTCAATCCCGCCACAAACATCATGAACCCGAGAGCCGAAGCCGCATTGGCATCGGGGCTGGGTTCACGCCCGTCGCTCGGCTACCCCGGCGACAAGTACGAAATGGGGCTGGAGGCGATCGAAAAAATCGAGGTGATCTGCGCCGAACTCGCCTGCGAGATTTTTCAGGCCAAGTATGCGGAAATCCGGGTCGGCTCCGGGGCCTTGGCCAATCTTTATGCCTTCATGGCGACCACGAAACCGGGCGACGCCATCATCGTGCCGCCGGCAAGCATCGGCGGCCATGTCACCCACCACGATGCCGGCGCCGCCGGTCTGTATGGTGTGAATATCCACGAAGCACCGGTGGCAGTCGACGGCTACACCGTCGATGTCGACGCATTGCGCACTCTCGCCCATCAAATCAAACCGGCCCTGATCACCATCGGCGGCAGCCTGAACCTGTTCCAGCATCCGCTCGCCGAGGTCCGCGCCATCGCCGACGAGGTGGGCGCAAAGGTTCTGTTCGATGCCGCGCACCTGTGCGGGATGATTGCCGGCAAGGCGTGGAACAATCCGCTGACCCTTGGCGCCGACGTCATGACCATGAGCACCTATAAAAGCCTCGGCGGCCCGGCAGGCGGTCTGATCGTCAGCAACAATGCCGAGGTCGCAGAGAAGCTTGACCGGATCGCCTTCCCCGGACTGACCGCCAACTTCGATGCCGCTAAGTCTGCGGCCCTGGCCATCACGCTGCTCGACTGGCGGCTATACGGCGAGGCCTATACAGCCCGTATGTGCGCGTTGTCATCACGGCTGGCGGCAGAGCTTGATGCGCTCGGCCTGCCTGTGCACGCCAAAGACCGGGGCTTCACCACATCACATCAGTTCGCCGTCGAAGCACAGGCTTTCGGCGGCGGCCAGCATGCGGCAAAGCGGCTGCGCGACGCCAACATCCTGACCTGCGGCATCGGCCTGCCGATTGCAGCGGTCAGCGGGGACAACAACGGCCTTCGGATCGGCACCCCGGAAATCGCCCGCGTCGGGTTCGAAGCCGACGACATGCCGGAGCTGGCTTCATATATACACAGGGCCCTTACCGGCAACGATGCCGCCGCCGTCGCCGCCGAGGTCAGTGCCATGCGCCGCCGCTTCACCGAGTTACAGTTCATCCG
This sequence comes from Rhodospirillales bacterium, assembly GCA_040218645.1. Taxonomy (GTDB): domain Bacteria; phylum Pseudomonadota; class Alphaproteobacteria; order Rhodospirillales; family Casp-alpha2; genus UBA4479. The sequence continues at coordinate 90,173 of JAVJQZ010000013.1, forward strand.
AAAATGACGTTCCTGTTGCAATCGCAACCGCTTATTGACAGCAACAGGCCGCCTCACGATACTCCTCCGCTTTCCTTGGGGGTGTGACCTCAGGACAATCAATACAGGAGCAATGGTCATGATACCGGCAGTTATGCCCACATACGCCCGTTACGATCTTGCCTTCGACCACGGCGAAGGCGCGTATCTGTGGGACACCGAGGGCCGACGTTATCTGGACTTTGGCGCCGGGATAGCGGTTGCGTCGATCGGCCATTGTCATCCGCATCTGGTCGAGGCGATCCGCGAGCAGGCCGGCAAGCTGATGCACACCTCGAACCTGTATCATATTCCGGGGCAGGAACGCCTTGCCGACCGGCTGGTCGAAAATACTTTTGCCGATGCCGTGTTCTTCAACAACTCCGGCAACGAAGCGGTTGAGATGGGCGTCAAGATGATGCGCCGCTACCACGACACCGAAGGTCATCCGGAACGCTACCGGGTGATTACCGTGCAGGGCGCCTTCCATGGCCGCTCGCTGGCCATGCTGTCGGCGGGCAAGCAGGAAAAACACCTGAAGGGCTTCGGCCCCGAGGTTGACGGCTTCGATCAGGTCGCCTTCGGCAATCTGAATGAGCTCAAGGCCGCCATCGGTCCGGAAACGGCGGGCATCCTCGTCGAACCGGTTCAGGGCGAAGGCGGCATCCGGCCGATGAGTGCAGACTACCTGCAGAGCCTACGCAAGATCGCCGACGAGTTCGGCCTGCTGTTGATGTTCGATGAAGTTCAATGCGGCATTGGGCGGACCGGCAAACTCTTCGCCCACGAATGGGCCGGTATTCAGCCCGATATCCTGGCCTCCGCCAAGGGCATCGGCGGCGGGTTTCCGCTGGGGGCGACACTGGCCACGGAGAAAGTCGCCGCCGCAATGACCGCCGGGTCGCACGGGTCGACCTATGGCGGCAATCCGCTCGCCATGGCCGCCGGCAATGCCGTGCTCGACGTGGTCCTCGCACCGGGATTCATGGACGACGTCCAGAAGATCGCAGCCCAGCTGAAAACCGGTCTGGAGGACATCGCGGCCCGCTATCCGTCGGTGTATACCGACGCACGCGGCACCGGACTGATGCTTGGCCTCAAATGCGCCGATGGCGTCGTCAACGGCGATCTGGTCAAGGCCCTGATGCAGGGCGGCCTGCTGTGCGTGCCCGCCGGCGACAATGTCGTTCGATTCGTGCCACCGCTGGTGATCACCGCAGAACAGGTCAACGAAGCCCTGGCGATCATCGATACCGCCAGCGCCGGGCTTGCAAAGGACGCAGGCTGAGATGTCCGCGCCCAGGCATTTTCTGGATATCGACCGGTTTGACGGCGACACCCTGAACGGCATTCTCAAGCTCGGTCACGATCTGAAGGCGACGCGGCGCAGTGCCGATGCACCGAAGCCGCTAGAAGGCCGCACCCTGGTGATGATCTTCGAGAAACCGTCGACGCGGACCCGGGTATCGTTTCAGGTCGGCATGCAGGAACTGGGCGGCCAGACCGTCATCCTGACCGACGATCAGTCACAGCTCGGCCGCGGCGAAACCGTGGCAGACACCGCCCGTGTGCTGTCGCGCTATGCCGATGCGATCATGATCCGCACCGACGATCCGGAGAAACTGGTGGAGCTTGAAGAATATGCCTCCGTCCCCGTGATCAACGGTCTGACCGATTTCTCGCACCCCTGCCAGATCATGGCCGACATCATGACCTTCGAAGAGCACCGCGGCTCGATCAAGGACCGCACCGTGGCCTGGACCGGGGACGGCAACAACGTGGTGACGAGCTGGGTTCATGCCGCGGCCCGGCTGGGGTTCGAGATGCGCGTCGCCACCCCGGATGAGTTGAAACCGTCACAGGAGCTGATTGACTGGGCCGCCGGCGAAGGCGCCAAAATCGTCCTGACGGAAGACCCGAACGAAGCCGTCAGCGGCGCCGATCTGGTGGTCACGGACACCTGGGTTTCCATGGGCGACGAAGATGCCGGTTCACGCCACAACATGCTGACCCCGTATCGCGTCGACGATGCCCTGATGGCGAAGGCTGACAAGGATGCCCTGTTCATGCATTGTCTACCCGCACACCGCGGCGAGGAAGTGCTGGATTCCGTCATGGACGGCCCGCAGTCGGTGGTCTGGGATGAAGCAGAAAACCGGCTTCATGTTCAGAAGGCCATTCTCGCATGGTGCCTGAGCTGACATCGGAACTGACGGGTCCGGACCAAACCGTTTTCAGCCAAGAGGCGCTGTCGCGTCCCCTGCCATTCGCGGATATTCTGGCGCTCGACCAGCTGGCCGCCGCCGCCTGGGCCGCGCCCGAAAGCGAAATTCACGACGGCTGGCTGTTTCGCCATGCCGCCGGGGTCAGCCGCCGCGCCAATTCGGTTGCGCCCTTCCCGCTGTCCGAAGATATCCCGCTTGATGAACTGCTGGTTCAGGTCGAAGCCTATTACCGGGCACGCGGCCTGCCCCCAAGATTTCAGATATCACCCGCCGCCTGCCCGCCTGGACTGGATGATCTGCTCGCCGAACGCGGTTACGAGATCGAATCCGGCGTAACAATCATGATTGCCGAAGCTGACAAGCTGGCGCGGGCTGAGAGCACCCACAACGTCTCGATCACCGGGACCGCGCCGCCGGGCTGGTGGGATCTGTACATCGACGGATATCAGCGCGATGCCCGCGACATCGCCGCCCGGGCGCAGGAATTACCGGTGTTCGCTGCGGTCACGGCGGATGATGGCCGTACGGACGCCATCGGACTGGGTGTCGCCGGCGGTAACTGGCTGGCGGTGTTCGGCATGTTTACGCGCCCCGACTGCCGGGGCCGGGGTATGGGCGCCGCAATTATACGCGCCTTGGCGGGGTTTACGGTTGCACGGAACGGCTTCGGACTCTATCTGCAGGTAGAAAACGAAAACCTCCACGCCAGACGCCTGTATGAAAAACTCGGCTTTCGGGACGTCTACGGCTATCATTACCGGACATTATGGACTGCGACTTGAAAACATCTTCCCCGCAGAGCGATTTCGGCGATTTCGTTCAGACCTTCCAGATCGAGGATCTGAACATTCGCGGCCGTCTGATCCGGCTCGATCAGGCCTATAACGACGCCATCGCATCACATGCCTATCCGCCGGCCATCAAACAGTTGATCGGAGAAACCATGGTGCTGTGCGCGATCCTTGCAAGCGCACTTAAATACGACGGGGTCTTTACCCTGCAGGTTCAAGGTGACGGGCCGGTCAATCTGGTGATGGCCGACATCACGTCGGACGGCGCCATGCGGGCTTATGCCAAGCTCCGTGAAGGACCCGGTGAAGACGACATCCACGGCCACTCGATCCAGCAGACGGTCGGCGTCGGGCACATGGCATTCACCGTCGATCAGGGACCGGAAACGGAGCGCTATCAGGGCATCACGGAATTGACCGGGGCCACGCTTGCGGAATGCGCGCACAATTATTTTCGCCAGTCCGAGCAGCTGGAAACCGCAATCGCCATTTCTGCCAGCACCGGCGACGCGGACGGACCAGCCCATGCCGCCGGGCTGATGGTGCAGCGGCTGCCGTCATCAAGGGACGGCGAACAGGAAGAAGAAAACTGGCGCCGCGCCGTTGTGCTGATGAGTTCCATCACCCCGCAGGAACTGCTCGACCCGGGCCTCAGCGCGTCGCATCTGTTATATCGGCTGTATCACGAAGACGGGGTCAGGCTCTATGTTCAGCGGGTCCTGCGCCACGAATGCCGGTGTTCCGAAGAACGTGTCAGCCGGACGCTCCGCTCGTTTCCGCGGGCTGAAATCGACGACATGGCGGAAGATGGCAAAATTACCGTTACTTGCGAGTTCTGCAGAACCGACTACGTATATGATGCCGACAGGCTGGACGCGCTTTATGCTGACGTCCCCGATTGACCTGAACGCCGCGTTATTTTGAACCGGAGATATTTCATGCGCTTCACTCGCCTGCTACGCAAAAAAATCCTGATCGCTGCCGCAATTCTTGCCGTCGGCGGGCTCGGCGCCTGTCAGACTCCGCCGCCAAACGCCCCCGAATATCCGGAACTGACCTTCACGCATCTGCCGCCGATCTCCCTGGGTGTTGCCGGGCTGGAGATCGTCGATAATTTCACGCCGCCCGCCGATGCCACACACATCGAAAACCGCATGCCGGTATCCCTTGAAAGCGCGCTTCGCAACTGGGCCCGTGACCGGCTGAAATTCAACGGCGTTTCCGGGGTTGCCAAGTTCATCATTGAGAATGCTTCCGTGACGGAAACCGATCTGCCCCGCACCAAAGGCCTGACCGGGGTGTTCACCACCGATCAGGCGCAGCGTTATGACGCTGCCGTCAGCGTGCAGGTCAGACTGGAGGGTGTACCCCGTGTCAACGAGGCCTTTGCCCAGGCCGCCGTGTCGCGATACCAGACCCTGCCCGAGGATGCCTCGATCAACGTCCGCGAGGACACCTGGTTCAATCTGACGGAACAGGTGATGAAGGACTTCGATCCGCAGATGGCTGCGTCGATCCGCCAGCATCTGGCTGACTTCGTCCGCTGACGTCAGTCCTCTTCGGCGAATTCCGAAGGCACGTCGTTCGCCATGGTGATGTCGAGCTCGAAACCGGTTTCCTTTTTCACCAGCTTCCGGGCCTTGGCGACGTGCGGCTGACCGCGGCGCAGTTCACGCCAAAGCGCGAGCCCCAGCCCGTATAGACCGTTATCGGCAACGCAGCGCAGTGAATGCACCCAGATCTGCAATCCCAGCGAGTCATGCTGACGTTTGTTGCGGGTCAGGACATTGACGGCCTTGGCGAGTTCATGCTGGTACATCGGCTGGGCTCGGGCCATTGCCGTCAGGTCGCGCAGGTCGGCACCGCCTTCGAGCAGGGCATTTCGGTGGTGTGTCGCAATCGCCAGAACGAGGCCGACACTTTCATCATCAAGCGTACGGATATGCTTGATCAGCCGTTCGGCTTCCTTGCGGTATCGCTTGCGCGCCCAACCGCGCGTCATATCCGAAAACAAACTCATCGGATCACGGCCGCCAGAAACTGCGGCTGAACAGCACGATCACGGTGAACAGTTCCAGCCGCCCCATCAGCATGCCAAGCGCCATCAGCCATTTCGCGGCATCGGGGAAGCTTGAGAAATTCCCCGCCGGTCCGGCGATCGGGCCCAGGGCCGGGCCCACGTTGGCGATGGAAGTCGCGGCGCTTGAGAACGCGGTGATGAAGTCCAGACCGAGCAGGCTGAGGCCAAGGGTCAGCAGGGCGAACGTAAAGAACCACATGAAAAAGAACGACAGCACCGAGATAATGATCTCTTCGGAAACCGGGCGCTTGTTGAAGTACGGGATGAAAACCCCATGCGGCTGCAACAGGTGCTGGATCTGTGTCCGCGCCGCGGCGTACAGAACCTGAAAACGGAATACCTTTATCCCGCAGGTCGTCGAGCCGGCACAGCCGCCAATGAACATGATGAAAAAGAACATCACCGGCGAGAACGCCCCCCACAGCCCGAAATCATCGGTCGCATAACCGGTGCCGGTGATGACCGATACGATATTGAAGGCCGACAGGCGCAGGGCTTCCAGCGGCTGTTCGCCGATTTCAAAAACCAGCCATCCCGCCGTCACCACGATCACGCATGAAACGAAGACAATGAACCACTGCACCTGGCTGTCGTTGAACAGCGCCGTCATCTCGCCCTGCAGGGTTCTGAGATACAGAACGAACGGCAGTGCACCGACCAGCATGCCGGCGGTGGCGATATAATCGATCAGCGCAGATTCGAAATACGCGATGGATGCATCGTGCGACGAGAACCCGCCGGTGGCGATGGTGGTCATGGAATGCACGACGGCGTCGAAGCCGCTCATCCCGGCCAGCCAGTAAAATCCGGTCCACAGGATGGTCAGGGCGAAATAGATGACCCCGATCGCCGAGGCGATCTGCGCGGCGCGCGGCATCGCCTTGTCCGACTGATCCGAACTTTCCATGCGGAACAGCTGCATCCCGCCGACCTGCAGCAACGGCAGCACGGCGATGCCCATGACGATGATCCCGATCCCGCCGAGCCATTGCAGAAGCGCACGCCACAAGAGGATGCCGGGCGGTGCATTTTCCAGTCCGACGATGACCGTTGAGCCGGTGGTGGTGATCCCGGACATGGCCTCGAACATGGCGTCGGTAAAGTTCATGTCCAGTTCCGAGAACACGAACGGTAACGATGCGAACAGCGTCATCGAGGCCCAGCTTGCGGTGGTAATCATGAAGGCGTGGCGGATCGTCAGCTTCAGCCCGCGGACCTTGGAGGTCAGGGCCATGGTGACGCCGACGAAGAACGTAGTGCAGGCGGCGGTCGCGAAAACCTGCCAGTCCGGGTGGCCATAGGCGAAGTCGGCAATGGCCGGCAGGCACATCACAACCGCGAGCGTCGCCAGCAACAGGCCGACGATGAAGACTGCCGGTCGAAAATCCATGAAAGTCCGGTCCCTATCCGCCCGTTTCAGGCCTTCGCGATACAAAACCCTGCGGCGCGGATCGGGTCAAGCCCCGACAGCATGGCACGATCAGGCGTAATTGCCACCGTCGTGGTTGACCATCGACAGGAATTCACGCCGTGTTGTCGGATCCTCGCGGAAAACACCCAGCATACGGCTGGTCACCAGCGACACACCGGGCTTGTGCACACCGCGCATGGTCATGCACTGGTGCACCGCTTCGACGATCACAGCGACCCCGCGCGGCTCAAGCACCTCGTCGATGGTGTTGGCGATCTGCGCCGTCAGCTTTTCCTGAATCTGCAGCCGTTTTCCATAGGCATCAACGACACGTGCAAGCTTTGAAATCCCGACCACGCGGCGGTTCGGCAGATAGGCGACGTGCACCTTTCCGATAAACGGCACCATGTGGTGTTCGCAATGACTTTCGAGGCGGATATCCTTCAGCAACACGATCTCGTCATAGCCTTCGGTTTCCTCGAAGGTCTTCTCAAGATAGCTGCGCGGACAAATGCCGTACCCCTCGAAGAATTCCTCGTAAGAACGAACGACACGGTCCGGCGTTTCGGCGAGCCCTTCGCGGTCCGGATCGTCGCCGGCCCAGCGGATCAGCGTGCGCACGGCGGCTTCCGCTTCTTCACGGCTCGGCTTTTCGATGTCCGGTCCCTTTTCAAGATCCGGCGCGGCGTGTTTGTGTTTCTTGCCCTCGATCACGCTCAGCGGTTTATGATCTGTCACTGTGTTTCCTATCTCTCTGCCCAGGCCGTAAGTTTGCTGCCGTTTATGCGGTGGCCACTTCTTTGATGTTCCTTGGTACGCATAAATATAGCCGATAGATCACTTTAATGCACGGCACGCCGCGGTTCCGGGCCATCCAGTGAGAACGCCGGCACCTGAACGGCGAAGCGTCGTCCGGTATTGTCGATCATCTGGAAAATACCGGTCATGAAACCGCTCGACGTCGCCAGCGGTGTCCCGCTTGAATATTCGAAATGATCGCCGGGTTGCAACACCGGCTTGTCACCGACGACCCCGTCACCGATGACCTCATGCGCGCGCCCGCCGCCATCCGTAATGCGCCAGCGCCGGGTCAGAAGCTGCACCGTCATGGTGCCGGTATTTTCCAGCCGCACCTGATAGGCCCAGACATGGTGGTTTTCATCCGCATCCGACTGTTCTTCAAGATATGCCGCCGCAACACGCACACGTATCCCGTCGGTGGTTTGTTCGAATGTCTGAAGCTGGTTCATCAAGCGCCCTTTCCGGTATCTCCAACAGACGCGGCCCGTGCGTCTGCGGCTGCATTAAGCCGGAGCGCACGGGCCTTGTCCAGACCGCCCAGGGGACACCCTGATGGTGGAGCTCAGAGCAGACGGTCGGGACCGATGACGATTTCGACGCGGCGATTTTCACCGCTTTTCTGGCCATCCGGCGTAATCACGCGCGGATAGGTTTCACCAAAGCCGATGGTGTTGATTTTTTCTTCCGGCACGCCACGTGCCTTGAGCATGGCGGCGATCCGCTCGGCGCGGGCCTGCGACAGGTACTGGTTCTTTCTGGCCGAACCGGACTTGTCTGCATGACCGCCCAGCACGATGCGCAGGTTCTTCGACGATTTTGCATAATCAGCCGCTTGATCCAGCACCTTGTCGGCACCGACGGCCGGCATGGAGGAGCCGAGCGGGAAGGTCACCTTGTAGGATTTCAGCATCGGTGCCGTGGCGGCAAGCGGCTTGCCGGCGGCTTTCAGCGCTTCGGCGGTTTCAGAGGCGTATTCGATAAAGCCGTCACGGCAGAAACCGATATCGAGCGGCTGGTCGCCTTCGGATGCCTGTTCCGCCCAGCAATCCAGACGGGCGATGGCCTGACCGGTGGCTTTCGGCGCAATCCGGTCGGCCCCAAGCGCCCGCATGTGATTGAGATACCGGTACGCCGCGGCAATATCTTCATTGGCCAGTGCCCGGCTGCTGCCCGGTGCAGTGGCGACGACACCGTTATTGGCGGCGATGGCTTTTTCGGAAAAGGCAATGGCGGATGCCCTGTCCCACATCTGTTTGTCTTCATAATGCGCCAGTCGCTTGTACTCACGTGCCGCTTCGGCGCTGACGTCACCACCCCTGATATCGAGCTTGCGGGCGGCGTCGATTTCCGGATTGGCACAGGCACTGAAAACGACACAGGCAGCCAGCAGGCCACCTGTCACGGCAATGTTGTTACGAGTTCTTTTTTGATTATGGAAATTGAACATTAGCGGTCTCCTGTTTGAACTGTTGGAGACCTGAATACCGGGCATATCCGGCAAAACCATGGCCGATTATGACATCGGCATGATCATTTGCGGGCGCAATGGGGCAGCCCCTGCCTGCTGTATATGCTGTTTAATCCGCCGCCGCGACGGCCGCTGACGGCCAGAAGGTGATGCCGGGAGTTATCGGCTGTCCGGCCTTCAGGCGTTCACCGTCCGGCATTACATCCATGTTCGGCCAGAGCCCGGTTTCCATGCACACCGCATAGCCTTCGGGCAGTTTACGTTCCCGCATCGCGGTGACCGCCGCCGCGTGGTCATACGTCAGGGCGCAAATCTCGATCTCGATCCCGCCGCACGTGGGCCGCAGAAGCGAATACCAGACACGCGGCGTCGCATCGTTGGCCGGCATGCCGATGACCCCGGCGTTATGCCACAGGCGGCCGCCCAGCCGCTCCGTGAACGGCACGCCAGAATGCCCGCCGATGATCGCATCGACGCCAAGCGCATCCAGACCGGTCCGCTTGACCGCTGTGTCGGACTTTTCAAAGACGAACTCGTTGATCGAGACGGCGCTGCCGTGAACGACGGCAAAACGGCGTCCCCCCAGCGTAAACCGAAGATGGCGCGGCAGCCCCCGCATCCAGGCCCGCTGCGCCGGCGACAGGCAGGCATTCGCATAGGCATACCATTGCCGGGACATCACATCACAGGCGGTCCCTTCCTCGAAGCCGCACCCGCAGTCATCGGCCTCTGCGCCGAAGCTCTCCTCGCAATTACCCATGACCGTCGTGATGCCCCAGTCCATGATCGCGTCCGTTGTCAGGGCCGGGTCGGCGGCATAGGCGACGACGTCGCCGGTGCAGATGATGTTGCTGTTCGGCACGCCCAGACGATCCGCTTCTGCGATCATCGCTTGGGTGGCCTGCAGGTTCGAATACGGCCCGCCAAACACAAGCACCGTGCCGCTGAGCAAACCTAGGTCGCGAAAAGCTTCTGAGTTGTTCATCCGTGGATCAATCCGGACTGCAGGACGCACCACCCAGCACGCAGAACTTGGCGCAGTGGGGGTGGTTGAGCTGTACCGCCCGGTTGGACTCGGACAGGGCCGTCCCCAGTTCAAACGCCGTATCATAGGGCAAAAGGGTGCACGGCATCACGACCGGTTTATCCGCGCCCTTGCGTTTGACCACCATGCGCGATGTCGCGCACATCATGGATTCCGGCGCCACCCCCAGAATGTCCCAGCAATGCACGGTGATTTCAGGCACGTCGGCGTCCGCATCCATCTCCGGAAACAGCACCAGCTTTGCCGGGTGATCGGCATCGATGGGGATATGGGCATCGGCAAACAGTCCGGCGTAGCCGGCCCGTCCGGTGTCTTCGTCTTCATTCCAACAGGTGCGCCCGGCAACAGCCAGATTGAATTCGTTTTCGGCCAGCCAGCGCAGCCCCTCGATCATCGGCGGCCAGGTATCCTTGCCGCGAATTTCCTCGTGCCCCTTGCGGGTATAATGATCGACCGACACCCGGATCGTCAGGGCATCGCCATGGGTTTGTCTGAGCTTTAGAAGGGGATCGCGCTTGTTCAGGAGCGGCTTCATGGCATTGGTCAGCACCAGCACCCGGAAGCCGCGGCCCAGGGCCTCGCCGATCATCGGGATGATGTCCGGGTTCATGAACGGTTCGCCCCCGGTGAAGGCGATTTCCTCGACCTGCATCTTTTCGGCGGCGATCTCGTCAAGATAAGCGCGCATCTCATCAAGCGTGATATAGACCAGCGCATCGTTATTCGGCGACGAGTCCATATAGCAATTGACGCAGGTGATGTTACACAGTGATCCGGTATTGAACCACAGGGTCGACAGATGCGTCAGCGCCACGACCGCGCGTTGCTGGCCGTCGGCGGTAATCAGCGGATCTCTAAATTTTTTCGGATCGAGCGCACGGCTGGAATCGGGCATCCCTGGAAGAACTCCTGTCAGTATCTCAGTCTGGCTTAGACGGGTATTCACCTCAACTCAAATAAACCTATCGTGAGCAGCCCGGATACAGGATTTCCGGGGAAACGGGTATTGCGGCAGCGGCGAGAAATTCCATAATGACGCCGGGAGGATACATACATGGATTTCAACGTTCGACCGCTGTCGACCCATCTCGGCGCGGAAATTACGGGGCTCGATCTGAATGATACGCCCGGCGACAACGTCATCGGCGCCCTGAAACGCATCTGGGGCGAACACGGCGGCCTGATGGTCATTCGTGACCAGAAAAACCTGACCACCGACGCGCACATTGCTTTCGGCGCGGCGCTGGGTCCGCTGTTCGGCGCCCCCGGCTGCTCACCGCTGCAGGATACGGTCAGCCGCTATATCCACCCCGATCATCCGGAAATCTACCGTGTGTCCAACAAGCTCGACGGTACCGGCGAACCGCTCGGCCGCAAGGGCGCCGGGACCTACTGGCATTCCGACGTCAGCTTCCGCGAAACCCCGGCCGGTGCTTCCGTGCTGCACGGGGTCGAAATTCCGGAAATCGGCGGCGATACCATCTTCGCCAACATGACCAAGGCGTTCGAGGAGCTTTCCGAACCGATGAAGGACCTGCTGCGCCCGCTCAAGGCCTGGCACGATTTCGAGGTCGCGGCCCGCACCCAGTATGCCAAACCGGTCGTTGTCGAGGACGACATGGCCGGCGCCAACAGGGCGCTTCATCCGGTGGTCCGCACCCATGCCGACACCGGCAAGGAAAGCCTGTACGTGAACCCCGGCTTTACCTCGCACCTGGACGGCTTCGACGCGGACGAAAGCCGCTGGATTCTGGAGCCGCTGTACCGCCATGCGACACGCCCGGAAAATCTTTATCGCCACACCTGGCAGCCCCACGACGTGATCATCTGGGATAACCGCTCGCTGATGCATTACGCGGTCATGGATTACGGCGACAGCCCGCGCTACATGGAGCGCACCACCTGCATCGGCGAACGGCCGGTATAACCCCCTCACCCAAGGGAGAGGGATGGTTATGCGTGAGTCCCCTCTCCCCTGGGAGAGGGACAGGGTGAGGGGCTATGCGCGCTGCTGGAATCGCCGGCCGACCAGCGCCGCGGCGATGTTGACCTTTTGGATATCGATGGTCCCACCAGCGATTCCCCAGCCCCAGCCGTCGCGGAGTTTCTGCTCAATGGGGTATTCCGTCGAATAGCCGTAGCCGCCCATCAGCTGCATGGCCTTGCCGGTGACGTCGCGGACGATTTCGTTGGCGAAGCATTTGGCGATGGAGCTGTCGGCAACCGACGGCAGACCGTTCTGCGCATTGACTACGGCGCGGTACAGAAGCAGCCGCGCGGCGTCGACTTTCATCTTCATTTCGGCGATATGCAGCTGGACCGCCTGGAAGTCGACAATCGGTTTGCCGAACTGCTGGCGTTCCTGCACATAGTCGAGGACATAATCCAGCGCCGACTGGGCAATCGCCAGCGACATGGTCGTGTTGCCGCAGCGCTCCAGATCGAACGCTTCCATCAGCTTTCTGAAACCGCCGGCGGGGACGACGATATTGTCCGCCGGGACTTCGACGTTATCGAGAAAGATGTCGGCGCTCGGGATGCCGCGAAAGCCCATGTGGTATTCCGGCTTGCCGAAGCTGAGGCCCGCGCGTTCCTTTTCCACCAGCACTGCGCCGACGCCCCTGGCGCCGGGATCATCCGACATGCGGCAGTAAACGACATAGGCATCAGAATGCCCCGCCCCCGAACACCAGCGCTTGGTGCCGTTCAGGGTGACCGTATCGCCATCCACAACGGCTTTCGTCGTCAGATCGGTGAGCGCCGTACCGGCACCCGGTTCAGACATGGAAACGGCGACGATCATCTCGCCGGCGCAGACTTTGGGGACGATCCGCTGGCGTAACGCGTCCGGCGCGAAATGCGCCAGTGCCAGGGTCGGGCCGAACGAGCTTTCGAATACCGGAAAGGCGACGGAGGGTGAAATCTTCGCGAGTTCCTCCAGCACCAGAACGGCATCCAGATGGGTCATACCCAGACCGCCCAGTTCACTGGGCAGGTTGACGCCGAGAAAACCCATTTCGGCATAGCGCTTTACAAGTTCATGGCTGGGCGGCGTCGCCGACTTTTCGATTTCCTTGGCTATTTCGGGCAGTTCGGCTTCGGCAAACTTGCGTACCGTTTCCTGCAGGGCTTTCTGGTCGTCGCTCAGGCTGAAATCCATGATGTCCTCCGTTATGGAGGCTACAATTTAGGCTCCACCTTGAGCGGACACAATCCCGCAAGGAACTATTTCAGAAGGCGCATGACGCAATCAGCATACTTCTCCGTACCTTCAGTAAAACCGATTTCATGACATTGAGCCTTGGCGTTCTCCAGATTGGAGGCATCATCGGTAGATGGCTCTGAGGCAGATGTGAGCGGGTCCGCATTTCGCGAAGTCATACTAATATATGCGGAATGAGTTGGGACGAGTACTTCAATTAACTTTAGTTCTATATTGCAGGTACTGGTGTGATTTGTTGTCAGTTTTACCTTCACCCATAGATTCCTGCCGTCTCGCTGGAGCACTGAACTCGATTTTGCCATATACTGTCCGAAATGCCCGGTCGTAAACTTGGCACCATCCCAGGTTATCTGAATCCCATATGGGCCCGCATCATGTGCCCCGATAATTTCAATCTGGTTCGGTTCTGCTTCGACGTCCCTGACAATCGCGCTATAGCAGTCACCGTGTACAGTTTCATGCTCCCACTTTAATGAACCGGGAACAAAAGCCCCTGAAGCCGCTTTTGCAGTTCCACCCATAAAATTTATGGTCATCGCCAGTAAGCACACGAGAGATATCGTCAGTATACGCATGTTTTCTTCCCTCCCCATGTTTGCCCGTACGCATGCCGCAAACGCAGTAAAGGCTTTATCTGCCGCGACCAAAACGAGACGTTGAGTGATACGCCAAAAATGACTAATTTGCATCGACTTCATCAGGGCAACATGCAGATGCAGGGTTAAAATTGAAGTATATCAATTTTAACAATTGTCTATGCGGGTGTAGTTCAATGGTAGAACGAAAGCTTCCCAAGCTTTAGACGAGGGTTCGATTCCCTTCACCCGCTCCAATCCCTCTCCTCCGCCCTTCAATCCGAAACACACGCCGAGACCTGTGCACGCAGCCATTTGTGCACCGGATCGCGGGTTACGCGCTTCGGCCAGATCTGCACGATCTGATGCGGATCCGCCCTGAACGGCAACGGATAGGTCACCAGTCCGTCATCACGGTCCAGCGTTTCGGCAATGCGCCCCGGCAGCGTCGAGATCATTTCCGTGCCCCGGATCACCGCCGGGATCGCCAGAAAGTGCGGCACCGCATGCTGGACCGTGCGCTCAAGCCCCACGTCCGCGAGGTGGTCATCGACCCAGTTCCGCTCAGTGCCGTCCGGCGCCATGATGACGTGCGGGCAGACAGCATAGCTTTCCAGCGTCAGGCCTTTTTTCAAAAGCCGGTTTCCGGCGGCGGCTACGACACGGGCATCCTCGCGAAACAGCAATTCCGCGCTGCTCCAGCCCGGGTGTGCGCCGGCTACGGAAATCGACAGGTCGATGGTCCCGGCCCTGAGATCATCGAACTGGGTGCCGTGCGCATAATGCCTAGTCTTCAGGCGCACACTCGGTGCAGCGCGGGCGATATGGCGGATCAGCCCGGGCAGGATCACGCTGGCGCCGTAATCGTTCATGCCGAGCACAAAGGTTCGCTCCAGGGTTTCCGGGCGCAACGACTCGGCTGCACCAAGACTGTCCTGCAACTGTTTGAGGCCGGGCCGGACCCGCGCATACAGGTCTTCCGCCAGCGCCGTCGGCGTCATGCCGCCCAAGCCGCGAATGAACAGCTCGTCACCGAATATCGCCCGAAGCCGCGACAGAATATGGCTCAGACCCGGCTGGGTGATGCCAAGCCGCTCGGCGGCGGCGGTGATCTGGCGCTCTTCATAGATCGCCACCAGCGCCTTCAACAGGTTGAGGTCAAAGGCCTCGGCTTTCATATCAATATTCATTTTTTTATTTTAGTTATATTTTTTATTCATTGGTAAATTTTTATCCGCGCCTCGATCCTGCCCCCATCAAATACAGTCATGGAGGATACGATGCGCCTGTTTTCGAAACTGTCCCGGTTCATCCCGCTGATCCCGATACTGGCCCTGCTGGCCGCCTGTGCAGGTACGCCGCAGCAAACCGGCATTCTGGCCCACGACGTAACCGGTAGCGGTCCTGAAAAGGTCATCGTCCTGCACGACTGGCTGGGGGACAGACGCAACTATGACGACGCCCGGCCCTATCTGGACACCGAACTGTTCACCTATGCCTTTGCCGATCTGCGCGGCTACGGCGGATCGATGGGCATGAGCGGTCGGTTCACCGCCGCCGAAGCCGCCGCCGATACACTTAAACTCGCTGATCATCTGGGCTGGCAGAAATTTCACGTCATCGGTCACTCCATGACCGGCATGGTCGTCCAGCGCATCGCCGCCGACGCGCCGGACCGGGTCATATCCGTGATCGCCACGACACCGGTCGCCGCCAACGGCATGCATACCGACAAGGATACGCGCGGGTTTCTCGAAGCCGCCGCCAAGGATCCGAACGTCACCCCGGCCGCGATCCATGCCCTGACCGGCAAGCGGCTGTCGGATACCTGGGCCGCGTTCAAGACCGAACGCGCCATGTCATCGAGCACCGAAGCCGCCCGGCTCGGCTATCTCGACATGTTCGATCTGGAGGATTTTCACGGCGATGTCGACGGGCTCAAGGTGCCGGTCACCGTGATTCTGGGTGAGAACGATCTGCCGTTCTTCCAGCCCGATTACATCAACAACACGTTCGGAAAGTGGTATCCGAACCTGAGTATCGTCGTCAGCGCCAACGCTGGTCATTACGTGATGCAGGAAACACCGGCGTTCTATGCCACCGCCGTGAATGCACATCTGAAGCGTCATATGCTAAAATGAGCGCAATGATGTACTGCAGACGGCACGCTCTGGGTCTGATAGGCGCATGCCTGCTGGCAATCCCCGCCGCACCAGTATCCGTGCGTGCCGGCGATGCGCCGCCGGGGAGTGTCCGCGACAACGTCGTCGCCATGGTCGAGGATGCGGCGGCCGCCGTCGACGAACACGGTTTTCCGCGGGCCTTGATCCGCACCGGGGGCGAACTGTGGCGGCGCCCGGACCTTGGCCTGTACGTGTTCGTTCTGGACCCATCCGGCAATCTGCTGTTGCACCCGGACCGGCGTGGCGAAGGCCGGAACGTCATCGCCGCTCAAGACACCCAGGGCAAACCTTTCATTCGCGATATCATCAGCACGGCAACTGCCGCCGCCGGACACGGGGTCTGGACACGTTATCAATGGGCCGACGCGCGAAGCGGTGAGCCCGGCACCAAGCACACCTATTCCAAAGCCGCCGGCGGCGTCATCGTCTCTGTCGGATATGTCGCCACGATCAGCTGACGGTACCGCTCAGCAGCGGGTGTCGTCCTCGGGATCGCTATCCGCGTCGTCACTGCTCTCGGGGTACATTTCATAGACCACCGCCGAGGTCCGCTGCAGGGTCTGATAGCCGCCCTGTTCCGCCACCGGCAGGCTGGCGCGTTGCGTGACCCGCCAGGCGATGAACACCGTCAGCATCAGCGACACGATCCCGATATAGATGAACATGCCCGGTGCGCCCATCAGGTCCATCATCACCGAACCCAGCGTCGGCCCGACCGAGGCCCCGATTCCGTATGACATCATCAGACCGCCGGAGGCCGGCACCCGGTCCTCGGCCTCGATGTAGTCGTTGGCGTAGGCAACGGCGAGAGGGTACAATGTGAACGACAGCCCGCCGAACAGCGCACCCAGTGCCAGCAGCGCCGAGCCGTTGTGAACGTCCTTGTCCATGATCGCGAAGCAGACGATGGCCGTCGCCAGGGAAATGCCGATGATCACCAGCCGGCGGTCCATGGTATCGGACAGCTTGCCGATCGGCCATTGCAGCACCAGCCCGCCGATGATCACCGCGCCCATGAACTGGGCGGTCTGGTTCGTCGCCAGACCGGCCTGCTGCGCGAACAATGCGCCCAGACCATAAAACGCCCCCATGATCGTGCCCGATGCCATCGACGCCGTCATCCCGGTCGGCGAGATACCCCAAAGACGGCTAAGCCTGAAACGAACCGGTTTCGGCAATTCAGGCGCGCTGACCCGCGTGATCGCCACCGGCAGGATCGCCAGCGACATCAGGATCGACGTCAGAATGTACAGAACCATGCCGGTTTCGTCGGGGATGTTGATCAGGAACTGCCCGGCACCCTGCCCCAGGTACAGAACGATCTGGTACATCGAGAACACCTGACCGCGCACCTCGTTCGACGATTTCTCGTTGAGCCAGCTTTCCGTGCACATGTACATGCCGACCGTGGTGAAGCCGACGATCAGCCTCAGCGTTCCCCACAGCCAGGGGTCCAGCGTGAGTGCGTGCGCCAGAGTTGCCGCCGACATAACGGAGCCGAGCGCGGCGAAGGCGCGAATATGCCCGACCGTTGTGATCAACCGGTGACAATAGCCGGTGCCGAGAACGAGGCCGACGAAATACATCGATGTGACGATCCCGACCACGGTGGACGGCAGGCCGGCAGCCCCCATGCGGAAGGCCAGAATCGTCGACAGGCCGCCGACGCCGACCATCAGGAAGGCAACGCCAGTCAGCAGGGATGAAACCAGTCGCATCGTCGAAAACATAAGCACGGCCCACGGGTTCGGGTGTCAATTCCCGGCGCGTGTACGCTCCATGGATTTACGGTGCAAGCGATTTATTTGAGAAACTCATAAATGTGCATTTATCGTCGTCCAGAATTGATTTCAGGACCATACCCATGCTGAGGAGCGAAGCGTCTCGAAGGACGACGTTTCGAAAAATCAGTCGCCAAGTGCCGCCGCATGATGGCGCAGGTGATCTTCGATAAATGTGGCGATGAAGAAATAAGAATGGTCGTAACCAGGCTGCATGCGCAGTTTCAGAGCCTGACCGGAATCCGCGCAGGCCTCGGCAAAAAATTCAGGATTGAGCTGCTCACCCAGGAAATTATCGGCTGCGCCCTGGTCGATCAGAATCGTGCCATCAAACGAATTACCGGCTTTGATCAATGCCGTCGCGTCATAGTCCGCCCAGGCAGCTTTATCGTCACCGAGATAGCGCGAGAACGCCTTCTCTCCCCACGGCACCTGTGAGGGTGCGACGATGGGTGAGAATGCCGATACGCTGGAGAACGTCCCCGGATTTTTCAGCGCAATGGTCAACGCCCCGTGCCCGCCCATGGAATGCCCCATGATCCCCTGCCGGTCGGCGCGGGCCGGAAAATGCTTGAAGATCAATGCCGGCAGCTCGCCGGTGATGTAGCTGTACATACGGTAGTTTTTCGCCCACGGCTGGCGCATCGCATCCAGATAGAACCCGGCGCCCTTGCCGAAGTCATATGAATCTGCATCATCAGGCACATCATCGCCACGCGGGCTGGTGTCGGGGGCGACGATGACCAGGCCCAGCTCGGCGGCGGCACGCTGGGCGCCCGCCTTGACGGTGAAATTCTCTTCGGTGCAGGTCAGACCGGACAGCCAGAACACCACGGGGCAGGGTGTTTCTTCCGCCGCCGGCGGCGTGAAGACGGCAAATTTCATCTCGCAGCCGAGTTCCTGCGATGTGTGGCTGTAGACGCCCTGTGTGCCTGCGAAGCAGGCCTGCTCGGAAATTGTTTCGTAAGTCATGCACTCACCCCCTTGGCGTGGAAAATGTAGCCGAGGAAACTCATCAACAATTGTGCGGCGAGAAACGCCGTGGTGCCGTCACGGTCGTAATCGGGCGCGACCTCGACCAGATCGATCCCGGCAACATCCCCCAGCGCCGTCAGTCCTTTGAGAATTTCCAGTACTTCGTAATACAGGAAGCCGCCGTGGCTCGGCGTACCGGTGCCCGGCGCGATCGACGGATCGAAACCGTCAATATCGATGGTGCAGTAATAGCGTTTGCCCTTGGGGATACGGGCCAGCACGCCTTCGGTACCCAGCCGGCGCACGTCGCGGACCGACAGAATGTCCGAACCCGCTTTCCTTGCCGCTTCGTAATCGGCGCGGTTCGACGACGACACGAAACGGATACCCAGTTGCGTGAACCCGGTGACGTGCTTCATTTCCGAGGCGCGCCGGAGCGGGTTGCCGTGACCATATCTGACGCCGTGCCGTTCATCGACGAAATCCAGGTGTGCATCGATGTGGATGATGTGCACCGGCTCCTGATCGTCGAAGGCCCGGATACAGGGAATGTGCACCGAATGGTCACCGCCCAGCGTCACCGGCATGGCACCCGCCGCGAGGATCTTGCGGACCGCATACTCTATGTTGTCGTGTGACTTGATGGTGTCGGTGTGCACCATGTCGGCATCGCCGATGTCGACGATTTTAACCCCGCCCTGCGGCAGGTACGTAATGTCGTCTTCGAAGTCGTACATCCCGGCGTGGCCGAACGAAAACAGGGTCGAGGCTTCACGGATCGCCCGGGGGCCGAAGCGCGCCCCGGCGCGGTACTGGGTGCCCATATCGAACGGTGCGCCGAGCACACAGACGTCCGCATCCGCGAGCGACTCCCAGTCCAGCACCACGGGCTGCTTGGCGAACGTGCAGTGGCCGACGAACGGCAGGTTCAGGCGGCCGGAATCGTAAGTGTTATCGGCCACCCCTTGCCTCAGAACTCAACGACGGCGCGGATGCTCTCGCCCTTGTGCATCAGATCGAAACCGTCGTTGATGTCTTCGAGCGCGAGCTTGTGGGTGATCAGATCATCGATGTTGATCTTGCCGTCCATGTACCAGTCGACGATTTTCGGCACGTCGGTACGGCCCTTGGCGCCGCCGAAGGCCGTCCCGCGCCAGACCCGGCCGGTAACCAGCTGGAACGGGCGGGTGGAAATTTCCTGACCGGCACCGGCGACACCGATGATGGTGCTTTCGCCCCATCCCTTGTGGCAGCATTCCAGCGCCTGGCGCATCACGTCCGTGTTGCCGATGCATTCAAACGAATGATCCGCGCCACCATTGGTCAGGTCGACCAGATACGGCACCAGGTCACCTTCAACCTCCTTCGGATTGACGAAATGGGTCATCCCGAATTTTTCCGCGATGTCCTTGCGGCCCGGATTCAGGTCAACGCCGACGATCATGTTGGCACCGACCAGCTTCGCCCCCTGAATGACGTTGAGACCGATCCCGCCGAGACCGAAGACGATGACATTGTCACCGGGCTTCACTTTCGCCGTATTGATCACGGCGCCGACCCCTGTGGTCACCCCGCAACCGATATAGCAGACCTTGTCGAATGGCGCGTCCTGGCGGATTTTCGCCAGCGCGATTTCCGGCAGCACGGTGAAGTTGGAGAACGTCGAGCAGCCCATGTAATGGTAGATCGGCTCCTTGCCGAGACGGAACCTGGAAGTACCGTCCGGCATCAGGCCCTGGCCCTGCGTCGTGCGGATCGCCTGGCACAGGTTGGTGCGCCCGGAGGTGCAGTAATCACACTGACGGCATTCCGGCGTGTAGAGCGGAATGACATGATCGCCTTTCTTGAGCGATGTCACGCCCTTGCCGACATCGACGACGACGCCCGCACCCTCATGGCCGAGGATCGCCGGAAAGATGCCCTCCGGATCGGCGCCGGAGCGGGTGAACTCGTCGGTATGACAGATGCCCGTCGCCTTGATCTCGACCAGAACCTCGCCTTCTTTCGGGCCGTCCAGTTCCACGGATTCGATGGAAAGGGGTTTGCCGGCCTCGAAGGCCACGGCGGCACGTGTCTGCATGAATTCTCTCCCTGTCTTACGTCTTCAATTTGCTGTTGGCGCAACTATGCCCGAAAGGTTGTGGGGGTTGCAATTCCGGATGCCACGATTTTTACCCGGGGATTAAGAACCCGCGGGGTTTGTGTTTCCGGGCTGTCCCCCCATATAGAGCGAACCATCGTTCCGGAGGTCAGCATGGATTCAGTTACCCAGTTTGCGCTCGGCGCCTGTGTCGGGGCCGCCACCCTCGGCCCGCGCATCGGCATGCGCAAAGCCGCCCTGATCGGCGGATTGATGGGCACGGTGCCGGATCTCGACACCTTTATTCCCAGCGCCGACCCGGTTCAGTCCTTCACTTCGCACCGGGGGGCCAGCCATTCTCTGATCATCCAGGCGCTGGCAACGCCGCTGTTCGCAGAGCCCGTTGTCAGACTGTTTCGTGATCTGCGCGACAAGCGGTTGCTGACCTATGCCGCCGTCTACCTGATACTCGCGACCCATGCCCTGATCGACGCCATGACGGTCTATGGCACGCAGCTGCTTTGGCCGCTGTCCGACACGCCCTTCGGGGTCGGGTCGATCTTCATCATCGATCCGCTCTATACCCTGCCGTTGCTGGCCGTGACCCTCTGGGCGCTTGCTCTCAACCCGGACAGCCGGCGCTACCGGCGCTGGCTCGGGGGAGCCTTGATCGTCTCCACGGCGTACATGCTGGGGACGATCGGCCTGCAAAAAATCACCGCGGACAAGGCAGCAGAATGGATCAGTGCGCAGGGTCTCGCACCGCAGCGCACCCTTTCGATCCCGACGCCGTTCAACGTGCTGTACTGGCGGACCATCATCATCGACGATGATCGCTATCTGAACCTCTATACATCGGTGCTGGGCAAATCAGTCAGTGTCTACCGGCACCCGCGCCATCCCGAACTTGAAGGCTGCCTGAGTGCCACCCCGGCCTTCCGTGACCTTGCCGCATTCACCAAGGGGTTCTACAGGATGGAGGAATCCGGGGGAAAAATCATCTTCTCGGACCTGCGCATGGGGCTGACGCCGCAGTATGTTTTCCGCTTTCAGTTGGGCGAGGTCCGCAATGGTGCACCGCATCCAAATGAAATCCCGTTGCGGGAACCGACGGTGCGCGACGCACCAGGCGATCTGCAATGGCTGTGGTCGGGAATCCTCGGTGAGACTGCCATCCGTGCCGCCGAATCTGAAGCCTATCTGACACACACCACGGGATTGGCAGATGCATCCGCATCCAGCGCGGCGATTGCACCGGCACCCTGCACATAATAAGTTTTGCCTATCAATTATATAATAATAAACGAATTTACGAATATCTTGCGATGCAGCATATTGACCCCAGTCGCCGATTGGGGCGCCATAGATTTATTCAAGAAACAGAGGTTACCACCATGCAAAGACAAATCCCGAAGGTAGTATTCAAGACCCGCGTCCGTAACGAAGCCATCGAAGGCGATAACCCGTTCGAGTGGAAAGACCTTTCCAGCGACGAGATTTTCATGGGCAAGCGCGTTGTGCTTTTCGCACTGCCCGGTGCGTTCACGCCGACGTGTTCCACCAGCCATCTGCCGCGCTATGAAGAACTCTACGACGAGTTTCAGGCGCTGGGTATCGATCAGGTGATCTGCCTTTCCGTCAACGATGCCTTCACCATGTATCAGTGGGGCAAGCACCAGGGTGCCAAGAACGTGTTCCTGCTGCCGGACGGCAACGGCGAGTTTTCGCGGAAGATGGGCATGCTTGTCGACAAATCGAACCTCGGCTTCGGCATGCGGTCCTGGCGTTATTCGATGGTCGTCGACAGCGGCGAGATCGAACAGATGTTTGTCGAGCCGGATTACGGCGACAACTGCCCGACCGATCCGTTCGAGGTTTCCGATGCGGACACGATGCTCAAATACCTCAAGAGCAAAGCATCCGCCAAGGCCGCTTGATGACACTCAACTGACACCAAACGAGAGGGAACCCCAAGACGCCGTTTCCCCCCTTTACCCCCTCGGCGTCTATCCCCTGAAGGGCGGCATGCGTGCCGCCCTTTTTGGTTTCTTAAGCGGGTAGCACGCGGAAGCCATCCCCGATCCACGGCATTCGCCGGGCACAAACCGGCTGAATCCGGTCGCGGAGCACATCGCGGCAGATACGCGCAAATACCGCCGCCTGCTGACCAAGTTCATGACCGCGTGCGAGCACGTGCAGCGTGCGCGCAAAAGCCGGTCCCGGCAGGGGCGCCGTCACCACGTCATAGCCCAGCGCCGCTCCTTCCAGCACGCACATCGGTGTCGCCACGGCAAATCCGTGGCCTGCCGCAACCATCGCCGAGACCGCCTGCGCGGTATCGAATTCGCAGGCCCGGGGCGCGTGCACGCGAATACGCCGAAGATGCCGTTCCACCATCTGACCGACGATATTGTGCCCGGCAAACCGGATCAGCGGCAGGTCCCGGGCCATCTCGGCAAGACCCTTGCCGGCATGCTGATACCCCGCCGGCAACATCAGCATGAAGGGTTCGCGAAACAGTTCATAGCGAACGATCCCGCCCAGGTTTTCGGCGGCATCTGTCGCAATGATCAGATCCACCTCGCGTTCCATCAGCGCCCGCACGTGGTCGCCCGATTGCCCGGCACGCAGGGCGAAGTTGCCCGGCTGCATATCCGCCATCACCTTTTCGTAAAGCCACGGCGTCAAGGTCGTCGCTAGGGAGTTCGGGACCCCGATGCGAAGTGCCGCCAGTGGCTGGTCGCCGACATTGCGGGCCGCTGCAACGGCAGCTTCGGCGGACACCATCAACGCCTCGGCACGGTCGCGCAGGACCTCGCCGGCCGGGGTCAGACGAATCGGCCGCAGGCTTCGATCAAGCAGCTGCGCCCCGATTACTTCTTCGGCTTTGCTTATGTATTGGGATACGGCCGGCTGCGTCATCCCCAGCCTTTTCGCCGCTTCGGTCATCGTTCCGGCGCGAGCTGTTTCCAGAAATACGTTTAAGGCCCTGAGATCAAGCCCTGAAGGCCATGTCATAGATGATGTCCCCGGATCGTTTAACTCACATCCACTGACACATCATAACATAAGTAATATTTATACTAAGCAAAAATAGCCGTCCCCCGCCGATCCCTGTATGGTGCGCGAAATGCTGCCAGAACGGCAGCCCGGAACAAAGGGAAACATCATGGGCAAAGCTCTCACCGACGAACAGATCGCACAGTACCATCGCGACGGCTTTTTTGCGCCGGTCCGCGTCATGGATACGGATACCGCTGCCGGCTTCCGCAGGAAATTCGAGGCCTACGAAGCCGCATTCGACGGCTGGTATGAAATGTCCAAGGGGCAGAAGCTTTACCTGCTGCAGACATGGGCCCGCGACCTGGGCCAGCATCCGCGGATACTGGATGCGGTCGAAGACGTACTTGGCCCGAACCTGATGGTCTGGGGTCTGAGCCTGTTCATCAAGGATGCGAAATCACCGTCTTATGTATCCTGGCATCAGGACAGCACCTATTGGGGGCTGTCGAAGCCGGATGTGGTCACGGCCTGGATTGCCCTTTCACCCGCGAACCGTCAGTCGGGCTGCATGAAGATGATGCCGGGGACACACAAATGGGATCAGCTTGAACACACCGATACCCTGGCCAAGGAAAACCTGCTTACCCGGGGACAGGAAATCGCCGTCGACGTCGATGAAACCAAGGCGGCGTATCTGGAAATGGAGCCGGGCGAGATATCGCTCCACAACATCCGCACCGTGCATGCTTCGGCGCCGAACCAGTCCGATGAACGGCGCATCGGCATCGCTGTCCGCTACATCGCGCCGCACGTCAAACAGATCAACGCCGACGGCGACAGCGCCTGGCTGGTGCGGGGCGAGGATACCGAGGGCAACTTCATTCACGAAACACCCCCCGCCGCCGATATGGATGCCGCCGCACAGGCCGAACACGACCGCATCATGGCGTTGCGTCAGGGCGTTCTTTACAAGGGCGTCGCGGGCAAGCCCGCGCATACGAATATCTAGGGGCAAGCCCGCGCATACGAGAATCTAGCACCCCTCACCCTGTCCCCTCTCCCTGAGGGAGAGGGGACGATATCCGCACGGCACCCTCTCCTTGGGGAGAGGGGGGGCCCCACGAACGAAGTGAGTGGGAGGGTGAGGGGCCGTCAGCTCACGTCAGCATGAAGCCGTGCATGAACGGATCGCGTTCATCGACGAAGATCGTGTTGAGCCCGTGCATCCGCGCCCAGCCGCTGATTGACGGTATGATTGCCGGCTTGTCACCGACGGTGGTGTCAGCTTCGACGCGGCCATCGAAAATCGACCCGATGATGCTTTCGTGGCGATAGTCATCACCGGTTTTCAGCAAACCCTTGGCATGGCGCTGGGCCATTCGGGCCGAGGTGCCGGTGCCGCAGGGCGAACGGTCGATCGCCTTGTCGCCATAGAACACCGCATTGCGGCCATCAACGCCCGGCTGTGTCGGCGCACCGGTCCACATCACGTGGCTGACGCCGCTGATCGCCGGCTGCTCGGGGTGCACGAAATCGTATTTGTCGTTGATCAGGTTCCGGATCACCGGGCTCAGGCGTTGAATATCACCGGGTGTGAGGTCCGCCATATCACGCATGTTTTCCTGCGCTTCGATGATCGCATAGAAGTTGCCGCCATATGAGACATCGAAACTGAGCTCGCCCAGTCCCGGCACATCGACGCACAAATCCGTATCGGCAAGAAAGCACGCCACATTCCTGATGCGGACACTGTCGACGTGATCCCCGTTCATTTCATAATGCGCTTCGACAACGCCGGCCGGCGTATCGAGCATGGCCACGCCCGGTGTTCTCGGTGTGACGATGCCCCGCTCGATCATGAAAGTGACCGTGCCGATGGTGCCGTGACCGCACATCGGCAGGCACCCCGACACTTCGATATAGAGAATGGCAACGTCGCAGTCGTCGCGGGTCGGCGGATAGAGGATCGAGCCAGACATGACGTCATGGCCGCGCGGCTCATACATCAGGGATGTTCTGATCCAGTCATGCTTTTCGAGAAACGTGCGGCGGCGTTCGATCATGTTTTCCGCCGGGATCATCGGCGCCCCGCCGACGACCATCCGCACCGGGTTGCCGCAGGTATGGCCATCGACGCAAAAGAATGTATGCCCCGTCATGATATCCTCTCTCAGCGGTAGCGGTCGATGCGATAGGGTGCCATATCCAGCCCCGGATCGCGACCGGCAATCATGTCGGCGATGATGCGCCCGGAAATCATCGACATGCTCAACCCCAGATGCCCGTGCCCGAACGCATAGTGCACGTTGGCCGCCTGCGCAGACGGGGACAGCACCGGCACCGAATCCGGTGAACCGGGGCGATGGCCCATCCATTCCGTGCCCCCCGCCGTTTCAAGACCGGGGATGTAGCGTTTGGCCAGTGTCACCAGTGCTTTCGAGCGCTGATAGTTGGGTGCGGCATCGAGACCCCCCATTTCCACGGAGCCGCCGATCCGCAGCCCCATCCGCATCGGCGTCATGACGAAATTGTCCTCGGCGAATGTGATCATCCTTTTGATCTCCACGCCTGGCGCGGGCAACGTCGTGTTGTAACCCCGGTCGGCTTCGAGCGGATACGGCTCCCCCAGCTGCTTCGATAACCGGCCCGACCATGCCCCGGCCGCGATCACCAGTCGGTGCACGGGCAATTCCCGCCCGTCACCGGTGATCAGGGCGCTGACAGCGCCGTTGGCGGTTTTAAGTTTGCTGATATCCGCCTGCTCGAATGTCACGCCGCGTTCGCGCAGATGATCCGCCAGCCGCGTTACAAGCTCCTTCGGATCACGGTAATGCGCCCAGTCCGGCGTGAAGTAGCCGAACTGCGCTTCAGGACCGAGCGCCGGTTCAAATTCATGAATACCGTCGCGGTCTAGCGGCTGCACCGTAATGCCGTGATCGCGGCGGGCCTGCCAGGCGTGTGCTTCAGCCTTATAGGTGCCTTCGGAGCGATAGATGAACAGCGTGCCGTCGCGGCTCAGCATTTCGCCGCCGCCGATCCGTTGCAGCATCGCAAGATGTGACTCCATCGATTTTCCGAGCAGCCCGGCGATTGCCGCAATCCCTTGTTCATGATGATGCGGTCTGCAGGCCCTGAGGAAGCGATAGAACCACGGCAGCAGATGCGGTAGATGCGACAGGCGCAGATACAACGGTCCGACCGGGTCCAGCAGCATCGCCGGGATCCGCTTCCAGATGCCCGGCTCGGCAATCGGGATCATTTCCGCCACGGCGATGGCCCCGGCGTTTCCCGTCGACGTGCCCTCGTCCACAGGTCCCCGGTCGACGACGGTCACCTCATGTCCGTCCTCGATCAGGGCATAGGCGACACCCAACCCGACAATGCCATTGCCGAGAACCGTCACCGGTTGAGCGGTGATGTCAGTCAGTTTGGTCATGTAGTCTATCTGCCGTGCGGATCAGAGATTGGGGCGTGTTTCAAGTGCGTGCGCAACAACCCGTTCGACCATGGCGCGCTCTTCACCTTTCAGGGTCAGCCGCGGTGGCCGCACGTTTTCCATTCCTTCACCCGTCAACTGATTGGCGAGCTTGATCATCTGCACCAGCTTCACGTCCACATCGAGATGCAGCAGAGGCATGAACCACTTGTAAAGCTCGTATGCTTCCTTGACCTTACCTTCCCGGGCCAGTCTGAACAGTTGAACGGCTTCTTTCGGAAACGTGTTGACCAGGCCGCAGACCCAGCCTTGCGCGCCGAACAGCGCATTCTCGAGCACCAGATCATCAACCCCGCAGAAGATCACATACCGATCACCGACGACGTTGAACATGTCGGTGATGCGGCGGCTGTCGTGCGACGATTCCTTGACCGCCACAATATTTTCAACATCGGCCAGCGATGCAAAGTCGGATGGGCTCAGGTCAACCTTATAGGCGACCCGGTTGTTGTAGATCATGATCGGCAGATCGGTGGCCGCGGCCAGTGTCCGGAAATGGGTCACGGCCTCCAGGCTGTCCTGCTGATAGACCATGCACGGCAGCGCCATCAGACCGGCGCAGCCGGCACGCTCGGCGCGGCGCACGAATTCGATACCGAACGCGGTGGTGTATTCGGCGACACCGGACAGCACCGGAATCCTGCCTGCCGTCACCTCGACCGCGGCACGCAGCACCTGTTCCTTTTCATCCGGGGTCAGGGACGGGTTCTCACCCAGCGTCCCCAGCATCACGAGACCTTCGATCCCGGCGTCCATGCACGACTGGATATGACGCTGTGTCGCTTCAAGATCGAGGGCGCCGTCCGCCTTGAATTCGGTCATCAGCGCCGGAAAGACGCCCTGCCAGTCGATGCTCATGTAAATCCCCCTCGTATTACATAGTGATATCCGCGAAGCAGTATCGGGGGGACGCCGTTATGTGGCAATGCCCGCGTTCACGAAATGGCAACCGTCGCCGGGATCATGCCTGGATCGCTGCTAAATCGCCTTGTCGGCCTTCAGTTTCTCGATGGCTGCCGCGTCATACCCGAGTTCGCCCAGAATATCGCGGGCATGCTGCCCCAGGGTTGGCGGCGGCGCGTCGACGCTGGCCGGCTTGCCGTCGATCTTGTAACCGGTGCGGGCAAGTTTGATGTCGCGCCCAACGCCGGGCGGATCGGTAAATTCGGCGATCATGCCGCGATCCGCGATCTGCGGATGCGCCAATACATCCGGGACGCTCAGCACTTCACCCGCCGGCACCCCGGCATCGTTCATCAGCCGCCGCCATTCAGATGCCGAATTGCCTGAGAGCGCGTCTTCCAGAAGCTCTTTCAAAAGTGCCCGGTTATCGAGACGGTCCTGTCGCTTCGCGAACCGGGGATCGGTCTTGAATTCGGGCTTGCCGATGATGTCACAGACGGCTTCGAACTGTTCCTGTTTGTTGGCCGCGATATTGAGCAATCCGTCGCCGGTTTTGAACGTGCCCGAAGGGCTCGCGGTAAAATTGTCGTTGCCGAGCGGCTGCGGGGTCGTGCCCGCGACGAGATAGTTTGAT
Organism: Rhodospirillales bacterium; assembly: GCA_040218645.1. Classification (GTDB taxonomy): domain Bacteria; phylum Pseudomonadota; class Alphaproteobacteria; order Rhodospirillales; family Casp-alpha2; genus UBA4479. The sequence goes on from JAVJQZ010000013.1 coordinate 118,865, forward strand.
ACCACCCAGCCCATGGTCGCCAGGGTCGCCTCCAGCATCGACACATCGATGAAGTGCGCGGTGCGGTCCGGCTCTGCCAACTGGGCGGCAATGGCGAAGGCCGCAGTCATGCCGCCGACGGTATCCGACACTGGATAGCCGACCCGGTACGGTGCGGTGTCCGGTGCGCCGGTGATGCTCATGACACCGGACATGCCCTGCACGATCTGGTCATAGGCCGGCAGATCACGCAGCGGCCCGTCCTGTCCGAAGCCCGAAATCGCGCAGTAGATCAGCTTCGGATTATCCTGTTTCAGCACATCGAACCCGACACCGAGCCGGTCCATGACCCCGGGGCGGAAGTTCTCGACCACCACATCGGCGGTTTTGACCAGTTCTCGGAACAGTTCCTTACCGCGCGGATGCTTAAGATTGATCTCGATGGACCGCTTGCCCGCGTTCTGGGCCAGAAAAGACACACCCATTTTCTGCTCGTTCAATGCCGGATCACCGCCGAGCTGGCGGGCGAGATCGCCCGACCCCGGCACTTCGACCTTGATGACATCGGCGCCCATATGCGCCAGCTGGTGACAGCAGAACGGGCCTGCCAGAACATTTGTCAGGTCCAGGACCCGGACATGGGAAAGTGCGTGCATGGGAAGTCTTCCTTTATTCGAACCCCTAATTTCCATGACTGATGCCGGGGCGGCAAGGGCTAGATAGGAAAGTTTGCGAAACCCGATTTGTAAATCCCGGCGTCATCCACCAAGATAATCGGGCATGTCGGACAAACCGCTCATCGGCGTCACCGGGTCACGGCGCAAAGGCCGTCTCATGACATTTTTGAACCGTCTTGCCGTCTGGCGCGCCGGGGGGCGAAGCGTTCGTATTACTTGTGATAAGCCCTATCCCGTCGACAAACTCGACGGTCTCGTCATCGGCGGTGGCGATGACATTTCGGCGACCCTGTACGGTGGGACCGTATCGGTTGATGTGCGTGTTGATCCCAAGCGTGATGAAATCGAAATGGATGCTCTGGAAACCGCGGACAGACTGAATCTGCCGGTACTCGGAATCTGCCGTGGCTCGCAGATGATGAATGTCTTTTACGGCGGATCGCTGCATACGGAAATCCGCGACATCTATAAGGACGCACCGCAAATCCGGACCGTGCTGCCGAAAAAATGCGTCGACATCATGCCCGGCACCCGCCTGTCCAAGCTGCTTTGCGTCGATCACTGCTACGTCAACAGCCTGCACCATCAGTCGGTGGACCGGCCCGGTGAAGGTTTCGATATCGCCGCCAGGGATGTTCACGGCATGGTACAGGGGATTGAACGGATCGGCCCCCGGTTCCTGCTCGGTGTGCAGTGGCATCCGGAATTCCTGTTCTGGCAACCGCGCCAGCAGCGGCTGTTCAATGATCTGGTCGACGCTGCACGGCAGCGCAACAAGACCTAGCTCGGGTGTTCCGCACTTTTTAACGTGCGTGTTCCGCGACCGCACCGATCAGTCTGTCGACCGGGGCCAGATCGTCTGTCAACACCGGGACATCATCAGGCGATAAGCTTCCCGCAATGACCGCCGGATTGACCCGCTGCCAGCGGCGGCCGTCTTCCTGGCGGGACAACAGCACCGGCACGGGGACCGGCGTTGCCGACGCCGAGAGAAGATAGGTCAATCTGCCACCGCCGCCCATCTGCCGGTCGTCGACCCAGATTTCGACGACCGGGAAAACCTCGTGCAGGGTCTTCAGCATGGCCAGCAGGAATTTCGGCTCACGCGCCGCATCGATCACCGTCATCACGTAGACACCATTGTCCTGAAGCTTCACCTTAACCTCGCGGGCGAATTCCAGCGTCACCAGATGCTGTGGCACCGAGATGTCATGGAAGGCGTCGCCGATCACCACATCCAGGGCCTTGTCCCGAATCCCCCGCAATTGCACCCGTGCATCGGCGTGGGCTATCCAGATGGCGGGGCTGGGGTCGAACCACATTCTTTCGCGCGCCAGCTGCGTGACCATCGGATCGACCTCGGCCACCACATGCCGGCCCGACGGATATCGCACGGCCCAGGCCCGGGGCAGCGTGTAGGCACCGCCGCCGATAAAATAGCTCTGCAGATCTTCGCGTCCCGGAAACCGCAACGCGATCATCCGGTCCGTCAGATCGACATATGAGCTGTGCAGCCGCATCGGCGCATCGCGGTCATTGATGCCGTGCCCCATGTGATCGAGCACCATCAGACGGCTTTCACTGCCGGTCTCGGCGCTGTAGTCGATGACCCGAATGCAGTAGTACCGGCTTTCCGCATCACAGGCGCTGGCCAGCAGATCATCAGCCCTGAACACGGCCAGGGAGGTCGCGACGGCGATCAGCACCATCGTCACTTTTGAGAGCATCAGCCGGCGTGCCCAGAGTGCAAAGGCGATGGACATGATCCCAAGCACCGTGGCCATGGCGAGCAGCGTGCCCTGCGAACCGATCCAGGAAATGAACACGAACCCCGCCGCCAGCGTGCCGAGGATCGCGCCACCGGCACCGAGCGCGAACATCCGGCCGATCACGACACCGCGCTGGCCGGGTTCGGCGTCGATCGCGATCCGGGTCAGAATCGGCGTAACCCCGGCAATCAGCAGACTCGGCAAAAAGAACAGGATTGCCGTCAGGCCGACAACCGCCACCACGATCTGCATCTCGCCTGCCAGAAACAGCGGCGCCGCCCAGAGCAGCAGCACCGGGATAACCAGAACATTCACGCACGCCAGTCCCAGCATGAGCGCCATAATGGACAGGCCGCTTTTGTCCGGGCGTTCGGCCAGACGGCCGCCGATCCAGTGCCCGGCCGACATGCCCGCCAGCACCGTGGCGATGATCGCCGTCCAAGTGTAGATCGACATCCCCACATAAGGTGCGATCAGGCGTGCCGCGACGATTTCGAGAACAAGCCCGACGGCAGATGTCACAAAGAGCGCTACCGCCAGCCCCAGGCGTCCGCTGAGGTTCATCCCGTTTGCCCCCTTCACCGGTTTGATTGGAACGGAAAATAAATCGCGGGTGATGCGTTCCGTTTACAGCCGTCGTATTCTATATATCGTATTCTATATAAGGAATACGTGATGATGACCACCGGAGGAACGCATGTCCTATACGCTTGATGAATTTGCCGCTGACTGCCGACGCGCACTTGCAAAAGACAGCGGGCCCGCGGGGATCGAGGAAGTCCGCACCTACGTCGAAAAGGCGCTCAAGGACGACGACCTGATTGCCGAGTATCTGCCGGCAGACGCCGACAAGGAACGCCGTGTCCTTTACGAGGACCCGGACCTCAAATTCTGCATCTGCGCCCACGTCTATCAGGGGCCGAAGGACGGGTTCCCGCACGATCACGGCCCGACCTGGGCCATTTACGGACAGGCCGTCGGCGAAACGGAAATGACCGATTGGGAAATCATCAAACCCGCATCCGGCGACGAACCGGCGCTGGTCAAGCAGACCCGGTCCTATTCCCTGAAACCCGGTGATGCGCATGCCTATCCGGCCGGTGCCGTTCACGCGCCGCTACGGAACGGACCGACGCGGCTGATCCGTGTCGAAGGCCAGAACTGCGATCATATCACCCGCACCCCGATCAAGGCCGCCTGAGTAGCCTTGCCGCATGCCGACACCTCTTCATCCTGCGAGACGCGGTCCCATGGATATTGGGCCGCTCCTCAGGATGAGGGTGGGACCCTGCCAAAAAGCATCCTCATGCTGAGGAGGATGCGAAGCATCCGTCTCGAAGCATGGCATTGACGCGCGCCGAATATCTGGCGAAACCGCCCGGACCGCTGGCACTCAGCGACTGGATCGTCATCGATCAGGCTCGTGTCGATGCCTTCGCCGCCGCGACACATCATCCGCACTGGCTTCATACCGATCTGGCACGCGCCGCAGCGGATAGCCCCTATGGCGGGACGGTGGCACATGGCTTTTTGATTCTGAGCCTGATCAACCACGCCATTGATCAATGCGGCCTGCGCCCGACGGACAGCCCCTATGCGCTGAATTACGGGGTCGACAAGGTCCGGTTCCTGAAACCGATGCCGGTCGGCACGGGTTTTCGGGTCCGCGACCGCATCACGCTCGTCAGCGCCGAAATGCGGGATGCCGGGCTCTTCACCCGTACCGGCCACGCGTTCGAGATCGATGGCGATGACAGCACAAAACCCTGCGTGGTAGCGGAATATCTGTCGGTATGGGTTAAAGTCGGCGCTTAGCCCTTCAACCGCGCCACTTCCGCTTCCAGTTCTTCAATACAGGCCTGCATGGCGTCGACCAGCGGCGCAACCTCAGCCTCGGACCAGCGCTGGGTAATGTGCTGCGGGCAGTTGCTGTCCCAGGCTTCAAGGGCAAAAACGAAGGCCCGCTCGGGCACGGCGTCATAGTCGGTATCGATCAGCCGCCCCATCAGATCCGGATCATGTTCAACGACGTCGAGCGTCCCCCACAGCTTGATCCGGCGGCGGTTGCGGTAATCCATGGCGAAGATGAAGGCCTTCGGGTTTTCGGCGGCGTTGCCGATGGAGATGTACTGCCGGTTACCGGAAAAATCGGCGAAGGCGAGGCGCCTGTCGTCCAGCACTTTCAGAAAACCGGGCTTGCCGCCGCGATGCTGGATATACGGCTGCCCGTCCGCACTGGCTGTCGCCAGATAGAAGGAATCACGTGCTGAAAGATACTCGGCCAGGTCCGCTGTGACACGGTCCCGCCAGCCGCCCTTCTGTTCCATCTTCGCATAACCGGCGCGCGAGCCGCGCTTTTCCTGCTCGGCCTTGACCTGTGAAGTAAAGGCGATGTCGCTGACGAATTCCCGATCCATGATCCTGTTCCTTTTCGCTCACCGGAAAATAGGCCGGAATTCGCGCACAATACAGAGGGCCCGGGTGTATTCAGTTGTGCGAAGCGGGCAACAATTTGCCTACGCACCGGCTTAAGCACCATTTCATCCACCGGATTTCACCGCTAGAGTTGTAAAAAGTACAGGAGAAGGGAATACGATGCCGGAATTCATTCTTTATCACGGCTGGACATCCAGCGCGTCACGCAAGGTGCGTCTGTGCATGGCCGAAAAAGGTCTCGACTATGAAGGCCGCCACATCGAACTGCTGTCGTTCGACCATCATTCGGACTGGTTCAAGAAACTGAATCCGTCGGGCAAGGTCCCGGCGCTGCTGATCGACGGCTTGCCGTTTGTCGAAAGCAACGTCATCAACGAATACCTGGACGAAATGTATCCCGAACCACGGCTGATGCCGAACGATCCCAGGCAGCGTTACGAGATCCGGATGTTCTCGATCTACATCGACGGTACCTGTCTGCCCGCCGTGCAGAAGCATAACTGGATGCGCCGCATGCGCCCCGTCGCCATGAAATGGACGGATGAGGAACTGGAGGCCCGGCTTGCCGCCGTGCCGACCGAGGAGCGGCGCAAGGTCTGGTACAAGATGGCGCGCGATCCGTATACGGACGAAGAGCTGCAGACCGCCCTGGATGTACTGATCGACATGACGGACAGGATCGAGGCCTCGGTTCGCGACGGCGGCTGGATTGTCGGCGATGCCTATTCCCTCGCCGATATAGCCGCCGTCCCTTACGTCCGCCGTGTCGAGGAAATCGCCCCGGAAGCTTTGAGTGCCACAAACAGGCCCGGTGTCGCCGACTGGTGGGCCCGCATTCAGGCGCGCCCGGCCTATGCCAAAGCGCTCATCGGCGGCTATGACGAGCAAAGCCACCCGGATTACCAGCCGCCGGCTTAAGCAGGCGGATGCGGTATAGAAAAATTTTCTTTTAGGATTAAATCTAGAGAAATGGCGCGCCCCTTCGAAACTTGTTCGAAAAAACAAAAGACCCGGGCGCAGGTTCGAATAGACACTTTATTGGAGAGAATGGCGCGCCCGGGAAGATTCGAACTCCCGACCCCTTGATTCGTAGTCAAGTACTCTATCCAACTGAGCTACGGGCGCTGCGCATTGCCTCTTGGCGAGGCGGCGAGAACCTACTCCACGCGCCTGACCGTGACAACCCCCCAATCGACGGTTTTCAGGGTTTCCGTCGCGCTGTGGCATGTGCCGCAAAAAAACCGTTGAATGTGTCCTTATTCATCCACGGCAACAACTCGACAAAATCCTCTCAAGGATTTAGAAAAATTAAAGATTCACCAAGTAAAACAATCATCTTGTCGCCATGGTGGCGTTTGATTAATATCGCGACAACGATAGGGGGACATGTTAGTGATCGTATCGGTGCCGAAAACAATGCACCAACGACAGGTTTCCCTAAACATACGAAGGGGCGGTCTTCAGGGATGAGATTATCGGAATTGACATCGCTACGATTTCTCGTAGTCGGCGCCGCGTTGACGCTGGGCGCCTGCTCGTACGGAGACAACCTGCTTTGGCCGGCATCGGATGCCGAGCCTCAGGCCTCGACCGAGACCGCACAAGCCGCCACCGGCGACGGTCAGGTTCAGGTCATCGGCGGCGGCCAGCCGCCGATCGGCGCGACCCAGTTCGTGCCCCCCGGGGTGACCCCCGGCGAGCCGACCGGCACATTCGTCGGCGAAAAAGTCATCCAGCTCCGCGAGGAACTGACCCGCTTACAGAATTCCATTGCCCAGCAGAACGAAGAACTGCAGCGCCTGCGCACCCAGCTCGTGCAGAACTCGCAGCAGTACCACGGCACCATCGCTGCCGTGAATTCGCGTCTGCAGGTCGGCACCACGCCGGGCAACCCGATCCTGGTTCAGCAGTTCAAGAGCGCACAGGCCGATCTTGACCGCATCGCCCAGGAAATCGACAACATGAACAACCTGACCGCTGCCGTCGCCGACAATTCGACGCTGTCGGCGTACATGGCGGAAGCCGCGCGGGCCGCGTTCTCGGTCTCCGGCGCCGTTGACGAAGATCACCGCCAGCTGGCGATCCTTGAAGACGAAGGCAACCGGACTGCGGTGCTGATCGACCGTCTTCTGAAGGAACTGACGTCCGACGTCCGGCGCCAGACCAACTACGTTGCCACGGAACGTGCCAACCTCAACCTGATCTCGGCCGGCATCAAGTCGGGCGAACTGTTCGGCGGATCGCTGGTCAACCGCGCCGTGCTGTCCAACTCGGGACAGGCCAACTACACCAACGCACCGCTGTCGACCGTCGGCCGTACGCCGCTCGTCGTGATCCGTTTCGACCGCGCCGACGTGCCGTATGAACAGGCGCTCTACACCGCCGTATCCAAGACCCTTGAACGCCGCCCCAACGCGATGTTCGATCTGGTCGCCGTGGCCCCGACCACCGGCGGTACTGCCCGGATCGCCCTGAATTCGCAAAAGGCGCGTCAGCATGCCGAAAACGTCATGCGTTCGCTGGTCGAAATGGGCCTGCCGCCGAACCGCGTCGCGGTTTCCGCGAAAACCGAACAACAGGTCGCCAACAACGAAGTGCACCTGTACGTCCGTTAAGGGCGTCCCCGGCAATCCGGCTTTGATGGAGCACATGGAATAACGCCATGGTGCAGCTTCGCGACGACATCGAACATCACATCGTCACCTGGGCGGAAGTCCACCGCGACACCCGCATCCTCGTCCGCCGTCTGCTGGGCAAGGGGCCGTGGAAGGGCATCGTCGCCCTGACCCGGGGCGGTCTGGTACCGGCCGCCATCGTGGCCCGTGAAATGTCGATCCACGTCGTCGACACACTTTGCATCACCAGCTACGACGAGCAGGTTCAGGGGCGCCTGAATATTCTCAAAAAGCCCGAAGCAGCGCTTGCCAACGGGGGCGAAGGCTGGTTGCTGATCGACGATCTTGTCGATACCGGCACGACCATGAAAGCCGCCCGTGAAATCCTGCCGAATGCGCATTTCGCTACGGTCTATGCCAAGCCGAAGGCCTTTGATCTGGTCGACACCTACGTCCACGATATCGATCAGGATGTCTGGATTTTCTTCCCGTGGGATACGGAGCCGCAGTACGCCAAGCCGCTCGCCGACGGATAACCCCGCCGCGCCTTGAAATGGTCAAGATTTGAACAACGCCTGACCGCAATCCCCTGTCATCGATGCTTTTTAGGCCAACGCATCACAATCAGGAGGATACCCATGGCGCTGTTCCGCAATGACACCAACCCGATCCCGAGCAAACCCGCTCCGAAAAATCCTTCGCCCAGTCTGCTCGGCATGCCGCCTGCGGATCACGGGATTCCCGCCAAGACGGGCACGTCCGAAAAGCAGGAAACGAAAGCATCGGAAAGCCGGCTCATCGTCGGCCCCAACATCAAGCTGAAAGGCGTCGAGATAGAAGACTGCGACACCCTTGTCGTCGAGGGTTATGTCGAGGCTTCGATGGACTCGCGCGTGATCGAGATTTCGGAAACCGGTGTCTACAAGGGGACCGTTGAAATCGATACCGCCATCGTCAAGGGCTGCTTCGAAGGTGAACTGACCGCACGTGAACGCCTGATCGTCCATGCCACGGGTGATGTTAAGGGGAAAATCCGCTATGGCCGGCTGGCCATCGACGATGGTGGGCGCGTACACGGTGATCTGGATGAGCTGGATACCCCGGCACGCCCGAAATCAGGGATGGATAAAAAGGACGACAAGGAAACCCCACACAGCCCGGAAAGCGCCGCGGCGGAATAATCGGCTTACCTGGACAGCAGCTTGTCCAGCTCGGCTTCGAATTTTTCCAGATCCGCCGGAACCGGCAGGCCTTCGGCGCGCAGCGTCGCAAGCGCCTGGCGGAGCCGGAATTCGATCTCGCGCAGATCGCCCTGATCACCCTCCATCGCATCGAGAAGATAGGTAATCTCGGCATCAAGATCTTCGAACGCCATCGGTGGCTCCTTTCGTCCCGTCTGATTGCATCCACAATAATCTCCCGCGAAGCCCGTCTGCAAGGTTTCCGGGATAGAACCGGTCACGGGTGATTCCAAAGGAAACCATTCATGTAATTCCGGGTCATGTAATTCCGGGACTGGCGAAGCTGTTCCGGGAATGGCAAACTCGAATCAACCAAAAGAGGGAGCCATCCATGACCGAGACTTACGAACTGTTTGCCATCAAGTATGCCCACCATGACCGTGATGCCAGCGAGAACTTCATCGACGACCCCGATCCGCATGAAGGCAACATGCCGCTGGAATATTATGTCTGGGTGGCGAAAAATAATAATCGCACAGTGCTGATCGACACCGGCTTCAATGCCAAGGCCGCCGCCGACCGGGGCCGCGAGCTGATCCGCTGTCCGGCGGAAAGCCTCGGCCTGGTCGGTGCCGACGCCAACGAGATCAAAGACATCGTCATCACCCATCTGCATTATGATCATGTCGGCAACTTCGATTTGTTCCCGAAGGCGAAATTCCACCTGCAGGACAAGGAAATGCACTACGCCACGGGCCGCTACATGAACCACAAAACTCTGCGCCATGCGTACGATATCGAACACGTCGTCGGCATGATCCGTGAAGTCTACAAGGAACGCGTGGTCTTCCACGACGGCGACTCCGACCTGTTTCCCGGCATCAAGCTGCACTACATCGGCGGGCATACCATGGGTATGCAGTCGGTGACCGTTGAAACCGAGCGCGGCCGGGTTGTCGTCGCTTCGGATGCATCGCATCTGTATCACAACATGTGGGACAGGAACCCGTACCGCACCGTGTTCAACGTCGGCGAAATGATGGAAGGCCACGAAAAGCTTCGCCGGCTTGCCGGCGGCAACGAGGACCTGATCATACCGGGCCACGATCCGCAGGTGCTTGAATTCTACCCGGCGCCGTCTCCCGAACTGGAAGGCATCGTCGTTCGTCTCGACGTCCCGCCGCAGAAATAATTCCGCACGGCAAATCAGAACGCAAAGAGACAGCACATGGATCTTCAAATCGGTGGCAAAACAGCCCTCGTCACCGGTGCCAGCACCGGGATCGGCGCTGAAATCGCCCGGAACCTCTCCGCTGAAGGCGTGTCGGTCACCATGCTGGCCCGGCGCGAAGATCTGCTGCAGGAGGTCGCCGACGGGATCGAGGCGGCAGGCCATCCTCGGCCCGGCATCATCTGTGCCGACCTGACAGAACGGACGGCTCTGGGGGACATTGCCGCGGCGGCCCAACCGGACGGCCGGGCCGTGGATATTCTCGTCCACGCCGCCGGGGCTTCGCTGCCGATCGGCATCTTTGCCGATGACGATACATGGGACCAGTCACTGGAGTTGAATTTTCAGGCGGTCCGGCGCCTGACCCAGGCGTTGCTGCCCGGCATGCAAAAGCAGGGCTGGGGCCGCATCATATGTTTTTCAGGATCCATGGAGCCCCGCGTGATCAACGCTGCGATTGCCGCCAAGGCGGCGCTTCACCTGTGGGCAAAGGGACTGTCATGCCAGGTCGCGAAGGAAGGCATCACCGTCAACTGCATCCCGCCCGGACGCATCAACAGCGAACAGATTCTGGAACGGCTCTATCCGACCGAGGAATCCCGCAAAAAGTTTATCGACGCGAATATTCCGATGGGCCACTTCGGTAACCCCGAAGACGTGGCACCGCTGGTCGCCTTTCTGGCCTCACCGCTGGCGAGTTACATCACAGGCGCCGTGATCCCCGTCGACGGCGGCATGCATTTCTTCGCCCACTGAGCAGGCAGCTAGGGGCTTCAATATCAGGGATTATACGGCAACGTTATCGATCAGCCGCGTCCTGCCCAGCCACGCGGCGGCGAGCACGCGCATCGGCCGGCCCTTGGCCGGAAGTTCGAGGGTTTCCGCATCGCGGACCGCCACGTAATCGACACTTGAAAACCCGGCCCGGCCCAGTTCTTCGCTGGCACCGCTGCAGACGATCTCGATGGGTTCCCCGCCGGCGACACGCCGCGCCACACCGCTGATCTCCTGATGCAGACGCGGCGCCAGTGTCCGTTCGGTGTTGGAAAGATAGGTGTTTCGGGACGACATGGCGAGGCCATCGCTTTCGCGGATCGTCTCGCCACCCAGAATTTCGACCGGCAAATCCAGATCGCGGGCCATGGCGCGGATCACGCAGAGCTGCTGATAGTCCTTTTCACCGAAAATCGCCACATCCGGCATTGTCTGAATCAGCAGTTTGGCGCAAACCGTAGCGACACCGATGAAGAAATGCGGGCGGAATTCCCCTTCGAGAACCTGACTCAGCCCCTGAACCTCGACTTTGGTCTGATGCCCGTCGCGGTACATTTGCGAAACATCCGGCGCAAATACCAGATCGACATCCGCCTGTTCCAGCATCGCCATATCACGAGCTTCGTCACGGGGATAGGTACTGAAATCCTCGGTGGGCGCAAACTGGGTCGGGTTGACGAAGATCGACACGATCTGCCGCTCGGCACGCTCGGCAGCACTGCGGACAAGGGACATATGCCCTTCGTGCAGCGCGCCCATGGTCGGCACCAGCGAAATACGCTGTCCATCCCGGCGCCAGTCGGACGTCAGTTCGCGCAATTCTGCGACACTCCGCGCAATCTGCATCCGCCTTATCCTCAGCTATTCGTCTCGTTCTTCGGCTTGGGGACGCCGAAACAGTGCTCCAGTCCAGGAAACGCACCGTTCCGGACTTCTGCCGCATATGTCGCGACAGCGTCCTCGATCAATGCCCCGGCATCGGCATAACGCTTGACGAATTTCGGCGTGAAGTCCGCAAACAGGCCGACCATGTCCTGGGTCACGAGGATTTGTCCGTCACATGCCGGCGAGGCCCCGATCCCGATCAGCGGAATACCGCTGCGGGCGGTTACCTCACGCGCCACGGCTTCGACGGTGCCTTCGATGACGATGGCGAATGCGCCCGCCGCTTCGATCGCTTCGGCGTCGCGATAGACCTGCCGTGCGCCTTCATCGTCCTTGCCCTGAATCTTGAACCCGCCCCGGCTTTCCGCTTTTTGCGGCAGAAGCCCGATATGGCCGAGGACCGGTACACCGGCGTCGACGATGGCCGCAACCGTGGCGGCCATATCTTCCCCGCCTTCCAGTTTCACGGCCTGACAGCCGGTTTCTTCCATGACGCGCTTTGCGGAGCGGACGCCCGATTGGGGGCTGTCTTCGTAACTGCCGTGCGGCAGGTCGACAACGACGCAGGCGCGCTCGGTGCCGCGCATCACCGCCTGGCCGTGCGCAATCATGATATCGAGGGTTACCCCCCGTGTGGTTTCCAGCCCGTAGACCACCATGGCCAGCGAGTCACCGACCAGTACGAGATCACAATGGGCATCGACGCGCTTGGCCATGGGCGTGTCATACGCCGTCAGACACACCAGATTACCGGCGCCCTTGCGGGTGCGAATGTCGGATGATTGAAGTCTGGATGCTGCCATGATGATGGCTGCTCCTCTCCCCGTCTTGAATGTTCTCCCGGGCAGAAACTATCCCGAAGCTGTTGCGCTGCACAATAGGAAAATTTTAGGCAAGAATTCAAAAATGACTTTCCTACAAGGCGTTAGACTGAAGTTCTCTGTGGATATCTATTTAATAAATTGTGCATAACTCTTCAGCTCTTGTCTGTCGTATCGCTTGAAGCTTTCCCGGCAAGGTCCTGATTTCTTTTCCTTTTACGAGGATGAAATCCCCAGTAAAGGACCCCTGCAAAAAGCACCAGCAGGATGACCACGAAATGATCTCTAAGCAGTTCGGTCATGGGTTTTCCGTCCGGATACTTCCCTGAAGCGGCATGCCGGTCAGCCCTTGTTTGATCATCAAGTACCGCCGATCTAACGTTCATCAACATTTTACAACAGCAGGAGCATTCATGCGAGGATTGCGATCACCGGCACGGGCTGCGTTTGCCGTCATCCTTGGGCTCATTGCAATTACGGGACTTACTGGCTGCGATGATACCATCGATATCGACGCACACCGTCGGGGCGAAGCCAAAACCTACATGATTGCGGTGGCGCACCCCCTGGCCGCCGCTGCCGGGCGCGACATTCTCGCCGAAGGCGGCAGCGCCGTCGATGCCGCCATTGCCACTGAAATGGTTTTGACCCTCGTCGAGCCGCAATCGTCGGGGATCGGCGGCGGCGCGTTCATGGTGCACCATGATGCTTCGGCGAATGCCGTTGAAACCTATGACGGCCGTGAAACCGCCCCTGCATCCGCACATCCCGGCATGTTCCTGGATGCAGACGGCAATGCGATCCCCTGGCCCAGGGCCGCACTGGGCGGACGCGCCGTCGGCGTGCCGGGCCTGATGCGCATGCTCGCACTGGCCCATGGCAAACACGGCATTCTGCCCTGGGCGGATCTGTTCCGGCCCGCGATCCGCCTCGCAGAAGACGGCTTCACCGTCACGCCCAGACTTGCCGGTCTGCTGGCGGCGGATACGGAAATGCGGAACATCCCCGGAACCCGCGATTATTTTTACCCCGCCGGTCAGTCGCTGAAAGCCGGGACAATACTGAAAAACCCGGCACTTGCCCGGGTCCTGACGCAAATCGCCGAGAACGGTGCGGCGGCGTTCCATGCCGGCGAGATCGCTGAAGGCATCGCCGAAACGGTCTCGAATGCGGCCTTCAATCCGGCAATTATGACGACCGAAGACCTCGCTGGCTATACGGCGAAGACCCGCGATCCGGTGTGCGTCAGCTATCGCGCCTATCGGGTCTGCGGCATGGGGCCACCGTCATCCGGTGGCATCCTGATCGGGCAGATATTGGGCATGCTAGATCATTTCGACCTCGGTGCCGAAAAACCGTTTTCCGCCGAGGCCGTGCATCTGATTGTCGAGGCCAGCCGCCTCGCCTTCGCCGATCGCGCGCTATATGTCGCGGACAGCGATTTTGTCCCGGTCCCGGTCGCGGGTCTCCTGAACCCCGCATATCTGGCGGAACGAGCCAGGCTGATCTCGCCCACGCAGCGCATGGACCAAGCCGGGCCCGGCCGCGCCGGCCGTACCGCGTGGCACTGGGAAGCAGAACAGGGTGCGGAAAAAGGCCTGTCGACAACGCATTTCTCTGTCCGTGACCGCTATGGCAACATCGTTTCGATGACCGCCAGCATCGAACGGGCGTTCGGGTCCAAGCACATGTCGCAAGGCTTCCTGCTGAACAACGAGCTCACCGATTTCTCTTACAGCCCGTCATCGAAAGGCATGCCCGTGGCCAACGCCCCCGCCCCCGGCAAGCGCCCGCGCAGCACCATGTCACCGACCATCGTCTTCGATCAGCACGGCCAGCCGGTGCTGGTGATCGGCTCGCCCGGCGGCTCGCGCATTGCCGGATATACGCTGAAGGTGATTCTCGGCGTGATCGACTGGAACATGCATGTGGCCGACGCCATCGCAGCGCCGAATATCGTCAGCAGAGGCGGCCCCGTGGACATTGAGGCCGGCACCCCGGCGGAAGACCTGAAACCCGCGCTCGAGGCGATGGGGCATACCGTCAAGTTGCGTGAAATGACGAGCGGCCTGCACGGCATTCATATGATCAACGACCGGCTTGTCGGTGGTGCCGATCCCCGCCGTGAGGGCGTGGTCCTAGGGGAATGACCTCAGTCGCCGGGCGCGTCCATGGCGGCGACATGCGGCGGAATATCGTCGGGGAATGTAAACCGGAACGTCGTTCCATCGGCACCGGTTTTCAGCAATTGGACATCACCGCCATGTTCGACGGCGACTTCGCGGACAATCACCAGACCCAGCCCGGTCCCGCCCTTGCGGCCCGACCCGGCGAAGGCCGTAAACAGATTGTCCCGGGCCTTTTCCGGCAGCCCGGGCCCGTCATCGATAATATCGATAACGATCAGACCGTCATTGACCCCGGCACGTATCTCAAGGTGCCTGGCACCGGCCTGCAAGGCATTGGCGCATAAATTGTTGAGCGCACGCAGCAGATGGCGGCGGTCGGCGACGATTTCCAGAGACGGATCGACATCAATCTGCCATTTCATCTCCGGCTGATCCTCGGACATTTCCAGCAGGATCTGCATCTCCTCGATCAGGTCATAGAGAACGAACAGGCGCGGCCGCAGCACAAGCATTTCATCAGCGGCGTAATTCAGCGTCTGGCTGCACAGGTCAATGGCCCGGTCGATGGCCTTCATCAGGCGTGGCGTGACGCGCTTGACCTCGGGATCCTCGATCGCCTGCAACTTGTCGGAAACCAGAACCGCGGTCGCCAGGGTGTTCCTGAGATCGTGGTTGATCTTGGTCATGGCACTGCCCATGGCCGCGAGGCGGTTTTTCTGTTTCAGGGACTGCTGCACCTGCCGCTGCATTTCGGCAAGTTCACGCTGCGCCGTCCCGATCTCGTCGCCGCGTGTTGTCGGCACGATAATCCTGCCGGCATCCTCGGGATTGTCCCGGAATCCGACCATGGCACGGGTCAGGCGGCGGATGGGCCGGACGATCATCCACTGCAGGGCCAGAAACACCAGGGATGCCGTGATCAGTGAAATCACCAGGGACAGGTTGAAAATCCGCCATGAGAAATCAAGCATGGCGGTGCGCAGGGGTTTTTCCTCGAACAGCACTTCAACGGTCAGGTCCGGCTGCTTCGGCGGCATGCCGATGGCGCGGATCACCCGGTTGTCGGTACGGCCCAGTGTATCGAATGCCGCCGTGATCAGGCTGAAGAAATTCTCATTTCGCATATCCACGGACAGATCGACGGCGGGCGGCATATCGCCGCCCACCATCAGCATGCGCCGGTCCGGCCGGTTGACGATGATCGCCAGCGCTTCGGTCTGGTGCAGAAGGGCGTTCTCCAGATCCTGGTTGGGTTGGGTTTCAGGCATCGCATCCAGCGCCACCATCGACAGATAGGCCCGGTTGATGAAGTCATCGATATAGCTTTTGCGAAACCGAGCAACCGACGGCGTCCAGATCAGCACCTCCGCCAGCATGACGAACAGCACCGTCAGGATCAGCAGCCGCGACGACAGATTTTTAAACCGCTCATAAGGCATGAGGAGAAAACTTCGTATATGATAAAATTATGGCTATTAACCGAATTTCGCCAAAAAACGGACAATTTTTCGGGTTTTTTCGCTAAAAAGAGATGATGTGTAAAAACTTCCTGCGGCCCGTTTGCTGACTTCGCCCCGTGTCGGATAGGGCGAAATCATCGTCGCCAGGCCGCCGATCTTGATCTTCTGCGACATCGCCAGCACCCAGGTCTGGATCAGTTCACCGGCGTGCGGCCCCGCGATCCCACAGCCCAGGATCACGCCTTTCTTCGTCGTCACGGCCTTGACCAGCCCATCCGTTTCACTTTCCGCCTGGGCGCGGTCATTCTCATGAAACGGCCAGCGCAGGATGCGGATATCGCTACCATGCTTTTTCCGGGCCTCGGCTTCCGTCAGGCCGACCTGAGCCAGCTCGGGTGATGTATAGGTCACCCACGGCACGCAACGGTGATCAGCCTTGGCCGGCAGGCGAAACAGCGCGTTCTTGATGACGATCCCGGCGTGATACCCGGCAACGTGGGTGAACTGCAGACCACCCGCCACATCCCCGATGGCGAATATCTTTTTGTTCGATGTGCGCAGACGCGCATCGATCTCGATCCCCTTGTCGGAATAGGTAACGCCCGCGGCTTCGAGGTTGAGGCTCGATACGCTGGCGCGGCGCCCGGTCGCGACCAGTAGATGCGATCCGGCGATTTTTTCCTCTTTTCCCCCGGCGTCGAGCACGACCGCGATCCCGTCGTCGTCCTTTGTCACCCGCACGATCTGAACGCCCTCGCGGATATCAATACCGTCCGCATCGAGCTTGCGGCGGACCACGTCTACCAGTTCAGGATCGTCCTTGGGCATGACCGAGAACAGCTCCAGCACCGTTACCCGGCACCCCAGATGCCGGTGAGCCTGCGCAAGCTCGATCCCGATCGGCCCGCCGCCGATGACGATCAGATGTTCCGGAAGACGGTCAGCGTAAAAAACCGTTTCGTTGGTGTAATACGGCACATCGTCCAGACCCGGGATCGGTGGCACAAAGGCCGTTGACCCGGTGGCGATCACGAAGCGCCGGGCGGATATCCGTGCGCCGCCCGCCTCGACGGTTTTCGCGTCGACAAATCGTCCTTCCGCTTCGATCACCTTGACGCCCAAGGCGGTAAACCGTTCAACGGAATCGTTGGGGGCAATCGCCGCAATGGCACCATGCACATGCGCGAACACACGTCCGGCATTGACCTGAGGCGCACCGGCATCGATCCCGAAACGCCCGGCGTCGCGGACATGCTGGGCGGCATGACCCGCGGCCAGCAGCGCCTTGGACGGGACACAGCCGAAATTCAGGCAATCCCCGCCCATTTTATGCTTTTCAATCAGCACCGTATCGGCACCCATTTGCTGGGCCCCTGCCGCAACCGAGAGTCCCCCGGAGCCGGCACCGATGACGCAGATGTCTGTCTTGATATGCTCGACCATGTTCAGACCTTTTGCCCGCGGCCCGATTTGAACCGTTTGTAGAGTACCGGCACCAGCGACAGCGCCGCCAGACCCAGGATCGGCAGCAGGATTTCCGGTGTGAAGATGATCCCGAGATCGGGCTTCCCGCCCTGCTCGAACACACTGCCCAAGCCTGCACCGACACTGACATAGACGATCGATCCCGGGATTATCCCGAAAAAGGTCCCGATGACATAGGTCCTGAGCGGCACATCCAGAAACGCCGGCACCAGATTGACCAGCCAGAACGGGAAAAGTGGCACAAGGCGCAGCACGAACATGTAACTGAGCGCATTTTCATTGAAGCCGGTTTTCATCTTGCTGATGGCGTTCCCGGTTTTTGCGCGCAACATATCGACAAGCGCATAGCGTGCAATCAGGAAGATCGCGGTTGCCCCGAGCGTGGCCCCGGTCACGACATAGGCCCCGCCGATCACGGTGCCGAAGACGAAGCCGCCGGCCAGTGTCGCCCATACCGCACCCGGCACGGACAGCGCGACCATGATACAGTACCCGGAAATGAACCCGATGGCGGCCAGGGCACGGTTCTCAGCCGTCCATTCCAGCAGGAATTCCCGGTTTTCCTTCAATGCCTGGAAAGACAGAAACCGGTCGAGATCAAAGACGAACACCGCCGCCATCGCCGCCGCGACGAGCGCCAGCGGCCAAATTCGGCTGATCACCGATGGCGTTGCTTTCATATGTTGGGTGTCAGGCTGTTTTTCCTGATCACGCTCGTCCATCAAGACCATCCCCGTTCATGGATTAATTTTCCCGCCACACATGGATTAATTTTCCCGCCACACATGAAAAATATGGCCATCACAATCCATCCACCCAATAGATCAGTCATGGTGCCAAAGGCCCCAGATCCATTGCATTCTCCCGATTGAACCGCCAAGAGCAACCAACGTTCCGCTAACAACGGCTCAAGTTCACGTGAACATCCTATCGGCATTCATCAAGCGGCTGAGAAAATACTTCGACTAATCGTACGAAAACAGCATCGCCATCGTTGACTTGCCTGCGCCAAGACCGTATACAGCGGGCGATTTTGCAAGGAGAAGTTCCGTGAAACGCACGTATCAGCCAAGTAAGCTTATCCGCAAGCGCCGTCACGGCTTCCGTCACCGCATGGCGACGGTTGGTGGTCGCCGTGTGCTTGCAAACCGCCGTACCAAGGGCCGTAAGCGCCTGTCCGCTTAAGGGCGGGCGGTCGTACCGCGTCCGCATGTCCCTGCCCCATACACAGCCCGGACCATCACGTCTGAAAAAAAGGCGTGAATTCCTTGCTGTCGCCGGGGCAAACCGCAAATGGGCAACGCCTGGTATGGTGGTGCAGGTCCGCAAGCGTCGACCTGGCGAAGCCGGAGATGATCTGGTCCGCGTCGGGTTTACAACCAGCCGCAAGGTGGGGAATGCCGTGGTGCGCAACCGTGCCCGTCGCCGGCTGCGCGCCTGCGTCGACGCTGTTCTGCCAGGCCTCGTCAAGCCGGGTCTGGACATCGTGGTTATCGGTCGTGCGGCAACCCCGGCGCGTCCATTCGAGGCCCTGAAGGACGATTTCTTGAAGAGTCTGAAAAAACTCGACGCCTGCGCCGACATCCCCCAGCGGAGTGGCCGCCATGATTGAGGGCCGTCCCGGGTACTGGACAAAGCAGATCGCCATTGCCCCGATGCGGGCGCTGATCCTGATTTACCGCTATGCCATTTCACCCTTCATGCCCGGCACTTGCCGGTTCCATCCGAGTTGTTCCGCCTATGCCGAAGAGGCCCTGCACACACATGGGCCAATCAGCGGAAGTTTTCTCGCTTTCAAACGAATCTTACGTTGCCACCCCTGGGGGGGTTCGGGATACGATCCCGTCCCCACAGCCGACCCGGTCAGTATGAATGACCGAAAAGGGAGCCCTGAACACCCATGAACGACCAAAAGAACATGATCCTGGCCATCGCCCTGTCGATTGCCATTCTGGTGCTGTTCGAGACTTTCTTTAACACCAGCACGGTCCCGCCGGAGCAACAGGCCCAGCAGCAGGCGCAGCAACAGGCGGCACAGCAGGGTCAGGGCATACCGGCGACACCCGGCAGCAGCGTCACTCCGCAGGCGCCTGTCATTCCGGGTTCGGCGCCCGTCAATACCACCGAGGCGTATGTTGAACAAAGCCGCAAGGCGGCCATGGACAGTGTTCAGCGCATCGATATTGATGCGCCGCGTCTGCATGGCTCGATTTCGCTCAAGGGCGGTCTGATCGACGACCTGACGATGATCGACTATCACAAGACCATCGACCCCTCGAGCCCGGAGATCGTTCTGCTTTCGCCGCGTGGCGCAATCGATGCCTATTATGCCGGATACGGCTGGACCGGCGCAGAGGGTCAGGCCATGCCGGGCCTGGACACCGTCTGGAGCGCCAACAGGGACACGCTGAGTGTCGGCAATCCGGTGACGCTGACCTGGAACAACGGCACGGGTCTGGTCTTCAAGCGCACGATCAGCATTGACGAAAATTACATGTTCACCATCGATCAGGCCGTCGAAAACAGCACCGGGCAAGCACTGACGATGTACCCGTACGGTCTTCTCACCCGCTACGGCACACCCGAAACGACGGATTTCTACATCCTCCATGAAGGTCTGCTCGGTGTTATCGGCGGCCAGCTCAAGGAAATCGATTACGACGACGTCAAGGATGAGCCGGCAGGGATTTCACAGGAATCGAACGGCGGCTGGATCGGCATCACCGACAAGTACTGGCTCTCGACCCTGATCCCCAACCAGTCGGATAAAATCCAGACCCGGTTCCTGCACCGCAAGGAAGGCCTGATCGACGTCTATCAGACGGATTATCTGGGCGCCCCCGTGGTCGTCCCTGCGGGCGGCAGCGCATCCAGCCAGTCGCACATGTTCGCCGGTGCCAAGGAAGTCTACCTGCTCGACGGATACGAAGCGAAACTGAACATCCTCAATTTCGATCTGGCCATCGATTTCGGCTGGTTCTACTTCCTTACCAAGCCGATCTTCCTGGCCCTGCTGTGGCTGCACGGCCACGTCGGCAACCTGGGGCTGTCGATCCTGCTGCTGACCGTTGTCATCAAGGTGGTGTTCTTCCCGCTCGCCAACAAATCCTATGTTTCGATGAGCAAAATGAAGCAACTGCAGCCGCAGATGGTCAAGCTGCGCGAGCGTTTCAGCGAAGACAAAGTGAAGCTGAACCAGGAAATGATGGCGCTGTACAAGCGTGAAAAGGTCAACCCGGCTTCTGGCTGTCTGCCGATCCTGCTCCAGATTCCGGTATTCTTTGCGCTCTACAAGGTGCTGTTCGTGACCATTGAGATGCGTCACGCGCCGTTTTTCGGCTGGATACATGATCTGTCCGCGCCGGACCCGACGAACATCTTCACCCTGTTCGGCCTGTTCCCTTGGTCGACCCCCGACTTCCTGCATCTGGGCGTCTGGCCGCTGATCATGGGGGCGTCGATGTACATTCAGCAGCGTCTGAACCCACAGCCGGCGGATCCCATTCAGGCAAAAATCTTCCTGTTCATGCCGTTGTTCTTCATGTTCCTGCTCGCCAACTTCCCGGCCGGTCTGGTCATCTACTGGGCCTGGAACAACACGCTGTCGATCATCCAGCAGTGGATCATCATGCGGCGCATGGGGTTCAAGGCCAAGGATGCTCTGAACTGAGCGATGAACTGAGCCCAGAACTGTATCGCGGGCTGAACGGATCAGTCCCGGATCGGAGGTGGCCGACATGACACCCCACGACTATGAACAGTCCGATTTCGAAACCGGGCGGCTGCTGTTTGCGGGACCGATTTCGTTCGTGCTGGGGGCAAAGGAAATGGCGCAGATCCCGACCGGGAATGTGCCGGAAATCGCTTTTGCCGGGCGCTCCAACGTCGGCAAGTCAAGCCTGCTCAACGCCCTGACCGGACGCAAACAGCTTGCGCGAACATCGAACACCCCGGGCCGCACCCGCGAGGTCAATTTCTTTGACGTCGATGGCCGGCTGATGCTCGCCGACCTGCCGGGGTACGGCTATGCCAGAGCCGCAAAATCGGAAGTCGATGGCTGGACTCGTCTGATCGAGGACTATCTGCGCGGCCGCGTCCAGCTCCGGCGCTGCTGTCTTTTGATCGATGCCCGGCACGGGCTCAAGGACAACGACCGGATGGCCATGAAAATGATGGATCAGGCCGCACAGAACTACCAGATCGTGCTGACCAAATGTGACAAGGTCAAACCGGGGCCACTCAAAAAGCTGGTCGAGGCGACCGCAGCCGAACTCGCCAAGCACGGCGCGGCGCACCCCGAGATCATGTGCACCAGTTCCCGCGATGCCGACGGCATTCGTGAATTGCGTGCCGAACTGGCGCGGCTGGCGGAGTAAACCCGCTATAAATACGCCTGAAAATACCGCCTGACGCGGAAGCGCTGGTTCACATGCACGTTTATTTTTCGGCAAAAATGCTGTACCCCTCCGCGTTGCCTGAATATTCGATACTTTTTTCAACCTGCATGAGTTAGTTTTCCGGCCATGAGCAAGACACACGACGATATTCGCGAGGCCAATCTCGCAAAAGCTTCCGTTCTTTCCGAAGCCCTGCCCTATATGCGTCGCTTCAGTGGCCGTACCGTTGTGGTCAAGTTCGGCGGTCACGCCATGGGGGATCAGAAACTATTCGATCTGTTCGCGCGCGACATGGTTCTGCTGCGCCAGGTCGGCATCCGTCCCATTGTCGTCCACGGCGGCGGCCCGCAGATCGGCGCAATGCTGGAAAAACTCAACATCAAATCGGAATTCGTCGATGGTCTGCGGGTCACCGATCAGGCCACCATCGACGTCGTTGAAATGGTGCTTTCAGGGTCCATCAACAAACAGATCGTCGCCGCCATCAACAATGCCGGCGGCACGGCCATTGGCTTGTCGGGCAAGGACGGCAACCTGATCCGTGCCGAACGGCTGACCCGTACCAAACGGGATCCGGACAGCAACATCGAGCGTGTCATCGACCTCGGCCTTGTCGGCCAGCCCAAGGTGATTTCGCCCAGGGTGCTGGAGGCCTTTGAAGGCAGCGATGTTATTCCGGTGATCGCCCCGATCGGGACCGGTCCCGACGGCGAAACACTCAATATCAATGCGGACACCGCCGCAGGCGCCATTGCAGCGGCGACACAGGCGTCGCGCATGTACATGCTGACGGATGTCGAAGGTGTACTCGACAACGATAGGAATCTCATATCCGAGCTCAAGGTTTCCGAGGCCCGCGCCGCCATTGAAAGCGGCATCATTTCCGGCGGCATGATCCCCAAGATCGAGACCTGCATCGATGCCATTCAGGGCGGTGTTGACGGCGCGGCCATTCTTGATGGCCGGGTGGCGCATACGGTGCTGGTTGAACTGTTCACTGCCGGCGGCGCCGGCACGCTGATCACGCGCGGCTGAAACCCTACAGCTTGCGGAGAAATTCGATCTGCCAGATCATGTCTTCTTCGGACATCGGATAGCTGCCGCCATCGGCGCGCAGGATGTCGGCAATTTTTACCAGACCCAGTTTTTGCTGAACGATTTCCGCCGACTTGGCGCTCAGTCCGGCACGCCATGAAATCGCCACGCAGCCTTTGACGCTGCGGGTTTCGCGAACCCGCTCGACGGCCTTGAAGGGAACATCGGCCATGACGGCGAGAATAGCCTTGGCAAAGCGGATGTCACCACGCGTCATCTCTCGGATCAGGGCCTGTTCATCCAGAGTGCCCGCAGCCCATTCATGAGCCGCACGGTCAAAGACATTATCATCATCAGGGCGCATGCCGCGTGGTGCATTTCCGGCTTCATCATCTTTGTCCGGCATCATGGCAACACCGTCACCCAGCCGTTTCAAGACAATTTCACGCACTGCCATCGTTGCTTCGATGGACAGATCGTTCCGCGCCTGCATGCGTGTCAGGACATCCTCGGCAACCACCTGGGCGATTTTCACGGCCGCTTTCGACGGCAGTTTGGGGCGCATCGCCAGCGGCAAATGCCACAGATCTACCTGCGCCGCCCCGTCAATCAGACGATCCAGTGTTTCTTCCCGGATCTGCGCACTGGCATTGCCCAATAACAGGCCAATGGCCTCGACATCCATGCTGTCGACAATCGCATCACTGACGCTGTCCGACACCCCGGCACGCTGCGAGACTGCCGATACGGCACCTTGCGACGGCTTGGCCATGATGATTTCGATCAGATCCGCATCCGTGAGGACCGGAGAAGACATCAATACCGGTGCGGCAACAGCCGTTTCCACATCCCATGCCAAGCGGCGGATGACATCGGCCGGCGCAGACGCGACTTCACGAAGTGCTTCAGAGAGTATCTGGCGGACCCGCATCTCCTGATCCTTGGCCAGAAGCATCATGGCTTCGTGCGCCAGTTCCCGGAGCCTGGAATTATCCACCGACGTTCCGGAGGACAGGCCGGCGAATTTTTCCGCCAGAACGGCGCGAACACCCTCGTCACTGTCCTGCGCCAGAAGCAGATCGGCATGTGCAGGTGATACCGGGTTGGCGGCAACGACGAGGCGAACGGCAATCGAAGTATCTTCCGCAAGATAATACAACAGTTCCGGGACGAGATCTTGCCTTGCCGCCAGCGTGGTTCTCGCCTCTTCATCGCCGTCCTGGGCGATTGCCTTTGCGTCTTCGTAGGTAATCGTCATTTCGTCCGTACTACGCTGGCTGTCAGTTTAATTCGAATATAGCGCTCTTGCAGTCATGGCAAGACTGCGAACCGCAACTGATTTAAATGAGGTCCGTACGGCGGCCATACCGACAGTGGTTTTTATGAGATTCAGGCCCGTTCGGAGATGTTCGAAAAAAA
This sequence comes from Rhodospirillales bacterium, assembly GCA_040218645.1. GTDB lineage: Bacteria > Pseudomonadota > Alphaproteobacteria > Rhodospirillales > Casp-alpha2 > UBA4479. Next base: position 143,158 of record JAVJQZ010000013.1, read on the forward strand.
CTCGATGGTCCAGTCAATATCCTCTTCAGACATGGGAAATGTCGTATCGTCCTCAGGTTCAATGATCTGCGAGGGCGCAATCCTGCCCATCTGCTGCTGGACCATGATAACCATCGATGCCGGTAGTTTTGCCCTGCCGAGAAGCGCAACGATGCCGGTCGGGTTTTTTTCGACGAAAATCTTGCGCGCCAATGTCAGGTCGACACCGGCCCGGACAATCATTGCCGCAAACACGAAGGCATGATCACCGGCCTGCAGCGCCTTGATCACCACCTTGTCGTTCAGTTTGCCGGCTCCGTGAAGCCGTTCTGCCGTATCCAGGGGTGGGTCTACCTTGAGAAAATCAAACCCTGCTGCCAGGGCCTTTTTATCCATCTTCCCGTCGCCGCCAAGGCGGTCGCGAACAATGTCGCCGACGGCGGCCAAAGTGGTTTCGTCCAGATCGGCACGCTTCGAAAGAGCTTCCAGAAGATTTTCAGCGATAAAACCGGCCATCCGCTGAGCCGCGCCATCGGGCAGCTGTTTGCGCCCGACCAGCGGCGGTTGCCAGAGTTCCTGGTTGGCCGACCGGTCAATCAGTTCATCTAGGGCTTCTTCCCTGATCTGTGCTGAATTGTTGCCGAGCAGATCGGCAATCCCTTCAACATCGTCCGTACCGATAATGGCATCGGCGAGATTTTCGGAAACCGCACTCCGGCGGGCAATGGCTGCCACACCGCCCGGCGCCGGCCCCTGCTCGATGATCTCGATCAGATCCTGTTCGGTCAGTACCGGAGAGAATTCCAATACCGGGCCGGAAACCTCGATCTCGATATCGTTGGCCAGAGTGCGGATGATGTCGGATGGTGCGTCGACGACATCTTTCAGTGCCTGTGACAGGATCGCCCGGACTTTGGTCATCTGGTCGGTGGCCAGCATTTCCAGGGCTTCATAAGTCTGTTGCTGAACCTTTTCCGATGCCTCACGGCTCAGGTTGGGGGCAACCTGGGCAATTTTACGGGCAAGACCGCCGCGCACGGTCGGATCAGCATCGCCGGCCAGTAGCACGTCCGTCTGACGCGGCGCGGCTTCGTTGACGGCAACCGCACGGCGCACATCAACGGACGCATCTTCGGCCAGATAATAAAGCAGTTCAGGCGAGACATCGGCACGCTCTGCAAGCGCCGCACGCACGGCAGGATCGTCGCTTCGCGCCAGTTCCTTGGCGCGATCGTAACTGATCACATCGTCACCGAGAATCCCGGTCATCCCACAACAAATCCCCACCTAAGTTGACGGTTAACCGTCTTAATCTTGATTCTTTAATCAGGCATTTCAAGCGGCGTGCCCGGTGGCGGCGCCATTTCGAAACCCCCTTTGCTCTTTTTCTTAACGGAATACATTGCGGCGTCTGCGCGCGCAAGGAGGTCATCCAGCTTCTCGCCCGACATCGGGTTGAAAAAGGCCACACCGATGGATATGCCGAGCGGATGGTCCTCGTCACCCGACATTGTGACCATCTGCTTACTGGTGGCGATCAGCTGTCCGGCGCGTTTCTGGCTTGTTGGCTCATCAATGCCGTCCAGCCACATCGCGAACTCATCGCCGCCCAGCCGGGCGACAAGATCGCCGGGTCGTGAAAAATTGATCAGCATGTCACGCAGATAAAGTATCGCTTCGTCACCCGCCTGGTGTCCGTGTACATCGTTGACCCGCTTGAAGTTATCCATATCGACATAAAACATCGATGCGGTCTGGCCGCTGCGTTCCAGGCGCGATATCCGTCTTGGCAACTCTTCTTCATAAAATGCCCGCCGGTTCAATAGGCCCGTCATACCATCCGTGCGTGACAGTTTTACGATACGTTCGTGATTGGCGATCTGTTCGTTCGCGATACCAAGCTGGTTGGCGACATCGGTAAGCATCAGGCGATGATCGTCATCCCAAACGTCGTCTTTTTTCGGCTTCCACATCGCCAGCGCGCCGTTGACGTCACCACGGTACTGCGTTGTTGCCAGTAATGCCGACCATCCGCCGATCTCGGCCGTGATCACATCCCCCGCCTTGAGCCCGCTGATTTTCTCGCTCAGTTTATCAACGCCTTCAACGTTGCCGTATTCGGCGGCAACGGCGAAGGCCTGACGATCCACGTCTTCACGGTAGATGCGCGATCCCGCAGCACCGAGCGCGCGTGACGACGCCGTGGCTGCAGCCATCAACATGTCATGCGGTTCTATTTCATCGCGAATTTGCGATACGATATAATTGAGAAGTTGTTCGCGGTGACGCGCACGGGCCAGGGCAGCCTCGCTTTCACGCTCTTCGGTCACATCGCGGCAATTGCCACGGCACCCGATCCAGGTCTCGCTGTCATCGTCGTGCTTGACCAGCGGCAGCGCCGAAACGACGACGCAGGCGGTCGTACCGTCCTTATTGGTCATCCACATTTCAACGTTATCGAGCTTGCGCGTCGTCGTGAACGGAAACGGCGTATAGTCATCAGGGTCGATCACGAAACTGCGTGCCGGCTGGCCGACGAGTTCATCCGCCTTGTAGCCGAGCGCACCCTGCGGCGACACGAAGTTGAAGTGGCCCTGCTGATCCACTTCCCAGGAAAAGTCGCTGGATATTTCAACCAGGTCCTTGTAGCGCTGGCGCGATTCCACCAGCGTTGTGCGCAGGTTGCGCTCCATCGTCAGATCGCGGGCCAGAAGCAGTATTTTGTCGACGCTGCCGTCTGGCTTCAACGCCGGAACGGCCGTCACATCGAGCACCAGTTCGCCCCGGCTCGTGGCGATGGCCAGTGTCGCATTGGCAATGCTGGCGCTATCGGTCGCATTGCCGATCAGGCTTTCGATCTCACTGACGGCACCGCCGGCCAGGGCCTTTTCAAGCCCCGTCCCCTTGGCGTTTGCCAGTAGTGTTTTTCCATGCGCGTCAAGCAACAGCGCAGGCCCCGGATAACCGGCCACCAGCTTGACGTCACTGTTACTTGCCTGCCCTGCACCGGCAGTTGCAGATGCCTCATTGGCCATCTATGTGCCCGATCATTTATGTCGCTCCGCCATCATACTAGAAGAAGCCCCCCAAGAGTGCCAACCCGTGATTTCCCGGGCTATTTTTTTCATACTTGCTTCTCGTACATCCCCAACGTTAAGTAAACCTGTCATGGCATCAGACAACCTCCCGAAAGACGCGCCACGCGGCAATGCCGGCATGCATCGCAAGGATTCCGATGATCTGCGTGCGGCCGGCGTGTGGATATTTGACCTGGACAACACCCTTTATCCGGCCTCCTCGAACCTTTTCGATCAGGTGGACTGGAAAATGACGGCATATGTCAGCAATCTGCTGGGCTTGCCGCGCGAAGACGCCCGGGCACTGCAAAAGCAGTATTTCCGCGAATACGGCACAACCATGCGTGGCCTGATGTCCCGCCACAGCGTCGACCCGGCGGAATTTCTCGATTATGTCCACGACATCGATCTGGCACCGATTTCCGCCGACCCTATTCTGATCGCCGCTCTTGAAAAGCTGCCCGGCCGCAAGGTGATCTTCACCAACGGCTCAACGGCACATGCCGACAACATTACCCGCCATATCGGCATCGATCACCATTTCGAAGGCTGTTTTGATATCATTGACGCGGGATATGTGCCGAAACCGGCGCCGGATACCTATAAGGCTTTCTGCCGCCGTTTCGATATCGATCCCGGTGATGCGGTGATGGTCGAAGACATGGCCAAGAATCTTGTCCCGGCGGCCGAACTGGGCATGACGACCGTCTGGCTGGACACCGGTGTCGGCTGGTCGCGCGAAACCTCCGAGGGCGGCCACGTACATCACCGGATCGAGGACCTGTCGTCCTGGCTGGCCACAATTACCGGCCTGCCGGCCCCGAGTTGACACCCCCCGCACTTGGCGGCACATTCCGGGCGCGCCATATGAGCTTTGAGACCCAAATTTCTGACAGAGGAACATCATGGATACGAGCCAGCTTGAACAGATCATCGACGCCGCCTGGGAAGACCGCGCCAACGTTTCACTGACCACGCAGGGTGAAACCCGCGAAGCCGTCGAGACCGCGCTGAAACTGCTCGATACGGGCGAAAAGCGCGTTGCCGAGAAAACCAGCGGCGAATGGGTCGTCAATCAATGGCTTAAAAAGGCCGTGTTGCTGTCGTTCCGTCTCAATGACATGAAGGCCATTCCCGGCGGACCGGGCGGCGCACACTGGTGGGACAAGGTTCCCTCGAAGTTTGAAGCGATGGGCGACAACGCTTTCCGCGCCGCAGGCTTCCGTGCCGTCCCTGGCGCCATTGTCCGCCACAGCGCCTTCATCGACAAGGACGTGGTCCTGATGCCGAGCTTCGTCAACCTGGGTGCCTATGTTGGCGAGGGCACGATGGTCGACACCTGGGCCACTGTCGGTTCGTGCGCACAGGTCGGCAAAGGCGTGCACCTGTCCGGCGGCGTCGGGCTTGGCGGCGTGCTCGAGCCGCTTCAGGCCGGCCCCGTCATCATCGAAGACAATTGCTTCATCGGCGCCCGCTCCGAGGTCGTCGAAGGGGTGATCGTCGGCGAAGGTTCCGTGCTGTCGATGGGTGTCTTCATCACCTCGACCACCAAGATCATCGATCGCAACACCGGGGAAATCTTCATCGGCAAGGTACCGCCGTTTTCCGTCGTCGTCCCCGGGGCCATGCCCGGCAAGCCGCTGCCGGACGGCACCCCCGGCCCGTCGCTGGCCTGCGCCGTGATCGTCAAGCGCGTCGATGCGCAGACCCGCTCGAAAACGTCGATCAATGAACTCCTCCGGACCTGAACGCCTCCCGGGCCAGGACGCTGACGCCGTTGCCGTATCGGAAGCGCTGATCCGGCGCGCCAGCGTGACCCCGGTCGATGCCGGGGCGCTGGACGAGCTGATCGCATTTCTGACACCGCTTGGATTTGAATGCCACGACCTGACCTTCGACGACCCGGCCGGCGAGCCGACCCGGAACGTCTATGCGCGGCGCGGCACCGAGGGGCCCAATTTCTGCTGGGCCGGGCATACGGACGTCGTCCCGCCAGGTGACCTCGGCGACTGGACCACGGATCCGTTCACCCCGGAAATCCGGGACGGGCGGCTCTATGGCCGCGGCGCCGCAGATATGAAATGCGCCGTCGCCTGCATGATGACGGCGACACGCGACTTCCTGGCCGGCAACGGCGGCGACTTCAACGGCTCGATCAGCTTTCTGATCACCGGCGATGAAGAAGGCGACGCCACCAACGGCACCAAGAAGGTTCTCGACTGGCTTGCCGAACGTGGCGAAACCATCGATGCCTGTGTCGTCGGCGAACCGACAAATCCGGAAAACATCACCGACATGGTCAAGATCGGCCGCCGGGGGTCGATGAACGTTTGGCTGGATGTCGAAGGGGTGCAGGGGCATTCCGCCTATCCGCACCTGGCCGACAACCCTATCCACAAAATGCTCAACCTGCTGTCGTCCCTGACCAATGTGCCCCTAGATGAAGGCTCCGACCATTTTCAGCCAAGCACGCTGCAGGTCACCACGGTGGACGTCGACAATGCCGCGACCAACGTCATTCCTGCCCGTGCGTCGGCGCGGGTGAATATCCGTTTCAACGATCTGCATTCCTCGGACAGCGTCGAGAAACTGCTGCGTGGCCGGCTGGATCAGGCCGGCGGCGGATATGAAATGCGCGTCCGCGTTTCGGGCGAGAGTTTCCTGACCCCGCCGGGCGTTCTGTCCGGAACCGTCACCGGGGCCATCGAAGCCGTGACCGGAGAGATGCCCGAACTCAGCACCACCGGCGGCACCTCGGATGCGCGTTTCATCAAGGATCATTGCCCCGTCGTTGAGTACGGCCTGATCAATCAGACCGCACACAAAGTCGACGAAAACGCCCGTGTCGACGACATTTACGCGTTATCGAAGATCTATACCCGCATCCTTGTGGACTATTTCGGGGCACCGCGATAATGCCCGGCCGGTCATGATCAGTCTGGCCGAAGCCCATCGCGCGCTTTATGGCGCGGGGCTTCTGGCGAGGTTCAACAGCGACGGCTTTCTTGCCCTTGGCAATGATCGGCAGGCGGCGGTTCGGTCATTCTATGCCGCTGTCATCGTTGCGCCGATGTATCTGATGTGGATTGCCTTGTATGGCCAGCCGCATCCGGAAAACACACCCTTCCTGTCCATCCTGCTGTTCGAAATCCTGGCCTACGCCGCAGGCTGGATGATCTTCCCGCTGGTGATGTGGCAGATGAGCAATGTGCTGGGCTGCCGGGACAACTATTTCAGGTTTCTGACCGCCTATAACTGGGCTGCGGTGATCCAGAATGCCCTGTTCATGGGGATGGATCTGATTTTCTGGCTGATCGGTGCACCGGATGGCGCCCGCGGATTTTTCGGCCTGATACTTCTGGTGTATGTCCTTTTGTACGGCTGGTTCGTCGCCAAGAACGGTCTCGGGCTTGCCGCCGGCCCTGCGGTGACGGTCGTCGCGCTTGACCTCATCATCGCCCTGTTCTGGGAAATGATCACCGACGGGATGGTCATTGCGCCCTGAGACAATGCAGCTTCCCGGGCTTTAGATATCGACGCCGCCGCCCATCAGGTCGTACACCGGTTTGAGAATTTCCTGCCAATCGAAGGTCGCGTAAATCGCGCCGACGCCGATCAGCCCCATCAGGATCGGCGAGCTCAGAATCCCGCCGACGGTCAGAAGAATACCGACAAAGGCCCAGCTTCCCTGTCCGCGTAACAGCGCAATGATTGAAAAAATGAAACCCAACGGCGCAAACAGGATGGCCGGACCGAAAATGCCGAGCAATCCGAAACCGACAGCCATGTAGCCGGCAACCGGTGTCTTTTCGACGCGCCGCCGCGCGGCCCGGTTGTCGGTCTGTTCCCGTTCAGACAATGTCAGCGGTATTTTATCCATGCGTCATCCTATCACGGCGTCCGGCCCGGCACACCCCGGGCCTAGATCTGTTCAGTCATCATCACCGTAGCGAACCCGGGTCAGGTACAATCCTTCCGGCGGCGCGGTGGGGCCGCCGGCGGCACGGTCCCGGGCTTCGAGGGCGCGTGCGACGTCACGGGGCCGCCATTTGCCGGTTCCGACGAGATGCAGTGTCCCGGCGATATTGCGCACCTGATGATGCAGGAACGACCGGGCCTCGGCAACGATGTGCACTTCTTCTCCGGCTCTGGAAACATTCAACACATCCAGTGTCTTCTGCGGCGATTTTGCCTGGCATTCTGAAGCCCTGAATGTGGTAAAATCATGGTTGCCGGTCAGCAGTTGTGCCGCTTCGTGCATGGCGCCGGCATCAAGCGCCACCGGATGCCACCAGACACGCCCGTAATCCAGGGCGGGGCCGGCCCGCCGGTTCAAAATCCGGTACAGATAGGCCCGCCCGGTGGCTGAAAACCGGGCGTGAAAGTCCTCATTCACGCTTTCAGCGGCAAGCACACTGACCGGATGGGGCCGGAGATGATGGTTGAGCGCATCCCGCACGGTGTCTGGCGGGTAACCCTTCTGGATATCGACATGCGCCACCTGGGCCAGCGCATGCACCCCGGAATCCGTCCGTCCGGCGCCTTGAACCAGGGTTTTTTCGCCTGAAAGCGCAAAGACGGCGTCTTCCAGGACTTCCTGCACCGTCAGGCCGTTATCCTGCCGTTGCCAGCCCCGGAACGGGCCGCCATCGTATTCGATCGTCAGTTTGAAGCGATTCATGCGCTCGCCGTTTTCAAGTAGGTAAAATGGGCTGTCCTAAATGACAATGCGGACTCCATATTCATACAAAATAATGTCAAGTTATGTCCGTTAATGACGCATAAATGTCAAACGTCCGGGGTGGGGACATGAACGGGGACGATCAGAACTCCATATTGATCGAAAACGAGCGGGATTCTCTGCACATTCTGCCGCTCGAAATTCTGCCACTGGAAACACCGGGGCTGAAACGTGCCCGCATGATCAAGAATGCGAATCTCGACAGCGTCATCGAGCTGTTCCGCGACGCCAGTGCCGGCAGCGGCCAGCTCAACGTCATGGACCTGCCCAATGAATTCGATTGGGATGCCGGCAACAATCACCCCGACATGGTTCTTCTGCGCAAGGTCGCCGCCCTGCCCAGTTACGATGTGTATTCCCTGCGCGTGGCGCTGCGCCAGCTCGGCATCGACATCGCCGACAATGAAGCGCTGCAGCTGTCGCCGGAGATGAACAAGGAACTGACCACCTACATGACCGACTTCACGCGTCCGCTGATCTTGCAGATCTACGGTAAGGACGACGACATGAAGATCGAAACCTTCGAGGATGTGATCACCCTTTTCCGCGATCCCGATGTCAAAACAGCACTCGAAAAACTGAAAATGATGGCTGAAAAGCTCGGTATCAAACCTGAGGAAGTACCGACCTTTATCGAAGATTACGGCGATATCTTCCTTTCCCTGTCCTACTATAAAAAATGCCTCGATTCCGTGTCGCCGATCATCGAGAACTTTATCGATTCCATGCCCGAACTGCGTAAGAACTACAGCCTTCAGCACGATCAGAGCCTGCAGAAAACCGTCAACATGATGGACAGCCGGATTTCCAAACTGACAAGCCAGGTGCGCCAGCGCTTCAGGGAATTCGAAGACGGCACCAAGGACATGTGGGACGACATTTCAGCCCAGAAATTCCGCAAACTGCAATCCACCATCAAGAGCCACCACACATCGCTGGGCGGGGTGTTGTGTTCACTCTGCGTCAAAATGGACGCATGGCATCGGCTGTTCCCGACACGGCACAGCGGCGGCCCGCAGAAGCGTGGCGAGTTCATCATGCTTCACATGCGCCAGGGCATGGACAAGATGCGCAGCATGGAAGAAAGCACGAAGGTTCTGGAAAAACTGTAGCAGGCTGCTAACCGGTTTAGCGAAGTCTGGTCCCGGATGAAATCGGATAACCGCGCAGAAAGGCATCGGCATCGGTCATCGACTTGCCGGGCCGCTGCAGCCTGAGTGGACGAAGTGCCCCTTGCGCACAGGCAATGGTCAGGCGGTCATCAACAACCGTTCCCGGCTCGCCCGTCACACCTTCAATAACCTCGGCCCCGGCAACCTTGATGCGTGCACCCTCATACTCAAACCACGTCCCGGGCCAGGGATTCAGAGCGCGGATCGTGCGTTCCAGTTCCGCCGCCGGTTTGGTGAAATCCAGAAGGCCTTCATGGCGTTCCAGTTTGTGGGCATAGGTGACACCGGCTTCGGGCTGGGGCTCAGGGGTGATGCCGCCACCGGCATATTTTTCCAGCGTCTCAACCAGCAGCGACGCCCCCATCTCTGCAAGCCGGTCGTGAAGGGTACTGGCGGTCTCGTCGGCGGCGATCGGAGTCCGAGCTTCGCAGAGCACGCCGCCGGTATCCAGTCCCGCGTCCATCTTCATGATGCCGACACCGGTTTCCCTGTCTCCGGCAATCAAGGCCCGCTGGATCGGCGCTGCGCCGCGCCAGCGCGGCAGAAGTGACGCATGTACGTTAAGACAGCCGAGCCGGGGGGCGTCGAGGATTTCGATTGGCAGGATAAGCCCGTAGGCAACGACGATGGCACAATCCAGATCAAGCGCACGAAAAGCCGCCTGCGCTTCTGTATCGCGAAGGGAAATCGGTGTTCTGGCTTCGATCCCGAGACGTATGGCTTCGGCATGCACCGGACAGGGTGTTTCCCTGTGGCCGCGACCGGCCGGTTTCGGGGGTTGCGCATAAACGCATACGACCTGATGGCCGGCATCGAGAAGCGCATGCAGCGTACCAAGCGAGAATTCGGGGCTGCCCATGAAAGCCAGCCTGAGCGGATTGCGGGTTTTCACGCCCGGTTCACGCGGTTTGCTGGGCGAGTTTTTTCGCCTTCTGCAGCTTGCGCAGAATCATGTTACGCTTCAGCGACGAGACGTGATCGACGAACAACACCCCGTCCAGATGATCGATTTCATGCTGGATACAGGTGGCCATGATCCCTTCGGCCCTGAATTCCCGTATTTCATTTTCGCGGTCCAGATAGCGTACCCTGACCCAGTCCGGACGTTCCACTTCGGCATAATGCTCCGGCAGGGACAGGCAGCCTTCCTCGTGAATCCGGTCATCGTCGGAAATTTCAACGATCTGCGGATTGGCCAGCGCCATGGGTTTCGGGTCTTCGTTCTCACGCGATACATCGACGACGATCACCCGGCGGCTGTCGCCGACCTGCGGTGCGGCCAGACCGATCCCGTGCGCGGCATACATGGATTCAAGCATATCATCCATCAGCTTGCGCACGTCGTCATCGACGGCTTCAACCGGCTTCGCCTTGATCTTCAGGCGCGGGTCCGGTGCTACAATGATCGGCATGACGGCCATGAGTCGTCCCGTTTCCGTTGTTTCCTAGCTTGGAAATATGATCTTGGCATCGGATCGTCAAGAAACGACACTTCATGGGGATTGATTTGGGATCGAATCAAGGGGGCCGTTATGGTGTGGCAGGGCCTGATCGGCATCGCCGTTTTTCCGTTTATCGCCTGGGTTTTGAGCGAAAACCGCCGTGGCTGCGAAATTCGCGGCGTTCTGACCGGGCTCGCCATTCAGGTTGCGCTGGCCGCCCTGCTATTGGGAGTCCCGGTGATCAAACAGGGTTTCCTGGCCCTGAACGATGTCGTCGTCGCGCTGATGGACGCCACCCGCGCCGGCACCTCCTTTGTCTTCGGCTATATCGGCGGCGGTGACCTGCCGTTCGCCGCCGACGGCCCCGGCACGTCCTTCAATCTCGCCTTTCAGGCCCTGCCGCTGATCCTCGTCGTCAGCGCCCTTTCAGCACTGCTGTTTCACTGGCGCATCCTGCCGATAATCGTCGAGGGCACCGCCTGGCTGCTGGGCCGTGCATTCAGGCTCGGCGGTGCGCTCGGCATCGGCGTCGCCGCGAACGTCTTCGTCGGCATGGTCGAAAGTCCGTTATTGGTGCGGCCATATCTGAAAAATCTGACCCGGGGCGAACTGTTCGTGCTGATGACCGCCGGCATGGCTACCGTCGCGGGCACTGTCATGGTGCTCTATGCCGGGGTTATCGGCCCGGTGATTCCGGGGGCTCTGGGGCATATTCTCGCCGCATCCGTGGTCAGCGCGCCGGCGGCGATCACCATCGCGCAACTGATGGTCCCGCTCTCAGAGCCGACACCGGGCCAAATCGACGTGACCGACGACGGCAACGCCATGGCGGCGATTACGCGCGGCACCATGGAGGGCGTCGCCCTGCTGATCAACGTGGTTGCCATGTTGCTGGTTGCCGTGGCGCTGGTGGCGCTGGTCAATGCCGGGCTCGGACTGCTGCCGGACGTTGCCAATGCCCCGCTAACGCTGGAACGCGTGCTGGGCTGGGCCATGGCGCCGGTCGCATTCGCCATGGGCGTGCCGTGGGGTGAAGCAGTTCAGGCCGGCGCCCTGCTCGGCATCAAGACCGTGCTCAATGAGTTCCTGGCCTATCTGCAACTGGCCGGTTTGTCCGATGACGTGATGTCCGAACGCAGCCGGCTGATCATGACCTATGCACTGTGTGGCTTTGCCAACTTCGGCAGCCTCGGCATCATGATCGGCGGTCTCACCACAATGTGCCCGGAACGCCGGGACGAAATCATTCAGCTTGGTGGACGGACCATTATCTCCGGCACCCTGACGACGTGTCTGACCGGTGCTGTTGCCAGTCTGTTTTTCTGAGCCTCAGCGGCGCACCCGGACCCGGTACGTCAGGTCCACCGCATCGCTCGCCGGGACCGGCACCTGCCATTCGGCGGCGATGCCGTCGCGTGTATGAGAAAGCGATTCCGTCAGAATTTCCCATTCCCCCGGAATGTCCTCGATCACCTTGACCACGGCGGCCTTGGTGCCGCCGTTACGGACTTTGAGGATAAATGCAGCTTCAGTTATGCGCTCCCCGACGCGGCGAAAATCCGTCTGCGTGCGTTCAACCGTCACATCGAATGCGTTCCCCAGGTTCAACGCCAGTTCCTGCCCGAGTGCCGTGTTGGCGATGCCGTCTTCACCGATGAACCGCAAGGCACCGTCATCATCACGGACATAGGCACGCACGACCCCGGCCGGCAGGGGCACACCCAGATGGCTTGCAACATCGTTGACGATCATGATCCGCTGGCGCACGGGTTGCGGCTCGGAAACGCCGCGCAGGGCACCGAACACCGGGGCACCGCTGCGAAATTCAAGCATCCGGCGCGCCACCACACCGTCCGCCGCGAGCAGTCGGAGCTGGCGGGTTTCCTTGTCCCTAAGGGTAACCGGTTCCGGCATCTTGTACATGTGGAATGCCGAAAGCTCGCTGCGGGGCGCGTTGAAGCCGCCCGCATCTGCGGCCGACATCGCTTCGGCACGCATCAGAATCTTGCCGCGCGGCGCAGGTGCTTCACGCGCCACATCACCGGCGACCAGCGAAACCAGGGCGGAACCGAAATCGACACCGGCATTGTTCTGAACCTTGGCCCAGCCCGTCAGATCAAGCGTATCCTGATCGGGATTGAGAACCGCCGTATAAACGGCATTCCACGAAATCCCGTTGGTCAGATAGGCAAGCCGGGCATCTGCCGGTTTTTCGAGCGGCTTGTCGAGAAGCAGGGTCAACGCCGGAGACGCATGCAGGTCGTCCGGAACATGATCGAAAACGATCCGGCCCGGTGGGTCGGTTTCGATACGATCACCGATCTTCACCACCAGTCCCCCGGCAACGCTGAGGACCTGTGCATCTTCAACCGTTTCCGCGCCGGTTGCAGGATTTGTTCGGATCACCCTGACGGTTTTCCCAAGCGAGCGTTCCAGCAGGGTATTTCTGGTGAGAATATCCGAATCGAGGGCGATTTCGCGCACCTCGGCAACTTTACCCAGATCCACACGCACACTGTCGGAAATCATCATCGGCCCGACACGATCTAGCCGAACCACGTTCCCCGGGCCCGCCGGCAGTGTCCGGGCTTCGTCGACAAGCGCCAGTCCATTGGCGTATACCGTCAGCCTGAGCGCCGTTTTCGGTGTATCCTGCGCCATTGACGGCAGTGTCAGGAGAAGGCCGGCAGAAACCAGAGCGGCCATGGACAGGGGGCGGATGTACATCTTGGATCCTCGTTGTATATTTTTACGGTGCCTGAGCAAACGCCCCGCGATTGCGTCCGGGGGCCCGCTCATGCAAGCTTTCGCAGAAGATTTTGACGAAAGAGAGGCAGTGTGCAAGTCGACGTCCAGACCCTGTTGATTTTGGCCGCGCTCGGTATCGGGATCGTGATCATCCTGATCGCCATCAATGCCGGCAGCCGCGCCCGTGCCGACCAGGCGGCGCGTCTGCAGAATTTGGGTGAAATCGCCCAATCGCTGGCCCAGGCCCAGACCAACCTGGCAGGCCGGATGGAACAGGCGCAAGCGGACGCCAATCAGCGGCTGGATTCTCTCTCGAAAAGGCTCGGCGACGGTCTGACGGAACAGACCGAACGCACCGGGCAGACCCTTAAAGTGCTGCACGAGCGCCTGGCCCTGATCGACAATGCACAGAAGAACATCACCCAGCTGTCCGAGCAGATGGTCAGCCTTCAGGATATTCTCTCCAATAAACAGGCCCGCGGTGCGTTCGGTGAAATCCAGCTCAATGACCTGGTGACCGCCGCATTGCCTTCGTCCGCCTATGAATTCCAGGTCACCCTATCCAACGGCAAGCGCGCCGATTGCCTGTTAAAACTGCCGAACCCGCCGGGCCCCATCGCCATTGACAGCAAGTTTCCGCTGGAGAGCTATGAAACACTCCGCAATGCCGAAACCGATACCGAAAAGGTCCAGGCCGGGCGTGCCTTTTCCGCTGCGGTCCTCAAACACGTCAAAGATATTTCCGAACGCTACATCCTGCCCGGCGAAACGTCGGAAAGCGCGTTGATGTTCCTGCCTTCGGAAGCCGTATATGCGGAACTTCACGCCAATTTCCGCAACGTCGTCGAAGAAGGTTTCCGGCGCCGGGTCTGGATCGTCTCACCGACCACGCTGATGGCGACCCTGAACACGGTGCGGGCCATTCTCCGTGATGTGCACATGCGCGAACAGGCGGATGTCATTCAGGCCGAGGTTCACAAACTTCTGGAAGACATGGCCCGGCTTGATGACCGGGTCGGCAAGCTCAAGACCCACTTCAACCAGGCACAGAAGGACATCGGCGATATCGAGATTTCGACCGGCAAGATCATGCGCCGCGGCACGCGTATCGAAGACCTTCAACTCGGGGACGGCGATACCCCGGACAAGATGCTGGCACCGACTGTGGATGCCGCCGACAAGGCCGCCGAGTAAAGGGCCGGCATGGACAAGGATGATCTCAAGAAAATCCTCCGCGACCACAAGCGGTTCAGAAGCGGCATCGAAGGCGGCAAGCGCGCCGACATCCGCATGAAGGACCTGTCGGGGCTTAATTTCTCCAAAATCAATCTTCACGAAGCCGTACTGATGGGGTGCAATTTCTCGCATTGCAAGATGGCCGGGGCCGATATGCGCGGCGCTGATCTTTACGGCTGTAATTTCACCGGTGCCGATCTCAGCAATGCCAGGCTTGATCGTGCCGATATGCGCGGTGCGAACATGTCCAGAGCGAATCTGGAACATGCGTCGATGATCGAAGTTGATTTGCGTGCCGGCCAGGTCGCTGAAGTTGTCTGGAAGTTACGCGGCGCACAGTTGAACAAGGAAGAAAAAGGCCGCGCCGAAGAACTCAAGGAGAAGATCGCCGAGTCGAATCTGACCCAGACCCGCATGTCGAGTGCAGATCTTGAGTCTGCCGACTTGCAATCAGCCAATTTCGAAAATGCCAACCTGTCTAAAGCCAATCTGAGCAAGGCCAAGATGGGTGGCGCATCGCTCAAGGGTGCCAATCTTACGGAAACCAATCTCAGTGAGACGGATCTGAATTCCGCCTGTCTTGATAATGCCAACCTGCGTGGCGCCGTACTGAATGCAACGAATCTGCAGCATGCCAGCACCAACAACGTCGTCGTCCCGGAAACCCTGACGCATCTCGATGACAAGACCCGCATGAAGATGGTGAAGCATCACAAATGGATCCGGACCAACGGTAAGGAAGGCACACCGGCCAACCTGGAAGGTGTCGATCTGGGCGGGGTCAACCTGCGTGGCGTCAACCTGAGCGGCATGAGCATCAAGTCGGCGAACCTCGAGAATACCAATCTCAGCGACACGTTCTGCCTGTTCACGTTCTTTCAGGGATCCCGACTCAACAATGCCAATTTCGCGCACGCCGATCTTGATGCCGTGAATTTTCATAACTGCGTACTCAAGAACGCCGACTTCAGCGGTGCCCGATTGAAGCCGATCGAAACAGGCGCGGCACAGGAAAACGGGAAGAAGCAGCGATGGCGGCCAAATTTTGCCGGCGCCATACTCATCGGCGCCGATTTTTCCGGTGCCTATGTCAGTGGCGCCAATTTCAAGGAAGCGGACCTGACCGGTCTCAAGGTCGACAAGGCCGTTTTCCTCGGATGTGATTTTGACGACGGCATTGAAGAGCAGCTGGGAAAGCACGGCGCCATGTTCAAACTGCCTGAAAAACCCGGCAAAAAAGCCGCAAAAGAAACCGGCGGCAAAACAGACGACCCCGCCCCCACAAAAGCTGACGGCTGATCGGCGCCATACAGCAATTGCCTCCAATCCGTTCAGGATCGGCGACATACACGATATGCGTACAAGATAGCACACGCAAAAAAGGTTAAATACCTAACCTTATATCAATTGTTGTATTTATTTTCTCGCTGCAGACTTAAAGCTGAGGTGGTTGAGGCAGCGTACTGGGTAAACTGGGATGGATACGCACGAACTCAGAAAGATCATCGCTGAGCATAAAAAGTTCACGATGGGTGTGGATGGCGGCAAGCGCGCCGACATCCGAATGAAAAATCTCTCCGGTCTCAATTTCAGCGGCATCAATTTGCGAGAAGCCGTTCTGACCGGCTGCGATTTCACCAAGGCCAATCTGGCAGGCGCCGATCTCTCTGGTGCGGACGTCTTTGGCTGTGACTTTACCGGCGCCAATCTGACCAACGCCAAGCTCGACCGGGCCGACATGCGCGGGGCGCAGTTGGGGGGCGCAAACCTTGAAATGGCGTCGATGGTCGAAGTCGATCTTCGTTCGGGGCAGGTCGCGGAAGTAGTCTGGAAACTTCAGGGTGCCGAGATGTCCCGGGAAGAAACCGGCCGCGCCGAGAACCTCAAGTCCAGGATCGCCGAGGCAAACCTTTCCGAGGCACGGATGTCGAACGCCGATCTGGAATCTGCGGATCTGCAGGCGGCCAACTTCGACGGGGCCAATCTTTCCAAGGCAAACCTGTCGCGGGCACGAATGGGGGGTGCCTCCCTGCGAGGGGCAAACCTCTCGGAAGCAAACCTGAGTGAAACCGACCTCCAATCCGCCTGTCTGGACAGCGCCGATCTCAGGGGCGCCGTCCTGAATGCCACCAACCTCCAGCATGCCAGCACGGAAAACGTTATCGTGCCTGAATCCCTTTCACTTTTGGATACGTCCGTGAGTGCCAAAATCGTGAAACACCATAAATGGATACGCACAAACGGCGCAGAGGGCCATCCCGCCAATCTGGAGCTTGTCGATCTTTCGGAAATGAATTTGCGGGGCATCAATCTCAGTGGCATGAGTCTGAAATCGGCAAAACTTGTTGGCACCAACATGAGCAACACCATCTGCCTGTTCACCTTCTTTCAGGGTTCGCAGATGACCAATGCCAATTTCAGGAATGCAGAACTGGATGCCGCCAACTTTTCCAACTGCGTCATGCACAATGCCGACCTGCGCGGCGTGAAGATGCGTCCCGTAGAAATCAAGGGAGACGCTGCATCAAATCACAAACAGTGGCGACCGAATTTTTCAGGCGCGGCGTTAAAGGATGCCGATCTCTCTGGTGCCTATATCAGCGGCGCGGATTTCAGGGGGGCCGAGCTGGATGGCGTGATCGTCGATAAGGCCACATTTCACGGGTGTGCATTTGATGAAGGCATTGACAGACTGCTGCTTCAGAAAGGCGCGGCCTTCGAAGAGCCCAGAATGGCAGTGGCCGTCTAGACGATCAGACCGGCCTGCGATCCCGGAGCGCGGCGGAAATCGTGCCGTCATCCAGAAAATCAAGCTCGCCGCCAACCGGCACGCCGTGCGCGATCCCGGAAACCCTGATACCGTTGTCATGCAGACGGTCGGCGATGTAATGCGCCGTGGTCTGGCCATCGACCGTGGCGCTGGTCGCCAGAATCACCTCGGTATCAGGATTTTCCCCGGCCCGTGCAATCAGCGACGGAATGGTGAGGTCATCCGGCCCGACACCATCCAATGCCGACAATGAGCCGCCAAGCACGTGGTATTTCCCCTTGAAACTGGCGGTGCGCTCCAACGCCCACAGATCGGCGACATCCTCGACAACGCAGAGCAGCCGCCCGTCCCGGCGCGGATCATTGCAGATCGCACACGGATCGATCGTATCCAGATTGCCGCAGCTTGAACATGCCCGAACCCGCTCGGCCGCATCGACTAGGGCCTGGGCCAGCGGCTGCATCAGGGATTCCCGGCGTTTCAGAAGCTGCAGCACGGCACGCCGCGCCGAGCGCGGGCCAAGTCCCGGCAGCTTCGCGAGCAGCTGCACAAGGCGTTCGATGTCGTGTTCAGCCATTCGGGTTCAGCCGCTGCGTCAGAAAGGGAGTTGCATGCCGGGGGGCAGCGGCAGACCACCGGTAATGTCCTGCATCTTTTCGCGCATCAATTCGTCCGATTTGGTGCGTGCGTCGTTGATCGCGGCGACGATCAGATCTTCCAGCACTTCGGCATCGTCGGGATTGACCAGCGACGGGTCGATCAGGACCTTCTTGGCCTCGCCCTTGCCGCTCAGCGTCACCTGACACATACCACCGCCGGACTTGCCGGTGACTTCCAATTCTTCGAGTTCGCGCTGCATGTCCGCCATCTTCTGCTGGATCTGCTGCGCCTGCTTCATCATCTGCCCGAGATTTTTCATAACCGGCGTTGCTCCGTCGCGTTGCTGGGAATTCGTTGCAAGGACCTGTATAACATTTGCCATGCTGCATCAAAACCTGTTCGTCTTCGATATTGAAACAGTCCCTGACACGGACGCTGCGCCCAATCTGACCGGCATCACGTCCACGGACGTGGCCGAACGCCGCGCCGCGATCGAGGCGTATCACCTGGAAGCCACGGACGGCAAAAACAGCTTCCCCCGCCAGCCGTTCCACAAGGTCGTCGCCATATCGTTTCTGGAAGCGGAAATCGAGCGTGACGGCACCCGGGAAGGCTATATCCTGCGTGATCTGCGCTCCGGCGGCGAAGCCGGTTTCGACGAGGCCAAGCTTTTGCAGGGATTTTTCACCTACCTGGAACGCCAGAAACCGCGTCTGGTCAGCTTCAACGGCCGCACCTTCGATCTGCCGGTATTGAAATACAGGGCCATGGTTCATGGCATTTCGTCACCCTGGCTGCACAAGTCCGGCGACAAATGGAACAGCTACGGCTATCGGTATGCTACTGACTGGCACTGCGATCTGCTGGATGTCCTGTCGGATTTCGGGGCTTCGGCCCGGGTCAAGCTGAACGAAGTCTGCGCCGCCTTCGGCTTCGCCGGCAAATTCGGCGTCGACGGATCGATGGTTGCCCGGATGATCGACGACGGGAAGGTCGAAGAGGTCCGCAATTACTGCGAGACCGACGTGCTGAACACCTATCTGGTCTATCTGCGCTGGCAACTGCACACCGGCACCCTGAACAAGGCCGGATACAATGCGTCCGTCACCGATCTGATCACCTTTATCGATACCGAAAAGGAAAAGCGGCCCTATCTGGCCGATTTCATGGAAGCCTGGGGCGAGGCCTCGGGGAACGTCTTTCTTCTGGACTGAACCGGCAGTTCAATTGTCCTGATCGAAATAGTTTTCCAGATCAACATCGGCGTCGACATAGGCCTCGATGGTCTGTCGGACATCGTCATAAAAGCCCACCGACAATACCCGGTCGAGTGGGCTGTCTGGGGCTGAGCGCAACGGCATCCTGAGCATGGCTTCGTACTTCCGGTCCCATGCCTTTTCGCCCAGACAGGCAACAAATAGCGACGGACGGGCATATTCGACTATCCAGCGATACTGTTCTTCCGAATAGTTGGCATGCCTGTCCGGCGCCAAAGCATTGACGCGCAGCCCTGTCATATCGATTCCGTTGAAACGGGCGACACGCGTTCCCCAAAACCGGTAGCTCCCGAAACCCGGCCCATGGTCGACATCAAGCAGGATCATGCGCGGCAGGATCTGCGGGTCAAAATCCAGGAAATCAAGCTCGCCCCAGACCGGCAGGTCGTCCGGACGGCACTTCGAGCGCCACACATCTAGTGCCGTGCATAATTCGGCGATGCGCATATTCTCGACTTCAACCCGGTAATAATCGGGGCGGTTAACCGATTCGAATTCACTCATATAACTTAAAGATCGTCATCATCAGGAAGGCCGTCCGGGTCAAGCGGCTCAGCCTGTGGCAGCTGGGTGGGTTTAACATGTCGGACCTCTTCTATACTGGCGCCGGGGAAGGCGTCCAGCACCGCTTTGACCAGCGGATGACCGCCAGCCTGAACCCTGGCTTCAGCCGCCTGCTCGTCACGGGTTTCGGAGATTGTCGGCGCCGAAGCCCCACGGGCCACGGCGACGCCCCAGGACATTTTGGTGTGTTCTTCAAGAAAGCTTTTCAGCTTTTGCACCATGTCCCGGTCAGCCCCACCGTCGGCGCTGAATTCGATCCGGCCCGGCTCAAAAGTGACGATCCGCACCTGATTTTCCAGAAAAGCCTGCAACATACCCTCGCGCAATTCCCCGGCCAGTTCCGCAACGGCTTCGAAGTTTGCAAATCGCCGCGCTTCGGGTGCCGGTGCGGTTTGTGCCTGGGCTTCGGCCTGTGGCTGTCTGTCCGGCGCGCCTGCCACCATCCCAGAGCCGCCGCCCGTGGCGCTGGCGCGAGCCCTGCCGCCACTGCCGCCGTCCCCGCCGTTGGATGGGGCGCTGGATGGCTGTGGCGATGCGCCTGTATTGCTGCCGTCCTGCAAGGCCTTGACGGCATCGCCCGGCGTCGGCAGCTCGGCGGCATAGGCCAGACGCACGAGAACCATTTCTGCCGCCGCCAGCGGTGACGGCGCGATATTGACTTCACTCAGCCCCTTGAGAAGAATCTGCCAGGCACGCGTGAGCACCGGCATCCTGAGTGTTTCCGATATTTCCTTGCCCTTGGTGCGTTCGTTTTCCGGCACTTCCGGCGCATCGGCGCTTTCCGGCTGGATCTTGATCCGGGTCAGCCAGTGCACGAGATCGAGCATATCCTCGATCACCGAGCCGGGGTCCGCCCCATCCTTGTATTGTCCCTGCAGTTCACCCAGGGCCTGGGCAATCTCGCCGCGCAGTACCGATTCCAGCAGATCGAACGTCCGCGTCCGGTCGGCGAGGCCGAGCATGTCTCGGACACGGTCTTCACCGATGGCGCCGTCTGCATGTGCGATCGCCTGATCAAGCAGGCTGAGCCCGTCACGGACGGAACCGTCCGCGGCCCGGGCAATGATATGCAGCGCGCCCTCGGATATTTCCGCGCCTTCCTTCTTGCAGATACCGGCGAAGTGGGTGACCAGCAATTCCGTCGGCACCCGGCGAAGATCAAACCGCTGACAGCGCGACAGCACCGTGATCGGCACTTTGCGGATCTCCGTCGTCGCGAAAATGAAGATGACGTGTTCCGGCGGCTCCTCTAGCGTCTTCAGCAGCGCGTTGAAGGCGCTTTTCGACAGCATGTGAACTTCATCGATGATGTAGACTTTGTATCGCGCCGAGGCCGGACGGTATCTCACCCCGTCTATCAGTTCGCGCATATTCTCGACCCCGGTATTCGAGGCCGCATCCATTTCCAGAACATCGACGTGGCGGTCGCCGGCGATGGCGATGCAGTGCTCACAGACCCCGCAGGGCTCCGTTGTCGGCCCACCGTTGCCGTCGGGCCCGATGCAGTTGAGCGCACGGGCGATGATCCGTGCCGTCGAGGTCTTGCCGACGCCCCGGACACCGGTCATCACGAACGCATGGTGCAGCCGGTTCGACGCAAACGCGTTGGTCAGCGTCTTGACCATCGCATCCTGGCCGATCAGCCCCGAGAACGTGCTTGGCCGGTATTTTCGGGCCAGCACCTGATACTCGCCGGCGGCGGGCGCATCGGCGATTTCAGGGGCGGGGCTATCGTTCATGGGGTTCCGTCCACACAGAGTGATAAGTGGGAGACCGGACACCGACCCGGGCCGAAACTCGTTACGGCTGCTTCCTTCCGGACCTGACCGGGTTGGCGAGAAGCCCGTCCGGGCCGATCTCCCACGCGGAATATAACAACCGTACCCGAATGCCGAAAGTCCCGAATGGCATGTATTTGAAGGAATATCCGGATGTTCCGGAAAGGCCCGTGCGGTAAAGTATGGACGCCACGTGACCGCCGCTGGCATAGTCGGTGCATGATTCCCCTGATTGGTTACACCGATAAACTGTCCGCACGCCCGGGCGACACCGTTCAAGTCAAGGTTTCCTCAACGGAATCCGAGCCTTACCGTGCCGAATTGGTGCGGGTGATTTGCGGCGACCCGAACCCGGCCGGACCCGGCATGCAGACCGTTCCTGTCAAAAGTGATTTTGAAGGCACCTACCCGTCGCGTCCGCAATTGACCGTGCTCGGCTCACATATGGCCGCTGACCTTGGGGGGGTCAATTCGTCCCTGCCGCCGGTCATCACGATCAGCGCCCAGATCTGGCCGACCCTGCCGGGGAAGGGCCGGCAGGGTGTCATCCACCTACAGCGTCCCGACGGTACGACCGGATTTGCGCTGGCTATCGGCCCTGATGGCGCCGAGGCGATCTTCGGCGACAAGACGCTCTCAGTCTCGAAGCCGCTGCGCCGCTGGGCCTGGTACAGGGTCTGGGCAACTCTGGATCTTGAAACCGGCAAGATCAGCGTCGGACAAACGCCGCTCGGCCCCCCGGACCTGGGTGATGACAACGGCACGGCTCAGATCGATATCGACGAAGCGGTTCCGATTGTACCCGCCCGGCTGATCGTTGCCGCGCTCGATGAGAATCAGCAGGACGGTCATTTCAACGGCAAGATCGAAGATCCCGCCATTTATGCGGGGCCGGCGCATGACGGCAGCGTTCTGGCTGCGTGGGATTTTTCCGAAAACATGCATTCCCTGTCCGTCCCCGGCAAAGGCCCCCTGGCCTCGAGCGGAACTCTTCACGGCGCCCCCGCCCGCGCCATGAAAGGGGCAGGTTGGGACGGTACTCAGATGTCGTGGCATCACGCACCCGAACAGTACGCCGCCATCCATTTTCACGATGACGACATTGCCGATTGCGGCTGGGAAACTGATTTCACCTTCACCGTCCCCGACGATCTGAAAAGCGGCACCTATGCGGTCAAGCTGACGTGCGGCGATGACTGGGACATGATGCCGGTTTTCATCTGTCCGCCGAAAGGCACGCAGAGCGCCGACGTCTGCCTCGTCATATCGACGTTTACCTATGTCATTTACGCCAATCAGGCGCGTGCCGATTTCGGGCCGCACTGGACCGCCCGGGCGAAAGACTGGGGGGCGTTCCCCTATAACCCGGCCGAATATCCCGATTACGGCCTTTCAACATATAATGATCATGAAGACGCGTCCGGTATCTGCCACACCACCTGGCACCGGCCGATCCTGAACCTCCGCCCCGGATACCATGCCTTCGGTGACGATTTCGCGGGCTCCGGTCTCCGCCATTTTCCGGCTGACACCCACTTGCTGGCCTGGTTCGAAAACATGGGCATACCCTTTGACGTGGTGACGGACTGGGAGTTGCACCATGAAGGGTCGGCGCTGCTCGCCCCCTATAAAACTGTGCTGACGACAAGCCATCCGGAATACCACTCCACCGAAACACTGGACGGTTTTCAGGGCTACCGCGACAACGGCGGCAAGCTGGTCTATCTGGGTGGCAACGGTTTTTACTGGCGTGTCGCACTGCATCCCGAAAAGGACGGCCTGATCGAAATTCGCCGGGCCGAAGGGGGTTTACGCGCCTGGGCGGCTGATCCCGGCGAGTACTACCATGCCTTCAACGATGAATACGGCGGCATCTGGCGCCGAAACGGCCGGCCCCCGCAGCAGATGGTGGGTATCGGATATACCGTGCAGGGAGAATTCGAAGGCACCTATTACCGGCGAAAGCCGGCATCATACGAACCGGACATCGCCTGGATTTTTGAGGGCATCGACGACGACGTTCTCGGCGATTTCGGCCTGAACGGCGGCGGGGCCGCCGGGTATGAACTGGACCGGACCGACGACAAGCTCGGCACCCCCCTGAATACACTTGTGCTGGCGACGTCGGAAAACCACCCGGATCACTTTGTGATGCCGCCGGAAGAATGGCTGACCCACCTCAAGACCTGGAGCGGACCACCCGCTGAAGAGCTGATCCGGGCCGATATGGTTTATCTGGACTGTCCGGGCGGCGGCGCGGTTTTTTCCGTCGGTTCGATCACGTTCTGCGGTTCGCTGCCGGTGAACGGCTTTAACAACAATATCTCGCGCATACTGGAAAACGTGGTCCGGGGCTTTTCCGGGCAACAGACGCGTTAACTCAGCGCCGCGATTAGGCCCTTCCGGTCGGGATAGGCCTTGGCCAGCATCCCGTCTTCAGCCATTTCCAGATCGTCGAAATCGAACCCCGGAGAGACCGTGGTCCCCATAAGCGCATAGCCGTACGTGCCGCCCGCTTTAAGCCGCGCCCCCATCCATACATTGCCGGGAACGGTGAACTGTACATGCTGACAGTTAACGATGTCCTGGCCAAAAGTCACAATCCGGCTTCTGGTCGCCCCTGTTTCCGGGGGGTACAGAAGCAGCATCTCAACCACATCACCCATGTAAAAATGAAATGTCTCATCGGACGGCAGGCGGTGCATCCTGGAAACCGTCTCCGGCGTCAGTAGATAATAAATCGCCGTCCCCGCCGAGCGGCCGCCTGAATAGGCATCCCCCAGTACATCCGATGGGATCGTGGATTCCGTGCGCCACGTTTCGCGATACCAGCCCCCTTCCCACGGCAGGGGCTTCAATCCCAAATGGATGATCAGTTCTTCCGCATGCATTTTTTTACCGTTGGTATTCTGGTGCGTCTTCATAAAGGGTTCGCAGACATACCGGGATGTTTTCAATGGTCATGACTTTGGTGACCATCTCGCCGTCATCCGAGATCGGCAATCGAAGGACCGGGAACAACCGGCGTACGCCATTTGATGACGTGATCGCCTGCGACAGATACTGGGGCTTTTTAGCGGTAAGCATGGTTTGGACAGTATCCCTGAACCCGTCCATGACGCCGCGATCCTGACCGGCAGACAACAATTTGCCGGTCATCTCGATCTCAAATGCATCAACCAGCTTCAGCCCCCAGTACCGGACACGAAAATCGCCCGTATCCGACATGAAATCGAGAACCGATGTCCCACCGCGCAAATCGCTGGCCATCTCCAACAGATCGACATTTTTCCAGGCCGGTGCGAAATTGTCGCCCGCCCATCGTCGCCATAGCGCTAGAACTCCCAAAAGCCCGTGCTCTTGTAGAATCGTTTCTTCGGGAACGCCGACAACCTCGACCGAGGCCGCGCAAGAGTACGTCATTTCGTTGAGGCTGTGCATTGTCCCTGATTTCAAAATGGATGTTCGCGTCCATCATCATATTTGCTCAGGCTTATTAAGAAATAATGACCGCCCTGATCCGGCGATGCAGCCACGACAACGTTTCACCAGCTTTCGACAGAGCAACCGATGCACTGGTCACTGCATAGGACATTAGGTGTCGTTAGCAGCTTCAAGGTCAGTGACCGATGTCACATGTTCACGGTCGTGGGAGCCATCCGCGCCCTATCGCAGCAAAACACCGGCTCCCTCTTGGAAGCCGGTGAATGCAGGTAATCGATAATGGATAGTGTTCAGTTAATACCGGCAGTCTCGCGGCGTTCGTCAATGATGATGGCGCCGGAAGGCCCGGCAGACATGATGAACGGCAGTAAAACCACATTGTCTTCAAACTCGAACGTACCGTCGGTAATGGCGACGATCCGGATTTCCGCGCTCTGGCGTGCCGGGATCGAGATCGAGGCAATGCAGGTCTCCGGTGCACGTTGGCCTTCGACACCGACCGCAATGACCGCATTGTCCTTGAAGAATTCACGGGCACGGAAAACCCTGAGCCCATCGTCGCGGTTGCGAATGCGCAGGACATACGGCCGACCCTGCTGCAGACGGGTCACCATGGGCGAAAATTCGCCGTCACGGACCCGGATTTCAATTTCCGGCACTCGTGCCCAGTTGATCTTGGCTTCCGCGCGTTTGGATATCTGTTTGCATCCGACTGCCGCGAAATCTGCGACACCGGATGGCGCCGCACACGCAGCCAGAACAGACACCGCCATCATGGCAGCGCCCCAGTTAAGAATATGCCGGCCCAGTTTTCGGCACAGTAAGGCTGTCATCTTTTCCACCGTTCTCTCCACCTACCGATTGCAAGCAATGCAACGGCACCCAGGGGTGCGGGAACATCTACTTTAACCAGTGTGGCCAAGAACGGTTAAAAAAGCCTCAATTTATGCAGGAGTCCATAGGCTTTATGCCTACATTATGGTTAACGCACATTTTGATGTGATTTGTCAGACTGGCTAATTGCGCCAGAATCCGGGCCGGGATCCGGGTATGGCACGGATAACATTCACGAATATACCGATTTTACTTGCCGCTCGGGCGGCGGACTGCCCGTTGCGTGACAATCCTGCATTCCGTGCCGAATTCTGAAATGATACGCAAACATTGCCGCAGCCTGCCCGAACGGATCGCAGTATCTGTGCAACATGCGCATTGCATGGGCGTTGCCGAACGTGGCCCCGCGTGTAAAGTTTCGCCCGACACCCTCATGGGAACATCCGGAACAGAAAAATGGCACATCCTGCAGCATGACACTTAATCTGAACCTTACCTATACAACGCTGTCGCTGCGCCGTGACAACATGTCACGCCGCCCCGCGGAATGGCTCAATGAACGCATGGCCGCCGGGGTTGGTGTCGTCCCGGTCCTGGATTCCCTTAATCTTGTAACCATCGGTGACGCGCCGCGCGCCAAGATTTTCGTCGGCGACGCCGCGCGTGAAATTCTCAGAAACGGCGCTCAGGAAATCCTGCTAGGCACGGATGATCACAAGCCGGTATTTGCCGTCACAATCGATGCCGCCTTTGCGGAGCAGATCGTCGCCATGACCGAAGGGGCGGCAGAATTCACCGACCTGCGGAGTGTCGGGCCGTTTCTGCCGCCGGCCGATGCCCATATACTGGCCCATGCCCGGGGCATGGCATACTGGCATGCACGGCATGGGTTCTGCGGCGTCTGCGGCGCACCGACGAAGTCGCTTCACAGCGGGCATGAACGCAAGTGCGTCAATCCGGATTGCGCGATCAGTCACTTCCCCCGCACGGACCCGGCGATCATCGTGCTCGTCCACCGCACGGATATCCCAGGGGGCGCCTGCCTGCTTGGCCGGCATGCCCGCTGGCCGTTCGGCATGTATTCGACGCTGGCCGGATTCGTCGAACCGGGCGAAACCCTGGAGCAGGCGGTCAGCCGCGAGGTTTTCGAGGAATCCGGGATCGAAACCACAAATGTCCAGTATCTGGCGTCACAGCCCTGGCCGTTCCCGTCGTCACTGATGCTCGGGTTTCATGCCGAGGCGACAAGTCACGACATCACCATCGACGAGGAAGAACTCAGCGACTGCCGCTGGTTCACCCGCGATGATATCCGCGGCATGAAGGAATGGCTCGACGCCAGGGAAGACGACACCCGCCTGCCCCGCAAGGATTCGATTTCACGCTGGCTGATACAGACCTGGTTTGATCAAGCCTGACGTTAGGTTCAGCTCTGAACAGCCGTCTTGCGGTAAGAATTCGCCGGATAGACACCAAGAATTTTCACTTCGTCGGAATAGAAATGCAGCTCTTCAAGCGCAAGCTTGAGCCCCGCATCTTCCGGATGCCCCTCGACCTCGGCATAGAACTGGGCGACCACGAACCCTTCACCGACATAACTTTCCAGCTTGGTCATGTTGACGCCGTTGGTCGCGAAGCCACCCATCGCCTTGTACAACGCCGCCGGAATGTTGCGCACCCGGAACACGAAACTGGTGATCAGATCGCCGCTGCCCGGTGCGGGCCAGGCACTTTCGCGCGACAACACGACGAAGCGGGTGGTGTTGTGTTCCGCATCCTCGATATCGGATCGCAGGATTTCGAGACCATAAACCTCGGCAGCCAGCCGTGACGAAATCGACGCCCTGGTTTTATCTGCCCATTTCGCGATATCGGCGGCAGCACCGGCGGTATCCGCGTGGACCACGGCCTTGACGCCAAGCTCCCGGATCAGACCCCGGCACTGGTTCAGGGCATGCACATGGCTGTGCACTTCCCGGATGTCGCCGATATCCGTGCCCGGCAAAACAAGAAGCTGATGATTAATGCGCTCGAAATGTTCTGCGATGATGTGCAGTCCGCTGTCCGGCAGCAAGTGATGGATGTCGGCAACCCGCCCGGCGACCGTGTTGTCGATCGGGATCATCGCCAGCCGAGCCTCACCGTTCTGTACGGCCGCGAAAGCATCGGCGAACGTATTGCATGGCATGGAGATCATGTCCGGATACGCCGTCCGGCAGGCAATATCCGAGTTCGCCCCCGGTGCGCCCTGGAACGAAATCATCCTGTCAGGTGTCATATCAGACGTTTGTTCTGGCGATGTCATCGGTTCATGCCCTGTCTTAAACCTGCAAACCCTTTTCAGCGCTTGAGAATCTCCCGTGCACGATCAAGGTCCGCGGGAGTATCGACACCGAGCGGAACGGTGTCAACGCGGACCGCGTCGATCCGCATGCCGGCTTCGAGGGCCCGCAATTGTTCCAGCTTTTCACGCTGTTCCAGGATTCCCGGCGGCATCGAGACAAACCGCTGCAAGGCATCGCGACGGTAAGCATAGATGCCGATATGGTGCCACAGCGGCCCGTCACCCGCAGGGGCTTCGGCGCGGGTGAAATACAGGGCCCGGGCAATCCCGTGATTTGCATCCAGGGCAGCAACACATTTGACGACGTTCGGATTGATGCGCTCTTCGGCATCGATGATCGGCGCGACAAGTGTCGCGATATCAACATCCGGGTCCGCCAGTGGCGACAGCACGGCTTTTACCAGCATCGGGTCCAGCGTCGGCAGGTCGCCCTGCAGATTGACGATGACATCGTATTCCCCGCCGGGATCTTTCAACGAAAGCGCTTCCCATATCCGGTCCGACCCTGATGGATGGTCCGGGTCGGTCAGAACCGCTTCGAACCCGGCACTTTCAACGGCTTCGATGATTTCCGGCTCGGCGGCCGCACACAGCACCGGCCCGGAGGCCGATTCGCGCGCCCGGTCAAGCACATGGCAAATCATCGTGCGGCCGTGGATATCCGCCAGCGGTTTTCCGGGTAACCGGGTCGAAGCCAGCCGTGCCGGAACGATTATGATCGGGTTCATGGTTCCCCCAATCCCCTGCGCCTGATCAAGGGCATAGAAATGGTCAGATGCCTTGGTATAGCCGCCAAAGCGGCCATATCCCAGCCCTTTCAGCAATTTTACGAGACTTGTTGAACCTTCGGCGCGGAGCCGCTAAAACAACCCGTAACGTTGGTCTAGGAGAGAGACGTATGCACTTCTCGTTTTGGGAAAAGTCCGGCTTTGCCCTTCTCATGGCAGCCTGGGTCGTATGGGGCAGCAATCAAATCGGCAACATTCTCGTGCACGCCGATGAGCTGAGCGAAGACGCCTATAAGATCGAAGTCGCCGACAGCGGCGGCGCCAAACCTGCGGGTGGCGAACAGGCCCCTGAAGAAAACGCGATTGAGCTGCTGGCTTCTGCGTCGACCGACAAGGGCGCCAACGTCTTCAAAAAGTGCGCCGGGTGCCACACCATTGAAAAAGGCGGCGCCGACAGGGTTGGACCGCATCTCTGGGGTGTTATTGGCCGCGAAAAAGGCAAGGTCGACGGCTATGCCTATTCCGATACGCTGGCCGGCATGAGCGGTCCGTGGACCTATGAGGAGATGGATGATTTCCTCAAGAGCCCGCGTGATTTCGTTTCCGGTACCAAGATGACGTTCGCCGGTCTCAAGAAAGCCTCGGATCGGGCCGCCGTGATCCTCTACATGCGTGAAAACAACGACAATCCGCCGCCGCTGCCATGACCGGCGCGGCGGACATCCCCGCCGATATCGATGATATCCTGGACCTTGCCGCCCGTCTTGCGGATGCGGCAAGGCCCGGCGTTCTCGCCAATTTCAGAAGCGGTATCGGGCACATCGCCAAGGGTGATGAAAGTCCCGTCACGGAAGCCGATCGGGCCGCCGAACGCGCCATGCGCGATCTGATCGAGGCCGAGCGTCCCGGTGACGGTATTTTTGGCGAAGAATTCGGTGTGACGAATCCGGACGCCGAAACGATCTGGATTCTTGATCCCATCGACGGCACCAAGGCCTTTATCACCGGAAAGCCCGTGTTCGGCATCCTGATCGGTGTGGTCCGCAACGGACGCGCCATTGCCGGTGTCACCGATGCCCCGGCCACTGGTGACCGCTGGACCGGCGGCATGGGCCGCGAAACCCTGTTCAACGGTCAGCCGGTCACGACCCGCAAGGGGCGCCGTCTCGACCAGGCATGGCTGACGGCGACGTCACCGGAAATGTTCGTCGACGGCCACAAGGCGCGTTTCGATGCCCTGATGGAAGCCACGCATTACACCGTCTTCGGCTCGGAATGCCAGGGCTATGGGCAGATGGCCTGCGGCTGGGTCGATCTGGTCTGCGAAGACACCCTCGCGCCCTATGACTATGCCGCCCTGATCCCGATCATCGAAGGCGCCGGCGGTGTCATTACCGACTGGTCCGGCAATCCGCTGGGATTCGCGGCAGGCGAGGATTCCAAAAAGCACGCGGTGATCGCCGCCGGGGATGCGGCCCTGCATGAAGCCGCCGTGGCGATCCTGTCGAAATAATCTCCGACACCTCTGATCAAGATGAACAATCCTTAAGTTGCCTTCCCGGTTCACGGTGTATTTATCGTGCGTTAGAACGGCATTCCTTGAAGAGAAGCCGCCATAAGCCCAATATCAGGTTGTCGCGCAACGAATTCGGAGGCTCAGGTCCGTGTCATTCATGCCCGCACTTTCTTATTCCACCCGTCGCAGTACCACGCAAGGTCTGCTGCGCATGGCCACGCTCGCATTCGGCATTCTGGCGATCACCCCGGTCATCGCCGACGAGCCCGTCCCGCAGCATGGCCTGGCGATGCACGGCGATCTGAAGTACGGCCCCGGCTTCGCGCATTTCGACTACGTCAATCCGAACGCACCGAAGGGTGGTGAAATCCGCCTTGGCGCCATCGGCGGCTTCGACAGCCTCAACCCGTTCATCATCAAGGGCAACGCCGCAGGCGGCGCTTCGTTCGTCTATGACACGTTGCTGACGTCGTCGGCTGACGAAGCCTTCAGTGAATACGGCCTGCTGGCTAAAACCGTACGCACACCGGCAGACAGATCTTGGGTCGAGTTTACGCTCCGTGACGAGGCCCGCTGGCATGACGGCAAGCCGATCACCGCCGATGACGTGATATACAGTTTCAATATACTGGTGGAAAAAGGTGCGCCATTTTACCGCTTCTATTACGGTTCGGTCGAACGCGCCGTGAAACTGGGGCCGAAGACCGTACGCTTCGACTTCAAGCCCGGCGAAAACCGTGAACTACCGTTGATTCTGGGACAGTTGAGCGTCCTGCCTAAACATTACTGGGAAACCCGTGAGTTCGACGCCACGACCCTTGAGCCG
The DNA here is from genome assembly GCA_040218645.1 of Rhodospirillales bacterium. GTDB lineage: Bacteria > Pseudomonadota > Alphaproteobacteria > Rhodospirillales > Casp-alpha2 > UBA4479. Next base: position 174,234 of record JAVJQZ010000013.1, read on the forward strand.
CCGCTCGGCAGTGGCGCCTACCGCGTTAAAAGCGTCGAGCCCAACCGCAGTATCGTGCTTGAACGGGTCAAGGATTACTGGGGGCAGAACCTTGCAGTCAATGTCGGCCAGAATAACTTCGATATCATCGAGTTCGAATACTACCGGGATGCGCAGGTCGCCATCGAGGCATTTACCGGCGGCCGTTACGATTTTCGGCGTGAAAATTCATCCAAGGCCTGGGCCACTTCCTACGATGTGCCTGCCGTCAAAAAAGGCCTGATCAGACTCGAAACCTTCGAACACGACCGTTCGTCGGGAATGCAGGGTTTCGGATTCAATTTGCGCCGTGACATTTTCAAGGACCCAAAAGTCCGCCAAGCGCTGGCCTACGCTTTCGACTTCGAATGGTCGAACAAGAACCTGTTTTACGGGCAGTACGAAAGGACCCGCAGTTATTTCGATAACTCGGAACTGGCGGCGACCGGGCTGCCGTCGGAGGCTGAACTGAAGCTTCTGGAGCCGTTCCGCGATCAGCTTCCGCCCGAAGTCTTCACCTCGGAATATAATCCGCCGAAAACCGACGGGTCGGGCAATATCCGCGGCAATCTGCGTACAGCAACAAAAATTCTTCGTGATGCCGGCTGGGTCATCAAGGACGGAGTCCGCGTCAACGAAAAGACCGGAAAAGTGCTGGAATTCGAAATTCTGCTGTCGAGCCCGCTGTTTGAACGCGTGGTTCTGCCGTTTGCCAGGAACCTTGAAAAGCTGGGTGTCAAAGTCCGCGCGCGGACCGTCGAAACCGCACAATACCGCCGCCGCACGGATACCTTTGATTACGACATGATCGTCATGAACTGGGGCCAGTCCTTGTCTCCCGGCAACGAGCAGCGCGATTTCTGGGGCAGCAACTCGGCCGATCAGGAAGGCAGCCGCAATTCCACCGGGATCAAAAGTCCGGTGATCGACGCCCTGATTGAAAAGCTGATTGCCGCACCGGACAGGCAGTCCCTGATCACCGCAACCCATGCGCTCGACCGGGTCCTGCAATGGCAGCATCTGGTGATCCCGCATTTCCATGCCGGATATGACCGTATTGCCTACTGGGACAAATTCGGCCAACCGAAGATCACCCCGACCCGCGGCACACAGTTTCTGAGCTGGTGGGTGGTCCCGGAGAAAGCCAGGGCGCTGGCTGACAAGAATAAATCGAATTGAGATTTTACGTCGACCACAGCCCCTTCTCCCTGGGGAGAAGGTCAGGATGAGGGGCTCATCGAGCATGCACGGCGATCCGGATATTGCGCAGCACCCCTCACCCGGCGCCTTCGGCGCCACCCTCTCCCATTGGGTGAGGGTTGATCGGGCAAGTCGATTACTCAGGGATGACGCACGTCGCGTCCACAGGTAAACTCGCGCCATGTTCGCATACATCATCCGCCGCCTGCTGTTCGTACCGCCGACGCTGTTCGTGATCATCCTGATCAACTTTGCCGTGGTGCAGGTCCTGCCGGGCGGCCCGGTCGAGCAGATGATCTCACAGATCACAGGCGAAGCCATCGACGCCACCGGGCGGGTCAGCGGCAACGTCGGTTCGGAAACATCCTCCAGCGGCGGCTCCCAGGGTGGTGGCAACGCGTCAGGGACGGTTGAAAGCAAGTACAGAGGTGCACAGGGCCTGCCGCCGGAATTCATCAAGGAACTGGAACAGCAGTTCGGCCTCGACAAACCGGCACACGAACGGTTTTTCCTGATGCTCAGGAACTATCTGGTCTTCGATTTCGGCAACAGCTACTTCAAGGATGCCAGCGTCATCGAACTGGTGCTCTCGAAGATGCCGGTGTCCATATCGCTGGGGCTCTGGACAACGCTGCTTGTGTATCTGATTTCAATCCCGCTCGGCGTCGCCAAGGCGGTCCGCGACGGGTCACGGTTCGATGTCTGGACGTCCGGTGTGGTCATCATCGGCAACGCGATCCCGGGATTTCTGTTTGCGATCCTGCTGATCGTGCTGTTCGCGGGCGGACGCTATTTCGACTGGTTCCCGCTTCGCGGTCTGGTCTCGGAAGATTTCGATACCCTCTCAACAGGTCAGCAGATACTGGATTACTTCTGGCACATGACATTGCCGGTGGTCTCTATGGTGATCGGCGGCTTTGCCGGCCTCGCGATGCTGACCAAGAATTCGTTTCTGGAAGAAATCAACAAGCAGTACGTGGTCACCGCCCGCTCCAAGGGCCTGACGGAAAAGCGCGTGCTTTACGGTCACATATTCCGCAACGCCATGCTGATCGTCATCGCCGGTTTTCCAAGCGCGTTCATCGGCATTCTGTTCACCGGCTCACTGATTACCGAGATCATTTTCTCGCTCGACGGCCTTGGGCTGCTGGGGTTCGAAGCCGCGCTTAACCGCGATTACCCGGTGATGTTCGCGACCCTCTACTTCTTTACGCTGATGGGGCTTGTCCTCGGCATTCTGGGGGATGTCATGTATCACATCATCGATCCCCGGATTGATTTCGAAAGCAGGCAGGCGTGACATGGACGTTGCCACCCACAACGACGACGCCAAACAGCAGGATGTCCGCTTCCTGGGCAAACGCATGTCGCCGTTGAATGCCCGGCGCGTACAGAACTTCAAGGCCAACCGGCGCGGCTATGTCTCGCTCTGGATTTTCGCCTTTCTGTTTATCATCAGCCTGTTCGCGGAAATCATCGCCAACGATAAACCATTTTTCGTCTGGTATGACGGCGGCGCCTATATGCCCGTCTTCAGCGCCTACGCGGAAACCGAATTCGGCGGCGAGTTTCAGACCGAAGCCGATTACCGCGATCCCTTCGTCCGTGACCTGATCAACGAAAAGGGCTGGATGGTCTGGCCGCTGATCCGGTTTTCATACGATACCGTGAACCTGAACCTGCCGGGGCCTGCCCCGTATGGGCCAACGGCAGAAAACTGGCTCGGCACCGACGATCAGGGCCGCGACGTCCTGGCCCGGACCATATACGGGTTTCGCATTTCCGTCGTCTTCGGTGTCCTGCTGACGATCCTGAGTTCCATCATCGGCATAGCCGTGGGGGCGACCCAGGGATATTTCGGGGGCTGGATCGACCTGATCGGTCAGCGCTTCATCGAAATATGGACATCCATGCCGCAGCTATATCTGCTGATCATCCTGGCCAGTGTCTTCGTGCCCAGTTTCTGGCTGTTGCTGGGTTTGTTGCTGCTGTTTCAGTGGGTTTCGCTGGTCGGTGTGGTGCGCGCCGAATTTCTGCGGGCGCGAAACTTCGATTATGTGCGTGCCGCGCGGGCGCTGGGTGCCGTCGATCTGGTGATCATGTTCAAGCACATCCTGCCCAACGCCATGGTTGCGACCCTGACGCTGTTGCCGTTCATCCTTGCAGGGTCGGTGACGATCCTGACGTCGCTCGACTTTCTCGGCTTCGGGCTGCCCCCCGGATCGCCGTCTTTGGGCGAACTGCTGAATCAGGGCAAAAACAACCTGCATGCGCCATGGCTCGGCATCACGGCTTTCATCATACTGTCGCTGATGCTGTCGCTGCTGGTCTTCATCGGTGAAGCCGTGCGCGATGCCTTCGACCCGAGGAAAACCTTCCGATGAGCAAAATCCTGAGCGTCGAAGACCTGCATGTTTCCTTCGGTCACGGTCCGAAAGAGGTCAAGGCCGTCGAAGGCGTTTCATTCGATATCGAGGCCGGCCGCACGCATGCGCTTGTGGGCGAAAGCGGGTCGGGCAAATCCGTATCCGCGCTGTCGATCATGCGGCTGCTGCCCTATCCCAATGCATGGCATCCGGCGGGGCGGATCGAGTTCACCGGCGAGCCGATCAGCCATGCACCGGAAAGCTACATGCGCTCGATCCGCGGCAACCGGATCGCCATGATTTTTCAGGAACCCCTGAACAGCCTGAACCCGCTGCATTCCATCGAAAAGCAGATCGCCGAAGTGCTTCTGGTCCACAAGCACATGAGCATGGATGCCGCACGGGCCCGGGTTATCGAGCTATTGCAGCTGGTCGGTCTCGAAAGCGCAACGGAACGGCTTCATGCCCTGCCCCACGAGTTTTCCGGCGGCCAGCAGCAGCGCATCATGATCGCCATGGCGCTCGCCAACGAACCGGAAATCCTGATTGCCGACGAACCGACGACCGCGCTGGACGTGACCGTTCAGGCGCAGATCCTGAAGCTTCTGAAAGACCTGCAGGCTGAACTGGGCATGGCGATGCTGCTGATCACCCATGATCTCGGCATCGTGCGGCGCATGGCCGATACGGTTTCGGTGATGAACCACGGCAAGGTTGTCGAAAGCGGTGATGCGGAAACCGTCTTCACGCAGCCCAGCCACGACTACACGAAACACCTTCTCTCAGCCGAACCGAAAGGCCGGCCCGACCCCGCACCCGGCGGCGCAACGATCCTCAGGGGGGATGACGTCCGTGTCTGGTTCCCCGTCAAGCGGGGCGTGCTGCGCCGGACCGTCGGCCACATCAAGGCCGTCGACGGCATTTCCGTCGATATCCGGGCCGGTCATACCGTCGGGATCGTCGGCGAATCCGGATCCGGCAAGTCGACGCTGGGGCGTGCGCTGATCCGCCTTGAGCGTTCGACCGGCGAAATCACCTTTGAAGGTGCATCGGTTCAGGGGCTGAGCTGGAAGGAACTGCGTCCATTGCGGCGTCAGATGCAGATCGTGTTTCAGGACCCCTACGGTTCGCTCAGCCCGCGAATGTCCATCGGCCAGATCATCGAGGAAGGCCTGATCATCCACAGTATCGGCACCGAAGAAGAACGGCGCCAAATGATCGACGAGACCCTGGTCGAGGTCGGCCTGGAGCCCGCCATGCGGGACCGATACCCACACGAATTTTCCGGCGGTCAGCGCCAGCGCATCGCTATTGCCCGCGCCCTTGTTCTCAAACCCAGGTTCATCGTCCTGGATGAACCGACAAGTGCACTCGACATGTCGGTACAGGCACAGATCGTCGAGTTGCTGCGCGATCTGCAGAAAAAACATGACCTCGCGTACATGTTCATCAGTCACGATCTCAAGGTCGTCCGCGCCATGGCCCACGATGTGGTGGTGATGAAAGACGGGCGTGTCGTCGAACAGGGCCCCGCCGAGAAAATCTTCGATGCGCCCCGAGAGCCCTATACCAAAGCCCTGCTGGCCGCCGCGCTGAACCTCACCGCCGACGACACCGGCGTGGTCAGCACCTAGTTTTTAAAAAGCCATATCTGCCCCATCTCGACTTGATAAACGCACCCTTTCCCGACACAAAGGTAGATAAAGACACCAACCTCGTCATTCCCGCGCAAGCGGGAACCATGTGATCTGTAATCTGGATCCTCGCCGCGCGAGGATGACGACCATGATGAATAAGGTAAAAACAATGAAGTTCATGTTCCTGTCCGCCGCCGACAAAGCTCAGGCCTGGCGTGAAGCGATGCTGGAGAAATTTCCCGATGCCGGCTTCGATGTCTGGCCCGACGAAACCCGGGACAAGGAAAGCTATGATTACGCCATCGTCTGGCGGCCGCCGGTCGGCGAATTGAAAACCTTTCCGAACCTCAAGGGCATCCTTTCACTGGGGGCCGGTGTCGACGGCATCCTGAGTGATACCGACCTGCCGGAAAACGTGCCGGTTGTCCGCCTCGTGGACCGGTGCCTGACCGAGGGGATGAGCGAGTACGTCCTTTACTGGGTCATCCATTATCACCGCCGCATGGGGGTCTACCTCAACTGGACATCTAACGGCACCTGGAAGCAGATGCGCCAGACAGACACCCGCGACAAGAAAGTCGGCTTTCTCGGTCTCGGGGAACTGGGCGGCGATGCTGCCAGAAAGGTCGCCGCGCTGGGCTTCGATGTCGCCGGCTGGTCGCGGACGGAGAAGCACATAGAAGGCGTGACCTCGTTTCATGGCGAGGACGGCCTGATTCCGTTTCTGAACCGCACGCAGATTCTGGTGATCCTGCTCCCCCTCACCGAGGGCACGCGGGGGATCATCAACAAGGATACCCTGGCTGCACTGCCCAAAGGCGCCGACCTGATCAACTGTGCACGCGGCCCGCATGTCGTCGACGACGACCTTCTGGCGGCGCTGGACAGCGAACACATCAATGCCGCCACGCTTGATGTGTTTCATACCGAACCGCTGCCCGCGGATCACCCGTACTGGACGCATCCCAAAGTCACCGTCACGCCGCACATGGCGTCGCTGACGGTCCCGTCGAGCGCCGCCGACTGGATGGAAGAAAACATCAAGCGGATCGAGGCCGGTCAGCTGCCGCTCAATACCGTCGACATCAAGAAAGGTTATTAGGGTCAGGACCCTAGGCCGCGCCGATCCCGGTCCACAGCATGGTGACGGCAGCGATGATCAGCATCACGTCGAGCATGTTCTCGAACGTTTTGACGCTCATTCTGTCGACCACCCGCTTGGCGGCAAACGACCCCACGATCATGGATGCACCGACGATCAGGCCCTGTACGATCTGCGGCCACGGCAACGCCCCCAGCACCTGAAACGTGGCTGCCTTCGAAATCATCAGCCCCAGCGAGGCCACGGCTTCGGTCGACAGCAGCGCGCCCTTGGACAGGCCGACGGCGCCGAACGCCGGAATGCTCAACGGCCCCGTCGACAGCACGATACCGGTCAGAAACCCGATCACACCGCCGGCAACCGCCAGCTGCCACAGCGGCATATGCATATCCCGGACACGCATCCAGCGGCGCATCGGGATAAGGGCCAGAAAAAAGATGCCCAGCGATATTTCGACGATACTGGCCGGCAGAACCAGCAGCGTCCGCGCCCCAAGCGCCGCGCCAGGAATGCCGAAAACGGAGTAGGCCCAGAAAGCCCGCCAGTCGATGTCCCGCCACCAGGCCAGCGACTTGCCGATGTTCCCCATGACGGCAGCGACCGCCATGATCGGCACCGCCTGTTGCGGGCCGTATTCCAGGATCAGGATCGGCAGCAGGATGATTGACGCCCCGGTGCCGACAATGGCGCTGAGCGCCCCGGCGCACAGGCCCGCCGCCAGGACAAAGATGTAACCGGTCACAAGACGCCGTAGACAACTGCCAGCAAAAAGCAGCCGAGGCCGATCCTGTAAACGACGAACGGGGTAAAGGATGCCCGCTTGAGCCAGGCCATCATCAGGGCAATGGCGATCAACGCGAAGATGAAAGCGAGGCCGGCGGCAACGAAGACGTCCGCCGCAAGCTGTATATTTCCGCTTTTATAGAGATCAATCCCGCTCAGCGTTCCCGCGGCAATGATCACCGGTATCGACAGCAGCATGGAAAAGCGCGCCGCGTCCGGGCGCTCCATGCCGATAAACCGGGCGGCCGTCATGGTAATCCCCGAACGGCTGGTCCCGGGGATCAGCGCCAGACACTGGGCCAGGCCGATCAGGATGACATCGAAAAAACCCAGATGCTCGATCCGGCGCACGGTCATACCGATCTGATCGGCGATCCACAACAGGATCCCGAAGCCGAGTGTCGCCCAGGCAATCACCTGCATGTCGCGGAACATACCCGGCGCATAATGATGCAGGGCAAATCCCGCGCCGATGACAGGAATGGTGCCGACAACCAGCAGCATAAACAGTTTTGCCCCCGGATCGCGGCGCCCTTTGAGAGCCCGGCCCACCCCCCCCAGCATGGCCCCGACGTCCTTGTAGAGATACAGAATGACCGCCAGAAGCGTGCCCACATGCACGGCGATATCCATCATCAGGCCCTGATCCGACCAGCCGAGGAACACCGGCACCAGCACCAGATGCCCGGACGAGCTGATCGGCAGAAACTCTGTAATGCCCTGTATAGCAGCCAAAATGACAAGATGTAGGATCGGCATGGTCAGCCCTCGCAAGGTCTTGTGACACATAGCGCGATTGACCGTGTGTGCCAATCGACAATTTAGTCTCTTTATGGTACTAATTACACTCATGCAACGAAACAATTGCGATATTAGATAGATTCTGACACAATCTTATTGCGTCAGCGCTCAATAATTAGTAAAAGATGCTGACCTATTAAGCGGAATGACGTTGATAACAGCAGCCTGGGCCCCGCCAACAGGGGCTCTTTGTCTGACGGGTTACGGCTTAACGCCGAGCTGCAGACAATAGCAGACATTTTCAGGGCGCCATATCGGGGAGTGACCATGCCAGACCGTATGCAACAGTTCATCAAGATCAACGGCACCATGCCCGACAAGCGGGCCGCCGAACAGCGCCGGACCGATTTCGACGAGATCTACGATGAATACGCGCCAGAGGCCGCCGTCGAACAGGCATCGCGCTGTGAACAGTGCGGCATCCCCTATTGCCAGGTGCATTGCCCGCTGCAGAACAACATCCCCGACTGGCTGCGCCTTGCCACTGAAGGCCGCCTGCAGGAAGCCTATGAAACGTCTCAGGCCACCAACACCTTTCCCGAAGTCTGCGGCCGTATCTGTCCGCAGGACCGGCTCTGTGAGGGCTCATGCGTGCTTGAGCAGTCCCGGCACGGCACCGTCACCATCGGCGCCGTTGAAAAATACATTACCGACACCGCCTGGAAGGAAGGCTGGGTCACGGCCCCTGCGCCCCGCGCCAACCTGGGTCTTTCCGTCGGCATCATCGGCGGCGGCCCTGCCGGTCTCGCCGCAGCGGACCGTCTCTGTACCATGGGCTACAAAGTTCATGTCTATGACCGTTATGACCGCATGGGCGGGCTGCTGATCTACGGCATCCCCAACTTCAAGCTGGAAAAGGACATCGTCGAGCGCCGCACCAGGCTGCTGGCAGACGGCGGCGTCGTCTATCATCAGAATTTCGAGGTCGGCCGCGATGCATCTCTGGCCGAGTTGCGCGAAAAGCACGATGCGGTCCTGATTGCTACCGGCGTCTACAAGGGACGAGAGCTGCAGGCACCCGGATCGGGCCTGAAAAACATCTTCGCGGCGATGGATTATCTGACCGCCAGCAACCGCAAGGGCCTTGGCGATTCCGTGCCCGCGTTTGACGACGGCACGCTGAATGCCGACGGCAAGAACGTGGTCGTCATCGGCGGCGGCGACACGGCGATGGATTGCGTCCGCACTGCCGTCCGACAGGGGGCGAAATCCGTGAAGTGCCTGTATCGCCGCGACCGCGCCAATATGCCGGGCTCGCAGCGTGAAGTCTCCAACGCCGAGGAAGAAGGCGTCGAGTTTGTCTGGCTGTCGGCACCCGAGGCGTTTCTGGGTGACGACAAGGTCGAAGCCGTCCGCGCACACCGCATGCATCTGGGCGTCGCCGACGTTACGGGCCGCCAGACCCCTGAGCCTATTCCCGACTCCAGTTTCAATATCGACGCCGATATCGCCATCAAGGCGCTTGGCTTCGATCCGGAAGATCTGCCGACCCTGTTCGGCGCGCCAGAACTCGGCGTGTCCAAATGGGGTACGGTCAAGGTTTCCGAACCGACGAAAATGACCGAACTGGACGGCGTTTTCGCCGCCGGGGACATCTACCGGGGCGCGTCGCTCGTTGTCTGGGCAATCAAGGACGGCCGCGATGCCGCCGACGGGATCCATGCCTATCTGCAGGCACGCGCCCAGCGTGCCGATGCGGCATGAGGAACGTGACATGAGCAACAACGCACACGGTCAGTGCCTTTGCGGCAGCGTCAAATTTACCTCCGAGCCGGTTTCGGAAGTCGCCATCTGCCACTGCGCGATATGCCGCCGCTGGGGCGGTGGCCCGGGCATCGCCGCACATCTCAAGGGTGTGCCGGAAATTTCCGGCGCAGAGGCCATTACCTGGTTTGAAAGCTCCGATTGGGCCGAACGCGGTTTCTGCAAGAACTGCGGCAGCAATCTTTTCTATCGCCTGAAGGGTGAAACGCCCCAGTATTTCGTCATGGTGGGAGCCTATGACGATCAGACTGTCATTAAAGTTTCAGGGCAGATTTTTATCGATGAAAAACCCGCCTATTACGATTTTGCCGGCGATATACCGTCCATGACGGGGGAAGAAGTCTTCGCCTCGTTCCTCGAAAACCCGGAGAAACAGCAATGAGCAAGTACATTGAAAACGTGACCGAAACAGCGGCGGAATTCGTCGCCAGCTTCGAGCGTGATTCCAAACGGCTTGCCGAAACCGGGATGTATGATCCCGCCGACGAGCATGCTTCATGCGGCGTCGGCATGATTGCCGCCGTCGATGGTCAGCCGACCCGGCGCGTCGTCGAAGCCGCGATCGAGGCTCTGAAAAAAATCTGGCACCGCGGCGCCGTCGATGCGGACGGCAAGACCGGCGACGGGGCCGGCATCCACGTGCAGATTCCGTGGGAGTTCGTGAAAGAACACATCCGCCATACCGGCCACGAGCCGGGTGACGACAAAATCGCAGTCGGCATGATCTTTTTGCCGAAAGCCGATCTCGGCGCGCAGGAAGTCTGCCGGTCCATCGTTGAAACGGAAGTGCTGCGTGCCGGCTACGGCATTTACGGCTGGCGGCAGGTGCCGATCAACGTTGAAGTCATCGGCGAGAAAGCCAACGCCACGCGCCCGGAAATCGAACAAATCATGCTGTCGACGAAGGCCGACATTTCCTATGAGGATTTCGAGCGCGATCTTTACGTCGTCCGCCGCCGGATCGAACGCCGGGTTCTCGCCGAGCACATCAATGATTTCTATATCTGTTCGCTGAGCTGCCGGTCCGTCGTCTACAAGGGCATGTTCCTGGCGGAACAGCTGACGTCTTTCTATCCGGATCTGCTGGATGACCGCTTCATTTCCAATTTCGCGATCTATCACCAGCGCTATTCGACCAATACCTTCCCGACATGGCGCCTGGCCCAGCCGTTCCGCATGCTCGCGCATAACGGCGAGATCAATACGCTGACCGGCAACGTCAAGCTGATGAAAGCGCATGAACCGAAGATGGCGTCCGACCTGTTCGGAGAGAACATCGAGGATCTGAAACCCATCGTGCCGTCCAGGAGCTCCGACTCCGAAGCGCTCGACAGCGTCTTCGAACTGCTTTGCCGCGCCGGCCGCCCGGCGCCGATGGTCAAGGCCATGACGATCCCGGAATCCATCGCCCAGAACAAGACCATGCCGCCCGAGCATGAAGCCCTGTTTTCCTACTGCAACGCCGTGCTCGAGCCGTGGGATGGCCCTGCTGCGATCTGTGCCCATGACGGGCGCTGGGTCGTTGCCGGGATGGACCGGAACGGTCTTCGCCCGATGCGTTTCGTGACCACGAATGACGGCCTGTTGATTGTCGGCTCCGAAGCCGGGATGGTTGAAATTCCGGACAGCACCATCACCGAGAAAGGCCGCGTCGGTCCCGGCGGCATGATCGGTATCGATCTCGAGAGCGGCAAATTCTTCCATGACGAAGAGCTGAAATCCCTGATCGCGTCCCGTGCCGATTTCGCCAAGTGGACGGAACGCACGACGGCGCTTGATGACATTATCGAAGCTGCCGACGTCAAGGGCAGCATGCTGAACCCGGAAGAACTGCGCCGCCGCCAGCACTGCTTCGGTCTGAGCATGGAAGACATGGAAATGATCCTGCAGCCGATGATCGAAGGCGGAAAGGAAGCCATCGGTTCCATGGGCGACGATGCGCCGCTGGCGGTGCTGTCGGACAAATACCGTGGTATGCACCATTTCTTCCGCCAGGCCTTTTCGCAGGTCACCAACCCGCCCATCGACAGCCTGCGCGAACGCCGGGTGATGAGCCTCAAAACCCGGCTCGGCAACCTTGGCAACATCCTCGACGAGGAACCGAGCCAGTGCGACCTGTTGCAGCTCGAAAGCCCGGTGCTGTCGAACGCAGCCTTCGAAGCCATGAAACGGTACATGGGCGACACCGCCGCCGAAGTCGACTGCACCTTCGTGCCCGAAGGCCCGGGAGCGTTGACCGATGCCCTGCAGCGCATCCGCTCGGAAGCGGAAGCCGCCGTCCGTGCCGGGAAGACCCACCTGGTTCTTTCCGACATGAATGCAAATGCCGAGCGTGCGCCGGTGCCGATGATCCTGGCCGCCGGGGGTGTGCATACGCACCTCGTTCGCGAGGAACTGCGTACCTTCACCTCGATCAACGTGCGCTCATCGGAATGTCTGGACGTGCATTACTTCGCCGTGCTGATCGGCGTCGGTGCGACCACGGTCAATGCCTACCTGACCGAAGAAGCGATCTATGACCGTGCCCGGCGCGGCCTTCTTGAAGGTCTCAGCGTCGAACAGGCGGTCGACAACTACAAGGACGCCATCGATCAGGGTCTTTTGAAGATCATGTCTAAAATGGGCATCGGCGTTCTCAGTTCATATCGCGGCGGATACTGTTTTGAAGCGGTCGGGCTGTCTCGTGCGCTGGTTGCGGAGTTCTTCCCCGGCATGGCGTCGCGTATTTCCGGTATCGGCCTGCCCGGCATCAAGCGCAATGTCGCCGCCATGCACAGGTCGGCGTTCAGCAAGGACGCGATCCCGCTCCCGGTCGGCGGCTTCTACAAGTTTCGCTCCGGCGGCGAACGCCACGGCCACGACGGCCAGTTGATCCATATTCTGCAATCCGCCGTCGGCAGTGAGTCCTATTCGCTCTACAAGAAATTTTCCGAAGGCGTGCATGCCCGTCAGCCGATCTTTCTCCGCGATCTGTTGGCTTTCAAACCGGACCGCAAATCGGTGCCGGTCGAACAGGTGCAAAGCGTCACGGAAATCAGAAAGCGTCTGGTCGCCCCCGGCATTTCACTGGGCGCACTCAGCCCCGAAGCGCACGAAACCCTGTCCATCGCCATGAACCGGATCGGCGCCAAGTCGGATTCCGGTGAAGGCGGCGAAGACCCGGCGCGGTTCCAGCCGCGTCCCAACGGCGACAACCCGTCCAGCGCCATCAAGCAGGTCGCATCGGGCCGCTTCGGGGTGACGGCGGAATATCTCAACAACTGCCGCGAAATCGAAATCAAGGTGGCACAGGGTGCGAAACCGGGTGAAGGCGGTCAGCTGCCGGGCTTCAAGGTTTCCGGCATGATCGCCAAGCTGCGCCATGCAACACCGGGCGTTACCCTGATCAGCCCGCCGCCGCATCATGATATCTATTCGATCGAGGATCTGGCGCAGCTGATTTATGATCTGAAGCAGATCAATCCTGACGCCAGCGTCTGCGTGAAGCTGGTTGCGCGTTCGGGTGTCGGCACCATCGCCGCCGGCGTCGCCAAGGCGAAAGCCGACGTCATCCTGATTTCAGGCCATGACGGCGGCACCGGGGCCAGCCCGCAAAGCTCCATCAAATATGCCGGCATCCCCTGGGAAATGGGCCTGTCCGAAGCCAACCAGGTGCTGACGCTGAACCGGCTCCGCCACAAAGTGAAACTGCGGGTCGACGGCGGCATCAAGACCGGGCGTGATGTTGTTATGGCCGCCATGCTCGGCGCCGATGAATTCGGGATCGGCACCGCATCGCTGGTGGCCATGGGCTGCATCATGGTGCGCCAGTGCCACTCCAACACCTGCCCGGTCGGCGTCTGCACACAGGATGAGGCGTTACGCGAGAAATTCACCGGCACGCCGGAAAAGGTCGTCAACCTGTTCACGTTCGTCGCCGAAGAAGTCAGTGAAATTCTTGCCGGCCTCGGTTACGAATCCCTGCAGGAAATCACCGGACGCTCCGATCTGCTGGCGCAGGTCAGCCGGGGTGCCGCGCATCTCGACGATCTCGACCTGAACCCGCTGCTGCAGCAGGCCGACCACGGCGGCTATCCCCGTTACTACGACGGCGAAGGCCGCAACGAAGTACCGGACACGCTGGATGCACAGATCATCAAGGATGCCATGCAGACCTTCCAGCACGGCGAAAAGATGCAGCTGACCTATGCGATCCGAAACACCCACCGTGCCGTCGGGGCGCGGACCAGCTCGCTGATCACCCGCAAGTTCGGCATGACCGGACTGGACCACAACCATCTGACGGTGCGTCTGCGGGGTTCCGCCGGACAGTCCCTCGGCGCGTTCGCCGTGCAGGGTCTGGCACTGGAAGTACTGGGCGATGCCAACGACTATGTCGGCAAGGGTCTCTCGGGCGGCACCATCGTCCTGCGCCCGCCGGTCTCCAGCCCACTGGAAAGCGAGAAGAACACCATCATCGGCAACACCGTACTTTATGGTGCAACGGCCGGGCGTCTGTTCGCCGCCGGTCAGGCCGGGGAACGCTTCTGCGTCCGCAATTCCGGTGCAACGGCAGTGGTCGAAGGCTGCGGCTCGAACGGCTGTGAATATATGACGGGCGGACTTGTCGTTATCCTGGGCGACGTCGGACCGAACTTCGGCGCCGGCATGACCGGGGGCATGGCCTTCGTCTATGACCCCGCAGGGAAGTTCGATCTTCAGGCCAACCCGGAGACCATCATCTGGCAATCGGTCGAGACAGAATACTGGCAGGATGTGCTCAAGGTACAGATACAGCAGCACGTCAAACGGACACATTCCAGGCATTCGCTCCGTCTTCTGAACGACTGGAATCGCGAACTGCCCAAATTCCGCCAGATCGTGCCGAAGGAGATGATCGGCAAACTCGAACATCCGGTCACGCTCGACGAAGCCGCGGGACTCAAGACCGCGGGCGAGTAATATCTTACCATCCCCTCTCCCAAGGGAGAGGGGATGCTTTGCAAATAGGTTTACCGGTTCTAGAATCCCCCTATGACCAACCGCCCCCTAATCGGCATCCTCCTCGACTATGAAACGTCGGGCTCGTTTTCGAAACGCCCGCATTATGCACTTCGTACCGCATACTTCGACGCCGTCTGGAAAGCCGGCGGGCTGCCGGTCGGCATGCCGTATATCGAAGATGCCAGAAGCGATTACCTGTCAGCGCTGGACGGCCTGATCGTCCCGGGCGGGTTCTATCCGTTTCCGGCCGAAGTCTACGGCCATCCGGCCAACGGTGAAGCCGTGCACCCCCGTTATGCATTCGAGCGTACGTTAATGACCGATGCCCTGCAGCGCGACCTACCGACGCTCGGGATCTGCGCCGGGATGCAGGTCATGGCCGTCGCTCGGGGTGCCACGGTCTATGACGACATCGCCAAGGAGCTGGACTGCGCCGTTGATCACCTGAACGAAAAGCCTGCCGAGGAGCCGGCACATACCGTCACTGTTGCGAACGGCACGCGGCTGCATCAGATCACGGGGCTATCGGAAATCGCCGTCAACACGGCACACAATGAAGCGCTGAGGGATATCCCTGAGGGCATCGTCGTCAGTGCGCGTGCCCCGGACGGGATCGTCGAGGCGATCGAACTGCCGGACCGGCGGTTTGCCATCGGCGTGCAGTGGCATCCGGAGTTTTTCATCGAAGACGGCGACCCGAACTTCAAGCTGTTCACGCATCTGGTTCAAAACGCAGGCACCAAACCATGAGCCGCTTAAGCGATCAGGTCATCGGCGTCGCCGGGTGCGGCGCCATGGGCCTGCCGATGGCGGAGAACCTGCTTCGTGCGGGATTTGACGTCTGGGGTTATGATATCCACCCCGTCCCGGCTTCCGATGACATGAAAAACCGGATGCTGGGCGACCCGAAGGCCTTTGCCGCCAAGTCGGACATCCTTATCAGCGTGGTCCGCGACATCGCCGAAACCAACGCCCTGCTGTTTACCGATCAGGCGATCCTGACCGGTCCCGATCACCCCGAAACGCTGATCCTGTCATCGACCCTGTCACCCCGGTTCATTCGCGAGGTTGCAGAGCGCGTCCCCGACGGCATCACGGTGATTGATGCGCCCATGTCCGGCGCACCATATCGCGCCCGGGACGCCAGCCTGACCTTCATGGTCGGTGGTGACGCGGATGACGTGCAGGTGCTGATGCCCGCCTTCGAGGCCATGGGCACCGAGGTACATCACCTGGGGCCCGTCGGTGCCGGTGCCGCCTGCAAGGTTGCCAACAATCTGTGTGCCGCCGCGGGGGTTGTTGCCGTCCGCCTTGCCCTCAAGGCCGCCGCCGGGTATGGGATTGATGCTGCGAAGCTGCTCGATGTGATGCGGACATCCTCGGGGGCGACATGGTATGGGGATAATCTGCAGAAAATCGACTGGGCCGCAGAAGGTTATGATCCGGCCAACACCATGGGCATCCTCGAAAAAGACGTGAACAGCTTTATCGATGCACTGGAAGGTCTGGATGACATGGCGGCGAGCCCGTTCGAGGACGCCGTTGTTGACGCCATCCGCCGCATGGAACCCCTGACATGAGCGCTGCCGGTGGCCAGCGTGATATTTTGTGCGCCGCCGCCTCATTGTCCGCGGCCGCTGCGGTCGGGCTGGGGGCCTATGGTGCACACGGGCTCGGTGAGGAGCCGAGCCTCGTCGATATCTGGCAGACCGGTGTCGCCTATCAGATGTGGCATGCCTTGGGGGCATTTGCCTGTGCCTGGGTCGCGAGCCGGAAAACCGGGCGGAACAGCCTGCTGGCGCGGTTTTGCGGCTGGCTGCTGATCACCGGGTCATTGGCTTTTGCCGTTTCTTTGTACGTTTTCGTCATCGACGGCATTGTCCCCATTCAGGGACTGGCGCCGACCGGTGGCATGATCATGATGGCCGGCTGGGCTTTACTGGCCGTTGCGGCGTTCAGGCGTGAATAAAACACACATGCAAATAACGGCCAAATAACGGCCTGATACCTTCTGTCACAATACCACGCTTCACCTCCCGATAGAGTCCGGTTAGGGTTGAAGCCATGCATCACTCTGGGGGGTAAAATGCGGAGACGGATATATCTACTGCTGGATGCCGGACACGCCGATGAACCGCTGGCCAGGTTTGTCGATCTGTTTCTGATCTCCCTGATCTCGCTCAATGTATTCGCTGTCATCCTTGAATCCATACCGGAGGTATATGCCGAATACGGCTCGTACTTCGACGCCTTCGAAGGTTTCTCCGTCGCCTTCTTCACGTTTGAATACGCTTTGCGCGTCTGGTCAGCGGTGGAAAGCAAGAACCCCCGGTACAAATCCGCCGTCAAGGGGCGTATCCGGTTCATCTTCTCTCCGCTCGCACTCATTGACCTGATCGTCATCCTGCCGTTTTTCCTGGGCTCGCTGATTGGTGTCGATCTGCGGATGCTGCGGGCGCTTCGTCTGCTCCGTGCTTTCAGACTGACCCGGTACGCGAATTCCATGAACCTGCTGTTCCAGGTGCTCCGCGACGAAGGGCCGATCATTTCCGCGGCTCTTTTCGTGCTTTTACTTATGATCACCATCGCCGCCAGTATCACTTACCTGGCCGAACACACGACCCAGCCGGAAGCGTTCGCTTCTATCCCGCATGCGCTATGGTGGGCTGTCGTCACAATGACCACCATCGGCTATGGCGATGTGGTCCCACAGACACTGGTCGGTCGGCTGTGTGCGTCCGTCATCGGCATCATAAGTGTCGGTATGGTGGCGTTGCCTGCAGGGATTCTGGCCTCGGGCTTCAATGAAGCGCTTCATCAACGCCGCAAGCAATACGAGAAACTTGTAGACGATGTCCTCGAAGACGGCGTGATCGATGAAGATGAACACGTTCAGCTGCATCATCTGCAGGAAGATCTTGGCCTGAGCAAGAAGGAAGCGGCGGCGATCCTCAGAGCAGGCTATCGGAAGATTTCATCGCATTCAGAAATTTGTGCCCAATGCGGCAAGATCACCCTTGCCCCCCCGGACCCGGATAGCGATCCACCCACCAGCAAGGGGCCGAAACGGCTCTCCAAGTTCGGCTGAACGATCAGGCGACGGCGCGGATTTCCCTGCTGAAAGCCGTTGGCGTGACCGCGTCTCTTGGCGGCGCGATCAGCAGGCCGCCCGACATGAACGAACGACCGAGTTCACCGGCTACGGCCAGCACCGTGCCATGACAGGCAACCGGCAACATCAGCATGGCGATCGCATTGGCATGCGGTCTGCGGTCATGAAGAACAGCGCCGATCATAGCCAGTAAAGCCCGCTCATCCGCCGTAACACCGATACTGCCCGGCCGCATCAGGTAAAAAGTGCGGCGGGTCTGGACGCCCAGAATATGACCCAGTAACTTGATGGCTTTGGCGGCGCGTTCCCCCGCGGCCACCCCCAGTTCATGACTCAGACGCCGGCGAATGTATGTGAGATTTTCCGGGCTTTGAGACCACAGGCGAAAACTGTCCAGCAACAGCGATTCCGGACGGCAAAATCGTGTCTCATCGTTACATGTGATGCGGTTTTCGTTTGTTCGCAGATTCGTCATTTTTTATCCCCTCCCGTGGCTGCAGGATCAGGAATAGCACATTTTTTAATGAGTGCAAATGATAATCATTCTCATTATTGTCACTGATGATCCGCAAGCACCGAGCCGGCAAAATACAGCGATCCGCAGATCAGTAACCGGGCGCCCTCTGTTTTCGCATCTGAAGCGATCTCACGCGCCGCATCAATCAGGGTTTCAGAGGCCGCTGCCTTCAATCCGGCAGCCGCCGCGATCCGGGCTAATTCGGCTGCCGGAATAGCTGCCTCTTCCCTCGGGATGGTCACGCAGTGAACGCTTTCCACAAGATCGGCCAGCGGCGAGAAATAGCCTTTCGGCTGTTTCGAGTTGATCATCCCGGCAATCAGATAAACCGGTTTGTCCTGCCAGAAACGACGAATGTAACGGGCGATGGTTTCGCCGGCATCCGGGTTATGCCCCCCGTCGAGCCAGACCTCCCATCCGGCGGGCAGCAGATCGATAACCGGCCCGTTATGCAGCTGCTGTAATCTTCCCGGCCACGATACATTGCGGAGACCCGCCGCAATGTGCGCGTCCGTGATATCGAACATCGTCAATGTGCGTGCGATGACGGCCGCATGTCCGGCATTGGCAATCTGATGCTCTCCCGGCAAAGCCGGCAACGGCAATTCGAGCCGCGTGCCCTGATGTTCCAGCACCATGCCGTCCCCGGCATCATTCTCATGCGCCCGCCAGTTCACCCCCCATTCCAGTAGCGGGGCTTCGCGGGCATCGGTATGACCGACGATCACGTCCATCGCATCGGCCAGTTGCGGACCGACGATGCATGGCACGCCCGGCTTGATGATGCCGGCTTTTTCCGTGGCAATTTCGGCGAGACTGTTGCCAAGGAACTGCTGGTGATCCAGCGAAACGGGTGTAATTCCTGTCGCCGCCGGACCCGCGACCACATTGGTCGCGTCGAGCCGGCCACCCAAACCGTTTTCAAGCAGAACCACATCCGCCGGCACACGGGAAAATGCCAGAAAGGCTGCTGCCGTGGTGATTTCAAAAAAGGTGATTGCTTCACCGTTATTGGCGGTTTCGCATTCCTGCAAAAGCTTATCGAGGTCATCTTCATCGATCAGCTCACCGGCAAGCCGGATGCGTTCGTGAAACCGAACCAGATGCGGTGAGGTATAGACATGCACTCTGAGTCCTGCCGCTTCGAGCATCGCGCACAGAAAAGCCAGTACGGAACCTTTCCCGTTGGTACCGGTGACATGGACCACGGGCGGCAATTGCCGTTCGGGATGGCCGAGTGCGGCCAAAAGCCGCTCCATCCGGCCCAGTGATAAATCGACGAGTTTTGGATGCAGCGAAAGAAGACGCTTCAGCGTCGCGTCGCTCCTAGAGCCCATTTAAGTAAATCCCGATCAGTTCCGTTTCGTTCCTGGCTGGGCGGCCCGACAGGAGGGGTGCACAGCGCGATACCTTCGTATCGGGCAAGCGTTCCGACGCCGCGGGGGCCCGCCAGGGCAAAACCCGGACGGGACGGACGGTTTCGGGCCGTCTCTGCGTCACGCGTCCTCGAATATGCCGAGGCATGTCCATCGTCCTCGTTTCTGGAGACGGCCCGAAACCGTCTCGTCGGAATAACCGGGGTTTACTTAAATGGGCTCTAGCCGTCGTCACGGCTTTCAGTGCCGTCCTCTTTTTCGCCGACGGCGGTCTTGCCGCCCTTGGCCGGGGGCAGGATTTCACCGTCGAGGCCGTCTTCACCCCGGAACGGGACAAGTTCACCGGCCTTGCCGGGTGCCATCAGCAGGTTGATGACCTGCGCCAGTTTTTCCCGCAGATCGCAACGTGACACGACCATGTCGACCATGCCGTGTTCAAAAAGATATTCGGCACGCTGAAACCCTTCGGGCAGGGTTTCGCGGATTGTCTGCTCGATTACCCGTTGACCGGCAAAACCGATGACCGCGCCCGGTTCCGCGATATGGATGTCGCCGAGCATGGCAAACGACGCCGAGACGCCGCCGGTTGTCGGATCACAGAGGATCACGATATACGGCAACCCGGCTTCGCGGACTTCTTCGACGGCGATGGTGGTTCGGGCCAACTGCATCAGGGAATGGATGCCTTCCTGCATGCGGGCGCCACCGGATGACGTCAGCACGACAAGCGGCGCCTGCTGCATGACGGCCAGGCGGGCCGCTGTCAGCACGCCTTCACCCACGGCAAGCCCCATGGACCCGCCCATGAACGAGAAATCGAATGCCGCCATCACGGTCTGAATGCCGCCGACCCGTCCATGCGCGACGAGGATCGCGTCCTTGGCCTTGGTCTTGGACTGCGCTTCCTTGAGACGGTCCGTATAACGCTTGATGTCGCGGAACTTCAGCGGGTCCGTCACCGGCGCCTGAAGTTCGACTTTCTCATAGGCACCTTCGTCGAACAGCATGTCGAGCCGTTCTTTGGCACCGAGCCGCATGTGGTGATCGCAATGCTGGCAGACGCGCAGATTCTTGGTCAGATCGCGATGAAAAATCATCTGCCCGCAGTTGGGGCACTTGTGCCAAAGATTATCGGGGACCTCTTTCCGCCCGCCGACAAGCTCGCGAAGTTTCGGACGGACAAAATTGGCAATCCAGCTCAAGAGGCTTTCTCCGTTTTGTGCGCGTTGCGGACACTTTGGGCAAGTGCGGCGACAAGGTTGAGAACCGCATCGACCGTTCCGGGACCCGGCTTTCCGTTATCATCAAGGTTTGCCGTGATCTGGTCAACCAGCGCCGAACCGACAACCGCGGCATCAGCGACACGCGCAATTTCCGCCGCCTGTTCCGGCGTACGGATACCGAAACCGACAGCCACCGGCAGATCGGTCTGCGCCCGGATACGGCCGACATGTCCGGCGACATCCGTGGTTTTCGCCGTCCGTGTCCCGGTGATCCCGGTGATCGATACGAAATAGACGAAGCCGGATGCATGTTCCAGAACCCGGGGCAGGCGCTTGTCGGTGGTCGTCGGCGCCGTCAGATAGATGAAGTTGATCCCGGCATTCAGTGCCGGCAGGCACAGCTCCGTCTCTTCTTCCGGCGGCAGGTCGACGACGATCAGCCCATCGACGCCGGCCTTCTTGGCGTCTGTCAGGAAACTGTCCACACCGTATATATAGATCGGGTTGTAATAGCCCATGAGGATGATCGGTGTGTCGTCATCCTTTTTACGGAATTCGGCAACCATCGCCAGGGTTTTTCGCAGCGTCATGCCGCCTTTGATGGCGCGGAGCGAACTGGCCTGAATCGCCGGGCCGTCGGCCATCGGGTCGGAGAACGGCACGCCGATCTCGATCAGGTCAGCCCCCGCCTCGGCGATGCCGTCGAGAATTCTAGCTGACGTTTCCAGATCAGGGTCACCGGCTGTGGTGAAGGTGATAAAACCGGACCGGCCTTCCTTTTTCAGGGCGGCGAACCGTCGTGCGATGCGGGTTTCGGGTTGTTGCGTCATGTCGTCCGGCTCACATATCAAAGCCGAAGCGCTCGGCAACGGCGAAAATGTCTTTGTCACCACGGCCGCACATGTTCATCACCATGAGGTGATCTTTGGGCAGGTCGGGTGCGATTTTGGCAACGTGCGCCAGCGCGTGGCAGGGCTCCAGAGCCGGGATAATCCCTTCCATGGCCGTGCAGATCTTGAAGGCTTCGAGGGCTTCCAAATCGGTTACGGAAACGTATTCGACACGCCCGATATCACGGAGCCATGCATGCTCCGGACCGATCCCCGGATAGTCGAGACCGGCCGAAATCGAATAGCCGTCCTTGATCTGGCCGTCTTCGTCCTGCAGCAGGTAGGTGCGGTTGCCATGCAGCACACCCGGACGCCCCCCGTTCAGGGACGCACAATGCTCGCCGCTTTCAATCCCGTGGCCGGCGGCTTCGACCCCGATAATCTTGACGCTGTCGTCATCCAGGAACGGATGGAACAGGCCGATGGCGTTCGACCCGCCGCCGATGGACGCGACCAGGCTGTCGGGCAGACGGCCTTCCATTTCCTGCATCTGCTCACGGGTTTCATTGCCGATGATGCACTGGAAATCACGGACCATCGCCGGATACGGATGCGGGCCGGCGGCCGTGCCGATGATGTAGAAGGTATCCTCGACATTCGCGACCCAATCCCTGAGCGCCTCGTTCATGGCATCCTTGAGCGTGCCGGTTCCGGCAGTCACGGGGACGATTTCGGCGCCCAGCAGTTTCATCCGGAAGACATTGGGTTTTTGCCGCTCGACATCCGTTTCGCCCATGTAGACCACACAGGGCATGCCGAACAGCGCACAGACGGTCGCCGTCGCCACGCCATGCTGACCGGCGCCGGTTTCGGCGATAATGCGTTTCTTGCCCATGCGGCGCGCCAGCAGAATCTGGCCGATGGTGTTGTTGATCTTGTGGGCCCCGGTGTGATTCAGCTCGTCACGCTTGAAGTAGACTTTGGCACCACCAAAATGGTTGGTCAGCCGCTCGGCAAAATACAGCGGCGACGGACGGCCGACATAATGCTTCATCAGGTAGTCGAACTCGGCCCAGAAGTCGTCATCGTGCTTCGCCAGTTCCCAGGCTTTTTCCACTTCGAGAATAAGCGGCATCAGGGTTTCGGCGACAAAGCGGCCGCCGTAAATGCCGAAATGGCCATTTTCGTCGACGCCGGAGCGAAATGTGTTCAACTTGGTCATGACAGGTCCTTCCTCAGCGCCGCAACTTAGCTCCTGAGCGCCCGGTTTAACAGGGATTTCTCGCGATTTTCCCGCTCTGGCAAGGGCATCGGCGTGTCTGGGCCGGCCGCTCAGCCTGCTTTGACGGCAGTGATGAATTCCCTGATTTTACGGCTGCATTTGCGCCCGTTTTCATCCTCGACACCGCTGGACACGTCGACCATCGGCGCTTTGGTGGTCCGGAGCGCACCGGCGACGTTTGCCGCGTCGAGACCGCCCGCCAGCAACCACGGCACGCGGAATGCGACACCCTGCAAAAGCGTCCAGTCAAAGCTTTCCGCGTTACCGCCGGGCCGGGTGGCGTCCCTGGGCGGTTTGGCATCGAACAGCAGCATATCGGCATGGCCTTCATAGGCCCGGGCCGCTTCTATGTCCGCCGCGCTTGAGACGGGCAGCGCCTTGATCACGGGAAGGCCGAACGTGTTGCGGACACGGGCCACGCGCTCGACCGATTCAGACCCATGAAGCTGCAGGGTATCAACCCCGGCCCCGTCGACAATCGCCGACAGAAAATCATCATCCGCATCGACGCTGAGCGCCACCTTGCGCACACCGGCGGGAACACGCGCCGTCAGCGATGCCGCATGCGCGACATCGATATTCCGGGGCGACGGGGCGAAAAACACGAACCCCGTCAGACCCGCCCCCGCCTCGACGGCGGCGTCAACATGTTCGGCTTCTCGAAGCCCGCAGATTTTGACGATGGCACTCATTCCAATCTCCAGTGCGCAAGAATGTCCCTATACGGACACGGACCGTCAAGCCCACACCCAGACCGCATCAGCGGCCAAAACGGAATTGATTTAAAGACCCGCCAGTTCGTCGGCGATGCGCTTGGCGGCATCCACCGGATCATCGGCTGCCGCGATCGGCCGGCCAATGACGATGTAATCGGCGCCGTCACGGATTGCCTGTGCCGGGGTGGTGATCCGTTTCTGGTCGCCGACCGCAGACCATTCGGGGCGGATGCCCGGGACGATCAGCTTGAAATCGGGACCGCATGCCGCCCGGATCGCCCTGATTTCACGCGGGCTGCAGACAACGCCGCCAAGACCGCAATCCTGCGTCAGCCGGGCCAGCCGGACGACCTGCTGTTCCGCGGCATCATTGACGCCGATTGCCTGCAGATCGTCATCACCGAGGGACGTCAGCACCGTCACCGCGATCAGCAAGGGCTTTTCACCTTCGGCACCGTCGAGTGCTTCTCCGGCGGCACGCATCATCGCAGGCCCACCCTGGGCATGCACATTCAGGATTGCCGGGTTCAGCGACAGGGTCGAACGAACCGCCCCGGCAACCGTATTCGGGATGTCGTGGAACTTCAGGTCCAGGAAAAGGGGCATGCCGACGGCATTGACGGCCCGAGCGCCTTCCGGCCCGTTGGCATAGTAGAATTCCATGCCGAGCTTTACCCCGCCGACATGGCCGACAAGGCTTTCAGCAATCGACACTGCCTTGTTGACGTCCGGCGTGTCGAGGGCAACGTAAATACGATCTGTCGGTGAAAGGCTCATAATGGCGAGGTATTAGCCCGCTTCGTGACGATAGGCAAGCATCGCTGCCGCCAAATCCTCAATCGCCGTACCCGCCGATTTGAACAGGGTGATGTCATCGGCCTGACGTTCAAATTCAAAGGACCCACCGGCCAGGTCGAACAGGTCCGCTTCGACATCGCCTTCGCTGATGATGCCCCGCGATAATGGGTCACACAGGTCACCGGCTTCCTTCATCGCGCCGGCGCGGGTATCGCAGAATATCCGGGCGCGTTTCAGGACCCTATCATCGGCTTCACGCATGTCAGGGCGGAATGCGCCAACCAGATCCACATGCTGGCCGGGCCGGAGCCATTCCCCATCGATGATCGGTTCTTTCGACAAGGTCGCGGTTGAGACAATATCCGCCCAGGCAACGGATCCCATAAGATCTTCGGTCATTTCGGCAGCGAGTCCTGCGGCGCGAAGCGCCGCTGCGGATTTTTCGGCGTTTTCCGGATTTCGGCCCCAGACCCGTACTTCGGCAATCGGCCGGACGGCTGCATGGGCCAGCGGCAGATGATGGCCCAGAACCCCGGTCCCGATCATCAGAAGTTTCGATGCATTCTTTGGCGCCAGATAGCGGGCCGCCAGCGCCGAGGCCGCTGCCGTGCGCCGGGCCGTCAGTTCGGGGCCGTCCAGTAGCGCCAGTGGCTGCCCGGTTTCCCGGTCAAACAGCTGATACGTGGCCTGAACGGCGGGCAAACCCTTACCGGCATTTTCCGGTGCAACGATTACCGTCTTGACCCCGACGAACCCGTCATCGGACCACGCCGGCATCAACAGCAATGTGGAATCCTGTCCTTCATCAACCGGTATATTGTGATGGGCGCGGACCGGGACGCTGACGCCCCCTGCAAAGGCACGGTCGATGGCATCCGCCAGCGCGTCATAGGGCAGAGTGTGGGCTAGCGTATCGGCGTCGATCAGTTTCATGCAGACGTCAGGCACCCGGCGTCGAGGCCGGCAGCTTTTTGGTTTCGTCTGATGAAGCCTGCACGCTTTCCTGTTCCTTTTCGCGTTCGTGCAGCTTGTTGTTGAGCGCGCGCAGTTCGCGTTCCGCCGTATCTGCCCGCCATTGCGCATTGCGGGCCCGGCGGCGGTTGCCGGACGCAGAGACCCAGGCGGCGATCCCGCCCCACAGGAATCCAAAGATGAAAACAGCCAGAACCAGCGTGAACACCGGCACGGTGATTTCATGGGGCAAGGGCCAGAGGTCGAGTGTGACCAGTTCACGGTTGACGGCAGAGAAGACGATCACCACCAGGGCGAACGGGATCATGATGACCCATGACAAAATGCGCTTCACGCCGAACCTCCAGAAAACCTGTGTTTTCGAATCATTAACCGGGAACGCCGCCGCTTATCGTCTTCGCCGGAACTGGATAGCTTAAGAGGCGTCGTTCAGCCTTTCGCGAAGCTGCTTGCCGGTTTTGAAATACGGGATGTATTTCTCATCGACACTGACGGACTCCCCGGTACGTGGATTGCGGCCGACACGTGACGGACGTGCCTTGACGGAAAACGCACCGAAGCCGCGAAGTTCGACCCGGTCGCCGCGGGAAAGAGCTGCCGTGATTTCTTCGAAGATCGTCGAGACGATCCGTTCTACTTCGCGGTGATAAAGGCGCGGATTATCAGCGGCCAATTTAGCGATGAGTTCCGACTTCGTCATACCCGGCAATCCTCCAAAGATGCGCGGCAATACCCCTTATCGCTCACCGCTCATAGAAGGGTGCCAAAGGGCTTGAATGCCGTCAAGTCTAAGTCGTTCTGACAAAAGTGATTTTCCAAAGAAAACGGATGCCATGGAAGAAGCGCCTTCGCGCCACCAGGCCAGCGGATCGTCCGGTTCCCAGTCCACCAGCGGCAATGTCTCGGGTATGCCGCGTTCGGTCGCCAGCCACAACCGGGCTGTATTGATATCTCCGATTGCATCGACCAATCCGATGTTACGCGCCGCATCACCGGTCATGATGCGGCCGTCGCCGGTTTTTTGCCGGACTTCGTCAAGACTAAGTCCCCGGCGTTCCGCCACCATCTCCATGAAGCGATGATGCAAAGCATCGATCACGTCCTGCAGTTGCTCGCGTGCCGACGGGCTGAGAGTCTCCATGGGGTTCGGCGTCGCCTTCAGATCACCGCTTTTAAGCACTTCGGGTTTCACGCCGATCATATCCATCAGCCCGGTTACGTCCGCTGACTGCATGATCACGCCGATCGAGCCGGTAATGGTGCCATGTCCGGCATAGATGCGATCCGTGCCGATCGCCGCCATATAGGCACCGCTTGTCGCCATGCCGCCCATGACGGTCACGACGGGTTTATTCTCTGAAATTCTGCGAAGAGCCGAATAGACAGCTTCGCCGCCCGTAAAGGTGCCGCCCGGACTGGAGACGTCGGCAATGACGGCCTTCACCGCGGGATCGGCAGCAATGCTGTCGAGCATGGCAAGAAATTCACGGTCTTCAACGATGATGCCTTCGATCGGCACCCGGGCAACATGCTCTTCATGTGCAAGCACTCCGCCTTCGCGGACCGACAGGAAGATCGCCAGAGCAAAGCCGGCAACAGCCAGAAGCCGCCACACCGTCAGGTGCCTGCGCAGACGTCTGAGCGCAATCAGCGCATCGCTGTCGAGACCGGAACTCATGCGTTCACACTAGTATGGATTTGTCGGGGATGGAAATAACCTGTGGCACAAACGAAACGGGCGGCATTGCTGCCGCCCGTCCGCTCGTCTGTCTTAGTCTTCCGACTTGGCGTCGTCGCCGTCATCGGCATCAGCCTTTTTCTTGGCTGCGGCCTTTTTCGGCTTTTCCTCTTCGGCGGGCTGTGCGTCCTGGTTGCCGGCAAGCGCCGCGCCCAGAATGTCACCCAGCGTCGCGCCGGAATCGGTGGAACCGTATTCAGCCATCGCCTTCTTCTCGTCATCGACCTCGCGGGCTTTGATTGAGAGCGTCACGCGGCGGCCGTTCTTGTCGACCTGCGTGATCTTGGCATCAACCTTTTCGCCGGCAGCGAAGCGGTCAGGACGCTGTTCGGAACGGTCACGGGACAGGTCCGCCTTGCGGATGTAACCCGGGATCGCGTCGTTGACCATAACCTCGATACCGCTGTCCTGGACATCGGTGATGGTGCAGGTCACGACAGCGCCTTTCTTGATGCCTTCGAGCGCACCGCCGACCGGATCGTCGGTGAGCTGCTTGATGCCGAGCGAGATACGTTCCTTCTCGACATCCACATCAAGGATCTTGGCTTTGACCATGTCGCCCTTGTTGTAGTCGGTAAGGGCTTCCTCACCGGATTTGTCCCAGCTCAGATCGGAAAGGTGTGCCATGCCGTCAATATCGCCGTCGAGACCGATGAACAGCCCGAATTCGGTGATGTTGCGGACTTCGCCTTCGACTTCAGAGCCGACCGGGAACTTGGTCAGGAAGTCAGCCCACGGATTTTCCATGCACTGCTTCAGACCCAGCGAGATACGGCGCTTGTCGGAATCGGTATCCAGCACCATGACTTCCACTTCCTGGGAGGTGGAAACGATTTTGCCCGGATGCACGTTCTTCTTGGTCCAGCTCATTTCGGAAACGTGGACAAGGCCTTCGACACCGGCTTCGAGTTCGACGAACGCGCCGTAGTCGGTGATGTTGGTGACGCGGCCCTTGAGCTTGGCGCCAACCGGATACTTGCCTTCGATGCCTTCCCACGGATCGGCTTCGAGCTGCTTCATGCCGAGCGAAATACGCTGGGTTTCTGAATTGAAGCGGATCACCTGCACCTTGACGGTCTCACCGACCTGCAGAGCTTCCGACGGATGGTTGATACGTTTCCAGGCAATATCCGTGACGTGCAGCAGACCGTCGACGCCACCCAGATCAACGAACGCACCGTAATCGGTGATGTTCTTGACCACGCCGTCGAGTACCTGGCCTTCGACCAGGTTCTGCATCAGTTCGGAACGGGCTTCGGAACGGGTTTCTTCGAGAACCGCACGGCGCGACACGACGATGTTGTTGCGCGCCTGATCCATTTTCAGGATCTGGAACGGCTGCGGGGTGCCCATCAGCGGCGATATGTCGCGGACCGGGCGAATGTCGACCTGGCTGCCCGGCAGGAATGCCACGGCGCCGGAAAGATCGACGATGAACCCGCCTTTGACGCGGCCGAAGATGACACCGTTGACGCGCTCGGCCTTGGCGAAAGCTTTTTCCAGATCGGCCCAGGCTTCTTCACGGCGGGCTTTTTCACGGCTGAGGCGGATAACCCCGTCACGGTCTTCGTAGCGTTCGACGAAGACGTCGACTTCATCGCCGGGTTTGATGTCCAGATCGCGGCCCGGGATGCCGAATTCCTTAACCGGCACACGGCCTTCGGATTTGAGGCCCACGTCCACGACAACGGCGTCGCCGTCGACGGAAATCACGGTGCCTTTAAGAACCCGGCCTTCAAAGCCATCGTCTTCTGCGCCCAGTTGTTCATCCAAGAGGGCGGCGAAATCTTCAGTAATTTTGGGAGCCTCGCTCGAGGCGTCGGTGTTGGCCATTTGTATATCCTTCATTTCGTTTCCGGCCGACCGGTTGGTTCCGGCGGTCTTCAATCAACATGTACCCTCGGGACTATTGCACCCCGGGGCGGTTCAGTGGCGCCGTCCTTTGCGGACGATTCTGCTCAATTGGGAAGTTCAGGCCTGTTTGGCGGCAACGATCTGACGGGCCTGTTCGAACACCTGATCGGCATCCAGCCCTGACGTATCGATGACCGTCGCATCTTCGGCCGGCTTGAGAGGGGCTACGGCGCGGTTCGTATCGCGTTCGTCGCGTTCTCTCATTTCCTCCAAAACGCGGGCGTATATAGCGTCCTCACCCGCTTCACGCAACTCTTTAAAGCGCCGCTCGGCCCTGACCTCTGTCGAGGCGGTGACGAAAAACTTCACATCCGCATCGGGGCAGACGACGGTGCCGACGTCGCGGCCGTCCAGAACGGCCCCCGCTTTTCCATCCGGCGGACTCGCCGCCACGTCACGTTGAAACCGCAACAGCGCCGCGCGGACATCGGGAATAATCGATACCTTGGACGCGGCCTGGCCGACTTCTTCCGTCCTGAGACCGTCAACCGTCAGATCCTCGGGTGTCAGATTAAGCGCCACCACCGTGCATCCCTGCGTATCTTCGGGGTCGATCGCCTGATCGAGAACTTTCTTCGCCGTCGCGCGGTAGAGGGACCCAGTATCCATGTACGCGAAGTCAAACGCGGCCGCGATACGCCGGGCCAGCGTGCCTTTCCCGGCAGCGGCCGGTCCGTCGATGGCGATGATCATGCCTCAATCTCCTCGATCCGGGCACCCAGGCCGTTCATCAGCCCGGCAAACCCCGGAAAGCTTGTCGCAATCGCCTGGGCATCGTCAATGGCAACCGCATTTTCCGTGGCGCAGCCGAGCACCAGAAAGCTCATGGCGATGCGGTGATCAAGATCGACGTCGATCATGGCGCCGCCTTTCGGTACCGGCCCGCCGTCGACTTCCATCCAGTCATCGCCCGACCGTACCGTGACGCCGCACGCCGTCAAACCGTTGACCATGGCCGCCAGCCGGTCGGATTCCTTGACCCGAAGTTCCGCTAGACCGGTCATCCGCGTGGTCCCCTCGGCAAATGCCGCGCACACGGACAGGACCGGGTATTCATCAATCATGCTGGGCGCACGCTCGGGCGGCACATCCGTTCCCTTAAGCGGCCCCGCCTTGACGCGGACATCGCCGACCGGCTCACCGCCTTCGGTGCGCTCGTTTTCAATCGTCAGATCAGCGCCCATGTCGCGCAGGGTCTGGATCAGCCCGGCGCGGAGCGGATTCAGGCCCACGGCTTCAACAGTCACATCGCTGTCCGGCGTAATCAACGCCGCAACAATCGGAAACGCCGCCGATGAGATATCCGCCGGCACCTGGATATCCGTTGCCGTCAACGTCGGCTGCCCCGACAGGCGAATCATCACCCCGCCTGCAGGCCATGGTTCGCTTACCACCTCGGCGCCGAAATGCCGCAGCATGTTTTCTGTATGATCGCGGGTCGCTTCCTTTTCGATGACACAGGTTTCGCCGGGCGTGTTGAGCCCGGCCAGCAAGACCGCCGATTTGACCTGTGCCGACGGCACCGTCATTTCGGCACGGACCGGCACCGGACTCTCGGCGCCTTGCACCGTAATCGGCAGCAGGCCGCCATCACGCGCCGTGAACGCGGTGCCGAAGCGTCTGAGCGGCCCCATGACCCGCTCCATCGGCCGGCGTGACAGTGACGCATCACCCGTAAACGTGCAGGTAATCGGATGTGTCGCGACCAGCCCCATCAGAAGACGCACGCCGGTCCCGGCATTACCCATGTCGATCACCGACGATGGCTCAGCCAGCCCACCGACACCGACGCCGGCGACCCGCCACGTACCGTCATCGTCCCGGACGATATCAGCGCCCATGGCCCGCATCGCGGCGGCGGTTGCCAGAACATCCTCACCTTCGAGCAGGCCGCTGATTTTCGTCTCGCCGATGGCCAGCGCCGACAGCATCAGCGAACGGTGAGAAACGGATTTGTCCCCCGGCACGCGGATCTTGCCGCTGAGACCTTTAACGGGCTTGGCGTGGAGTGCTGTCACGGACGGGAACCTCGATCTCGGTTTTGCGTTATTCATACGGTAATACCGGGGTGTCATACACCGCACCGTGGCCTGATACCAAGTGCCGATTGCGCGGCCACGGAAAAACCGGAAAAAGCAGATGAACTTAGACTTTGACAGGCGACAAGGATCATGGCAAATGCCCGTTCAGACGAGACTTAATAGACCCGCAGGAGTTAAGCCGTGGTGAAACCAGAATGGGGTAAGAAACTGACGTGCCCGAGCTGTGGCGCCAAGTTTTATAACATGAACAAGGATCCCGCGACCTGCCCGAAATGTGAGGCCAAGGTCGAGGCCCAGCCGATCCTCAAGCCAAGACGCCAGCCTGCCGAACCGCCGAAGCCGAAGAAGGCGGCGGTCGTTGTGGACGAGGTCGATGATGATGATAATGACGATCCGCTGCTCGATGATGACGATGAGGATATCGATATCGACGACGATGATGAGGATCTGATCGAGGACACGTCCGATCTCGATGAAGATGATGACGTCGCCGAGGTCAAGGAACACATCGAAGTCGAGGACGACGAGGAGCGCTGAGCGTCCCGGAACACGGATCGCCGGGGCACGGCACGGTACCCGTGTTCCCGGCAAAACATTTCGCCGTCATTTTTCGCTTGCTAGGCCGGAGACGCATTCGTATGTTCCGGCCCGTTCGCCGCAAAACCGGTCCCCAAACCGGCACAGCATCGGCGGACACCCGTGGGGCCATAGCTCAGTTGGGAGAGCGCTACAATGGCATTGTAGAGGTCGTCGGTTCGATTCCGTCTGGCTCCACCATTTTTCCTCAGCAGAAATTTGTCGCCGGGTGAACCGGGCTTAAGCCCGCGGAATGATCATCGCGAGACGCGAAGCGTCCATCGCAGCACTGTCCCTAAAGATCATCATCTTCAAGATGTCGCGGCAGGACATGATCCAGCAGCCGCCCTTGGCCGGGTTTGAGGCCGTCGCTGAAATCCGGCACGGCAAACCGCATCAGCGCACCGGTTTTCATGTACCAGTTGCCGCCGGGATGCGAAGGCGGGGTGTCGGCGAGGTTCAACACCCATTCCTCCATCCACGGATTGTGGCCGACCACCAGCAGCCGCTTGCCGGCGCCGTCACAAGCCGCGACAGCCGCCGTCAGATGGGCATCGGTATCGAAATACAGCCGTTTATCGAGACGGATCGCCGCCGGATCGAGCCCTGCCTGCACAAGCGCATGCCGGGCCGTGTCGTGGGCCCGCTTGGCGGTCGAGCTGAGCACTACATCCGGCAGTGCTTCGTTGTCTTTCAGCCAGGCGCCGATCCTGCACGCCTGGCGAATACCGCGCGGCTTCAACGGCCGGTCGATGTCCGCAACACCCACCGGATTGGCCGCCTTGCCATGGCGCAGAAACAGGATCTCATTGTTCATGAGCAGACAAGAACACGGCATTCAGGCCAGTTCAATCCCGCGCTGCGGACAACCGCGCAATAACACGGAATCAAGACATCATGTGACGGATCGTCCATTTGCGATATGATGGTTTCAACGCACCGCCGG
Organism: Rhodospirillales bacterium; assembly: GCA_040218645.1. GTDB lineage: Bacteria > Pseudomonadota > Alphaproteobacteria > Rhodospirillales > Casp-alpha2 > UBA4479. The sequence continues at coordinate 206,930 of JAVJQZ010000013.1, forward strand.
TCCCGGCAATCCGGCACCGGCGGTGCGGATCGCCGATTAACGGCGGCGCGGCGCTTCCGGTTTCGGCGCCAGCATGGGCCGCAATACGTAAAGGCGCGCCAACAACAGGTGACTGAGCATGGTTCTGTCTCCTTACACGGTTTCTGGCAAATGCCGGATGGCACTTGTGAAAATCGCACTATGTGCATATACTATGCGCACAAAGTGCGTAATGCAAGCAAAAACACGGAATCCCACAAAAACGGCCAGAATCCGACGTTGAAAGCCACATTTTCGGGGGAAATCAGCCACAAATGACGTCCACTCCGGCAAACCGGGAGCTTGAGCTCAAATTCAGGGCCGGGCCGCGCGATCTGCAACGCTTCAGGAAAGCGGTCAATGCAGCAGCCGGCAACCGACGCCCATGGCCGGTGAAAACCATGATCAGCCGCTATTTCGACACCCCCGATCAACGCCTGCAGAAACGCGGGGTCGCGGTCCGGCTGCGTCAAAGCGGTGACAGGATCATTCAGACCGTCAAAGCAAAAAAGGACGGCGCCGGAGGCGGTCTGATGGACCGGCACGAATGGGAATTTCCCGTCGAAACCAACACCCTTGATCTGGACAGCCTGCCCATCGAAGCCCGGCGCGCCATGGGGGCCATTCTTGAGGGCGAGCTGGGCCCGGTCATGGAAGTCCACATCGAACGACAGGTGATGATGATCCGCCGCGACAATCCGCTGGGCCCGGATCTGGTCATCGAGGCCGTGGCCGACAAAGGCCGGGCCGTCGCCGGCGATAAAAGCGAGAGCTTTTACGAATGCGAGATGGAACTGATCGAAGGTGACGTTAACACGTTCTTCCATGTCGCCTCGGAAATTCACACCTCCTGCCCGCTGGCATTGTCGAGCTTGACCAAGGCCGCACGGGGATACCGGCTGCTTCAGGATGAAGGACCGGCATCGAAGCGTCTGGCGAAATTCCAGCTGCGGCCCGAACAGAGCATCCATCAGGCGCTGGCGGACATCTATCCTGCCTGCATCGCCAATATGATCGACAACGAGGACGCCTGCCTGGACGGCACCGACCCCGAGGGTGTGCACCAGATGCGGGTATCCGTGCGCCGCCTCAGGACATCGCTCAAGGTGTTCGGCGCTGTCATGGACCCGGCGCGGGTGTCCTGGATGGCCGATGATCTGAAATGGCTCGGCGGCAAGCTGGGCCCGGCCCGGGACTGGGACGTGTACATCACCGAAATGGTGGCGCAGGTCTCGGGCTATGGCGTCAACGATGCTGCCATGCAGACCCTGATTGCGGCCGCAGAAGAAAAGCGCGCCCGCGCCTATGACACGGTCCGCAGGACTCTGCGATCGGCCCGTTATGCCAAGCTGATGTTCCGCCTGACCGCTTTTGTCGCCGTCGAAGGCTGGCTCGCCATGCCCCTGGATACATCGGACCCGCTGTTGAAACCGCTCGAGGAATCTGCCGGGGACATCCTCACCAGACCGCACCGCAAGCTGATCAAGCAGGCCCGGGGTCTGGCGGAACAGGATATGGAAGCCCGCCACGAAGTCCGTATCCGTCTCAAGAAACTGCGCTATGCCGTCGATTTTCTGCGGGGTGTCTATCCCGGCGCGCAGACCCGGAAATACATCAAATCCCTGCAGGTCCTGCAGGATCAGTTCGGGCATTTGAATGATGTCGCACAAGCCCTGAAGCTGACGGGTGAGTTGATGAGCAGCGGCAAGACCGAAGCCGAGACCGCCATGCTCAGGCTTGCCGGCGGTATTGTTCAGGGCTGGTATGCCCGGGCCCTGCATGAAACCGAACCGGCCCTGATCAAGGACTGGAAGGCCTTTAGCGCCGTCCCGCCCTTCTGGCGGTCGCCCGGCGGGGAGTCCAAGGCCGGTCATGACAGGATTAAGGAATGATCATGAAATCCGTTCTCATCGCCAACGCCAAGGGCGGCTGCGGCAAAACAACCATTTCAACCAATCTCGCCGCGGCCTTTGCGCAAAGCGGCCTGAAGACCGCAATCGCGGATGTCGATCCGCAACACAGCAGCCTCAACTGGCTTGACCGCAGACCCGGTCACGTCACCGAAATCATCGGTCTCGATTGGGCGAACGGTATCGGCAAGGTCAAGAAATCCATTGACCGGCTGGTCATCGATGCGCCCGCCGCCCTGACGCCCAAGGAGTTCCAGAAACTGTTGAAGATGGCGGACAGCATCGTCATGCCGATCCTGCCCTCGGCTTTCGATCAGGTGGCGGCCATGACGTTCCTCGGCAAGATCGAAACCCTGAAACCGATCCGGAAAAACAAGAAACCGGTCTGCGTTGTCGCCAACCGGACCCGCACCCGCGCACGCTCAACCCGCGGCCTCATGGCATTTCTGCAAAGCTTCAATCACCCCCCGGTAATGACGCTTCGTGAAACCGTGATGTATACGGATGCAGCCGAAAACGGCATGAGCATCTTCGATCTGAATACCAAGGTTGCGCGCGATGCCCAGGCAGACTGGACCGGCCTGATCGGTCATCTGGAATCCGCCTGATACATACAACAGACAGATCGTATCGTCGTTAATCCGGCAGGTCGGATGCCGTCTTCGCGATAATCGCAAACCTGTCGCCGAGCGCCGCAAGGGTCGCCGCATGCACGGTTTCGGCTGGCACAACCCCCTCCCCGACAGCCGACGGCAGATCGCGTGTGGTGATCGCATCCGCGACGAGCGTGTTCCGATAGCCCAGATCAAGGGCCGCACGCGTTGTTGCGCTGACGCACATGTGGGTCTGGAATCCGGCAATCACCAGCTTCTGACGGCCGGTGCCGGCAAGGGTATCTTCCAGTACTGTCCCGGCGAAACTGTTCGGCAGTGATTTCAGGACAACCGCCTCGCCCGCCAAGGGGGCAACGCGGTCATCGATGGCGCCGCGCGGATCATCCAGATCGAACGCCCCGCCCGGTTTGCCCTGGTGCTGGATATGAACCACCGGCGCACCGGCATCCCTGAACCGCTGCAAAAGCTTCTGCGCGTTATCCATCGCCGCATCAATCCCCGATAACGGCAAGGCCCCGCTGACGTATTCGTTCTGGCAATCGATCAGGATCAGCACGGACTCGGACACCGCATTCTGCGTCAGGTCAGCGCCGGACATTTCCAGCAGGGTTTTCGTCATGACATCCTCCGGGGATCAGAAGTATTCGGGAATGGCCGTTGCAAGAGCCGCACGGATACGGTCTCGTACCGGGACCCTGGGGTCGGTGCGCACAAAGGGTCGTCCGGCAATCCGCTCAAAAAGCGACACATACTTGTTGGAAAATTCGATCAGTGTTTCGTCCGGGATTTCCGGCAACGGATCCGTATAGGGATTGCACCGGGCACGGATCCACAAACGCAGGAACTCCTTGTCCAGATTGACCGGCTCTTCACCCGCCGCATGTCTTTCGGGATAGCTCGCCGCGTCCCAGTACCGGCTTGAATCCGGCGTATGAATTTCATCGGCAATGGTAACGACACCGTTTTCGTCGAGCCCGAATTCGTACTTGGTATCAACGAGGATCAGACCGTTCTCTCTGGCAATCGCCCGTCCGCGTGCGAACAGATCCAGGCTCTTCTGCGCCGCTTCGTCCCATTGCGCCTGGCTCAACAGGCCCTGCGCCACGATCTCATCCGCTGTGATAGGATGATCGTGTGCGCCGACGGCGCCCTTTGTGGTCGGCGTGATCAGGGTACCCGGCAGCTTGTCGTTTTTCTTCAGGCCTTCCGGCAGCGTATGGCCATAGACGGTACGTTCACCGTTCGCATACATGGTCCATATGCTGGTGTCGGTGGTCCCCGTGATGTAATCGCGGACCACCATTTCCACGGGCAGCATCTGCAGCCGCTTGGCGATGATCACATTCGGATCCGGATGCGCGATCACGTGGTTGGGGCAAACGTCTGCCGTCTGCTCGAACCAGAATTGCGCCGTCGCCGTCAGGACGTGCCCCTTGTCGGGGACCGCCGCCAGCACATGATCGAAAGCGGACTGGCGATCCGTTGCGATCATCACGCGCCGTCCATCGGAAAGATTATAGCTTTCGCGCACCTTGCCGGTCTGATGGCCGGGAAGCTCGCTGAATTCGGCATCCGTCAGCACATGCTGCAGCCGCCATCGGTCCTGTTCGCTCAGTGTCATGGGACGAGAGTATAAAGGGCCGAACGGCGCTGACCAGACCCATATCTGCATGGGCCTCTGCGTTTCGTACAGGGCATGTAACGGGGATCAGTGCACAAAGAGGATCAACAGAATTCCGGCAATCACCAACAGGATACCGGCAATCTCCAGCGGCGCACTTTTTTCCCGAAAGAACACCACGGATGCAATAAAGGTAAATACCAGTTCGATCTGACCGACGGCACGGACAATGGCCGCGTTCTCGAGGGTGAATGCCGAAAACCAGGCGATCGAGCCCAGCACCCCGGCAACACCGACCGCAAGGGACCATTTCCAGTTCACAAGGACCGCCGTCATCTGCCCCGGCTCGCGCCACAACAGATAGAGGCCCATGAAGATGGTCTGGATGACAATCGAAACGGCAAGTGTAAACGCCGCGGGCATGATGAACCCGTCATAATCCAGTTCCAGCGCGGCGCCTCGGAAAAAGACCACCGAGCCGCCCAGAAACAGCCCTGATGCCAGACCGATCAGGGTCGATTTTTCGACAAGGCTGGAAAATAGCGTTTTGAAGGTGATATTGGTCTGTGCCGCCGACATCGCCATCACACCGGCAACACTGATGAAAATGGCGAGAATGGCCCCTGTCGACAATGTATCGCCCAGCAACAGAAACCCAAGCAAAGCCACCTGCACCGTTTCGGTTTTTGAAAACGTCGTGCCGACCGCAAAATTCCGGAAAGAAAACAGCCACACCAGAAGCATCGTAAAGATGATCTGCGACAGGCCGCCCAGCACACAGTACAGCAGAAACAGTCCCTTGATCTCGGGGTACGGCATACCGGCCCACTCATGCAGACCCCAGATGTAAATCAGCGCAAACGGCCAGGCGTAAAAGAAACGCACATACGTTGCGCCACCGGTCGACAGCTTGCCCTTGAGATGCTTCTGTAGGGCTGAGCGCAGGTTCTGACAGAACGCCGCAACGATGGTGATCGGAATCCAGATTTCCATTTATGGAGGTCCCCCAAGACGAAGCCGCATTATGTAGAGCCGGGAGCGAGCGGTAAACACCGACTTGGCGCACATCGATGCCGTCCCTATGTTGCGTGCATGACCGACGCCCGTTTCATCGGCAGCGAGATATATCGTGACAGCACCTATGGCCGTGGCCATCCGCTGGCGATCCCGCGCGTTTCACTGGCGATTGATCTGATCCGCGCGCTGGGCTGGTTCCCGCCCGGCAGCTATGTCGACAGTCCCCGGGCCGAGGTGTCCTATCTGCAGCGCTTCCATACTGCTGAATACGTCGCCGCCGTCATGCAGGCCGAACGCGAACAGGATGCACCGCCGGCGATCCGGGCGCGGCACAATATCGGCTCGGGCGGCAATCCGATCTTTCCGGAAATGTTCAGCCGGCCTGCAACGGCCGCGGGCGGCGGCGCCAAGGCGGCGGAACTGGTCGCTGACAAAGGCCGTGTGTTCAACCTCGGCGGTGGACAGCACCATGGCCGCCCCGACCGGGCGAGCGGGTTCTGCTATTTCAACGAGCCCGCGCTGACCATCGGGATGTTGCTGGAACAGGGAATCGAGCGGATTTTCTATCTCGATCTGGATGCCCATCACGGCGACGGGGTTCAGGATGCATTTCATGACGACCCGCGTGTCTTCACCCTGTCCATCCATGAAGCCGGTCGTTGGCCCATGGGGCGGCGCAACGAAGACCCGGCGCAGCCGGGCGGCATTCTGGACCGGGCCGGCGGCATGGCACGAAATATTCCTGTTCCGGCAGGACTTAATGATGATGAGCTGGAAGCCATCATCGAAGGCGCCGTCCTGCCGCTGATGCTGGCGTTCGAGCCGGAAGCGATTTTCGTACAGTGTGGCGTCGATGCGCTGGCGGATGATCCGCAAAGCAAGCTGGCGATTTCCAATACCGCGCTGTGGCGGGCACTGGCCGCGGTGCGGGACATGGCACCCCGTGTCATCGCGTCCGGTGGCGGCGGCTACAATCCGTTCAGCGTCGCACGCGGCTGGGCCGGGATATGGAGCGTACTCGCAGGTTTCGACATTCCCGACCGGCTCCCCATTGAGGCTGAGAATCTCTTGAGGGAGATCACCTGGCGTCACCGCCGTGGTATGGATGCCCCCGAACGATGGTTCACCACCCTTGCCGATCCCGCCAACACCGGACCGATCCGCCCCGAAATCCGCGATCTGATCCGTTTGGCGGTTCAATCCGGTCGGCAAGTGCTCTAGCTGAGTTCAGCCGAGCGGCTGCGCCGTCATCTGCTCAGGGACATCTAGACCCAGCATGGTCAGTATCGTCGGCGCGACGGCGCGTTGAGAAACCACGTCATCGCAGGGCCCCGGGGCCGGATGACCGATATCATAGAAAGCGACATCGCGGACGTCGTCATTGGTGCCGCCGTGATAACCACAGTCCGTAAAACCATGATCCGCCGTGACAAGCACCCGATAGCCGGCATCGCGCCAGCCCGCCACATGCTTGGCCAGCGCACAATCGACTACCGTCGCGGCCCGCGCGTACTGCCATGAGTTGCCCCCGAACACATGACCAACACTGTCACAACTCAGGGTATGGAACAGCAGATAATCCGGTGCGTGGTGGTGCACCATCCGGTCGACCTGTGCGCAAAGATCATCATCCGACGGTAGCCCAAGATGAAATTCCGTGCGGCTTGTGTCATCAAAAAAACGGCCGTGCTGGATCGGCAACGACGGATCATCTGTTTCCTGATCGCGCACCGGCACATACGGCGCCTGATTGTAGAGCACGGAGAACCAGCTGTACGCCACGGCGGCCGTGGTCTTGCCCGACGATTGCGCCAGCGAGAAAATGTTATCGACGCTGGAGCGGCGCAGCAGACTGTTCGCGGTAATGCCGTGATGCGCGGGGTCAAGGCCCGTGTGCAGACTTTCATAGCACGGCGCGGACATGCTCGGCAGCGATGCGCGCATCCGCCAGCGCCGGGCCTTGCCGGACTCCACCTGGCCTTCAAGAAAGCCGCAATGTCCAAGAGCCGTTTCGTATTTGAGCCCGTCGACAACGACGAGGATGACCTTGTTCGACATCCGCTGATTTCCTGACTACATAAAGGGTAACGCGACGCAAGAATTACTCTGTCAGGACCATAAGGCAAGCATATGACAAAGGACGACGTCCAACCGCCCATCGCCGACAAACGCCCCCGTGACATCACCTTTCACGGCCACACCCGGCGTGATGATTACGCCTGGCTGAAAGACGAAAACTGGCAGCAGGTCATGCATGAACCGGAGATTCTGAACGCCGATATCCGGGCCTATCTCGACGATGAAAACACCTATACCGCTGCGTGGATGGCCGACACATCCGATTTTCAGCACAAGCTCGTCGCCGAGATGCGTGCCCGCATCAAGGAAGACGATACAACCGTCCCCGACCCGGACGGCGATTACGCCTATTATGTCCGCTACGTTGAAGGCGGTCAGCATCCGAAGTTCTGCCGTCAGGATATCGATGGCAGCAACGACCGTATCTTGCTGGATGGCGATGCCGAAGCCGAAGGTAAAAGTTATTACAAGATCGGTGCGGTTACCCATGCGCCGGATCACCGGCATCTGCTTTATGCCGACGACGCAAACGGGTCCGAAATTTTTACAATTCATGTCCGCGATCTCGATAGCGGCCAGAACCTTGCCGACACCATCACCGGCACCAGCGGTGATGCGGTCTGGGCGGAAGACGGCAAGACGTTTTTCTACAGCGTGCTCGACGATAATCACCGTCCGTCGAAAGTCATGCGGCATGTGCTCGGCACGTCAGCGGATAAGGATGTCCTTGTCTATGAGGAAACGGATCCCGGCTTTTTCGTCGGTCTGTCTAAGACGGAAAGCGACCGCTTTATTCTCATCGACGCGCACGATCACGAAACGTCCGAAGTCTACCTGATTCCCGCCGATGCGCCTTCCAGCAACCCCCTACAGGTGGCGCCACGCGCCAACGGGGTCGAGTACAGTGTTTCCGAACACAACGGCAGGCTGGTGATACTGACCAATGCCGACGGCGCTGAGGATTTCAAGATCGTCACCGCGCCCATCGACAACCCCGGGCGTGAAAACTGGTCCGACCTTGTCGCGCATATGCCGGGGACGCTGATTGTCGCGGTTGAAGTCTTCGCCGGCTATCTGGTCCGACTGGAGCGGGTCAATGCGCTGCCGCGAATCGTGATCCGTAATTGGGAAAGCACCGAAGAATTCACGATCCGCTTCGAGGAACAGGCCTATGCCCTCGGCCTTGAAGGCGGATACGAATTCGCGACCGAACGGTTGCGGTTTTCCTATTCATCGCCGACGACCCCGCGCCAGGTCATTGATTTCAACATGCAGACAGGCGCGCGCGAACTGCTGAAACAGGACGAGGTTCCGTCCGGGCATAATCCCGCAGACTATGTCACACGCCGCATTCAGGCCATCGCCGCAGACGGGGAACTGGTCCCGGTGACGATTTTGCACCGGGCGGATCTGATTCTCGACGGCAGCGCGCCCGTGCTGCTGTATGGGTACGGCAGCTATGGCATGACCATGCCGGCGTCGTTCGTGACCCCGCGGCTGAGCCTTGTCGACCGCGGCTTCATCTATGCCATTGCGCATATCCGGGGTGGCATGGAAAAGGGTTACCGCTGGTATACGGACGGCAAGCGCGAACGCAAGCGAAACACCTTCACCGACTTCATTGCGGCGGCCCAGGCCCTGATCGCCCAGAACCTGGCACAACCCGGCGGCATTGCCATTCATGGCGGCTCTGCCGGCGGCATGCTGATGGGGGCCTGCACCAACATGGCGCCCGAGCTGTGGCGCTGCGTCGTTGCCGATGTCCCGTTTGTCGATGTCCTGAACACGATGTGCGATACATCGCTGCCGCTGACCCCGATCGAATGGCCGGAATGGGGCAACCCGATCGAAGACAAGGCGGCGTACGACTACATCCTGAGCTATTCGCCCTATGACAACGTCGAGACCAAAGCCTATCCGGCATTGCTGGCAACCGCCGGGCTGACCGACCCCCGAGTGACTTATTGGGAGCCGGCGAAATGGGTCGCCAAGCTGCGCAATCTGAAAACCGACGACAATCCGCTTCTACTGAAAACCAACATGAGTGCCGGTCATGCCGGTGCTGCCGGACGCTTCGACCGGCTGGAAGAGCTGGCCTTCAATTACGCATTCGTTCTGAAATCTTTTGGCATCATGTCCTGATCATCAGGCCGACAGATTGACGAAGGCCCCGACCGGCAGGGCGCCGGAGATATTCGTCGTCGCTGCGATCAGCGACTGATCGAAGGCGCTGGTCTGACCCAGCGCCGATTGCAGTTGCACCAGACGGTTGATCCGCGAGCCCGCCGTGTCAAATGCGCTTTCGAGACGTGCCCGGCTCAGTTCCGCATCCGCTTGCGTGGAGACATCCAGATTGGCGAGACCGAGAGAAAACGTATCCAGCCCCTGGGGCAGGATATCGACGCTGCCGCCGTAGCGGCTTGTCTGAATCCGGATCGCCGGCTCTCCCCCGTCGATGAAATTTGCGTTCCCGACGGCGCTGGCGTCGACCAGACTGTTGATCAGTGCCACTGCGCGGTCGAGCTGCGCCTGGATATTGCCCCGCGATACCCGTGTCCCGTCCGCGGACAGTAATTGCGTGCTGTTGGACGTCAGGCCGCCCTGTGCCGCCAGGGATGCGAGACCCGCCAGTTCAGAAAGGGCATCACGTATCGTCTGCGCGGCATATACGGATTGCCGCAGGCCCTGGCGGGCGGTTTCCGTGTTTATGCTGACCCGGCGTTCGATGAACCGGTCCGCCGCCGTGCCTTCGCCCAGCGCAAGCGCGTTCGGGCCGTTGAGTGCCGCAGGGGACGAACGCCGCAGACGGCTTGCAGCTTCCGCCCCTGACAGCGCGAAGGAAACCGAAAACCCGGATGGGATGTCGAGCGCCATACCTGTGCATCAAACTCCGAGGCTGATCCCCGGCTTTCTGCCTTAACGCATTATGATAACATGATTTTCAATAATGTGGAGGGCGCTGGCTCGCTTCTTCTTCGGGCTCGATATCCGCCTTAATTTCGTCCAGACGGCCGAGTTCGCGCCTCAGTTTCTCGATCTGTGCCCACTGTTCGGTGATGACGTCGCTCAACTGATGGATTGTCTGCTCCTGATGGGTCACCGTCATTTCAAGATGCATGACCCGGTCTTCCAGATCCTGGCTCATTTCACCCTCCGGTTCATCGGATCGCGCCGCGCGCGGCAATTTCCCAAAGATCAACCACCCGGCCGCCCTGAACCACGACGAACCAGTCATAGAGATTTACGGTCGGATCGCAGTGACCGGGGATCAGACGAATTTTTTCGCCGAGCATCACGTCCCGCGCCGCATCCTCGAGAATCAGCGTGCCGTGGTCATCGGACGGCCCCTGATAGCGGGCGCCCGGAATATCGGCAACCCACGGCATGCCCTGATCGTTCCCGAGCGCCTTGTGACCGGCATCGACCACGGCGCGGCCTGGTTTCGTCGCGCTCATGACGGTGACCAGCACATGCAGGCTGTGACGGAATTCGGTAAACGGGTCACCGCGCCGATCCATGTTCTGGGCGTAATCGGCATCCATGAAAATATACGATCCGCACTGCATTTCCTTATAAATGCCGCTCTGTGCCTCGAAATGGAAACTGCCGGTACCGGCACCGGTGACGATCGGCACATCTATGTCTGACGCCTGCATTGCCTGCAGCGTTTGTGTCACCTTGTCACAGGCGCCGCCGATCGCCGCACCGCGTTCATTGGCAGTCCGGATATGCTGGGCCGAGCCGTGGTACGCCTGCAGGCCTGCGAAATTGAGGCCTTCTTCTTCCAGAACAGCGCGTGCAAGCGCGACCGCCGCCTCTCCCGGCTCGACACCGCAGCGGCCCGCCCCGACATCGATCTCGACGTAGACATCGAGCGTCGTCCCCGCATCGCGGGCTGCCTGTGCCAGTTCATGAATGTTCCCGGCATCATCAGCCAGAACACCGATCCGTGCGTTTTCCGCCAGTGCGGCCAGCCGGGCGAGTTTACGCTCTCCCCAGATCTGGTTGGTCACCAGCACATCCTCGATCCCGCCTGCGACCATGGCCTCAGCCTCGCCGACTTTCTGGCAACAGATTCCGACGGCCCCGGCGGCGATCTGCCGCCTGGCAACTTCGGGGCACTTGTGCGTTTTCGAGTGTGCCCGTAGCCGCATCCCGTAGTTGCTCACGGTTTTCGCCATGGCCGCGACATTGGCCTCGAAGGCATCAAGATCGATCATCAAAGCCGGAGTATCGACATCCTGCATGTCGTCGCCGATCTCGGCGGGAGGCGGTTGCATCATGTTCAACTTCCTGAATTGTCTCTGTGCGCGGAGCTTAGCGGGCAGCGGGACCGGTTGTCACGGACTTGACTTGAGCGCCCGACGCTCCAAATCTATACGGGAACGCCGGATGGCCCAAGTGGGCATTCCGGGAACGGGCGCCGGGCGTATTCTTCGTGAATGGTTTATGGGCCCATGATCTGCCTCGCCCTTTGGGGAGGCCGGGAGGTGAATATGGCGATTTTCAACAATCCGCATCTGCTCGGATTCGATCACATCGAAAGAATTCTCGACCGCGCCGCGAAGGCATCCGGCGAGGGATACCCGCCCTACAACATCGAACAGACCGGCGAGAACGATATCCGCATCACGCTGGCGGTGGCCGGGTTCACCATGGACGATCTAAGCGTCGCCACCGAGGACAATCAGCTGGTGATACGCGGCAAGCAGATCGATGACAGTGCCGATCGCATCTTCATTCACCGCGGCATTGCCGCCCGGCAGTTCCAGCGTTCATTCGTTCTGGCGGAGGGGATCGACGTCACCGGCGCAACCCTCGACAACGGGTTGCTGCATGTGGACCTGCACCGCGAAGTGCCGGAACCCGAAGTGAAGACCATCAAGATTGAAAGCCCGAAGGGCAAGGCTCAGACCATTGATATGGACCCGGATTCCTGATCCGCCCGATTCCTGACCTGCCCGCGCCCTGACCGGTTAGAAAAATCAGGCCGCCCGGGTTTCCTGGGATTCCGTCATGATCGCGTAGAGCGCGTCGGATTCGCCCGTTGCCCGCAGCTTGTCGCAGATATCGTGGTCGCGCAGCAGACGGGACACGCGGGCCAGGGCCTTCAAATGGTCGGCGCCGGCTTCTTCCGGTGCCAGCAGCACGAAGATCAGATCGACCGGCCGGTCATCAATGGACTGGAAATCAACCGGTTTTTCAAGGCGTGCAAATATACCGTAAAGCTGATCGAGATCGGCAAGCTTTCCGTGAGGTATCGCAATACCGGAACCAACGCCCGTTGTCCCCAGACGTTCCCGGTCCATGAGCACACCGAAAACCTTTCGCTCATCAAGGCCTGTGACGTCGGCAGCTTTTCGTGCCAGTTCCTGCAGCGCCTGCTTCTTGCTGGTCGCACGGAGATTGGCAACGATACTATCGCTGTCTAGGAGATCACTGAGTTCCATCGTCTCTTCCTGTCCAACACGGGCTTGTTAGGCCGATCCTCTACGGGACCAGTGCTTGCTTAATGTCAGGTGCGCGTCGTTAGTCGGTGACGCCACTCGGCGTGGGATCGATCCACCCGATATTGCCGTCCTTGCGGTGGTAAACCACGCTGAGTGCATTGGTTTTGACATTGCGGAACATAAGGACCGGCAAATCCGCGAGATCCATATGCATAACGGCTTCGCTGACCGAGAGCGTTGCAATGTCGGTCTGCATTTCGGCGACAATGATCGGCTGGGCGTCGACTTCGACTTCTTCCTCGCCTGCGTCGCCCTGGATAACGTATTGCTGCGCCAGAACCACCACATCATCATTGGCAGCGCGTCGGCGCTGGTCCCCGACAAGGCGGCGCTTGTAGCGGCGCAGCTGTTTGGCAATCCGCTCAAGTGCGGCATCAAACGCCGGATAGGCTTCACCCGCCTCGCCCCGGCCCTGAACGATCATGCCGCGCGGCCCCGGATGCACGGAGATATCCACATGCATCATCGCGCCTTCACGTGAAACCGTCACATGGGCGTCGATCGCCTGATCAAAATATTTTGTGACCGAATCGGTCAGTTGCTCTTCAGCGTAGGTCCTGAACGCATCGCCAACATCAACATGTTTACCGGAAACGGAGATTTCCATGCCTGGGTCACGCCTTTAAGTAATTGATTTTATTTATTTCTTCTGCCATGTCTGCGAAACGGGGAAATGCATATAACGGCCCCTCAGCAAACGGTGGGCGGACCCTAGTGAGATGGTCCTGCGAAGTCAATACGCGAAGCTGTAACATTCCCAGATCATACTTCGGATTGATGCAAATGTCATCACAAGGAATAAGGCAAACTGTCCGCTTGCGGACCTGTTTAAGGTTCACTTCGGCGGGGCCTTTTGCCGCCGCCGTTCGACAGAGGAGCCTATTTTCAGGGACTCCCGGTACTTGGCGACGGTCCGCCGTGCAATATCGTATCCGTCGGCAACAAGCAGCTTCACCAGCTTGTCATCGGAAAGAATTTTCTTGGGGTCCTCGGCATCGATCAGTTCCTTGATCCTGTAACGCACCGCCTCGGCGGAATGTGCTTCACCGCCGTCCGTGGCGCCGATCGAGGACGAGAAGAAATACTTGAGCTCGAATATCCCGCGCGGCGTGACGATGTACTTGTTGGACGTGACCCGGCTGACGGTGCTTTCGTGCATTTCAATTTCATCGGCGACATCGCGCAGAACCATCGGTTTCAGGTGGGATATGCCTTTTCGGAAAAAAGCATCCTGACGGCGAACGATCTCGGAGGAAACCTTGAGGATCGTCGTTGCACGCTGATGCAGGGCCCGCACCAGCCAGTTCGCCGACTGCAGTTGTTCCGCGAGGTACTTGCGGTCTTCCCTGCTCATCGGTTTTTCCTGAACCCGGGTGTGGTAGCTTGAATTCACCAGCACCCGGGGCAGCGTATCCGAATTCAGCTCGACCACCCAGCCGCCCTTGGGATGGCGAACCATCAGTACATCGGGGATGATCGGCTCGGCCGTATCCGCGGCAAAGGCCAGACCCGGTTTCGGATCGAGCTCGCGCAATTCGGTGAGCATGTCCGTAATGTCTTCCGCATCGACACCGCAAAGTGCCGAGAGTTTGGAAAATTCCCGTGCCGCGACAAGATCGAGATTTTCAATGAAAGTCTGCATCGCCGGGTCCAGCCGGTCCCGCTCTTGCAACTGCAGGGCCATGCATTCGGCAAGATCGCGGGCAAACACGCCGGTCGGCTCGAAGCCCTGGAGAATCTGCAGGACCCGCTCGATGTCAGCGGTTTCCGCACCAAGCAGCTCCGCCGTGTCTTCAAGGGACGCGCCGAGATATCCGCTGTCTTCCACCTGATCAATCAGGTAAGCGGCGATCAATGTGTCTTCGACGGACAGGTGCGCCATTGAAAGCTGCCGGGTCAGATACCCCCGCAGGGTTTCGGTCTCGGCCAGGGTTTCTTCAAGCCCGGGCAGGTCCGGATCGTACCCCCCGCTTTCAGACAGACCCGTATATTGTCCAACGGTGACGGACCCGTCCTCATATGCGCCCCCCATGTCGGCGTCGAGATCACCGGCCGTCTTCATTTCACTTTCGGCAGGCTCTCCCAGATTGATTTCGTCGAGCGGTGCATCCTCAAAATCATGGTCGTTGTCGCTGTCGCGTTCCGGCGTTTCCGCAGGCGCACTTTCGTCACGCTCCAGAAGCGGATTGGCTTCCAGTTCGCTTTCAACGAATTCCGACAGTTCCATGTTTGAAAGCTGCAGCAGCTTGATCGCCTGCTGCAATTGCGGCGTCATGACCAGCGACTGTCCCAGCCGCTGTTCAAGGCGAGGCGACATCACCATCGGCGCCTCCTGTCCATGACGTTAGAGCGAGAAGCGGTCACCCAGATAGACGCGCCGCACGTCGGCGTTGCCGACGATGTCCGACGGCGCCCCCTCCATCAGCATCATCCCATCATGAATGATATAGGCCCGGTCAATCACATCGAGTGTTTCACGCACGTTATGATCGGTAATCAAAACGCCGATCCCGCGATCCTTGAGATGTGCGACAAGCTCGCGGATATCACCGACGGCAATCGGATCGATCCCGGCAAACGGTTCATCGAGAAGCACGAAATGCGGATTGGAAGCCAAGGCTCGGGCGATTTCCACACGCCGGCGTTCGCCACCGGAAAGGGCCAGCGCCGGCGCACGGCGCAGGTGCGTGATCGAGAATTCCGCCAGCAGGGCATCGAGAATGGCCTCGCGGCGTTCCCGGCTTTTTTCAACGACTTCAAGCACGGCGCGGATGTTGTTTTCCACACTCAGGCCCCTGAATATCGATGCTTCCTGTGGCAGATAGCCGATACCCAGACGGGCACGCCGGTACATCGGCAGATCGGTAATGTCATTTCCATCGAGCACGATATTGCCGACGTCGGGCTGTATCAGGCCGGTGATCATGTAAAAACACGTCGTCTTCCCGGCGCCGTTCGGCCCCAGAAGGCCGACAACCTCACCACGATGGACTTCAAGGCTGACACTGCGGACCACAGGGCGCTTCTTGAAACGCTTGCCGATGTTCATCGCATACAGACCGCGTTCGCTTTCGGCGACCAGACGGGGCTTCTTGCGTTTCGGCGCGGATGTGCTGCCGTCTGCAAGCTGCTTGCCGATCTGTTCGAAATCGTCGCTCATCTCAATCCTTCCAGGCGCCGGTGCTTGTCATGCACCGTTATCAATTGCTTCCGCTTCTCGGGACGAAGCTCCCCTGAACACGTCCCTTGCCCTGATCATTCTGACACGCGAACAGCTGGCTGATACCGGTGTTTAGATTGACCTGGGCGCGACAGCCCCTGAGAACATTATCGTCACGGACCAGTTTAACCCTACCGGTCAGGGTAGCGATACCACTTTCCACATTATAAACGCCCCGGTCACCCGATGCCGTTTCACGCGCGGTCCGGATACGCACGTTGTCATAGGCATCGACGCGATAGACACGGGTATCGCCTTTTTCGTCGGGACGCAAATGCGCCACCAGCACGTCGGCGAAGACCTGCTTGTTGTCGCGGGTGGCGACGGCATTTCCGCGCGCGACCGCGAATTTCTTGAGTTCCCAGTATTCGAGCTGCTGGGATGCGCTCAACGTGTCCTGGCCCGACACCAATCGCGGCTTTTTACCGTCGATGACCAGCACTTTCTGATCAGCATTATAAATGGCACGGTCGCCATAGGCGGTTTCACTGTTCGAGACGATCCGCACATTCCCAAGCGCATCGAGCCGCCAGACTTCGGACTGACCGGAAGCATTTTCGCGGTAATGCGCCTTCAGCTCATCGCTTAGCACCTCAACCTCGCCACGCACCGCACGTGCATCACCGCGTGCGACGAACAGATTGCCGTCCTGCTGCCATTCAATGCCGTCCTGGGCATAGACCTCGATCGGCTGGTCGCCGGAAACACCCCCCAGGCTCAGGCTCTGTGCACCGGCGGCCCCCGCATAGAGCATCACAAGCAAAGCCATCGTCAGGCCAGCGAAGGGTCGCGGCCATCTGATCGAATTTCTGATCGAATATCGGTTGCTGTGTCGCGTCATGCTCAACGTCATGGGATCCTTTGTCCCGCACCCGGATAAATCACCAGTTTGCTCTTGCCGGTGAAGTATATCGTCTTGCCCTTGTCCACAAGGCGGAAGCCTTCAGCCTGCAGATTGCCGAACGGTCCTTGCCCCCGGATCGGCTGGTCACCTTCTGCGGCACTCTTATCAAGATCAATCTTCGCCTTCTCGGTTAAGAATTCGTAACCGGTGTCATGATAAAGCACGACGGACCCGACAAGATCGAGCGCTTCATCGTCCCTTTTGTAAAGGCCCCGATGCGCCGTCAGCACCAGCCAGGTCCCGTCTTCAAGCAGGATATCCGCTTTCGGGCTGTCGAGTTCAATCAAACTGCCGCTGGCCGCCAGCCGGCGTGCTATTTCAGCCGTAACGGAATACGGCTGATTTTCGTCGTCGGATCCGACATAGCGCGGATTGAGCATGCTCGGATCATCCGCTTCCTTGACCGTCAGGTCGGCAAATCCGATCCGGAATTTTGTGTCTGAAACCTGAATGTGCGGCCAGGCGACGATCAGGCCGATCAGCAAGAGGGCGATCGCCGGCAGGAGAAATTTCATGGCCCTGACGAAATTGGAATAGCTTGCCGTGTGGCGCCTGGGGTCACGGTTTTCGAAGCCGAAATCGCCGCTCCGCTTGCGCCCATCCAATTCCAGACCGTTATCTGCCGCAGGAGCCATTATGCCTCTGCTTCTTTCAGGACTGCCGCATCAAGCGACCCCGGCCCTCAAGCAGTCGTGGATATGCAGAACGCCGACCGGCTTTTTATCCGCGACCACGAAAACGTTGGTGATCTTGTATTCGTTCATGAAGTGCAGCGCCTCGCTGGCCAGCGTTTCTGGCAACAGGGTCTTGGCACCGGTGGTCATGACCTCGGTGATCGGCTTCATGGTGAGATCGCCACTCATGTGACGGCGCAGATCACCGTCCGTAAGGATGCCCGCGAGATCGCCGTTCGCATCGATCACGCCCACACAGCCGAAACCCTTTGTGGTCATTTCGATCAGCGCTTCCGACATGACCGTTTCCAGGCCCACCACCGGCAGTTCGACACCCCCGTGCATGATGTCGCGCACCTTGAGCAGTCTGCGCCCCAACTTGCCGCCGGGGTGCAGGGCATGAAAATCATCGCTCGAAAAACCCTTGCGGGCCAGCAGGGCGACGGCAATGGCATCGCCGAGCGCCAGCATCACCGTCGTCGATGTGGTCGGCGCCAGACCCATCGAACAGGCTTCGGCGACATCCGGAATGACCAGAGAGGCATCGGCGGCAACGGCAAGTGTGCTGTTGCCGCGCCCGGTCATGGAAATCAGGGGGATCTCGAACCGCTTGCAGTAATCGACAAGGTCCGCCAGTTCCGTGGTCTCGCCGGAATTCGACAATGCGAAAACGGCATCTGCCTGCGTGATCATGCCAAGATCGCCGTGTGATGCCTCACCCGGATGCACGAAAAGCGCCGGTGTGCCGGTCGACGCCAGGGTCGATGCGATTTTGCGGGCTATATGACCGCTTTTCCCCATGCCGGATACAACCACGCGCCCGGTCACGGAAGCGAGAATACGGATCGCCGCCGCCACATCTTCACCAATGGCATCGGCTAGGGTTCTGAGACCGGCGATTTCTGTTTCAATGACCTGACGCGCCGCTTCGATATCGCGGCGTTGATCCTCATCATCAATTTTTTTGGCGGGTATCCCGTTCATGAATGCTCCCAACGGCACACGGATATAGCTTCGCAGGTTCTCAAGAGTATGCGCTTGTAACCAAGATGGTTCAACAGAAGGCCGTCATCAGGTATGGGCGAAAATATCCGATTCCGACCAGCCGGAAAGATCAAGATCCGCTCGTGTCGGCAGGAAATCGAAACACGCCTGCGCCAGTTCGGCACGGCCTTCACGTTCTAGCATTTCCTGCAACCGCTCGCGGATCGCATGCAGATTGAGTACGTCCGACGCCGCATAGGCCTGCTGCGCCTCGCTGAGATCGGCAGCGGCCCAGTCAGACGACTGCTGCGCCTTGGAAAGTTCAATGCCCAACAGTTCCCGCGTCACATCCTTAAGCCCGTGCCGGTCGGTGTAGGTCCGAACCAGTTTCGATGCGATCTTCGTGCAGAATACCGGGCGAATTGTAATATCAAGCCATCGCTTCATGATGGCGACATCGAACCGCGCGAAATGGAAAATCTTGGTCACGTCAGGGTCGGTCATCAAGGTTTTGAGGTTCGGTGCGGCATAGTCACCCTGTGCCAGCTGAACCAGATGACATACACCGTCACCCGCCGAAAGCTGAACAACGCAAAGCCGGTCCCGCTGAAGGTTCAGCCCCTGGGTCTCCGTATCGACGGCAACGGCGTCACCGAAATCCATACCGGCGGGGATATCGCCCCGATGTACGTGGAGTTCTTCCGGTGTCGCAAAAATTTTACGGCTCAAGTGACTGCCTTCCGTCCTGTGCCGCGAGGCGGGAGGGTGATGGTGCCCAGGAGAAGACTCGAACTTCCACGACCTTGCGGCCACTGGCACCTGAAGCCAGCGCGTCTACCAATTCCGCCACCTGGGCTCCTGCGCACGCCGGAGCGCGCATCGGAGTGGAGGGATTAGTCCCCAGAACGCACCTTGTCAATATGTTGTCTCCGGAATCATCACAGTTCCTGTAAAAGGCCCGGTTGACCGGGGCCAAAGGGCGGTATAATCCATAATAGCCGGATTTTTTTCAGCCCGATATACTTAAGGGCAATCCACTGTCAACGACGCCGACACGAAGGGTAATCCCATGGCCAACAGCACGCAGCGCCGCATCATAACGGTATTCGGAGCTTCGGGGTTCATAGGACGGCATCTTGTCCGCCGTCTGGCCAAGAACGGCTGGGTTGTCCGGGCGGCCTGCCGCGACCCCGAGAAAGCGCATTTTCTCCGCACCATGGGCGATGTCGGTCAGGTCATGCCCTGGGGTTGTGACATTACGGATCCGAAGAGCGTTCGCGTTGCGCTCGATGGTGCCGAGGCCGCCGTCAATCTGGTCGGCATCCTCTATGAAAGCGGCAGCGCCACATTCCAGAAAATTCATGCAGACAGCGCCAAACTGGTTGCTGAAACGGCGGCGTCGCTTGGCATAAACCGATTTGTTCAGATGTCGGCGCTCGGCGCGGATAAGAATTCCGCATCCGAATATGCCCGCACCAAGGCCATGGGTGAGGACGCCGTCAAGGCTGCATTGCCGTCGGCACGCATCGTCCGCCCCAGCGTCGTGTTCGGTCCCGAAGACAATTTTTTCAATACCTTCGCCGGCATCTGCCGCATTTCGCCGTTTTTGCCGGTGTTCGGTGCCCCGGCATTTCCCGAAGTCCGCGCCGGGAACGGCAAGCCGTTCGGTATCAATTTTCTGGGTGATGGTGGCCCGAAATTCCAGCCGGTCTACGTTGGCGATGTCGCTGACGCGATGGTCGCCTGCCTGAACACGGATGCGACGGCAGGCATGACCTTCGAACTGGCAGGCCCCACCGTCTATAGTTTTGCCGATCTGATGCGCCTTGTGCTCAAGACCACCAGCCGCAAACGCATGTTGATGCCGGTGCCGTTCTGGGTTGCCGAATTCAAGGCATTCTTTCTTGAGAAACTGCCGAAGCCCCTTATCACCAGGGATCAGATTTATCTGATGCAAAGTGACAATGTGGCCAGCGGGACCCAGCCGGGTCTGGCGGATCTCGGCGTCGCCGCAACCCCCGCCGAAGCCATTCTGCCGACGTATCTGCGACGCTATCGCACGCCGCTGGCACAGGCGCGTATGGCCGACTGAGCCGGGTTTCAAGTCTGGTCGGTAAACGCCAGAATCAAACGCCTTAATATTGAGGCGGCAAACCGCTGGCATCCCCCTCGGTTTCGCCTTTCGCCGCCGCGACGATCAATTCCGCATATTCACGCAGGAATACCGATCCTTTGACGGTCCGTTGCAAAAGCACGCTGCGCCGGTCCTGATCGTCGATTTTCCGGCGGATCAGGCCCAACTCGGTCAACCGGTCAACCGCACGGGTGATCACCGGCTTGGTGACCCGCAACTGTTCGGCGAGCCCCCTGACGGTATGCGGGGTCGGCGTCAGATAGACAGTCAGCAGCAATGACATCTGTCGCGCCGTCAGGTCCGGCGCGTCACGTCTGACACTGGCGACAACGGCCCGGCGCCAGATGTCGAGTGCCTGCATGTCTGTTAGGTCAATGCTCATGGCTTCATGATTATAATGTGCCTATACCCGCCCGTATTTCTGGCTCAGCATTTCCGTGAAAGCCCGCATGCCCATCGCTTCTCCGCCCTCCGGGCGGCCCGGTTTCGTCGATACGTTCCAGGCCATCACATCGACATGCGCCCATTTGGTGTCAGCGGCGACGAACCGTTCGAGAAAAAGCGCCGCCGTGATCGCCCCGGCATAGCCGCCTTCGGGTGAGTTCGTGATATCGGCGACTTTCCCTTCGATCATTTTACGATAACCCGGCCACAGAGGCATCCGCCATAGTGGATCGGAGACGGCAGTTCCTGCGTTCAGAATATCTTCCGCAAAACCGTCATCGTTGCAGAAAAGCGCCGGCAACTCGGTGCCCAGCGCCACCCGCGCGGCACCGGTCAGCGTCGCGAAATCAATCACCAGATCCGGTTCGGCTTCCCCGGCACGGGTCAGGGCATCGGCCAGGATGACCCGGCCTTCCGCATCCGTATTGCCGATTTCAATGGTGATCCCGGCCCGTGTCTGCACCACGTCCAGCGGCCGCATGGCATTGCCGGAAATCGCATTCTCGACGGCCGGCACCAGAACCTTCAAATGAACCTTGAGCCCGAGCGCCATGATGCAGTGCGCGATGCCAAGCACATGCGCCGAGCCTCCCATGTCCTTTTTCATCAGTTTCATGCCGGCTGCCGGTTTGATGTCGAGACCACCGGAATCAAAGCACACACCTTTGCCGACCAGCGCAACGGTCGGGTGAGCCGGATCGCCCCAGGTCATTTCAATCAAACGCGGTGCATCGGCTGCGGCACGTCCCACCGCGTGGATTGCCGGATAATTGTTGCTGAGCAAATCCTCGCCGACCGTCACGTCAAAGGCGGCATCGAACTTGTCGGCCAGCGTCTTTGCGGCATCGGCCAGGGCGCTCGGTCCCATGTCGTTGGCGGGGGTGTTGATCAGGTTGCGGACCAGCATCGTCGCCTCAACCAGTGCGTCGACCTCTGCACCGTCAATGCCTTCCGGCGTACGCAGAACCGCCCCCGGTGAAGCGGGTTTTCTGTAACGGTCGAAGCCATACGACCCCAGGCGCCAGCCGAGGGCTGCAGCTTCAGCGACAGCCGGCTCGACACCATCCGCCAGTTCGTATTCACCCGCCGGCAGCGCTTTGGCCAGCGCCCCCGTATCCCAGAGTGATGCCGGGTCCGAAAGACCGGCCAGAACCGCCGCCAGCCGGCCGGCTTCGTCCGGAACGACCAGATGTTTTCCCGCCGCCGCCTTGAAGTCGTTGGCCCGGACCCATTGCTGGATATGACCAGGGGCATTCTTGCACCAGTCCTCGAAATTGTTTTCAGCTATCAGATACACTGGTGTTGCACTCATGGATTTCTCTTTCACGATTGGTTTTCCGTTCGGATATCCGCCGATCTTACTTGGCGCATGCAAAACGAAAACCCTAAACTCGTGACGGCATTGATCCGCAATAAAAGGACAGGCACATGACGCACGCACTTCAACTCGTCATCGGCAATCGCAATTACTCTTCGTGGTCGCTGCGCGGCTGGCTGGCGATGCGCCATACGAAACTGCCGTTCGAGGAAATCTTTATCCCCCTCAACCTCCCGGAAACAAAGGCGCAACTGGAAAAACATTCACCAAGCCTTCTGGTCCCGGTTCTTAAAATTGACGGCACCATTGTCTGGGACAGCCTTGCCATCATCGAAGCCCTGAACGATCTCGCCCCGGATGCCGGACTGTGGCCGAAAGACCCCCTGGCGCGGGCTGTCGCCCGGTCGGTCGCCTGCGAAATGCACGCCGGGTTCTATCGCCTGCGCCGGGATATGCCGATGGATTTGCGCACCCGATATCCGGGCCAGCGCCAAACCGAAGGCGCACTGAAAGACGCGCGCCGGATTCAGTCACTGTGGGCGGACTGCCGCACACGCTTTGCCGAAGATGGCCCATTCCTGTTCGGCCAGTGGTCCGCGGCCGACATGATGTATGCCCCCGTTGTCGGGCGTTTCCGGACATACGATGTGCCGGCCGACGCCCAGACCAGGGATTATATGGATGCCGTCTGGGCGCAGCCGGACATGGCTGAATGGATATCTCTCAGTGAACAGGAGCCCTATGAAATAGAGCTTTTCTGATCTCTCAGGTAATAATTTCCGGTTCCGGCAAGCCCATCAGGTCGGCCTGATTGGCACCTTCATGGATTTTCTTGATCACGTCGGCTTCGTCTTTGATTTTCTGCTGGGACGCCGCAAGCATGCGGTCCGCCCACGCCAGCGGCACCACGGCCACACCGTCATCATCTCCGATAATCAGATCGCCAGGGTGCACCGGACAGTCGCCGACGGAAATCGTGCCGTCGATAATGCCGCCGAAATTCTTGTGCGGACCGGCCGGGACAACCGCCGTAGAGAACGCGGCGAAGCCGCGTTCGCGGATTTCCGCCACATCCCGGATCGCGCCTTCAACGACGATGCCTGCAATGCCGCGCGTGATCGCCGCTTCGGTCATGATACCGCCCCAGATCGCGACGTTTTCAGAGCCCCGGGCATCGATCACCATGACTTCACCCTTGCGGCACATGCCGATCAGACGGTGCGGCGCGGAATTATCGCCCGACATGCAATTGACCGTCCTGGCCTGTCCGCAGAGCCGCATGCCAGCGGCGGCGGGCTTGATACGGGCTCCCATCACCTGGGACCGGTTCATCATGTCGGAGACCACGGCTGCCGGAATTTCGCGCCAGGCCGCAAGAGCGGCGTCGGATAACTGTTCAAATTTTACGTCATATTTCTGCAGGGCCATGGTGTCCTCCTTCATCCCTCCACCCGGAATCGGGCTTTTGTTGCGGGCGAGAGTATGTCAGCACAAACAAGTGCTCAAGCACCACCATGGATGTCGTTCCGCCCCTTGCGGTGACACGGCCACTCGGAAACAATGGATCGGTAGATAATGGAGAAGTGCAAATGCTGCGGGACCTGATGGCTTTTATCGGACTGGGCGGGCCGGAGAATGACGCCAGGATACTGGCCCGTGATGCCCGTGAAATGACGGCGATGGTCCAGGGCCAGCATGGGCCGGATTCGCTCAGGAAGATTACCGCCGAAACGCGATATCATGTGAATGAGGTGCATCAGCGCGGCCTCAACGATCCACAATTCTACAAGCGCGGGGTCGAAGCACTCACCGAACTGAACCGTGCCGCGCGGTCACGCCGCGACAACATCGCATGGTCAGGCATTACGCTTGCGATAATCTATATCAAGGCGGAAATGCTCGGCGATCTGGGCATCCCCGCGATCAATGCCATCGAAGGCTTCATGGAGAAATGGCCGCCGGCCGAAGATATCTCGGCAATCGAACCCGACGCGCCGGGCACGGAATAAAATCAGGTTTTTCGACCGGTAAACGAGATCGGCGGAATAGCTATAAGGTGATCAATTGAGCGGCGCCTGGGGGGCCGAAGGTGTCGGTGCTGCAGCCGGTTCCAGATGCGTATCCGATGCGCTGACAAGGCCGTTTTGCGCCGTGGCAAAGAACGCCACGGTGATTGCAAGAAACAGCACCGCAACGCCTATTCTGAGCATTGCTCCAAAGCGGTCCCAGGGGCCTGCTTGAGCATATGCGCGTTGGCTTTCTGCAATATCGGTCATTTTCTACTCCGTCACGAAATCGGCTTCTGTCACGATTAAGCTCCGCCATTAAGGCCAAAAAAGGGCAAAGGAAAGGTTAATTCGCTGCATCGCGGCAAACTTTTTTTTGCATTGCGGCTGAAGCGGCAGATGCGGACATGAGCGCGGGTCTGCAACACACCCGGAAAATGGGTCCTGACCCTAAACTCAGCCGCCCCGCCATGACTGGAAGCGCGCGTCGATTTGCGGTCCGAATTCATCCCAGAAGCCGCTGTCAATCTGCAACGAATCATGAAACTGGGCGCGGGCCGTCGGCAGATGCTCCCGGATGTTTGGCGGCACCGCCTCGAAACCCGACTGCCGTACCGGGCCGAACCACAATCGTGTGGAAAGTTCTGCCAGCCGTGCGGCGTCGGTAGCGAAGCTGACGAACCGCAGCGCATCCGCGCTCCGGCCCTGTCCCGCCGGGATCGCCCAATACGTCGTACGCCAGAGTTGATGCGACCACAGCAGACCGGCCGGCCGGCGTGCGCCCTGCCGGGGCCGCAGAAATCGTGCTGCATAGGCCGTGGTCATGACCACCCGCCCGTCATTCAGAAGCTGCTCCGGCTCGTCGCCACCCTGCCAGAAAACGGCGGCCGGGCGAATTTTTTCCAGGATCGCCAGCGCCTGATCCACCCCCCCTGGTTTACGCAGGATATCGTAGACATCCTCCGGCGGCACACCGTCCGACATCAACGCAATTTCCAGATTCCCTTCGGCGCCGGCAAACAGCCCACGCTTGCCGGGGAAGGTGTTGAGATCAAAAAAGTCTGCGAGTGTCCGGGGCAGGCGCTTTTTAAATATCGTCGCGTCATAGGCAATGGCCTGCGACCAGATCATGCTGCCGATCCCGCAGGGATGCAGTGTGCCGGGAACGAAATCACGCGACGTGCCTCTGCCCAGCAATTCCTCCGCATCCAGTTTTTCAAAAACCCCTTCGGCGCAGCCACGGGTCAGCGGCCCCCGCTCGATATCGACGACCTGCCAGTCTGCCGTGTGTCCGTTCGCCGGCTTCAGGAGAGGTTGGAAATTGCTGCCGTGGTGATGGATCCGGATACCGATCCCCGTGGCGCGTGTAAACGGTTTGAAGACGGCGGCCTGCAGGGCTTCACCGTACACCCCGCCCCATGTCGCGACGATAATTTCCGGTGCCTGTGCCCGTGCCGGCGTAAGATGCAGGGCCAGCACAAGGCTGCAACAAGCACATATGTATTTGAAAAAACCGGTCATGCGTCCGGATGATACGGCATCGATGATGCGAAGGGGAATGCTAAACCTGACCGGGCCCGCAAACGAAAACGCCCCCGGCGCTTCAGGCGCCCGGGGCGTTTGTTACGATGGCCTGCATCATCAGGACATCAGGTAGGAATAGTTGGCGAGAAAAGCTATACCCACCATGGCGCTGATCAGGATGCTGTCAATTGCGCGTTCCATTGCATTTACTCCGTTTTGATCAACCGTCAACGTTACGGTCAGGCAGAACGTAGGCCCTGACGCACCAACACTCAAATGATATTTATTTGATATTAGATTAAATTTACCTTAACTTAAATTATGAACATTCATCACCTGAAAACCCTGATTGCCGTCCATGATCACGACACCTTCGCCGACGCCGCGGAATCGCTGTTCCTGACTCCGGCGGCCGTCTCTCAGCAAATACGGAACCTCGAAGACGAACTGCAGGTGCCGCTGTTCGATCGAACCACACGTCCGCCCCGCATGAATGCTCATGGCGTCAGTATCGTTGAACAGGCGCGTGATGTTCTTGATCGTTTCAATGCCCTGGCCGCACGTGCGCGTTCACCGGGCGAAGTCGCCGGGACGCTGATCATCGGATCGGGAACCGGGATTACCAGTGCGCTGGTCCCGCGTGCTTTGGCGGCGCTGCGCGAACGTCATCCGCGTTTGCAGATAAGGATCGAGGAAGGTCTGACAGATGATCTGGTCAACCGGGTTCGCCGCCGTGCGCTTGACGGCGCCCTGATCACCGAGCCGCTGGTGCCCTGGCCGGATATGCAGATACTTCCCATCACCACGGAACCGTTGATTGTCGTGGCACCGAAGTCCGTCACCGAACGGGGCTGGAAGAATATCCTGACGGCGCGGCCATTCCTGCGGCTGAACCGGAAATCCGGGATCGGCGCATTGATAGACGTGACGCTGCGGACTTCCGGCGTCAACGTTACCGAAGCCATGGAACTGGACAGTTCGGAATCCATTGTCGGCCTGGTCATGGCCGGCCTTGGCGTCGGCGTCGTACCAAGCAACAGGCTCAGGGGGGAAAGTCTGGCCAGACTCAGAACCGTACCATTCGGCACGCCGCCGGTCCGGCGCAGCGTGGTGCTGATTGAGCGCTCCAATAACCAGCGTTCGGATCTGGCGGCGATCCTGTATCAGGAATTGCTGTCGCTGACCGTAAGTTCCTAAACCCAATCAACGGATGGATAACCCAGGAAGTCTTTATTTTCACGCCCGCAAGAAACCAACGTCCCCCCCCTTAACTTGCCGACGTCACGAATTCCGGCTTACATGCACGGACTGTCGAATTTCACTCACGACCAAGGAGTCCCCATGTCCGCCCAGCAAGAGATCATTGATCGCGCCCGTAAAGTCATGCCCGCAGGCGGTTTCGGCAACTTCGATGCCGACGTTTTCATCCAGCGTGGACAAGGGGCACACGTCTGGGACGAGGACGGAAATGAATACATCGATTATCTGATCGGGTCCGGCCCGATGCTGCTGGGGCACGGCCATCCGGAAGTGATCGAAGCCGTACAGGCACAGCTTGATCGCGGCATGACGTTCTTTGCCAACAATGCCTTTGGCGTGGAACTGGCGGAGGAAATCTGCCGCGCAATTGCCTGTGCCGAACAGGTACGTTTTGTCTCGACCGGCGGCGAAGCGGACATGTACGCCATGCGGCTGGCGCGCGCTTATACGGGACGGGACAAAATCATCAAGTTCGAGGGCGGCTATCACGGCATGTCCGCCGAAGCTCAGATGAGCCTCGCCCCGGAAAAACCCGGCAACTTTCCCCGCGCCGTCCCGGACTCTGCAGGGATCCCCGAAGGGGTCGCCGAACAGATGCTGGTCGCTCCCTATAATGATGTCGACTTCGTCCGTTCCCTGCTCGATGAATTTGCCGGCGACGTCGCCGCCATCATCGTCGAGCCCCTGCAGCGGATCATCCCGCCCGAACCGGGGTTTCTGCAGGCGCTGCGCGACATGTGCACCGAAAAGAATGTCGTGTTGATCTTTGACGAGGTCGTGACCGGGTTCCGGCTGGCCTATGGCGGCGCACAGGAATTCTTCGGCGTCACCCCCGACATCTGCACCCTCGGCAAGATTATCGGCGGCGGCTTTCCGTTGGCGGCAATCGCCGGCAAGGCCGACATCATGGCCCGCTTCGACAAAAGCAAAGCCGGTGATCAGGGATACCTGATGCAGATCGGCACGCTCAGCGGCAACCCGATTGCTGCCGTCGCCGGTCTCAAAACCATGGAAATTCTGCGCCGCCCCGGTCAGTACGAAAAGCTCTTCGCCATCGGCGAAACCGTCATGAAAGCCCTGTCCGAGCATCTGGATCACGCCGGTCAGGCGCATGTGGTCTCGGGTTATCCGCCGATGTTCGACGTCATTTTTACCGACAAAGCGGTTCGCAATTACCGCGACGTGCTGAACAGCGACCACGCAAAGGTTGCCCGCTTCAACAAGTCGTTGCGTGAGCAAAATATTTTGAAGTCCCCCGGCAAGACATACATTTCGCTGGCGCTGAGCGAAGATGATCTCGCGACAACCGCAAAGGCAATCGAAACGGCGGCGGCGGTTCTTTAGAACCCCGCTTCCGGCGGTCAGTTCAGCGGCCGGGCAAGCCGGCGGCGAGACGGCTGCCCGCACTGCCGGTTTTCAGGCCCATCAGCCGATCCGCGATACCCGCGCCGATCCACATGCAGAACAGGGCCACCCATGATGTCAGGGACAGCACGGCCCCACCGGTGACGCCCGCACCGACGGCGCAACCGCCAGCCAGCATGCCGCCGAACCCCATCAAGGCGGCCCCGGCCAGGTATCTGACGGTTCCTGTTTCGGCACTGAAAACCTGAATTTCAAATTCCCGGCGCACCAGAGACGACAGAAACGATCCCGCGAATACCCCCGGCACCAGGCCGATGCTGAAGTCGAGCGGCAGGGACGGCCGCGTGATCAGGGCCATCAGGGTATTGGCGGATGGCCCGGTGAAGGTCACGCTACCGACCGTGACCGGTGAAAATGACACATGCGACAGGGCCGCCGTGAAATACCATCCCGCAGCCACCGTCATACCGACACCCGCCGCCAGCGCGATCCGCTGCCACGACAGCCGGGCGCGCAGGGCAAGAAACAGAGCCAGCAGCAAAATACCCGCACCCAGCATGATCCCGGCACCGTTCGGCACGGACGACATCAGATTCCGGGCGTTCGGGCCAATGGTCCACAGGCCGGATAGTGACGCTCTGAGCGGAGACAGCACCCCCGACAAAGCTGCCTGTGCAACCACGGTGACAATCAGGCCCGCCACAAGGGCGCGCAGATTTCCGGTCGCAGACAACACCAGCAATCGGCTTGCGCAGCCTCGCGCCAGGATCATGCCGGCCCCGAACATCAGTCCGCCAAGAACCGCACCGGACAAGGTTCCCGCCGTCGCCAGTTGCCGGACTTCGGTTGCGACAAGAATGCCTTCTGCGAACAGCAACTGCACACAGAACAGGGCCGCGCCGAACACGAACAGCCAGACTGAGACGTGCTGCCCCAACCGGCCGTTCCAGAATTCAATACAGGCGCTGCGAAGACAGAAGCGGCTCGCCTGGGCAAATGCCCCGAAAGCAAGACCGATCAGCAGTCCGCCCAGACTGGCCTTGGCCGGGTCTGACACCAGATCATTTGCAAGCCAGGCCTCCATAAGTTGCCCTCCGTATGTGGCTCGTTTGTGCCGCTCGCTACATGGGGACAGTCAGCATGCTTTTTCTGCACAGCAGATATTCCCGATCAGGCACTACATATTCGTTTTTTATATATTATCTTATTGTATAGTATTTGCAGTTACTTTTTATGGAGATTCCGATGCACATGCTGTCACCGCCCGAATTGAAGACCCTGATGGATACTCAGAAAGCGATCCTGTTCGATATCCGGGGCGAGGACGAGTTTGCCCGGGAGCACATCCCCGGCGCCGTTCTTTTGCCGGGCGATCAGATTGATTCCAGTCTGCGCGGCGCAATCGGGGATCGTGAAGCCGTGTTCTACTGCACCAGCGGCATGCGGACCCGGGCGGCGGCGCCGGTTATCGAAGAGGCCGGGATCAAAAAATCCAGTGTGCTTTCGGGCGGCCTCAATGCCTGGCGCGACAATGGTCTACCCGTTGTCTCGAAGGCCGGCCGCGGCACCACGATCAGTCTGGCCCGGCAGGTACAGTTAACGGTCGGGCTTCTCACGCTCTTATTATCGGCCGGCATTCTCGCCGGACCGGCTCAACTCGCTTACGTGACCATGGCCATCGGAGCAGGCCTCGCCTTCGCCGGGCTGACGGGGACATGTGCACTGGCCCATCTGCTGATGCTGATGCCATGGAATAGGACCGTTGACCGCTGAATGGATGAGATTAACGGGGCCTGACCCCGGACGTCTGCATATCCCGATCACGACACAATTCGAAACATTCCGGAAAACTGCCTGAAAGATTGTCCGCGTAATGTCCTCCAACTGATTTTTTATTGGAGGCTTGAATGCACAACCTATTCTTCAAAACACGACGCACCGTCGCTGTCGTCGCTGTCGTACTGTCCATGTTCGCAATTTCCACCCACACTGTAAAAGCGGATGACGCCATGCGCGCCGTTCTCAAACAGCATGTGGTACCGAAAATTGCTGAATGGTCCCGCCACCCCGTCGTGCTCATTGCTCTGAAAGCCCAGAACAAGCGCCATACCGGATTGTCCGAGGATAAAATCATCGAAATGGACAAAATGTGGCGTGCTGAACGGAAAGAAGACGTTCAGCCCCTGATCGCGCAATTGTTCGGCAGCCCGCTTTCAACGTATCTCACCCGCATACAGGCAAACTCACTGGGCCTGTACAGCGAGATCTTCGTCATGGACAACGTCGGCCTGAACGTCGGTTTGAGCAGTGTCACGTCGGATTACTGGCAGGGCGATGAAGGGAAATGGCAAAAGACCTACAAGGTTGCACCGGATGCCATCTTCATTGACGAGCCCGAATTCCACAAGGAAACCGGAACGCAACGCGTGCAGATCAATATGACGGTGAGCGACCCGGACACCAATAAAGCCCTTGGCGCGATTACCGTCGAAGTCAACATCACCGAGTTGTCACGACGCTACGCACAAGCCGTCATCAACTAAGCATCAAGTCGATCCCAGATAGGAACCTGAAAATGAAAAAACTCAGTCTGAGTAACGTGAAAATTGGCAAGAAGATCATTGGTGCTTTCACGCTCATCGTTTTAACCATGGCCATCGTCAGCACGATCACATTTGCGACGATGTCATTCGTTCAAAAAACCAGTGACGATGTCGTGGCCCATATGTCATCTGAAGTAAGCCTGGATGAAGTATTGCGTCTTGCCGCCGCACAACAAACGGCAATCCGGGGCCTTCTTATTACTGGCGATGTCTCTTACATCGACAATTACACGGCCAGCGCAAAGCAGTTTGATGCCGCCCTGAGCGCACAGATGGAAGACGCATCCAGTTCGTCTGAAATCCTGGGTTCACTCGAAAAACTTCGCGGGCACATGCAGGTCTGGCGCACGGAGATCGCTGAACGGCAGATCAAACTCGTCAAGCACCCGATGACCATCGACCAGGCGCGTGCGCTTGAAGTGACAGGTGAATCCGCAGCGGAATTCGCCAAGATGTTCGAAATCACAAGGAATGAAAAAGCCCGCATCGCCTCAGCGGTCGCGGAAGCACAAAAGGCGCTTCATACCGCGAATGACAATATGTCGATCGTCATTATTGCCGGCGCTTTGATCAGCCTGTTGTTATCGGCCACTTTCGGTTGGTTGCTGACCAGTGGGATCTCTGCACCGATCAAGGATATTACTTCGGTGATGAACAGACTTGCCGGTGGCGACAAGACAGCAGAAGTCCCGGCCCTGGGCCGCGGCGATGAAGTCGGCGAAATGGCAAAAGCCCTTGAGACCTTCAAGAACGCGATGCAGGAAGCCGAACGCCTTGCATCCGAACAGGCCGAGCTGCAGCGCAAGGCCGCAGAAGACCAGGCGAAGGCTGCCGAGGAGCAGGCAAAATCGGCCGAAGCCCGCGAAGCGGCTGCTTCCAAGGAAGCTCAGGCAAAAGCCGCCGAGGCAGAACGCGCTGAACAACTGCGTGCCCTCACCGAAGTTTTCGAACGCGAAATCGGTGCCGTTCTCGAAACCGTTGCCAGCGCAGCGGCGAAACTGGAAGGCACAGCCGGTACGATGTCATCAGTGGCTCTCCAGTCCAGCGACCAGTCACGGGTTGTGGCGTCCGCGTCGGAAGAAGCATCCGGCAACGTATCCACAGTCGCCGCGGCGGCCGAGGAATTGTCCGCATCGATCGATGAAATCGGCAAGCGTGTTTCAGAATCGACCAGTGCCGTAAACCAGGCCAATGAAACGGCTGAAACCGCCAACCACAAGATCACGACGTTGACGGACGCATCGGCACGGATCGGCGACATTGTTGACGTCATCAACGAAATCGCCGAACGCACGAACCTTCTGTCACTGAATGCGACGATCGAAGCTCAAAGAGCCGGTGAAGCCGGCAAGGGTTTTGCCGTTGTCGCACACGAAGTGAAGGAGCTGGCTCGCCAGACCGGCCAGGCGACAGAAGAGGTGACACAGCAGATCGTTGATATCCAGACAGCCAGCAAGGATGCCGCGCAGGCACTCACGGATATCAAGAGCGCGATCAACTATGTCACTGAAATAACGACAGCCATTGCCGCTGCCATCGAAGAACAGGCAGCAGCCACGCAGGAAATTGCCAGCAGCGTCGAGCAGGCAGCAACCGGCACACAGAACGTGGCCCGCAACATTGTCGACGTCGAAAAGGCAGCCAACGACACCGGAAAATCCGCCGATGAAGTACTTGTCGCTTCACAGGACCTCAGTGTTCAAGCCACGAAGATCAGGGACTATGTGACCAACTTCCTGACCAGCGTGAAAGCCGCATAATCAACCCGCAGCAATGCAAAAACTGGCGGCGCCGAGTAATTGGCGCCGTCTTTTTTTGTTTATACTTTCACGTCGTGAATTCTGTCGCATTGAGCAAGTTTAAGGTCTCCGGTTCCGGGTCCGCTATGCCGACAATGGAGAGGGCGTCATCAACACTGGTCGACAGAACCGCCTTTGCGTTCGGGATCGTCGCCTCGGCCATATTCACGATTTGGTTCATGATCCCCACGATAAGCATGTCATTCGACTTTGAATGAAGGAAACAATGTATGGATGGGCAAGTGCCACAAAAGGATCTGCGGAATTCGAATGCATTGGTAATGCTTTGATAGTTGACTTCAGAAATATTCACGCTTCGGAAATCGGTCAGCCACTTAATCTGGTCCGGCATAACACCTTGAATCGACGATAAAAAACCACGGATGTTTTCCCGCCTTGAATGGGCCATCCCCCAGTGTTGTGATATTATCACCTTATTATTTTTGTCGAAATGAACGTCCAACAGGTTTTCCGTTCCTTCCAGTGACACCCGATTTCATAGTGGGGAATTGTAGATTTTTAATCAGACACATCGACATAAGTATTATCCGTACCTGTTCATCGGATAGTACATTTTGTCCCACTTTTTGCCGCAACTGCTGATACTTGGCATCTTGCTCTATCGTATGGCGTTACAGAGAAACAACGCGGCTCTGACAGCACGATATTCCGTGATATACTGAATTCGCTGATGAAAGATTCGCGAAATATGGGTTGCCGTATGCATAAAAAGATAACTGTTTGTGAAAATGTCATTCATTTGTCTATCAACGAAAACGAAACCCATATCCAGCGCATGAAAACCGCCGTCCGAAAGATGGAAGCGACAACGGCGGCGGTTGTTGCCGACCTGGCGGCGCTCAACCACCAACTGGCCAGGCTCGATGATCAGATGCATTCCATGTCGAACACGCTCGAACGATGTAACGACATCTATACGACAAGCATACAGAAGCTTATCTCTTGCCGGATAAGTCTTGGAAATAATTCGACATAATCGGAAATACTGCCGACATTCCCGGAGCCGACATCTGCGCTAGTATAGTGTTCGCACGTACTTTGGCCGCATAATCGACAACAGGAAATTGCAGTGACGAAAATCAGGAAAAAACATTACGATATCGACGCGGAAGCCCGACGGATTGAGCATATAGAAAACCTGATATTGCGGTTTCAGGAGCTGCAATCAGCCCGGGATTTTGCCGCCAGCCGTTCGTCCCGTGCAGCAATCGCAAGCATCGACAATGTGTTTTCCCCCCTTCTCGACAGCATATTGCAGGAGATCGAGGCGAATATAGACCAGCACGGCCCATTTGCTGAAGAAGCGGTGCGCGGACTGACAGAAGATGGCATAAGAGCGGCTTAACGCATGACCTTGCCGCGGAATACATATCCCACATTCCGTGCCGTCACGATAAGCGTCGGATGTTTGGGGTCTTCCTCTATTTTCGCACGAAGCCTGCTGATGCGCACATCGATCGATCTGTCGAATGCCGGGGTCGCTGTTTCAAACAGATAATCCATTAGCTGATCCCGGCTGAGCACACGCCCTGGCCGTTCCAGAAAAATCTTCAGTAGATTGAACTCGGATGAAATCAGATCATGTGAAGTTCCATCCGTGTTATCGATGCGCATTTTATCGAAATGGATGGTCCAGTTATCAAAACGAACGGTGCCCTCTGCCTGGCCATTGCTTTCGGGCGTTGGCTGCAGGGTGAAGATACGCCTTGCCAACGCCTTGACCCGCGCATTGAATTCGCGACGTTCGAACGGTTTTGTAATGTAATCGTCGGCGCCAAGCTCGAGACCGATAACCTTGTCCGCGACTTCAGCGCGTCCGGTAAGTATAATCAGGCCGGTGTTTTTCATCGCCGCAATGTCACGTGCGAGGGACAGTCCATCACCATCCGGCAGTCCCAAATCCAGGATGGCCAGATCGTATGCCTTGTCAGCAATCGCCAGGCGGGCTGCTTTGTTGGACCCCACGATAGTGACGTTCATAGCCATCTCACTAAGGCACCGCTCAACCAACGCAGCGATATCTTCAGCATCTTCGATCACTAAAACAGACAGTTTCGAAAAATCCATAACCTGGCCTTTCGCGTACGATCTTACATCCTAGCCATAATATTGGATATAGTCGTATCCACAGCTGCCTTGATTGCCATATCAATTTCGCTGGCGTCAAAAGGTTTAGAGACAAAATTCTTTATCCCCAACGGTGCGTATCGCTCTTGAGCCAGGGTCCCGCTCCCGCCTGATACGACAATGACAGGCAGATGAGGGCTGAGTTTCAATACCTCGGCGCTCAACATGGCACCTGTCATGCCGGGCATACTGTCGTCTGTAATCATCATGTCAAAGTATGAAGGGTTTTCAGTGAATGCCGATAGGGCATCTTCCGGAAGATCGTAGATCGTTACCCTGTACCCGAGCTTCTCAAGCATGCGCGAAGCCATTTTTGCGTTTTCCTGCTCGTCGTCGACATAGAGCAAACTCAGGTTGCCCGATTTCAGTCTTGAGGCCATAGCAAACGCGGAAACAGATAATGTGCCGGCCGCCGGGCTCTGTGTATCCATTGCCTCCGCCCTGGGTATCAAAACATTGAACGTCGTGCCTTCCCCCAGTCGGCTTGACGCTTCTATAACGCCCCCCATGGATTCAACGATACCTTTCACCGTCGACAGTCCGAAACCGGTTCCTTTGCCTGACCCCTTGGTCGTGAAAAAGGGTTCGAAAATCCGGCTAAGGGTATCAGAGCCGATCCCACAGCCGTTATCACGTATGGAAATCTCCACGATATTACCGGCTTGAAGCTGAGGTCTTGCCGCCAGCATCATTGGCGTCAAATCCATGCTTTTAACCGAAATGTCGATCTGCCCGTCATCTTCACCGATGGCATGCCAGGCATTGGTAATCAGGTTTATCACCATCTGGTCCAGTTTTGATGCACTGCCCATGATCGAAATTTCTTCATCGGAAACGGTCAGATGGATTTTGATATGCGCCGGCAATGTGACCGATATGAAATCAATCGTATTTCTGATGACCTGTACCGCATCGAAAACCGAAGCATGAACAGCGTCGGCACGCCTTGAAAAGTTGAGTATCTGCTCAACCAGTTCGCGGGCACGTTTTGCCCCTCGCAGAATAGCTGCTGCATCATTGTGTGATGTTGTACTGCTCTCCAGATCATCCACCAGAATTTCGGCATATCCCAGAATCGGCGTCAGAATGTTGTTAAAGTCATGCGCGATGCCGCCGGCCAGCTTGCCCATCGTTTCCATGCGCTGCGAATGAAGAAACTGGCTTTGCAGAATTTCGCGTTCGCGGTCTGACCATTTGCGATATAGCTCCGCCGCTGCGCGAGGATAGAACACATTGAGGGCATGCCTGATAACATCAGGGTTCTGTATCTTGCTGCTGGAAAGCAGAAGCAGCAGACCGATCATTTGTCCATGCATGTCATTCAGGCGAATGCCTGCCAGTCCTCTGGCATCAAGCCTTTTGAGCATTGCATCGTTTGGAAACAGTTCGGCGACATTGTCCGCATACAGACAATATCCTTCATCGAAGGTAATGGCCGATGCGGATTGAGCGAGGCTGTAAGTGAAAGGCACAATCTCACCTTCCGGACCAAACCCGGAGATCACGCGGGCCTTTTGTTCATCCGCGTGGTCGATCTCGGCGATGAACGCCCAATCGATCTGGAGTACATCGACCAGGTTTTTAACAAGTGCGCCGAAGTAATCCTCACCCACCTTCCCCTGTACATTCATGTAAATCAGGCGCTCCACGGTTTTTTGCAGCATTTCACCATGGGTGTTTCGACCGGTTCCACGATATCCTAGATATGTCCCGTCTTCGGCATAGACGGGCGCTGCACTCAAGGAAAGGTTGAGCGGATCCCCGGTAATATGCTTGTAGCCGTTAAGGCCGAGCTCACGGAACGGCTGGCGCGCATCGATCGCCGTCAATATCTCGCCCTTGTTCCCGTTCTGGTAAAATATCGGTTGATCCTGGAGCCGCAAACGAAAGAGTTCTTCCGGTGTCATGTCGATAAATTCGAATAGCCGCTCAGACGCATAGGTAATCAAACCGTCGGCATTTATTTCCCAAAAGAAATCAGACGCCGTGTGTGAGAAATCCTCGAACTTCTGCCGTTCAGCTTCCAATCTGCTACGGCTCATAACCTGTTCGGTGATGTCCTGACCAATGGAAAACATCGAAACCGTCTTGCCGTTTTCGCCGCGAATGATCGTGTTGTGCCATTCGCAGATAATCGTGGTGCCGTCTTTGCGCAGGTTGTTTTTGATGAACGACTTGTAATTCGTGCTGACATCATCGCCCATCATCCACTTGTATATTTCACTGTTCAGATAGTCGGGAATCATAAATTCCGGC
This sequence comes from Rhodospirillales bacterium, assembly GCA_040218645.1. Classification (GTDB taxonomy): domain Bacteria; phylum Pseudomonadota; class Alphaproteobacteria; order Rhodospirillales; family Casp-alpha2; genus UBA4479. The sequence goes on from JAVJQZ010000013.1 coordinate 244,338, forward strand.
GTTTCACCGATTACTTCATCCTTTGACCATCCGAATATTCTTTCGGCACTTAAATTCCAGTCTACGATCTTGTCATCTGCATCCACTTGCAGGATTGCCGTCGGCGTCGATTCCAGAAAGGTCTGCAATCTGCTGAATGCTTCGCGTCTCTTGTTTTCCTCTTCCCGGAGCGAGTCCTCGGCCTGTTTACGTTCGGAAACATCGCGGATTGATATGCGCGCCCCGCCGGCAAGTACGTCCGTCTTCTTTAACGGCTGCCAGGAAAGTTCGATATGCAAACGCTTGCCATCGCGATTACGAATGGCGGTTTGCATCGCATCGGCAATGATGCCCCGCGTGGCAGAGAGCATGTATTCGGAGAACCGTTCTTTTTCGTCATCCCCGTCGGCCAGACAGACAGGGAAACCAGGCATTTCAAGACATGCCTCCGGGGAATAGCCGGTAATGCGCTGCACGGCGGAATTGACCCATAAAACCTTCCCCGAACTGTCGGTCCACATCTCCCAACTGTATGTGTAATCGGCGATCGCCTGGAATTCGGCTTTCGTCCGCTCAAGGGCCTTGTTGGATTCCAGGATTTTCTCGCGGGCATACTCGAGCAGCATGAAATCACCGGCGGCGCGAATGAAGGAAACTTCCTCGTGCGACCAGTTGCGGATTCCTTCGGTGGATTCAACGCAGATAATCCCGGATATGATCCCCGGCACATCCAGGGCAATATCACACAGCGACTTGATTCCGTTCTCAGCGAAGTACGTGCTGTTGAGTGCGTCCGTGCGAACATCCTTCGTCGCATCAATGGCCCGAAGGATGCGGTATTCTTCAATGGCATCGAAATATTTCGGGTAATCGGCCCTTAGAAGACGTTCGCCGGAACGATGCTCTCTGGCATGCGCATCATACAGGTCTTCGCATACGAGGGTGTCACGCTCTTCCGAGAGAAACCAGATGCTGACCCTGGAGACCCCTAACGTATATGCGACCCTTTCAAGGACCGTCGGCATGATCTGTTCATATGAGGCGTCTTTGATTTCATGCAGGGCGTGCAGTTCTTCATGCAGCCGAATTTCATTTCGCTCTCTGGCAATCAGTTCACCCTCATGCCGGCGCAGAATTTCCGCCGTATTTTCAAAGCTCATCAACGTCGGCATGAAGTGGTAAATGGCGAATGCCAGCCCAAGGATACTTGCCACGAACAAGCCGTCTTCGGCGAGTATCTGGGTCAGTCCGGAAAAGTTCTCATCGCCAAAACCCGGATAATCCAGCAGATCCGCCATTGTCGAAACAAACAGCAGGCCCCAAAGGATCATTGTGATCCGCATGGCCTTTTGGAGCACCTTATACTTGGAGAGGCGCCCGATGGCGTGCCATACAATTATGCCGATCCCGGCAAGGATGACTAATTTCAATACTTCCAGAAGAAACTCAGTGTATTGATAATCCATCGGGATGACCCACTCCCTGAAACCCGGTTACGTCATTATGGCGCTTCCAGTGTATCATCAGCTTTTGGCAATGTGTCCGGTAATTCACCATATATTTCATCGAACTGTCTTTGATTGTGGATAAATAGAGCCAGCAACTCCGGGTCGAAATGACCCGGCGACGTACGTCCATCGCCATTGCACATGATGTGAACCGTATCATTATGGCTGAAAGCTGCCTTGTAACGTCTTTTCGATCTGAGGGCATCGTAGACATCGGCGATCGAACAGATCCGTGCAGGCATGGGTATGCTTGTACCGGCCAGGCCGTGCGGGTATCCCGAACCGTCCCATCTTTCATGATGTGAAAGTGCAATCTGATAAGCTATTTCAAGGATCGGGTTATCACGCTGATCCACCAGCATTTGAGCGCCGAGCAGCGTGTGATTTGTCATGATCTTGAATTCGCATTCACTCAACGCACCGTCTTTCATCAGGATTGAATCCGGAATGCCGATCTTGCCGATATCATGCAGGATTGCGGCCAATTCTATATCGGTGCAAAGCTCCGGCGAGAACCCGAGCAACTCCGCGATCAGGCGTGAATACCTGCCCACCCGTTCGCAATGTTCAACTGTCTCGACGTCTTTGTATCGCGCGATCGCGGCGAGCTGCTGGGCTGCCATCCGGCGTGACACATGTAACTTGGACTGTGTCTGGGTCAGTTGTTGACGAAGACTTTCCGCCAGGCGGCTTGCCTCTACCTGCCGCTTCAGGCGGGTCGATTCAATATGCGCCCGCTCCACCGAACTAAGCAGTGACTTCCAGGACATCGGTTTGTCGAGGAATTCGACGACACCCAACCGGAGCGCACTGACAGCATGCTCCTTGTGTCCGTTCCCGGTGAAAACGATGTACTGAATATCCCGCTGCACTTCATGTTTCGCTTTTTCGATCATTTCCAGCCCGGTCATGACCGGCATCGAAAGATCTGTCAGGACGATATTGCAATCGTCATTCGCGTGAAGTGCCTGCAAGCCCTCTAGACCATTTGCGGCTTCTATGCACTTGTATGAATGCCGGGCAAGATACGTGGATACAACCTGTCGGATTTCCGACTCATCATCGACAACGAGAATTGCGGTCATTTCCTGACTGGCTCCATTCTGGTCATTTTAAAAATATCGTTCAAGGAACGGTGGTGCCGGCGATCGTGATGGTGCGCCGAACTTCGGCCTGATTTTTTCAATTCAGAATCAAACATGGTTAATTCCCTGTACCCGAAATAAAGGGGCGAAAGCGGCCCCCGCCTTGAATTGTTCAGTCGTTTTTTGTCTTCACGGAAATTGTTGCCGCATTCCGAACCTGTTTCGTCCCGCAACCGACGGACCCTCTCCGGATCGGAGAGGGTCCGTACGAAGTTGCGCGAGGAGGCATCGCTTACATCTTCGTTTATGCGGCGCGAACGCCTTCGAGGAACGACGTGACGTATTTATTGAGGTCCATCGATTTGGACGAAACCTCAATCGACACACTGCCGACCTGATTTGCGCAATGCTTCGACTGGCCGGCGGCCTCGGACACCTGGGTGATGTTTTTCGTTACATCATTGGTGCCCGCGGCAGCCTGCTCGACGTTGCGTGCGATTTCCTGTGTCGCGGCCGACTGTTCTTCGACGGCACTTGCGATTGTCGCAGACACTTCGTGGATCTGCTGGATTGTCGAGGAAATCTCCTGGATCGCCTTCACTGCGCCTTCTGTCGCTTTCTGAACGGTGGCGATTTGCTCAACGATTTCTTCCGTGGACTTGCTGGTCTGCACCGCAAGATTACCAACTTCGGCAGCAACCACTGCAAAGCCCTTGCCGGATTCACCGGCGCGTGCCGCTTCGATGGTGGCATTCATTGCCAGGAGATTCGTCTTGCTGGCAATGTTGGTGATCAGTTCGACGATCTTGCCGATCTTTTCAGCCGATTCCGCCAGGCCGAGGACCAGCGTGTTCGTCTGTTCAGCCTGCGCAACGGCAGACTCGGCGATTTTCGACGAATTGGTGACCTGTGTCCCGATCTCACTGATGGACGACGTCAGTTCCTCGGTCGCAGCAGCCACGGTTTGCACGTTCACGGATGCCTGATTGGCAGCGGCCGAAACGCTGATCGACTGTTCAGAGACCATATCGGCCGCCTGGTTCATTTCACCGGAGGTCGATTCAAGCTGACTGACGGCGACATTGACGCTGCTGAGCGCGGCGTTCACCTTTTCTTCGAATTCCACCGTCAGTTCCTGTAGCCGTTCGGCACGAGCAGCCTGGGCGGCCTGGGCCTGAACCTGCTCCTGAGCCGCTTTTTCACGCTCTGCAGCAGCCTCAGCCTGAAGTTCCGCAGCACGGGCCTGTTCTTCAGCCGCCTTGCGCTGCAGTTCAGCCTGTTCGGCGGCAAGACGCTCGGCTTTGATCATCGCATTCTTGAAGGTCTCAAGAGCATGCGCCATGGCACCCAGCTCATTCTTGTAATCGGTCGCCGGGATGTCGGTGTCCATTTCGCCTTCTGACAACGTCGTCATGGCTTCCGTCATCGCCGTGATCGGCCGGGTGATCCCCTGAGCGATGACAAAGCTCAGCGCGATGACAACAAGCGTCGTCAGGGTGATGACGGCAAGGATCACGAATTTCACCTTGAGGGTCATTGCGGCGGCATCTGCCTTCACGATCTCGTACTGTTCCGAAATATGGCCCATCACTTCATTGAGCGGCTCCTCCGCTTCGGTGAAAAGCGTGCTCAGCACCTGTTTTTGTTCGCCAAGAGCAAGATGCAGATCAGCAACTTTGTTGAAGTCGGAAACATAAGCTTGGAGTTTTTGACGAATCTCGTCCTGTGCATTTCCGGGAATAAGCTGGTTCGGCATGATCTCCAGAAATTCCTTCTGGCGTTCTGCGATACGGCCAACATATTTGGCATCGCCGCGCATGAAGAAATCCTTTTCGTGCCGGCGCATCATGAGCATCTTCACCGTCAGGCTTGCGTTGTCGTAGCCTTTGAGGATTTCCTCGATTTCGTGTACCGATTTTCTCAACGCACCCTGCAGCCCCGATTTTTCATCGAGACCGATGGTTGAGTAGTCGCTGACGATTTGCGCGAACTGATCTTCGTAAGCGGTCAGCTTTGCTGCGACCGTGTTCAGCTTGTCCTTGATGGATTGATGATCTTCGACATCGATCACAGCCTGGATTTCCTCTTTCGCCTTGGTCACGACGGCTGCGTGCTGTTCTACATAAGAGGGATCCGCGCGCAGAAAGAAATCCTTCTCACGGCGCCGTGCCTGCAGAAAATCCGTTTCCAACTTGCGTAGAACGTCGAACTCGTGGGTCTGCGTTTCCGCTTCATCCTGATAGTGCCCGATGATCGTGTCACCGACCAGATAGACACCGCCAACAATTAAAAAACCGACCAGCGAGATGGTGGCGATGGCGCCAACCTGCTTACTGATCCTGAGCTTCTTCATGATATTCATCTGTGCCTCCAAATAAGGAAATAATCCCGGCAGACTGCCGGGCAATCGCACTATGCAACGGCAACATTTCCGCAATTTTTCCGGAATGTTTCCTTATGTTTCGGCGTCATTTTTAGGGTTGGCGGGCATCAAAAATACCTCTAGTTCAGATGTCAGCACGAACCTGTGGCGAAATGCAGGAAAAGAATTTCTAAAATATTCGTGCAAGTGAAACCGCAATATAGGGTGCAATTCGATGGATGATTTACTTCAAGAGTTTATTGCCGAGGCAACAGAGAACCTTGCTGTTATAGACCAGGAGCTCGTTCGTCTTGAACAGAACCCCAACGACGCTGAAATTCTTGGTAACATTTTCCGGCTTGTCCACACTGTCAAGGGCACCTGCGGGTTCCTCGGGCTTGGCCGTTTGGAGAAAGTTGCTCACTCCGGCGAGAACGTCCTCGGCAAGTTCCGTGATGGCGAACTGGACGTAAGCCCGAACGCCGTCACGATCATTCTTGAATGCATTGACCGTATCCGCGACATCCTGTCCGCGATTGAAGAAACCGGCAGCGAGCCCGAAGGTGACGACAGCAAACTGATCAAGAACCTTGATGATCTCCTGCTCGGCGACGCCCCAGGCGCAACTGCTGCTGACGCCGGCACATCCGATATCTCAGCAGATGATGAAAACGGCACCATTACCATGAATGAATTCGGCGCACCGGTTGCTGCGGAATTCATGGCCGAATTTGAAGCCGCAACGAATACAGCCCCGATCTCCCAGGAGGCTTCCACCCCTGAACAAGACGTTCAGCCGGAAGCCTCGCCTCTGACCGAGTCCTCTTCCGCCGATAGCACCGCTCTCCCCCCCTGCGATGCACCATCGGCTGAAGAGGACGAGGCAGCGGAAGCCGCACCGGCACAAAAACGCGAGTCTGTGGCAACAACGTCAAGTCTGCGTATCAACGTCGATGTTCTTGAAAACCTCATGACCCTGGTTTCCGAGCTGGTTCTCGCCAGGAATCAGCTCCTGCAGATGGTGCGCGGCTACGATGATCACGAATTTGCCGTCCCGCTTCAGCTTCTCAGCCATATCACCACCGACCTTCAGGAAGGTGTGATGAAAACCAGAATGCAGCCGATCGGGAACGCATGGTCAAAATTGCCGCGGATTGTCCGTGATCTTTCCGTGGCTCAGGGAAAGAAGATCGACCTTGTCATGCAGGGTGCCGAAACGGAACTCGATCGTCAGATTCTTGACCTGATCAAGGACCCGCTCACGCATATGGTGCGCAATTCCGCAGATCATGGACTGGAAAGCCCCGAAGACCGTATCGCTGCCGGCAAACCCGAAAGCGGCACCATTAATCTCAACGCCTTCCATGAAGGCGGTCACATCATCGTCGAAATCTCGGACAATGGGCGTGGCCTGAATACCGAACGTATTCGTCAGAAGATCATTGAGAAAAAGATTCTACCCGAATCCGGCGCCCGTGCGCTCTCGGATCAGCAGGTTCAGCAATATATCTTCCACCCCGGCTTTTCCACTGCCGAAAAGGTCACGAACGTCTCCGGCCGTGGCGTCGGCATGGATGTTGTCCGAACCAACATCGAACAGATCAACGGCTCGATCGACCTGATGTCCGTTCAGGGCGAAGGCACGACCGTCACCATCAAAATTCCGCTGACCCTCGCCATCATTTCGGCGCTGCTTGTCAAATGCAAATCCGAGCGCTTTGCCATTCCGCAATTCAGCGTATTGGAGCTTGTCCGCACGGCACCGAATTCCGAGCATCAGATCGAATACATCCAGCAAATGCCGGTCCTGCATCTGAGAAACCAGCTGTTGCCGTTGATCAGGCTCGATCAGTTGCTGGGCCTCGACGACCCGGACGAAGATTCCAAGACCGAGGACAGTTTTGTCGTTGTTACCAAAACCGGCAACTCAACCTTCGGCATCATCGTCGACAAGGTTTTCGATACCGAAGAAATCGTCGTCAAACCGGTTTCGCCCATTCTCAGGAACATCAAGCAATTCTCCGGGAACACCATCCTGGGTGACGGCAGTGTGATCATGATCCTTGATCCCAACGGCATAGCCGCAAGCATCGGTGATATCGATACCAATCTCAAAACCAAGGCGGATAACGATAAGTCGGCCAGCGTCGACGAGAAAAAGCTGCCGCTCCTGCTGTTCAAGGGTGAAGGTGACGAACCGATGGCCGTTCCGTTGGTTCTGGTGGCACGTCTTGAAGATATTCCGGCGAACGAGATCGAACGTTCCGGTGGGTACAATCTTGTACAGTACCGCGACACCCTCATGCCGCTCGTCAGTCTTGGTGAGGGCAACACGCTCGATGAGCGTGAGTCACACCCGGTTCTTGTTTTCGCCGACCGCGGCCGTCAGTTCGGGCTCGTCGTCAACGAAGTTCTGGATATCGTCGATGACACGATCAACGTCGAGATGCCGAGCATCCGCAAAGGCACACTCGGTAGCGCCGTGATCAATGGTCGCGCCACGGAAGTTCTCGACTCCGCCTACTATATTCAAAAAGCCCTTGGCGACAGCTTCGTCGCCAACTCAAACCCTGCGGCCGGGCTTACCGGACAACGTCCGAGAACCCTCCTCGTCGATGACAGTAATTTCTTTCGCAGCCTGATTTCTCCGTTGCTGTCGGTCGAAGGCTGGGATGTCACGGCGGTATCGTCGGCAAAGGACGCCCTAGCATTGCGTGACGCCGGTGAAGAGTTCCAGCTCATCATCAGCGATATTGAAATGCCGGAAATTGATGGCTTCAGTTTTGCTTCGAACGTTCGCAACGATGGCCGCTGGCAGTCAACGCCGCTGATCGCGCTGTCATCGAAAACGACCGTGAACGACATCAACCGGGCACACGAAATCGGGTTTACCGATTATGTCGCGAAAAACGACCGCGAAGGCTTGATCCGTTCGATCCGATCCGTCCTCACCGATAAAGCAGCCTAAGACGCTGTCGAGAAGGAATAAAACAATGCAACAGAATACAAATGCCGCAGTCGATGAAATGCCGGACGGCGAAAGCCTCCAGCAGATACTGACGACAACCGTCGGCAATCAGACATTCGGCATCCCCGTGCTGTGTGCCCAGGATATTCTGCGCCCGCGGCCAATCGCACGTGTTCAGCAGGCTGAAGCCTATGTTTCCGGCCTCATCAATCTCCGCGGTAGAATCGTAACCGTTATCGATCTGCGTCACTGGCTCGGGTTCGAGAGCGCCGATGCCAACGAACAGATGCATGTGGTGATGGAATTCGAAGGGGACCTCTACAGCTTCCTCGTGGATTCAGTCGGCGACGTCGTGAAAGTACCGACCGCCGCTGTAGAGGCCGTCCCCCCCAACCTTCCGGCGCAATGGCGCATGGTTATCAAAAATGTCCTTCGGCATGACGGGGAACTGATCCTGATCATCGAAGGGGACGCCCTGCTTACTGAATTATCGAACAACTGAAATCAAAGAGAATAGGAGTATTGAAAAATGGCCGTAGATAGATCGATGCGCGTTCTGGCAGTCGACGATTACCAGACAATGCTGAGAATTATTTCCAACCTGCTTCAGCAGTTAGGTTTCCGCAATATCGACACCGCGTCGAGCGGTGATGAAGCACTGGATAAGATCAATTCCAACCAATACGGGTTGATTATCTCCGACTGGAACATGGAACCGATGACCGGTCTCCAGCTTCTGCAGAATGTCCGTGCAAAAGACGAAACCAAAGCCATTCCGTTCATCATGGTTACTGCCGAAAGCAAGACCGAGAACGTCGTCATGGCACGTCAGGCCGGCGTCAGTAACTACATCGTGAAGCCGTTCAATGCCGAGACCCTGAAACAGAAAATCTCTTCGGTGCTGGGCGAATTCTAACGCACCGCATCACCGTTGCAGAAAGGCAGTTTGAGATGACAAAACCCCGACAGTTTACGATCGAAATCAACAATGCCGGCCAGGATTCCTTACCGGAGGCGACGGCATTCGAGAAGCTGAAGTCAAAAGCTGATTCCGCTACCTCGGACGTTACGATTGATGAAATTGCCGAAGTGGTAAAACGGATCATTCGCGACGAGCTGTCCCAATGGGAACTGCCAGCACGTGCAGACACGGATAGTCACCACCCTATCAATGTCAGCGGCGATGATCCTGCGCACGACATTCTCAGCGAACTGGCCGAAATCCAGACTCACATTGCAACAACACGCGCTGAAATTTCGGCGCTCAAACCCGGCAATGGGGAAGAGTCCCAGTTTTCTTCGGCAAAACAGGAACTCCAGGAAATCGTTGATGCAACCGCGAAAGCGACCAACGACATCCTCAGTGAGTCTGAACGCATCGTCGAAATCTCCGGCATGCTGGTTGAGAGGCTCCCGAACGACCAGATCGAGGTCATCGGTGAGGAACTGATGGCGCTCGATAATGCCAGCACGCAGATCATGCTCGCATGCGGCTTTCAGGATCTGACCGGTCAGCGCATTACCAAAGTCGTCAACACGATGATCTTCGTTGAGGAGCGCATCAACAAACTGATGGAGCTTTGGAAAATCGAGGAAGGCACCGGGTCCTCTGAACTGGTTTCGGTTCGCCCCGACGATGACCGCCCGGACAAGGATCTGCTGAACGGCCCTCAGAAAGAGGGTGAAGGAATTTCACAAAACGATATCGACGCAATGTTCGCATAACCGTCGCCAATGGCCGGTTATGTGCGGTGTCTGAAAAGGAAGAACGTTATGCAAACCATGCCGCTTACACACGATGCACCTTCAAGAGGCATCCCTTCCGACGTTCAGCATTCAGGAAACGCGCAGATGCAGGCCGTGAAAGAGAAACCAGCCGCCGTCAACGAAAACCGGTCTCTCAATGATCCCGATTTTCAGCGGGACCTCGATCTGTTTCATGTGCTGCCGCTGACCGGTCTGCCGCTGGAAATGCCGTCCCTGATGCAGGCGAGAATGATCAAGAATCAGGCCCTTGAATCCGTGGTTGAAATCTTTCGCGGCCAGACAACGGGAAGCGGTCAGATCGCCATCAATGATCTGCCCAAGCAGTACGGTGAAGCGATGCTGCAATCACAGGATTTCACGATCCTGAAACGGCTGGGGCGGCTGCACAGCTATGATCCGTTCAGCCTGAGAATAACGCTCCGGGATCTCGACCTGCTGACGCCGGGGATGCTGCAGATCAACCTGTCGGCTGAAAAACAGCAGCAGCTTGAAAAATTCATGCAGAACTTCACCCGGCCGCTTATCCAGCAGGTATTCGGTGACAGCACGATTGATATCAAGAGCTTCGAGGACATCGTGAATGTCTTCAAGGCGCCCGACGCTGAGAAGGTCAAACAGAACCTGACGAAACTGGCCGCCCAGCTCAAGATCGACATATTCGAGATTCCCAAGTTTCTCGAGGATTTCAGCGATGTGTTTCTGTCGCTTTCCTATTACCGCGATACGATTGACATACTGGAGCCAAAACTGACCCTGCTGAACGACTCGCTGGGCGAACTCCGCAACAGTTATCAATTCAAACAGGACCGCAACATCATGCTTTCCTGTGAAGATACCGTGGACCGGGTCAACAGGGTCTTCGTTTTCGTCACGGGCCGTCTTGAGAGCTTTGCACAAAGCACCGAAAATCTCTGGGCCAACATGAACGCGGAAAACTTCAACAAGGTCCGCACCCTTGTGAACAGCTATCACGTTTCACTGGGCGGCATGCTTTGCGCCCTCAGCGTAAAACTCAACACATGGACGGAGACATTTCCCTCTCCCGATAGCGGCAGTCCGATGCGCCGCATAGAGTTCCTGACCTCCGACATGCGGCGGGGCATTGACCGGATCGATACACTTTTCGACGAGACGCCTGCCCTGGCGAACCTCAACACTTCTTCTTGAACCCCTGAATTGGTGGATTAAGCAATGGATACAGCATTGGAAATGTTAGGTGAAATTGGTCCCGCCGGCGGGAGTCTCAATTCCGCACCGATACCGGACACGGTTTCGTTCTCCAATCCGTTTTTCACATTCTGTGAGGACATAACGTTCGAGCACAGGGATGGAGATGAGCATCCGGTGATGGTGGTCCCGATGTCGGAACAGTCGATCTCGATGCATTTTCCGGGTGTGATCCGTGAGTTGTCACTGAAAGAGAATGACAGCGACTACATCATGCTCGACGTGATCGCCAAATCTCTGGATTTTGTCTGCATGCTGCGTGTCGGCGATCCGGTTCCGTCTGAAATCACCAATGGCAAGGCTTCCTGGAATATCCTTGAACGGCACCGTCAGACAGCCCGCCATCGGCTGATGCTCAAGCTTATCTCCTGGATTACCGGCACTGATGAACAGGTCAATGATCCGCGCGAACTCGCTGCGTTAATGGAAAAACCCGAGAACAAGAACATCGTCGATGAGGCATTCATCTCGATCGCCGAGGCTCTCGGCTACAACAAGGACCAGAAGGAAGAAGTGGTCTCCCTGGTAGAACTGCTGGCGGAAGAACTTTCATACATCGAGGCGCTGCGTGAAACCTACTTCGAAATCAAATCAATCCAGCCGATCCTGAAAGAGCTTATTTCTGCGGCAAGGTTTGACGATTTCATGCGCGACAATGCAAACAGCGTCAATCGGCTGATCGCCCAGGCGACGCAGGAATATGCCCAGGAGTTTCTGCAGCTCGACGCGCAAACCGGTGAAATTATCGCCGTCCTGAAGAATGTGAAATCCCAGGTGCAGTTCATCCGTCAGATGCGCGATGACCTGGCGCGTCGCCTTCTCGCGTGGAACGGGTTGGAGCGCAAATGGCGTAACTTGAACAAGAAAAATCGCGGTGCCGTGGACGGGGTGCTCATGGAAACATATCGCTTCCTCGCCCTCAGATTTCTACCCGCCGTGAACTGGAAGCTCGTAACCCAGACACTGGACGAGCACGCAAAAGAAACCGAAGCGGTTTGGTGAGGAGTATCCATCGCGATGAAAACCTGTCTGATTGTAGATGATTCTAAACTTGTTCGATCGATCACGTCGAAGATACTGGTAGACCTTGAGCTTCAGACGCAGGAAGCCGAGAACGGCCAGCTTGCGCTTGAACAGTGCCGGGACAGTATGCCCGATCTGATCCTGATGGATTGGCACATGCCTGTGATGAATGGCCTGGAATGTCTGCAACAGCTTCGCAGCATGCCCGGCGGCGACGGCCCCATCGTCGTATTCTGCACATCCGAGAACGAAATTGATAAAATCAGTCAGGCCGTAAACGCCGGTGCCAACGAATTCATTATGAAGCCGTTCGACAGCGAGATCATGCGTTCCAAGCTTGAAAGTGTGGGATTGCTGTAAATGAACACAGGCCCCCAGGAACAACCGCACTCCGCCAACCGAATCAGGGTCATGCTGGTCGATGACTCGCCGATCATTCGCGGCATGAATGCACGTATTCTTTCGCATAACAGCGAGATCGAGATCGTCGCCTCCGAAAGCAACGGCGAACTGGCCGTATCAAGAATGGATCAGGGCGATATTGATGTCGTTGTTCTGGATATCGAAATGCCGGTGATGGACGGGCTTACCGCCATTCCTTTGCTCCTCAAAAAGGACAGAAACGTCAAGATCCTGATGTCCTCCACGTTGACCAGGCGCGGGGCAGAAGTCAGCTTTCGGGCGATGGATCTCGGCGCTGCCGACTTCATTGCAAAACCCACCACCGGCACGGTAACCGAGGGGGGGACAACGATTGAAGAATATCGCCGCGAGATTGTTGCAAAAACGCTGAGTCTGGGTGCCGCGGCATTGAAGAAAAGATCGCGCCTGCAACATGTGCCTGCGGCCGCCGTTGCGGCACCTGCGCCGGCGAAACCCGTGCTGGCCGTCGACGCGACACGAGGCGCACCAAGGATTATCGCAATCGGTTCATCGACAGGTGGTCCACAGGCCCTTCTGAAAATTTTCAAGGAACTCGACAAGGTCATTAAATGCCCGATTGTCATCACGCAGCACATGCCGGCGCATTTCACGGCGATACTTGCAAAACATATCGATAACATTTCTCCCATGCCCTGCCGTGAAGCCGTCGACGGCGAGTTCCTGGAAAGCGGGCACATCTATGTTGCGCCCGGTGATTATCATATGACCGTCAAAGCCGATGGTGTCCGTCACCGCATTTCACTCAACCAGAATCCGCCGGAAAACTTCTGCCGCCCGGCCGTCGATCCGATGTTCCGCTCTATCGCCGATTGCTTTGGAAAGCGGTCACTTTGCGTAGTCCTGACCGGCATGGGACGCGATGGCGCCTCCGGCGCGGAAGTCGTCTCCAAAGCGGGCGGGTGCGTCATTGCTCAGGACGAAGAAACAAGCGTCGTGTGGGGCATGCCCGGCGCGACATATAAAACCGGCGTCTGCTCCGCGATCCTTCCGATATCGAAGATCGCGGGGTTCATCAACAATGCAGCGAAAGTAAGTGGTCATGACTCCTGAAAATTTTAAATATGCATCTGAACTCCTGTACAAGAAATCAGGTCTCGTTCTCGGTGAAGAGAAAGCCTATCTGCTAGAAAACCGGCTGACGCCCATTCTCCGCCGCCACGAGATGTCCAACGCCGACGAGCTCATTCAGAAACTTCGGGCAGGCTCGGTTACAGGCTTATGTGACGACGTTGTTGATGTGATGACGACCAATGAGTCGCTTTTCTTTCGCGATATGAAACCGTTCGAGCAGCTCCGGACAAGCACGCTGCCCTACCTGCACAAGGCACGCGCCAATCAACGTAAACTCAGAATCTGGAGCGCCGCCGCATCCACCGGACAGGAATCCTATTCGATCGCCATGCTGCTCAATGAAGAGAAAGCAAAATTCGCCAACTGGAATATTGAAATACTTGGCACGGACATATCCCGGGCAGCCCTTGAACGGGCCAAGGCCGGTGTTTATTCGCAGTTCGAAGTACAGCGTGGCCTGAGCATACAGATGCTGCTCAAATATTTTACCAAGCAAGAAGACAAATGGCAGGTTAATGACAGCATCAGAAACATGGCCAGATTTCAGATCTTCAACCTCCTGGACGATCCTTCAAAGTTCGGGACGTTTGACATCATTTTCTGTCGCAATGTCCTGATCTACTTTGATATGGCCACGAAAGTTCAGGTGCTGAACAAAATCAGCCGCGTGCTTGCCCCGGACGGCGTTCTGTTCCTCGGCGCGGCAGAGACCGTTCTGGGTATGGATACGGCTCTTCAACCCGTTGAAGGCGCCCGAGGAACGTATGGGCTGCGGCAGGCAGCGATGGCATGAACATGTAAATGTTTTGCCGTGTCGCACTGATGCGCACGTAACGGGGGAACATAAATGATTCTGGAACTGACAAAAGGCGCGGCACTGCTGCTCTCCCTTTGCTATTTGGAAACATTTATCCGGCGTTATCTGCACCGCAATCCGACGTATCAGGCTGTTTCTCTGGGCATCCTGTACGGCACCATCTGCGTTGTCGGCATGTTAGCGCCGATACACTTTTCAGAAGGCGTTATCTTGGATGCGCGTTCAGTTGTGATTGCAATTGCCGCCCTGTTCGGTGGCCCACTTTGCAGTCTTGTCGCCGCGGCCATCGCAGCCACCTATCGCTTATGGCTGGGCGGTGCGGGGACACTGATCGGGGTTACCACCATTTTTGTCAGCCTGGCCATGGGGTTGCTTTACCGCTATGGGCGAGGGCGTTTCGGCTGGGGTGTCGGGGCATCTAATCTTTTCCTGTTCGGGTTTCTTCTTCATCTCGTATGTATCGCAAGTTTTGTCATGCTGCCGACAGCGGCTGCGGTCAACTTCTTTCAGAATGTCGCATTCCCGATCATCGTTGTATTCACACCGGCGACGGTCTTACTTGGATGGATGGTCCGTGATATCCGGATACAACTCGATACGGCTGAAAACCTGAAAGCAACATCCGATGCCCTGGGTGAAAGTGAACGGCGTTTTCGTGCCATCTTCGATCATTCCCCAAACGGCATAACCCTCAAAGACGAGAATGGTACGTATCTGATTGTAAACAAGGCATTCGCTAGATGGCAGAATCTCGAGCCACATGAAATTATCGGGAAGTCCCTCGCCGACTTGCACGCGGCAGGGCAAGTGGCCGAAATCAACCGGGTCGATCAGCAGGTCGCCTTTGAAGGCCGCTTCGTTTCCGGAAAAGGCATACGTGAGTACGCCGATGGCGTCATACGCGACGTGAATGTGACCAAATTGCCCGTGACACTTAAGGATGGGTGCAAAAAGGCGACCCTGACCATTCTCACGGATATCACTGAAATCACCAGAACCGAAAAAGAGCTGCGGCGCGCATATGACGATGCTGTCGCCGCCAACCGCAGTAAAAGCGACTTTCTGGCCCGCATGAGCCATGAATTCCGCACACCCCTGAACGCCATACTCGGTTTTTCTGATGTTCTAAGAAACCAGTACATGGGCGATGCAACAACCGAACGGGCTCAGGAATATGCAAACGATATTCATGTAAGCGCGGATCTTCTGTTGGAACTGGTCAATGACCTGCTCAACATCTCCGCGATCGAAAGCGGCCGCATTCAGGTTGATCAGGAAGCCATCGATGTCCGGACTGTTCTCGATGAATGCCTGCGGACACTCAAATACCGTCTGGACAGTAAACGCATTACGACCGATCTGCTGATTCCCGAGAATGCCATGCCTTTGCTGGCTGATCGCAGATCCCTTAAACAGATCGTTCTGAATTTGCTGACGAACGCGATCAAGTTCACGCAAGAAGGCGGGAATATCAAACTGGGCCTGAAGCAATCTGGAAACATGACAGCCATCGTCGTCGCCGATAACGGCAAAGGCATCGAGGCTGAATTACTCCAAAACCTCATGAGTCCGGATACGGTTTTCGCTTCCAACTCTCATGTCTCACAGGAAGGCTGGGGGCTAGGCTTGCCCATCGTGCGCGGCCTTGCCGAAATGCACGGCGGCCGTATCAATATTGAGAGCTATGCCCAGCAAGGCACCACTGTCGAAGTCATGTTCCCGAATGAACTGCAAGGACACGCTTTGTAATCCCGGACTGTTTTGACTATCGTCAGGGAAAATCCGTGACTACAAATCCGCTCACAGTCAGGCACCGCCAATCCTCTGCCTGTCACATAAAAGGCGGCTGGACTGCCCCGGAGCCAGTGACTCTGGAAAGATGAAAGATGGAATTCTCTTCGGACTACAAGGGGCGGGAAGACACAATCGTCAGCTTTTTCACCGCAACTTTCACAGATTCTGAAGGGACAACCGAAGGCAAGGCCATCGGCGCACTGGTGCGCAACCTGTTCGTGATGACCGAGGATGATGACTTGCTTGTCTTTCTCGCCTGGCACAAGGAAGAGCTGGCAGGTGCCGTCGTTTCCACGCGTCTGACCTATCCGAAAGATCAACGAACCGTTTTCATTCTCGGCCCTATCGCTGTTGCAACGGAACAGCAAGGAAGGGGAATCGGCCAGGCGTTATTGACGCATGGATTGAATGAACTGCGCGTGCTCGGTGTCGATGTCGCTATGACATACGGTGATCCGAACTACTACACCAGGGTTGGTTTCCTGGCGATCACCGAGGGCGTGGCACAGGCGCCAATGCCGCTCCGCCATCCCGAGGGTTGGCTGGCGCAATCCTTGAACTGCACCCCCCTTATCCCCCTGAGAGGCCCCTCCTACTGTGTCACGGCATTCAACAGCGAAGCGTATTGGTGATTGATACGGCAGGCTTTTGTCGCCGATTTACCGCACCGGGTCAGTCTCTGGCGTGTTTTTGAACCCGGAGAAGTAAAGCCGCGTGGAATGCGTTAATGGCGGAGGGAGAGTGACGAAGCTCGAACCCGAAGCCAACCGGGTCAGTTTGGCCTGCGGCGACCCGCGACAAAAATATGGCGGTGCTGTCAGACGAATGCGAACTCGTCTCAGTTTGCCGTTAAATGGCGCGACTTATGCAGCACAAAGCTGCTGCCATTCGGCAAGCGCAGCAATACGTTGATCTTTGAATTTGTCTCTTGAGATGAGGTGTCTTTGGAGGTTGAAGTGATTGCAGATAGAAGCGTGTATGGCTGTGAATTTCTGCAGACTTCGTTCAAGCCTGAACCTTAACATCGCTCGCTCTCGTCGCCGAAATGGAATATGGGAATTCTCAGCTCGATTGTTTTTCCAGCGACCGACTTCCCGGGTTGCTTGATTGCCAATGACCTTCATCGCCGCACGGTATGATTTCAACCGATCCGTTACGATGACCTTCGGTTGGCCATGCCGTTTTATCGCTCTTTTCAAAAATGCTAATGCAGCCTTGCGATCGCGGCGCTTGGTGACGAAGGATTCCAAGACTTCACCTTCATGGTCAACAGCACGCCAAAGATAATGTGTTTCGCCATTGATTTTCACGAACATCTCATCGAGATGCCATTGCCAATTAGAATACGCCCGAGACTGAACCCGCCGCTTTCGTATCTCTGCTGCGAACACGGGGCCAAAACGGTTCCACCAATGTCGAACTGTTTCATGGCAAAGATCGATGCCACGTTCGTGAAGCAGGTCTTCGACATTACGAAGCGAAAGCGGGAACCGGACGTACATCATCACCGCCAGGCGGATTATCTCAGGCGAGGTCTTGAAATAGCGGAATGGAGATTTTGTCATCTAACGATGCTATCTAACCACCATCATCGCCTCAAGAAAGTTTCCTCTGACAAGACGCAAGTGGGGCGTCCGCAAATGGCTAGCAACGGACGCGCCCAAAGTCCCAACATTATGTCTGTTCATGACTGTGAAACAGAATAAACAAACTTATATGGCATAAATAGTCTACTCGAACACGAGGATGATCTGGTCGACGGCGAGGTTGGCGCCGGCCTCGGCCTTGACGGCGGAGACAATGCAGTCCCTTTCGGCCCTGAGCACGTTTTCCATCTTCATCGCCTCGACAACGCAGAGCTCTTCGCCGGCCTTCACCTCCTGGCCCTCGGTGACGGCGACGGACACCAGAAGCCCCGGCATCGGCGACAGCAGAAGCTTCGACGTGTCCGGCGGCTCCTTGACCGGCATCAGCGCATTCAGTTCCGCAACGTGCGGCGACAGCACCCAGGCATCGGCGCGGATCCCGCCCTGTGAAATCACGTAGGCGACCGTCGAGCGGGCAACCTGGAAGCACACCACCTCGCCGTTCACATCGGCGCGGAACAGCGGCTCGCCCAGCTGCCAGTCGGTCTTGATGGTCATGTCTTCGCCGTCGACGCTCAGGCTGACCGAACCGTCCGATACCGCGCCGACGGTGGCATCATGCTCACCTTCTGCAAAGACGACCTTCCAATCCGTCGAGACCTTGCGCATATGCGCCGACTGCTGACCGGATATTTGCGCCGCGCGGGCCTGATAGGCGGCATGCATGACGGCGGCGACGGCAGCAAACAGTTTTGGGTTCTTCGGTGCCGTGTCTGACGGGTTGAAGCCGTCGGGGAATTCCTCGGCGATCAGATTGGTGGTCAGGCGGCCTTCGATGAAGCGCGGGTGCGTCATCAGCGCATTCAGGAACGGAATATTGTGCTGCACACCCGAGATCAGGAACTCATCCAGCGCCCGCTGCATGCGTTCGGTGGCCGCCGCGCGGTCCGGCCCGTAGGTGATCAGCTTGGCGATCATCGGGTCGTAGTACATGGAAATCTCGCCGCCTTCGTAGACACCTGTATCGACGCGCACGGCATCCTTTTCCTCGACCGGCGGGCGGTACTTCACAAGTCTGCCGATCGACGGCAGGAAGTTGCGGAACGGGTCTTCGGCGTAAATCCGGCTTTCGATGGCCCAGCCGTTGAGCTTCACGTCTTCCTGCTTGAACGGCAGCTTCTCGCCGTCGGCAACGCGGATCATCAGTTCAACCAGATCAAGCCCGGTGATGTATTCGGTGACCGGGTGCTCGACCTGCAGACGGGTGTTCATTTCGAGGAAGTAGAAGTTCTTATCCTTGTCGACGATGAACTCGACCGTCCCCGCCGAGTGATAATCGACGGCAGCTGCCAATGCCACGGCCTGTTCGCCCATGGCTTTACGGGTTTTCTCGTCCAGGAACGGTGACGGCGCTTCTTCGATCACCTTCTGGTGGCGACGCTGGATCGAACATTCGCGTTCGCCCAGATAGACCGTGTTGCCGTGCTTGTCGGCGATGATCTGGATTTCGATGTGGCGCGGGTCTTCGATGAATTTCTCGACAAACACGCGGTCATCACCGAACGACGACTTGGCTTCGTTGGTGGCGCGGATGAAACCGTCTTCGGCCTCTTCGGCGTTCCAGGCAATCCGCATCCCCTTGCCGCCACCGCCGGCGGAGGCCTTCAGCATCACCGGGTAGCCGATCTGGTTGGCGATCTTGACCGCTTCCCTGGCGTCTGCGATGGCGTCCGGGTGCCCCGGCACGCAGGACACATCGGCGGCGTTGGCGAGCTTCTTGGACTCGATCTTGTCGCCCATCGCCGTGATCGCCTTCGCGCCCGGCCCGATGAAAGCGACGCCGGCCGCATCTAGGGCCTGGGCGAATTTGGTGTTCTCCGACAGAAAACCGTAGCCGGGATGCACCGCGTCGGCACCGGTCTGCTTGATCGCGGCCAGAATGTTGTCGATGACGAGATAACTTTGATTGGTCGGCGCCGGACCGATGTTGACGGTCTCGTCGGCCATCTGAACGTGAAGTGCGTCCTTGTCGGCATCCGAATACACGGCAACCGTCGAAATGCCCATGGCTCGCGCCGTCTTGATGACGCGGCAGGCGATTTCCCCACGGTTGGCGATCAGAATCTTTGTGAACATTTGCGCTAGACCTCACAACGGAATGTTGTCGTGCTTCTTCCAGGGGTTCTGGAGATCCTTGTTCTTCAGCATCCGCAGTGACTTGCACAGCCGTTTGCGGGTCGAGTGCGGCATGATCACGTCGTCGATGAAGCCACGCGAACCGGCGATGAACGGATTGGCGAAGCGGGTCCTGTATTCCTCGGTTCGTCTGGCGATCTTTTCCTCGTCACCGATATCGGAACGGAAAATGATTTCCACCGCCCCCTTCGGTCCCATCACGGCGATTTCCGCCGACGGCCAGGCGAAGTTCACATCACCACGCAGATGTTTCGAGCTCATAACGTCGTAAGCACCACCGTAGGCTTTACGGGTGATTACGGTGACTTTCGGCACTGTCGCCTCAGCATAGGCGAACAGCAGCTTGGCGCCGTGCTTGATGATGCCGCCGAATTCCTGGCTGGTCCCGGGCAGGAAGCCCGGCACATCGACGAACGTCATGATCGGAATATTGAAGCAGTCGCAGAAGCGCACGAACCGTGCTGCCTTGATCGACGAATTGATATCCAAACAACCCGCCAGCACCATCGGCTGGTTGGCGACGATGCCCACCGTGGAGCCTTCCATCCGGGCAAACCCGATGATGATGTTGCCGGCATAGCTCGGCTGAAGTTCGAAGAAATCCCCCTCGTCGACCACCTTGGTGATCAGTTCCTTCATATCATAGGGCTTGTTGGGATTGTCCGGGATCAGCGTGTCCAGAGACATCTCGATGCGGTCGTGCGCGTCCGGTGTCGGACGGACCGGCGGCTTTTCCTTGTTGTTGAGCGGCAGGAAATCCACGAAGCGGCGCATGTAGAGCAGCGCTTCCATATCGTTGGTGAAAGCCCTGTCGGCAACGCCGGACTTTGTTGTGTGGGTAATCGCACCGCCCAGTTCCTCGGCCGTCACCGTCTCATGTGTTACGGTTTTGACGACGTCCGGGCCCGTCACGAACATGTAGCTGGTGTCTTCGACCATGAAGATGAAATCGGTCATCGAGGGTGAATAGACCGCACCGCCCGCACATGGCCCCATGATCAGTGAGACCTGCGGCACCACGCCCGAGGCCAGCACGTTGCGCTGAAAGACTTCCGCATATCCGGCAAGGCTGTCGACGCCTTCCTGAATACGCGCCCCGCCGGAATCGTTGAGGCCGATCACCGGCGCGCCGACCTTCATCGCCTGATCCATGATCTTGCAGATCTTGTTGGCGTGGCTTTCCGACAGCGAACCACCGAAAACCGTGAAATCCTGAGAAAATACGAAAACAGGGCGACCGTTGACGGTGCCGTATCCGGTCACCACGCCGTCACCCGGTGTCGAGGTTTCCTGCATGCCGAAATCGACGCAGCGATGCTCGACGAACATGTCCCATTCCTCGAACGAACCTTCGTCCAGGAACACGTCTATGCGTTCGCGGGCCGTCAGTTTGCCTTTGGCGTGTTGGGCTTCGATCCGCTTTTCGCCCCCGCCCAGACGGGCGCGTTTGCGCCGTTCTTCAAGCTCAGCAATGATTTCCTTCAACCTAATTACCTTTGCTGTGGGGCGCTGCTTTCGAAAAAATCCAAGGGCCGATTGCTCGTTGGAGGTGTGGCCTTCTATAACAACAGGGGCTCATAATCTCAATATATAATATTTATATTGCAAATAATAACTAATAAATCTTATAAAATAAAATGCTAAGCACGACGCCCTTCGAAATACCTTCTTCGCTCCTTGATGCAGCACGAAAGCTCCCGGCTATCCGGGTCGCCGTTGCCGGCGCAGATCATCCGGTCCCGATGGAGAGCGCGAGAGCCGCAACAATTAACGGCATCATTGAACCTATACTCATCGGCGATAAATCGCGGATATTACGAATTTCAAAAGAAATATCCTGGGAACTGGGCGGCCACACGATCTTAAATACCGGCTCAGAGACCGAGACAGCGGAAACTGCCGCTCGTATCGCTTCAGAAGGGCGCGTTAAGGCGATCATGAAAGGCCAGGTGCATACTGATGTACTAATGCGCACGGTCCTGTCCAAATCCTGGGGGTTGCGTACTGGCAGGCGTATGACGCACGTATTTTACATAAGCTTTCCAGGCTCGTCTGACCCAATCCTAATTTCCGATTGCGCAGTGAATGTCCGCCCGGATGAGCAGACGTTGCGTGACATCGTAATGAATACGCTCGAGCTAAGCCGGACACTTTCGATCAGGGCCCCTAAAATCGCACTTATTTCCGGTACAGAGAGTGTAATCGAGAGTGTCCCGTCGAGCATACTTGCCCACAAGGTGACAATATGGGGCCGCGACCAGGTCAGGCCGAGTGAGCACATCGACGGTCCAATGGGCTTGGACGTTGCGGTATCGCAATCAGCTGCCTGCACCAAAGGCATTGGCGGCGACGTCGCCGGAAAAGCCAACATTCTGATTGCGCCAAATATGGAAGCCGGGAATGTACTTTTCAAATCCCTTGTCTATTTCAGATCTGCTTTGCCTGCCGGCCTCCTGCTAGGCGCCAAAGTGCCGATCGTCCTGACTAGCCGGGCCGATCCGCCGCAAGCCAGGCTTGCGGCAGCAGTCATTGCACAAATTCATGCCACGGCAGCAAACGCACTGAGCCCGTAGTCGCTAGAACAGACGACGTCTTTAAATAATCACACGCTGCAGAGACAGAGCAGACCAGACACCACGCCGGGCACTGGGAAAGGTCAGTTTGGTTGAAGACTACATAATTAATATAACGGGCCACAGTTTGCACTGCGGCCCGTATGAGTTCTCTCCATCGCAAGGCGATGAAGACTTAGGGAGATGGATTAACCTTAAAGGCTGTCAGTTCTGGTATAGCGGAAGCAACCGTTTCGGCTTCAACAGAGCATCGCGTCGATACGGCTCAGACAGGTCGCGCGTCGTCACGATGTTGATCACGGACGGCCCATCAATCGTCATCGCTTCAGCGATGGCTGGACCGATTTCTTCCGGCGTTTCGACACGAACCGCATGTGCACCCATATCACGGGCAATTTGTGCAAAGTCCGGGTTCTCCAGATCGGTCCAGAAATAACGCTCATCGAAGAAATCGTACTGATTCCGCTTCTCGGCACCGTACTGCGAATTATCAAACAGGATCGCGATCACATTAATCTTCTCTGTGACTGCGGTCATGACTTCCTGCATGGTCATGCCCCAGGCACCGTCGCCCATAAACGCAAAAACAGGCGTATCCGGTTTTGCAAGCTTGGCGCCAAGTGCCGTAGGATACGCGACACCAATCCCCCCCAAGCTTCCCGCTGCGATCCACTGCCGATGGGAGTTAAAGGAAAAATAGGCGTTCGCTGATCCAGAAATATTTCCGACGTCAGCAACGACGGTCGCATCCTCGGGGATGGCCTGCGATACCTCCCAAAGTGCCCGACGCGGGTGAGAGGGACCGCCATCCTGAGACGATATCTCCTTCAACTCACGCGCCCACGTTTCTTTCTCTTCGTTGATCCGCAATTTGCGCCCAGCGTGATCAACATTCTTGCCGCCGCCTTCTGTCGCGGTAAGCAGTTGCTGGACAACCTCAGCACAATCGCCGACGAGCCCAAGCGCTACGGGTCGGGTAACACCGATCTCAAGCGGATTGATCGTATTATGGATCAGCTTCGCATTTTCGGGGAAGTAATCCATGTCGTACTGCGGCACTGTCCCAAATTTATTGAGACGCGTTCCGAGTGCAAGCACAAGGTCCGCGTCCTTGATCAGGCGCATAGCCGCTTTGGACCCCTGATATCCGATAGGACCGACATACATCGGGTGGTTACCGTAAAATGCGTCATTATGATTGAACACGCAGGCAACCGGCGCGGTGTAGCGATCTGCAAGTTGTGCGATCAAATCACCGGCGCTGGAGTCAATCGCACCCAAGCCAGCGAGGATCACCGGGTTCTTGGCCTCTTCGAGGAGTTTTGCTGCTTTCTCGATTTCGCTTTGCGCCGCACCGCCGAACCGACCATCCGTACGGTAGTTCTCCGGAAGCCATTCATCCTCCTCGAACTCACCGTAATAATAGTCTCTTGGAATATCGACCTGGGCAGGACCACGCATCGAAATTGCCGCACGGAAAGCGCCGCGTATCCCCTCAGCCATGCGATCCGGGCGATTAACCCTGAACTGATGTTTCATCAACTTATCAAAGAGATAAATTTGCTCGATCTCTTGAAAAGAGTTCGTGCCCATTGAAGCGCTGGTGACCGTCGGCGTCAGGACGACAGCTGGCGTATGATTGACATAAGCACTGGCCACGCCTGTCACAAGGTTGGTCACACCGGGGCCGTTCTGACCAATGCATACACCCGGCTTCCCGGAGGCGCGACCATAACCGTCGGCCATGAACGCTGCCGTCTGCTCATGGCGTACCTGAATGAACCGAATTCCTGCTTTGGGAAAAATATCCAATGGATCCATGAATGCTGATCCGACGATCCCGAACATGACCTCGACATTTTCTACGCGGAGCGCCTCAACAAGTGCCTCACTCCCAGTTATTTTCCGTGCCATCAAACGATGTCCTTCATAAATATTGCAAAACTTTTCTCAATATATAAAATTCTCTTAGCATATCAACACAAAAAACTTCTTATTAATGAGATGTGACCCCTTATGATCCCGAATGACCACCATGCTCCAAACACAAACCAAGAGTTCGATTACATCATTATCGGTGCAGGCTCGGCCGGCGCCGTCATCGCGAACAGGTTGACGCAGAACGAGAAAATCCGCGTTCTTCTAATTGAAGCGGGGGGCGAGATGAAGTCGCCTTGGCTGCATATCCCGCTTGGGATCGGAAAGATCATTAATGATGAGCGGTATATTTGGCCCTTGCTGACCGAACCGGAACTCAATGGTCGCAGCCTTCATTGGCATCACGGCAAAGTTTTGGGGGGATCGAGCTCCATTAATGCAATGCTTTTTGTCCGCGGCGAGCCTAAACGCTACGACCAATGGTCGAAAATGGGCTCCCCAGGGTGGGACTTTCAAAGTGTTCTGCCTTATTTCAAAAGGCTTGAAACGGCCGCCTTCGGCGACGGCGAACTGCGTGGTCATGACGGTCCAATAAGACTGACCCGCCTTGATCCCGAAGACCGGATTTCCAAAGCGTTCATAGAAAGCTGCATTCAAAACCAAATCCCTTTCAACAGCGACTATAACGGCGAGCAGATCGCCGGGGTTTCCCAGCTACAGATCGCCGCGTCGAACGGTATTCGATGCGGCACTTACCGCGGGTACCTGAAGCCCATTCGGAAGCGAGAGAATCTGGAAATCAGAACGCATGCCGTCGCCCACCGGATCATTCTTGAGGGTAACGCCGCAAAAGGCATTCAATACTGGCATCAGGGCAGGCTTTGTGAAGCCCGTTCAGCGCGCGAGATAATTGTGTCGTCTGGTACTCTAAACAGTCCTAAGCTGCTCGAATTGTCGGGAATCGGGGATGGGGAGCTTCTCAAAAAAGCTGGTATCGACGTTCATCATCACCTTCCTGGTGTTGGGCGCAACCTCCGCGACCACCTGCACTGCCGTGCCAGCTATGAGACCACCTGCCACACGACGGCAAACGATTTGCTCAACAACCCGTTTTTTGCTGCGCGGGAATTTCTTAAATATGCCTTCACGAGGCGCGGGCTATTCGCGACGCCGAGTTTTCGGGCACACGCGTTTGTAAGGAGTATCGTCAGCTCTTTTCCGGATACACGAATACAATGTGCACTCTCGAGCAGCCAAAGCCGATATGTGAAATCCGGCGTCGATCCATTTTCGGGTTTCCATATCGGTTCGTATTTCCTGTTCCCGAAATCGCACGGCAGCATTCACGTACGCTCGCCCAGACCTGAAGACGCCCCCGTCATCAGAGCGAACTATCTGGATCATCCGGACGATGTCCAGGCGACATTATGGGGGGTTCGTCACGCGCGGGATCTCTCGAGGGTTTCACCTTTGAGCGATCTGGTCGTGCGTGAAGTCCGGCCAGGTCTCACAACCAATAGCGATGAGGAGTTGCTTGATTTCATTAAGTCGAGCGCCGAAACGTCTTGGCATCCGATCGGCAGTTGCTCGATGGGCGACGACAAGAACAGTGTCGTAGATTCGTTCCTTCGCGTTCACGGGATCAAAGGATTACGTATCGCGGATGCCTCCGTCATGCCGATACACACCACCAGCAACACCAACGCACCCAGTATCATGATTGGGGAGCGCGCAGCGGACTTGATACAGGGCGACGTTTAAAGGTCGAGAACGAGGTGGGGCGACTTCGCCCGCGAACAACAGATCAGCATGTACTCACGTTGCTCGTCTTCATCCAGAACATAATCTTTGTGATCGGGGTCGCCCTCCAGCACCCGAGTAATACAGGTTCTGCAAAGCCCGGCCTCGCATGAAGTCTCAACTTCCACGCCGTTTTCGCGCAGAACTTCGATAATCGATTTGTCGGCGGGGACGACATACTCACCGCCACTCTTGGCAAGTTGCAACTTGAAGCCGACACCGATAACGCCGTCAGCATCGTCGCTCATCAACGTGTCGGGGACCGGTGAATCACCCTCGGGGACCTTGAACAGCTCAAAATGAACGGTGCCCTTTGGCCAATGTGAAGATGCATCTTTCACCGCATTCATGAACCCCGTCGGACCGCAGTAATACAAATGAGTGCCTTCCTGATAGACCTTGAGCAATCCGGCGATGTCTAGGCCACGCGACGGCACGCCGCCATCATGATGAATATGCACTCGACCGGATGCGCCTAGTTCCCGTAACTCATCCTGAAATGCCGTCTGTTGAGGCGATCTCGTACAATAATGAAGCTCATAATCCGCTCCATCATTGTCGAGGTGGCGAACCATCGACATGATCGGTGTGACACCAATTCCACCTGCCAACAGCAGATGCCGTGAGGCGTTGTCCGCTAACCGAAAATTGCTCCGCGGCGCAGAAATACTCAGAATTCTCCCAACGTGGACAAGATCGAAAATTGCTTTTGATCCCCCCCGGCCGCTTTCATCGCGCAGGACGGCAAAGATATAGCGGTGCCGCTCTTTCGGATCGTTACAGAGGGAATACTGCCTAATACGACCGTCACGAAAATACAGATCGATATGATCACCCGCGTTGAAGGGGGGCAATTCACCCCCATCTGGATCCACAACTTCATACTGATTGATGTAGTCACCCTGGTACACGATCGACCGGACACGCACCGATAACGATTTATCCCCCGTCATTACCCTTGCCTCGACCAGCTATCCGTCCTGTCGAACATTCGTAATTTATCCGACGGCGTCATCATGCGTAGTCCCGCTCAATCTCGGTCAGCTTGTCACGCATGAATTGGTTTCTCTCCTCGCCAATGTATGCATCTGCATCCGCCGTTAAGGAGATAATCTTCCTGCCGATTTCGCGAATGACCTTCTTATCTTCGTCGGGATCCGCACGGCGTTTCACAGAAATGATCGAGTTCTGGGTATAACAATGCGTAGGCAAGCCCTCTGCCGCCCGGGCATGCATGGCCTCGGGGCTTGCCCCGGGGTTTTTGCCTCGCACCGCCTGCCGCACCAGCTTCCTGAACATATAAACGCCGGCATCGGCAGCCATGGGATTCTCGAGGGCATGAATGGCGATTGGTCGCTGGCCAACAATCACTTCCCAATCCCCAGGCAAGCGGACCTGTTCTTCATAGGGCCTGTTGCCCACCTGGCCACCGAGAAAGTCCATGTCGTCCCAGCCGACTTTCTCTTCACGTCCGAGACCGTAGGGATCAATCGCATCGCCGAACATGCGATATCCGTACATGATGGAGTTTTCATCATCGACCGGAACATACCACCGAATCATGTGCACGCGGTGGAACTTACGAATCTCCGCACCGTTCTCGAACAGGTACGCGTGGAAACTATAGTTAGGCAGTGCACATTCGTTAATGCGCCACCAGACACGCTCATCGCTCATTCGCCGCCCAGCAATAAATGCCATACTTGTCCCGTTGCGGACCTCGGTGAAATCGAGAACCGGCACTCCACTGAAAGATTTCAGGGTGAACCCATCAATGTCGAGGTCTGCAGGCGGATCTCCATCGAACAAAATCGCCGGATTGTGCAACAAGCTGGTGTGCACCTGATCGGCAATATTGTCTAATACTTGCAACCAGTTACACGGAAAAACGTTTGAGAACGGGACCAACCGTGTGCCGTCGTGTTTATCCAGCGCATCCCATTCCGGAAACGGTGGCATTTCATCCGGCGGCCCCAAATAGGCAAAAACCAAACCGTCACGTTCAAAAGCGGGATATGCCCCCTGACACACGGATTGGCTTAGTTTGGCGCCATTGTCTGGCTCGCCCGGAGCATCCAAAAGCGTCCCGTCCACATCGTAGTGAAAAGCATGATATGGACACCGGATTCCTCTCTCTCCGATGATCCCGAACTCCAGGGAAGCCCCCCGATGCGCACAATGCCGCTGCATGACACCGACCTTACCCCGTTTGTCGCGGAACGCGATGAGATCCTCGCTCATGATCCGGATCTTATGAGGAACATCCCGCAACTGCTCTGACATGCAGACGGGCTGCCAAAATCGCCGCAAATACTCACCTAGCGGC
The DNA here is from genome assembly GCA_040218645.1 of Rhodospirillales bacterium. GTDB lineage: Bacteria > Pseudomonadota > Alphaproteobacteria > Rhodospirillales > Casp-alpha2 > UBA4479. Next base: position 272,742 of record JAVJQZ010000013.1, read on the forward strand.
GTCCCAGGTCCTGATCGCGTAATTTCAGCATCCTCAGCGGGAAGGTCGCGTCGGTGGTATGCCGAATAGCTAAGCTTGTTCGCCGGATTACGTTCAGGCGCAGAAGCGTCGTCCATGGTCATCTCCGTTTTCTGGCTCTCAATTATAAAATCTTTATCTCATCATTTGAATGATTATTATTGGTATATGATATAATATACATTGGATAATCAGGTGTACAAGACCCGATATGCAAATGGATGGTTCTTTGTGTTTGATCTGTCTACGTAAAACATGCAGTTACAGGCTAAGCAGCGCTTTCAGGCCTTCACATGGCGAGGGTGACAAAAAACTTGCATAGAACGAGATAGGGAAGCACCGTTAGTTATGGATTCGAAAGACAACAAATTAACTGGCGCCCTAGCGCGGGGCATGAAGATCATTGATGTCATCCGAAACATCGGGCGCCCCGTCTCTTCGACTGAAATTTCGCAAATATGCGATTTTGACGCGAGCACCACTCATCGTCTGCTACAAACGTTGCATGAACACGGCTATGTGATTAGGGACGACACTGCGAAACGGTATTTCGCCAGCCCAAAGCTACTGTTTCCCCTGTCTATTTACAGCCCGTTGAATGAATTCCGACGGGAAGCGTCCCGTGCTGCCAGTCAATTCCGCGACGAGTATAATCAGACAACTGGCTTCGTTCTTTTCTGCATGCAGGAACGCATTCTCGTTGAAATTGCGACCGGTCAAAATTCTCTCAGTCCCGCATACGATACCTGGCTTAACAGCCCCATCCACGCCTCCGCCTCCGGAAAAATCCTGCTATTGACCATGAGCGCCTCGGAGCGGAAAAAACATCTCGGCCCGGGACCGCTTAAGGCTCATACCAAGCACACGATCACCGACCCGGAGATTCTCGAGCTTGATCTGGAGAAATGGCAACGCAACGGGTACGTGGTTGCCAGAGATGACTACTTCGACGGCTTGACGGCGATCGGCGCGCCCATTTGGACTGAGGACGGCGCATGCATCGGTTGCATTTTCATGAATGGGCGGTCTGCCAATATCCCGGAGAATCAGGTCGAATCCTTATGCGTAGCGCTGAAATCGATGGCTGATCTTTTCTCCCTTGGCACACCGGCTATTCAATCCGTTGGTCGCATGTTCGGCGCCAAACCGTCGCCGAATTTCCCACGTCTGAATTCGGCAGGTTCCTTGCAATAGTGCGGCTAGTTAAAGTTCAACCGAACAACAACCCGGCTACCGATATCATCATCAAGAATCCGAGCACCCAACGCCGGAACGTCTGTTCGTCGAGACGGCCAAAACAATTCTTGCCAAGAATAGCTCCAATTAAATAGATCGGCGCAAATCCGACTCCGAGTATGAATTCACGTTGGCCGACGGCGTTCTCAAAAAACAACACGCCCAACAGAAATATACTGACCAAGAACACCCAAACGATCAAATTCGCGCGCGCGGTACGCGCCGTATCCGCCATCGAAAACAGTATGGGCACGATCAATATCCCAAGTGCTGTCGCCCCCATCACACCGCCGGCACCAGCCCCGCCGGCCACGAGTTCATATGACTTGAACGGGCGCGAACTACGAACACCGGTCAACAAGATCAATGCAGCTATGCCGACGGCAGCGTAAATTAGGTTCCTCACGTTGGCAGGATCTACTGAAATCATCAGATAGCTACCGAAAGGGATCGCGGCAATCGCGCTCAGGACTGTGAATAGAACCGTCCGCCATGAAGCCGAGCGAAGAGCTTCTTTCAGCAATCCGAAGTTTGAGCAAATATCAATGATCAAGACAATCGCGGCTGCAGAGGTTGGTGCGAAAAACAGAACCAGAACCGGCATCAATACCAGTGGCCCCCCGAAACCGGTAAACCCCCTTATGAACCCCGCAAACAGCACGACAGGAACAGATACGAGAAGCGCCGTCATTTCGGGCATCACAGGGTCCATTAGCAAATAACTGTCTCGAGGTCTATTCGGCGTCCCATTCTTCGAACGCTAGTATCGAACACGCAGGACTTCACTGAACCAGGGCACCAATACGATAATGATCCAAGCACAAATCAATGCCATCAGATAAGGAACGACAAACTTTATCAGGCGCAGATACGGAATACCCGTCACTCCGCTGGCGACATAAAGGTTCAGACCATATGGCGGTGTGATAAAGCCGATGGCCGTTCCGACCATAAAGATCACGGCAAAATGAATTGGGTCGACACCGGCCGATGCGGCGATGGGCGCCAGGATCGGCGCGAAGATAATTGTGTTCGGAATACTCTCGATAATCATACCTGATATAAGAATCATGATCATGCAAAGACCCAGAACACCATAATAGCCACCACCAACGGCCGCAAAGACGTCATTGACGAATTCCTGGACCCCGAGAACGGCGAATATCTGCTGCATCACAACGGATATCGCGACCATTGGGGCCAACATGGCAGTCAACTGACTGGAACGCACCAAAATCTTCGGCAAATCTCGGACGTGAATCGAGCGTGTAACGATTAGCCCTGCGATTACGGTAAACCCTACAGTAATACCTGCAGCCTCAGTTGGTGAGAAGATCCCGCTATAAATCCCGAACAGCACGATCACAATGGCCAGAAGGCCAAGATACGCACGCCCACCGGCGCGCATAATATTCGATGCCTGAAACTCGACGATTTGACCCCAACCATTGATACGGCTGAGCGTGTATGCGGTCAGCTGCATCGCGACGACGAGAATCACACCAGGCAATAGGCCGGCCACGAACAAGTCACCGACCGGCAGCTTTAACAGCACGCCGTAGACGATAAAAACAATACTGGGCGGGATAATAATGCCGACAACACCCCCCGAAGCGATTGTGGCCGCGGCAAACCTCTCGTCGTAACCCTGCTTGCGCATTTCCGGATTCATGATCGAACCGATAGCCGCTGTCGTAGCTGAGTTCGACCCAGAGACCGCGGCAAACAGTCCGCATGCACCAATGCTCGTCAAGGCCATGCCACCGCGAGCCCAACCGACGACACTGAAGGCAAAATCGGCGAGCCGTTTGGCGATCCCCGTTTCCTTCATCAAATCACCAGCCAGGATGAACAACGGCAACGCCAGCAAGGCAAACGAACTCAATCCTTCAAACAATGTGACACCAAAGTTTGCCAGAGTGAAATCGATCACAAGGCTGACGCCGATAACCCAGGTCGAGATAACCAGGAAAATCGGCACACCCAACATGAAGAACAAAAAAGTAATCAGTGAGACAATGACTATTAGAGTGCCCTGATCCATGTTCGTAACTACCTCGGCCGTCAATCTGCTGTAAATATGGTGGTGTCAGTTTCGAGTGGCTCTTTACGAACGTATGTCCCGATGTCACTGATCAAATTCTGGATGACCCGATAAACGATAAGCCCCCAACCCAGCGGTGTTGCCAGATAAAACCACCACTGAGGCAAGTTGTCCGTCCCCTGAACTACAGCGAAGTTCATATGTACGAGTTGAATCTGCTCAATGGCGAAGTAAATAACGATTGCGGACACGGCCAACCAAAGTGCTGCATCGAGCAAAACGCACAAAAATTTTCCGTTGTAGGGGAGGTTTGCCCGCAATTCTCCGAATCTGAGCTGGGTTCGAGTGCGGATATTATATGCAGCACCGATCCAGGTAACCCACAAGAACAAGTAAACGGGAATTGAACCGCTCCATGGGCTTTGATAACTGAAAACAAACCGCTGAACGACCGCAAGTACGATAATGCCAGCCAAGGCAGCAAAACTGATTGAGACGACAAACTTTTCCAGGTTTTCGTCAACCGCACGCCATAGTGAAGCGGCAGTCATTTCACCCTCCGATCTTTTCGAGTACAATGCGCGACACTCTGAGTGCCAAAATTTAGGAAAAGATTATTGCTGATTTGGAGAGGCGCACCAAGCCCGGCGCACTGTCATGCGCCGGGCGAACAGTTACGTCTCGGGGTTTATCCGCGCCACCAACGACGCGGTTCAACATTGACTGCGAGTGTGTCCTCGGGGATCTCGCGAGCAATGTCGCCAATCTCCTTGTAGGTGTCATGGCCACCGGACCAGTCGTTCAGCCGCTCACGCCACTCCGCCCATGGCTCGGGATTGTGTTCGGGCGTGCACCGATGCTTGATCTTGTCCATTTCTTCTTTCGAGAAGAAGCTGACGCGGACACCCTCTTTTTCCCAGATGCTGCCCGGCGTCGGGTTGGCGGTACGGCCGGTGATCTGCATCAAGGCGGCCTCGTTCATACCCTGCGTGTAGACCTGTGCGGCATAGGCCGCTTCCAACGCATCCTCCTGAAACTTGGAGCCTAGCTTCTCGAAGCTCTTGACGTTAAATGCCGCATGCTCAGTGTTCGCAAAGAAGCCGATCTCAAGAGCCTGCGATACGACGGGGCTCATACCGGCGTATGCAACTGCGCCGGCACCGGTTTCAGCACCGTCGATCAGACCGTTCTTGAGACCTTCAAGGGTTTCTTCCCAAGCAACCGGGACCGGGTTCAATCCCATCAGGCCCAATGCGGTGCGCCCCATTTTACTTCCCGTGGCACGGATCTTGGCATCCTTGATCTCGTCGATACTTTTGACCAGAGGCTTGTCGTCCCACTTGAGGCCAAGATAGAGCCCGCGCAATTCGCAGTGCGTGTACATGAACTCGATCCCATGGCGCTCACGCATCGGCTTGCGGAAAAGATCCTCACTTTTTGGGTGATAGAAGAAATAATGCATCGCTGCCCGGGAGGGGAACATGTACGGGTAATCTAGCACGTTGTAGTAAGGAGCCGACGCGGCGGAGTTCTGCGTCGATGCAGAGAAAATATCTACGATGCCCTGTTGCGTCTTCTTGATGCAGTCGAGCTGGTTGCAGATCTGACCGCCATCAAGATACTCGATTCTAACTGCGCCGTCCGTGCGCGCTTCCAGCTCACGAACGAAGTGCAACATACCCGCTTTTTCGACGCTGAGAATCTGAGGGGTATACCCGGCAGCACCGTACTTAAGGGTAATCTTCGGCTCACTTTTGAACCTTCGCTCATACGTCGACTTGGCAGCCTCTGCCAGGCGCGGCGCCGAGATAAGGCCGGCCATACCGGCCCCTGCCATCATTGTGGACATCATTCCATATCGCTTAGCGATCCGAACAAAATCACGTCGCGTGATGCTCTCTTCAGAGTAACGCGCTTTGCCTTCTTTTGTTTCATTCTCAACCGTCATGTTTGCCTCCCGATTGGCGGTTACCAAAATTTTGACCCGTCACGGCAAACACAAGGCATGCCAGCGGGGACAAAAATAGAAACGATATTGTCATTTTATGCAATCTTTTTTTTGATAAACAAGATTAATTTTTTGTTTTTAGTGTGCGCTGCGAAAGAATTTAAAACTTCATGGAGGCCTTCACACGAGCATGTGAATCTTGTTAATCACATCCCTCGACCATAGCCCAATGAGAAGAAAGAGAGTGATTTCGATTACGTTTGGGCATTTTTCCTTTTAGGGGTGGATTAAAGGCCATGACATGAGAGGCGACTATGCCTTCGTCGTAACGAATCAGCTGCTAGTTGGCATTGTCCATTTTGAATAATGCAAACTAAAAGAACTGGAATTTTGCGTTTCTGCGCGAGCTCTTCGTTTACTTTCAGAAAGCTACGCCACAAGCCGGCTGCCAAATGCCTTGCTTGAGCAATCTAATCCTTTGGTCTCCACCCGAAGATCTGTTTGTCGAGGTTCCGGATTTTACTAACGGCGATATTTTTAAGCTCCTCCAGTTCTTCCCGCTCCTCTTCGTCGGTCTCGCTCTCTAGCGCCTCTTCCACGATTTCCAATTTCTCTTTGAGATTGCAGATAACGGCATATGTTTTCTCGAAGCTTTTCTTCTCTGATGGAATAGCAGGGCCTAACAGCGTTGGCATAAACGTCTCCGGGTCGAACCCGATATCATCGGGATGAGGAATAATATCGGAACAATCGGCACCGATCCTTTTGCGCCTCTCGATTTCACGCTCCGCATCCAGTTTATAGACCAAGAACTTCTCCATAAGGGCGACTCGGAGTTCCTCCTTCTCTGCTTCAATCTTTTGAACCGTGCCGAAGAAGAACTTTTGCGACCGGTGATCGCCTTTTGCCGCTTTGACAGCCATCGATCGGATGATCGCCTCCATCATCGGGATTGTGATTGGGCCACCCTCATCGTTGATACGAACCTCTCGATATGCCTCCTTAAGGAGCATATTCTCGACCTGATCAGCGAGTCCCCGTTTCCTCTTGTTATTGACCCCCTTCGGTCGTCCAAGAGGATTACCTGACCGACCCTTCTGGAACTGTGTCTCTTTAGGCGGTTTGCCGTAACCCACTTCATAGGGCTTATGCGGCACGGGGAGGTTCGTCTTATTCATTGAGCCGCTTCCGTATCAGATCGCTCTGTCAGGCAGGCAGCCTCGTCGTTCGCGAAGGACTCCCACCGAGCGAGAATCCGGTCGCAGTAGATAGGATCAAGTTCAGCGAGATAAGCACGCCGCCCCGTTTTATGCGCTGCGATGAGCGTTGAGCCGGAGCCGCCGAAGAGATCTAGAACGATGTCGTTGCGCGCGGAGACATCCTTGATGGCATCAGCAATCATCTGTACCGGCTTCGCTGTCGGATGCAGGGCAAGCTCATCCATGCGGCCGGCGCGGAGCGTGTTGACGCCTTTGTATTCCCATACATTGGTGCGGTACCGCCCATGCTGACCAAGTTCGAAGGTGTTGATGTGGGGAGCGGCACCCTTCTTGAAAGCGAAGACCAGTTCATGACGGGACCGATAGAAGGTCCCCATGCCGCCGTTGTCCTTGGCCCAAACGATCAAATTCTTGAGTTCGCCGTAGACGGCGTTGCCAGCCTCCAGCAATTCCTGCATGTGCCGCCAATCCATGCAGATGAAGTGGATGGAGCCATCAACGCTGTGGTCATTAAGCTGCCGGCAGATGGTCTTGAGAAACGCCGTAAATTGCGCCCGGCTCATCTCGCCGGAGGCCATTGCAAACTCCCGGTGCCGAACCTTTCCTGAGTTCCCCACATGCCCGTCGATGCGTACGTTATAGGGTGGGTCAGTGAAGACCATCCTGGCCTTCCGGCCGTTCATCAACCGGTTCAGGATGTCCGGGTCCCTGGCATCGCCACAGATCAGACGATGCGGACCGAGTTGCCAGAGGCTGCCGAGTGTGCAGCGCTGCGGTGCGTCTTCGGGAATACGGTCGTCGTTGGGATCCCCCGGCTCTTCGACCGAGAGCCCGTCGATCAGATTATCGACTTCTGCGATGCAGAACCCTGTAATCTCGACATCGAAATCAAGGTTGAGTTCGTATAGGGCGCCGAGTTCCTTGGCCAAAAGATCCTCGTCCCAGCCGGCGTTCAGCGCGAGTTTGTTGTCCGCGATGACGTAGGCCCGTTTCTCCGAATCCGTCATCCGATCTTGCCGAAGACAAGGGATTGTCTCCATACCCAGGGTCTTCGCGGCGGCAACCCGACCGTGACCCGCCAGGATATGGTTGTCCCCATCGATGATGACCGGGTTCGTAAAACCAAATTGCCGGATGCTGTCGGCGATTTGCTTCAACTGCTTATTGGAGTGAGTACGGGCGTTGCCGGCCCAGGGGACAAGCTCGCTGGGGATGTGGTATTCGATTTGTGCGTCCATCGCATCTGTCCTTTCGAGACATCATGCCGCACCAGGATGGTGCGGTCGGGTTGAACCAATGATCAGCAACAAAAAGCTGCTGACCGGTGACTCCCTCTTTGATGTCTCGCCTCTTTCGAGGTGGACGATGCGTGTCAGATACCCTTTGACGGTATTGCCGTCCTGAATTCCCCTAGGGTCCCCATTTTGAAGGCTCCCTCCTTCCATCATGGGCCCATCGACACACATCACTTGTCAATCTCAGCCACAAGATACAGCGTATCGACCTCCACTTTCAACTAAATATTCCTATTTCGTTCTTGTGGGGTGATATGAGCTCGTCCGACTGGACTTCAGAGTGGAACGGAGCGTCAGTGGTCTTACCAACCGGAGAAGAGGCCATGCAGCCCATGAACATTAATGAGATTGAGACAGCTTCACGCGATGACCTGATCGCGCTGTGGCGCGAGATGTATCATCGCCCGCCACCACGAGGTATGAGCGCCCCGATGATGCGGCGTTTCCTGGCTTTCGACACCCAGGCGGCGGAACACGGCGGACTGCCAAAAGGCTTCAAGGCCGCATTGGAGAAACGAGCATCAATGGAGAACCGGAAGCACGGAAAACAGCTCCAAGATGGAGCGCGCTTCATTCGGGAATGGAATGGGCGCACGCACACAGTCGACCTGATCGACGGGCGCTATCACTGGAACGGAAGCCCCTTTCGTTCTCTATCTGCCATTGCCCGTGAGATCACGGGGGCGCATTGGTCGGGACCGCGGTTCTTCGGTTCGGCCGAGGGACAAAGCCATTGAGCGCCCCCGTTATGCGCTGCGGGATCTATACACGCAAATCATCCGATGAGGGACTGGATCAGGATTTTAACTCGCTGGATGCCCAGTACGAGGCGTGTGCCAGTTATATCGCCAGTCAGCGACATGAAGGCTGGAAACTGGTCAGGAACCGCTATGACGATGGTGGCATCTCCGGCGGCACCCTTGAACGCCCCGCGCTCAAGAGACTTATGGACGACATCGAGGCCGGGCGCATCCAGATGGTCGTCGTCTACAAGATCGACCGATTGACCCGTTCTTTGGCCGACTTCGCCAAGCTGGTTGAACGTCTGGAAGCATCTGGCTGTTCATTCGTTTCCGTGACACAGGCGTTCAATACATCCTCCTCCATGGGACGATTGACGCTGAACGTACTGTTGTCGTTCGCGCAGTTCGAACGTGAGGTCACCGCGGAAAGAATCCGAGACAAGATATCTGCCTCCAAACAAAAGGGCCTTTGGATGGGTGGAAAATACCCGCTCGGGTACGACAAACACCCTGATCCTCAGAAAAGGACATTGGTCGTGAACGAGACTGAGGCCGAAACGGTCAAAGCGCTGTTCGGGTTATACAGAAACATCGGCTGCTTGCGCGCGGTCGAGGAAGAAGCGCTGAGGCTGGGATTACGCTCCAAGCAGCAAACCTTTGCCAATGGCCGGGAAGCCAGAGCCCGACCACTGTCACGTGGTCAAATCTATTACATTCTGCGTAACCCGCTCTACATTGGAGAGATCCGTCATAAAGACAAAACCTATCCCGGTCAGCATCCGCCGATCATCACGCCGGATCTCTGGGCAAACGTTCAGGCCAAGCTGCAGAGTGCGAGCAGGCGAAAACGCGGGGATGGCAAGAAGCAAACACCAGCAAGTTTTTTACTTACCGGAAAAATTTCTGACGATAGGGGCGATCCCCTCACACCGACGTCGACGCGCAAAGGGAAGAGGACGCATCGGTATTATGTCTCGAACCGTCTCATCTCTGGCGGGAAAGACCCGGCCGCCTGGCGACTGCCGGCAAATCATCTGGAAAACAGCATCGCCTCCATAATTGCCGATCACCTGAGTTTGTCGCTCACAGTGGCAGAGTTGTTTGATGGGCTTGGGGTTCAGCAGATCACAGCTCTGCAGGATCGCCTGAAGGAGCTGGCAAAATCCATTCAAACGGATGAGCGGCACATAATATCAGGCTTGGTCGCACATGTCCGGGTTGAGCCTGAACAGGTCCATGTGTGTCTAGATCAGGGTTATCTTGCTGAACGCCTCGATGTTGAGATCAGAGAAATCAACCCGGCAGGACTCAGCTTCATTGTTCCCTGGCACATCAAACGGCGGGGTATCGAGAGCAAACTCATCCTTGGGGACGAGAAACCGGTGCCGGATCTGACGCTCATTAAATTGTTGGCGCAGGCGCACAAGTGGGCCGAGGAAATGAGATGCGGCACACCCCTCAAGAAAGTTGCCGAACGCACCGGTGTTACACCCGCCTATATTCGAACGCGTGTAAAGCTCGCGCTCCTCTCACCGAAAATTCAAAAAGCAATCTTCGAGGGAGAGCTCGATCCGAAGTTCACGACCAACCGCATCTTGACCTCTAAAATCCCGTTGGATTGGGGCGCGCAGGAAACCCTGTTCCTGCAATAATAATCCCTGATCGCTTCGTTACAGTTCCCTGATAAACCAAAACGGAATCCCTGTTATTAAAAGAACAGGGAAATGGGCTTCAACCCCGCAGAAATCAGCGAGAAACTGGAGCAAAAAACGCCGTTTTTTGCCGTAAACGGGCTAAAAATCATAAATTACCCTGTAAATTCCCTGTTTTTAGGGAAAAGCGAACTGCCTCAAAAGTCCAATTGAGACAAACGCCAAAATCGCACCAGAAAGCGTGACAACAGTCGTCTCAGGTGCCGCAACGCAATGCCAAGTCGCGGTCCAGGCGCGTATAATGTCGGTAATATGTTTTGAGCAGGGAATACTCGGGGTAGGTGGCGGAGGGAGAGGGATTCGAACCCTCGATACGGTTTCCCGCATACACGCTTTCCAAGCGTGCGCCTTCAGCCACTCGGCCACCCCTCCATTGACCTTTCGGTCGGGCGGGAAACTAACCGAGCCGGACGCCCCGGGCAAGGGGGATTGAACATTGGGCGCAATAAACGCACATGTTATCCTTGTTAAGGTTTATTAACCATTACGGATGATGATGCGCAGATGCGTGTTTCCTTTATCACCGGCTGGATTTTGCTTGTCGGCGCCTTTGCGGTCGCCGCCGCCGAAACCATTGCCCGCACCCTGCCGGGCGGCGGCGGCTGGATGCTGTCGGCGCACGAACTGTGGCAGGCCCTGTGGCCGGGGTCCTATCTTCTGGCCGAAGTCCGTTTGAATGCCGCGCTGCCCTGGCTGTGGGATCCGGTGATGCTCTGGTTCCTGACGCCCCCGGCCTGGTTCCTGATGGCCGTTCCCGGCGTGATCCTGGCGTGGACCTGCCGACCCAGCCGGAATATGAGCCCGATGGCGGAAGAGGAGCTTCGCGAGCACGAAGCATCACTGTTTCTCTATGACGATCTGGCCCGCGAGGCCCGGCAGTGGGCGCGTGACGAGGGCGACACCTCGAACGACGATGACCGCCTGCCGTCCCACGAGCTGATTGACCTGTTCGAGCGCACAGAGGACGACGACGAATTCGATCCGGAAAACGATCCGGTGCCGGAATTCGTCAAACCGCAGGATCGTTAATCCTTGATAACCTGAATTAGTCGCTGCCGGTCTTGAGCGCGGCGAGAAATGCGGACTGCGGAATTTCCACATTGCCGATCTGGCGCATCCGCTTCTTCCCCTTCTTCTGCTTTTCCAGCAGTTTCTTTTTCCGCGTAATGTCACCGCCATAGCACTTTGCGGTCACGTCCTTGCGCATGGCGCTGACGGTTTCGCGGGCAATGACCTTGCCCCCGATCGCGGCCTGAATGGCAATCTTGAACAGCTGCCGGGGGATCAGGTCCTTGAGCTTTTCACAGACCTGGCGGCCCCGCGATTCGGCATGGGAGCGGTGGGCAATGAAGGCCAGGGCGTCAACGGGTTCCGCGTTGACCAGGATCGAAACCTTGGAAAGGTCACTCTCTTCATAACCGATCAGCTCGTAATCGAAGCTGGCATAGCCCCGCGACACCGATTTCAGCCGGTCGTAGAAATCGAACACCACCTCGTTCAGCGGCAGCTTGTAGACGACCATCGCGCGGTTGCCGACATAGGTCAGCTCCATCTGAACACCACGCCGCTCCTCGCACAGCGAAAGCACCGAGCCGAGGAACTCATCCGGGACCATGATCGACGCCTTGATCAGCGGCTCCTCCACATAATCGATATGAACCGGGTCGGGCATGTCCACCGGATTATGCAGTTCCCGCATGGTGCCGTCGGTGCGATAAACCTTGTAGACCACGCTCGGGCTGGTGGTGATGAGATCGAGATCGAACTCGCGCTCCAGCCGCTCCTGCACGATTTCCAGGTGCAGCAGGCCCAGGAAACCGCATCGGAATCCGAAACCGAGCGCGGCCGAGCTTTCCGCTTCGTAATGGAAACTGGCGTCGTTCAGATGCAGCTTGGCCAGCGCATCGCGCAAATCTTCGTATTCCGATGCATCCGTCGGAAAGAGGCCGCAGAAAACCACCGGGATCGAGGGCTTGAACCCGGGCAGCGGCGTCGCCGTCGGGCGCTTGTCTTCGGTGATGGTATCGCCCACCGACGTCTCGGCGACGGTCTTGATGGCGGCGGTCATGTAGCCGACGTCACCGGGGCCGAGAGACTCGATCTTCGTCGGTTTCGGGGTAAAGACACCGACCTGATCGGCCTGGTGAACGGCATCTTCCTGCATCAACCGGAGCTTCATGCCCTTTTTCAGCGTGCCTTCATAGACCCGGACCAGCGTCATCACACCCAGATACGCGTCATACCAGCTGTCGACCAGAAGTGCCTTCAGCGGCGCCGCCGGATCACCCTTGGGGGGCGGCATCTTGGCGACGATGGCTTCGAGAACGTCCGGCACACCCATGCCGGTCTTGGCGGAAATCAGCAGCGCATCGGAGGTATCAAGGCCAATCACATCCTCAATCTGTTCCTTGACCCGCTCCGGTTCCGCGGCCGGCAGATCGGCCTTGTTGAGAACCGGAATGATTTCGAGATCGTTCTCGATGGCCAGATACACGTTGGCCAGGGTTTGCGCCTCGACGCCCTGGGTTGCATCGACAACCAGCAAGGCCCCTTCACAGGCGGCGAGGGAGCGGCTGACTTCATATGAAAAGTCGACGTGACCCGGCGTGTCGATCAGGTTGAGGATATAATCCTCGCCGTTGTTGGCCCTGTATTTCAGCCGGACCGTCTGCGCCTTGATGGTAATCCCGCGCTCGCGCTCGAGATCCATGTTGTCGAGTACCTGCTCCGTCATCTCGCGCTCGGTCAGGCCGCCGCACACCTGTATAAGGCGGTCGGCCAGCGTAGACTTGCCGTGGTCGATGTGGGCGATAATCGCAAAGTTTCGTATATGTGCAGTGTCGGTCATGGCGCGGCTATGTATCACCAAGGCGCTGGCTTTACCATACCAATCAGTGACGAATGCGGATGCTGGCGTTTTACCTACAGATCGCCAATCTGCAGACTGCCGAATTCGTGCTGACGTTCCGCCAGCAACTGGCGGTATTCCTCGGCACCGAACACGTACCCGCAAACCATACAGCCGACATGGGCACCGTCCGCCAGCGGATCGGCGGCGCCATCAAGGGTGTTCTGTGCCTCGCCGCAGCTCGGGCATTTCACCGGCAGGATATCGGTCGAGGCAAGCGTATCATCGGTCATCCGGGCCATTCAGCGGCTGACCCCGCACGCCTTGGATGCGGCGCCATAGGCTGCCGTGAAACCGCTCAGCGAGAATGTATCGGTGGTCAGCGTGCCCCGGCTGGACGTGCCGGTCACGACCATGTCCTGCCCGCGGATCATCGCTTCAACCAGCGGCTTGTCTTCATAGGCAAACGCAAGCTCGCCATCCGGGAACATCGGGAACGATGCACCGCCGATGCGCGCAGAAATCTTGCTCGTCTTCCCATAGGGGTAGCCTGCTTCCATGCTGACAAACCCGAACATCTTGTCGCCCGGACGATGTGATACGAGAAGGAATACGTCCCCCCTGCGGGTATAATCACCCTCGGATTTGGACGGCACGCTGGCGGCGTAACAGACCTTGGCGCCGCCGTCGTTTCGGGCATGGGCTTCCCAGTCCTGGAATTTACCCAGAAACTCGGCCCGTGCACCGGTCGTCCCACCGAACAACAGGACCGCAACGGCGAGCACGAATAAAGACGATTGGAAAAGCTGCGTGGTTTTCATACACAACGTGATATACCGGACCCTCACGGGTTCGCAAGACCCGTTACGAGATGACGCATATTCGAAGCAAGGCCGTTCATAAATGTCCGACCCCCTGATCTGTGAAGTGACCCGTGGCACAATGGTCGAAAGCCGCCATCGTGTGCATGCCATGGTGTGCGATGCCACCGGCCCGATCAAAAACTGGGGCGACCCGGATATGATGTTTTATCCGCGCTCGGCGATCAAGTTCATGCAGGCGCTACCGCTGATCGAAAGCGGGGCTGCCGATGCCCATCAAATCAGCGTTGCAGAACTGGCCCTGGCCTCGGCGTCCCATTCCGGCACAAAACTGCATGTCGACGCCGTCGCCGAATGGTTATCCAGGATCGGCCTCGGACATGATGATCTCGGCTGCGGACCGCATCTGCCTTATGACATTTCATCAGCACATGATCTCATTCGCGACGGTGTCGAACCGACAAGACTCAACAACAACTGTTCCGGCAAACATACCGGTTTTCTGACCACCGCGTTACACATGGGCGAGCCGACGGAAGGCTACCTTGATCCGGATCACCCGATCCAGCGCCGGCTGTATGACATCATGACCACCCTGAGCGGACAGGATATGGCCGAAACCGGGCGCGGCCTGGACGGGTGCGGGATACCGGTTTACGGCATGACGCTGACGGCACTGGCGATGTCAGCACAGAAAATGGCTGATCCATCCGGTCTCGGCGAAGCGCGCGGCAAGGCCGTCAAACGTGTCCTGGCCGCGGTCATGGCAGAGCCGTTCATGGTCGGCGGGCCTGCCCGGTTTGACACCGATGTCATGCTTGCCCTCAACGGCAGGGCCGCAACCAAGGGCGGCGCCGAGGGTGTTCATGTCGCCATCCTGCCTGAAAAAGGTCTTGGTATCGCGCTCAAGGTCGAAGACGGCGAAAAACGCGCCGGAGACGTCGCCATGGGACACCTGCTGATGGAAGCCGGTGTTATCGGCACGGACGAAAGCCGTGCGCTCAGCGAACATCTGCAGCCGACGGTCTATAACGCCGGCAGTGATTCCGTCGGTTTCATCCGGATCAGAAAATAAACTAAAAACGGCCGATCAGTCGTTGTACGCCATCGGCGGCGGCTGGCGATAGGCTTCGGCGGCGCGTCTGAACTTCGGCCCGCCGTGGCGGCCTTTTTCGGCATCTTCGACCGGACCGCCCGGCCGCAGCGGCCGGGGGGCGAACCGCCCCATTGACAGGACCCGGTCATACATCACCAGCGCGCCGGCAACGCCGACGTTGATGCAGAACTTTGTCGGAATCTGGATGACATGATCACATTGCGCCAGCATCTCGGATGACAGTTCCCCCCGTTCCGGCCCCAGAATATATGCGGCCTGGGGTGGATGGTGGAAGCTCGGCAACTCAATGGAGTCATCAAGCAGTTCGACGCCGACCACCTTGCAGCCCTGCGGCAGCATCATCGCATCGATATCCGGAAATTCATAAAACGGCAGATGCGCGAGGGAATCCGACGTGTCGGCGCGCTTACCGATGCGGCGTGTATAATTTGCCTGAACCGTAAAAACGAAGCTGGCATCAAACGCATGCGCAGACCGGAACAGGTTTCCGACGTTCATTTCCTTAGAGACGCCTTCGACGCCGATACCAAAAAATCCCCGCATATGCCTTCCAGTTTCCTCAACGAAATTGCCGTACTTCTGACAGAACCTTATATATCCCCGATAAAGGCTTGTCTTGGGTTGTGCCGTTCTGTTTTTATCCTACCCGCTGGCAATACACGATACGAACCAGAACATTTCAGACCATTCCGGTCATTTCAAGAAGGAGCCAGGCATGCGCGCCGTAGTTTGCGGAAGCTTTGACGATGAAACGCAACTTGGTGTCGGCGATTTGCCGTCCCCGGACCTGCCTGCAGGCTATGTACGCTTAGCGGTCCGTGCCGCCGGGGTCAATTTTGCCGACACCCTGATGGTCAAGGGGCAGTATCAGGTCAAACCGCAACTGCCGTTTGCGCCGGGTCTCGAAGCCGCCGGCTTCATCACTGAGGTTTCAAGCGATGTTGAAGGCTTCAGCGTCGGTGACCGGGTCATGGCTACGCTTGAGCACGGGGCCTATGCCGAGGAAGCCGTGGCGAAGGCATCGAATGTTTATGTTATTCCCGACAAGATGACGTTCGTCGAAGCCGCTGGATTTCCGATCGTTTACGGCACCTCGCATATCGGCCTCGTCAACAAGCTGAATGTCCAGCCGGGCGAAACACTTCTGGTCCATGGCGCCGCCGGCGGCGTCGGTCTGACGGCGGTCGAGATCGGCAAAGCGCTTGGGGCACGCGTCATCGCCACAGCGGGGGGTGCCGACAAGCTTGCCATCGCAAAACAATACGGCGCGGATGACCTGATCGATTACCGGACGGAGGATATCCGCGAGCGGGTCAAGGCCCTGACCGACGGCCGGGGGGCTGACTGCGTGTATGATCCCGTCGGCGGCTCGGCATTCGATGCCAGTCTGCGGGCCATCGTGCAGGGGGGACGCATTCTTGTCGTCGGCTTTGCCAGCGGCACTGTCCCGCAGATCCCGGCAAATATCCTTCTGGTCAAGAACATCACGGTCATCGGTTATTACTGGGGCGCACACCGGGTGCTCGACCCGGGCCTGATAACCCGTTCATTCAACGAGCTGTTGACGTGGTACGCTGGCGGAAAACTGAAACCGCATGTTTCGCACGTCTTCCCGATGGAAGATTTCAAGCAGGCCCACGACACCCTGATCGGACGCAAATCGACCGGCAAGGTCGTGATTCTGACCGGCGATTCGGCAAAAGGATAACCCGAACGGGCAGGTCCCTCGCCCCCGTGGGCCGTAGAGTGGTGAACGCATGAAGATCGGAACCAAGCTCGCCATCTGCTTTGTCGCCCTTGCTGTTGTCCCGCTGGGCGCGGCTTCCGTCGTCTACCTGCGGGCAACGTCTGAATTCGGCGCTGAAATGGCCGAACGGGGCAAGTCCCTGCTTGCTGAACGCATCAGTCGCGATTTGCGGCGCGCCACCGAGTTGGGTGCCGTCAGCATCGAACAGGTCCGCGACAATATATCCCGGGAAGTCCGTTTTCTGGCCGGCGATATCGCCGCGCGGCTGTCCGCAGGCGGCGACGACGCCGATCTCCCCGAAACGGCCAGTGGATTCCTCCTCGGCGAAGAAACCGCCGACACCGCGCCAAACGGGGCTAAACGGATTGATCTGCAGCACATGAGCGTGCACATCGCCGATGATGCCGAGCGTGACCGTATCGCCGGAATGCTCAAGCGATTATCCGGTATCCACGTTGTCGCACGAACCGTCTATCTCCGGAACCGGGGGGCCATAGACACGATCAACATTACATTTGAACGCGGTCTGACGACGTCTTTTCCCGCCATGGCCGCCAGCTTTGACGGCGATCCGCGTGAACATAACTGGTACCTCAGGACCCTCGAGACGGCATCACCCGCCTGGTTCGACGGTGCTGACGGCACACCCGGCCGCATATCTGCAGCGGCGCCGGTTCAGCTTGCCGATGGGCAGCTTGCCGGAGCGGTGCGCATATCAACACGGCTCGATGTGCTGCTGTCTCAGTCCCTGGACAGCACACGGCTGCCGCCGGAATCCAGCGCATACCTGATTTCCGTGCCGAAACATGATCCCGAACTGATGCCCCATGAAGTCGCATCTTTCACCCCGGAGAATAACCGTTGGGCCGTCATGGATCGGCCCCGACCGTTGACACTTGACGGGGACGATGCCTGGCTCAAGGTGGTCAGTGATATCCGGACCGGGGTGCCCGGCCTTGAATATGTCGTAACCGACGGGCGGCCCGAGGCCTGGGCGTTCGGCCCCGTCGGCACCACATCGGACGCTTCGTATCATATCGCCGTCGCGTTCCCGACCAGCATCATCGACGAGGCCCGGACCCGGGTTGGCGAAACCGTTCAGCAGTCGTACCGCGCACAGCTGCATACCGCCATCGTCTTTGCCCTGATTGCCGGGCTGATTGCCGCCGGGCTGGCCGTATTCGGCGCCAAAACCCTGACCAGTCCTGTCCGCCGTCTGCATGAAGCCGCTGCGAAACTGGCCCGGGGTGATTTTTCGGTACGCATTGAAAAAACCGGCGGAGACGAGCTCGGCGATCTTGCCCGTGGTTTCAACCGTATGGTGCCGGCCCTGGAAGAGCAGATTCGCGTCAAACGCGACCTGCACGCGGCGCAGGAAATCCAGCAGCACCTGATACCCGCAACCGCGCCGGCAATCGATGGGTTCGATATCGCCGGACGCACGATCTATTGCGACGAAACCGGCGGCGATTATCAGGACTATGTGCCGTTGGGAGGCGAGGGTTATGCCATCGTCATCGGCGACGTCACCGGACACGGCGTCGGCGCGGCCCTGCTGATGGCATCAGCCCGCGCCGTGCTGCGTGCAAACGCACCGCACGAAAAAACAGCCGCAGGTGTGCTTGGTGCCGTCAACAGACAACTCGCCGTCGACAGCCCGGGCGGGCGCTCACTGACGCTGTTCTATATGGAACTCAAGGCCGGCAAGCGGGATTTCAAATGGATTTCCGCCGGGCATGAACCTGCCATGATCTATGATCCGAAAACGGACAGCTTCACCATGCTGGACGGCGAGGATATACCGCTGGGCGTGGATGCCGACTGGTCATTCAACGGCAAGAAATCCAGATTGCCCGTAAGCGGCCTGCTTGTCGCCTACACAGATGGATTGCGTGAAGCATTGAACGACAAAGGGGAGCAATTCGGGCTGGAGCGGTTGAAAACAGTCATTCGCGACTCGCATGAACGCGGCTGCACCGCCGTGCTGAATGCCGTTCTTGCCGATCTCGAACAGCACCGGGGCGCAGCGACGGCCAAGGACGATGTTTCCGTCCTGGTTATCCGCCCGGTCTAGCCACCCTGCACCGGCAGCATCTCAGGCATATTCATAATTGTTTGCCGTTACGGCCCCGTTTACGGTTTCGCCGTCCGATGACAGCGGAAGCCTGAGTGTCGTTGTCTGCAACTGTACACGGCGGGCGGACTCCCAGATGGTGCGGTGGACCATCGGTTGCTTGCGTTCGATCAGGATCGGCAACAGGCGCGCATTTACAAAGCCGTAGCCCTCGACCTTGTCGGCATAATAGGTCTTGCCGGTCAGTTCCCTGCCCGAAGCTTCCGTCATCGCAGTGCCGAAAAACCGGTAATAGAAATCAAGCGGCGGTCCGACGAAATCAATCATCGCCAGGTAGGGAATCAGCTTCGGCGGCAACTCTTCCAGCTTGAAGGCCTGCCTGGGCGGACCGATCCTATCGCCACGGATTCCATCCCAGTAGGTATAGGCTGCATATACCGGGAGTTCGGCAATACTCTGCAGAGAGATTTCCTTACTCTCCACAATCCGGTCAAAGATGTCCGAACCGTATCCGAACATGCAAGCCTCCCAAGACAGGCTGGATACAGTTCTGCAGGAACTGCTCCTTCAGGTTACTCTAAGCCCGAGTGGCCCAGGCAAGCAACGTATCTGCGGATAACGTCCATCGTTCTTCCCAAAGCGGCACATCTGGGATATCTCTTATGTCTGTTAAAACTGGAGGCTACGACATGCTGATCACGTTACGGCGCTTCGCTATTCTGGCTCTTGCTCTTTTCGCCATCGGCGGGCTGAGCGCATGCTCCCCCGAGGTCGGGTCGAAGGAATGGTGCGAAGACATGAAGGAAAAGCCGAAAGGTGACTGGTCTGCCAACGAGGCCGCCGACTTCGCCAAGCACTGCGTCCTCTAGGTTTTCCTACCGTCTCCCTGCCTGCGAAACGCCTAGAGCTGACGGAGGTACGGGATCAAATCCAGGGACGGCGGATCGGCCGGCACCTGCGTCAGCAGGGCGTGAACCTGTGCGCGGTGATGCGTGGCATGATTGAACATGTGCGCGAAAACGGTGCGGCGCCGGTCCGTGCCGCCGGCGCCGACGAAAGTCGTATATGAGAATTCCACCTCAAGGGCTGGCGCATCATGGCTGTCCAGGAAATCGATGATGATATCGTTTTCCAAGTCCCGTTCACGAATAAAGGTCTCCCGGTCCGCGCAGACGATCTGATCCAGTCCCGAAACCTGATAGGGCTTGCCCTCCATCCGGCCGCGCCATAACCGGTCTACAAGCAACAGATGATTGACGGTCCCGTGGATCGACCCGAAGAAGGCCTCACGCGGCTTCATGTAGTCCGCTTCATCGATTGCGCAGATGGCGTCACTGATCCGGTCGTTCGCCCACTTGTTGTAGCGCGCCATCATCTTCAGATGCTCAAGCATGATCATTCCCCACGTCGTGTTTTCGTTGCCACCGATGCTGTACCTGTTCCGCTCAAATGAAAAGAGCTGCCCGGGCATTCACCGCCGGGGCAACTCTTTCCACGGTTCGCCTGTTTAAGGGGAATCAGGCCTGCCAGAACGGCTTGGCGCTCTCGCGGGCGGCGTCTTCAGGGGTCATCCCCATGTCTTCGAGCAGGCTGTAATTCAACCGGGCCAGATGCTGGCGCTGACGCAAACGGGTTTCCCATACCTGCATCAGATCCAGACCACGTTCCGGCATGACGAATACGGCAACCGCCAGTGACTTTACGAGGCTGCGGCCAAATCCCAGAGCAAAGGGAAAGCTTTTCAGGATGCTGTTCATGGTACGTCTCCGTTCGTGTCCTTCATGCGGGGCATCGGCCTATTCCGTGCGCCCCGTCGATGCACGAATTGATACACCCGTCCTGATCGTACGAACAAACGACAATATCTCATTTTCGAATTAGTTTTTCTTATTTGAATGTTATGGTAACAATTATATTATTCATTAATAACAGTTGTTTAATCTATTAATTGATATACAGGTTTAATCACGCGACAAATATTTAATCATGGAAATAACACAAAAATGCAACGCCGCCTTCCCTCATTGAATGCGCTTCGGGCCTTCGAGGCCGCGGCCCGGCATTTAAGCTTCACCAGAGCCGCTGACGAACTCAACGTGACCCAGGCCGCGGTATCGCATCAGGTCAAGGCCCTGGAAGATCAGATCGGCATCATGCTCTTCCAGCGCCGCAATCGTCAGTTGATCCTGACCGATGCCGGGCAGACCCTGCTGCCCGATCTGATTGACGCCTTCGATGCCATGGATTCGGCCGTGGCGCGGGTCAAGCGTCGTGATCAGGCCGGCATTCTGACGGTCGCCACCATGGACAGTCTGGCCGCCACATGGCTGATGCCCCGGCTCGGCCGGTTCCGCGACGAAAATCCCGATATCGATATCCGACTGGCCACATCCGATGTCGCCGCTGATTATGCCCGCGACGGTATCGACATCGGCATCCGCTACGGACGCGGCAACTGGCCGGGACTGATTGCCGAGGAGCTTCTGCGGGAGGATATCTTTCCCGTCTGCTCGCCGGAACTGATCAGGCGTGCACCGGGCCTCAATAAACCGGCCGATCTGCGTCACTTTCCCCTGATCCACGACGACATGACCGAAGACTGGAACATGTGGCTGAACGCGGCAGGGCTCCGCGATATCGATCCGACGCGCGGCACCGGGTACACCCATTCCAATCTGGTCATCCAGGCAGCGATCAACGGTGAGGGTGTCGCCTTGGGACGCGGTCTGCTGGTTGCCGATCCGATCGAGGCCGGCAAGCTGGTGGCGCCTTTTGATCTGGCCCTCAGCGCCGAGTACCGCTATTACGTCGCCAGCACCGACGCCAATTACGACCGCCCGAAAGTCCGCGTTTTCAGGGAATGGCTGATGCGCGAGGCCCGGGAAACCGCAGCCAGGCTGGCGGGAAAGAGAAGCTTTGAGGGGAAACATACATGAGCAATCCGTTCATCATGGCGATCCGCAACAACCCGGACCAGTTTCTGGGCGAACTGGAAACCAGCGAGATCAAAGCCATTACCGAAGCATGCGTGGCGCAGCTCGAAGCCCGCGCCAAATCCGGGGATGGCGCCGCGCCGGGGGCCCTGCAGGCGCTTTACAGGGCACTGGCCAACGTCGAGATCTAACCCTTCAGCGCTTCCAGGTCCCGGTACAGGTCCAGCGCTTCCGGATTGGCCAGGGCTTCCTTGTTCTTGACCCCGCGGCCATGGACGATATCGCGCACGGCAAGTTCGGTGATCTTGCCGGATTTTGTCCGTGGAATATCCTGAACCGCAATGATCTTCGCCGGCACATGGCGCGGCGTGCAATTGCTGCGAATCTGCTGGCGGATTTTCTGCTCCAGCAGCTCATCAAGCACAACCCCGTCCCTGAGCACGACAAACAGCACCACCCGCACGTCATGATCCCATTCCTGACCAATGACGATGCTTTCCTGGATCTCCTCGAGCTTTTCGACCTGACGGTAAATCTCCGCGGTGCCGATCCTGACGCCCCCCGGATTGAGTGTCGCATCGGAACGTCCATAAATGATGATCCCGTCGTGTTCACTCAGCATGATGTAGTCGCCGTGCGTCCAGATATTCTCAAACATCTCAAAATAGGCGGCCCGGAAACGGGCATCGCCGGGATCGTTGAGGAAACCCAGCGGCACGGTCGGAAACGGCCGCGTGCAGACCAGCTCTCCCTTTTCGCCCTGGATGGAGCGTCCTTCCTCGTCGAAGACATCGACCGCCATCCCCAGGAACCGCATCTGGATTTCGCCACGCCACACCGGCGCGGTCGGATCACCGCCGCAGAAGCAGCCCATGATGTCGGTGCCACCCGAAAACGACACCAGTTGGACGTCCGGTTTCACCGCATCATAAACGTAATCGAACCCTTCCGGTGCCAGCGGCGATCCGGTGGAGCACAACATGCGCACGGATGTGAGATCATGCGTGTCACGCGGCCGGAGCCCCGCCTTGCCCAACGCATCGATGAATTTCGCCGACGTCCCGAACAGGGTCATCCTTTCCGCGTCGGCAAAATCGAAAAGCACATTCCCCGACGGATGGAACGGTGAGCCGTCATACAGTAAAAGCGTCGCGCCCCACGCGATGTTTGTCGCCAGCCAGTTCCACATCATCCAGCCGCAGGTGGTAAAGAAGAAGACACGGTCGCCGGCACGGACATCACAGTGCAACGGCTGTTCAGAGGCATGTTTCAGCAGTGTGCCGCCCTGACTATGCACGATGCATTTCGGCGCCCCCGTGGTGCCGCTGGAAAACATGATGAAGAGCGGATGTTCGAACGGCAATTGCCGGAACTCGATCTCACCGGGGTGCAGGCCTTTTGCAGCATCGCCAAGAGTTACCGCATTTTCAATCGGCCCCGTGCCGGCATCTTCATCCCCATAGGGCAGAAGCACGATCTTTTTCAGGCTGGGGAGCTGTTGGGCAATGGCCGCCGTCTTGTGGCGCACATCGTGCCGTTTGCCGTTGTACCAATAGCCATCGGTACAGAACATGACCTTGGGTTTGATCTGGCCGAAGCGGTCGAGAACGCCCTGTTCGCCGAAATCGGGGGAGCATGACGACCAGACGGCGCCGAGCGCATTCGTCGCCACCATCGCGATGATCGTTTCCGGCATGTTCGGCAGATACCCGCACACCCGGTCCCCTTCGCCGACGCCGATGCTTTCCAGAACCTGCACCATGATCGATACCTGATCATGCAACTCGTCAAAGCTGATCCGGCGCGAGACCCTGTTTTCACCGTTGAAGACCATCGCTTCGCCGTCACCGCGATGGCGCAGCATGTTTTCCGCGAAGCTGAGGCGCGCGTCAGGAAACCACTTGGCACCCGGCATCCTGTCAGCGTCGACAAGCACCCGCTCGCCGCGCGATTCAGCAATGATGCCGGCATCGTCCCAGACCGAGGTCCAGAATTTTTCGAGCTCGGTGACCGAAAATTTCCACAACTCGCGGCTATTGCCGAGGCTGACGTTCCAATCCGCCTCGACCTTTTTTCTGAAGCGTGTGATTTCCGCGCCGTCGATCTGTGCCTGGCTCGGCTGCCAAAGTGGTGTGCTCAACGTATCCTCCCGTCCGGGCCTTTTCCCAGGCCCATATATTCAGGCCTTTAGCAGACCCGTATTATTGTCCCATCTACCCTATTCTTGATCGCCGTCGTCTTTTTCCGTTCTGCCTAGAAATGCCCGGGCCCGCGCCCGGTGGGCATCGGTGACGTGGCCGGAAACTGCCCGCCACGCCGCCCAGAACACCGCCGCATCATCGGTGAAACCGAGACCGGCGATGAAATCCGGTAGCACATCCATGGGAATGACGAAATAGGCGAGCGCCGCCATCAGCGTGACCCTGACCCCGTTCGGCGTGTTCGAATCGGTCGCGCAATAGTATGCCGACACCGCTTCATCGGTAAACGGAATACGCCCCAGTGTCCGCCGCGCCTTGTCGACGAAGCCTTCGCTGACGATCTTTTCGTTTTCTTCCGGGGTCCGGCCCACGTTGTCGCCCACCCATTCTCTTGATAAACAGTTATGCTCGATCATCAGGAGGATACGAATATGGACGTCAAAGGTCACGCAGCGATCGTTACGGGGGCGGCGTCCGGACTAGGGGCGGCCACCGCGAGAGCCCTCGCGGCGAAGGGCGCAAAAGTCTCCCTGCTCGATCTCAATGCCGAGGACGCGGGGGCACTGGCCGACGACATCGGCGGCGTGGCCATCGGGTGCGATGTTACAAGCGCCGAAAGCGCCGAAGAGGCCGTAAAGGCGGCACGTGACAGGCATGGTCCGGTCCGAATTCTTGTGAGCTGCGCCGGCATCGCACCACCGAAACGCATTGTCGGGCGGGATGGCCCGCAACCGCTGGAAGCGTTCTCGAACGTCATCAGGGTCAATCTGATCGGCACATTCAATCTGTTGCGCCTGGCCGCAGCCGACATGCTGTCGCAGGACCCGCTTGAGACCGGCGAGCGGGGCGTCATCATCAATACCGCCTCGGTCGCCGCCTTCGACGGTCAGATCGGCCAGTCAGCCTATGCCGCTTCCAAGGGTGGGGTCGCGGCGATGACCTTGCCGGCCGCCCGTGAAATGGCGAAAAGCGGGGTCCGGGTACTGGCCATCGCACCGGGGATATTCGCAACACCGATGCTTTACGGCTTACCTGACGACGTCCAGACGGCGCTTGGCGAAAGCGTGCCGTTCCCTTCGCGGCTTGGTGATCCGGCGGAGTATGCCTCTCTCGTGCTGCACATGATCGACAACGTGATGCTGAACGGTGAAGTCGTTCGGCTTGATGGCGCCTTGCGCATGGCACCGCAATGATGCTCCGGTGCACACTTCTGTCGTTCCTGCTGGTCCTTGCGGCCACGGGCAATGCACAGGCGCAGACAACCGATTACAAATACAAGCCAAACAGTGTGTTCGGCACCGGCGATGTCCGGGTCAAGGCGGATTCACGGGTTTACCCCTGGACCGCCGTCGGCCGTTTCAACAAGGCCGGGCGCGGTCATTGTACCGCAACCGTGGTCGCGCCCCGGATTGTCGTCACCGCCGCGCACTGTGTCGTCGACCGCTATACCGAAGGCTACATGGCACCGGACAAGCTGCACTTTGTCGCCGGCTGGGACCGGGGTGAATACCTGTTTCACTCCATCGCGGTGGAAATCCATCCGGCCCCCGGCCATGACCCCCTGCGGCCCGCGACACTGTCCGCGGTCGCCGTTGACTGGGCGTTGATTGTCCTTGAAAGGGATCCGAGCCCGGTGACCGGCATCCTTCGCCCGGCCATGTTCACGGAAAAGATTTTCTGGGACCTACACAAGGCCAAGACGGTCTATACCCAAGCCGGCTACAGCGGCGACCGGGGCCAGGTTCTGACGGCACATCCGGATTGCAAATTCTGGGGCTTTACCAAAGGGCGCAATATTGCCGAACACGGCTGCCAGGCCGTTCCCGGCGATAGCGGATCGCCGATCGTCTTTTCGGACGGCAAGGAATACAGACTGGCCGCGGTCCATTCGGCGCATACCAAGAACCGGGTCGGCGGCAAGGGTTTTGCGGTGCCGACGTCGGCATTCATGAAATCCCTTGAAACCCTGTCCAGGAAGTTCCCGGCCAATTAATCCTTGTTTCAGGTGCCGGCAGCTGCCTTGTCCATGAATTTTGCCAATTCGATATCCAGCGCCGTGACGCCGCCGGCGTCATGGGTCGCCAGCGTCACATCCACGGTTGCGTAGACATTGAACCATTCCGGATGGTGATCCATCTTTTCGGCCTTGAGCGCGACACGGCTCATGAACCCGAACGCCTGATTGAAATTCCTGAACTTGAAACTGCGCTGGATCGCATCCCGACCGTCGACTTCGGACCATCCCTGCAGTTCTTCCAACGCCCGGGCACGGTCTTCACCGTTCAGTTTTTCGGCCATCACTTTCTCCTCTTACATTGAAGCAAGGGTGAGGACCCGACGCGGTGCCGTCAAGGCTCGACCGAGAGTTCACCGGGCGGTTCAGCGGGACCTAATAGCTGATTGCCGGCTGTGGATTTGCCGGAACTTTTCGCGCCGCCACCCTGTCAGTCTGATCAGGGTTGAAAAATTCAGTTCTGATCGAGTTGTTACCATACCTGAAAGAGAGGTTCTTAATGTTACGTATTCATCATCTGCATCCCATGGTTTTTGCCGCCGGTCTTATATTGCTGAGCGCGCCACCGGTCGATGCTGCCGATGGCAAGGCGGTGCAGCTTGCCCAAAGTCAACATGGCACGGTCAGCGAACAGGAAATTCGCACCTATGCGGCAGCGGTTACCGAAGTTCGGGAACTGTCAGCAGAATGGCAGCAACGCATTCAGCAGGATGCCAAGTCAGATCAGGACCTGCAGCAAATGCGCCGACAGGCGAACCAGGAAATGGTTCAGGCCATTCGGGATGAAGGACTGTCGGTTGAAGATTACAATCGCATCACGCAAATATCGGCTGAAAATCCCGAAATCAGCAAGAAAATCGCAGGTCATCTGACACAATGAATATGATACTCAAGCGGTAACCCAATAGACGCATAAATGCGCCATCCGCCTGCACGGCGGGTGGCGTTTTTTTTGCATCGGAGACGGCACGTATCTTGCCGTCGCAATCAACCCATAATTCAACTATCTTGAGATGGAAAAGCAGGTGGTGGCCTGGTCACCGGGTCGAATCAAACATCATTGGGCTGTCTGATTTGACTCAACTTCCTTCGATCTTTCTTCGAATTTCTTGCGGGCATCATCGATTTCCTGACGCGTTTCGCTGATCTGTTTTTTAAGACACCGTGTATATTCCTTGGCTTCGTTCACAAGGCGTTGCAGGTCCTGTTTGCAACGCATCACGCCAAGATCTTCCTCGTAGGTGTAATCCATATCGATACACATCGGGCGGAGCGGACTTGAACACATCGTCAGGGCATGCGTGATCGCCGGTTGCGCAAACATCACGAACGAGATGACAAATGCGGTTACGTATACGTGAGTCATATGATCCTCTATGCAGTCAGGAAGTTTTCGGGGAACCCGGCGGTGCCTCAGTTCGTCACGAAAGGCGCCTTCGGCACCGATGTGGGGGACAGGACAGATGGTCCGCCAGCCGGTTGCAGCACCGTATCACCGCCGTGTTGCTGCCGGGCAGACAGGTCGGCGCTTTGCTCCGTGCCCGGCGCGGGCTTGATTTCGGGTGCCGTTTCATTGCTGTCGTGCATGGTGTCGCGGACGATCCCGACAAGCTCGTTCAACCGTTCGCGCGGCAGCTTGCCCGCCAGCGTCGCCGCCAGCGGACCGTCCAGCCATACCGCGAGTGACACGTCGTTTTCCGTCACGACCCGCACTTCCCGGTGTCCGGATTCCCAGCGCGGCCGCAGGAACAGGCTGAATGTTTCGCCGTTCGCGGCGGCATACACCAGCCGCACCATCTGCACATCACCGACCTTGACCGTTTCCTGACCGACGATGGCATAGCCCTTCGACTGCAGGTCCGGTGCCTGGAGCCGCAGCGACAATCGGTTTGAAAGCCAGTTCACCGGCATGTCTGTCGACACGCTGGCTGCATCGCCGACGCTCAGGGACTCTGTCTCCACAAACCGCTGATAGCTTTGTTCCAGAAACTGGGTGGCAATCCTTTCATCATCCGCGCTCGTGTCATACCCGGCATACCACCCGCCGCCCGCGGCGAGAATGACAATCGCCGCAACCGCCGCGAGCTTCGGAAACAGCGATGCCGGCAATCGGTCCGGCGTTTCCAGGGCACGGGTCAAACGCTCCGGCACGGGCGCATCGAGCAGCATGCCCGCATATGCATCGCGAAGCGCGTTGTTCTGGGCGCGAATGGTGCGGACAAGCTCGGCGAGTGCCGGATCATCAGCAATTCTGCGCTCCACCGCGCGTTTCCGCAGCGGCGCTTCGTTCAGCAGTCCGTCGATATACGCCATCAGTTCCAGATCGATTTCGTTCGAAGCCGTATTGTCGTCGTTCATGATCATTTCACCCGTTTCAAGGAGGTGACGGTTGCTGGTATCTCTTCATCATCCGGCTGATAAAGGGTCCTCAATGTTTCACGTGCACGAGACAGGCGGGAGCGCACGGTACCGATCGGCACGTCAAGTGTCAGCGCGATCTCGTCATATGAAAACCCCTCGACCACCGTCATCGCCAGGACCGCGCGCTGCTCATCCGGCAATTTCTGAAAGGCCGCGATGATTTCACGGCAATTCTGCGTGACCTCCTGCTGCGGCCTGACCGACAGCAGATGTTCGGCGTCGTCAATGGGGACGTGAGCACGTGAATTCCGGTGCCGCTTTTCTTCGTTGATGAAGCGCGTGTAGAGAATCCGAAACATCCAGGCCCGGATGCTGCCGGCTTTTTTAAGCTGCCCGCGCTTGCGAATGGCATGTTCCAGACAGTCCTGCACAAGGTCGTCGGCCTTGCCAATGTCGCTGGACAGGGTAAGCGCGTAGCGGCGCAGGCGCGGAATTTCCTGGGTCATCAGCCTTTTTATGTCGTCCAAGTTAACTCTCGCTTTTTTGCCCGGTCAGGTGAAAGTACGCTTTCGCAATCAGACATCCCTGTTTTCCAGTCTGAATAAAGACAGCATAAGAACGCAAATGGTTCCATGGTCAGGCGAATTTCCGGCCAATTCGTTGTTCCGCGCCGGCCCACATAACGAACAAAATTCCAACCCGCCGGAACTAATTGTCGCCCTGGCCTGTCCACTGTGCAGGTAACCGGAGAAACACCCCGCCGGAGGAACACCCCGTTTGATCGGGATTGCAGACATTAAGGAGACAGAAATGTTGCGCTATTCATATATAGTTTTGGCGACGGTTTTATTCCTCTCGCCCGTGTTTTTAATAACACCGGCGGCCGGCCAGTCCGCCACCGGTCAGGCTGATACCGCGGCCGGCCAGTATAGCAAGCAGGAATTGAAAAGTTATGCCGAAGCATCCCTTGATGTGGATCGGATCAACGAGGCATACGTAAAGCAGCTTTCCCAAACGGAGGGAGCCGTGGCCAAGGAGAAACTCCGACAGGTCGCCATGGACCAGATGATCAAGGCCATCAATAAATCCGACATCTCGCTCGAGAAATACAATAAAATCACGGTCCAATCCGGTGACAACTCAACCCTCGCCAATCAGATAAACCAGTTGAAACAGCAGTTACAATAATTTGGTAGCAGAGGCTTGCCGCCGCATCCGGCAAAAGTGCACACTGCGCCTGAAACTTGTGACTCATTCTGGGCACAGTGAAAAACCACCGGACTTTGAAAATGGCTGCCCGTGGGATTTAAGTCATTGAGAAGATTGGTGGAGCCGAGGGGAATCGAACCCCTGACCTTCGCATTGCGAACGCGACGCTCTCCCAACTGAGCTACGGCCCCGCACCAGTTCCGCCAGGGGAAAATGCATCCCGGCGGGCGCGGAATATGCGGCGCGCCGCCCATTTCTGTCAAGATGCTAAGCAGCGTGCCGCTTGTTTTCAGCAAGGATTGCGTAAGCGGCCCCACCTTCATCGTCTATTGATCTGGAAAGTGCTCAACGTGGGTTTCGGCAGTGCGCCCGACGTACAACGCGCGGCGGCCGGAGAACGACACGGTATAGGCGGCACAGCCGGCCATAGCCGCTTTTTCGCAGAAGCCCGTATAGGTGTAGTCTGCGGACTGCTGCTGTGCTTCGCGGATTGCCGCCTCCAGGCGCGCTTTGTCGAACGAAGGCGCTATCGGCGCATCGACCCGGTGGACCGGCAGCTCGATGCTCTCTCCGCCGGGCAGGTAGTAGGTGGCGAACGCCCGCCGGAAATCGATCGCATAGCTTTCAAACCCGGCTGCCATCAATGTTGCAACGATCTGTGGAAAGGCCATGGTGTTCGCCTCGGCTGCTTCAAGGCAGGTCAGGGCAGCGGCTTTCTGGTGGTCGTTCAAAACGGTTTCTCCGTGGCAGGGTTGGATCGCGTTCATTCGATCGGGATTGCTGTCATGTGGCCGCGTTGCGCCAGACTTTTCAGGAGTCGCTTCAGCGTTTCCCGTTCACGCGGGGGAAGGCATTCGAAAAATTCGGCATCGTTGCGGTCGGCAAGCGCGGCCAGATCCGGCACGAGGGCACGGCCGCGATCCGTCAGCGCGAGCGTTTGAGCGCGACGGTCAACCGTGCTGGCTTCGCGCAAGATCATCGACTTCGCGATCAACCGGTCTGCGAGCCTGGTGATCGCACCCCGCGACAATCCCATCTCTTCGGCGAGCCGGCTGGGCGGCAGCGGGTCCCTGCCGTAGAGCACACGCATCAGGCACCATTCAGCAACCGTCACCTCCCTGTCCGCCAGCCTGGCCGCAAAGGCATGGGACACGTGGTTGGACACCATACGCAGCCAAAAGCCGATGTGCGCCGTGATGTCCGAAACAGGCCGGGTGGAAGACATGGCTACCTCGTTAATTGACTAGGAAACTATATTGAAATGATTTCCTAATCAATTAAATTCGCGTCAGCTGGACACCGGCGCCGGGCATTTTTCTACAAACCCCTGGCCCGGCCCCCGTCCGGGTCTTGCACGGATACGCGCAACACGCGCGCGACACTTGCGCCATCCGGCAGGGGCAATTACCTTTAGCTCCGCTTCTGGCGGGCTCGGCCTGCGGACCTGAGAGGAAGAACATGGACGTCATTATCGGCCCGGGACTGGCCCTCATCTATCATCTGATCGAAATCTATACATGGGTGCTGATCATCGGCGTCATCATGAGCTGGCTGATCGCCTTCAACGTGATCAACCTGTCGAACCAGTTCGTCCGCATGATCTATGACGTCGTGACGCGGCTGACGGAACCGCTGCTCGCCCCGATCCGCCGCTTCCTGCCAGACCTCGGCGGCGTCGACATTTCGCCGGTCATCCTGATCCTGCTTTTGTGGTTCGCCAAGGACGTCATCTACCGTCTCGCGCTGCGCGTTGGCTGACGCGCCAAGCCCGTTTCAACCTGTTCCGGACGGCCTCAGGGTTCGTTTGCGCGTGAGCCCAAAGGCATCGCGTGATGCCATCGGCGGTGTGGTCGCCGACGGGCAAGGAAACGGCGTCCTCAAGATTGCGGTCACCGCCGTTCCCGAGAAAGGTGATGCCAATGCGGCGGTCATCAAGCTGCTGGCCAAAGCATGGCGGATCAGGAAATCGGATATGGACATCGTGCAGGGCGCAACCGGCCGCAACAAGACACTGCTGATCGCCGGAGACGGCGCGGCGATACTAAACCGGTTGAGCCCGCTGCCGGGCGCGACGAACGACATAATCTGAGGGGGATACACACACATGAGCGACGCCACCATCATCGACGGCAAGGCTTTCGCCGCCGGTCTCCGCGAACGGGTCGCGGGCGAAGTCGCAAAGCTGACATCGACACACGGGATCAAGCCGTGCCTGACCGTGATCCTGGTCGGCGAGGACCCCGCCAGTCAGGTCTATGTCCGCAACAAGGGCACGCAGACAGAAGAGGCCGGCATGACGTCGGTGACACACCGGCTCGATGCTTCAACGCCCGAGGACGAGCTGCTTTCGCTCATCGCGAGCCTGAACAGCGATCCCGGCTGCAACGGCATTCTGGTGCAGTTGCCGCTGCCCGGTCATATCGACGAGAGCAAGGTGCTGGCCGCGATCGATCCCGACAAGGACGTCGACGGCTTTCACGTGATCAACGTCGGCCGCCTGTGGACCGGTCAAAGCGCGCTGGTTCCCTGCACGCCCTATGGCTGCCTGTTGATGCTGAAAGATCATTTCCAGGGCAAGCTGTCCGGTAAGCGTGCGCTGGTGCTCGGCCGCTCCAACATCGTCGGCAAGCCGATGGCGGCGCTTTTGCTGGCCGAGAGCTGCACCGTCTCCATCGCCCATTCACGGACCGTCGATCTGCCGGAACGCTGCCGGGAAGCGGATATTCTCGTCGCCGCCGTGGGCCGTCCGGAAATGGTCCGGGGTGACTGGGTCAAGCCGGGTGCGGTCGTCATCGATGTCGGCATCAACCGCGTACCGGCCCCTGAAAAAGGGGAGGGCAAATCAAAACTGGTCGGCGACGTCCACTTTGCCGAAGCTGCAGAAGCCGCGTCGGCGATCACCCCGGTTCCGGGCGGCGTCGGTCCGATGACGATCGCTTGCCTGCTCCGCAACACACTGGTCGCGGCGTGCCTGCAGAACGGCCTCGACGCGCCGGAAATCTGAAGCGGCATTTAGACCGGCGGACTTTACCAGATTGGCTGAGCCCTTATACTGAAGCCGCCTATCCAAGTGCGGCTAAGGTTCCGCTGTTTCACAGGTCCGGACCGAGCGCCGTTATGAGCCGTGTACGGCAGACACCCGAGGACGAAAAATCCAGAGGGGTTGGAAGGGCATGCTGGTGCATGTCTTTTAACAACCAACTGCGGGTAACCTTATGACCGTCACTGCTTTTCTTCTCGTCCTCGCCGCCGCCTTCTGCCACGCCACCTGGAATTTTTTCGTCAAACGCCTGAACGGGGGCGCCGAACTGGCGTGGATGTTTGCCGTCGTCTCCAGCGTCATTTACATGCCGGTGGCGATTTTCGTCTTTGTTATGGAGAAACCCGTCTTCGGGTGGCTCGAACTGGGATTCGTCGTCGGCAGCGCGGTCATTCACCTTGGATACTTTCTGCTTTTGCAGGCCGGCTATAGAAGTGGTGACCTGTCGCTGGTCTATCCGACGGCGCGCGCCACCGGGCCGCTGCTTTCGGTCACCATGGCGGTGCTGATTCTGGGTGAGGCCATCACCGTGCAACTGGCCATCGGTGCCGTCATCATCATAATCGGCGTGGTCAGTCTGACCGGCGGCTTTTCAAAACGCCCGGACAATTTCCGCACCTCACTGCTGTTCGGGATCGGGTCCGGCACGTTCATCGGCTGTTATACGGTCTGGGACGCCCACGCCGTGTCGACGATCATGATTTCGCCGCTGATCCTCGAAATCACCGGCCTGATCTGCCGCGCCCTGTTTCTGACGCCGGTCGGGCTGCGCCGCCTGGAGACCGTGAGAACCTTCTGGAAGGAACAGCGCCTGATCATTCTGGTCGTCTCCACGATCATGCCGCTGGCCTATATCCTGGTCCTCTATGCGATGACCCTCACCCCCGTTGTCTATGTCGCACCGCTGCGCGAAAGCAGCGTCCTGCTGACCGTATTGATGGGCAGCATTCTGCTCAACGAAGGCGATCTCAAACGCCGGCTTGGCTGGGCGCTGGTCATCATGGTCGGGGTCACCCTGCTGGCGACCGGATAGCGGCCCCCATAGCGTACCCCATAGCGTACCCCTTGGCGTTGGATCATTTTGGGTGTACACCCCGCGCCCATGAACAGTGATAACATGATCATGATGACACGCGAACCGAACGATCCGCGAACCGAACTGGTGGGGCTGAGCCGTGACGAGCTTGCCGATGAACTGGCGCGCCTTGGCGAGAAGCCGTTCCGCGCCAAGCAGCTGTGGCACTGGATCTATCATCAGGGCCAAACCGACTTTGATCAGATGACGACGCTTTCCAAGGATTTCCGCGCCAGGATCGCTGAATCCCACAAGGTCACCCGGCCTGCAATAGCGACCGAACAGACATCCACCGACGGGACGCGTAAATGGCTGTTCCGGCTTGCCGACGGCAAGGAAGTCGAGACCGTTCATATCCCCGAGGAAGACCGGGGCGCGGTCTGTGTCTCAAGCCAGGTCGGCTGCACGCTGGCCTGCAGCTTCTGTCACACCGGCACCCAGCCCATGGTGCGCAACCTGACGGCGGGCGAAATCGTCGGCCAGTTCATGGCGGCACGCGACAGTTATGGTGAATGGCCGTCCCCCAGCGACGGCAGCCGTCATCTGTCGAACATCGTCATGATGGGTATGGGTGAGCCGCTGTTCAATTACGAGAACGTGGCCAAGGCGCTGACCATCGTCATGGACGGCGACGGGATCGCGCTGTCGAAACGCCGCATCACGCTGTCGACGTCGGGCATTGTCCCGGAAATCGAACGCTGCGGCGACGAGCTTGGCGTCAACCTGGCGATCAGCCTGCATGCGGTCCGCGACGATCTCCGCGACGAACTGGTGCCCATCAACAAGAAGTGGCCGATCGCGGAACTTCTGGACGCCTGCCGCCGCTATCCGACATCGTCGAACGCGCGGCGCATCACGTTTGAATACGTCATGCTGGCGGGCGTCAATGATTCCGACGCCGACGCGCACGAACTGGTGCGGATGCTCAGGGGCATCCCCGCCAAGATCAACCTGATCCCGTTCAATCCCTGGCCGGGCGCCGTGTATGAATGCTCGTCAAACAATCGCATCCGCCGCTTTGCCGAGATCGTCAATGATGCCGGTTATTCGTCCCCTGTGCGCACGCCCCGTGGCCGCGACATCATGGCCGCCTGCGGCCAGTTGAAGTCGGCCAGCGAGCGGGCCCGCAAATTCTCGGATCGCGCCGAAACCGCATAGCCGCCTACTTCTGGTCCCGGATTTGCATCCCTTTTCGAAAGTTCAGAGGAAAGGGGAAACTCATGTTCGACAAATCAGACAACGTGAATGCCTATGCCGCCGCAGCCATGCCGTCGGCCGGTGCTTCGGCCAACGGCAACGGCAAGCCGGTGCTGGATCAGGAAGCCGCCTGGAAAAGCGATTTTCGCCGCACCCTGGATGAGATCAGAGACAAGGGTTTCGGCTCATACACGGAAGAGCTGAGAGCGAAAAAGCTCGAGGAACTGCGGGAGAAGATCCTCGCCTCCATGGGGCTTTCCGAGGATGACCTTGAAAACATGAGCCCGGAACAGCGCAACAACATCGAAAAGATGGTTGCGCTTGAAATCCAGAAACGTCTCGCCGCGGAAGTCGCGCTCGAGGAGGGCAATACGGCTCATCTCAGCTCACCCGACGCCCTCGCCGATCAGGTCCGTTCAGCACCCAACAATCTCGGCACAGGGCTTTTGCTGATGCAGCAACTCGACACTGAAACAGAAACGGCGCCGAAAAAGGAAGAACAGACCGGGTAATATTTGCCGCCTGCCCGGCAGGGATGATCACGCATTCTTTGCAGAAACCACGAATCCGGCGTATGAGTAGAGCGTTAAACCTTTATTCATGAAACCGGACGTGCCCTTGAACCACCAGCGCCCGATACCCGAATCGATCCGCATCACAACAAGCCCGGCGCCCGTCTCCGTGCGGCTGGGGGATACCTTGTTGGCGGAGAGCCGCGCGGCGCTGGTTCTGCATGAGCCGGGGTATCCGCCGCGCTACTATTTTCCCAGGCTCGACGTCAAAATGAAGTTGTTCAAACCTTCGGACAAAACCTCCATCTGTCCGCACAAGGGGAAAGCTACTTATCTGCATCTGGATACGGCGGATAAACACATGGAGAATGTGGCGTGGTCCTATGTCACGCCGCGGCTTAATGTTGCCGAGATCAGCGGATTCATCGCCTTTTACGATGACGGCAACGGCATCACCATCGGCTGAGCCGCTCCCGGCATCCGGATTAAACATTTTTAAATATGCCACGGTGTCCAATCGACACATCTTCCAATCAGAAGGAGATGTGCCGTGCTGCTGGATCCGACGACGTTCGAGGCCCTTGTCGAGGGCCTGAATGGTAAACGTGATGATTTCAGATCGGCGATGGACGGAATGCCGGCGATGCCCGATGACGCACCGCTGACCCTGAATGGCCTGGACCGCGCAAAGGTTCTGCTTTCATTCGGGCTGACCGAACGCGATCTGGACTACATGGGCGATGAACAACGCGCCAAGGTCGATGAGGTCATCAACCGCGTCATGACCGTTCACGCTTTCGCCTGAAACGCAGATATCTCTCGCTGAGGGGTCTACGATATAAGGGCGGAATCCGAACCGGCTTTACGAAGCGGGCGGGATCAATATACTGCGCCCGCTTTTCCAACTTCCAAATCTGAAAGCGCAAGCGCATGAGCAACGACGTCAATAATCCCACGACCCGTGGGGTCAACAAGGTGGTTCTCGCATACTCAGGCGGGCTCGATACCTCGGTCATCCTGAAATGGCTGAAAGACACCTATAACTGCGAGGTGGTGACTTTTACGGCCGATCTCGGGCAGGGCGAAGAAGTCGAACCGGCACGCAAGAAAGCCGAGATGCTCGGCATCAAGGAAATCTACGTCGAAGACCTGCGCGAGGAATTCGTCCGCGACTACGTCTTTCCGATGTTCCGCTCAGGCGCGATCTATGAAGGCACCTATCTGCTCGGCACCTCGATCGCGCGTCCGCTGATCGCCAAGCGCCAGATCGAAATCGCCCGTGAAACCGGTGCTGACGCCGTGTCCCACGGCGCCACCGGCAAGGGCAATGATCAGGTCCGGTTCGAACTCGGCTATTACGCGCTCGAACCCGGCATCAAGATCATCGCCCCTTGGCGCGAATGGGACCTGACGAGCCGCACCAAGCTCATCGAATATGCCGAGAAAAACCAGATACCGGTGCCCAAGGATAAACGCGGCGAAGCCCCGTTCAGCCAGGATGCCAACCTTCTGCATATCTCGTCGGAAGGCAAAATTCTCGAAGACCCCTGGGTCGAACCCGATTACGATCACATCCTATCGCGAATGGTGACGCCGATGGCGGCCCCGGATACCCCGGAAGAGATGACCATCGACTTCGAACATGGTGACCCGGTCGCCATCAACGGCGAAAAGATGAGCCCGGCAACCCTGCTGACGAAACTCAACGAGATGGGTGGGCGCAACGGTGTCGGCTGCATCGATATCGTCGAAAACCGCTTTATCGGCATGAAATCACGCGGCGTCTACGAAACACCCGGCGGTACGATCCTGTTCCACGCACATCGGGCCATGGAAAGCATCACCCTCGAGAAGGGCGCCATGCATACCAAGGACGAGATGATGCCGCGCTACGCGGAACTGCTGTACAACGGCTTCTGGTTCGCGCCGGAACGTGAAATGCTGCAGGCCGCCATCGACCACGCCTCCCAACGGGTTACCGGGACCGTGCGTCTCAAACTCTACAAGGGCAATGTCATCATCACCGGGCGGAAGTCGCCGAACTCGCTGTATGATGAAGCCATGGTGACGTTCGAGGAAGATGACGTCTACGATCAGCGCGATGCACAGGGCTTCATCCGCCTGAATGCACTGCGTCTGCGTCTGCTTGGCCGCAAGTAACCTGATATCCCTGCCGGGGCTTGCGGATAACGCCGCAATACCCCGGTAATCCTCGGTTTTGGTGATATAGGTTGACCGATAAACCTATTTTTTGCATGGTGACGTTAACCATACAAAAACGGGGGGTCGCAGATTATGGCTGCTCTGAAAGTCGTGCTTTATTTCTTATCGGGATTCTGTGTCATCGGCGGGGCGGTGTGCATCGGAATCTTCTTTCACAACGAGTCGATCCAGGCCCTTGGCAGCGGCGCCATGCTGATGTGCATCGGCATCGCAGGTATTCTGCTGTCGATCTTTTTCGAGCCTATTGTCCGCGCCGTGCGCAGCTGAATAATCGATCTAGGCGGCATCCCGGCCATGGAATGACCTGAGTGTCGGGTCCCGTTCAATCCAGTAGGTGTAGAGCGCGACCGGTGCCAGGGTCAGGTTTATGCCCTTCATGGTCGCGGCCCGCGCCACACTCCCGGTCAGCACATAGGTCTTGGCCTGCGGATTGTTCTCACTCACGAAGCTGACCATCTGATCGGGCCGTGTATCGGTCCGCACATAGGTGTTGTCCCAGTCGAGATCATAAACATGGTCGGGCTTGCCGGTTTCCGGGTGCAACGTCAGCAGATCAATGTTGCCGCCCCGCCAGCTGGCGTAATAAAGATTTTCGATCGCAGATGAGCCCAGCCATTGCGACACCAGCGCCGTTTCGGCGAGACGCTGAAAGAACTGGTCCGACGGCGGCACCGGAGCAAACAGTGCCGCATAGAGCGACGGGCTGGTCAGATAGATTTTGAAGTAAACCTGCCGCTGGAATTTCTTCGCATCACGGTCGACCCGGTTGATGCGGCGGATCAGAAACGCCTGTTCCAGATAATCGAGATATTTCCGGAGCGTGTTTTTGGCGATGCCGGTCGCCTTGGCCAGATCGTCCATCGACACTTCGCGGGCCGTGTTGAATGCCAATAGCCCGAACAGCCTGTTCAGTTCCTGCGGATCGTTAACACCGGCAAGTGACGCCAGATCCTTGTGCAGCACGCGATCGGCGACCCCGTCGCGGATAAAGGCCGGTGCCGGGACGCCGTCCTTGCCGCTGAGAATCCCTTCCAGAAAACCGCCGAAATTGACGTAACGCTGAAATTCCTGATTAAGGGCCGGCAGCCCGTTCGGCTCCAGTGTCATGCCGCCTTTCTGCAGGTCGCCGCCCGCAGCGCCGAACAGCTTTTCCTCGGTCCCGCGGAACCGCAGAAATTCAAGAAATGTGAGCGGCGGCAATACGAAGACTTCCATTCTGCCGCCCATCGCCTTGGCGCCGGACACGATCGACGGTGCCGCGGACGATACGGCGCCGACGATTTTTGCATTGGGCCGCATTTCCGCCAGTTTCAGAAGCTGCTTTTCCCAGTCGCGGGCGTACTGCACTTCGTCGAAGATCACGTAGATTTCCGCATCCCTGTTATGCCGGTAACGGCGGCAGAACATTTCAAACAGGATCGTAAGATCAGCCGCGGTATAGCTGGGCGTGGTCAGCGAACAGTAGAGAATACTGGTGGGTTTGACGCCTTTTTCGACGAGCTGCGCCACCATCTGACGCATCATCACCGTCTTGCCGGCCCGGAGCGGTCCCGCAAGCACCATCACGTTGCCGGGAGCCGTCGCCACGAGACGATCATAGAATGCGGGAAAAAATACCCGTTTCGGCGGATTTTTAAAGGCGACTCGGGTCGAATCCTTGAATTCCCACCAGGGATTGTCGAAAGCCAGCCGATGAAACAGGTCGTTGTCGGTTATGGTATGCATGGGTCCTCGTCTTCATACCCCAGCCGACGGTTACACTCTGGCCTCCCGTTTGTTCGGGCGCCGGACCACATGAAGATGCTCAATCGTGTGATCTTATTATTAGATCGAAGAATTGACTTTATTAACAAGCACTGTCAACCCTTTCCGGACGAAACACACTCCGGGTTTCTACTTATCCCATCGCGGCAACACGACGGCGGATTTCAGGGATCACATCGGCTTCGAACCAAGGGTTCTTTTTGATCCAGGCGGTTGTGCGCCAGCTCGGATGCGGGGTCGGAATGATCCCGGGCAGGTATTCCTGCCAGGCGTGGACCGTTTCCGTCATGGTTTTCTTTCGATCTGCTCCCAGATAGTACGCCTGGGCGTGCATGCCGACAAGCAAGGTCAACTGAACGCCCTTAAGATGAGATCGTAAAGCAGCATGCCAGGCAGGGGCACATTCCGGGCGGGGCGGCAGATCGCCTCCCTTCGGATCCCGGCCCGGATAACAGAACCCGGTCGGCATGATGGCGATTTTCGCGGTGTCGTAGAATGCGTCGCGATCAAGCCCGAGCCAGTCCCGCAGCCGGTCCCCCGACGGGTCATTCCAGGGAATCCCCGTTTCATGGACTCTCGTTCCGGGCGCCTGCCCGATGATCAGCAGCTTTGCGGTTTCACTGATGCGCACCACCGGCCGCGGGCCTAAAGGCAGATGCTCACTGCAGATATCGCACGCCTGCACCCGTGCCAGCAATTGCTGCAAACTCTCTGCGTCTTGTGTCATGATGATTTAGTACCATATTCAAAACGATCATGAATGCCCCTTTTAAAGGACCCTTTTAAAGGACCATGACCTTAATATCGGATCTAAAACCGCATCCCCGGACCTACGCCGTGCTCGCCATTCTGGGGGCTTGCGCGATGGCCGCCGTGCTGCTGGTTTTCTCATCCGGTGACGCGCCCGAAGACAGCGACGTGGAGGTCGCCAGCCTGCCGCCGCTGGTCGCAACGGAAATTCACAGCGGTCTCGGCTATGCCCTCGATGAGGTCGCTGCCCGCAAGGCGGCACCCGCACTGTTCATCGACAGTATCGAAGTCAATCTCGACCGGATTCGCGACGTCGACGAAAAGAAGACGACGTTCTTCCGCATCATGCTGCCGATCATCGCCCGGGAAAATGACCGCATCCGTGAGGAACGCGCCGAAATCAAGGCAAACCCCGACAACGCCCCCGGCAGGCTGTACGACAAATACGACGTCGAGGACCGCGATGTGAAAGAGCTGCTGCGCCGGGTCGATGTCGTCCCCGCATCGCTGGTTCTGTCCCAGGCCGCACTGGAAAGCGGCTGGGGCACGTCCCGTTTTGCCCGGCACGGCAACAATTTTTTCGGGATGCGCACCTACAACAAGGACGCCAAGGGGATCGATCCGAAGGAAGCCGACGGCTTCAAGGTCATGGTATTCAAGGACATCACGTCCAGTGTCCGGGCTTACATGCTAAACCTGAATACGCACAGTGCGTACAAGAAGCTTCGTCAGGCACGGGCGGAACAGCGCGCAAAGGGAGAGGCCCCGACCGGCCGGGTCATGACGAATTACCTGACCGCGTATTCCGAGATTCCGGAAAAATACGGCGCCCGGCTGCGCGGCATGATGGAACGCAACAGGCTGGAGCGTTTCGACGGCGTGCGCATTGCCCGCGATTAAATGCCGGCAAGCAGGTCATCGACATACGCCGGTACGATCTCACCCGCCGCGCCGTAAATTTTTTCCGCAAAGGACGTGGCCCCGCTGGACGGTTCCAGATTCAGTTCCACCGTATGGCCGTGCGCATATTCCCGCACCAGCTCGACAAAGCCTGCCGCCGGATAGACATTCCCTGACGTGCCGATGGACATGAACAGGCCGGCCTTAAGAAGCGCCTTCTCGATCCTGTCCATCGCAAGCGGCATTTCTCCGAACCACACGACGTGCGGCCGAAGTCCACCCATTTGCCCGCAGGCGGTACAGGCCTGCGCGACACCAAGGTCTTCGCGGCAATCGGAAATGTTTCCGCAAGCGCTGCACCGGGCTTTCAACAATTCACCGTGCATATGGATCAGATTCTTCGCGCCCGCGCGTTCGTGCAGGTCGTCGATGTTTTGCGTCACCACTAAAACCCCACCGGGCCAGCCGGCTTCAAGTTTTGCCAATGCCCGGTGCGCGGCATTGGGCAGAACATCATCGGCCAGAAGCCCCCGGCGCCGCGCATTGTAAAACGCATGCACGCGCTCGGGGTCGCGGGCGAAGGCTTCGGGCGTCGCCACATCCTCGATCCGGACTTTCGACCAGATCCCGTCGGCATCGCGGAATGTATCCAGCCCGGACTCCTTGGAGATGCCGGCTCCCGTCAGAATGACGATGGCCGACCCGGGATCGATAGTGTGCATCATGTTTCCCTTTTCCCCGGCTTGCTCTCCACCGTCCGCACCATGATAATCCGGCCACCGGCATTGCCAATCCTTTGCCCCATTAATTTCTAGGGACCCCCGAATATGATTCGCGTGCTTTTTGTCTGTCTCGGCAACATCTGCCGCTCACCTACCGCTGAAGGGGTTTTCCGCGAGCTTGTCCGCCGCGAAGGCTTGAGTGCCGGGATCGCCACCGATTCATGCGGCACAAGTGACTGGCACATCGGCAATCCCCCGGACAACCGGGCCTGTGAAGAGGCGCGGCGTCGCGGCGTCGATCTGAGTG
The DNA here is from genome assembly GCA_040218645.1 of Rhodospirillales bacterium. Classification (GTDB taxonomy): domain Bacteria; phylum Pseudomonadota; class Alphaproteobacteria; order Rhodospirillales; family Casp-alpha2; genus UBA4479. The sequence goes on from JAVJQZ010000013.1 coordinate 314,773, forward strand.
ATTTGAGGGCGCGGCAGGTTGCGCAAAGCGATTTCAGTGACTTCGATTACGTGCTCGGCATGGACGCCACAAATATCGCCAGACTCAAGGCGCTGTGTCCGCCTGCGCAACAGGATAGGGTCCGCCTGTTTCTGAGCTTTGCGCCCGGCGTCGGCCACGATGAGGTGCCGGACCCTTATTACGGCGGACCGGACGGATTCGCCGACGTTTTCGATATGATCGAAGCGGCGTCGAAAGGTCTTCTCGACGATATCCGCACCCGCCATCCGGGCGGTCTTTAAGGGGCAGCCATCCAATGAAGAAGCTCATCATCTTTGATTGTGACGGGGTGCTGGTCGACAGTGAAATGATCGCCAACCGGGTTCTCGCCGCGCACCTGAGCCGCCACGGCTATCCGGCCACTGCTGCCGAATGCCGTGCGAAGTTCATCGGCCGCACCATCCCGGGCGTCATAAAGATGGCCGCAAACGATGGCGTCGAACTGCCCGAAGATTTCGAGGCCACGCTGCGTGAAAAGGATGCAGAGGTCTTTGCCCGTGAACTCAAACCGACACCGGGGATGCAGCGGGCACTGGAACAGCTTTCGCATCTGCCGAAATGCGTCGCCTCGTCGGGAAGCCCGGACAAGATCCGCCGCAATCTGGAAACCACGGGCCTGATCGGATATCTGGACCCGTATCTTTTCTCGGCCCGCGACGTGAAGCACCCCAAACCGGCACCCGATCTTTTCCTGATGGCTGCCGATCGCATGGGATTTGCGGCGGATGCCTGCACCGTTATCGAGGACACCCCGCTCGGCGTCGAAGGCGCGAAACGGGCCGGCATGAAAGTACTCGGCTACATCGGCGGATCGCACCGCATTCCATCCGATGAAAAGATACTGCGCAAGGCAGGGGCCGATCTGGTGTTCGCCGACATGGCTGAGTTGCCTGAAATTCTGCGCTAGAACCCGTCACAGCTCAGTTCATAATCAATCAACGGCTCGTACATCGCACCTTCGCGGGCCAGGTGTGAGCGGTAAAGGGTGAACCTGTCGACCGTGAACGTAGGCGTTGCCAGTGTGTCGTGGTTTTCGATCCACTGCCCGACATCCTCGGCCCGGGCCTGCTTGAGCCGCGCCAGCGTGATATGCGGTTTGTATTTGCGGGCTTCGCGTTCAAAACCGGCTTTGACGGCTGCGCTTTCCACCCGTCCATGCAGGTAGCCCAGCGTCGTGTTGCCTTCGATCCCGGCCCAGATCGACTTGATCCGCGAACCACGCTCGAAATATCCGAAACCGTCACACTTAAGTTCGAACGGGGGGATGTTGATATCCGCCAGTTCGACATCCAGATCGTGCGCCTGGGCTCGGTCGGTCTCGCCACAGAAAAACAGCGTGATGTGCATGCCTTCGGGGCGGACCCAGCGCGCGCCCCGCACCCCGGACGAGACGGCCATCAGGTGCCGGCGAACCTCGTCAGGGACTGGAATGGCGATGAACAGACGCATGGGCGATCACGGCGCAGGATTTGGAATGTCGTTGTGGATATCCTCGATCCCGTCCACCACCTCGGCGCTCAGCACGACATCTTCCGCCGACAGATTGACCGCCAGTTGCTCCGTGTTGGTGGCGCCGATGATGTTCGATGTCAGAAACGGCCGGCTATTAACGAACGCAATGGCCATTGCCGATGGATCAAGACCGTGCGTACGCGCCAGGGCAACATATCGTTCCGTCGCTTCGACACCACGGGGCTTGAAGTGCCTTTTGAAATCAGGGAACAGCTGCAGCCGGCTGCCTTTCGGCAACTGTCCGTCCAGATATTTGCCGCTCAACGCCCCGAAGCCCAGCGGCGAATAGGCAAACAGGCCGACGTGTTCGCGGATCGCCATTTCCGCAAGACCGACCTCGAAGGTCCGGTTCAGAAGATTGTAGGGATTCTGGATCGCCGCAACACGCGACGGCCTGTCGCCCGCCGCCTGCAGATGCCGGTGCACCCCCCATGGGGTTTCATTGGACACACCGAAGGCCCGGATTTTGCCGGCGTCGATCTGGGACTGCATCGCATCGACGACTTCCTCGATCGGCGTCCACCCGGTGTCGCCGGGATCGTGCGTATACCCGAGCTTGCTGAAAAAATTCGTCGACCGTTCCGGCCAGTGTGTCTGGTACAGATCAATGTAATCCGTCTGCAGCCGTTTCAGGCTGTTATCGACGGCTTCGGCGACCTGCTTTTTGGTAAAGTTCAGATCGCCGCCCCGAATGTGTTCAAAACGCGGACCGGGGCCGCTGATCTTGGTGGCAATCACCGTGTCCGCACGATTGCCGCGGGCCTTGATCCAGCTGCCCAGAATTTCCTCGCTCCGGCCCTGTGTTTCCGGACTGGCGGGAAACGCATACATTTCGGCGCTGTCATAGAAATTGACGCCGTACCCGGCGCACATGTCCATCAGGCGGAAAGCTTCTTCTTCCGTATTCTGACCGCCGAACGTCATGGTCCCCATGCAAATCCGGCTGACACGGATTCCGGTGCGGCCAAGTTCGTTATATTGCATCTGAGCCCCTTTCCAGAAACACCGCCGCCGGATCAATTCAGCAGATGTTGGGAATATGCCGGACCCGTGTCAAGAAAAGCACCCGGCATTGTCTGTGAACAAAATCAGCAGTGGCCGGACTTTCAGCCGAACACCAGCAACACGCCCGTGTAGCCGTAAAGCCGGTCGTTGGAAATTTCCCCGCCCGCATAAAATCCGATAACCGGGACATCGCCGAGGCCGGCCGAGACCTGCTGCGCCTCTGCCGATTCGCTGCCGAACATGGATGGTCCGCGCGCCACGCAGGACACATAAACCGCACCCCGGGCCTTGCCTGGCATGCGTTTCTTCACGTCGTCCAGCATACGCTGCAGATCCTTCTGCGCACTTTGCGGATCACGCCGGACAAACATCACCCGATCCCCGGGCACAACCTCTGTCGCCACGGCCAGCAGATCGTTGTCGGCATCAATGGCCACCAGATTGCGGACCAGATAATCAGCTTCGCCATCCGCACCGCTGACCGGAAAGGCCACGTGCACATACCCCGCCACGCGCTGCAGATCGTGCGCCAGCATTTCGCCGATGTCCTCCTTGAACACATCAAGCGCCGGACGCCCGTCGATTTCGACGATGACGTTGCCTTCACCGGCGGTGATCTCATGGCTCGGCCCCAGCGGACTGCAGCCCTGGGTCAGACCGACCGTTACCGGGACGTCGGGCGCGAACAGCACGCCCGACACGCCGCCCGCGCCGAGATCACCGGCAAGCTGGTGCTGCTGGGTTCTGGAGCACGTCAGGCCGCCGACCAGAAACGCGCCGGACCGGGTCGACAGGGCTTTGATAAGGTCCGCCAGCGCAGGTGTCGTGCCGTCCGCATGCACCAGCGCACAGATCGGGTTGACGGTTTCCGCCCAGCGGATCAGATCATCGGGCCATCGGTCGGGGATCGGTGTCCGAGCAATCAGCCGGTAAGCATCCGTGCCGATATCCAGCACCATCGCGGCGGCTGCCGGCCGGTCGATCGCGGTCCTGTTGTCGGCCAGAACACCCAGTCCCAGCGTCCCGATCCAGGTCTCAATCCCCGTCTCTGATTTGAGCCGCTCGGCGATGGCCCCGAAATCCTGTGCGCAGATGTCACTCAGATACAGGACGCCCAGCCCCCCGGCATCAGCTTGCCCGGCGCTCAGATTTTTGACGAGATCATCCGCAATATCTGTCCAGGTTTCGGCTTCGGAATAGGCAAGCGGAAAGCTGTCGGCACGCGCTTCGGATAGGACCGTCATTCAGCTGCGCCCCTTTGCCGTACCGGCGCGTTTCAACAGCTCTTCAACCGCCGGCATGATGTTTTTGACGATGACGTCGACGCCGTCGGCCGTCGGATGAATGCCGTCATCCTGATTGAGTGACGGGTTCCCCGCCACGCCTTCAAGAAAGAACGGATACAGGATGACATCGTGGGATTCAGCAAGACGCGGGTATATGATATTGAAATCACGGGCATAGTCTTCGCCCATGTTGGGCGGGGACTGCATTCCCGCTAAAAGCACGGGAATTTTCTGTTGCGCCAGCGTGTCCAGCATGGCCGAGAGATTGTCATACGCCTTCGCAGGATCCAGTCCGCGCAACGCATCGTTGGCGCCAAGCTCCACGATCACCGCATCCGGATCATTGCCGATGGCCCACGCCAGCCGTGCCCGGCCGCCGGCTGTGGTATCGCCTGAAACACCGGCGTTCTCGACGCGGACCTCATGGCCCCTGTTCTTCAGGGCAACCTCGAGCTTTGCCGGAAAGGCATCCGGCCCCGGCAAACCGTAACCTGCAGACAGGCTGTCGCCGATGACGACGATTCTGTAGGCCGCATCCGCCCTTGGCTGAGCCGTATGCGCCAGCCCCAATGCGGCGACAAGCGTCAGCAAAGTTGCAATTGTTCGTATTCGCCACATATCCAGTAAATGCCTTTGTTGCAGGTGCGTCATCCAGAACCGACCGCCATCCGTATCATATAGGCACGGCCCACGACAAACGAACGAAGAAAGCATGAACGCACCGCACACACCGGACACACTGATTGCCCTTGAAGGCGCAGAGCTGACATTGCCGAGCGATGCCGGACCCGTGGAAATTCTCCGTGGGATCGACCTTGCCGTCCGGCCGGGTGAAATCCTCGGCATTGTCGGGCCCTCGGGCTCCGGCAAGACATCGCTGCTGATGATCATGGCCGGGCTGGAACGTGCCACGCGCGGACGCGTCAGCCTGCAGGGCACGTCCTATGAAGGTCTTAGCGAAGATGCCCTGGCAAAACTGCGCGGCGAAAACATCGGCATCGTGTTTCAGGACTTTCACCTGATCCCCAACATGACGGCGCTTGAAAACGTCGCACTGCCCCTTGAACTGGCCGGACACGAAGATGCGTTCGACCGGGCCCGTGCCTCGTTGGACGAGGTCGGCCTTTCGCATCGTCATACCCATTATCCGGGACAGCTCTCCGGCGGGGAACAGCAGCGCGTTGCGCTGGCCCGCGCCCTCGGCCCGTCGCCGAAACTGATTCTCGCCGATGAGCCGACCGGCAACCTTGACGGCGAGACCGGGGAAAAAATCATGGCGCTGATGTTCGATATTCACGAACGCAAGGGCACGACCCTGATCCTCGTCACCCACGAAGAGCGCCTCGCGGCACGATGCAATCGCCGGGTTGTCATGGCCGACGGCAACATCGTGACCGATACCGCCGCGCCGATGGCGGCAGACTGAATGGCCGCCGCTCCCTCACTCTCACTGGCTTGGCGGATTGCCAGCCGCGAACTGCGCGGCGGTCTTGCCGGGTTCCGTGTCTTCATGCTGTGTCTGGCGCTCGGTGTCGCGGCGATCACCGCGGTCGGCTGGACCTCGGGGGCGGTCGTCGGCGGGCTTGCTGCCGATGCCCGCAGACTGCTCGGCGGCGATATGGAGATGCGGCTCGTCCATCGCACCGCAACAGCGGACGAACAGGCCTATCTTGCGGCAAACAGCGCCCGCCTGTCGGAAACCGTGCGTCTGCGGGCCATGGCATCGAGCCGCGACAACACCGCACGCACACTCATTGAGCTGAAAGCCGTTGATGACGTCTACCCGATGATCGGGCAGATGCAACTGGACCCGCCCCTGGAACGCGAAGACATGCTTGTGGCGCGTGACGGCCTGCCCAGCGCCGTGGTGGATGCCAACCTTTTGGACAAGCTCGGCATTACCCAGGGCGGCACCATCCGGATCGGCCAGACGCAATTCCGCATCGCCGCCGTCATCACGTCCGAGCCTGACCGGGTGACCAACATCATCAATTACGGTCCGCGCGTGATGATCGCCAAAGACGATCTCGAATCGACCGGACTGGTCCAGCCGGGCAGCTTGATCCGCTATTACTATCGCGTCCTTTTTACGCCCGGCACCGACCCGACGGTCTGGCGCGATAATCTGGCGGCGGCCCTCCCCGATGCCGGCTGGCGGGTCCGCGCCGCCAACGAAGCGGCCCCCGGCGTCCGGCGTTTCATTGAACGCCTGACCCTGTTCATGAGCTTCGTCGGCTATACCGTTTTACTGGTTGGTGGCGTCGGTATCACCAGGGCCATCAACGCCTATCTGGAAAGCAAAAGCCGCACCATCGCCACGCTCAAGTGCCTCGGCGCACCGGCCGGTCTGATCGTGCAGGTCTACCTGCTGCAGGTTTTCGTGCTGTCCATCGCCGCCATCGGGCTGGGGCTGGTGGTCGGGATCGTCCTGCCTGCCCTGTCGCTGTACGGCATTGCAGATCAGCTGCCGGTGCGCCCGATCTTCGCCTGGCATCTTGAAGCCCTGGGGATCGCCGCGGCTTTTGGTTTCATGACTTCGGTCACGGCGGCGCTGTGGCCGCTCGGCCGGGCCCGCGAAGTCCCGGCCCGCGATCTGTTCCGTGCCCAGGCCGCCCCGCTGTCGGTCTCGCCCCGGCGCATATATCTGCTGTGGATCGGCCTCGGGCTTGCGCTGCTGACGGGCCTGGTCTTCCTCAGCGCCAGTGACAAATGGTTTGCGCTGTGGTTCGTGCTGGGGGCTCTGGTGACGGTGTCCTTGCTGCGGCTGGCAGGGTCAATCCTGATCCGCCTCAGCCGCCGTCTGCACCCAAAGAACGCCATCGCCCGGCTGGTCATCGCCAACATTCACCGGCCCGGCGCCGCGACGTCCGGGGTCATTCTGTCGCTGGGCCTCGGCCTCGCCGTCCTCGTCGCCGTGGTCCAGATCGAAGGCAACATCACCCGCCAGATCGACGAGCGCCTGCCCAAGGAAGCGCCGGCGTATTTCTTTATCGATATTCAGCCCGGTCAGGTCGCCGATTTCGACCGCATCGTCACCGGCATCGACGGCACAAGCGACCTTCGCCGTGAACCCGTGGTGCGCGGCCGCATTGTCGAGATCAACGGCACCGACGTCAGCGAGGTCGAGATCAAGCCTGAAAGCCAGTGGGCGGTCCGTGGCGACCGGGCCCTGACCTCGACCGGCGCCATGAAGCCCGATACCCAGATCGTCGCCGGAGAATGGTGGCCTGCCGATTATAGCGGTCCCGCCCTTATTTCACTCGATGATGGTCTGGCCAAGGGCTTCGGCGTCGGTATCGGCGATACCCTGACCCTGAACATTCTGGGCCGGCGCATCACCGCCGAGATCGCCTCGCTCCGGGAAATCGACTGGCAAACCCTGCGCTTTGATTTCGCCCTGGTGCTGTCACCGGGGGTGCTCGAGGGCGCGCCGCACACCCACATCGCCGCCGTCCGTGCCAGCGAGGCCGCCGAAGCCCCGCTTGAAAAAGCGGTGACCGATGCCTTCGATAACGTCTCGGCGATTCATGTCCGCGAAGCCCTTGCCGCCGCCCGTGACCTGATGGCCGGGATCAGCATCGCCATTCGCGCCGTCGCCGGGCTGACCGTACTGGCCGGGGCCATCGTGCTTGCAGGCGCCCTGGCCGCCGGACAGGAACGGCGCCGTTTTGATGCGGTTGTCTTCAAGGTTCTGGGAGCGACCCGCAAACGGATCGCCGCGACGTTCGTCCTGGAATACGGCGCGCTCGGCATTCTGACGGCGCTGTGCGCACTCGGTGTCGGCACGCTGGCGGCGTGGGCCGTCAGTACGTTCCTGATGCATATGGACTGGACCTGGCTCCCTGGTGAAGCGATTCTGACCCTAGCCATAGCGCTTTTGGCGACAATTCTGCTAGGTCTTGCGGGATCATGGCGGATTTTGGGAATGAAAACCGCACCGTTCCTGAGAAATGATTGAAATCAAACGATTTCCCCGGCACCGGTTTAGATGAAATTTTTGTAAGGTTTGGGGTATCAGTTGCAATTGCCACGGTATCTACCCTATTTTAGAGCAGTATTAATAACCCGACTGACAGGAGTTACACATGGCTCTCGGACCCAATAACCGTTTCGGTGCCCGCACCGGGCGGATGACCCAGTCGCAGGCGTACGACGCCTCGATCGATATGGGTCTGCGCAAATATATGCTGGGGGTCTACAACTACATGACCCTGGGCGTCGCCATCACCGGCCTCATGGCCTACGTGATTTCCACACAGCCGGCGATCATGCAGGCCATATTCGGCACAGGCCTGGCCTGGGTGGTCATGCTGGCCCCGCTGGCCTTCATCCTGGTGCTGAACTTCGGCATTCACAAGCTGAGCGCATCGGCAACCCAGCTGATGTTCTGGGCCTTTGCATCGGTGATGGGCCTGTCGCTGTCGACCATCTTCATCGCCTACACGGATGCATCGATTGCCCGCGTGTTCTTCATCACCGCCGGCGCGTTCGCGGGGCTCAGCCTCTACGGCTACACCACAAAGCGTGACCTGACCGGCTTCGGCTCGTTCCTGGTCATGGGCCTGATCGGCCTGATCATCGCCATGGTCGTCAATATGTTCCTCGCCAGCTCGGCGCTGGAATTCGCGATCTCGGTGATCGGCGTACTGATCTTCGCCGGGCTGACCGCGTACGACACACAGCGCATCAAGTCGATGTACTACGAAGGCGACAGCGCCGACACCATGACCAAGAAAAGCGTCATGGGTGCCCTGTCCCTCTACCTCGACTTCATCAACATGTTCATGATGCTGCTGCACCTGTTCGGCAATCGCGAATAGGCCAGCCTGAAGCTCAACCGGAAAACCCCGATGCCTGCATCGGGGTTTTTCTTTGTCCGGGTGTCATCGTGAAATGAAGAAAGTGGTGCCGCTTGTCAGACTTGAACTGACGACCCCATCATTACGAATGATGTGCTCTACCAACTGAGCTAAAGCGGCCCCTGTGCATCCCTGCCAAGAGTAGCAGGCGGTCATCAAGACCCGGCGCGAAAGCCGTGCGGGCGAAAACTACACCGCGCGTTGTATCTGTCAAGAACTGAGATTTCGTTAAGGCCTAAATCAGTGATGTATCGCCGTCATAGGCGGTGACATACCAACCGTCAGGCCCCGAAAGCCGGCCGGCCATTTCCGCATTCATCGCCTTGTAAAAGAACGGGAAAGTCGCCATCGGCCGGAACATCGGCCTGGTTTTCATGACTTCGGCGCGCAGCCGTTCCGGGAGTCCGATCAATTCCAGAACGTGGCAACGCTTCGCCATGGCGTATTCATAGGCCCCCGCCAACAGGGCCCGCAACACTTTCGGATCATCGCCGTCGATGAACAGATCCGCGATTTTCATCCGTTTGAGACCTATTTGGGGCGCATCTTCGCGAACCAGAACCGCATAACCCCTAAGGGTGCCGCCATCATCATAGCGAAGGAACCGCACCTCATCACTGGCCGCACCCAGTGAGAAATACCATTTCAGGGTCCGCGCATCACGGCTCGCCAGCATCACGTCCGGAAGCTGCTTTTTGCGCCGCGACCACAGATCGTCGAAAGCTTCATCAATGGCGCCGATACCGATCGGCGTAATTTTGTCGAGCCCCCCATAGGGCCGGCGTCCGGCAATCCGCACTGAAAAATCAAGCGGCACAGACCCCAGAAGTCCGAGCAGGCCGGCCGCGAAATTACCGCGTCCCTTTTTGCGGAACCCGGCTTTCAGAAATCCGGCGGCATCCACCACCCAATACAGGATGTCCGCATAACCGGGTTGCGGCATTTTCGACCCGCCATAGGCCAGGCAGCGTTTTCCCGCCGGGGGATTCGCCGACGAGATCAACACCACATCGACGTTGTCCTGACCGAAAAATGCGTCGCACAGCCTTGGCGTTTCCGTCCGGTAATCCCTGTCCACGGCCCACGCCCGGGCACTTGAGATGAGCACCGGGGTGTCGCCCATCCAGGACACCTGCGGAATGTTGCCGAAGAACCCCTTGATCGTGCCGGCGTCCTCCAGAACCCAGCCAAGCGCTACGTCATCCGCATGCTGGGGCAGGGCAGGGTTGTCCGACCACAGGCCCTGCCAATGGCGGATCACCGCTTCCGGGCCATCCGGCATGACAAGGCCGAGCGCCGCCAGGAAAGCGGTAATCGACGGCGCATCTTCAATAGACGCGGTTCGCAGAACGCCTTTTTGATCGGTTGGCATCTTCAGGCACCCAGAAAATAGCGAAGCTGATAATTGCCCCAGTTGGCGAGAAAGTGATCGCGGCGGATATCGAACACGGAAGCCCCCTGCTGATTGGCACCGCGGTGCCCGGTCAGAAACGACACATACCCCGCGTCTGCGGCCATGCCGGGATGACGTGCAGGGTCGTAGTCAATGCCTTCGCGCCCGAACGGACAACAGAAGTGCCGGCACGGTGTACCGGTTTCACGGGAAATGATGTCGCGCGAACGAACAAGTTCACCTATCGCGTCCGCATCACTCAGGTCTTTCAGGTGCACATGCCCCTCGCTGTGCGAGCCGATGGTCATGCCCGCTTGCGTCATCGCGCGGCAGTCATCCCAGTCGAGGAATTCCATCAAACGCGCACCGTCGTCATAGAACGCCAATAGTCGATCACGGTCATCAACCGGGTCTGTGCCGATATACCCCGTGGCGACGAAAAAAGCGGCCACGGCCTGTTCGTCGACGAGGATCGGTACGGCATTTTCGATCCAGTTCTTGAACCCGTCATCGAATGTGATGCACAGGTAGCGCCCGTCAATCGGATCGCCGCTGTCAAGCATGGCGACGGCATCGTCGATACCGATGATCTCGCCGATGTTCCTGAAGTACCGGATCTGCCGCTCAAACCCGGCCCGTTCATCATCGAACACGTGATGATAATAGGGGAAACGAACCCACCCGTTGCTGCGGGTCGGTGCACGTGTCACCGACAGACCGGCGATGGCGGCGGCGCGCACCGCGTTTCGGGCCTGCTGCAGCGGACTTTCACCGGCCATGAACGCCCGGTACGTCCGGATCGGTGCAATCGCCTGCGCGTTCACGGTTTGGCGGGCAGGGTGGCCGCAGGCTCTGGCGAGGCCAGGGCCGCCGCCGGCGTATCGGCAGGAACCACAGCCCGGCCGTCTGCAGAGTCGCCTGCGCCGGGTTTGGGCAGAGCGGAAATATGCGGCGGCGTGCGCCATGCAAAGCTGTCGAAGGCATTGCAGTTGCCACAATGCGCCGTCCATACCTCGACCCCGTTACCGCACTCACCACACACCCATTTTTCGTCCTGGGGCGCACTGCCGGCACGGACCAGCCACTCGCGGGCCTTGGTCAGATCGCCGTTTTCGCGCTCTTCCAGTTCCGCCATCATGCGGCAGATTCGGGCCTGCGGTTCAAGACCGTCGCCGGCGCCCGCTGCCTGAAGATGCTTGCGGGCCTCGCCCCACAATTCGGCCCCAAGTGCGGCGCGGGCCAGCGCAATATGGCTTTCGGCATTATCTTTGTTGATTTCGGAAAGCTTCTCACTGGATTTGACACGGGCGATGCCATCGGGCGACTTGCGGGCTTCCCAATAGGGTTCAAGCAGGTCCGGGTGCGGAGTTCTGGCCCAGATTTTTTCACCCAGGGACACCGCCTTGCGATGCTGGCCATCGGCAACGAAACGGCGCATCAGGGCAACCACGGCCGGAATCAGGTCCGGTGCCTGATCGGTCGCGGCTTTAAGCTGTTTCAGGGCTTTTGCACTGTCCCCCGCCGCATCCGCTTCGCGCGCCAGTTCAAAGGCGATCACCGCCCGGCGGCGTTCCGCTTCGGGTTTTTCCAAAAGCCGTTTTTTGGCCATGTCGTCATTCGTTTCGGCGGCGCTGATCCACGCACCGTTGCCCGATTGCAGATCGAACAGTGTCGCCGCCACCCACTCGCTTTTCGGCTGCAGCCGGTACGCCGAGCGCGCCAGTTCCAGGGCGCGTTTATTGTCACCCGACTTGATCGCCTGCGTCAGCAATCCACGCAGACCCAGAAACCGCGTTTCTGGATCATCGAGCATTTCCGTAAAGAACCGCTCGGCGGCCCTTTCATCCCCATCCAGCTGTGCCGACTGCGCTGACAGCAGCCGGGTCAGCGGCGCTGAATCGTTCAGCAGGGCTTCGGCGCGGCGAGCCTGGCGACGGGCTTCCGAGGCATCTCCGGCGGCGACGGCGACCATCCCCCCGGAAAGCGCGGTATAGCCCTTGCGCTCACGCCGCTGTTTCATGGCCGACCCGATTTCACCCGGCACCGCGCGCAGGAACCGCCAGAAGCGGTAGAGAGCGGCGGTCAGAAATGCGAACAACAGCACCGCCGCCATCATGACGCCGACCGACGTATCAAGCCGCCAGCCCCGCCACTGCAGCGTCACATCGCCCGGGTTCTGGACGAACCAGACCACACCGACGACGACAAGGCATAATCCTGCCAGGAAGAATATCCAGCGCCACATGGCTTATGCGTCCTTCACGGTCATCAGCGTTTCCATCATCCTTCGAGCGACGCCAGCGCGGAAGCGTGCATGGCATCAAGCGCCCGTTCAGCGGTTGCGCGTGATTTGGCGTCAAGCAACCATGGTTCAAGAATGCGTTTCGCCTCGCCTTCGAGGATGTCCGACAGCGCATTGGCGGTTTTCACCGCCGACGCGGCATCCCGCGCCATCAGACTTTTTTCGATGTCGGCGACCGCATCTTCGATGGGATTGCCCGAACCACCATCGGTCCGGCGCAGGGATACCAGTGCCGAAAGACGGCCGGCGGCCTGTTGCAGCCAGTCGCCGTCGCCCACCCTGGACTGGGCTACAATGTCGCCCGCAATCGCGGAAAAGCGCGATTGAAGCGCTTCGACCGTGGGTAGTCCGGCGTCGGCGCCATCGTTCAGGCGGCTCGCCGCCGCGATGATTTCGGTGTTCCCGGCGGCAACGGATTTAAGCGCATCCAACTGGGCATCGTAAGGACGCCCGGACAGGGCCGCGTCGCGCAACTGGGCAACCGCCAGCACGACCCCGGAACCGGCGGAGCCGGGCCCCTTCGAAGCTATCGTCTGCACCTTCTCGCTGAGCGCGGCGACTTCGTCACTGGTGGTCCGGTTATTCTGCTCCAGCCCGTCGATCCTGGACAGGATCGGGGTAAGGTCGACCTCCGCGCCGGTGCTCGACGTCACGGCACTGGCCAGTGTCCGCACCTCGGCGAGACGGGTTTCAAGATCGTCTATGCGTGCCAGCGCCTTGTCGAGTTCCGACTGCACCCGGGACTTTTCTTCCTTGAGCGCCGCCATCACGCTGTCGGAGCTGCCCTGGTTGGCAACGGACTTTTCAAGCGAGGCAATGCGCTGATCCAGTAATTCCACGGGGCTGGGCGCGGTTGATTGGGTGGCGCTGTCAGACCCGCCGAACCCCGGCAGTTCAGCCAGATACGGCTCGACTTCGGGCATCCAGATATCGCGGGTCGCATATCCGCCGCCGCCCAGCACGATAATAACCAGCACAAGGATCAGCAGACCATGCCCGCCGCCGCCGGCTTTGCCGGTCGTCGTCTCGGTCTTGGCTTGTGATTCTGCGGGTTTGCCGCTCCCGCTGGGGACTGATCCCGCCTTTGTGCCGGATGCGGGCTTCGCGTCTGCCGCCGGCTTCGCCGGGGCATCCTTGGTATCTGCGGTTTTTGTCGTGTCATCTGCCGCTTTAGCGGGCTTTTTCTCCGGCGTTTTTGCCGGGTCCGATGGCTCAGCCATGCGTCATCCCTCTCTGTTCGCCTTTTCGGCGTTCCTCAGTAGTAACAAGTCCGGACCGCTTGCAGCAAGGATTCCTGATCGGGATGCGTAGCAATGATCCGTTTTCCCCACGCATCCCCGGCTGCGTTGTCGACATTTTCCGACAGCGCAAACAGCGTCAATCTGCCCAACGCCGCGGCCAGACCGGCTTTTTCGACAAGATCATTGAAATGCTTGGCCGTTCGCGGCGAATACAGCACGACCCCGTCAAGCGCCGCCCCCTGCAGGGCCTTCACCGCTTCCGGCGGCAGTGTTTCCACCATTTTGGCATCATATAGCATCTCGCGCCGGACGCTGAAGTTCTGTGGCGCCAGCATCGCCGCGAGATCCCCGGCTGTGACCGACCCCGCCGCATGCAGCAACACCCCGGCGTCCGGATCACAATGCGCTGCAACCAGCCGGGCCAGATCATCGACATCGCCATTGGCGCTTTGGATGGCCGTGAAACCGCATGTTTCCGCCTGGCGTGCCGTGGCATCCCCGACCGCATAGCAGGGCATGTCGCGGCGCTGCGTCCGGTGTGCCAGCGCCCTGACACCGTTGGCACTGGTCAGCAAAACACCTTGCACCCCGCTCAGATCAAGATCAGTGCCGTCGATGTATTCTATTTCGAGAATTGGGCTGACGATGCTGTCGATCCCCAGTTCCTGGAGTCGCGCCACCAGAGGTGCGGCATCATCGGCCGGGCGTGTCACCAGAAGCCGGGGCATCACACGGTCTCGTCAAAAAATCCGGGGCCGGCACGGGCGCGCAGTTCCTCCCCCGCATCACGGCCCAGGCGCACGGCATCCGCCAGGGGACCGTGCCGGTCCGTGGTGAGGACTTCAGAGCCGTCAGGCCGGAAAATCATGCCTTTGAGCCGGATCTGTTCGCCGTCGATACGGGCGAGCCCGGCAATCGGCGTCCGGCATGAGCCGTCCAGTGCATCCAGCATCGCGCGTTCACAGGCGACGGTGACGTGCGATTCGGCATCATTGAGCGCCGCCAGATAGTCGAGGGTTTCCGTATCATCGGCGCGGCAGGTAATGCCGATTGCCCCCTGTGCACAGGCCGGCAGGAACACGTCCGGTGAAATGATGTCCGTCGCCACATGCCGCTGTCCCAGCCGGTCGAGACCGGCCAGCGCCAGAAACGTGGCATCAAACTCACCGGCTTCCAGCTTGGCGAGCCGGGTCTGGACATTGCCGCGAATGACGCCGACCTCCAGATCAGGGCGCATGTTGAGCAATTGCGCCTTTCTGCGGATCGACGCGGTGCCGACTCTCGCGCCCGGTTTCAGATCGTTCAGGGTCGGCGCCTTGAAACTGATGAAGGCGTCGCGCACATCGGCACGCGGCAGGATGCAGCCGATGGCCATACCGTCAGGCAGCCATGTTTCCAGATCCTTCATCGAATGCACGGCAAGGTCGATGCGCCGGTCCATCAGGGCCCGGTCCAGTTCCTTCGTGAACAGACCCTTGCCGCCGATTTCCGACAGCGGCCGATCGAGCACGAGATCGCCCGTGGTCTTGACCGGTTCGATGACGAGACGGCCGTCGTCAGTCAGATCGGCGTGGGCCAACCGCAGGGCGTCGGCCGCGGTTTCGGTCTGCACCATGGCCAGCGGGCTGGAGCGGGTGCCGATAATAAGTCTGCGTGGGTCCGTGGTCATGATCTGCCGTCTTGTCGCTGTCAATTAATCGCCGCACCGCGTAATGCCTGGTGACTTGGCGCGGACTGCGCCCGAGAGTAAAGTCCCGCCCCTGAGAGCGAAAGGCCTTTGACGTGATTGTTTTGGGAATTGAAACCAGTTGTGACGAGACCGCCGCCGCCGTCGTGGACGACGACCGGCGCATCCTGTCCAACGTCGTGCTGTCGCAGATCGACGATCATCGCCCGTTCGGCGGCGTTGTCCCGGAAGTCGCGGCGCGCGCCCATCTTGACAAGACCGATCATGTCATCGCCCGGGCGATGCAGGATGCCGGCGTCCGCTTTGATGACCTGGACTGTATCGCCGCAACCACCGGCCCCGGTCTGATCGGCGGTGTGCTGGTCGGCGCCATGTCGGCCAAGGCGATCGCCCTTGCAGCAAATAAACCGTTCGTCGCCGTCAACCATCTGGAGGGCCATGCGCTGACGGTGCGGCTCACCGATGACGTTCAATTTCCGTATCTTCTTTTGCTGGTATCCGGCGGTCATTGCCAGTTACTGACCGTCGAAGGGGTTGGACAGTATAAAAGACTGGGAACCACCATTGACGACGCCGCGGGCGAAGCTTTCGACAAAACAGCCAAGATGCTGGGGCTTGGATATCCCGGCGGGCCGCTGATCGAAAGAGCCGCCGCAGGCGGCGATCCGCAAAAATTCGATTTTCCGCGTCCAATGGCGCACCGGCCGGGCTGTGATTTTTCGTTTTCCGGCCTCAAGACCAGTGTGCGGCGCGCCGTGGAAACACTGGACGGATCACTGGAAGATGCCGCGCCCGATCTTGCCGCATCCTTCCAGCAGGCCGTCGCCGAGACACTGGTGGCCCGCTCGAAAAACGGCATCAAGATGGCCCGGGAAGCTCATCCCGATATCACCACGCTTGTCGTCGCCGGCGGCGTCGCCGCCAATACCGCGATCGGGAATGCGTTGAGCGCCCTCTGCGGCACGACCGGCATGCGCCTCGTCAAACCGGCGCCCGCTCTGTGTACCGACAACGGCGCGATGATCGCCTGGGCCGGGCTGGAGCGGTTTCGTCTCGGCCAGTCCGATCCGCTCGATTTCAAGGCCCGCCCGCGCTGGCCGCTTGATCCGGATGCCCCGGCCGCCGCCTTCGCCGGGGTGAAGGCGTGAAATAACATAAGTCGTCATTCCCGCTTACGCGGGAATGACGACGCGTTAATGGCGGTGGTGACAGTGCCCGCCGCTTCGCCTACAAATAATTCCATGAATAAAACCCTGAAAAATATCTCCGTCATCGGCGCCGGCGCCTGGGGAACGGCATTGGCTGCCACCGCCCGGCGTGCCGGATGCCAGACCCGGCTTTACGCCCGCGAAATCGAGGTCGCCGAGGCGATCAACGCTGGCCTCGGCAACCCGGTCTTTCTTGAAGACATCCCCCTCCCGGACGGCATTGAGGCCAGCGCCGCGCTTTCCGACGCCGTCAAGGATGCCGATGCGGCGATTCTGGTCGTCCCGGCCCAGTTCATGCGGGCCACCGCCAAGGACCTGTCCGCTGTACTGCCCGCAGGTATCCCTGTGGTGCTCGCAGCCAAGGGCATTGAGCAGGGCACACTCGCCCTGATGAGCGAAATCGCCGAAGAAACCCTGCCCGAAAACCCCATCGCCGTGCTGTCGGGACCTTCGTTCGCCGGCGAGGTTGCGCGCGGACTGCCGGTTGCGCTGACACTGGCCAGCACGGATTCCGAACTTGGCAGACAACTGATCGATACCCTGGCCAGTAAGATGTTCCGGCTCTATCAGTCCACCGATATCGTCGGGGCCGAGATCGGCGGTGCAGTCAAGAACGTGCTGGCGATCGCATGCGGCATCGTCGAGGGCAGGGGATTGGGCGACAATGCGCGGGCCGCTCTGATCACCCGGGGACTTGCCGAACTGGTGCGGCTCGGGCGCTCAAAAGGCGCCAGCACGGAAACCATGATGGGGCTGGCCGGGCTCGGCGATCTGGTGCTGACCTGCAATGCGATGCAATCCAGAAACTTCTCGTTCGGTCATGCGCTGGGGCAGGGCAAAAGCCCCGAAGAGATTCTTGCCGAACGCGTCGCCGTCACCGAAGGGGTCACCAGCGCCATATCCGTCAGTGAACTGGCCGCCCGCATGAACATTGAAATGCCGATCTGCGACGCCGTCCACGCCATCGTTCATGAAGGCCGTGATATCGATACCGCCATGGCCATGCTGATGGCGCGGCCGCTGACATTTGAATAGCGGAGAAACGTAGAATGAAATACTGGTTGATGAAATCCGAGCCCGGCTCGTGGTCCTGGGATGACCAGGTCAAAAAGGGCGTCGAAGGCTGGGACGGGGTGCGCAACTACCAGGCATCCAACAACATGAAGGCCATGAAGCTTGGCGACAAAGCGTTCTTCTATCATTCGGTGAAGGAAAAAAGCATCGTCGGCATCGTCGAGGTGGTGAAGGAATATCACCCCGACCCGACGGATGCGTCAGGCCGGTTCGGCATGGTCGCGGTCAAAGCCGTGCAGCCGGTGCCCAATCCGGTATCCCTCGCCGACATCAAGGCCGACCCCCGGCTTTCCGAGTTGCCGCTCCTGAAGCAGTCCCGCCTGTCGGTCCTGCCCATTGACACTAAATCCTGGAAGATCATCTGCGGCATGGGAGGGGTGAAGCCATGAGTAATGTCCGCTTGTGTGACGTCGAGGACATCCCCGAGGACGGGTCCGCCGGCTTCGTCACCGAGTTGGGTGACAGGAAAATCGCCGTCATGGCGATCCGTAAAAACCAAGCGGTCTATGTCTATGAGAACGAATGTCCGCACATCGGTGCACCCCTTGATTTCATGCCCGGGCAGTTCCTGTCGCATGACAAAGAATACATCATCTGTTCGACCCACGCCGCGCTGTTCAAAATCGAAACAGGCGAATGCATTGACGGTCCGTGCCATGGGGACCACTTGACACAGATCAATGCTGAAGTCCGCGATGGATCGGTATACCTCAACGCTTGATGGGCTCTGACTGCAAAGTTGCCGTGCCCCCTTGGCATGCAACCTTTCTTTGCCGATAATCGCCACCAAGCGGGGCAAACCCCGCACGCGAAACACGAACGCATATTTCAGGGAGAGGCATATTATGAGTGATGCACACTTTCACCCGGTACCCGCCGAATTCGCCAAAAACGCGCTGGTCGACAAAGCCAGGTACGAAGAGATGTACAAGGCCTCGGTCGAGGACAACGAGGCCTTCTGGGCAGAGCACGGCAAGCGGATCGACTGGATCAAGCCGTATACCAAGGTCAAGGACGTCAACTTCAATACCCCCGGTGTCTCGATCAAATGGTACTACGACGGCACGCTGAACGCCTCGGTCAACTGCCTCGACCGCCATCTTGAAAAGCGCGGCGATCAGACCGCCATCATCTGGGAAGGCGATGAGCCGACCGATGATGCGCATGTGACCTACAAGCAGCTGCACGAAATGGTCTGCCGTCTTGCCAACGCCATGAAGGCGCGTGGCGTCAAGAAAGGCGACCGGGTCACGCTCTACATGCCGATGGTCGTCGAAGCCGCCGTTGCCATGCTGGCGTGCACGCGGATCGGCGCCGTTCACTCCATTGTCTTCGGTGGATTTTCACCGGACAGCCTCGCGGCGCGCATTCAGGGGTGTGACTCCAACTGCGTGATCACCGCTGACGAAGGCATCCGCGGTGGCCGCAAAATCCCGCTCAAGGCCAACACCGATGAAGCGCTCAAGGAATGCCCGTCCGTAGACACGGTGTTCGTCGTCAAGCGCACCGGCGGCAACGTCGACATGAAGGACGGCCGCGACGTCTGGTACGAGGACGCCTGCGCCGCCGCCGATCCGGTCTGCGAACCGGAGGAAATGAGCGCCGAAGACCCGATGTTCATTCTCTATACGTCCGGGTCTACCGGTGCGCCGAAGGGTGTGCTGCACACCACGGGCGGCTATATGGTCTATGCGTCGATGACCCACCAGTACGTGTTCGATTATCACGACGGCGATATCTACTGGTGTACGGCGGATGTGGGCTGGGTCACCGGTCACAGCTATATCGTCTATGGCCCGCTCGCCAACGGCGCGACGACGCTGATGTTCGAGGGCGTGCCGAACTATCCGTCGATGTCACGGTTCTGGGACGTTTGCGACAAGCACAGCGTCAACATCTTCTACACCGCACCGACCGCGATCCGCGCTCTGATGCGCGAAGGTGACGATCCGGTCACCAGGACGTCACGCAAATCGTTGCGCCTGCTGGGCTCGGTCGGTGAGCCGATCAACCCGGAAGCGTGGGAATGGTATTACCGCGTCGTCGGTGATTCCCGCTGTCCCATCGTCGATACCTGGTGGCAGACCGAAACCGGCGGCATCCTGATCACGCCGCTGCCGGGCGCCATCGACCTCAAACCCGGCTCGGCGACGAAACCGTTCTTCGGCATCAAACCACAGATCGTCGACAACGAGGGCAAGGTGCTCGACGGGGCAACCGAGGGGAACCTCTGCCTAATCGACAGTTGGCCCGGCCAGATGCGGACTGTCTATGGCGACCATGAGCGCTTCGAGCAGACCTACTTCTCGACTTACCACGGCAAGTACTTCACCGGTGACGGCTGCAAGCGTGACGAGGACGGATACTACTGGATCACCGGCCGCGTCGATGACGTGATCAACGTGTCGGGTCACCGCATGGGGACCGCCGAGGTCGAAAGTGCACTGGTTGCCCACGCCAAGGTCGCCGAGGCCGCCGTTGTCGGTGCCCCGCACGACATCAAAGGGCAGGGTATCTATGCCTACGTCACGCTCAATGCCGGCGAGGCCCCTTCCGACGAGCTGAAGAAAGAGCTGGTACAGTGGGTCCGTAAGGAAATCGGCCCCATCGCATCGCCGGACTGGCTGCAATGGGCGCCGGGCCTGCCGAAGACCCGGTCCGGGAAGATCATGCGCCGCATTCTGCGCAAGATCGCCGAGGACGAGTTCTCCAATCTGGGCGATACCTCAACCCTCGCCGACCCGGCGGTTGTCGATGACCTGATCGATAACCGACAGAACAAACAAAGCTAGGTTTCATCTTTCATGCAAACACCAAGGGGGGCCGAAGGCCCCCCTTTTTCTGCGGCTTTCGCCAATTGCCTTAAGCCGCGTTGTCGCTGAGCAGCTGCTGCACGCGCATCAGGTTCTTCTGGATCACTTCGGCCTTTTTCTTCTGGCCCCGCACCTTGCGGTAGACCTGCACCGCGCCCTGGAAATAGTAGGACGCCTCTTCGAGCAGGTGTTCT
This sequence comes from Rhodospirillales bacterium, assembly GCA_040218645.1. Lineage (GTDB taxonomy): Bacteria > Pseudomonadota > Alphaproteobacteria > Rhodospirillales > Casp-alpha2 > UBA4479. The sequence goes on from JAVJQZ010000013.1 coordinate 335,386, forward strand.
TCCTCGCTTTGCTTGGCCAGCGCAAAGCAGGCCGCGCCGAGATTGTTTGCGGTCTGCGCCCACAGCAGGGGTTGGGTTTCTCGTTTGCGGATTTCGAGAACCTTTCTGAAAGTCGAGATCGACTGCTGCAGGATCGCTTCGGCCTTGCCGTACCCGCCCAGCGCCATCTGCGCGACACCGTAATGGTTCATCACTTCGGCCCATCGGCCCGGTGTTTTCGCTTTGTCATAAACGGTCAGCGCTTCCTCGAACGCACTCGCCGATGATTTCAGATGCACCTGTGCCTGAACCGGTTGCAGCGATGCCAGCTTGTAATACGCCATGGCCCGGCGCATGTGCGCCAATGCCCAGTCATTGGCATGGGTTTCGCGGCTCAGGGTATCGGCGACACTGCTGTAAAGCTTGATCGCGGCGAGCAGGTTTTCCGGCTTGCGGTCGAACTTGACCGCCGCTTCCTTTATCAAGCCCATATGCGTGTTGACCAGCGCCCAGGTGATCGGTGATTTCTCGGCATCGATCAGCTTGTCGGCAGCTTCATAGTGCTGCATCGCGTCATTGAGGGCTTTTTTGTTGCCGAAACGGAAACTCGTCGCGTAGGCGTTACCGAGTGCATTGTGCACGGATATCCGGGAATCCTGCGGCATGTCTTCGGGAAGGCTGGCCATCGCCCTGGCGGCATCATCAAGATGCTTGATCAGCCGTTCGGCCAGCGTCCGGCGGGATCCTTGCGTGACCGGCAGCAACGCCGCGACGGTGACGGCACGCAGGATGGCGCCGGCATCCTCCGGCAGCGGCACCGGCAGATCGAGGGTGTCTGCCATCCCGTATGTTCCCGGCTGGCCGTCCTGGTTTCCGCCCAGAGCCAGAAAATGCAGCCGCGCCACGGTGCCCAGTTCTTCCATATCCCCCCAGATCAGGAGATCGGCATTTTCATCCTTGAGCCACCTGCGGCCCTCTTCTTCGGCCAGCAGAAGCCGCTCGATCAGACCGACGCGCAGGTTCTTCTTGAGGACTTTTCCGGCGAACAGGGTTTCGATCGCACTTTCGGCCGACACCATGCCGGCAAGGCGATCGGTGATTTCCTTGCCGCCCGACCCGAACAGCTCGGCGAGCATCACCCGCCCGTCCGAAACCGTATCCGTCGGGCGGAACCCGCCGGCACTTCGTGCCGCGGCGCGGCGCTTTTTCTTCCGGCGCCGGCCGCCGGGCGCAAAGCTTTTCAGAATACTGGCGAACAAACCCATTTCTGCTCCCGGAACGCTGCCACGCGTGCAGCCGTCCCAGCCCCCTCAGGACAGTCTTGCGACGTCTGTTGTTTTTGCGGCCCAAATCAGGCCGACAATTTCAGATTACCTGGAAATGATAGTGCGGTCCGGAAATGACCGCAATCTGACAAGCGCATAAAAAGCTGCCGAAAGTAACGCTCGATGTTCAGAAGTCGATGCAGCGGCCTTTTTTTTCCCAATCACCGTAGCGGGTCGGCTCGGGCCCTTTCGGCCCCCCGATTTCGCCGGTATCCGCGGGCGCTTCAGGAGCTGTCGCATGCTGGTCTTCTGCGTCGCCCGCTTCGCTTGCCGCAGATTTCAGGCTGGCTTTTGATTTGTCGTCGGGATCATCGGTCATCATTAAATTTCCGTCATATCGGCGGGCGGGATTGATTTCCTGCTATGGTGAAATAATTCAATCAGGGACCCTCATCAAGGTATGCAGGGGTATTTTTCCGGAGTTGCGGACATGAACTGGCTTAAAACATCGATACTGCTGGCCGGAATGACGGCGCTGTTCATGGGCGCGGGATACCTGCTGGCCGGTGAAGGCGGCATGATCATCGCACTCGTAATCGCCGTTGCCATGAACTTTTTCGCCTACTGGAATGCGGATTCGCTGGTGCTGCGGATGTACAAAGCCCGCGAGGTGACGGCTGAAAGTGCACCCGGCTTTTACGGCATCGTGACGCAACTGGCGCGCAAGGCGGACCTGCCGATGCCGAAAGTCTATATCATCGAAAACGACCAGCCGAATGCCTTTGCCACCGGACGCAACCCGGAAAATGCCGCCGTGGCTGCAACCACCGGACTTTTGAAAATTCTCAGCCACGAGGAAATCGCCGGCGTCATGGCGCACGAACTGGCGCACGTCAAAAACCGCGATACCCTGATCATGACCGTCACCGCGACGATCGCCGGGGCGCTGTCGATGCTGGCCAACTTCGCCCTGTTCTTCGGCGGCAACCGCAACAATCCGCTCGGCATCATCGGGACCATCGCGGTGATGATCCTGGCCCCTGTCGCCGCGATGCTGGTGCAGATGGCGATTTCGCGAACCCGCGAATACGGCGCCGATGCCGGTGGCGCGGAAATCTGCGGCAACCCGATGTGGCTCGCCAGCGCCTTGCAGAAACTGGAGCAGGGCGCCCAAAGCATCGACAACGACATCGCCGAGGACAATCCCGCGACGGCGCACATGTTCATCGTCAATCCGCTGCACACACGCGCCCATGACAATCTGTTCTCGACCCACCCGAAAACCGCCAACCGGGTGCAGAAGCTGCGCGAAATCGCCGGGACGCTCGGCCGGCCCTGGGGCTGATTCCCTGGGAAGGAGACCCTGATCAGGCTTGAGAATTGTCCAGAAGCCGGACGATCCGTTCCGCCGCCGCATCGGGATCAAGGGCATCCGTATCGATGCGGAGTTCCGGGTTTTCGGGCGGCTCGTAGGGGGATGAAATGCCTGTGAAGTTGGCGATTTCGCCTTTGCGTGCGCGGGCATAGAGGCCCTTCGGGTCACGCGACTCACAGGTGTCCAGCGAGGCGTCTATATGGATTTCAAAAAATTCGCCCGGTTGTATCAGATCCCGCGCCATCTCGCGGTCGCTCCTGAACGGCGAGATCGCCGAGACCAGCACGATCATCCCCGCATCGACGAACAGTTTCGCCACCTCGGCGATGCGGCGGATGTTTTCGACCCGGTCCGCATCGGTAAAGCCCAGATCCCGGTTCAGCCCGTGACGGACGTTGTCGCCATCGAGCATGTAGGTATGCCGGCCGGCAAGATGCAGCTTCTCGGCCACCAGGTTAGCGACCGTTGATTTGCCGGATCCGGACAGCCCGGTAAACCAGAGGATCGCCGGTTTCTGGCCGAGCGCATCGGCCCGGGCCTGCTTGTCGAGGCTGAGCTTCTGGCGGGTCAGGTTGCGCGCCCTGCGCAGGCTGAAATCGATCATCCCGGCGCCGACGGTTTCGTTGCTGAGCTTGTCGATCAGGATGAAAGCGCCGGTTTCCCGGCAATCGGCATAGGGCTCGCAGGCCATCCGCCGGTCGAAACTGAGGTTACAGACAGCCACATCGTTGAGCTGCAGCGTCTTCGCAGCAACATGCTCCAATGTGTTGATATTTATCTTGTATTTGAGATCACTGACCCAGGCCTGCGCGGTTCGGGCGGCGAGTTTGATGATGAACTGACGGCCCGGGATCATCTCCTGTTCCGACATCCAGATGAGATGCGCCTGCACCTGATCGGTGGTCTGCATGGGGAAGTCTTTGTGACGGATGATGTCGCCGCGGCTGATGTCAATCTCATCGTCCAGCGTCACGGTCACCGCCAGTCCGGGGGCGGCCTGCGCGACCGGGCCGTCGGCGGTCAAAATTTCAGCAATACGCGATTGCGCCCCGTCCGGTTCGACGACGACCGGCGCCCCCGTTTCGAGACCGGCCCCGCAGACGGTGCCGGCGAAGCCGCGGAAATCGGCATTCGGGCGGTTGACCCATTGTACCGGCAACCGGGGACCGGACCTGTTTTTTTCTGCATCAACCTGCACGGTTTCCAGAAAATCGAGAACGCATTTACCATTGAACCACGAAATAAGGTCACTTTTGGCCGTTATATTGTCGCCGTTCAAGGCAGAGACCGGCAGCGCCGTCACCGAGGCAAAATCGAGCCCGTCGGCAAATTCGGCATAATCCTTTTCAATCGCCCTGAACGTGCTTTCGTCATAGTCAACCAGATCCATCTTGTTGACGCACAGAAGCACATGACGAATGCCGAGCAGATGAGCGATGAAGGAATGGCGCCGGGTCTGTGTCAGAACCCCCTTGCGCGCATCGATCAGAATGACCGCAACATCCGCCGTCGAGGCGCCCGTCGCCATGTTGCGGGTGTACTGCTCATGACCGGGGGTGTCGGCGACGATGAAGCTGCGCCGGGGCGTGGCGAAATACCGGTAGGCGACATCGATGGTGATGCCCTGCTCGCGTTCGGCGTCGAGACCGTCCACCAGAAGCGCGAAATCGAGGCCGCCGGGTACGGTGCCGAAGCGCTTGCTGTCGTTGGCGAGCGCATCCGCCTGATCCGTGCACAACAGGTGCGCGTCATGCAGAAGCCGGCCGATCAGGGTCGACTTGCCGTCATCGACGCTGCCGCAGGTAAGAAAGCGCAGGATGTCCTGCTGTGTCGCGTCATCCGGCATCAGAAGTACCCCTCGCGCTTTTTCTTTTCCATCGAGGACGCTTCTTCATGATCAATGATACGCCCCTGACGCTCCGACGTTGAGGCCGAGAGCGTTTCCGCGATGACCGCATCAAGATCGGTGGCGTCGGAACGGATGGCCGCGGTCAGCGGATAACAGCCGAGGGTCCTGAAGCGAACGCTTTCCGTCACGACTTCTTCGCCGGGCCGGAGTTCGAAACGCGCGTCATCGACCATGATGAGCTGGCCGTCACGTTCAACGACCGGGCGCGGCGCAGCAAAATAAAGCGGCACCACGGGAATCTGTTCCTGTTTGATGTAGGCCCAGATATCGCGTTCCGTCCAGTTCGACAGCGGGAACGCCCGCACGCTTTCCCCCTTGCCGACGCGACAGTTATAGAGGTTCCACAATTCCGGACGCTGTCTGCGCGGGTCCCATGCCTGATGCATGTCACGAAACGACATCACCCGCTCCTTGGCGCGGGATTTCTCCTCGTCACGGCGGGCGCCGCCGATGGCGCAATCCACATTATGAAGCTGCAGCGCCTGTTTGAGGGCTTCCGTCTTCATCACGTCCGTATGAATACCGGCGCCGCTGGCTGCCGGCGAGATACCCCGTTTCAGGCCGTCTTCGTTGATATGCACGATCAGATCGAGGCCGAGTTCACGCACCCGCTGATCGCGAAAGGCGATCATGTCCCTGAATTTCCATGTGGTGTCGACATGCAACAGCGGAAACGGCGGTTTCGCCGGATAAAACGCCTTCATCGCCAGATGCAGGAGCACCGACGAATCCTTGCCGATGGAATACATCAATGCCGGCCGCCCGAACGATGCGACCACTTCACGGAGAATGTGGATCGATTCGGATTCCAGCCGCTGCAGATTGTTCAAAGCGATCATTTCGTTTTCAGTCATAGCGCAGGATCATCTTTCTTATCGCATGAATGGCCAAGCGCAAACAGTGCTGGCGCCCAAGCGGCGCCTGCCCTTGCGCCGGCGGACGTGAATCGTTCGGGCCGGCTCAGTCCGGTCGCAGCGTTTTATGAATGCCACATTCGACTTTGCCGGTGCCGCGCCAGCGCCCGGCGCGGAAGTCCTCTCCCGGTCGGACACGGGACGTGCAGACCGCGCACCCGACACTGGAATAGCCCATGTCTGCCAGCGGATGACGCGGCAGGCCATGCCGGTCCAGATACGCCAAGACGTCGGCATTGTCCCAGTGCACCAGCGGATTGACCTTGATGCGCGGGCCGTCCGCCTCGAATGTCTGTAGAACCGACCTGCCGGCGCCGTGATGACGCTTGCGGCCGGTAAACAGCGCCCGGAAGCGCATGATCTCGCGCTCAAGCGGCCGGGTCTTACGGATATCGCAGCAGGCATCCGGATCGCTGGACCACAACATGCCATCGGCGTCGGTTGCAACAATATCGCTGGCCGCCGGCTGCATGGTGCGGACGTTTTCCAGCCTAAGCCGCGCGACCAGCCGGTCACGATAGGCCAGCGTCTCATCGAAATGCTTCAGGGTATCGAGAAACAGCACCGGCGTGGCCCGCTCGGCACGGGCAATCATGTGCAGCAGGACCGCCGATTCAGTGCCGAACGAGGACACCAGCGCGATCCGTTCGGGAAATATATCCCGGATAGCGAGATCAACAATATCCTGTGCGGCAGTGGCGGCGTACTTTGTATTCAGGGACTCTATGGTTGAAGACGTCATGGTAACCTGTTGTTCTGCATAATGTTTTCATATATAACAAATTAATTTTGTTATATAATATATATTTACTTTATCTTTGTGTTTATATATTTGTAAATACAAATATATTATATTTTTATATTTTCTTTGCCGCCTGCGCCTTGCCATCCTATGAGTGGCCGTCCTATGAGCAGCCGCAGCCGCCACATCTGCCAAACAGCCTCCTGGGGAAAAGATGCCCGCCAAATCGACACAAGATCGACCAACACAAGACGGACGCACACCCGATCCGCTGATGTCCCGGCTTGCCGCGTTCGAAATCCTGCAGGAAATCCTCAAGCGCAACAAAGCCCTCGACGAAGCTCTCGTTGCGGCGCGGGCGTATGGTGCGCTCAGCGGTCCGGACCGGGCTTTTGCCGCGTATATCGCGCGCACCGCCTTGCGTCGCCTGGGCCAGATCGACGATCTGATCCGCCACTGCATCAAGGACCCGCTGCCGCGCAAGGCCCGCCCCGTCAATGATGTGCTGCGTGTCGGGATCGCCCAGCTTTTCTTTTCCGCCACCGCCGATCATGCCGCCGTCGCGACGACTGTTGATCTTTGCCGTGCCGTCGGTCAGGTCCCGTTCGCCAAGCTGGTGAATGCGGTGATGCGCCGGCTGCAACGCGAAGGCAAGGCGCTGCTGTCCCGTCAAAATGCGGCGCACCTCAATACCCCGGACTGGTTGCGGCAAAGCTGGATCGAAGCCTATGGCCGCGATCGTGCCGATGCCATCGCCGCCATGCACCTTGAAACGCCGCCAATTGACCTGACCGTCAAGGAAGACCCTGCCGGGTGGGCGGAAAAGCTCGGCGGGACCGTTATCCTCAATGGCAGTGTCCGGCTCAGTGACGGCGCCGATGTCACAGCGATGCCCGGATTCGAGGAGGGTGCCTGGTGGGTGCAGGATGCCGCGGCGCGTCTGGTGATCGGCCTGCTGGGAGATGTTTCCGGCAAGCATGTTCTTGATCTGTGCGCCGCTCCCGGCGGCAAGACGATGGAACTGGCGAGCGCAGGGGCGCAGGTCACGGCGCTGGATATTTCCGAAAAGCGCCTTGGCCGGGTACGTGAGAATCTGCAACGGACCGGTCTTGATGCGGAAACCATTTGTGCGGATGCCCGCAGTTGGACGCCGAAGGCGCCCGCGGATTTTGTCGTTCTGGACGCGCCCTGCTCGTCGACCGGGACCCTGCGCCGCCACCCGGATGTGCAGCACCTGAAAACGCCTGAAGATATCGCAAAACTGAACGGTGTGCAGAGCGAACTTGTGGACGCTGCCGCCGGGATGACCGCGCCGGGCGGCATCCTGCTCTATGCCACCTGTTCGCTGCAGCCCGAGGAAGGCCCCGCCGTGATCAACGCATTCCTGAAACGCACGCCTGATTTCGCCCGCATCCCGATCACGGCTGATGAGGTCAACGGTCTCAGCGATGCCATCTCGTCTGACGGCGATCTCAGGACCCTGCCCTGTCTGCTCGCCGATGCCGGCGGCATGGACGGGTTTTATGCTGCACGGCTTCAACGCCGGCCGGCATGACGGCCCCTTTGAAACGTGCCTTTGATTTGACAAAATATCTCCGCACTGTCCGCACCGGATCGACGATGGGGAAAAACCGACCGAATGTTTGACGTGATGCCCGAGCGGTTAAGCACACTGATATACCGCTCGGCGGTCTATGACTGGTTTCTGCCGTCCAGGGCACCGTCCAGTGTCCGCGCCCCGCTGGGATTACAGGGAAATCAGCATGGCGCGACGAACGGCGGACCCCATCGCGGCCTGAGCGGGCTTGGCGCCCAGACCGCATGGGCCGCCGACATGCAGTTTGCGCCGCATGCCGCAGCCACGCCCGCCGACCAGATCACACTCAGGGATGATTTTCGCGACATCACCATGGTCGATGCCAATCCGCCGGATCTGTGGCCCGCCATTTCTTCATGGATATCCCGGCACCGGCGCTGGGACCCGAAAAGCTGGCGCAGCGATATTCTCGCCGAGCGCCTGACCCGCTGGCTGTCGGTCTATGATGCGGTCAGCATCGGCATCGACGCCGATGACCGGGCCCGCTGGGCGACGGAAATTCTCAGAAGCGCCAAACACCTGAACCGCATCCGCATCGGCAATGTCGATCCCTGGCGCCGGTTTCTGGTGCATCAGACCCGCATCAACGCCGCTCTGGCCCTGCCGGAAATGGAAGCAACCCTGCAGAAACGGCTGAACGAACTGGGCCAGGACGTGGACCGGCAGATTCTCGGCGACGGCGGCCATATCGAGCGCGCGCCCGCGCGTGCACTTTGCGTCCTCGCCATCCTGACGGAAATTCGCGACGCCCTGACCGGACATCATATTGAGCCGCCGACGGGGCTGATTTCCGCCCTCGACCGCATGGTGCCCTTTATCAAGGCGCTGCTGCACGCCGATGGCGGTTTCGCGCTGATCGGCGGCGCCACCGCCGACACCGGGCCGCTGATCGACGCCGTGATCAAGGCCTCGGACGGCAAGGGCCGGGCCATGGCCAGCGCCCCGCATACCGGGTTCCACAGACTACGCGCCGGTCAGACGACGCTGATCTGCGATTGCGGCCGCACATCTGAAAACACCATCGGCTTTCACGCCCCCGCCAGTTTCGAGCTCAGCGCCGGCAAAATCCGGCTGATCGGCAATTGTGGAATTCGCCTTGCCGATGATGCGCAGCGCGGGAACTGGATGCAGGCCCTGGGTTCGACCGCCGCGCATTCGGCACTCGTCATCGCTGAACGTGATACCGGTCCCGTCACGGAAGCCAACGTGGAACGCCGTGATCACGATGGGGCCCGGCTGATCGAAATGACCCATGACGGGTATCTGGCGAACGCCGGACTTCGGCACACCCGCAGCATTTATCTGGATGCCAGTGGCAGCGATGTGCGGGGCGAGGAAATGTTGACCGGCGCACGCTCCCAGCCGTTCTCGGTGCGCTTCCATCTTTATCCGGGCGTCAGTGCCTCGATGGTCGCCGGCGGCGGCGAGGTCCTTGTGAAACCCCCGCGCGGACGCGGCTGGCGGTTTGTCTGCCATTATCCGGTGCGGCTTGAAGACAGCGTCAGTTTCTTTGACGGCCGCCAGCACCGGGCCCAGCAGATCGTGATCCTGGGCAATCACGAACCGTCCGAAACGGTCGTCAAATGGCGCTTCGCCATTGACGGGTGATTGCGGCCCGGCATAAGGGGGTCACCTCCTCCTGAGGAGGCCTGAAAGGCCGTCTCGAAGGATACGGTGGGGTCATGCTTCGAGACGCTTCGCTCCTCAGCATGAGGGGATTCAGCCGCAGACAAACACCTCAAGATCCGGGCGGGCATGAACCAGCAGGGAAACCGGCACGGCAGCTGACGGCGGGTGAGCAGCCACCTGTTCCAGCACATGGCGTTTTTCGGCTCCGCCGGCATGCAGAAACAATCGGGGCATTTCCAGAATACACCTGAGCGTCATGCTGATCCGCTCATGGGGTGGTGACGGTGCTTCCGTGGCAATCACCGACGATGCGGCGCTTTCAAAAGCCGCGGGATCGGCTTCGGGAAACAGCGAAGCGATATGCCCGTCCGGCCCCATGCCGAGATAGGCGACATCCGCCGGCAGCAGACTCTTGAGCCGCCTGTCCGTATCCGAAAGGGCCTCGGCAACGGACAAGGTCCCGCACCACAGTGGATGCATCGTTGCCGTGTCTGCCCCGGCCTCGAGAAAATGGCGGCGGACCAGACCCGCATTGCTGTCTGCATGATCGATCCCCACACGGCGTTCGTCGACAAGCGTCACGTCAACCCGCGCCCAGTCGATGGGCTGCGCCGCCAGCAGCGGCAACACACGGGCAGGGGACCGGCCGCCGGATAACGCCAGGGTCACGCGCGGCTTTTCAGAAAGCGTCTTCTGCAGGGTATCGGCAAGCGCCGCCGCCAGCGCCGCGTCACATGCCCCGTCATCCGAATAGTCGTGACGTCTCAAAGGTTCCAGCGGCGGATGCCGTCCGGCATGTCGATGTCGTGCCACATACCCTTGAGGTCGGCCAGAAGCCCGCCGTCGTTGATCTGGGCGCTGAGCTGCTCGGGTGTGAAATCGCAATACACTTCATGGCGAACGGCGCCGATGATGCAGTCGGCGGGGGGGATGTCGTTCAGCACCGGATGCAGATAGAGACCGTATTCATGCTCGGCTTCACCCGGATCGGCACACGGGTCGTGGACATCGACGTGATGGCCCATCACGGCCAGGATACGCGCCAGATCCGCGGATTTGGAGTTTCGCAGATCCGGCACATTTTCCTTGAAGGTCAGGCCCAGCATCAAAATCCTGGACGGTTTCCGGCCAAGCTGCTTGTGGATCGCTTCGGCAATGAACGTCGCCATTCCCTCGTTGATGCGGCGGCCCGACAGAATGACTTCCGGTTCATGGCCAAGACTGCGCGACAGATGCGCCAGATAATACGGGTCGACGCCGATGCAATGTCCGCCGACCAGCCCCGGCGTAAACGGCAGGAAATTCCACTTGGTTTTCGCCGCCGCCAGCACGTCGTGGGTCGACAGACCTATCTTGTTGCAGATCATCGCCAGTTCGTTGACGAACGCGATGTTGATGTCGCGCTGGGCGTTTTCGATGACCTTGGCGGCCTCCGCCGTCTTGATGTCCTTGGCAACAAAGATATTGTTGTTGGTGACGTGGCCGTAGACCACGGCCAGGCGCTGGGCGATCTCGGGGGTCTGGCCCGACACCACCTTGGTGATGCGCTCGACGGTGTATTCCTTGTCACCGGGATTGATTCGCTCAGGCGAATAGCCCAGGAAAAAGTCCTCGCCGCAGACCAGCCCGGACGCCGCAGCCATTGCCGGGCCGCAGAAATCTTCGGTAATCCCCGGATACACCGTGCTTTCAAACACCACGATGTTGCCTTTCGACAGCACCTTGCCGAGGGTGCCGCAGGCCGCCGTCAGGGCACCCAGATCGGGTTTGTTTTCTTCATCCACGGGGGTCGGTACGGTAACGATGTAAATGTCGGCGTCTTCGATATCGGTGATATCGCCGCTGAAGGTGATGGTGCTGGCCCGGAGCATCGCGGTATCGACCTCGCCGGAGCGGTCGATCGCGGCCTGGAGATCGGATATCCGGGATTTCGACACGTCAAATCCGGTGACCGGATAGTGCTTTCCTAGGGCCAGCGCCAACGGCAGGCCGACATAGCCAAGGCCGATGACGGCGATTTTTTCAGCGGCGCGTGGGGCCATGAATTCCGTTTCCCCCGATTGGCGGCAAGAACAGCCTGCAAAGATCGGCCAAAACTAATGACAGCAGCTTGTTCATGCACGATTTTTTTTATGTTCAATATATGAACGCATTTGACGTTCATATATTGAACAGTGTATTAAAAGCCATCGATTCGCCATATCTGGTGCCTCTAAGGCATCTGTTCTGACCCGGCAAGGCTGATGACAAAAGCGAAATTCAGTTCCGAACCGATAGACAATGAACACCGCATCACGCTGGGACTGCTGAATGCGGTGCATGAAAACGAGCGTGTGTCGCAGCGCTCCATCTCCTCGGAACTGTCGATCGCCCTCGGCCTGACCAACACCTATCTGAAAAGATGCATCAAGAAGGGCCTGATCAAGGTCACCCAGGCCCCCGCCAACAGATACGCCTATTATCTGACGCCGAAAGGTTTCAGCGAGAAGACGCGCCTGACCGCCGCCTATCTGTCACAGTCGCTGAATCTGTTCCGGGTCTCGCGCAACGAAGCCGAAGACATCTTCAAATCCTGTCTGCAACACGGCTGGCAGCGGGTCGTTCTGCTTGGCAACGGCGATCTGGTGGAAATCTTCGCCATGTCGGCCATGGACAAGGACCTGCAGCTGGCGCTCTATGCCAACACCGATATCCACAATCTGGCGCTGGCGGAGCTGCCGCGCCTGACGGGCACGGATCAGTTGCGGGACTACGACTGCGTTGTCGTCTGTGACATGAGCGATCCGATCCGGCTCTATACGCTGGCCCGCAGCCTGTTTGACAGGGAGCGGGTGCTGGCGCCGGCGTTCCTGGGCATCGACAAGATCGATGCCCTCAGGGAGGACGACCCGGCATGACCTACTGGTGCGTGGCAAATACCCAACCGAATGCCGAGGAAAAGGCCGTGTTTCATCTGATGCGGCAGGGCTTCAACGTGTTGCTGCCGAAACATCTGAAACGGCGCAGCCATGCCCGCAAGGTCGACTGGGTGCCGAGACCCCTGTTCCCCGGGTATCTGTTCGTCGAAATCGATCCGTCGTTTTCGCCGTGGCGGGCGATCCGCTCGACGGTCGGCATCCTCGACGTGATCCGCTTCGGCGAGGCGCCGGCACCCGTGCCGGAAGGGGTCATCGACGAAATCCGTGCCCGCCAGGACGAAAACGGTCTGATCAAAACCATCGACGGGCCGGGTTTCAAGCCCGGCGATCCGGTCCGCGTACTGCGTGGGGCACTGGGTGAGTTCGAAGCGCTGTTCGAAGCCAGCGACGAACGCAACCGTGTCACCGTTTTGTTGAATCTGCTCGGGCGCCAGGTTCGCGCGCGTGTGCACAAGGACGCCGTGTTCGCCGCCATCTAGAAGCGGCACGGTTATTTTAGAGCGATTCCGCACTTCGGGTGATTTCACCCGGAGTGCGGTAGCATGCCTGAATCAAGAAAAGGTCATCACTTGAACACTGCATCTTCTGTCCCTGCAAACGGACGTCTGGTTACCCTGTTCGGCGGCGGCGGCTACATCGGGCCGGTCGTCGCCAAGCGGCTGCTCGGCGCCGGTTACCGTGTTCGTGTCGTCGACATGTTTTTGTACGGCACCGAAAATATCCTGCTCGGCCTGTTCGACAATCCGGGCTTCGAGGTGCTGAACGGTGACCTTGCCAACCCGGCCGTCGTCGACGCCGGGCTGGAAGGTGCCAGCGATGCCGTCATTCTGGCCGGACTGGTCGGCGATCCGATCACCAAGAAATATCCGGATGCCCACACGGCCATCAATGAAAACGGCATCTCGCGTCTGATCGACGCCCTCAATGGCCGTGCCATGCAGCGGGTAATCTTTGTCTCCACCTGCTCCAACTACGGGCTCATCCCCGAAGGCACGCTTGCCGACGAAAACTATGAACTGAGCCCGCTGTCGCTGTACGCCAAGGCCAAGGTCGGCATGGAGCAGAAGCTGCTGGCGCTGAAGGGCGAGGTCGATTACGCGGCGACGGCGCTGCGCTTCGCCACAGCCTTCGGACTGGCGCCGCGGATGCGGTTTGACCTGACCGTCAGCCAGTTCACCAAGGAAATGTACGAAGGCGATGATCTTTTGGTTTACGATCCCGACACCTGGCGGCCGTACTGCCATGTGCAGGATTTCGCCGACGTCATCCAGCGCGTACTGGAAGCCCCCGAAGCGGATGTGGCGTTCGAGGTTTTCAATGCCGGCGGCGACACCAACAACTTCACCAAGCGGATGATCGTCGAGGCGATCCGCAAGCATCTGCCCGAAGCCCGCATCGCTTATCAGGAACACGGCACCGATCCCCGCAACTACCGCGTCGATTTCAGAAAAATCCGCGAGCGTTTGGGGTTCGAGCCGCGTTACAGCGTCGAGGACGGCATTCAGGAACTGCTGCGGGCGCTGGAGCAGAACCTGTTCGCGGATGCCGGGGCACGCCCGAATTTCTATGGCAATTACGAAATCGATTATCCGGCCCGCTGACGTGAGCCCCCTTCCGGACCAGGTTGTCGCAACATTCCGTTCCCTGCTGGGTGAGCGGGCAGGTTTGCACGAGCCCTGCTTCGAGGGCAACGAGTGGGCCTATGTGAAGGAATGCATCGATACCGCCTGGGTATCGACGGCAGGCAGCTACGTCGGCCGCTTCGAGGAAATGCTGGCGGATTTTACCGGCGCTGAGCACGTGATCGCCACATCAAGCGGCACCGCTGCCTTGCATGCCGTGTTTGCCGCGCTCGAGATCGGCGCCGGCGACGAGGTGATGATCCCGGCACTAACGTTCGCAGCGACAGCCAATGCCGTGACCTACACGGGCGCAACACCGCACTTCATCGATGTCGAGGAAGCCTCCCTGGGACTGGATGCCGGCAAACTGAAGCGCCGCCTTGAAGCCGTCGCCGACATGAAGGACGGCGTCCTCGTCAATCGTGAAACGGGCCGCCGTATCGCCGCCGTCTGCTGCATGCACACCTTCGGTCATCCGAGCGATCTGGATGCGCTGAATGCCGTTTGCGCCGACGCCGGCATTCCGCTGATCGAGGATGCGGCGGAATCCCTCGGGTCCTATTACAAGGGCGTGCATACCGGCAACCAGAGCCGCGTCGCCACGCTGAGCTTCAACGGCAACAAGACCGTGACCACGGGCGGCGGCGGCGCGATCATGTGCAACGATGCCGAGCTGGCGGGCCGCATCCGTCACCTGTCGACGACGGCCAAGCAGCCGCACCGCTGGGAATTCATTCACGACGCGGTCGGCTTCAATTACCGGCTGCCCAACATCAATGCCGCACTCGGCTGTGCCCAGATGGAATCCCTGCCGGGCTTTCTCGCCAAGAAACGCCGGCTGGCGGAAGCCTATCTGGCAGCCTTCGCCGACGTGCCCGGTCTGAAGCCTTTCCATGAGCCCGCCTGGGGGCAGAGCAATTACTGGCTCAACCTGATCCTGCTCGACGAGGCCGACACCGTGCTCCGCGACGCCGTGCTCGAAGCCACCAACGACGCCGGGTTCATGACCCGGGCGGCATGGCGGCCAATGCATCTGCTGGCGCCGTTCGTCACCGCACCGAAGGGCGACCTTACCGTGACCGAGGACATCTACGACCGGCTGATCAATATTCCGTCCAGTGCACAACTCGCGGACCGGCTCGGCTATACCTGAATGGCCTCTGCGCGAAAAATCTGCGTCGTCACCGGAACCCGTGCCGAATACGGGTTGCTGTTCTGGCTGATGCGCGAGATCGAGAACGACCCGACACTGGATTTGCAGTTGATCGTCACCGGCACACATCTCGAACCCCGTTTCGGCAACACCGTTGAGGTCATTGAACAGGACGGTTTCAGGATCGATGCCCGCGTGGCGCTGGATCTTTCCGTTGATACCCCGGCCCATATCAGCGCTGCCGCCGCCAAAGCCCTTGCCGGTGTCGGTGATGCCCTCGCCGCGTTGAGCCCGGACCTGGTCGTTTTGCTGGGGGATCGTTATGAAATTCTTGCGGCCGGCTTTGCGGCATCGCTGCACCGGGTGCCAATCGCCCATCTGCACGGCGGCGAGGTAACGGAAGGCGCCATTGACGATGCCATGCGCCACGCCATTACCAAGTTGGCCTCGCTGCATTTCGCTGCGGCGGACCCCTATCGCGCACGGATCGTCCAGATGGGCGAGCTACCGGCGTCAGTGTTCACGACCGGCGCGCCCGGGCTGGACCACCTGACGCGCACGGCACTTCTTGATGCCGATGCAACACGGACGGCCCTCGAGATAGAACAAGACAAGCCGTATTTCCTGATCACGGTTCACCCGGCAACACATGGAGAAGGCGCCCCAACGGCGGAAATCGATGCGCTGCTGGGTGCGCTTGACGGTTTCAAGAACCACATTGCCGTCTTCACCGGCGTCAATGCCGACAGCGGCCGCGATGCCGTCGCCGGCCGGATTGATGCCTATGTCGTCCGCAACCCGGAACGGGCGCGGCTTTTCAATTCACTGGGTCAGACCCGGTATCTGAGCGCCATGAAATTCTGTGCCGCCGTCATCGGCAATTCGTCCAGCGGCATCATCGAAGCTCCGGCACTGGACGTACCGACGGTCAACATCGGCCCCCGTCAGCAGGGCCGGTTACGCGCCGCTTCGGTTGTCGATTGCGATGCCGACGCAACGGCCGTCTCTGATGCCATCAGCCGGGTGATCGATCCGGCATTTGCCGAGACCGCCCGGCACGGGGATAAGCCCTATGGCCGTCCCGGTGCGTCGGCGCGTATCGCCGCTATTCTGCGTGATATCAATCTTGCCGGTCTGGCGCGTAAATCATTTTACGACCTGCCGTCACAGAGGGCCGCATCGTGAGCGTCTTCTTCATCGCCGAAGCCGGGGTCAATCACAACGGCGACAAGTCCATGGCTTTTGCGCTGATCGATGCCGCCGTTGCCGCCGGGGCGGACGCCGTCAAGTTTCAGACGTTCAATGCCGATGAGCTGGCGTCTCAGAGCGCGCCCAAGGCTGCTTATCAGAACGAAACCACCGATGCGGCGGAGTCCCAGCTCGATATGCTGAAACGGCTGGAGCTGCCGTACGACTGGCACTTCGAGCTGCGCGACTACTGCAGCAAAAATGGCATTGTCTTTTTGTCGACGCCGTTCGATTCAAAAAGCCTGCAGTTTCTGGCTGATGATCTTGGGCTTGAAATCATCAAGGTTCCGTCGGGCGAGATCACCAACGGCCCCTTTCTGCTGCAAATCTCAGAGACCGGCTGTGACATCATCCTGTCGACCGGCATGAGTTCTCTTGACGAGGTTCGCGATGCGCTTGGTGTCCTGGCGTTCGGCCTGACAGGGGGACGCACGCCGCCGTCACCAAAGGCATTCGCCGAAGCCTTTGCAACCCCCGCCGGGCAGACAGCACTGGCCGACAAGGTCACCGTCCTGCAATGCACCAGCGCGTATCCGACTCCTGCCAGCGAAGCCAATATCCAGGCCATGATCACCATGCGCGATGCATTCGGCCTCAGCACCGGGTTTTCCGACCACACGGCCGGCCAGGTTGCGTCGCTTTGCGCCGCCGCACTCGGGGCCTGCGTCATCGAAAAGCATTTTACCCTGGACCGCGAACTCCCGGGCCCCGACCACAAGGCATCCCTGGAGCCTGATGAATTGACCTCGCTGATTTCCGGTGTCCGTGAGATCGAACTGATGATCGGCGACGGGATCAAAATGCCGCAACCATCTGAAATCGAAACCACAGCGGTTGCCCGAAAAAGTCTGGTCGCCTTACAGGACATCAAGTCCGGCGAGACGCTCTCAGCCCGGAACATCGGCGTCAAACGCCCCGGCACCGGCGTCTCACCGATGCAGTACTGGAACCGGGTCGGCAAGCCCGCCCCGTGTGATCTGGCGAAGGATGACCCGCTTTGAGTGCTGAGCGGCCCCTGATCATTATCGGCGCCGGCGGTCATGCCAAGGTTGTGATCGATGCCCTGTTGAGCATGGGTATGTCCCTGAAAGGGGCCACGGATCAGGATCCGTCCCGGCTCGGGAAATCCATCCTAGGTGTCGACGTTATTGGTGATGACGGCGTTCTGGATGAGCTAACGACTGCCGACATCCGCCTCGTACTCGGCGTCGGATCAACCGAAGCCGGTCCCGCCAGGCGCAAAATATTCGATAACCTGAAGGACCGGGGTTATGAGTTCGCAAACGTCGTCCACCCTTCAGCGGTGATCGGCCGTGATGTGGAAATCGGCGAGGGGGCGCAGATCATGGCCGGTGCCGTCATTCAGCCCGGGTGCCGGATCGGCAGGGGGGTCATCGTCAATACCGGTGCACGGGTCGATCACGACTGTACGCTTGGCGACTTTGTCCACATCTCCCCCGGTGCCGTGCTGTCCGGTGACGTCACCATCGGCGACGACAGCCACATCGGATGCGGCGCGACCGTGCTTCAGGGGCAACGGGTCGGCCGTTCCGTGACGGTCGGTGCCGGTGCGGTCGTCGTAAGCCATATTATCGATGACGTCTGTGTCGTCGGCATTCCCGCAAGAGAGACGAAAAATGCCTGACTGGAAGAAAGCCATTATTTCGCCTGAGGCCCCGATCAAGGAAGCCATTCTGGCAATCCAGAACAGCGGTTTCCAGATCGCGCTTGTTGCCGACAGCGACAACAGGCTGATCGGCACTGTCACGGACGGGGACGTGCGCCGGGGATTGCTCAAAGGCTATACGATGGGACACCCGGCCATCGAGATCGCCAACCGCGATCCGAAATCCGCCGAGGAAAGCCTGCCGACACAGGACCTGCTGGCCATTCTGAATGCCCACCTGCTGCGCCAGCTGCCGCTGGTAACATCCGACGGCGTTCTCGCCGGCATTGTCCACGTCGATTCCGTCAAGGAACAGGTCCTGTATCCGCAGAACCCGGTTATCCTGATGGCCGGCGGTTTCGGCAAACGGCTTCGTCCGCTGACATCGAATACACCCAAGCCTTTGCTCAGTGTCGGCGACAAGCCGCTGCTCGAAGCCATCCTCGACAGCTTCATCCAGCATGGCTTCCGGACGTTCTATATCTCGGTCAACTATCTGGCGCAGTCGATTGTCGATCACTTCGGCGACGGCAGCCGTTGGGGCATCGACATTACCTACCTGCACGAGGAAGAACCACTCGGCACCGCCGGTGCGCTCAAACTCCTGCCGCAACGGCCTGAACTGCCGGTTATCGTCATGAATGGGGATCTGATCACCCGGGTCAATTTCAGGGATCTGCTTCGTTATCACGAAGAAACCGGCGCCGCCGGCACCATGTGCGTGCGTGAGTATGACATGGAAGTCCCTTTCGGGGTTGTCGATCTGGAAGACAATCGCATCCTCGGTATCGACGAAAAGCCGGTGCACCGCTTTTTCGTCAACGCGGGAATATATGTCGTGTCGCCCGACGCGTTTGATCTGATCCCCGAACAGGGACGGTATGACATGACCCGCCTGTTCACCGGGATTATCGGTAAAGGCTGGGGCACATCCGCCTTCCCGATCCACGAATACTGGCTGGATGTCGGTCGTCTGGATGACTTCGAGCGGGCCCAGGCCGATATCAGAAACGGGGACGTGCGTTGAAAGCTCTCATCATCGGATACGGCTCGATCGGCCAGCGCCATGCCCGCCTGCTCGACGACGCCGGCCACGATGTCGCCGTCGTCAGCCGTCGCCCCGTCGATCATCCCGAACGCTTCGATGCCATCGATGCCGCCGTTCAGGCGTTCCGGCCGGATTATGCCGTCATTGCATCGAAAACGGTTGAGCACAGGGACGATATCGAGGCGTTGAGCCTGGCTGGATTTCAGGGGCAGTTGCTGATCGAGAAACCGGTCTACGATCATGGTTCGGAAAACCCGCCGGAGAACTTCGCCGCCATCAAGGTCGCATACAATCTCCGGTTCCATCCGGCGCTGCTTAAATTCCGCGACGTGATTGCCGGTCGCCGGGTCCATGCCGCAACCGTCTACACCGGCAGCTATCTGCCCGACTGGCGGCCCGACACCGATTATCGCTGGAGCTATTCCTCCATTCGTGCCGAAGGCGGTGGCGTGCTGCGTGACCTGTCGCATGAACTGGATTATGCCCTCTGGCTGTTCGGTTCCTGGCGGCGCGTTGCCGCCATCGGCGGCAAGTTCGGTACGTTGGAAATCGACAGCGACGATGTTTATTCGCTGCTGATCGAAACCGAAAACGTGCCGTCGCTGACTGTGGGGATCAATTATCTCGACAGCCGGACGCGCCGGGAAATTCTGGCCATCACCGATACCGGGTCGGTCCGGCTGGATTTGATCCAGGGAACACTGGATACGGATGGCAATGTCGAACATTTCGACGTCGGTCGGGATGAAACCTACATGGCGCAGCACACCGCCATGACCGCCGGCGATTTTTCCGTCATCTGCGATATTCGCGAAGGCCTTGATGTCATGCGCCTGATCGATGCCGCCGAGAGCGCCGCCCTGAACGGCACATGGCAGGCCGCATGAAACGGCTCGCCGTCATCTGTGCGCGGGGCGGCTCGAAGGGCGTGAAGGGCAAGAACCTGCGCATGCTGGCGGGCAAGCCTCTGCTGGCTCATACGATTGAACAGGCCCGGATGAGCGGCGTCTTCGACTGGGTTGCGGTTTCCAGTGACAGCAATCCGATCCTGGCCGCCGGCATCGCGGCGGGGGCCGATTTCGCCGTCGAACGCCCGGCATCCCTGGCCAGCGACACCGCGGCCAAGATCCCCGCGATCCGACACTGCGCCGCCGAAGTGGAACGCCTGACCGGAACGACGATCGACACCATCGTCGACCTTGATGCGACATCGCCGCTCCGCGCACTGGACGACATCCGCGGCGCCGTCGCAAAGCTGGAATCGAGCGGCGCCGATAACCTGCTGACCGGCATGCCGTCCCGCCGTTCGCCGTATTTCAATCTGGTCGAAGAAACGGCGGATGGCTGCGTCGCCCTGTCAAAAACGACGGCGGAGCCAATCAAACGTCGACAGGACGCGCCAAAATGCTATGACCTCAACGCGTCGGTATTCGTATGGACGCGCCACGCCCTGTTTTCGGATAACGATACGGTGTTCAACGCGATGACGATCCTGTACGAGATGCCGGAAGAGCGTTCGATCGACATCGATACCGAAGCGGATTTCGAGTACGTCGAATTCATCATGACCCGGAGAGCCGAAAGCAAAATGAAAAATCAGGGCGAATGAGCGAGAAAGACCTTTCAAACCTGTTCGACCTGACAGGCAAGACCGCCGTGGTGACCGGCGGCTGTGGCATCCAGGGCCAGCGGATAACCCGCGCCCTGGCCGCCAACGGTGCCGGCGTCGCGGTGATCGATCTCGATCAGACCGCCGCCGAATCCCTTGCCGCCGACATTGCCGCCGAGTACGGAGTCTGGACGCTGGGCCTTGCCTGTGACGTCGCCGACAAGCCGTCCGTCGAGAACATGACCGCCGCCGTCACGGAACATTTTGGCGGGATTGATGTCCTGCACAACAACGCCGCATCCAAGTCAAAGGACCCGCGCGAGTTTTTCGTGCCGTTCGAGGAATTCGACTTTGACGTCTGGCGGCAGGTGATGAGCGTCAACATCGACGGGATGTTTCTGGTCGCGCAATCCGTCGGCAAACAGATGGTCGCCCAGGGACGTGGCGGATCGATCATCCAGACCGGTTCGACGTACGGATTGGTCGGACCCGATTTCAGAATTTATGAAGGCTCGGAATACATGGGCATGCGGATCACCACGCCGGCAGCCTATGCGGCGTCGAAAGGCGCCGTCGTCCAGCTGACCCGTTATCTGGCAACGTACTGGGGCGACAAGGGCATTCGCGTGAACACGCTGGTGCCGGGCGGAATCGAGTCCGGCCAGAACGATACTTTTCAGAATAATTATGGCGCACGCGTCCCGCTGGGGCGCATGGCGCATGTCGATGAAATGCTCGGTGCCGTGGTTTTCCTGGCATCGGATGCTTCAAGCTATATGACGGGTCAGATGGTCGTCGTCGATGGCGGCTGGACGGCCTGGTAACAAAAGAGGAACTTAAAGTGGCAGAATTCAAGAAAATCCTGATTACGGGTGGCGCCGGGTACGTCGGCAATCTTCTGGTGCCGCAGATGCTCGACGAAGGATACGACATCACCGTTTTCGACATCATGTATTTCGGCGAAGAAACCCTGCCGAAGCACCCCGCGCTGAATATCATCAAGGGCGATATCCGCGACACCGCCGCTTTTGCCGACGCCGTCGCCGGTCATGATGCGGTCATCCATCTTGCCTGCATCTCCAATGACGCCAGCTTCGTGCTGGATGAAGACCTCAGCACGACGACCAATCTGGACTGCTTCGAGCCGATGGTCGTCGCCGCCAAGAAAGCGGGTGTGCGCCGCTTCATCTATGCCTCGACCAGTTCGGTCTACGGCGTGTCGGATGCCCCCGACGTGACCGAGGATCATCCGCTGGTGCCGCTGACGCTTTACAACAAATACAAGGGCATGTGTGAGCCGAACCTGTTCAAACACATGTCGGACGACTTCACCTGCGTCACCATCCGGCCGGCAACGGTGTGCGGTTACAGCCCGCGCACCCGGCTTGACGTATCGGTCAATATTCTGACCAACCATGCCATCACCAACGGCGTCATCACCGTTTTCGGCGGCGCCCAGTTGCGCCCCAACCTGCACATTCAGGACATGTGCGATCTTTACAAACTGCTACTGCGTCTGCCGGCGGAAAAGATCCAGGGTGAAACATTCAATGCCGGCTACCAGAACCATTCCATCGCCGATCTCGCGCAGATCGTCCGCAAGGTGGTGATGGAGGAGTTCCCCGAAAAAGGTGAGGTCGAGATCATCACCACGCCAAGCGACGACAACCGTTCCTATCATGTCAATTCCGACAAGATCCGCCGCATGATCGGTTTCGAGCCGAAGCACACTGTCGAGGATGCGGTGCGCGGGCTGTGCAAGGCGTTCAAGGAAGGCAAGCTGCCGGACAGCATGGACAACGACTGGTATTACAACGTCCGCACCATGCAGGCCCTGGGCGCGAAGTAATGTCAAAACCCATCGCCATTGTCACCGGCGGCGCAGGCTTCATCGGCAGTCACATGGTCGATCTGCTGCTGGATCGCGGCTATGCCGTCCGTGTCATCGACAACATGACCGGCGGACGTCCGTCAAACCTGTCTCATCATGCCGGCAATCCCGACCTTGCCGTTGCCGAGCAGGATATCTGCACCCTCGATGCCGGTGATCCGGTCTTTGCCGATGTCCGCTACGTCTTTCATCTTGCCGGCATCGGCGACATCGTGCCGTCGATAGAACAGCCGTCGGCCTATATGGAAACCAATGTCATGGGGACCATGCGGGTACTGGAATGCGCCCGTGCGGCGGATGTCCGGAAATTCGTCTATGCCGCGTCGAGTTCGTGCTATGGCCTGGCCGAGGTACCGACCCGCGAAGACCACCCGGTCAGCCCGCAATACCCGTATGCCCTGAGCAAGAACCTCGGCGAGCAGACGGCGCTGCACTGGCACAGGGTCTATAAACTGCCGGTGAATTCGATCCGTATCTTCAATGCCTATGGACCGCGCGTGCGCACCACCGGCGCGTATGGCGCCGTGTTCGGCGTATTCTTCAGACAAAAACTCGCCGGCGTGCCGCTGACCGTCGTCGGCGACGGTACCCAGACCCGTGACTTTATATATGTCACCGATGTCGCCGCCGCATTTCTTGCCGCGGCAGAAACCGATATCAGCGGCGAAGCCTACAACATCGGCGCCGACAGCCCGCAAAGCGTGAACCGCCTGGTCGAGCTTCTGGAATGCGAAGCGCAGTATATTCCGAAACGCCCCGGCGAGCCCGACTGCACGTGGGCTGACATTTCGAAGATCCGCAACCAGCTGGGCTGGCAGCCCGTCGTCAAGTTCGAGGATGGCGTTGCGGAAATGCTGACATACATCGACGCCTGGCGCGACGCCCCCCTGTGGACGCCGGAAACCATCGCCGAAGCAACCGACGCCTGGTTCAAGGCACTTTCCTGAGACGACCGACTAGACCTACGGAGCAAAGAACAGCGTGGATATAATCAGCAAACCGCAGCCCATCGATCACAGTCCTTTCGAAGGGGATGGCCCGAACCTTGACCGCAAGTACGGTCTGCCCGGCGATGTCGGATTCTGCCGCCGCTGCGTGATCTCGAATCAGCGCCCCAACTCGACCGTCGAATTCAAACACACGAAAGACAGCGCCAAGGCGACAATCAATTTCGACAAGGAAGGAATCTGTGACGCCTGCCGGGTCACCGAACAGAAGCACGCCATCGACTGGGACGAGCGCGAACGCGAACTGCGTGATCTCTGCGACCGACACCGCAAGAATGACGGCGGCTACGACTGCATCGTTCCGGGTTCGGGCGGCAAGGACAGCTTTTATGCCGCGCACATGCTGAAGCATGAATACGGCATGCATCCGCTGACCGTCACGTGGGCACCGCATCTGTATACGGAGTGGGGCTGGCGCAATTTCGAGCGCTGGATTCATGCCGGTTTCGACAATCAGCTGTTCACGCCGAACGGACGGGTTCACCGGCTTGTGACGCGGCTTGCCGTCGATACCATCCTGCACCCGTTCCAGCCGTTCATTCTGGGCCAGAAGAACCTGGCACCGAAGATGTCCGTGCTTCACGACGTGCCGCTGGTGTTCTTTGGCGAGAACGAGGCCGAGTACGGCAACCCCAAGGGTCAGGTCGCGCAGGCCAAGCGCGACTCATCGTATTTCACCGCCAACGACAAATCCGAGATCAGCCTGGGCGGCGTATCGTACGCGGATCTGACCGGTCAGTTCGGGCTCGAGGATGTCGATCTCGAACCCTACCTGCCCGCCAACCCCGACGACATCGAGCGGGTCGGCACCGAAGTTCATTATCTCGGCTATTATCTGAAATGGCACCCGCAGAGCTGTTATTACTATTCGCAGAAACACGGCGGGTTCGAGCCATCACCGGAGCGGACGCCCGGCACCTACAGCAAGTACAATTCCATCGACGACAAGATCGATGATTTCCACTACTACACCACGTTCATCAAGTTCGGCATTGGCCGCGCCACTTACGATGCCGCGCAGGAAATCCGCTCCGGGGATATAGAACGCGAGGAAGGCGTTGCCCTGGTCCGCCGGTATGACGGCGAGTATCCGGAGCGGTTTGCCGATGAGATATTCAAGTATCTCAGCATCCCGGAGAACGAGTTCCCGACGGCATCGAAGATGTTCGAGCAGCCGGTCATGGACCGCGACTATTTCAAGACCCTATGCGACCACTTCCGCTCTCCCCACCTGTGGAAATATGAAAACGGTGAATGGGCGCTGCGCAATTCTGTCTGGAGGAATGAATGAGCGACGAAACGCAAGGCGTCGGCGGCGTCCGGATCGCCGATGACGACATCTACCTGTCCGAAAACAGGTTCGAAAAACCGAAAGAGATCTTTCAGTTCATTGCCAACCTGATTGAAGAAGAAGGCAGGGGCGCAGACCAGAGTCTGCTCGACATCGGCTGCGCCACCGGCGAGTTCGTCTATTATCTTGGACAACGCTTCCCTGGCTGGCGGATGGCCGGGATCGAGCCGTCGTCATCGATGGTCGCCAGAGCGCGTGAAGTCCAGCCGAACGTCGATTTTCAGGAAGGCTCGGTTCTTGATGAGAGTCTGTTTTCGGAAAAACGCCATGACGTGGTGATCTGTAACGGCGTCCTGAGTATCTTCGATGATCCGGAACCTGCGATCCTCAATCTGATTTCCAGCACCCGTGACGGCGGCACCGTCTATATAGGTAACAGCATCAACCCGGACCCCATTGACGTCATCGTCCGCGTACGCCGCGCCAATAATGAAAATGCGCCATGGGAAAAGGGCTGGAACATTTTCTCACGCGCCTGGATTGAACGGATTCTTGAAGGGTCCGACCGCGTTATCGATTTCGAATGGTTTCCTTTCCCGATGCCGTTCGCGATGCCGAAACGGCCTGAAGACCCGATGCGCGCCTGGACCATTGAAACGGAAGACGATCCGTTCCAGCGCGTCAACGGTGCACGGATCATCCGTAATGTCGAAATTGCCCGCATCCGTATCGGCGCCGAAGGGTCCGCGAAAAACCGCTGATGGCTAACGTCCGGCTCATTGCCCGTCTCGACGTAAAGGCGCCCTATCTGATCAAGGGTGTTCATCTTGAAGGGTTGCGGAAACTCGGCGATCCCCAGGCGTTCGCGGAGCGGTATTACGCTGCGGGGATCGATGAAATCATCTATATCGATGCCGTCGCCAGTCTGTATGAACGCAATACGATCACCGATCTTGTCCGCAAGACGGCTGCCAACGTGTTTATACCGATCACCGCCGGCGGCGGTGTCCGTTCGGTCGATGATGCGCAGGCGCTGCTTCGTGTCGGCGCCGACAAGGTTGCCATCAATACGGCGGCGGCACGGCGGCCCGCGCTGATCACGGAAATTTCGCGCACGCTCGGATCGCAATGCATGGTGCTGTCGATCCAGGCCAAGCGCAACCCGGCCGGCGGCGGGTGGGAAGCGTACTGCGACCAGGGCCGCGAACACACCGGGCTCGATGTCATTGAGTGGGCGCGCCGGGGTGAAGAACTGGGCGCCGGTGAAATTCTGCTGACGTCGGTCGACCGTGAAGGGACGCGGAGCGGTTTCGATGTCGAACTGCTGCATGCCGTGACCGGCGCGGTCACGATCCCGGTCATTGCCAGCGGCGGCATGGGCGAGGTCTCGCATCTGGCGACTGCGGTCAACGATGGCGGCGTTACCGCCGTCGCCCTGGCGCATGTGCTGCACTATGGCGAACTGGAGATTGGCGACATCCGAGCCCATGCTGCACAGAACGGAATTGAGATGCGCGCGGCATGAGTTTCGAAGTCACCATCGCCGATTACGGCAGCGGCAATATCTACAGCGTTTCGAGAGCGCTCGAAACGTGCGGCGGCCGCATCAGACTGACCGCCGACCCCGATGAGATTGCATCTGCGGAACGGCTGGTCGTGCCGGGCGTCGGCGCTTTCGAGGCCGTCATGGGCGCACTCAGCGCGCGTGGCCTTGATGATGCGATCCGGCGGTTTGCGGAGACCGGGCGGCCGCTTCTGGGCATCTGTGTCGGCATGCAGATGATGATGAGTTTCAGTGAAGAGTTCGGCCATCATCCGGGGTTCGGTTTCATTCCCGGTAAAGTCACGGCGATCCCCGGGCACGGTGCCGACGGCACGCCGCACCCGGTGCCGCATATCGGCTGGAATGGCCTGCTGCGCGGTGGCCGGGCCTGGGACGGCACCCTTCTGGCGGACACCCCGCAAGGCACCGCTTTCTATTTCGTGCATTCATTTGCCGCGGCGCCGGAAAATCCGGAACATGTTCTGGCAACCTGCGATTATGACGGCCACAAAATCGTTGCCGCCGTCGTCCATGACAATATGGTGGGTGTCCAGTTTCACCCGGAAAAAAGCGGCACGGCCGGACTCGCGGTCCTGGAATCATTTCTGAAGAACGGTTGTGTTCATGGCTACGCCGTCGCTTGAGCCCGCACACCCAGCCGAGGTTTGCCGTCTGCCGCAGATGCTGCGTCACTTCGTCATGGTCGATGGTGTGCCGCGGGCCGGCAAGACGACGGTGTGCCGGCTGATATCAAGTTTCGAGCGGGTCGAACTTGAACGTATTCAGGAAATCTACGATTACGTCGGATATCTTTTCAGCCTCGGCAAGATGGACCGTGACGCTGCCGTTGCCCTGCTGCGTGCCTCCGCCGACCTTGATATCTACAACCTTTACCTCGGGCGTAACGTCAACTGCCGCCCGGGGGACCAGTCCGGCATTCTGAAAAGTGCGTTTCCGATGCGATACCTTCGCCGCATGTTTGCAGGTGAACGGGAAAACACGGCGGAACGGATTCTCAGCGAGGCCCCGATCCTGCAGCAGCATGCGCATTACCAGATGGAACGTATCGGCATTCATTTTGATGCCTTCCCGGATGTACTGAAGGTGATCGAAGTCCTGCGCCACCCCATCGATCTGGTCGACGCGTACCGCGGCCGCATGGCCGGCGGGAATGTCTGCGAATCTCTGCATCGCGTCCATCTCTGCCTGCGCCACAAGGACACCGCCGTGCATCTGATGGCGGACGGATGGGAAGACGAGTTCTTGAGCGCCGGGCCGGCCGACCGCGTCATTCATATGTTTCACGGATATCTGACGCGCTCTCTGGAAACCTACAGGTCGCTGCCATCAGAGCAACGAGACCGGATCCGCATTGCGATATTTGAAGATCTGGCCGCCGACCCCCGGGGCCAGGCCGAAGAGCTCGCGGCTTTTCTCGGCACCCGGACCACGAAAGCGACCGCACGGATGATCGCGCGGACCGGAAGCCTGCGGCCGGCCCCCGCCGACGCACGCAATAAGGCTTTTGAAAGTCTGAAAAGCGAATGCACGCCGGAAAACCTGACGCGGCTGGATGAGATGATCGCGATCTATGAAAACCGCTGGGTGCAATGAATGCCGGCACGGCTGATCAGACCGATGGATATCTACGAGCTGCCGCGCCTGAGCGTGCAGGCGCTGTTGGCCTGGACCTTGCCGGAGCGGGCCTGGTGGCCGGTTACGCGGTTGTTCGGTCGCTTCAATACGGGGCTGCATCCGGAGCGTACCGATGAGGATGCGGCATTGCTGGCGCTGGGGCTTGCCGGAACAAAGCATGCCGCGCATGTTCGCGACCTGGCCGTCGAGCTTTGGTCCGATCGTTACGAGGAACGCTTTCACTGTCTGCGCACCCTGTTGCCCGGCGGCTGGCACCCGTCGGTTGAGATCAAAGGGGCCGAGCATGTCGAACAGGCACGGGCGGAAGGAAAAGGTGTTCTTTTCTGGTCTGCGGTTTTCGCCTTCAGTTCGCTCGTCGACAAGATGGCCTGGCATCGCATGGGATTACCCGTCAGCCACTTCACCCGACCGGAACACGGGTTTTCATCAACCCGGTTCGGAATCCGTTACATCAACTGGGTCCGCCGCGATGCCGAGGACAAATATCTGTATGAACGTCTGATGACACCCGATGACAAGACCGCCGACACCCTGGCGGCCATTCGCGAACGCCTGACGTCGGGCGGCGTGGTTTCATTCATGATCGGGAACAGCGGGCGCAATACCGAAACCGTCCCATTCATGTCATCGCAACTTACCCTGGCGACGGGGCCGCTGGCAGTTGCGCGCAAGACCGGCGCCGTGGTGTTGCCGGTGTGTACACTGCGTACCGGTCCCGGCCGCTTCGAGACGACTATCATGCCGCAGGTCAACACCGAGCCCGCCGACAGCCCGGACTATTTCAGGACCGCCGTCGAGCGTTATGCGGCAGCCATCACGCCATTCGTTGACCGTGACCCGGGCCAATGGCGGGGCTGGGGGTTTACCGAGCCCGTGCAGCCCGCACCTTCACAGTGACATTTTCTCAAAACCTGAAACGACACAGACATATCCATGAGTGATCAAGAAAAACTGGTGCTGATCGTCCACGCCATCGATACAGAGGGGCCGCTTTACGAGTCCCCCGCCGCATCGTTCGAGCGGCTGGAGGAGCTGTTCGGCATTACCGGCCTGCCGAAGACACCGTCGACGCTGGAAAAACTGCGCAACTGGGAAATCGATCTCGGCGGCAACGAAGGCAAGGTCGCGGAATCACTCAACAGCCACCGCACCAACTTCATGGCCGACTGGGGCAAGCTGAATGCGATGCTGGAGCGGTGCATGTCCCCCGGCTTTCGCAATGCCATGCCGGATTCGTTCGGCGCCGGCTGGGTCTATAACTGGCATACCCTCGATTTCGTCGGTTACGACGTGAACCCGCGCCGCCGTGACATGGGGCATCACAATATCTTCGATCACTATCAGGAAATTCTCGCCCGCGATCCCGACTGCGCCGACGCGGTGCATTTTCACTTTCATCCGATGTCCACATATAACGAGGCGCATCGTTGTGCGACATCCTACCTGCGGACCCCGTATCTCTGGGATATTCTGTGCCGCAAGGTGATCGAACGCGCATGGTTCCCCGTTGCCTTCCGTGCCGGGTTCCAGGCCGAACGCCCGGACAGCCACTGGTTTCTCGAGCAGTTCATTCCGTTCGATATTTCAAACATGGCGACGGACGACAGCACCGAACTGGATCAGATGATCGACTTCCGCAACGGCCGTTCCGGTGACTGGCGCCGAGCGCCGGCGGACTGGTCGGTTTATCACCCGGACCATGACGATTATCAGAAACCGGGACAGTGCCGCCGTGTGATCGGGCGGGCACTGAACGTGTTCAGCCGCGTTGCCTCCATCGACCAGCGAGAAATGGACAAGGCCTTTGCACGCGCCGATACGGGACAGGTTTCAGTGGTCGGCATCTGCAGCCACGACTGGCGCGACCTTGGGCCTGAAGTCGATTACGTGCGCGAGCTTACAGCGGTGGCACAGAAGAAATATCCGAACGTGAAATTCAAGTACGCCGAAGAAGTGGAGGCTTTCCGAACCGCCCTTGGCTATGGAGAAGAAGCGAACACCGAAGCGCTCGACTTTACACTGGAACTGGACCGCAATCCGGCCGACGACGTACCGAACCTGACGGTTGAGACAAAACGGGGCAGGGTTTTCGGACCGCAACCGTTTCTTGCTATCGAAACCAGGGGCAACCGTTTCATACATGACAATTTCGATTTCTCCCAAAGCGGTGACCGCTGGCACTACGCGTTTCATGGCGACACACTGCCGCTGGCCGACGTGCGGCGGATCGGTGTCGGCGCGGCAGACAAATACGGCAACGCCTGCGTCCGCGTTGTAGAGGTATGATGATGGACCACAACCACCCCTCTTCAGACGCTCCGCTCGCTGATACCTGGCCATGCATCAGCCTCTTCGACGGCTTGCAGCCGCACATCAAATCGACCTATGCGCGGCTTGCCCTTGTCTGCCGTGAAGAGCATGTCAAAGAACTGGATGCGGATGACGAGGACACGCTGATCGTGTCATGTAACTGGCTGATCTGGCAGAAGCTCGCCGCCGCCGGACGTCATTGCATCTATTTTGAACTCGGCCTCCTCGGTTGGAAGCCCGACGACTCACTGATCCGCGATCTGTTCTTCCGCGCCAACAACTGGATTCCGAACAAGGATAAAAATGATCCGACCCTGTTCCGGGGGATTTCCCTGGCGCGCCTGTTCGGTCCGGAAGTCTCGATGTTCCTCAGGAACTATTACCGCCTTGATCGTTCGCTCCGAAAACTCTGTGAACGGTTCAAACCGGATGACATCCTGTTCTTCGATTACATCTACGATGTCAGCGTGATCGATCCGCCACTTCGCAAAAAAATCGTCTCTGAAATCTGCCGGGATCTGGATATCCGATTTGTGGACCGCGCCGAAACGGCGGCGGCAACGCATCAGATCGGGGAAAGCGTTTATGTCCCGCCTGAAAAGAGCCTTTTCAAAAACGCCGCGGTATCGCTGTATGCGTTCGGCCTGGAAGCCGTTACGCGTCTCCGGACGATGTTTTCCCCGCCATCACGCCGGGTGCTGTTTCTGATCAATGCCAACATGGCCGAGCCGCTTCTTGACAAATTCGAGGGCGGCCTGACGCCGGCGTTCATCGGCCGCACCATTCCCAGGCGCGGGGCGCTGCTGTGGCGATGCATCCGCAAGGGTTTTCTGCTGGTCCGCAAGGAAATGCCCGAACTCTCTTCCGGTGATCTTGCACGTCTGGACGAAATCGAGCGTGATCTGGCCGCCGCTCTTGGCGAGCCGGTTCAGGGTGAACTTGCCTTTCAGCGTGCCTTTGTCCGCGAGCAGATTCTCGAAACTGGACGCTTCAGAATGATGGCCCGCGAAGTGCTT
Organism: Rhodospirillales bacterium; assembly: GCA_040218645.1. GTDB lineage: Bacteria > Pseudomonadota > Alphaproteobacteria > Rhodospirillales > Casp-alpha2 > UBA4479. The sequence continues at coordinate 366,774 of JAVJQZ010000013.1, forward strand.
GCCGCGGAACGCCTTTTGGGCCGGGTTCGCCCGCAACGCATTATCGTCGACGGCGTCAGAAATCCACCGCCGCGCATTTTCATCGAAATCGCCCGCAACCGCGGGATAGAAGTCGACTACACCTGGCACAGCCCGCACACACCGCAACGGCTGCGCTATGAAGCGCTTGGCGGCGACCCTGACTTCAAACGCTGCGTCACCCGCGGCCTGAGCTGGGGCCGGATCAACGATATGTGGCTTGATGCCGTCGACGGGCCGGAAAACCGGGTGCGCATCGGCTCGCCGCTGATGAGCAAGTACACCTCACCGGACTGGAAGCCGGCTTCCGGGGATACACCGCCCCGGGACACCAACGTCCTGTTGCTGCAGTACGCATTCAATCTTTCGGATTTCGCCGGGCTCAACGCCAACATGTATGAGGCATTCGTGCGCACGGTCCAGGACCTGAACGCACACGGCTATGTTAATATCCGCTACAAGCTGCACCCCGGACGGGGACGCTGGAAGAAAAGCTATTTCGAGGAAATCGCACGGCACTTCCAGCTCGACTGCCCGGTCCTGAAGAGGGAATCCTTCAAGGACAACGTCGCATGGTCGGATGTCGTGATCGGCTCCGCACTGTCGGGGGCGATGTTTGAGGCACTGGCGGGCGGACGTCCGTATGTGGGACTTCTGCTCGATCCGCACTCCATGGACAAAAGCTTCTATGAAGGCTTCCCGATGTACGCAACGCTTGACGAAATTCCGGCGGCGATGACCCGTGACATCGAAATGGAAAGCCGCAGACTGCTTGCCGACATCTATGGGAGTGGTGAATTCGCCGACCCGGCGCGACGGCTGTGGGATGTCCTGAAGGCGGACTTTCAATGATTGCCCGACTGCGCCTTGTCACTGGTCTTGCCGCTCTTTTGATCGCCGCCCTGTGCATCGCCGCACCTGTGCGCGCCGATGACCTGTCAACACTTGAGCCGATCGCACCGCACCTGACGGCAATCGCGATATCGTCCGATTCCCGCTATCTTGCTGCGGCTTCAAGCCGTGGATGGCTGAGCATTTGGAATCTCGAAACCGGAATGCCCGTGCGGTCATTCAAGGCTCACGATGACGATATTCTGCTGCTGAATTTCACCTACCGCGATGAAGCACTGCTGAGCGGCGGCGACGATAAAACCGCCAAGCTTTGGCGGGTGCCCGATTTCACCAACATCACGACGCTCGAAGCCCGCGAGCATGTTACGGGCGGCATCGTCACACATGACGGCAGCAAGGCCCTGATCGGTCTCTGGGATGGCACGGTTGATGTTCATGATCTGGTGAACGGTGAACAACTGGCATCCTTCCGGGCACATATCTTTGGCCGGGTCATGTTCGAGATGGCACCGGACGGCAAAACCTTCGCAACCGCGGGCAGCGATCAGACAATCCGTCTTTGGGATACGAAAACGCTGAAGCAGATCCGCTATTTCGAAAACGGGGACTTCGGCATCAAGGCCCATAAGGGGATTCCCTACGGCCTGAAATTTCTGGGTGACGACCGATTACTCTCTTCGGCCAGCCGAGGCATAAGCCCGCTGAATCACATCGTGCTTTGGGATATCGCAACCGGGACCCGGCTGAAACATCTCGAAGGTGTCACCGGCCAGGCCGGTGTCGCGGTTTCCGCTGACAGGACACGAATGGCATTTGCCGATCACCATCAGCACATTCTGCAGGCATTCATCTATAATATCCCGGAGTGGCGTCAGGAGCGGGTCATTCCGCTACCTGAAATCGTCAAAATGTTAACGATGACACCAAACGGGCGTCTGCTGATCACCGGTTCAGCCGGCGGACGGGTCGGTTTCCGGGATGCCGCAACAGGCAAGCTGCTGATTTCAGCCTGGGCCCGCTTCGATCAGGCTTTCGGCGCCGAACAGCCGGACCTGAGCGTGATTGAAGGGCCGGCAGGTGCCGCCGTTCTTGCACGTACGCTTGCACCCTACCTTGCCGGGATGAATTGATGTCGCCTGTTCCGTCCCGCAATTTTCTACATCTTTCACGCCAGCGTACCGTTCTCAGGAACAGGCCCATGTTACGCTTTGCGGTACTGGTGGCCGCATTGTTGTCGATTGTCGTCTGGCAGGAAACATTTCGCAGCAATACGGAATCCCTTGAAACGAGCTACAGTCTGGAAGACGGCGTTTACGGTTCCAGGCAGGGCCAGTATGTCTATTTTTATCACTTTCTGGACCTGTATCCGATCGCTGCACTTGAAGATCCACGGCCGGCACCGACGCCCGAGGCGGCCCGCCAAGCCCTTGACGAACGCGGCAGGGAAATCGAACTGGGTAACACATTCGACAGGCTGAGCATGCCGCTGTACCTGCCGGACATCTATCTTGGGGGCGATCCATATGCCCCGAGGCACAATGCCGCTTCCTGGCTTGGTTTTGTGTTTGCGCTTTGCGCCCTGTATCTCGCGTTCTGGACGGCCCGCCTGGAATTTTTCGGATTGTTCGTGGTTGCCTTGCTGGGTTCCGATCCGTTTCAGCTCCATGAAGTCTATGTCCGCAACAATATTTTCGGCTGGACAATCACGATCGGCATCCTGATCGCGGCCATCAATCTGCCGCTGTTCATCAACCACAGATACTTCCTCAAGACGCGCGGGTTTATCGCCACGTACATCTGGCTTGCCCCCCTTGCTTCGGGAGTCGTTCTCGGCGCTTTCCGGCATGTCCGCACCGAGTGTATCTCGACGTTTGCCGCAACTTTTGTCGCCTACCTGTTTCTGAGCAACGTCAAATGGCATCGCAAGGGCGCCATGATGCTGCTTCTGCTGGTCACCTTCATGTCGACGAATACCGCCGTGAACAGTTACTTCAATTACCTTGAGAACCGGACAGTCAAAATCGTCCGCGCGGCAGGCGGTGACGTTGCGACCGACCGCGGCGGCGTCAAAGTCCACCTGTTCTGGCATTCCTTCTGGGGCGGGCTCGGTGATTTCGATGATAAATACGGTTATCTGTTCTGGGACAGGGTCATAACGGATTACGGACAGCCGATTTCGGAGAAACTGCCCGGAAATGAAACGGGAACCCATGTCCGTTACACGGAAGCCTACGCCAAGGTTCTTCGCGATAAGGTCATCAACGATATCGTCTCCGATCCGCTTTGGCTAACCCGTATCATCCTGAAGCGTTTTGAACGCGGTCTTTTTGAGAATACGCCGGTACGTATCGCTATCGGTTCTGCGTCAATCGACATTCCGTACGTAAAGCCGCTGCTGATCCCGGTCGGCCTTGTTTTACTGGGATTCTATCTGTTCCGGCGGGAATGGGGCATCCCGATCCTTTTCCTTTATCCATTGTCGATCGGCGCGATTACCATCGCGATGACCAGCGATATGGGATTTCACTATTACCTTATTCTTCACCTATTCTTTTGCGCACTTCTGGCCGGTTTGATATTGGAAGCGCTGTTGCGGCTCATGGACGTCGTGTTACGGCAAGATAATTCCGCCATGCCACCCAGGAACGCATCAACCGCTACATAATTTTGGAGCTGACCACATGAAACCTGCTGACAACCAGCCTCTCGGCTATCGTGCCGTTCTCAGCGGCAAGGAAGGCGCTTATGTGTTTCATATCCGTGAGCTCGGCCTTATGGGATCCGGTCCTGATATCCCGGCCGCGTACGAAGCCCTTCAGAAAAAGCAAAAAGCCGTGTTCGATGAATTTGCGGCAGCCGGACTGACCGATCAACTTCCCGCGCCGGAAACCGAACCCACCGTCAAATCAACGGCAGCCGCTTACAAGGGCATTGCCATCAAGACCGCGGTCGTCACTCTCGGCGCCCTGATTGTCGTTGCCGGCTTAACGATGAGTGCACGCTCGGTCATCACCGCGGGTGTTGATGCCGTCAAGATCAAACCGGGCGAGATTCATCTCAAGCTCCTGGAAGATAAAATTATCGCGACCCTGAATACGGCAGCGGACCCGAGGAACGAGTATTCAGCTGAAAAGCGGGAAAAGCTGATTCAAAGCCTTCGCACGCTTGTTGAACGCTATAAGCCGTATGTCGATGAAATTCGGCCTTTGCTGAGCGGAGATGAAGCCGCGAACACGCCTTCGCCGGCCAAGCAAAACTGATCCGCCCGAAATGATCTATTTTTCGATACTTACCTGCCCCATACTGAAGGCCGTTGCCATATGACCCCGACAAACGAACCACCATCAACACACCTGCCGGACAGAGGCACGGACGATAACAGCCGCGCCTGGCAGAAGGTCTTTACGCTCGAAGATCTCGGCCGGCGGGCGGATGCCTATCGCCAGGAAGGCAAGTCCGTCGTGCTTGCACACGGTGTGTTTGATCTCGTCCACATGGGGCATATTCGCCACCTTGAAGGCGCCCGCCGTGAAGGCGACGTTCTGTTCGTGACTGTAACCGCCGATGCCTATGTCAACAAAGGCCCGGGCCGCCCGATATTCAGTCAGGAAATGCGGGCGGAGATGCTGGCTGCAATCGGCTGCGTCGACGCCGTTGGCATCAATCACGGTGAATCGGCAGAGCACGTCCTGGAAGCAATCCGGCCGGATGTTTACGTCAAGGGGTCGGATTACGAAAATCCGGAAGACGATGTCACAGGTAAAATCTCTAAGGAAAAAGCCGCCGTGGAGAGCCATGGAGGCCGGCTGGTAATTACGAAGGATATCACGTTCAGTTCTTCAAGCCTGATCAACAAGTATCTCGATGTGTATGATCGTCCGCTCCAGGATTATCTGGAAAGCATGCGCCCGTCTAATCCGATCGACCGGCTAACGTCCTTGATCGACAGCGTGTCTGATAAACGGGTCCTGATCGTCGGTGACGCCATTATTGATGAATATCAATACGTCGTGCCGATGGGGAAAGCCGCAAAGGAAAACATCATCGCAACCCGTTTCCAGGAAACGGAGCTTTTTGCCGGCGGCGTCTTCGCAGTTGCCAATACGGTGTCTAACTTCTGCGCCGAAGTTGAAATCCTGACCTGTCTCGGTGAATACGATGACCACGAAGACTTCATTCGTGCGCATCTCAAGCCGAACGTAAAGATGACGTGCGTCCGCCGCGCCGGCGCACCGACAACGCGCAAGCTCCGGCATATCAACCCGTCCTATATGCGCAAGCTTTTCGAAGTTTATTTCTTTGAAGACTCTCCGCTACCGGCCCCGCTGCAGCAGGAATTCAACGACCTGGTTGCGGCGCGCGCGGGTAATTATGACATGGTTATCGCAAGTGATTTCGGCCACGGCCTGATCAGCCCGTCGACAATCGAGGTGCTTCTCGACAAGTCCAGATTCTTGGCCGCGAATACGCAGACCAACAGTGCCAACCTCGGCTATAACCTGATCACCAAATTCCGCAAGGCGGATTTCGTGTGCATCGACGCCCCCGAGGCACAGCTTGCATCCCGGGATAAATTCAGCCCTGTTGAAGTCATTGCCGCCGAAAAATTGCCGAAGATGATCGATTGTGACCGGTTCGTGATCACCCATGGGCGCGAAGGTTGCGTCGCCTATGAGAACGGGAAGGGTCTGACGATAATCCCGGCTTTTACCAAAACGGTGGTTGATACCGTTGGCGCGGGCGACGCTTTTCTCGCCGTGACCGCCCCCCTGGCTGCTGCAGGCGCACGCATTGAAGATATCGGTTTTATCGGTAATGCGGCCGGCGCCATGAAAGTCGGAATTCTTGGGCATCGTGGGTATATCGAGAAGATCCCGCTGATGCGCTACATCACGACACTTCTGAAGTAACATCCGACGTCCATGCCCGCCCTCAGGATCGGCATCGATTTCGACAACACCATTGCCGGATATGACCGGGTGTTCCGCAATCTCGCGCGTGACAGCGGCCTCGTCGACACCGCCATCTATCAGACCAAGTCGGCGATCCGCGACCGGGTTCGGGAACTGGATGACGGCGATATGAAATGGCAACAGCTTCAGGGGCAGGGGTATGGCGCCCGCATGCAGGACGCGGAACTCATCGACGGGGTTGGCGATTTTTTGCAGGTGTGCCGTCAAAAGAACATCGTCGTGCAGATCATCAGTCACAAGACCGAATATGGTCATTTTGATCCCGAGCGCGTCAATTTGCGCGATGCCGCGCGGCGCTGGATGCAGAGCAAGGGTTTCTTTGACAAAGACCGCCATGGTTTCGGTCTGTCCCCCGAGAATGTCCATTTTGAAACAACGCGGGCGGACAAGGTCGCCCGGATCGGAGCTTGCTGTTGCAGTATCTTTATCGATGACTTACCCGAAGTTTTTCTGGAACCCGCTTTCCCCGAGGAAATCACACGTTATCTGTTTGCGCCGAGCGGTGCTGCAGACGGGCCCTATAAGATCATGCCGTCCTGGCAACATATAACCGATGCCATATTTACACCCGGTGTCTGACGTGATCCCAGATACGATTACCGAGCTTGCCAACGGCATGCTTAAGCGCCCCGTTGACGAGGTTGTTCCCGTCAACGGCGGGGGCAATAACCGGGTCTATCGAATTGACGCACAGGGCGAACAGTTTGCGCTTAAAACCTACGTTCGTGATCTCGGCGATCCCAGGGATAGATTGGGGACCGAGTTTCAGGGACTGGCCTTTCTGAACCGCTGTGGTGCCGACTGTGTGCCGGAGGCCATTGCCCGCGATGACGCGCACGGCATCGGCATTTACAGCTGGGTTGCGGGCAGCGCCGTCGATACGCCGGAACGCCGCGATCTCGATGCTGCCATCGGCTTTGTGCGGCAACTTTCCGGCTTTCGCGACAAGGCCGGTGCCGACACCCTGCCGCTGGCATCCGAGGCCTGTCTTTCAGTAGGCGAACTTACCCGGCAGATAGACGTGCGGTTTCAGAAGCTGACCGAAGCAGACCAGCCTGTAATCAACGATTTCCTTGAAGGTCCGTTCAAGTCTGCCCGTGATACGCTCATCGACAGTGTCTACGGGAAATACGCCGCCCATGATTTTGAATTTGATCAGAATCTGCCCCTGACACAGCAGACGCTGAGCCCATCCGACTTCGGGTTTCACAATGCGCTTCGCAACAGGGCCGGTGATCTTGTCTTCATCGATTTCGAGTATTTCGGATGGGACGATCCCGCCAAACTGACCGCCGACTTTCTTTTGCATCCGGGCTTTCACATCGACGAATTACAGAAACGGCGGTTTTGTAAAGCCGCGCATGAATTGTTCCTCAACGATGACCCCGACTTTGGCGCACGGCTCCGCGCTCTGTACCCTCTGTATGCGCTCAGATGGGCCATGATCATGTTGAATCCGTTTTTACCCGAATGGCAGTCCCGGCGAACAGGGAATGACCCCGCCGCCGCGCACCGAAACACCCGGCGACAGCATGCCCAAAGTATGGTGATGCATGCCCTCAGCTCTGATAAAGGTTTTCCATATGAATGATGCACTCCAACACGAAGCCTTCGTGACCGACACGCCTCCGCTGGACGAAAGATCGTTATACCTGCGGCGTCTGGTGATCGAAGCCCTTGAGGGTGGCAACCGCGGCCATGTCGGATCCTCGATGTCGCTGATCGAAATCGTCCGCGTTCTTTTTGACGATTTTCTCAACTATCGCCCCGACGAGCCGCGATGGGAAGGTCGCGACCGCTTTATCCTCAGCAAGGGCCATGGTTGCCTGGCGCACTATGTCATGCTTGTCGACAAGGGCTTCATTTCACGCGAGACGCTAACGACGTTTTGCCATCAGACGTCGATACTCGGCGGCCATCCCGAAGCCGGAAAAGTGCCCGGCGTGGAAGCATCGACAGGGGCGCTTGGACATGGCCTGTCGATCGGTGTCGGTATGGCCGTTGCCGCAAAAATGGGACACCGCAATCATCGCGTCGTCGTTGTCACCGGCGATGGCGAGATCAATGAGGGGTCCAATTGGGAAGCCGCCATGAGTGCGGCAAAACACAAACTCGACAATCTTTTGCTGATCGTGGATTACAACAAGCTTCAATCCTATGGTCCGACGTATGAAGTTCTTGATCTATCGCCGCTGGCCAAGAAACTCGAGGCTTTCGGATTCGCCACGCTCGAAGCCGACGGCCATGACGTTCCGGCGCTCCGCGATGCCTTGCACAAGCTCCCGTTCACGCCGGGCCGTCCGTCGGCAATTGTCTGCCACACGGTCAAAGGCAAAGGTATTCCCTTCGCCGAGGGCGAAGCGACCTGGCACCATAAATCACGGTTCCCTGCCGAACAGATTGCGGCAATGTATGATGCGTTGGGAGACGTCTGATGCGTAAGGCTTGTATCAACCACGTATATGAGCTGGCCAAACGCGACGAGCGCGTCGTGTTTATCGGTTCCGATCTCGGCCCCGGCCTGCTTGATGAAATGAAAGCCGAAATGCCGGACCGCTGGTATATGGAAGGCGTTTCCGAACAGCATTGTGTCGGCATGGCAGCCGGCCTGGCACTCGAAGGGTATATTCCCTATTTCAACACCATCGCGACATTCATCACCCGTCGGTGCTTCGAGCAGGTGGCCGTCGATCTGTGTCTGCATGATCTGCCGGTCCGGCTGATCGGCAACGGCGGCGGCGTCGTCTATGCCCCGCTTGGACCCACGCACCTCGCGATCGAGGATATCTCGATCTTCAGGCCGCTGCCGAACATGACCATCTTCTGCGCTGCGGATGCCGACGAAATGGTTCGTTTCATGGACACGTCGCTGGACTGGCCGCATCCGATCTATATCCGTCTCGCCAAGGGGGGAGACCCGATCGTCTCATCACCCGAACACGGTTTTGAGATCGGCAAGGGAATTGTTCTCCGTGATGAAGGGCCGGTGCTGATCATTGCGATGGGCGCCATGGTGAGCCGGGCGCTTGACGCCGCCGAGCTATTAAAGGCCAGGGGCATCCGCTGTCGCGTCGTCAACATGCATACCGTCAAGCCGTTGGATACCGGACTGGTTGATGAACTGGCGGCGGACAGTGATCTGATCGTCACCTGCGAGGAGCACGTCCGGACCGGCGGGCTCGGCAGCGCCGTCATCGAGCATCTGTCGGACAGCGGTCAGACCGGCACGCCGGTCCTTCGCCTGGCCCTGCCCGACCGCTTCCCCACCGAATACGGTTCACAGGACAGCATGCTCGAAACAGCCGGATTACAGCCGCCACAGCTGGCCGCCGCCATTGAAGTCGCCCTTTCGCGCACAACCGCCACCGGAACCGGGAAAGCATCATGACGCAAAACCTGGAACGCTCGCCATTCTGGACGGACGAGGAATGGACCCTGACTCAATCGTTTCTGGATCAGGGCTATGTCATCGCCAGGACCGAGTCCCCGGATACGCTGGAACGAATTCGCACCCATGTCGCAAAGGCAGCCTGCGGCCATCTGGGGCTGGATATTCCGGCAGACGCCGGCAAATTCCTCGATGACATCGCCGCGCATGTCGATCCGTCGACGCTGAATGATCTTCGGCTTGCCGTGATCAATGCGCTGCGCAGCGCCGACTGGTTTCGTCCGGCATACCTTGCCCTGGCCCGGCAATCCCTGCAGACCCTTGTCGGCAACGAGCTTGCCATGCAGCGCGGCATCGGTCTCAGCGTGCAGCTCCCGCAGGACGACAGTTCCCTTCTCCCCATCCATGCCGATGTGTGGGACGGAGATTCTTCTTTCGAGGTGGTGCAATGGGTTCCGCTGGTCGACTGTTTCGGCACCAAAACGATGTACATCGTTCCCCCCAGCGAAGACCGTGCCGTTCAGAAAACTATGCACAAGATGCACGATCAGAGTGCGGAAGACCTGTATAACGCGGTTGCAGAAAAGGCGGTTTTCCTCGATCTCAAATTCGGGGACATCCTGCTGTTCAGCCAGACCCTGATGCACGGCAATCGGATCAACGTCGAAGATACCACCCGGTGGTCCATGAATTGCCGCTTCAAAAGCATCATGTCGCCATATGCACAAAAGAAACTCGGCGAGTTCTTTGAACCGATCACCATCCGCGGCGCGACGCGAATCGGGCTGGATTACAGTCTGCCGGAAGATTTCGATGAGTAACAGATCAGGCTACAGAGGTTATATCGGCAGCCGGCCCTATTTCGGTGAACGGGCAGCGCAGCATGTCCAGAATCTCGTCATTCGCGACTATTGTCAGCGAAACGGCCACCCGTATCTTTTGAGCGCGACGGAATACGCCATGAACGGCTGTTACATGATGCTCGAAGAAGTGTTCCGCGAACTCCCCAGGCTGGAGGGCATTGTCCTCTACAGTATTTTCATGCTGCCCCGAAACCGTGACCGCAGGCGCAGGGTTTATGACACCGTTCTGTCATCCGGTGCCGTCATGGCCGGTGCGCTGGAAAATCTGGTCATCCGCAATGAGCAGGACATCCGGGTCGTCGAAGATATATGGGTCATCAAACTGCTGACCGAAACCCGCACAGATAAGATTGTGGTTTGATCGTGAGTATGGCCAGCCTCGAGGGTGATACGCGCAAGTGCAACGCCTGTGAAACGGCACTCACTTCAGGTCCGGGAGATGATTATCTGCGCTGTCCCGAATGCGGATTCATTACACGGAAACACATTCCAAGTGCCGACGACGTCGATGAACTGTTCAGCGAATCCTATTTCAAAGGCAACGAATACGCGGATTATCTGCGCGAGCGTGACAGCCTCGAGGAGAATTTCCGCAGCCGGGTCGAGTCCCTGCTCAACTACATCGACGCGCCCAAAACGAAACGTCTTTTCGAGATCGGCTGTGCATACGGGTTTTTTCTCAATACGGCCAAAGGACACTTTGCCGCGCTTCGGGGAATCGACATTTCCCGTTCGGCCGTCGAATACGGTCAGACTGAACTCGGGCTCGACATGGAAAGCGGTGACTATCTTGATACCGCCAGCGCCTCGGATTTCGACATCTTCTGTATATGGGATTCCATTCCGGTTATCCGCGAGCCGGAGCGGTATATCTCAAAAATGGCGGATGACATCACCCAGGGTGGCTTGCTGGCTGTCTCTTGCGGCGATGTCGGCAGTCTCAATGCCCGCATGCGGGGCACCAACTGGCGCATTATCCGGCAAAAGACGATTTTGCATAATTTTACGCGCAAGTCCCTGACCATCCTTCTGGAACGCCACGGATTCCAGGTCATTGACGTGCTGTACCCGGGTGTCCGCCGTTCGGTCAGAGCCATATGCAGGGGGGTCCTCGGCCCCGATTATGAAACGAGCCTGATCGGCAGGCTGATCACACGGCTTGGGCTGATGGACAAATCCATCATACTGAATCTGCATGACATGATGACGGTCATCGCAGTGCGCCGCTAAACAGCGGCAAATCGACCAAAACGGTTGTTTTTATTGATTATTCAAGTGCAAACACGCATATTCGAACAATTCGTTTCAACATGAAACGTACATACTGCAGTATAGGATAAAGATCATGGGCCAGAAGGAATTCCTGCTTAAGGCGCAAAACGCTCTTGAGTCGGCGCCGACGGAGATGATGTCCGCCGGTCGGCCGTTGCGCGTCCTGCTGATTCAGCCCCCGCTGACGGACCGCGTGCAATCTTTTGTCCCAACGCAGAACGAGGAAGAGCAGGGCATCGGCCATAAGCCGCCACAGGGTATTCTCTGGGTGGCGTCAACCATCAAGTACATGTCCCCACACGACGTCAAAGTGATCGATGCGCAACCCGCCAACATGTCCTATGACGATATCGTCGCCGAAGCGGTCGCCTATAACCCGGACATCGTCGGCGTATCCGCCTGGACCGATCTCTGGTATCCGGCCTATATCACAGGCAAGCGCATCAAGGAGGCCCTGCCGGATTGTCACCTGTCATACGGTGGCCCGCACCTCGGCATCTACCCGCAGGAAACCCTGGATGTTCCGTTCATCGACAGTGTTATCGTCGGCGACGGTGAAGTCCCGTTTCTGAACCTTTGCAACCTGATTTCAAACGACGTTATCGACAACAGCTTTCCCGGGCTTCATTTCAAGGATGGGGGGGTCAAGCCGTATCCGAATACGCTTTATGTTCATGGCGATCTGGACGGCCTTCCGAAACCGGACCGGACCATGCTGCCGGTAAAGAACTACACGTCGGTTATGAGCCGCAAGACAGGCTACGTGACCACCATGATCACCAGCCGTGGCTGCCCGCACCAGTGCACGTTCTGCAAGCTCAACTTCCAGAAGACTCTGGCACGCTCGGCTGAGAGCGTGGTTGAAGAATTCCGCGAAATTGCCGCACTGGGAATCTGTGAAGTCGAAATCTATGATGATACCTTCACCTGGGGCCGCGAGCGGCTCCGTAAAATCTGCGAAGGCCTGATCGAAGCAGACCTCGGGGTTGAATGGGCCATTCGTGACCGCGTCAACAAACCCGACCCGGAACTTCTGGCCCTGATGTACAAGGCCGGCTGCCGCCGTGTGAACTATGGCGTCGAGTCCGGTGCCGAGCATGTCCTGAAACGCATCAAGAAGCGGATCACGCCAGACGAGGCGCGTCAGGCCGTCAAACTGGCCAAGGAAGCGGGTCTGACTGTCGTCACGTACTTCATGTTCGGCAACATGGATGAAACCATGGAAGACATGCAAAAAACCATCGACTTCGCTCTTAGCATCAATACTGATTATGCGGAATTTTCCGTCACGATCCCCTATGCGGGTACGGAGATGTACGAAGAAGCCCTGCGCGAAGGCATCGTCGATCATGATTACTGGCGGGATTTCGCACGCGAACCTTCGCCGCGATTCACGCCGCCGCAAGTGATCGAAAACAATGTGACTTTGGAACAGATGATGGCGATGCGTAACAAGGCCATCCGGCAGTTCTATTTCCGGCCGAAGTATCTTGCCCGTGAAGCTTTCCGCCAGGCATCACTTGGGGAATTCCTGCGCAAAGCCCGGATGGGTGCCCGGTTGTTGCAGTACGTCCTGACCAAGCATGCTATTCCCCGGGCCACACAGTCCGTCTATCGTAACTGACGGCTCACGCTGCCCTGCTGCGGTATAATTGACTATCTGATTCACGATCCTGCGCTGCTGCCCTGGATCGTGCATCAAGCTCAGACAAGACGCCCTTGACGGTGCGCGCTGACTCTTAAAAAAAAACAGATCATGACCAGTAAACCTGAAGTCACGGCCGCCAGGCCGGGGGCAACCCTGTCCCCGCTTGAAGCCCATTACGTTTCGCAGGCTATCCGGCATTATTGCCGCGATAATGCCGAGGCCATCTGGCGCTTGCCTGTGGCCATGGCCGCCACGGGCGGGGCGGAACCGCTTCCCCCCAAGCTGGTCCGTGTTTCCTTGCCGGACTGGGCTGGCGATGCCGGTATCGACGGCTCACTGGCCGTTCCTGTCCACCTGAGCCGTGATGGCGACGGCCCTTTGTGGGAACGCACAGCCTGGTTTTCAGTCATCGCATGGTATCTGCACGGGACGGCGGAAAGGGCTTTTGAGGATATTCACGGTCCGGTTCATTCCTTTGCTTTTAAATTAACCGGCTGGCCCGCTGAAATGTGGGAATGCGCCTGGGCCAACCGGATCGTCATTTTTCTCCGCCGCTGGGCGGCACATGTGCAGAACGCTGATGAAGACGCCCTGTTCGGGTCGCGTCCCCAGGCGCACATCGTTCTGTCCCACGATGTCGATTACATCGCCAAGGGTTTCGATTTCCGCCTGAAGCAGTTCATTCATCTGGGGCGCGAAGTCCTTGCCCGACTTCGGCCCTCGGACGGCGCCGAGGACAAATCCTCGATTATGGGCTCCCTTCGCAAGACGTGCCTGCCCGGCGATTACTTCACGCTGCCGGCTCTTCTGGACATGGAAACCGACCTCGGGATCAAAAGTGTCATTCATTTTTATGCGCGCACGGCACAGAATGGACGATCCCTGATGGCGGCTTTTGCCGACCCCCGTTACGACGTCGCCCGGCCGGACGTCGTCGATGTCATCTCCAGATTCCGTGACGGCGGCTGGCGGATCGGTCTGCACCAGTCTTTCAGTGCGTGGCAGTCTGCCGAGCGAATGGCGGAAGAGCGCAACAAATTGAAGGAAATAGCCGGCACCGATATCGACTATTGCCGCCAGCACTGGCTGCGGTTCAGCTGGCGGGATACTTGGCCGGCGCAACAGGCTGCAGGGTTCAAGCACGACGGCACTCTTGGATTTAACGAGCTTCCGGGGTTCAGAACCGGCAGCGCCCTGGCCGTATCTCCCTGGGGTCCGGGCGACGGCAAACCTCTGACGATCATCACCCGCCCCCTGATTGCCATGGATGCGCATGCGAACCATTTTGCACGGGGCGCGGATGGCGGGGCCGGGCATGCCATGCGGCGTTATGTGGAGGAGGTCCGCGCCGTCGGGGGTGAGGCAACAATTGCATGGCATCCGCATACACTGCACACTGATTTCGCAGCGGATATATCATATCCCGATTTCATCCGGAGCATGGATTTGATGGGGGCCCAACCGTGAATCCTGTGCCGTCATTCAGATCTCAGGCTCATTGCTGCAGTGGAAGAAATTATACATTCTTAATCAAAGTGAATTGTTGCATGATGTCCCTGATTGAACCGGCGTTGGTTTTAATCGGCGTCACCATTTATTTTCGTCTGTAGAGTTTGATGTCAAAATCCCCATATTTATCCATTGTCTTGCCTGTCTATAATGAAGTCGGGCTGCTTGAGGACACCTTGCGGGATATTCAGCATCAACTTGCAGAAACCGGTCATAGCTATGAAGTTGTACTGGTAGAAAACGGCAGCACAGACGGGTCCGTGGAACTGTGCGCGCGGCTCGCGTCCGTCAACAACGATGTCCGAGTATCAAATCTGTCATGGCCCGATTACGGGCTGGCGCTCAAGACCGGGATTCTTCTCGCCCGCGGGGAATACGTCGTCAATTTTTCGGCTGACTGGTGGGACATCCCGTTCATCGACAAGGCGATCTCGCTGATGAACGATGTCGACTATATCATCGGCAGCAAATCCGAAGATCCGAGCGCCGACACCCGGTCATTCATCCGGAAATACGGCAGTGCCGTGTTTCATCATCTGGAACGGCTGTTCTTTCCGATGCCGATCGGTGATACCCACGGCCTCAAGGTCATCAAAAGCGAAATCATCCAGCCGGTCGCCGGAATCTGCCATTTCGGTTCAGAAGTTTTCGAGACCGAACTTGCGGCACGCAGTCTACGTGCCGGGGTCCGGATTGGCGAAATCACCATCGCCATCGAGGAAATCCGCCCCGGTCGCATCAACATTCTCAAACGCGGCGTTCGCGCGTTATGGCACCTGAGTGGTCTTCGCTGCATGTTCTGGCTTGAAGACCTGGGTATCATCAAGCGCCCCATGTCCGGCGCCAGGGCAGGTGAACAGGCATGACCCAGCCCGAATGGCTTGATGTAACCATCCATCCGAGTGCCGATGTCTCCGACGCCGCTTCAATCGGCCGCGGGACCCGCATCTGGCACGAAGCGCAAATCCGCGAAAATACCGTGATCGGCGAAAACTGCATTATCGGTAAGGGTGCTTACGTCGATTTCGACGTGAGGCTCGGCGATAACTGCAAAGTCCAGAACGGCGCCTTTTTGTACCATCCGGCACACCTCGGCGACGGTGTTTTCATCGGTCCCGGCGTTATTCTGACGAACGACAAGCGGCCACGTGCGATCAATCCCGACGGCACGCAGAAGTCCAACGATGACTGGGTTGCCGAGCAGACCACCATCGCCCGCGGCGCCGCAGTTGGTGCCGGTGCAATCATCCTGCCGGGGATTTCCATCGGCACGTTCGCCCTGATCGGTGCGGGCGCCGTTGTTACCCGGGACGTCCCGGCGCATGCACTCGTTACCGGCAATCCTGCGCGGGTCATCGATTACGTCTGTGTCTGCGGCCAGCGGCTCGGCATCGGCAATATGCCTGAAACCACCGAGATTCCTTGCCCCACCTGTAAACATGTAAACGCAATTCATGCGTCTTCTAATTAGGAACTGTAGATGATCCCCCTTGCGTCACCCTTTATTGGCGAAGAAGAAAAACAGGCCGTCGCCGACGTCCTGGAAAGCGGCATGCTGGCGCAGGGCCCGCGGGTCGCCGAATTCGAAGAGAAGTTCGCGGCCTATGTCGGCGCCCGCCATGCCATCGCGACATCGAACGGCACCACTGCGCTGCAAATGGCTTTGCTGGCCCACGGGGTCGGTCCCGGCGACGAGGTGATCACGACACCGTTTTCCTTTATCGCATCGACCACGGCCATCATGATGACCGGCGCGAAGCCCGTCTTCGTCGATATCGACCCGGCCCGGTTCACCATCTGCCCCAGGCAGACGGAAGCTGCCGTAACGGCACGCACCAAAGCCGTTCTGGCAGTCGACATATTCGGCCAGCCCGCGCCCGCTTACGAACTTATCGACATCGCTCAACGGCATGGCCTAGCCTACATTGCTGATGCGGCACAGGCGCACGGTGCGGCCATTGACGATGCACGCATCGGTAGCCTGACCACGACATGCTTCTCTTTTTACCCGACGAAAAACATGACGACCGGTGAAGGCGGCATCGTAACCACGAATGACGACACCATCGCTGACGAGATCAGATTGCTGCGCAATCACGGCATGAAGGCGCGCTATCAATATGAGCGCTTGGGGTACAATTTCAGAATGATGGACCTGCAGGCGGCGATCGGTCTGTGCCAGCTCGACAAGCTTGAAGCCTTCAACGCCGCACGTGCGGAAAATGCGGCACGTCTGACGGAACGTATTGGCCATATCGTCCAGTGCCCTGTTGCTGCACCGGGGACCCGTCATGTGTTCCATCAGTATACGGTCCTGATCCCCAGCAACCGAGATGCCGTACGGGACGCCCTGCGTGAAAGCGGCGTCGGTTGTGAGGTTTTCTACCCGCACCCGCTGTATGCCGTTGAACCGATCATTGCGCACGGCTTTGGCGGGGATGTCCCGTGCCCGGAAACGGAAAAGGCCTGCAAGCAGGTTTTGTCCCTACCATGTCATCCCAAGCTGACGCCTGATGATATCGGCAAAATCGCTGACGCCCTGAAAACGGCCGTCGAAAAAAATGTCGCCGCCTGAACGGACGGCCATTCTGCAAGTGCAATTCAATCAAAGAAGGTCTGTGTAGATGTTTAACGGTATGACGTGTCTGGTCACCGGGGGCGCCGGGTTCATCGGCAGCCATCTTGTCGACGGTCTGTTTGCAGCCGGCGCGGTAAAAGTGGCTGTTGTCGATAATTTTTTCCTCGGCACGGATGCCAACCTGAAGGCCGCACAGACACGACACGGCGACGCCCTGATGATCTATCGTGAGGACGCAGGGGACGCCGATGCCATGAGTGCTGTCTTCAAAGAGGTCAAGCCGAACATCGTCTTCAATCTGGCGACCAAGGCGCTTGGCTATTCATTCTTCAATCCCGCCGGTGCGTGCAGCGTCAATCTGGATATTGCTCTTGTCCTCGCTGAAAACCTCCGTCTGGGCGCCTACCAAAGACTGATCCATCTGTCGACGTCGGAAGTTTACGGAACGGCTCAGACCGTCCCCATGTCCGAAGATCATCCGTTGCTGGCTGAAACGTCCTACGCCGCCGGCAAGGCCGCCGCGGATCTTCTGCTGACGTCGTATGTCAATATGTTCGATCTGCCGATCGTCATTCTGCGCCCGTTCAACAACTACGGACCGCGCCAGAACAAGGGCAGTTTTGCCGCGATCATTCCGCTGACGATTGAACGCATCCGCAATGGTGAGGCGCCGGTCATTGCCGGGGATGGCAGCCAGACAAGGGATTTCATTTTTGTTGAAGATACGGTTTCGAACATCCTCCGGGTCGGCGCCAACAAAAACATCCCCAACGGTATCTTCAATATCGGCAGTGGTGAGGAAACATCGATCAAGACCCTTGTCGACATGATGTGCAAGGTCATGGACTACACAGGCGATATTACCTATGTGGAACGCAGGGTTGCTGACGTTCAGCGGCACATGGCAGACAGTTCCAGGCTTTCCGGTCTCATCGACGGCCTGACCATCACGCCGCTTGAAGACGGCATGGTCAAAACGGTCGACTGGTATCTGGGGAAATCCGCAAATCCGTGATCCACACATGAAGATCGCAATAACCGGCAGCCATGGTTTTGTCGGCTCTCATCTCGTCAGCCATATCCGCGCAGCGCATGCCGGCGATATTCAGCTGACCGCCTTGACGCGGCAGGGTTTCGATCTGACGTCACCGGATACCTGGGAAACGCTACCGCACGATATCGACTGCTTCATTCATGCCGCCTCACTGATTGACGGGCCGCTTTACGACGTCTACGCCGCCAACGCCTTGTATATCCCGGCGCTGGTGTCATTTCTGAACAGGCGGGGTGTCGGCAAATTCATTTACCTGTCCACCGGTGCCGTTTACGGCGCACTGAGTGAACCTGCCACACCGGACATGCCGGAAAACCCATCGACGGCTTACCCCGTCTCCAAATATCTGGCCGAGCGCAACATCACGGATAACTTCAACGGCGTCGTGAATATCCTGAGGCTGTATTTCCCTTATGGGACAAATCTCGAGCTGCCGCGGCTTCTGCCGAAACTGATTCAAAGAATACGACAGGGGGAAACAATTTACTGCAATCGCGATGGCGGTCCCTGGTTAAGCCTGGTCCATGTTGATGACATATCGGAAATCATTATCAACGACTTTGCCCTGACACCACGCCCAAGCGGGAAGTGGAACATCGCCTCCGATGAAACGGTCGCGCTCCGCGATATCGCCGAACGGATTGCTGCGGCATTGCGCGTGCCGCTGAAAATTTCAGAAACCGGCAATGCGGAAAATGTTACCTCAATCCCTTATGTGCGACAGGACGGCCGTCCCTGGCGCCTGTTTGACGTCGGGGACATTCTCGGATAATTGGCGCGTGCCGGTTGCGGTGCGCCTAGCGCCCGTTGAAGAAACGGGCTGAACATACTCCTGTTATGGATAGGGAACAGACAATGCGAGTTGCCGTAATCGGTGTCGGTGCAATGGGCGCAAACCACGCGCGTGTATACTCTGAAATACCGAACGTCACGCTCGTTGGGATTTCGGATAACGATCAGGATACATCCGACAGGACCGGCAAGCGTCTGAACGTGCCCAGCTATGCGGATTACCGCACCCTGCTTGATACTGAGCGGCCGGAAGCTGTTTCCGTTGCCGTACCGACCTCGCTTCATTTCGAGGTCGTCAGTGCGTGTGTCGAGCGGGGCATTCATGTTCTCGTGGAAAAGCCGTTGGCCATGAACGTCGATGAAGGTCGCCGGCTGATCGACGCCGCGAACAAGATGAATGTCTGCCTCGGCGTCGGGCACATCGAAAGGTTCAATCCGGTCGTCAAGGCACTCAAGGAAAAACTCGAACAGAAAGAGATCGGCCGGATTTTTCAGATCACCGCGCAACGTCTGGGGCCGCAGCCGAGCCGCATCAAGGATGTGGGTGTTCTCCTCGACATGGCCACCCACGACATCGATCTTTTTTATCATCTCATTGACGACGAGATCATGCGCGCATCTGTCGAAAAGGCGGAATGTATCGGCCGGCCGAATGAGGATATCGCAACGGCCATGTTCCGTTTCAATAACGGCGTCATCGGCGTGATTCTTGAAAACTGGCTTAGCCCGACGAAGGTCCGTGAAATCACGGTCAACGGCGAGGGGGGCATGTACGTCGCCAATCTGCTGACGCAGGACCTGTTCTTCCACATGAACGCTGCGGCACAGGTTTCACGGGTTGATGACTTGTCCCCGGTCATGTCGATCGGCAATACGATCCGCTACAACATTGTTCACGCGGAACCCTTGCGGCTTGAACTGGTGGCATTCATTGAGGCAGCCAGCGAAGGCAAGCCATTTCTGATCGATGGAGAAGCAGGACTGCGGACACTCGAAATGGCAATCCGCCTGCGTGACAGCTGACCGGAGCAGGCTCATGAATGAAATTCATTTCCTCGAAAAATACCAAAAGCAGACAAGCCGCGATTATATCGGCCGCGTGACGGCCCATGATAAATCCGAGTGCGCGGCGGTTGCGAAACAGTGGGGCTACGATTATTGGGATGGCGAACGCCAGTTTGGCTATGGTGGTTATTCCTATGACGGCCGCTGGTTGCCGATTGCCGAGGATATCGCAACCCACTACGGACTGAAGGCCGGAGATCGCATCCTTGACGTCGGTTGCGGCAAGGCGTTTCTGCTGTATGAATTCACACAGGCCCGGCCGGGCATTGAAGTTGCCGGGATCGATGTCTCTGAATATGGAATCCTGAATGCCAAGGGAGACGTGCGCCCTTATTTGAAGGTCGGCAATGCCGTCGAATTACCTTATCCGGACGACCATTTCGATTTCGTCTATTCACTGAACACGTTTCATAACCTGTACAATTTCGAATTGGCCCAGGCCATTCGCGAGGTCGAACGGGTTTCACGCGGCGGCAAATACATCTGCGTTGAATCCTACCGGAACGAACGTGAAAAGATGAACCTGCTTTACTGGCAGCTGACGTGCGAAACATTCTTTACGCCGGCGGAATGGAAATGGTTTTACGAACAGAACGGTTATACCGGAGATTATGGGTTTATATTCTTCGAGTGACGTCCCGTCAGCATCCGCAACGCGACGGCTTGCCCGGCGCGCTGCACATCAAAAATTATGTCAACCCTGACGGTTACAGATGAAGCAAGGCGGATCATTGTCATACGCAATCCGTGCCCTCGAAACCTGATAATAGGCGACTTGAGATGACCAAGAAGACCATGGAACCTCAGTACCAGGATTGCATCGAGATTCGCGATACCGTGGGATTTGCCCGTTTCGGACTGATGAGCAACCAGGTATGGCATGACGATCCGAAAAGAATCGTTTTCGTGCTGTCACGCTACAAGTTCGTCGCCAAGCTTCTAAGCGGTGCCGCGAATGTTCTCGAGGTCGGCTGCGGTGATGCCTTTGCTTCGCGGATTGTCCGTCAGGAAGTCAAAAAGCTGACCGTAACGGATTTCGACCCGTTGTTCATAGAAGATGCCGCTCAGATTCAGGATCCCAAGTGGCCGATCGAAACGAAAGTTCACGATATGCTTTGCGGTCCGGTCGACGGCCGTTTTGACGGCGCATACTCCCTTGATGTGCTGGAACACATTGAGCCTGCGGATGAACGCCGGTTTCTCGACAATCTCTGTGCGTCGCTGAGCCCGGAGGCAACGGTAATCATCGGCATGCCATCGCTTGAATCACAGGCTTATGCTTCACCGCAAAGCCGAGAGGGGCATGTCAATTGCAAGTCGATGCCGGACTTCAAGTCCCTGATGCGTGATTACTTTTCAAGCGTATCCATGTTCTCCATGAACGACGAAGTGGTGCACACCGGGTTTCATCCGATGGCGCACTACCTGATCGCGCTCTGCTCGGGCCTGAAGAAGCCGGGAGCCTAGGACAAGACCTTGCCTGACGTTCTGATCATTGGCGGAAACAGCATGATCGGTGCCGCCCTGGGTGAGCGGTTACGTGCCGACGGCGTCAACTTGCGGTGCACAACGCGCAGAGAAGATCGTGCCGGCGCGGATGATCTGCATCTTGATCTGGAAGCGGACCCTGCGGGTTGGCCTGAACTTCCGGAGGCACCGGTCTGGGTCATCTGTGCCGCCGTGGCGCGGATCGCCGATTGCCGCAATGATCCGGCGCACAGTCATGCCGTGAATGTCCGCGCTGTTGAAGCTCTTGCCGGTCACGCCCACTCCAAAGGGGCGCATATGGTCTTTCTTTCCACCGATAAGGTTTTCGACGGCGCACAACCGCACACCCCCGCGACAACGCCAACCTGTCCCGGAAGCGTCTATGGCCGTCAGAAGGCCCAGGCCGAAGCAGCCATCGCCGCATACGCCGGACTATCATACGTGATCGTCCGCCTGACAAAGGTGTTGTCCAGAACCGACAAACTGCTCACGGGATGGATCGAAAATCTCTCACAGGGCAAGCCCGTTACCCCGTTTTCCGACATGACGATGGCGCCGGTTTCTCTTGAAAATGTGGTCGACGCTCTGGTCTGGGCGATCAGGACGATCCCAGGTGGCATCGTCCAGATATCCGGCCCTCGTGATATCACCTATGAGCAGGCCGCCCGGCACCTTGCAACACGTATACATGCAGATATGGGCCTCGTACAAAGCGGCTTCGCGGCTTCTGCAGGATTGAGCGCCGATGAAACGCCGCCTTTTACATCCCTTGATACGACCCGGCTTTATGCGGAAAGTTCGATCCGGATTGCCGATGCATATGACCTCATCGACGACATTCTGGCTGCGCGAACTCAACATGCCTGACGACAAATCCATATCCGCTGTCAACGGCACCGGCGAGATCGAATCCAGAGTCAAAGCCTGGCCCCGATTCGAAGATATTACGGAGCCGCAGATGGTTTGTCTGCATGTAGCCAATGCCAGTGGCTCCAAGGTCTTTCAGAGCTTCCTCGACGGGCATCCGCAGATCATGATGATTCCGGCATATCCCCTGGTCTATTTCTATCCACACTGGCGGCGCTGGGAAAATGAGCTTCGGGACAATTGGTGCTGGGAGGAAATCGTCGCCCGCTTTTGTGTCCAGCACGCATCGGTTATCGATTCGAGGCGCATCCCCGGCCACAACGGCATGACCGGCCTCGGGGACACACAGGATCAGCATGTCGCCCTGGATGAAGCCCTGTTCCATGCCGGCCTTTTACATCTGCTGGACGAACAACCGATCACCTCACGGACATTCCTGCTGGCCGTACATTATGCGTTTGCGCTTTGCTCCGGGGAGGATATCTCGAAGCAGAAAGTCCTTGTCTATCATATCCATGTGCAGGGGTTTGCAGCCGATTACCTAGTCCACGATTTTCCGGAGATGAAGGTCATCGGCATGGTTCGCGATCAGCGCTCCAATTATAAGGGACGCTATTACAACAGTACCGTCGCCGTCGAGAATGCGAAGCTCAATAGAACCGATGCCATGGTTTACCGCCGGCGTTCGTTTCTGGAGATGACGCGCATTCTGTATGTCGCCGAACCGTCAATTCCTGGCGCCGACCCTGAGCGTGTGCGCGTCATCAATGCCGAAGACCTGCATCATCAACTCGAACCGATCATGCGCGAGACGGCCGCATTTCTGGAAATCAACTACCTCCCCTTGCTTCTTGAAAGTACGTTCGGCGGACTTCTTTATTGGGGGGATGCCATTTATGACATGAAACCGACCAATAAATTTAATCCCCGCGCGGTATCGGACAGCTGGAAGAAAGAACTCTCTTCCGTTGACTGGTTTGTCCTCGAAGGTCTGTTTTTCGACTATCTTGTCACGTATGGATACACGCCATACAAGTACCTCCGCGATACCACATGGAACCGGTTGAAGTTGTTTCTGCTGCTTTTTGTGCCATCACGCATCGAGTGCCGGGAATGGGCTAACTACCTGAAACCCAAAACTTTTATCGAATTCCTGCAGGCCAGCCGCGCCGAGGCGGATGGCACGGTGCCGCTCAAGGATTACAGTTTCAACGCCTATTACCGGCATCGCTGGGGGATCGAGGGCCTGCAGATATGGAAACCCCGATGGTTTCAGCGTTTTCTCGTCAATGCCCGCCGCGAAGCCTTGGAGAATCCATCGCCGGGCAAGCGCGCCGTTGCGCATTTCGCCCAGTGGTGCTACGTCACGGCCAACGTCGGCCGCTATGTCTGGAGCGCGTTGCTCTACCCATACTGGATCATCCGCCGCTGGGCTCTGACGCTTCGGGCCTTCTGGCGATTAATACATAAAACCAATGTCTTTCCTCCTACTCTGAAGTGAAAATCAATGAATGCCAATGTACCCTGGTGGCGAACCCAACTCGATGAACGTGAGGCCGATGCCGCACGCGATGCCATTCTTGCCGGCAAGTTGAGCCAAGGTCCGATTACCGCCGAACTTGAAGAAAGTCTTGCGAAAGCGCTCAACGTTCCCTTCGTCACCATGACGACAAGCGGCAGCAGCGCACTGGTTTCGGCACTCGTTGCCGCCGGCGTCGGGCCGGGTGATGAAGTGATTGTCCCGAACCGGACCTTCATCGCGACGGCACACGCCGTACAACTGATCGGGGCGACCGTGCGGCTTGCCGATACCCTGATGGACCGTCCGCTGATTGATCCCGAACAGGTCGAAGCCAAGGTGAACAGCAAGACCCGGGCAATCCTCCCGGTTCATGTCAACGGCGGCGTGTGCGATATGGCGGCTCTCCGGGACATTGCCGACCGGCATGGGCTGAAGCTGATCGAAGACACGGCTCAGGGCCTGTTTTCAAAACAGAACGATAAGTTCCTGGGCACCATTGGTGATTATGGGTGTTACTCCTTCGGCGTCACCAAAGTGATGACGACCGGTCAGGGCGGATTTGTCGTCACCCATGATGAAGGCAATTTTGAAAAGCTGCAGCGGATGCGATTCCACGGCGTATCATCGCCGCGACAGGGGTCATTCGAACATTTCGGATTCAATTTCCGCTACACGGATTTCCAGGCTGCCGTCGCACTTCAACAGCTCAAGCGAATTCCGGAAAAAATCAAAAGTCACCGTGATCTTTATACCCGCTACAGAGAGGCACTGGCCGGCAACAACCGTGTCAGGCTTCAGTATACCGACCTCGACATCGGCGAACTGCCGCTGTGGAATCAGGTGATGTGTGAAGATCGGCAGGCACTGGTGGAGCATCTGACAGCGAACGGCGTTGGAACCATGAACACGACCCCGAACCTGAACGCCTCGCCACACCTGAGCGATAAGGGGCCTTTCCCGAATTCGGACCGTTTTCAGGTCCAGGAACTCATTCTGCCGTCCGGACCGGATCAGGATCCGGCGCAGATCGACCGGGTTCTTGAAGCACTCGCCAGTTTTGAAACTCACTGATACCTACAACCGCTGATTTGGACTTCCTCATGGCTTCAGAAGACAACACATCGAAATCCACCCCCGTTTCCGTCGTCTTTGGTGGCATGCACGGGTCTCCCCGCAACATTGCACGTACGTTCAAGGAAAACGGTCATCATGTAATCATTGTCGACAAACGCGAAGCGCCCGATGACGGCGGTGAGACCTATTGCGATCACGCAATCTCGGCAGACCTGCTCGACGTCGATGCCCTACCCGATATTGCAGCCAAAATCGCGGCACCCTACGGACGTGTCACGAACATCGTATACGGGTTTCGCTTCCGTGGACCGGAAGAGCAGGCGTGGGACGGCGAGATCGCCCTTGGCCTGACCGTTCCAAGGGTCACGATCGAACATTTGCTGCCCTATTTCTCCGAAGGTGGCAGCATTGTCTTCATCAGTTCAACCGCGTCGCGGTTTGTCGCGCCGACAACGTCTCTTGCCTATCAGTGCGTGAAAGCAGCAACCGATCAGATGATGCGTTACTACGCCTATACGCTCGGCCCGAACGGCATTCGCGTGAATGCCGTTTCGCCCGGTTTTATCGTCAAGGATGAGAGCATGAAGTACTTCCTTGCAGACGAGGAAAAAGCCCAGCGTGTTTACGCGGACCATCCCCTTCGCCGCATCGGCAAGGCCGATGAAATCGCAACCGTCGTCAACTTCCTGTGTGACGATGCCTCATCGTTTGTCAGCGGACAGATCATCGACATCGACGGCGGCCTCGGGGTACAGCAACCGGGCAGTGGTTCCTGGTAATCGTTGATAAGGTCGCGGCATGCGTTCGATACTGCAAAAGTTTTACCACATCACCGCTCGGGCTTTTCTAGCGGTCATCGTTCTGCCGGTGTTGTGGTTGGTGGACCCTTTCTGGCGGTTCCGGCTGGGGCTGTTGCACTATCAGCGGATCGGCCACCTGGCGGCAAACACGGATGCGTTTCTCAGACGCCAGCAACTGGACGGCAAGCCGAAAAGAACAACCTATATCTTTGTCGCGCACGACCCGGCCAATCGACAGCTGTTCGAGATGTACCGCCGGCATCTCAACATCATCGAAAGCCGCGTGCTGTCATCCTTATTCTTCATCTGGCAGCCGATGATGAAAGAAACCCGGTTCTGGGAAAGAATGCCCTGGGGTTCGATCGACATCAGACGGTTTCATCTGATGAACCACACAACCAAGACCCTAGCGTTTACGCCTGAAGAGGAAGCCCGCGGCAAAGCCGCCCTGGCGGACATGGGTATCGGCGAAAACGACTGGTTCGTATGTTTCCACGCCCGTGACGGCGCTTATTTCCGTCAGTGGCGGCCCCAGTATGAAGACCATTGGGCAAGCCGTGACTTCAAGAACTGTCACATCGAGAATTACATCAAGGCCGCAGAGTATATTGCCGAACAAGGCGGGTATGCGATCCGCATGGGCGCGTTTACCGATATGCCCCTGCCCGAGAACCTGCATCCAAGAGTTATCGATTATGCGACCAAGCACCGCAGCGACTTCATGGATATCTATCTTGGCGCATCGTGCCGCTTTTTTCTGGCGTCGAGTTCCGGAATCAACATGATCCCGATGATTTTCGACAAGCCCATCGCCCTGGCCAACAATTATCTATCGACCATGGGCATTTATCATTCCTACGATCTTGTCAGCCTGCGGCGCATTCGCGAGCGTGCGACCGGCAACGTCGTATCCTTCCGCAAAGCGATTGATGAAGGTTTTTTCTCTGCGTCGATCGGCAGTTCGCAATCGGGGAAGATGGAAGTTTTCGAATTTATCGAAAACACGCCTGACGAAATACTCGACCTGACAATTGATATGATGGACCAACTCGACGGCAAAGCCCCCGACCCGGAAGCCGCCGCCCTGCAAAAACGCTATGCTGACGAATATCTCAGTCATCACGAGGACTATACTTTTGCGTCCAGAATTTCTCCGCGTTTCGTGACCCGTCATCGTGACCTTCTGTTTCCCGACGACGTGCCATCCGAACTTGCGAGCAGTGCATGACGCGTCTTGTCCCTGAGGTTTCGGACATAAAGGGAAATTCTGTCGCCATCGTCGGCTGGGATGAAGGCGGCGCTGGCCAGATTCATTCATGGATCGGTGACATCGGTTTGCACGTTGCGTGTTTCGTCAATCCAACCGATACGCCGCCTGATATCGACATCGAAAGCGAACGCAAAAAGCGCGACGCAAAAAGCTTTGATTTTCCGACACGCGACTCATTCAAGGATGTGCCGCTGGTTTCCGCCGCCGACTGGCCGGATGTGATCCGTGATCTGGGAATCGGCAAAGCAATCGTCATCGCCGCCACGGCCCGTCAACGATACGACAGTATCCTCGCTGCCGAGAAAAAGGGCATTGCGCCAACGTCCGCAATACATCCAACGGCAACAATCCTCGCGGATGTGGAAATCGGCACCAATGTCATTCTCTTTCCGCGGGCCTTTGTCGGATACAGGTCCGAGCTCGCCATGGGCGCCATGCTGAATACCGGTGCGCAACTGGATCACCATAATGTCGTCGGGATCTGCGCCACAATTGATCCCGGTGTCGTCACGGCAGGGAATGTGACCATAGGCGACTTTGCGACCGTACACACCGGCGCCACGGTCATCAAACGCACCAGAATTGGTAAACACGCCATTGTCGGTGCCGGCGCCGTCATCATCGACGATGTTCCGCCCGACACGACGGTCGTCGGCGTGCCGGGCCGGGTTATCAAAAGGCTGACATAGTTCCAGGGACCATCATGATCGTACTTTCCTATTACTCTTCGTACCGGCTTTCAAACCACGATCCATGCGTCGCTATCGCGCGGGGCGGGGAACTTATCTATTCTTTTGAAGAACAGAAGCTGAGCCGTGTCCATTCCCGTGAGGCAAAGTTTCTCCCCGACCGTGCGCTTCTGAGTGCGCTGTATACGACGCAGATCGACCCGAGTCAGATTGATGTTCTGTGCGTCGTCGGACCGGACAAACTGACAGACCCATTCGGCATCACGGCTCGTATCGAGAAATTTTTCGGCGTCAAGCCCGGTGAAGTCATCGCCTGTCAGCACCATGCCGCGCATACCGCACTAGCCGTGCACGGTTCAGGTTTTGACAAGGGGATATACTGGACGCTCGACGCAGGCGGTGAAGAGCCGAACACTTTCGGTGAAGTCGGTCTGTTTGAAGATGGGTGCCTTGAACGCCATCACGCCATATCCAAACCGTCACTGCCGATCCTGTATTATCTTATAACCGGCTGCTGCGGATTTTCAGATTTCGAAGAAGGCAAGGTCATGGGCCTGGCCGCATACGGCAAGGTCCGCGACGAGCTGTACCGGCATATGCGCGCCCTTTTTGAATTTGATGATTTCGGCCATCCGGTTTTTACGGGATCCATGAATTATGTCCCGCCGACTCTGCGCTGGGAAAAATTTTCGCATGATGAATTCCGGCCGCAAAAAGTCGTCGATTACATGGACCGGACCATATGCCCGGAACTCGACACCGTCTGCCGCGGCTATCTGCCGCAGGATATCGCTGCAACAGGCCAGCAGCTGGTCGAGGATCTTGCTGTCGAGGCCCTTCGGCGCATGGCGGCCAGCCTTTCGGTTAGAGTCGAAGACGTTGCGCTTGTCGGTGGGTTTTTCCTGAACATTCTCGTCAACAAGGCGATCCGCGAAGAATTCAATGCCCGCGTCTTTACGCCGCCGGGCTGCAATGACATGGGCCTCGCCGCCGGCGGTGCGCTCTGGGCAAGTTTCAAAGGTGCAAGCAAACCGATTGTGCCCTCAGGCCGCAAAAGGCAACAGCTATCAGCCTATCTCGGTCCTGATTTTGACGAGGCCGAAATCGCCGACTTGCTGCCGCGGTTTCCGCTCTCCTATCGGCGCCTCGATGACGAAGAACTTCCCCGTGCCGCTGCCGCGGAAATTGCCAACAACCAGGTTGTCGGATGGTTTCAGGGGCGCGCCGAATGCGGTGCACGGGCACTTGGGGCCCGCAGCGTTCTGGCCGACCCTCGTAATCCGGAAAGCAAAGCACGGGTTAATCAGCTTCTGAAAAAACGCGACTGGTTCATGCCTTATGCCCCTGCGATCCTTGCCGAGGAAGCTCACCGCTATGTGAATAAGCCATGCGATGCGCCGTTCATGACAATGGCATTCGACAGCCTGCCGGGAACCGCCGAGCAGGTCCCGGCGGCGGTCCATCTGGATGGCACGGTCCGCCCGCAACTTGTCGATGCCGTGCGCAACCCGGCATTTCATGCGCTGATATCAGCCTTTAATGACCTGACGGGTGTCGGTATGGTGCTGAACACCAGCTTCAACCGCCATGGCGTTCCGATCGTCGCCACACCACGTCATGCCATCGAACATCTGATCGAAGGTGTCGTTGACGTGCTTTATGTCGGCCCCTTTGAAGCAAGGCTGGCCGCAGCGCGTCCGGTAACGGAAGAACACTTCATTTCCGAAGATGTTCTGAAAACGGTCATGGCCCTGAAGCACGGCTATGATTTCATTGCCAGAGCTGACACCGCTTCGGCTGAGAAAATCTGGGCGCAGGTGCCTTGTGATGTTCGCTGCTTTGAAAATAAGGGTGAGATGAACATCCAGATTGAAGACGTCGTGTTCGCGATCGATAACGGCGTTTGGGACCGCATTGCAAACCATCTTGCCGAGTCCGGTATGGCGCCGGGAGATACCTGACATAATGTCAAACCGACCCGAGAGGGTGCCAATGCTCAGTGAGCTCCGTAAATGTATGGATCTCATGGACCGGCGCACGGCCATTCAAGGCGGGTTCATTGCCTTGCTCATGATGGTCGTCGCTGTGCTTGAAGCATTCGGTCTGGGTCTGATCTATGCGTTTATACGCGCACTGCTGGAGCCCGGTGCGGTTCAGTCAATCCCCGTCATCGGCAACTATCTGTCTGATCTTTCATCCGGCAGCGAATCGCAACTTATCGTTATTCTTGTCACTACCCTGCTGGGTGTCTTTATCTTCAAGAACGCTCTGCTGCTTGGCATGTATTATATTCAGGCCCGCTTCATTGCATTGAATGAAGCCACCCTCGCCATCCGGCTGCTTGACCATTACCTGCATGGTGCATACAGCCTGCACCTGACCCGGAATTCGGCTGACCTGATCCGCAACATTACCGGTTCCGTGTCTTCGGTGTTCAGCACGGTTACCATGAGTTATATCACGCTTGTCTCCGAACTCATCGTCGTCGCCGCCGTCGGTGCCGTACTTGTTGTACTTGAGCCAGTGTTCACCCTCGGCAGCATTTTCATCCTCGGATCGGCGGTTGGCATATTTTTCCTGTTCTCGCGGTCACGTGTACAAAAGTGGGGCCGTCAGGAACAGCTCAGCCAGGGGGGCATTTACAAGGCACTCCAACAGGGCTTTCACAGTATCAAGGAAGTCAAAATTCTCGGCAGCGAGCCTTCTATCCGCGCAAGCTTTGTTGAGCCGCGCATGATGCTGGCAAAGACCCGGATCAAATTTGCGACCATGTCCCAGGGGCCGCGTCTGTGGACGGAAACCGTCGTCGTGACCGTCATCCTGTGCAGTATCATTTACATTCTTTCCAAAGGTGCCGCGCTGAGTGAAATCTTCTCGGCACTGGCGCTGTTCGGTGCTGCGACGTTTCGACTGCTGCCGTCCATGAACAGAATCATCATGGCCATGAACGCGATCAGGGGCGGCAAATATTCAGTTGATCTGATTCATGGCGACGTTGCCGTTTTCAAGAGCAACCAGGATTTCGCTGCCACGCAGAACCACGTTCCCGTACCCTTCGATAAAGAGCTTGCCGTCAATCGCGCCTCGTTCAGTTACGAGGGTTCCGAACAACCGGTGCTCAAGGATCTGACATTCTCGATCCGCCCCGGGGAATCCATCGGTTTCGTCGGCCCGTCCGGCGCCGGCAAAACAACACTTATAGATTTGATCGCCGGTCTACTGCCGCCAACGACCGGCAGTGTTTGCGTCGACGGGCAGGATATTTACGAGAACGCATCCGGATGGCGCCGCCAGCTCGGCTATGTCCCGCAAAGCATCTACCTCATGGATGACACGCTCCGCCAAAACATCGCCTTCGGCAAGACCGACACGGAAATTGATAAAGACCGCTTAAATGCCGCCCTTCATCTGGCACAACTGGACGAGATCGTTGCCGGTCTACCCGAAGGCCTGGACACCATGATGGGCGACAGGGGCGTCCGGCTGTCCGGCGGGCAGCGCCAGCGTGTCGGTATTGCGCGGGCACTTTATAATGACCCGGCTGTGCTGATTTTCGACGAGGCAACATCTGCACTCGACAGCGAGACCGAGTTTGAGGTCAACAATGCGATACAAACCCTGAAAGGCCGGAAGACACTGATCGTCATTGCTCACCGCCTGTCCACCGTTCGCCAATGTGACCGTCTGATCTATCTGAAAGACGGGCGGATCGAAGGTACAGGCAAATTCGATGATCTGGCTGAGAGTAATCCGGACTTTCGCAAACTTGTCGATCTCGCACGTTTATGAGCACCAGACTCCGTGTAATCCACTTAACCGTCATACAAAAATTTGGATAGAAAATGCTAAAAGAAATTCTCTGTACTCTCGGTCCTGCTTCCATGGATGAGCGAATGATTGCCCGCCTGGAAGCGCTAGGCATCAGTCTGTTTCGGATCAATCTGTCACACACACCCCTGGATAAAGTCGAAGAGGTGGTCCGCAATGTTCAGTCGTGGACGTCCGTACCGTTGTCACTTGATACCGAAGGTGCGCAGGTCCGCACGGGGACGCTGGCGAAGCCCTTCGAACTGAAGGAAAATGAGGTTGTTTACGCACAGCGCGAGCCGATCCTGGGCGATGCCGCATGCTTCAATTTCTATCCGTACGACATCATCGACGCCCTGAATGCCGGCGATCTGATCAGTATTGATTTCAACTCAGTTCTTGTTCAGGTCGTCGACAAGTCCGATGACAGGGTGAAAATGCGGGTCCTCAACGGCGGGCTCGTCGGGTCCAACAAGGCCGTGACGGTTGAACGGAGTATCGAATTGCCGCCGCTGACGGATAAAGACCGCGGTGCTGTCGAAATCGGCATGGAGATGGGCGTCCGTCATTATGCCCTATCCTTTGCCAATTACGGGAAGGACGTTGAATTTCTTCGCGGCATGGTCGGCAAAGAGTCGACCATCATTTCCAAAATCGAATGCCGCAACGGCATACGGAATCTTGAACAGATCGCGCAGCTTTCCGACGCCATCCTGATCGACCGCGGCGATCTTTCACGTGAAATACCGATCGAATACGTGCCGTATTATCAGAAGAAAATCATCAAAACCGTCCATGACGTCGGCCGGAAGGTTTATGTCGCGACGAACCTTCTGGAATCAATGGTCACCATGCCCGTGCCGACCAGAGCAGAGGTCAACGATATCTATAACACCTTCCTCGACGGTGCCGACGGTGTCGTTCTGGCGGCGGAAACCGCGATCGGAAAATACCCGGTTGCCTGTGCGAACATGGTCGCGAAAATGATCGACGCCTTCAACGTACATAATGAAGACGACACGTCTGAATTCCGTATGGAGCCTTTGTCCCTGCTGATCGAGCCGCACGGCGGCCGTCTGGTGCGTAACGAAGCGGTGTCAGACGATCTTGCGGATCTCGCCAAACTGCGGCGCCTGCATATCAGCCGCGAAGACATCATGGACTGCGAGCAGATTGCTCTCGGCACCTATTCGCCGCTCGACGGTTTCATGGATCAATCGACGCTGTCGTCCGTGCTGGCGGAAAACAGGCTGTCCGACGGCACCACCTGGACCATGCCGATCCTTCTGCAGTCCGCATCGGACGAGGTCCGGAAGATGTCAAAGGGCGAACGTATTGTCCTTGAAGATGACGACGGGCGGACGATTGCCCTGCTCGATATCTCAGAGATCTATGATCTTGATCCGATGGCTGTTGCCGAGCAGTGGTTCGGCACGACCTCGACAGATCATCCGGGCGTGGCAAAATTTCTTGCCGCCGGCACCTGCTGCCTCGCGGGCAAGGTCACGCTGGTGGAAAGACCGCCGTCGCTTTACCGGCATTTCGAGCTGACCCCTGCGCAGTCACGTGCCATCTTCACGCACAAGGGCTGGAGCCGTGTCGTCGGCTTCCATACGCGCAACCCCTGTCATCGGATCCATGAGTTTCTGCAGCTGTCAGCCTTGCAAAAAGCCGCCGCCGACGGCATTTATATCAGTCCCGTTATCGGGCCGAAAAAGCCGGGCGACATACTGCCGGCCCCGATGATGAAAACCTACCAGGTGCTGCTTGATCAGGGGATATATCCGCCGCGCCGTGTCGTGCTCGGCAGCTTTGCCACATTCTCGCGTTACTGCGGCCCCCGCGAAGCCGTGTTTACAGCACTTTGCCGCAAGAATATGGGATGCAGCCACTTTATCATCGGCCGTGATCATACCGGCGTCGGCAACTTCTACAGTCCCGATGCGAACCGGCGCATGTTCGAGGAACTTCCCGATCTGGGAATCCAGCCGGTGTTCTTCGATGCTGTCGGCTATGATCCGGAACTGGGTACTTATGTCGAAGGGGGAAACAGCAATCATCTAAGCCCGATCAGCGGCACCGTCGCACGCGAAACCCTCAAGCGCGGCGAACGCCTGCCTGACTGGTTTATGCGAGATATCGTTCAGGATATGATCCTCGAAGAAATCAACGCCGACCGGCCTGTGTTTTTCGAATGAGCGAGCGCAAGCCCAATCTTATTTTCATATCCGTAGATGCGCTCCGCTATGACCGGCTGAGCGTCAATGGATATGACCGTCCGACATCGCCGACGCTTGAGCGCCTCGGCGAGCGGTCCCTCATCTGCGAAAATCATTTCGCCCTGAATGCGTCGACGATGGGCGCCTTTCCGACGGTCATGTGTTCCAGCCGGCCTCTCTCGCACGGCGGGTTCGATTCCGGTGTCGAGAACAGACCGGCCAACCTCTTCAGGCAGTTCCAGAATGCGGGCTATAACACGTATATGCTGAGCACCGTGCACTGGGTGAACCGGTTCTTCGGATACGGGGACGGGGTGAGTTCGGAGGAGATGCTGTTTTCGCTCGGTTCCGTTATCGGCACGGCCGGCGCCCTAACTCGCACGACATTGGAGCGCTACAACGACGGTCTCCTTGGCGCCGCAGAAATGCGCGCGCACATTCAACCGATTTTAACGGACAGCTTCGACAGGTTGGAAGCATTCGCCATCGAGAGGAAAGCAAGGTGCAAGGAGGACCGCCAGAATTTCAGATACGCGCCTTTCTTTGCAGATGCTTTCAATTACGACCGCGTCCTTGAAACCATTGAGCGGCACCGCCGCCTGTTGGCCGAAGACGCCGAGGGATATTTTGCGAAGTACCTCCCGAAACCGTTTCGGGCCACCGGCTGGCTGACGCCCGAGTGGAAGAACGCGCGTACCCTCGGACGTCTGGCCGAAGAAAGCATGGAACGGATACTCGGTCAGATCATCGGGGTCGCGAATCCCAAAAAGGCCTTCCTCCGCCGCCAGCGCTACAAGCGGTATCCCGATGCGGAATCCCTTGCACGTCATATCGTATCCAGGGCTGCCGGCCATGACGGCGATCAGCCGTTCATGATCTGGACGCATCTGTTCGACACGCACCTTCCCTATTGCGCCGGTGCGCAGCCGAAATGGTACCGCAACACACCGAAGCATCTTTCAGCGCTCAACTATGATACTTCAATTGATCCAGGCGCCACCTTCGGCACCATACCGAAGACCGCTGAAGGAAAGCACGAATGGCAGGCGCTTTATGACGCCGCCGTTCACTTCATCGATGGTGCGCTTGCAAAACTGATGGAAGGCCTGAAACAGGCCGGCCTGGAAGACAATACCATCATCGCAATCTGCGGCGACCACGGGGAAGAACTTGGCGAAAATGGCGATTTCGGGCATCACTTCCGCCTTTACGAATACAACACCCACGTACCGTTCATGATTTGGGGTCCGGGCATTGAGGGGCAGCGCGTCAGTTCACTTACGACACATCTGGACCTTGCGCCGACCCTGACCGATCTTGCCGGGGTGCAAGCAAATCACCGATGGGAAGGTGTTCCGGTACAAAGCTCAACAGCTGCCGCACGCGACCATTTACTGATGGAAACATTCTACGGCAGTCCCTGCGATTTTGATAACCGGCCCTTATATTTTGGCGTCCGAGGCAAGGACTTCCATCTGATGTGGAAAGAGCACCGCGATCCCACGGACCGCCTGAGCCCGGAAAGCAATCAGCTTTATGACGTTCATGCCGACCCAAAACAGCTGAATAACATTTATGACGAAAACCATCCTCACGTTCTCTCCGGCAAACGGATCATTGCGGAACGCATGTCCGAGCTTCCGGAACTGGATGAAAGCCGGTATCCGAATCTGAGCCCGGACCCGGCCAAAGCGCTTGGAAAATAACAGCCGTCATGCCCTACGCCATCTCCAACATCGCCCTGCCTGCGTATGATCATCTGTCTGATCTGCCGCTGATCGCCGCGTGCGGTTATACCGGTCTTGAGGTTGCCCCGAGCAGGATCTGGGAAGACACTTGGCACGGTCTTCGTGCCGAAAATGTCGCGGCGTACCGCAAGGCGGTCGAAAGCGCAGGACTTGAAATCGTCGGTCTGCATTCCCTTGTCTTCGATCATCCCGAGTTGCAGCTTTTCGGCGATGCCGATTCCGTTGCCGCCACGCGCGCGTTCATGATTCATCTGTCGGCCGTGTGCCGCGATCTCGGCGGCCGCACGCTGATCTGGGGCGGCGGCCGGAAACGGGGTCCCGTCCCCGCAAATGACGCCTTTAGCCGTGCCGTCTCTTTCATGACGGACGTCTGCACCCGGACCGCCGGTCACGGGACGGTGTTCTGCTTTGAGCCGCTGGGCCCGAAAGATTCCGATTTCGTGAACGGCCTCGGCGAAGCCCGGGCCATCGTCGAAGCCGTCGGCCAGACCAATCTGCGTCTGCAGATCGACGCCAAGGCACTGGTGGAAAACAACGAAGTCAAACAATCCATTTTCGACGGCGCCGCGGACATGCTGGTACACGTTCATGCAAATGAACCGGGGCTGAACGTCCTGGGCCGCAGCGGCGAGATCGATCATGCCGCCATCGGTGCCATGCTGGCCAATATCGGCTATCAGGGCTATGTTTCGGCAGAACAGCGCATGCTGTCCGAAACCGCCTACATGGACGATGCCCGCGAAAGTTTCGATACCCTGTCGCGGCATTACGGGAAACAGCCATGAACACGTTCAACCGACCCGATTGGGTGCCGCAAATACAGCCCGGCAAGCGGATCCTCGTCACCGGCGCCACAGGCGGGCTTGGCCGCGCCCTTGTTGACATGCTGGTGCAGGGACCGGACTGCATCATCGGAGCGCACGGCAATTCGCAGGTTTTTGACAGTGCCGATCCCCGTGTCATGCCACTGCAGAAAGCATTTTCGGGCGAAGCGGATTGCGCTGCCCTAGTCGATGAGTTCGCGGAAAAGGCGGGCGGCATCGATGCGCTGGTCGTCCTTTCCGGCGCGATTCATTTTTCCGGTCACTGGAAAGACATGGAAGGTGCCGACTGGGAAACCGAAATGGCGATCAACCTGAACCAGCCGTTCTATCTGGCACGTGCCGCGATGCGCCATATGACAGCCGGCGGCGGCCGCATTCTGCTGACAGGCACCGAATCCGCCCTGCATGGCGGCTCGGCGACGTCGTTTCCCTATGCGGTGGCGAAGCGCGGCACCGAATGCATGGTGCAGGGCCTGGCCCGCGAAGGCGCGCCCCGTGGCATTCTCGTCAACGGGGTCCGCTTCGGTTATATCGAAAGCGGTTTCCATCAGCGCTGGCACAATCGCACGCCGGAACAGATGGCGGAACGCGCAGAGCTAGTGCCGCTGAAACGTGGCGGGCACGTCGATGAAGCGGCTGCTCTGATGACATATCTTCTCTCCGACTGGGCCGGCTTCATCACCGGCCAGATGATTCCACTAACCGGTGGGGACTGGTTGTAGGCACCAACAGCAAGAGCCAAACGGCGGGCGTTGCAATCCCGGGCATATTTCCTGAAACAATCTAGACAGAGAATCCGTTCATGGAACCGCAGAAATCTTCTTTCGATCCCAAATTCGCAAAAAAATATAACAGACATATCAATGCCGGACGCCTGATTTGTGCGGTGCCGCCCCTGCGCGCGCTGGTCCTCAAACTCCAGGCCCTGTTTACAACGCTCAAAAAAGATTACGAGAACGCGCGCGAAGACATTACGTACAACAACAGGCCATCCAGCATTCAAAGCATGGAAGAGCAGGCATCGTTCGATCCGTTTCTGGATGTTCGTTCGACCATCAATTATGCCCGGCAGATCATGTCACCAAATTTCGGCGGCCCGGATGATCGCTACGAATCCCATCGGCTGTACGAAGAGCAGCTGAAGGATATGGAGCATCTACTGGAAAACAATCCTGATATAAAAGGCGTGCTCAACTTTGGTATCTGCTACGGTCATGTAGACGCAATCCTTGCGCGGAAGTTTCCAGATATTTCATTTGTCGGCATTGACCTGTCCAAATACAACAAAGCCATCAACGAGGTCGACTTCGGCGACATCGACAACCTGGAATTTGTCGCCGGTGATATTTTCAATCTCATAAAAGATCGTGATTTAACGGGGTGGGCTTTGTTCCATAGCCGCATTCTCTGCAAGTTCCCTTTGGATTTTGTGGAAAAGCTCTACGCCGCCGCTGCTGCTGCAGGGATGTCGCACATTGTCGGCTTTGAACAGTTCGGCTACTCGCGGACGAAAATTGAATCCGTAACCTTTTCTGAAACACCGCGTCCAAGCATCTACTGGCGCAACAGTCTTCTGATCCACAATTATCCGCAACTGACCAGGCAATATGGTTTCTCAACGCAGAGCAGCCATATCTTCAAAACGGCTCACGCATCCCCGGATTACCGGGTGTTCGGGTTTATCGCCAAGAAAACTGCTGATGCGTAAATATGTTTATTAGAATTGAACGTTTCGCACCTGCCGTTAAGGCCACCGAAGCAGTTTGTCCTTAAGGCAAATGGAAATGAAAAAAATCATTCTTTCGATATGTGATCACCCGGTACTGGGGAAGCTGCTCGGTGTCTTCGGACGCACAACGCATAAGCGCACGCATCTGATGGGACTGCGCAATCCGTTTTACCTGTCCACGTTCGTCATCGAACGCGAAGACAGCCACTACATCACCAATGCCGACAGCTACCTGTTTTTAAGCTCGCCGGAAGGCGCACGCATGAAATTCGACGGCAGCGCTTATGAAGAAGAAGTTTCGTTTCTGATGCGGAAACTCGTCCGCCCGGGCGATGTCGTGCTCGACATCGGTGCCAATGTCGGCCTGCACACGGTTTTTCTTTCTAAGCTCGTCGACGGTGGCCGCGTCATCGCTTTCGAGCCGGTCAGTGAAATGGCCGACAGGCTGTCCGCAAATTGTGCCTTCAACCGCGTCGACAATGTCACATTGGTCCGCGCAGCACTGGGCGAAGAAGCGGGCGAAGCGACCATTCAGGCCAACCTTGGCGACCCCGGCATGGAAGGCACCAATTCCATGATCGCATCGGTCCATGTCGCCACCCGGCCCGACCGCTATGAAGAGCGCACCATATCGGTGAAGCGCCTGGATGACGTCGCTGGAGAGCTCGGCATTTCCGGGCGCATCGATTTCGTCAAGATCGACACCGAGGGCTTCGAGCCGATGGTGATCCGGGGCGCCCTTGAGACGCTACGCAAGACCCGCCCGGCCATGCTGATAGAAGCGCACTCGAACCGACTCAAGGAAGTCGGTCTGACGTTCGGCTGGTATACGGAAACATTTCCGGATTATCACATCTACATCATTCATCCGGTGACCCCGGCAAATCCGTATCTGCATCTGCAGCCGCTTGACGGTGAGCCGCCGGAAATCGCCGTCAATCTGTTGCTGTTGCCGAAACTGCTCTCGTCCTGAAAAGCCTTGTGGAGCAATCGTGAGTGTTCTTCTGACCCATGATCCGGATATCTATGCCGGACATGATCATCGCTTATCGATCGATATGCAGGGGCTTCCACCAGGAACAATCCCTGACATCGCAGCGCGGCTGGAACAGGCATTCGACGCCGCTTACGCGCCCTGGCGCGAGATTGCACATATCATGCAACGCCAGCCATCGGCCGAGCTTGCACATATGCCGACGATGAGCACCTATGCGTCCGATTTCGGTGTCATACTGGCGTGGGTCCGGGTGATCCGTGACCTTGCCCTGTCAGACAAGGTTACCTGCGTCGCGTGTCAGGACCCCTGGTTATACAGAGCTCTTTCTTTATTGGATGGGGTAACTTCTCAAACCGCACCAGGGTTAGCCGCGAAGCGGCTCCGCTTTTTTTGCCGGGGTGTTCTGGCACGCAGCAAGGCCGCCGGCCGTACGCTCCTTGCCCTGATCAAAACACGTGCCCACCGCCGGTGCGATGTGCAGGCAAACTGGATCCTCGTCTACGGGCATCCGGACAGCAATGCCGACGGCAAGGACGCCTATTTCGGGACATTGATGCACGACATCCCGGGTCTGCAGCGTCTGATGCACACGGATTGCAGCGCGACTTTTGCGGCCACACTTGCCGGCGACGGCCGGACCCGGTCCCTGCATGCCTGGGGCAACATCTTCACGGCATGCAGGATGCCGTTTGCCCGCTGGCGCCCGGATACGTCGGCACTTGATCCCGTCACGTCCTGGCTGGTTCGGCGTGCCGCCGCCATCGAAGGCGGTGGCGGCAGCGCCGCCATGACCCTTTGGCAGATTACCTGTCAGCGTAACTGGCTGAAAGGCACCAACCCGAAAACCGTCGCCTGGCCGTGGGAAAATCACCCCTGGGAACGGGACTTCGTTCGCGGCGCACGCCTTAACGGGACGGTGACATGCGGTTATCAGCACACCGTCGTCGGGCGGCATATGTACAACCAGGGCGCGGACGCCAATCTGGACGGCGCCGACAGCATCCCCGACACCATTCTGCTGAACGGCCCCGCCTATCATGACGATCTCACCGCGCGCGGCATCCCCGCCGAGCGCCTGCAGATTGCCGGGTCACACCGCATCGGTGCGGGCAGCCTGCCGGTTTACGATCCCCGGGGTCCTGTATTTCTCGCGCTGTCGAACAGTTCGTCCTTTGCCCGCCAGATGATTGATGCAACCCGGCCGCTGGCCGGCGCGACACTGCCGTTCATCGTCAAGGATCACCCGCTCAGTCCCTACCCGGTGACGGAGAGCGACCATTTCAGCCATACCCGCGCCCCGATCGCTGAGCTCCCGGCAATCCGTGCCCTTATATATTGTACCGGGACCACCGGACTCGAAGGTCTGTTGAGCGGCGTGCCGACAATCCGCTTCATTCCCGATGGCGGTGTCGCACTGGATATTCTGCCCCGCGGCCTGCAACCGCTTTCGGTCAGCGCGGCCGACCTTGCCGGGGCATTGCAGAACCTGCCCGAAGCGGCTAATCACGCGCAGACAGAACTGTTCCCACCGCCGGACCTTGCCGTCTGGAGGCGTCTTTTGGATGATACACATGACAACCGGGCTGAAGTGATCACATGACCGATTCCGTTAAAGTCGCCCTGATCGGCTGTGGCCGCATCGCCGGGCATCATTGCCGTTCCATTGCCGCCATCGACGGCGTTGAGCTGGCTGCCGTCTGCGATCTGGATATCGAGAAGGCGGACGCCTACGCCGCCGAATTCGACGTGCCCGCCTTTACCGACTACCGGCGCATGTTCGATACCGTCCCCGACATTGACATCGCCGCCGTGATCACGCCGAGCGGCATGCACTTCGAGCACGGCATGGAAGTCATTCAGACGTACGCAAAACACATCGTCATGGAAAAACCGACGTTCATGCGCCCCGAGCATCTGCATGAAGCCTACGCCGCCGCCGATGCCGCCGGGAAGCGTATCTTTCCGGTGTTTCAGAACCGCTACAACAAGGCGGTCCGGCGCGTCAAAGAAGCCATCGAAACGGGCGAGCTTGGGGATATCCGGACCGTGTCGGTGCGGCTCCGCTGGTGCCGGCCGCAGCGCTACTACGATCTGGCGCCGTGGCGCGGCACGTTCTCGCATGACGGCGGGGCGCTGACCAACCAGACCATCCACCACGTCGATCTGTTGCGCCACCTGGGCGGCGAGGTCGATCAGGTCAACGCCACCATGCGCACACTCGGCGCTAATATCGAGGTCGAGGACACGACCGTCGCAACCCTGACCTATACGTCGGGCGCTGTCGGCACGCTGGAATCCACCACCGCCGCGCGACCGGATGATTTCGAAGCCTCGATCTCTTTCATCTGCTCGCAAGGCATGGCGCAGATCGGCGGTATCGCCGTTAACGAACTGCAGGTCTTTACACCGGACCCGGATGCCTGCGCCGCCAGTTCCGAAGACTTCAAGGGCATTCAGGGACACGGCGCCGTCTACGGCTTCGGCCACACCGAAATGTACAAGGATATCGTCGCCGATTTCCGAAGCGAAAAGCCCTATCCGGTGGCCCGTGCGGATTGCCTTAAAACCCTGGAACTGCTGCACGCGTTCTATCGTTCCGATGAAGCCGGCAGCTGGGTCGACGTCGCCGGTGGCGGATCATCGATCCGGCTCGGCCGCGAAGATGACGCCATTTCCGATCTGTACCGGACATCGAAAGCGTGACGTCACCGCTTAAGGTCGGGATCGCCGGATACGGTGTCGTCGGCAAGCGCCGGCGCGGTGTCATTGACGAACGTGACGACATGCAGACCACCGCGGTCTGTGACCGGACCCTGGACGGCACCGGCACCTACGATGACGGGGTCAGATATTTCCAGACCTATCAGGACCTGCTGGGCGAGGACCTGGATGTGCTGTTCGTCGCCATGTCCAACGACATCGCCGCCGAGGTGACCATCGCCGGGCTTGAAACCGGATTGCATGTCTTCTGCGAAAAGCCGCCGGGCCGTGATGTCGGCGATATCGAACGCGTTGTCGCGTGCCATCAGAAGCATCCTGGACAACAGCTTAAATACGGTTTCAACCACCGCTACCACGACTCGGTGCAGGATGCGCTGGCGGCGCTGGGTAGCGGCGAGTTGGGCGACGTCATCAACATGCGCGGCATTTACGGCAAATCGCAGCTGATCACCTTCGACCAGACATCGTGGCGCACCGAACGGGCACTGGCGGGGGGCGGGGTATTGCTGGATCAGGGCATTCACATGCTCGATCTGATCCGGCTGTTCGGCGGCGAGTTCACCGACGTCAAAAGCTTCATCTCCAACAGCGTCTGGGGTCATGACGTCGAGGACAATGCCTATGCGCTGATGCAGACCGACGCCGGTGTCGTCGCCATGCTGCATTCATCTGCCTCACAGTGGCGCCACCGTTTCCGCCTTGAGATCGGCTTGACCCGGGGCGCCCTGACCCTGTCGGGTATCCTGTCGGGATCAAAAAGTTACGGTGCCGAAACCCTGACCATCACGCGGCGCGGCGACAACGACATGGGTGACCCGCACGAGGAAACCAAGCGGTATAACCGGGACCCGTCATGGACCCTGGAGGTTGCCGAATTCGCGGATGCCATCCTGCGCGGCGGCGAGATCGTCAACGGATCGGCGACGGATGCGCTGAAGACGATGGAACTCGTCTATAAAATATATTGCGCCGACCCCCGTTGGCGTGAGATGTGGCAGCTGTAACATGGTGCGTTGGAAGTTTTAAAATGAGTATTCGCCAGACTGACCGGGCTTTTGGGCTCACATTTGCCGTCGTTTTCACGATCATTGGCGGTGTAATCTGGTTTTTCAGCAAATCACTGGCTTATTGGCCGTTTATTGTCGCTGGCGTGTTCGCAATTCTGGCCTTGGCGGTCCCCGGTGTGCTATTACCGCTCAACCGTTTGTGGTCGTGGTTCGGCGGCAAGCTGGGACATATCAATAACAAGCTGATTCTAGGACTTTTCTACGTTTTGTTCATGATTCCGTTCGGTGTCGTCATGCGCCTATTCGGACGCGACCCCATGACCCGCAAGATACGCGGCGGACAGGAAACCTATTGGCAGCAGCCGACGCGTCAACTGGATCGTGACACGTTGCGGGACATGTACTGAATTCGGGTAACCCATGATTTCTCTGCTCAAAGAACTTTTTCGTTTCATGCGGACCTACCGCAAATTCTGGATGGCTCCGCTTATTCTCGGCCTTCTGGCGC
Source organism: Rhodospirillales bacterium (assembly GCA_040218645.1). GTDB lineage: Bacteria > Pseudomonadota > Alphaproteobacteria > Rhodospirillales > Casp-alpha2 > UBA4479. Next base: position 410,056 of record JAVJQZ010000013.1, read on the forward strand.
TGGGCGTGCTGCTGATCGCTGCCCAGAGTTCCGCCATTACCCCGTTCATATACGCGATTTTCTGATCCATGATCGTTCTCGGCCTATCTGCGTTTTACCATGACAGCGCCGCCGCCATTATCCGTGACGGCGAAATCGTGGCGGCAGCCCAGGAAGAACGATTCACCCGTAAAAAGAATGATCCCGACCTGCCGGTGAACGCCGCGGCCTATTGTCTCGATGCCGCCGGAGTAACGCTTGATGACGTCGATCACATTGCGTTTTACGATAAACCGCTTTTGACATTCGACCGGCTTCTGGAGACCTATCTGGCCTACGCCCCGTCCGGGTTCGGTTCATTTGCGAAAGCCATCCCGATCTGGGTCAAGGACAAACTTCTTCAGAAAAGCCGCATCGCCAAAGGGCTGAACGACCTTGAACGCGGTCAGATCAACGAAGAAGACATTCTGTTCGGTTACCACCACCATTCCCATGCCGCGGCTGCCTTTTATCCGTCACCTTTCGATGAAGCGGCTATTGTCGTCATGGATGGGGTCGGGGAGTGGGCGACAACATCGATCGGATACGGCAAGGACCGTGACATCCGGCTTGAGCGCGAGGTGCGTTTTCCGCATTCGCTGGGCATGCTGTATTCCGCCTTCACCTATTACCTCGGATTCAAGGTCAATGACGGCGAATACAAGGTCATGGGTCTCGCCCCCTATGGCGAACCGGTCTATGCTGATCTGATTTTGGACAAGCTATTGGATGTACGCGACGACGGCTCGTTTCGCATGGACATGTCGTACTTCAACTATACGACCGGGCTGACCATGACGAACGACAGGTTCGCCAAACTCTTCGGCGAGCCCCGGCGTGACCCCGCCGACCCGCTAAACGATTTCCACATGAATATCGCGCGTTCCGTTCAGGCCGTCGCAGAAAAACTGATCATGGGCGTTTGTGCCGAAGCCCATCGTCTGACCGGATCGAAAAACCTTTGCCTGGCCGGGGGTGTCGCGCTGAACTGTGTTGCCAACGGGCTTATTCAACGCGAAGGGCCGTTCGAGAACATCTGGATCCAGCCGGCCTCGGGCGATGCCGGGTCGGCGCTCGGCATCGCGCTGGCAGCCGCGAACCTGCTGGGGGACGAACGCGTCCCGGCCCGCAGCAACGGCGCCGACGCCATGCACGGCAGCTATCTCGGCCCGTCGTATACGGACGATGAAATCCGAACCGCCCTTGATGAATACGGGGCGGTCTATGAACGTCTGGACGATGACAAGCTGACCGACACCGTTGCGGATACCCTCGCCGAAGACAAGATCGTCGGCTGGTTTCAGGGACGCATGGAATTCGGGCCGCGGGCGCTCGGCAACCGATCTATCCTCGGCAATCCTGCATCTGTATCGATGCAGAAAACGCTGAACATGAAGATCAAGTACCGTGAAAGCTTCCGCCCCTTTGCGCCAGCCGTGCTGCGTGAGGACGCGGCCGAGCACTTCAAGTTCGATGCCGACAGCCCGTATATGCTGATCGTCGCGCCGGTCCGCGATGAAGACCGCCTGCCACTCAGCGAGGATGACAAAAACAGGGCCGGTCTGGATCGCCTGAATGTCGTCCGCGCCAAACTGCCCGCGATCACGCACGTCGATTATTCGGCACGTATCCAGACCGTGACCCCGGACAGTAACAAGCGCTTTTATGATCTGATCAGCGCGTTCAAATTCCGCACCGGCAGCGGCGTCCTGGTGAACACGAGTTTCAACGTCCGTGACGAACCGGTCGTCTGCACGCCCGCCGATGCCTATCGATGCTTCATGGCCACGGAAATGGACATGCTCGCCGTCGGGAACTTCGTGCTCAGGAAGGACGCGCAATGAGCACCACGGTTTCCGAAACCTATTTCCCGAAACGCATTCTCGACTGTCTGCGGGCACCCGGCGCCGGGGATGACACGTCTTTGATCCAGGACGGTGATACATTCCGCTGCACGGCAACCGGTGAGGAGTTTCCGGTGATCGACGGCATCCCGTCCCTGTTCGCGCCGAGCCTCGGCGAGGGCAAGGATGTCACCGAAAAAGTGCGCTCGTTCTACGAAGAGAACCCTTTCCCGAGTTATGAAGGTCTCGAGGAATTCGGCGAGCTGGTGACCAAAGGCCACGCCAACAGCTTTTCCAAAAATCTTCTCGACGCCATCGGCTATAACAAGACGGTTCTCGAATGCGGCTGTGGCACCGGCCAGCTGTCGCATTATCTGCAGCTCAACAACAATCACGTGCTCGGCATCGACATGTCGCTTGCCAGTCTCGGGCTTGCCGTCGAGCACAAGAAACGTAACGCCCTGACCAGGGCATCGTTCTCGCAGATGAACATCTTCAATCTGGCGATCAAGGACAACAGCTTCGACGTCGTTATTTCGCACGGCGTGCTGCATCACACCTTTGATGCCCGGCGCGCCTTCTCGGAGATCGTCAAGAAGCTGAAGCCCGGCGGCATCATCATGGTCGGCCTTTACAACCGGCCGGCGCGCCTGCCGACGCTGATCCGCTCGAAGCTCATCGGATTGCTCGGCCCGAACATTGATTTCGTCGTCCGTTCGCGTATCCGTGACAAACGCAAAGCGGCGATCTGGATCGCCGATCAGTATTACAACCCGCATGAAACATGGCATTCGCTGGATGACGTTCTTGGCTGGTTTCGCGAGAACAATGTCGATTATTTGAATGCATCACCGCCCATCCTCGGGACCGATGGAGAGGACGCGGACAATCTATTCGCCCGGACCTCGCCGGGGACACGCTATCAACGTGCCGTTACCCAGCTTGCCTGGCTGGGCACCATTGCACGTGAAGGCGCGCTGTTCGATGTCATCGGCAAGAAGGCTGCTTCGTGAGCAATTCGGAACCAAAGATCAGCTGGATCGGCGGGCTTGTCGCATTGCTGTTGGGCTTCGTGTTTCTGGTCGGCATTTCGGAGCTGGTCGTACGTGTGGTCTATCCGAGCTGGAATGAGTTTTATGCCGGACGCTTCATGACGATCGAACACGTTGACGGATACGGTGATGTCACCACAGGCCGAAAAGGTTTCGACGGCCACTTCTCGCAGAACAACGGTGATTTCCGTTCCCATATTCGGATCAACGATTTCGGCCTTCGCAATGACGCACCGGTGAACGAGGCTGACAACCGGACCTGGATCATCGGCGATTCCATGGCATTCGGCTGGGGCGTCAACGGCAATGAAATGTATTCATCCGTGATCGGCGACATCAGTGGCAGGCTGACCTATAATATTGCAAGCCCGGGCACCAATGTCTGCGGCTATCAGGCCCTTGCCGGACGCATGCCCGATACCGTCAAACCACACGCCGTTATCATCGGCCTGATCCTCGAAAACGATCTGCACGATTATGATTGTACCGAGTATGCCAAGGAAAAGCGCGACGTTATCACCACCGGCGGTATCTTTGCCAATTACAAGACTGTGTTGACCGAACACTCCGCGCTTTACAATTTCTTTGCCGTCTCGCTAAAGCGCGTGGATGTGGTCCGGGAAGCCCTGATCTGGGCCGGCTTCATTCAGAAAAGCCATGCCTACAGGAATCAGATTGCAGGTATGGACCTGAACAGAATTATCGATCGAACGGCCGCTGAGCTTGCACGGCTGCGAGACATGTTTGAACCGATGACGCCGTTTGTGGTTCTTGTCGCCCCGGCACGCTACGAAATCGCCGAGGACGATACCGATTTCAAGATCATCCGTATTGCCATGGAAAACGCCTTGCAGGAATACGGCTTGCCATTCGTCGACCCGTTTGACGAATTCAAAACAGCCGGCTTCGAGGAAACGCATTTCATCCATGACGGACATTGGTCTGCGGCCGGCCATCGCATCGCCGCCGAAGCAGTCGCAAAATGGCTCGACGATAACGCCCCCTGATTTCTAACAGACACAATTGAAGCAACGGACACCCAGATCATGAAGACCATCGGTATCGTTCCGGCCCGCATGGCAGCGAGCCGCTTCCCCGGAAAACCCCTGCATCCGATCGCCGGCCGCCCGATGCTGGAACACTGCTATCTGCGTGCAAAAATGTACACGGGCTGGGATGTACTGGCCGTCGCGACCTGTGATGATGAGATCAGGGCGTTCTGCGACGAAAAGGGATTTCCCGTCATCATGACCGCGGACACCCACACCCGTGCGCTTGACCGCGTTGCCGAGGCCGCCACCAAGTGCGGCACCGATGTCGCCGACGACGATATCGTCATCTGCGTGCAGGGTGATGAACCGCTGCTGGGTCCGGATGTGATCGAAGCCGTCATGGCCCCGTTCAGTGAAGACGACGTCAAAGGCACCATGCTGGCGGTGCCGATCCGCGATGAAGAAACTTTCAACAACCCGGACATGGTCAAGCTGGTCCATGATCTGAACGGCAACGTGCTTTATACGTCGCGCAGCCCGGTCCCCTATATGAAGACGTTCGACCCGGACGGTAGCGCCAAGCGAGTCGGCGGCATCTTCGGCTTTCGCTGGCATTTTCTCCGCTGGTTCACGGAGACACCGGAATCCCCGCTGGAGAAGGCGGAAGCCTGCGATTCCAATCGCATCTGTGATAACGGATTCTTCCAGCGCATTGCCCCGATGACGTTCCGCCCCTACCAGTCCGTCGACAGCTACGAAGATGTCGCACGTGTCGAAGCCGCGCTGCCGAACGATCCGCTGTGGGGAACCTATTAAGAGTGAGCACGTCGCCGGCACCATCTTCAATGCACATGAATGACGACGCTGTTCGGTTTCTTGTCCGGCATGCCGATGACGATGAGGTCAGCACCTCCGAATACTGGCGTGCACATAAACCGTTGTTCAGGATTAACGAAGACGGCACGTTCGAGGGAAATTCCGTTCTCGGGAATGTCAGTGAAACGCGTTCCCTTTTTCACGCCATCTTTCACAGAATCTTCCAGCTGCCGATGAGGCGACTGGCCCGGCAGTACCGAGATCTCAATGCCTGTGAAAAAATCGGCCGCACCGTCGCCCACCGCCGTGGCCAGCAGTTCACCTATGACAGCCTGCGCCATGTTTTTACGCTGGCACTGATCCGTCATCACCGTGAAGACGTCATACAAGGCAGCACATCCCTGGTCATTGGTGATGGGTTCGGAATGATGGCCTCGCTGCTTTTGGAGAGCCATCCCTCCAACCGCGTTCTTGCCGTCAACCTAACCAAATCCCTCGCGTTGGATCTGGCGTATCTACGGCGTGCTTTCCCGGACGCACAAACTGCGCTCGTCGTTGACCGCGACAGCATGCAGGCGGCTCTCGAGAACCCCGATGTACGGATCATCGCCGTCCAGGCCGACAACGCACATCTTCTGGTACAGGCCCCCATTCAACTCGCAGTCAACATCGTCTCCATGCAGGAAATGGACCTGCCGATTATTCGCGGGTATTTCGATGTCCTCCGCAACAACCCGTCCCCGTCGACGCTGTTTTATTGCTGCAATCGCCGCTTCAAGACGTCCAATTTTGAAGAGTATCCGTGGCGCGACGGTGATCGCATTCTTGAAGAGGGAATATGCGAATGGAGTCAGCAGTATTATTCCAGCAAACCCCCCTTCATGCATAAACGGAAGTACGGCAATAGAGTCGTCCTGCACCGGCTTGTCGAAATGGAAAAAGTATCATGATTGAATCCGTGTTGTTCGATCTCGACGGCACCGTCATCGACAGCGCCCCCGGTGTTGCCTGGTCCCTCAACAAGGCGCTCGACGCCGAAGGCCGCGCCGGATTGAGTGTCGAGCGCGTCAAGGATCTGGTCGGCAAAGGGGCCCAGCATCTGGTGGCCGATGCGCTTGAAGATACCGGCGGCATGATCGACGAGGCCCATCGTGACCGCGTCAAGGATGCCTTTCTGAGTATCTATGCCGACAACCCGATCAAGGACACCATCATCTTTCCGGGCGCGTTCGACGTTCTGATGCAGCTTCGCGATGACGGCATGCCGCTGGCGCTATGTACCAACAAACCGCGCAAAACGACTCTGCCGGTGCTCGACGCGTTCGATCTCATGCAATTTTTCCCGGTGATCCTGTGCGGTGACGATGTCGAAAACCGCAAGCCCGACGGGCGGCATATTCTTGAGACTCTGAAGGCGCTCGGCGGGGATCCCGCATCCACGGTGATGGTCGGCGACAGCGAAAACGATATCCTCGCCGCGCACGATGCCGGCGTGCCGTCGATCTGTGTCAGCTTCGGCTATTGTCACATGCCCTATGACGAGCTGAAGCCGACGGTCCTGATCGATTCCTACAGCGAATTTCCCGAGGCCCTGGCCGCGATCAGATCGGGCGGTGCGTCATAATGACCCGCGTCGTTGTCGCATCCCGGTCCTTTTCGCGGCATCCGGTTTTGCGGGCGGAACTGCTTGAACGCTATCCCGACACGACCTTCAACGACAGCGGCGCAAGTCTGACCGGCAAGGCGCTGATCGATTATCTGCAAGGTCACGACCGTGCCGTGATCGCGCTTGAACCTATTGACGGTCACATACTCGATGCGCTGCCGGATCTCAAAGTCATCGCCAAGTACGGCGTCGGTTTCGACAAAATCGACCTGCGGGCAATGATTGATCGGAACATCCAGCTGGGCTGGACCGGGGGCGTCAACCGGCGCTCGGTCGCCGAACTGGTGATCACCTTCGCCATATCGATGCTGCGTCATGTACCCGCCGCCAACGCCGAGGTGCTGGACGGCACATGGCGGCAACTGGTCGGGCGGCAATTGTCGGATTGCACGGTCGGCATCGTCGGCTGCGGCCACGTCGGCAAGGAACTGGCGGTCATGCTGCGCAATGGGTTCGGCTGCGACGTGATGGTTCATGATCAGGTTGAATTTTCCGACTTCAACGCCGAGCACGGGCTCATCGCGACATCGCTGGAGACGTTGCTTGAGGAAAGCGATGTCGTCAGTCTGCATCTGCCGCTGGACCCGACGACCGAGAATATTCTGAACGCTGCCGCCCTTGCTGCGATGAAGCCGGGCGCGGTTCTGATCAATACCGCGCGGGGCGGACTTGTCGATGAAATCGCGTTGAAATCGGCCCTGATGGACGGTTCCCTGAGCGCCGCCGCGTTCGATGTTTTCGCCTGCGAGCCACCCGAAGATGATGAACTGCTGGCCCTGCCGAATTTCCTTGCGACCCCGCATATCGGCGGCAGCGCCGGCGAAGCGATCCTCGCCATGGGCCGGGCGGCGATCCGCGGGCTGGACGAGCACCGGGTTCCGGAACCGGGCATCTTCCCACCGGGCCGCTGGTAGTTTTGCACGCCCTCAAACGCAAGTTCTCTCAACTCTGCGCTGACCCGGTATTGCGCGCATGGCTGTTTCGCCGTGCCCTTTCCCTGCAACCGGCGGCGCCGCCGTTTGCCCCGCACCTGCCGCCGTATCTCTGGGACATGCTGCCGCTGGAAAGCCCCAATGCCGCCTGGCCGGGTGCAGAGACGCGGATTACCGGCGGCCCGACAGCTGATCCTGTGACGCTGCCGCTGGCGGGCGCTGAAATCCCTTTCGATCCCAAAGACCCTGACGCCTTCTTTGATCAGCCCGTCCCCGACATCGAAGTTGACCTCGCCCGCCATCGGTTTGCCTGGCTCCCCATGTGCCCCGGCATTTCAGCGCCGGTTTTCGCTCAATGCTGGCAGGCCTGGCGAAAGCGTTTCGGTGCCGCCGCGCAGGACAGCATGCACTGGCATCCCTATACGACGTCCGAGCGTGCCATCAATATCATCGATGCGGTGCGCCGGATGGGCCTGCCCAGTGCGCCGGAAGATCTTGCCGCCGATCTTGCCCGCCACGCAGTCCTGATATCCGACCGGCTGGAATATTTCGGCGATCACGATACGTCCAACCATCTCGCCAACAACGGCCGCGGGCTGTACCGGATCGGGAGTGCGCTCGGGGATGATGCAACCCGCACGCTCGGTTTCGAGATTCTCTCCCGCGAAGCGACACGGATTTTTCTACCGGGCGGGACGCTCCGCGAAGGATCGTCGCATTATCATCTGCTGTATCTCAGGAACTATCTCGATGTCTGGTTCGCCGCTGCGCGGCACGGTCATGACACGGAAGCGGCCACGCTGCGCGCCATTGCCGGTGAACTGATGGAAGCGGCGCGGCATCTTGTGCTGCCGGGCGGAGTGCCGTGTATCGGTGATATCTCGCCCGACTGCCCGCCGTCATTCCTGACCGGTCTTGAGGCCGGCAAGGGAGCTTGGGCGGCGACACTGGATGCCGATGACCGAGAGCGCCTGAAATCCCTTGCCGATATTGTTGAAAATCCGTCGTCCGAAACATCGCTCAGCGACGGCTGGCTGCGGGTGGTGTTCGGCCGCTGGTCGGCGCTGGCACATGTCCCCGAAGCGGGCTGGCCGTTCATGCCCGGGCATGCGCATCAGGACATGGGCAGCGCCGAGGTGCACCTGGACGGCGAACCGCTGTTCGTCGATCCGGGACGGGGTTGTTACGGCGAGGACGGAGACGCGGTGCTGTATCGTTCCGCTGCCGTGCATGGGACGCTCCGCATCGACGGCGCCGATCCGTATCCGCCCAACAAACCCTATTACGATGACACCTTCCGCGCCCGCCATGCCGGGCCGGCGGCAGCGATGATCCACGCCGACGGCTTCACCATCGCGCACGGCGGCTATCGCCGCCTCGGCGCTGACGATGTGCGCAGGCGCTGGCAGTTCGACGATACCGGGTTTCGGATCGAGGATGGCATTTCAGGCAAGGGCAAATCCCGTCACGCCCATACCATCGAGCGCGCTCTGGTAACGCCCCTGGACGTCCGTATCGACAGGGGTGCCGCCGTGATCGACGGGCGTATCGCGGTCAGTTGCCAGGATGCCGAACCGCGTCTGGACAACGTGACCGTCTGGCAGGCCTATCACACCGGCACACCTGCAACGCGCATCGTGTTCGAGACCCGCACATCCCTGCCGTGGTCCGGCGTCATCACCGTTCGGGAGATCACCTGATGTGCGGCATCGCCGGTATGTATATTCCCCGAGGCTGCCCGGTCCCCGACATCGACATGACGCACATGCTGTCGTTCATGCGCCATCGCGGCCCGGACGGGGACGGGTTCTGGAACAGCCCGGACAGACGCTATCGCACCGCGTTCCGGCGTCTGGCGATTATCGACCTGAAGACCGGGGATCAGCCGCTGGTCGATGAAACCGGCGGGCGGGTGCTGAGCGGCAACGGCGAGATTTACAACTACCTCGAACTCAGAAAGCGCTTCGACGGATACCCCTACCGGACCGCAGGCGACATGGAGGCGGTCCTCGCCGCCTGCACGGCACGCGGGGATGCCTATGTCGACGACCTCAACGGCATGTACGCGCTCGCGCTCTACGACGGCAAGGCACACAGGTTGGAACTTGTCCGCGACCGGGCCGGGGTCAAACCGCTGTACTGGGCGGAGATCCCGTCCGGCGGCATTATCTATGCCTCCGAGATCAAGCCCCTGTTCGCAACCGGCCTGATCGCCGCCGAAATCGACGAGCGCGCGGTTTCCGCCTATCTGGCGCACGGCTATGTCCCGGCGCCGGGCACCCTGTTCAAGGGTATCCACAAACTGCAGCCGGGACACCGGCTCAGTATCGACGCAGACGGCGAAATGGTGATCGCACCCTACTGGCAGCCAACACCGGCTGACGATCTGCCAACCGACGGCCCGGACCTGGACAGATACCTTCTGGACCTGCTTGAGGACAGTGTCCGTCTGCAGCTCAGAAGCGATGTGCCGGTCGGTCTGTTGCTGTCGGGCGGAATTGACAGCGGGCTGATCACTGCGCTGGCCGCCAAACACACCTCGCACGCCCTGAAGACCTTCACTGCACGGTTTCCGGGCGGCGTCGACGAAAGTCCGCTGGCGGCCGCTGTTTCTGAACGCTACGGCACCGATCATACGGTGATCGAAGTCGACGCTTATGACGCCGCGACGCATCTGGCAGCGCTGGCCTGGTATACGGAAGAGCCCTTGAACGATGCGGCGGTTCTGCCGAATTTTCTGATCGAACGCGCGCTCGGCGAACATGTCACGGTCTCGCTGAACGGCACCGGCGGCGACGAACTGTTCGCCGGGTATGGACGCTATTTCCAGTTGCCGGTGGAACGGAAGTATCTATGCCTGCCCGCCGCCGTCCGGCACGGGCTGGTCGAACCGCTGATCAGCACCCTGTCACCGATGCGGGCCTGGCAGCTGGGCCGGGCGGAACTATACGATTCATCGCGGGGGGCGTATCTGCATCAGCACAGCACACATTTTCCGCCGCCGCTCCGGGCCATTATCGGCAACACCCTTCCGCTGCCCGGCATGGCGCAGGAAGATGCCGCGCGTGCTTTTGCCGCACAGAATAGAGGTGCTGATCTGCAAACCGTCGGACTGGCCGCCGATCTCGGCACCTACATGGTTGACGATCTGCTGACCCTGCTGGACCGCACAAGTATGGCCGTCAGTGTCGAAGGACGGGTGCCGTTCCTGGATCACCGGTTTATCGAGGCAGCACTCGGCATCACTTCCGATATGCGTACGCCCGGCGGACAGCAGAAATTCCTCGAGCGCCGCATGGCTCGAGACTTATTGCCGGACAGCGTGATCAATGCCCCGAAGCAGGGATTCGTCTCGCCGGTGCCGAACTGGTTCAAGGGGGATGTCGGGCGTGCTGCACAGAAACTTCTGACGTCCCGAGATGCGCTGGATCGCGGCTGGTGGACGGCGGAAGGTATCAGCCAGCTGATGCGCCGGCCCGAGCGTCATGCCTACCGGGTCTACAGTCTGTTGATGCTGGAGCTGGCCGTGCGCACCTTCACCGATGGCGCGATCAGCGATGCGGCGCCCACGGCGAGCCTGACGGAGATTGCCGATGCCGCCTGAACCGGCCCCTGTCAGCGTGATCATTCCGGCCTATAACGCCGAAGCGACGATTGGCCGGGCGCTGCAGAGCATTGCCGCCCAGAGCCTTGCACCGGCCGAGGTGATCGTCGTCGATGACGGCTCGAAGGACGCCAGCGCGGATGCCGCCGAACGGATGCGTGCCGCCATGGGACCGATCCGGCTTGTCGTTATCACCCAGAAAAATCAGGGCGCGGGCGCAGCCCGGAACCGCGCCATAGCCGAAGCGACGCAGCCGTATCTGGCATTTCTCGATGCCGACGATGAATGGCTGCCGGCAAAACTCGAACGCTCGATGCAGGTCATGCAGGAAGGTGATTACCTGCTCGTGGCGCATGACTATCTCGACACCACCCCCGACGGCGACCGGCACATCGACTGCCGGCAGCGCTTCGAGGAAGGGCCGGACCCGTATATCACCCTGTATCTGAAGGGCTACATCCCGAGCATCAGCGTCGTGACAAAACGCGACGCGGTGATCGCCGCCGGCGGGTTCGATGAAACACTCCGCAATGCCCAGGACTTTGATCTGTGGCTCAAGCTGCTGGCCGAACCCGGAACCCGCTTCACCCTGTTCGGCGAGGCGCTCGCCCGCTATCACCATGTCGACGGCAGTATCATGACACACACCGAACGTCGGATAGCCTGTTGCCGTGAAATTGCGTGGCGCTATCTCCCCGCCCTCAAGTCACGCGGTGGCGGCATGAAAGACGTGTGGCGGCGCTTTGCCTACATATATATGGAAGCCGCACGTGCGCAGCCTGCGGGACGCTTCAAATATGGTTTGCGGTTTGGTATAGAATCGCTCCGGGTTGCCTTTACCCCGCTGAAGCCCGCTGCGCCGATCCTGGCCGGTGTATGGATATTCGGCATTCTGGGCGCCTATCTTTTTCAGTTTCGCGATTTATATGGACCGATACTGCAAACGCTGGGCCTCGCAGCATCGTGACGCCTGTGCTGATCACACTCTGGATGTTTATGGCGGCCATCGGTGGCGGTCTTTTAATTCTCAGGGCCGCCGGTATGCTTGGGGTGCTGAGCCAGTCTGAACGGTTGGCCATCGGATTTGTGCTCGGGATCGGGTTGATCGGATGGCTGTCCTTTTTTGCTGGCCTTGCGGAAGTCTATACCGCCCCGGGTTTTGCCGTGATCCTGCTCTCCCTGACGCTGGGGTTGGTTTATACCAGATCCCCCATCCCCGGCGCAGCGCCGCGTTCCGGGAAGGTGGGACTTCTTGAATGGCTGCTGATCATCGGCCTCGTTGCCGTGGCAATGATGGACGTCATGGAAGCCCTTGCCCCCGCTGCCGACGCCGACAGCATGGCGTATCATTTCGAGACGCCCCGCCTGTTCCTGGCGGAACAGCGCATCTTCGCCATTCCCCGCGCCATTGACGGTGTCACACAGCTTCTTTTGCAACTGACCTATGGCATGTCCGAAGGTCTGGGCGGCAGGGAGGCCGTTCCGTTATGGACGATGATCACAGGCTGGAGCACCGGGGCACTGGTCTATGTCTTCGCCCGCCGGCATGTTTGCCGCGCTTGGGCGCTGGCCGGTGTGCTTATGGTGATGACCGCGCCCGCCGTCATATATGCCGCCGGCACCGGGCAGGTAGACATACGCACTGCCGCGTTTGCGCTGCTGGCGGCCTACGCGGCCGCTGTTGCCGTTCAGAGCGCCGGAGACCGTCGCACTTCATACGGCTGGGTCATCATCGCCGGTCTCGCCGCCGGGTTTTTTATCGGGTCCAAAATGACCGGGCTGATCTTTGCGACGGCGGCCGGTCTGATCCTGATCAGTGCCCACGCATCCTTGCCAAGGCTGTTTCTTTACGCCGTGATGGCGCTGCTCGCCGGGTGCCAATGGTATATCTTCAACTGGGTGCAAACCGGCGATCCGATCTATCCGCTGTTGTGGCAATATGTAACGCTGAAACCCGGTTTCGAATGGGATGCCGACATGGCGGATCAGTTGAAATTGATGTGGCAGTACCCCGACGCGATACCCCGTTCACTATTCTGGTACATCGCCTATCCGTTCCGCAGCATCATCGCCCCCTTGCCGGAATTCAGCGCACTCCGCACTGGGCTTGGCCCGGCAGCGCTGATTTTGGCGCCCTTCGCCTGTATTGCCGCGTTCCGGACCACGACGATCCTTCGCTCGCCACTGTTCCGGGTCATGCTGTGCGGCATGATTTTTTACACGATCTGGTTCTTCACTACACCGAGCACACTCGTTCGCCTGCTTTTACCGGTCTATCCGCTGATCGTCCTTTGCATGATCTGCGGTGCCGCCCGGTTCACCGCCGGTCTGCCGTCAACGCGCCTGGTGATCTGGTCAGGTATCGCCCTTCTGTTGGTGACACAGATCGCCGGACAGGTTCTGTTCACCAAGAAATTCGCCACCTATATTTTTGCGGGACAATCCGAAACCGCATTCATGAAGCAGAACATTTCCGGTTATGACGTCGTGATCTGGCTGAATGATCACCTGTCCGAAACAGACCGGGTAATGGTGACCCACCGGGACTGGCTTTATCTTTTGGACGTGCCCCATTTCATGGCCCACCCGCGTCTGCAATCTCAGGTTCAGATGGCAGGCGATGACACCAAGCTCTTTGCCTGGCAACTTGAAAAAATCGGCATCACGCATGTTGTTGTCTCGGATTACAATCCTGCTGCGTCTGATTCTTCGTCTATCTGGAGCCATATTCAGAGACTGGAGAAAGCAGGATGCGCACTTCAGTTGACGGCCATGGATATTCCGACTTTCGCCTCTAGAACGCTGCCTCAGTTGAGCTCTAGCTCCCGAACGATCTTTGTGTTCAGCGTAAAACCTGAAACATGTTTTCCATCCTGATCAGGGCATTGTCTCAGAGGCCATCAATTGGGGTGCGTTCCCGGATGCCGTTGGTTATAAAAGACCGCAATTACAACGGCTGAAGATCATGGATATCGTGTCATTATGAAGGTTGTTATTCTTTGCGGCGGGCAGGGCACGCGCATTCGCGATGTCGCCGAAGATCTGCCGAAACCGATGATCCCGATCGGCGACCGGCCGATCCTCTGGCACATCATGAAGAACTATGCGTCCTTCGGATATGGAGAGTTCGTGCTCTGCCTCGGCTATCGCGGACACATCATCAAGGACTTCTTCATCAACTACGATATCCTGACCCATGATTTCCAGCTCACCCTCGGCAAACCGGCATCGCTGGAAATTCACAGTACCGGCAACACCGAGGACTGGCAGATCACCCTGGCCGAAACAGGGCTGAATGCCATGACCGGTGACCGGGTCCGGCAAATCAGAAAATATGTCGGCGATGACGAGGTGTTCATGCTGACCTACGGCGACGGCCTAAGCGACATCGATATCGACCAGCTTGTTGCGTTCCATCGCGCACACGGCAAGGTGGCGACCGTGACCGGGGTGCGGCCGCCGGGCCGGTTCGGCGAACTGGAGTCGGACGAGACCGGCATGGTCATGGAATTCAATGAAAAGCCGCAAGCCACAGGCGGGCGGATTTCCGGCGGATTTTTCGTCCTCAACCGCGCCATCTTCGATTATCTGCCGGACGGTGACGGGCTGGTATTTGAAGAAGACCCGCTCCGTAAGCTGGTCGCGGACAATCAGCTCATGGTCCACCAACATGACGGTTTTTGGCAGTGCATGGACACGTATCGCGATTTCAAGCTTCTGACCGGCCTCTGGGAAAGCAATAAAGCACCCTGGAAAAACTGGTCATGACGCTACCGTTCGATCCCGGCGTGTTTCACGGCAAGCGCATCCTGATCACCGGTGACACCGGGTTCAAGGGATCATGGCTTGCCTTGTGGCTGTCCCGCATGGGGGCCGATGTGTGGGGGTTTGCGCTTCCCCCTGAAGGTGAGCAGCCGCACTTTTCCCTGTTGCGCCTGGATCAGCACATCACCCACCGGGACGGCAACATGCTGGATATCGATCAGGTCCGCGCCGTCGTCCGCGACAGCGAGCCTGAAATCATTTTTCATCTGGCGGCACAGTCGCTGGTCAAACGTTCCTATGCCGATCCCAAGCTGACGTTCGATACCAATATCGGCGGCGGCGTCAATCTGCTCGACGTGATGCGCGATGCGCCGTCGGTCAAGGCGCTGGTCTTCATTACCTCGGATAAGTGTTACCTGAACAAGGAATGGGAGTGGGGCTACCGCGAGACCGACGAGCTGGGCGGTCTCGACCCGTACAGTGCATCAAAGGCGGCGGCGGAAATCGTTTTCAAGGCTTACGCCGCATCGTTTCTGGATGGCCGTGACGGCTTTGGTCTCGCAACGACACGCGCTGGTAATGTGATCGGCGGTGGCGACTGGGCGGCGGACCGCATTGTGCCCGACTGTATCCGTGCGCTCGGCAATAACGAGCCGATCCGCATTCGCATGCCGCAGGCAACGCGCCCGTGGCAGTACGTGCTAGAGCCTTTGAGCGGCTATCTCACCCTTGCCGCTAAGCTTCTGGATGATCCGAAACGCTATGGCGGCGCCTGGAATTTCGGCCCCGGAGAGGATGCCGTGCGAACCGTGCATCAGCTTGTGGATCAGCTTGTCGGTCACTGGGGCAGCGGCAAGGTCATCGTCGATACACCACCGGATCAGGCTTATGAAGCGACGCTGCTGCATCTCAGCATCGACAGAGCCAGGAACCGGCTTGCCTGGCGGCCGCAGTGGAGCGTTGATCGCGCCATCGAAGAGTGCGCGATCTGGTACAAAGCCGTCCTTGACGGCAGCGATGCCTATACCGTCAGCGCCCGTCAGATTGACGCCTACATGAGCGGCGAATGATCGACGGCATCGTTCGCAAACCGCTGCGCATTATTCCCGATACACGGGGCAACATCATGCATATGGTGCGCAACGACTGGCCCGAATTCGCCGGTTTCGGCGAGATTTATTTCTCCTGTATCGAGCCCGGCCAGGTCAAAGCCTGGCGCCGCCATACCCGAATGACCATGCAGTTGGCCGTACCCTCGGGGCGCGTTGAATTCGTCCTCTTTGATGACCGGCCCGGCAGTGCCACGAACGGACAGGTGCAGACCGTGACGCTGTCCCCCGACAGCGCCGAGACCTACGGCCTGCTGATTATTCCACCCGGGATCTGGAACGGATTCCGCTGCCTTTCCGAAAGCCCCGCCATCGTCGCCAACTGTGCGTCGATCGGACATGACCCCGATGAAGCCGAAGGCCGGCCCGATGACGACCCCGCCATTCCCCATACCTGGCCCGATAGATGACGCCGATCGTCGTAACCGGTGGATTTGGTTACGTCGGCGGCCGTATCGTGCAGACCCTTCTGGAAGGCGGCGCCGATGTCCGCGTGGTGACGCGCAGGGCGGAAGATCAGATTCCCGCCTGGGCCGCTTCCCGCGTCACCTGGGGCGCCGATCTGGCGCAACTCTGTGATGGCGCCGGATGTCTGATCCATCTCGCCGCGCCGAACGAAATAGCCTGCGCCGCCAATCCTGAAAAGGAAATCGCCGCAACCCGCGCGTTAACCGAATCCGCCCTTGCGGCGGCACGAGCAGGCGGTGTCGAACGTTTCATCTATTTCTCAACGGTGCATGTCTATGGCCCGCTTGTCGGGCACATCGACGAGACCACGCCGGCCGCGCCCGCGCACCCCTATGCCGTCGCCCACCTGGAATCTGAAAAGCTGGTCGAAGCGGCGAGCGAAAGCAGCCTTGCTGCCCTGACGCTTCGGCTGTCCAACGGCTTCGGCGCCCCCGCCGATACCGGCACCGACCGCTGGACCCTGCTGGTCAACGATCTCTGCCGGCAGGCCGTTCAGGACCGGAAGCTGGTCCTGACATCGGATGGGCGGCAACGCAGGGATTTTTTAACGCTCACCGATATCGCCGCCGCCACCCGTCATTTTGCCGCGATGACCGCGTTTCCGGATCGCTATCGTGTCATCAATCTTTCCGCCGGCAAGGCCATGAGCGTCCGCGAGATGGCGCGACTCATCCAGCATCGCGCCGAAAGGCTTTTGAATGCGGATGTCCCTCTGTCCGTCGCGGCACCGGCGTCCAATGAAGCCGATGGCGACCCAATCCCCGATCTTGAAATCGACAACAGCCGGCTCCGGGATGCCGGTTTCAGCCCCAAAGCCCCGATGGACGCCGAAATTGATGCCCTGCTGCAGTTCTTCATCAATGCCGCACCGCTTCCGAGTTAAAAACCAACCTTTTTGATCGAAATCCCCGGCGTATATTGGTACCACTTGGGTGCCCGATGACCTGCGGGACCCGAAGCCCTTTTTTCAAACCGTCCGAGTTGCCCCATGCCCGACGCGCCGAAGTCACTGACGATCATCATTCCCGCCTATAACGAGGCGGATACCATTATGGAATGCGTCCGCCGGGTCGTCGAAGCGGACAAACGCGGCCTTGAATGGGACATCGTCATTTCCGACAACGTGTCGACCGACGGCACCCGCGAGCTGCTGGAAAAGATCGATGATCCGAAGATCAAGGTCGTGCTGCGTGACAGCCATTCCGGCAAGGGCGCGAACCTGCGGACCGCCATTGCCCAAGCCACGGGCGACATCGTGCTGTGGCAGGATGCTGATCTGGAATACAATCCGAAGGACTATTACGACGTTCTCGAGCCGTTTTTCGAAACCGACGCCGACGTCGTCTACGGCTCGCGGCTGACCCGGGCCAAATACTGCAAGGTCTATGGCACGCTGAACTTCGTCGCCAACAAGCTGCTGACCTGGACGGCGAATATCCTGTTCAACCGGATTTTCACGGATATCGAAACGGCGATCAAAGCGTTCCGGCTCGAGGCCATCAGATCACTCGATCTGGTTTCCGAAGGCTTTGAGATAGAACCGGAAGTCACCGCCAAGATCTGCAAGGCCGGGCTGAACATCTATGAAGTGCCGATTTCACATGCCGCGCGCGGCTATGACGAGGGCAAGAAAGTCCGCTGGTGGCATTTTTTCACCAGCATCTGGAGCCTGATCAAATGGCGCGTCGTCGGTTGAGCGCATCATACGTTCCGATAACTGGGTTCCTGGCGTGAGCGCGGATTCTCTTTCCTATGAAGGCCGGGAATTCGAGGCCGCAAGCAATCTCGTCAATTACTACCGCTGGATCACCGACAGCTTCAGACCGTACCTGAAAGGGGACGGCACGGAAATCGGCGCCGGGATCGGCACCTATTCCGGTTACCTGCGCCCGCTGCTGTCGACACTGGATGCGGTTGAACCATCAGCACACCAGTTTAAAACCCTGCAGGAAAAATTCGCGGAAGATAAGGGCGTCCGGACTTTTTCGGAAACCATCCATGACTACCTGCAACGCGTCGGACCCGATGCACGGGACTGTATCTGCCTCGTCAACGTGCTTGAACATATTGAAAATGATACGGACGCGCTGTCAGATCTGTACCGGTTGATCAGGCCCGGCGGGCACGTGTGCATTTTCGTTCCCGCGATGCCGTGTCTGCACAGCAAGCTCGATGATATTTTCGGCCATTACCGCCGCTACACGAAACCTGAACTCGAAGAAAAAGTCACCGCCGCCGGATTTACCGCCATGCAGAGCAAGTACATGGATATCCTCGGATTCCCGGCTTGGGGCCTGATCAACACCATCATGGGATCGACAAACCTGAACCCGGCGCTGACGTCGCTATATGATAGGGTTTTCATCCCGCTGACCAGAACAGTCGAAGCCATGGTGCCGCCGCCGTTCGGTAAAAGCCTGCTGATTGTCGGACAGAAGCGTGGCTGAATTCCAGACGTCAATATGGCCCGTCATCGCCGCGATTGCTGGCAGCTTCATCATCGCCGCAATCGGAACAGGCCTGTTGCGCAAGCTGCTCGCGAAACGCGGTATCGTCGACGTGCCTAATCAACGCAGTTCGCACACGCATACCACCCCCCGTGGCGGCGGGCTTGCCGTTGTCGCAGCCTTTATGGCCGGGATTGCGGTTCTCATGTTTACCGGCACCGGGTTGCCGTCGGGCATCAAGGTCATCATTCCCGTGACCCTATTTCTTGCCGCGGTTTCGTGGATCGATGATGTCCACAGTCTGCCATCCGCCGTACGTTTCTGTGCACAGGTCGTCAGCATATGCGCATCCCTTTATTTCCTGCCGATACAAATGCCCGAACTCATTTCAGGTCTGCCGCCCTGGGGTCAATATACGCTCCTGGCGCTGGCCTGGCTGTGGTTCCTGAACCTGTACAACTTCATGGATGGCATTGATGGGCTTACCGGCATTCAGACACTGACAATCACGCTCGGCATCATCTTCGTAATCATGCTCGCAAACAGTCCCAACGCCGTGATCTATCCGGCCATGATCATCGCCGCAGCCATGCCCGGTTTTCTGATCTGGAACTGGCCGCCGGCGAAGATTTTCATGGGGGATGTGGGCAGCGTAAGCCTCGGCTTTGTCCTCGGCTGGCTTTTGTTGACGATCGCCGGTGACGGATTCCTGATCCCCGCACTGCTGATCCCTGCCTATTATCTTTTCGATGCAACCCTGACGCTGATACGCCGCACCCTGAAGGGCGAAAAAATCTGGCAGGCACACCGCCAGCACGCCTATCAAAAAGCCGTCCAGGGCGGGCTTTCACATGGCCGCGTTTCGTCACTGATCGGGCTCCTGGGTATCTGCCTTATCGGGCTGAGCGTCCTTGCGGCGACGGCCCCCTGGATAGCCGCCGCGTCCGGCATCATACTGACGGCCGGGCTGTACAGATTTTTCAGCCGTTCGCAATCATGATTACAGAGATGTTCTTGAACAAATTTAAGATCCCCCGAACCCGCCCCGGAACGCTGGCCGGCGCATATGCGCTCCTGTGTCTGCTCTTGCCGACTGTCGTTCTGTTCAACGCCCGCGCCGTGGTACCCATCGCCATTGTCGTCGCATTGGCCGTTTTACTGATTTGTTGGCGTAAGGGTCAATTGGGCGATCTGCAAAGGATGGACAAGCCTCTTGTCGTGCTGACATGCGGCTATTTCGCTGCGACACTCATTGCATCCCTGAATGCCGGGATCGAGTCAGACGCCATCGTATCCACCGGAAAACTGGCCGGTATCATCGTGCTCGCCGCGATACTCATCCCCGCGCAAACATCACTTTCGCATTCGGACAGGCAATGGGTTTTTCTGACCCTTATTGTGTCCGTGTCGCTGGCCACATTCTGGATTCTGTTCGATGTATGGTCGACCGCGAAGCTCAGTTGGCTTATCCACGGATACGACACCCGCGATCCTGCGACGGTGGCCCGGCTGAAAATGTATGGATATTTCTGGTACAAGTCGGCACTGGCCATGCTGGTCCTGCTGGCACTGATTCTGGGCATATACCTGCAGAAGCACGGATCCGTTTTAATTGCATTTTTCTTTGTCGCCGTAACCGCCCTGGCAGGCCTGGAGATCGGTAGCCGCACCGCTGGCTTTGGTATTCTTCTGGCACTTGCAATCGGCAGCACCTATCATCTGTTCGGTAGCTACAGGCGCAAACTGGCCATTGCCTTGCTTTTACTCTCATTTCTGACCCCGCTTTGGGTGCCGTCCATCGGCATCAAGCCAAGCGACGTCAGCGCTGAACTCAATGACAAATACGGTTACGCGAACTCCATTGTCTATCGGCTGCACATCTGGGATTTCGTCACCGGTAAGATTTACGAAAAACCCCTGCTCGGCTGGGGGGCCGGTGCATCCAAACGGCTTGGAACCGAAGATCAGGGTATCCTGAGCGATCCGAATTTCGGGCCTCTTGGTGAAGCGATCCCGATTCACCCGCACAACGGCATACTTCAGATCTGGCTGGAATTCGGCGCCCTAGGTGCCTTGTTTGCGTTTTCCTGCGTCTCCCGATTCCTTATCATCATGGACCGGCGCCTGAATACCCCGGGGTCACGCATCTGGGGGTTCTCTGCGGCCGGGCTGCTGGCCTGCTTTTTCGGTTTCAATTTCAGTATCTCTTCCAGCTGGTGGCTGACGAGCGTTGTATTCTGCATCGCCATTGCGGCACTCTTCAGCACCTGCAACGAGAAATCAGCAGAACCGTGAACATCCTCTTTTTCACCGAGAACTTTCCACCCGAAACCAATGCGGCGGCGACCCGTGTTTATGAACGCGCACTGTACTGGGTGAAGTGGGGGCACAAGGTCACTGTCATTACCTGTCAGCCGAATTTCCCGCAGGGCCGGATTTTCGACGGCTATGAAAACCGCCATACGGTCGAGGAAATGGAAGGGCTCCGCGTGGTCCGGGTGCGCACCTATATCTCGCCGAACCGCGGCGTGATCCGCCGCATCGCCGATTTCCTCAGCTTCATGATCAACGGGTATCGTGCAGCCCGCCGGGAGCCGTTGCCGGACGTCGTCGTGTCCACATCTCCGCAATTCTTCGCCGCCGTTGCCGCCTGGTGGTTTGCCCGGCGGCGGTCCTGCAATTATGTGTTCGAACTGGGCGACTTGTGGCCCGCATCGATTGCCGCGGTCGGTGCCATGAAAGCCAATCTAGGGCTGCGCCTGATCGAAAAGCTGGAACTGAAGATGTACCGAGACGCCGACGCGGTCGTCGCACTGACTTCATCGTTCAGGGACAACCTTGTCGAACGCGGCATCCCAAAGGACAAAATCGCCGTCGTCATCAACGGTGTCGATCTTTGGCGTTACGCGCCCGCGCCCCGGAACGAGGCGCTGGCGGAAGATGCCGGAACCGCCGGGGCGAAATGCGTCATCGGTTATATCGGCACCCATGGCATGGCCCACGCACTGGGGAATGTTCTGGACGCCGCGGCACTGTTGCGCGAGCGGGATGACATCCGCTTTCTTTTGGTTGGTGCCGGTGCCGAGCGTGCGGACCTGATCGCACGCGCCGCAAAGGAACAGCTCGACAATGTCCGATTTCTCGATCCGCAACCGAAGAGCCGCATGCCCGAAGTGTGGGCGCTGTGTGACGTCGCCCTTGTCCACCTGAAGAACTCGGACGTCTTCGAGGGCGTCATACCATCGAAAATCTTCGAGGCCATGGGCATGGGGCTGCCGATCCTGTTCGCGGGCCCCGACGGTGAGGGCAGCAGCATCGTCGATGCGGCCCGGGCCGGCCTTGTCGTCCCGCCGGAGAACCCGTCCGCTTTAGCAGACGCCGCCCGTCAGCTTGCGGATCATCAGAGCCAACGCCAGGAACTGGCCGCGAACAGTCTTGCCGCAGCCCCCCGCCATAGCCGTGAAACCCAGGCCCGGCACATGCTTGGCGTGCTGGAAGCCGTCATCGACGGTCAGGGTGACAGGGCCGCCGCCGTTCAGGCCGAAGCCGGGAAACCCGCATGAAAATCGGTGTCACCGGCGCCAACGGATTCATCGGCACGCATCTGATCGGCGATCTGCTGGCCGCCGGCCATGTGCCGGTCGCGCTCGTGCGCACGCCGGCAAAGCTGGAAGCCTCGGGAATCGTCGAAGCGGTTGAAATTCCGAGCATCGACGCAGCGTGTGACATCTCCCGTCTCGAAGAAGCCATGCAGGGTCTGGATGTTGTCGTGCATCTGGCAGCCAGCGTTCACGACATGCAGGGTGTCCTCGGCGAAACGGCATATCACGACATCAACGTCATCGGCAGCGGTCGGGTCTTCGAGGCCGCAAAAGCTGCCGGTGTCAGCCGCTTTATCTTCATAAGCTCGGTCAAGGCGGCCGGCGAGCGCTCGGGCGACAGGCCGCTCGATACCGAAAACGCCCCCGGCCCCGAGGATGCTTACGGCCGCTCGAAACGGGATGCGGAAGCGCTTCTGGGAGAACTGGCGGCGGAGAGTGCCTGCCGTTTGGTCATTCTGCGCCCGACATTCGTCTATGGCTGGCCGGCGGTCGGCAATTTCAAAACGCTCCTGAAGGCTGTCCTCAAACGCTGGCCGCTGCCTTTGGCAGCCATCCGCAACCGCCGTGATCTGACCTATGTCGGCAATCTGACGGATGCCATTGGTACCGCCTGCGGTGCCGACAATCTGGGTCAGGGACCGTATTTCATCTGTGACGGCAAAGCCGTGTCGACACCGGAACTGATATCGGCTGTTGGCGAAGCCTTTTTCATCCCCGCACGCCTTCTATATGTTCCGGTCTGGATGTTACGGCTTGCCGGCATGATGACCGGGCGTTCCGCCATGATCGAGCGGCTTTGCGGTAATTTAGAAGTCGATCATGCGCCGTTCAGCCGTGACGCCGGGTGGCAAGCCCCCTATAACATGGCAGACGGGCTGCGCGCCTGCGCGCAGGCATATGACAAGGGTCACCAGGGCGGAGCATAAATCGGCGTGAAGTGGATGCATCGCATTTCCGGGCGTGGCATGATTGCCTACAGCCATGACATCGTCATGGCCGGGCTGTCGTATGTCCTGGCCATGTATCTGCGGCTCGGTGCCACCAACTATTCTCTCGATTATATCCTGCTGATCGAAGGTGCGATCGCCATGACCCTGCTCGGGGCCGGGGTGTTCTGGGTGTCGGGGCTGTACCGGGGCGTATGGCGATACGCCTCGATGGACGACCTGATGGCGATCACCCGCGCCGCCACCATCACCATGGTGCTTTTCCTGATCGTGATGTTCTTGTGGTCACGCATGGACGCTGTCCCCCGCTCAGTTCCGTTCATCAACTGGCTGGTGCTGATGGCGCTTCTGGGCGGCCCCCGGTTTCTTTACCGGTTCTGGAAAGACCGCCGCATCGATCTGAGCCTGCCAAGCAGTGCTTCACAGATTCCGGTGCTGTTGATCGGCGCGTCTGACGGCGCCGACCAGTTCCTGCGCGGTCTGCGCCAAAGCTCCGACAATCCGTATGCCGTGATCGGCATTCTGTCGGAGCAGCCGGAACGGGTCGGCCGCACGATCCGTGGCATTGATGTCATCGGCACCGTCGGCGATCTGGAAACCGTTTTCGCCAATCTGAAGAAATCACATCGGGCACCGCAGCGCCTGATCCTCACCAAGGATGAAATCAAGGGGGCACCGGTTCGTGACCTGCTGGAGCGGGCCGCGAAGCTTGGGCTGACCCTTGCCAGAGTGCCGCGCGCCACGGATTTCCAGACCGCCGATCAGGATCGCGTGGAAATCAAACCGGTCGCCATCGAAGACCTCCTCGGCCGGCCGCAGACGCCGCTCGACCGGACCGTAATGCAGAACCTGATCAAGGGCCGGCGCGTCATCGTCACCGGTGCCGGTGGCAGCATCGGTGCCGAATTGACCCGGCAGGCCGCGGCATTTTCGCCGGCATCGATTGATCTCATCGAGAACAACGAATATGCGCTCTACAGCATCGACCGGGAACTGGGTGAACACTATCCCGACCTGCAACGCCAGGCAGTCATTCTCGATGTCCGAGACAGGGACCGGGTCATGGATCTGTTCGGTGCGTTGAAAGCCGACATCGTCTTTCACGCCGCGGCGCTGAAACACGTGCCGCTGGTTGAAAGCAATCCCGCTGAAGGGGTGCGCACCAACGTCGGCGGCACCATCAACGTGGCTGACGCTTGTCTGGCTTCCGGCGTCTCGACCATGGTGCAGATTTCCACGGATAAGGCGATCAATCCGACCAGCGTCATGGGCGCGACCAAACGCGCCGCTGAAATGTATTGTCAGGCGCTCGATCTGGCCAATGCCGGCAGGGATTGCCGCTTCGTTACGGTGCGCTTCGGCAATGTGCTCGGATCCACCGGGTCCGTGGTGCCGCTGTTCCAGCGCCAACTGGAAAAGGGCGGGCCCCTGACCGTCACGCATCCGGATATGACGCGCTATTTCATGACCATTCGTGAAGCCGTCGAGCTCGTGCTTGAAGCCTCCGCCCTTGGCAGTACCGGCGCGTTGACCAGCGGTCGGATATTCGTTCTGGATATGGGTGAGCCGGTTCGCATCATCGACCTGGCCCGGCAGATGATCCGCCTGTCCGGCAAAGTCCCCGATCAGGATGTGCGGATCGAATTTACCGGCATCCGCCCCGGTGAAAAACTTTACGAAGAAGTCTTCCACGGCCAAGAAACCACCGTCGAGACCGACCACGCCGGACTGCTGCTGGCGGCACCGCGTGTTGTCGCGATCGAGGAACTGAAACGGCAGCTACAGCCGTTACTGGATAACTGCGATGCCGGTAACGACGCGAAGGTGCGCGCCGTCCTGCACGACATCATACCCGAATATATTGAGGCCGGTGTACAGACAACGGCCCGTAAAATGACGTCCTGAGACCTCAGCTACAAGGAATTGCGATCAAGATGACTGCTGCAAAGATTACCCGGGCGCTTATCAGTGTGTCCGACAAAACCGGCCTGATCGAACTGGGGCAATCCCTGGCGGACGCCGGTGTCGAGATCCTGTCGACCGGCGGCTCGGCGAAAGCGCTGGCCGATGCCGGGGTGCCGGTGACCGAAGTCAGCGACTTCACCGGGTTTCCGGAAATCATGGACGGGCGTGTCAAAACCCTGCAGCCGAAAATTCACGGCGGTCTGCTCGCGGTGCGCGGCAATGCTGAACATGAAGCCGCCATGGACGCGCATGGAATCCAGCCGATCGACCTGCTCGTCGTCAACCTGTATCCGTTCGAGGAGACCGTTGCCCGCGGCGCCGATTTCGACAACTGTATCGAGAACATCGATATCGGCGGTCCGGCGATGATCCGCGCGGCTTCGAAGAACCATGCATTCGTGACCGTCGTCGTCGATCCCGGCGACTATGGCCGGCTGATCGAGGAAATGACGGCAAACGGCGGCGCGACGACGGCCGATTTCCGCACCCGCCTTGCGGCCAAGGCCTATGCGCGGACCGGCAGTTACGACGCCGCGATTTCAAGCTGGTTCGCCAACGAACTGGGCGAAACCTTCCCCGACACCACAGTCATGGCGTGCTCGCTGAAACAGGTTCTGCGCTACGGTGAAAACCCGCACCAGCAGGCGGCGTTCTACACCAATGCGGAAAAGCGTCCCGGGATCGCGACGGCCAACCAGCTTCAGGGCAAGGAGCTCAGCTTCAACAACCTGAACGATACCGACGCCGCGTTTGAACTGGTCGCCGAATTTACCGAGCAGCCGGCCTGCGTCATCGTCAAGCACGCCAATCCGTGCGGCGTTGCCATCGGTGACGATCTGGCCAGCGCCTATAGACGCGCTCTGGCATGCGATACCGAAAGTGCGTTTGGCGGCATTCTTGCCTTCAACCGGGAACTCGATGCGGAGACCGCGGCGCTTTGCGCCGACCTGTTCGCCGAGGTGATCATCGCGCCCGCCATTGCCGACGATGCCAAAGCGGTTTTTCAGGCCAAGAAAAACCTGCGTGTGCTGGAAACCGACGCGTTGCCGGACGCCCGGGCTGCCGGCATGACCGTGCGCTCGCTCGCAGGCGGGTATCTTCTGCAGAACCGGGACGCCCTGCTGACCTCGGATGAGTTGAAAGTCGTCACCAAGCGCCAGCCAACCGACGCCGAGATGGCCGATCTTCTGTTTGCCTTCACGGTCTGCAAGCACGTCAAATCCAACGCCATCATCTACGTCAAGGACGGCGCCACGGTCGGCGTCGGTGCCGGACAGATGAGCCGCGTCAACTCGTCGCGCATAGCCGCGTGGAAAGCCGCCGATGCCGCCCGCGTGGCCGGTGATGCCGACAGCTGGGCCATCGGTTCAGTGGTCGCATCCGACGCGTTCTTCCCGTTCGCGGACGGCCTGCTGGCCGCTGCCGAAGCCGGCGCAACAGCCGTGATCCAGCCGGGCGGCAGCGTGCGTGACGAAGAAGTCATTGCCGCCGCCGATGAAAAGGGCCTCGCCATGGTGTTCACCGGGATGCGCCACTTCAGGCATTAAGAAAAATACCGTCCGCATTCGCGTCTCAATTGAGATCGCGAATTGACATATTGAGCCGCACTCGAATTCGGGTGCGGCTCATTTATTCAGCGGTCATTGATCTCGATATCAATCCGGCACGCTGGAAATGCGGCCAATGCTCTTAAATGAGTTTGGTGTCTGATCTGCCGACGTGCGGCAACCATTGAGATCAAAATTTTCTCGGCCCGATCAGTGCCGGGTCCATATGACGCAGCCGCACGTGTTGGGCGAGAACATGCATCAGCGACTGGTGCACGTCTTCGATGACTCCGTAGTTGTCGCCCTCCACATGCAAATTGATGTCGGCAATTTCAGCCGTCCGCCCGCCCGAGAATCCTGTAAACGAAATCACACCGACATTGTTTTCACGCGCCCACGTCGCCGCACGGACGACGTTCTCGCTGTCCCCCGATGACGATACCGTCACCAGAACATCGCCCGGTCTGGCCATGGTCCGCAGTTGATAGGCGAAGACCTCGTCATAGGAGATGTCGTTGGCGATGGCGGTCAGTGTTTCGACGGTCGACGACAGCGATACCACGCGGGGCTTCAGGGTAGTGTCGGTCTGCACACCCTTCATGTGATCGCAATGGAAGTGATTCGAAATCGCCGCAGAGCCGCCGTTGCCGCAGGCATAGACCATGCCCCCGTTGGCGTAGGTCGTTTCCAGCAGGTCACCGGCGCGGGCGAGCTGCACCCGGTCGATGGAGGCAAAGCCGCGGGCCACCTGTTCGGCATAATCGTCGATAAACCCGGCGATGCCGTCATACTGTCGATCCGGAAAAGTCATGGCTTCCTATATCCCTTTTGCCCGCAACAGGCAACTGGACGAGGCAGCGGGGTCAGGCATCCGAAGACGGGCGGTAATGAACGCCCCTGAGCAGCCAGCCGCCGACGATGAAAAACAGCAAGATACCGCCCATCCCGACCCGCTGACTGTCGAAAGCCGCGGTCAGGCCGCCGACCAGCATCGGCCCCAGAAAGGCCGTCGCCTTGCCCGACAGCGCATACAGGCCGAACATTTCCGTGCGGATTTCCGCCGGCGCCAGGTGCGCCATCAACGAGCGACTCGCCGATTGCGCCGGGCCGACGAAAATCCCCAGCGACAGGCCGATGATCCAGAAGTGGGTGATATCGGTGATCACCAGGATCGCCGCACCGAGAATCGTCAGGGCCGTCAGTGACACATAGATCACGCGGATCGGCCCCCAGCGGTCATCGAGCCATGAAAACGCCAGTGCGCCCAGCCCCGCCATCACGTTCATACCGATTCCGAAAACAATCAGATCGGCGAAGCTCATCCCGAACGTCCCCGCCGCATATATGCCACCGAAGGTGAAAAGCGTATTGAGGCCGTCGGTGTAGATCATGCGGGCCAGCAAATAACGGAATACGGTTGCATGCGCCCGCGCGGTTCGGATCGTGCCCGCCAGTTCCCGGAATCCCCGGCGCACGGCCTCGCCGATTTTAACATCGGTCCGTGGACGGTCCGGGCTCAGCAGAAAAATCGGCAACGCAAACAGCGCCATCCAGACGGCAACGAACGGTCCCGTGATCCGCAGGTGCTCGGCGGCATCCTTGTCCAGACCGAACAGGGGTGTATCGGTCTGCACGAACAGAACCAGCACCAGCGCCAGGCAAACCAGCCCCCCCGCATAGCCGGTGCCCCAGCCCCAGCCCGACACCCGGCCGATCCGACGGTCTTCGACAAGATCCGGGAGCATGGCATTGTAGAACACCATCCCGGTTTCAAACGCCGCATTGGCGGCCGCAATCAGCAACAGCCCCCAGATCATCATGTCCTGTTCCGGCGCAACGATCCAAAGCGCCGCCGACAGCGCAACACAAATCGCCGTGGTGACAAACAGCCACGGTTTCCTGGCCCCGGTATGATCGGCAACAGCACCGGCGATCGGGCTGATCACCGCGACAAAAAGCGCCGACCAGCCGATGGCCTGCCCCCAGAGCGCGGTGCCGGTAACTTCGTCCGGGGCCACGCCCTTGGTGAAATAGGCCGCAAAAACAAACGTGATGATGACGGTCGGGAACGCGGAATTCGCCCAGTCATACAGACACCAGGCGGCTATCCCCAGACGTGAAGCCGGTGCCGGCCTAATGCCTGGCGCCATCGACCATGGTTCTTAGCTGCCGGCTGGCGACGGCGATCATCGACAGATCGTTGACGTCGACATTCCACAGTTCGCCCAGCATCTGTTCCGTCGGCTCGACCAGCCCCGGGTTCGATGAGATCCAGTCCTCCACCGCCTGGTGCGGCGACGCACCTTTGCGGGCGCTATCGAGCACCGCTTCGGTCAGGTGCAGCTGATGACTGTAGATTTCCTCGACCAGCGCGGCGATGGCAAGCTGCTGCCAGTGGCTTTCGGAATCCAGCATCTCCGCCGCGGCGCGCAACCGGCCCATGCGGAACCGGGTGCCGATGGCGAAATAGCCCTTGGCCACGGCCAGCACATCCCCCTTGCGTTTGATCGCCAGTCTGACGATGTCACAACCCGAATAGAGGTTAACCAGATTGGCGACCCGAAGCGCCAACGCTTCCGGTACACCGTGATCCATATACGGCTGGGCACGAACTTTCAGATCGCTGACGTAATGCTTGGGCAGGGTCGTGGTCAGGTTCTGCGCCAGCTTCTGCATGCCACTTGCAAAGGCGTTACAGTTGGTGCCGATGTCGAGGTTCTTTTCGCCGTGCCGCAGGAACCAGAGCGTCACCCATTCCAGAAGATGATGGGTATCGATCATCATCGATGTCTGCGTCGCCGCCGGGACCTTGTTATCAAGCGCCTCGATCTCCGACCAGAGTTTCGGCATCTCGAAGATTTCCTGGGCGATGAACCAGGCCCGCGCGATTTCCGGCACGCCGAGCCCGGTCTTTTCACGGATCTCGTTGACGAAACTGCCGCCCATCCGGTTGATCATATTGTTGGTCAGCCGGGTGACGACGATTTCGCGGCGCAGCCGGTGCTTGGCGATCTCACCCCGGTACTTTTCACGCAGCGGCGTTGGGAAATAGCGGACCACGTCGTCGAACAGGTAGGCATCGTCCGGCACGTCCGAAGCCAGCAGTTCATCGTAGGTCCACAGTTTCGCATAAGACAGCAGCACCGCGATTTCCGGTCGGTACAGACCGTGGCGCTGTTGCGCACGTTCCGCCATGACCTCGTCATCGGGCAGATACTCGACGGCCCGGTTCAACCGGTCGGCACGCTCCAGTGTCTTCATCAGCCGGTGCTGATTATCGAGCGCCGCCAGACCACGGGCCTGGATCAACGTGATCGCCTGACCCTGATCATAGTTATGGCGCAACACCAAAGACGCCACCTCGTCGGTCATGCTGGCCAGCAGCTTGTTGCGTGCGGTTTCGTTCAGGTTGCCGTTCTGCATCACCTGACCGAGCAGGATCTTGATGTTGACCTCGTGATCCGATGAGTCGACGCCGGCCGAGTTATCGATGCTGTCCGTATTCAACCGGCCGCCATGCTGTGCGAATTCAATCCGGCCCAGCTGCGTTGCCCCCAGGTTCGCCCCTTCACCGATGACCTTGGCGCGGACGTCACTGCCGTTGATGCGGATCGCGTCGTTGGCGCGGTCGCCGACGTCGGCGGACGATTCATGTCCTGCCTTGATGTAGGTGCCGATACCGCCGAACCACAGCAGATCGGCGTTGTGCTTGAGGATCGTCTTCAGCAGTTCGTTCGGTGTGATCTGTTCCTTGTCGATGCCAAACAGATTCCTGATCTCGGGGCTGAGCTTCAGCGATTTGGCACTGCGCTCGAAGATCGCACCACCCTTGGAAATCAGTTTGGCATTGTAATCGGTCCACGACGAACGGCCCATATCGAACAGGCGTTTGCGCTCGGCCCATGTCTTGGCCGGGTCCGGATTCGGGTCGACAAAAATATGCAGATGGTTGAACGCGGCCAGAAGTTTGATGTGTTTCGACAGCAGCATGCCGTTGCCGAACACGTCACCCGACATGTCACCGACGCCGACGCAGGTGAAGTCCTCGCTCTGCGTATCGACGCCCATTTCACGGAAATGCCGCTTCACGCATTCCCACGCACCACGCGCGGTAATGCCCATCTTCTTGTGGTCGTAGCCCTGACTTCCCCCCGATGCGAACGCATCGCCAAGCCAGTGGCCATAATCTATGGAGACCCCGTTGGCGATATCGGAGAACGTTGCCGTTCCTTTGTCGGCGGCGACAACCAGATACGGATCATCTCCGTCGAGCCGCACCACATGCTTGCGCTGAATGACACGGGTGCCGGAAATGTTGTCGGTGATGTCGAGCAGGCCCGAGAGGAAAATTTTGTAGCATGCAATCCCTTCGTTGAGGAACGCATCCCGGTCACCCGGCGGCACCGGCTGTTTGCAGACGAACCCGCCCTTGGAGCCGACCGGCACGATGACTGCATTCTTGACCTGCTGCGCCTTGACCAGGCCGAGAACCTCGGTGCGGAAATCTTCCGGCCGGTCCGACCAGCGCAGACCCCCGCGGGCGACGAAGCCGAAGCGCAGATGAACGCCCTCGACGCGCGGACTGTAGACCCAGATTTCGCGGAACGGCCGCGGCAGCGGCATGTCTTCGATGTCGCGGGAATTGATCTTGAACGAAACGTAGGATTTCGATTGCCCGCCTTCATCCGGCTGGAAATAGTTCGTTCTCAGGGTGGAATCGAGCAGATTGAGAAAACGGCGCAAAATACGGTCTTCGTCCGCACTGGCGACATTTTCCAGTTTCTCAAGATATGTTTTGCGCAGGCGTTCCGGATTGGCTTTTTTCTTCGCTGCCGTTTTCGAATCGAAAATCGCATGGAACATCTGCACCAGCAGTCCCGCAAAATCCGGATGGCGGGAAATGGTCTGTTCCATGTAGGCCTGCGAGAACGTGATCCCGACCTGACGCAGATATTTGCAGTATGCCCTGATCACGACGATGTCGCGCCAGCTCAGCCCGGCGCCGACGACCAGTGCGTTGAAGCCGTCACTCTCCGCGTCGCCATGCCAGACTCGGGCGAAGGCATCTTCGAAATTATCACGGATCGCACCGACATCGATGGCTGCGCCGCTCCGCTGCTCGAGGCCGAAGTCGTGGATGACGAGACGGCTGAACCCGGCATCGGCGAGCCGAACCTCGTGTGGACCGGCCTCGTTGATGACCTTGAACCCCATGTGCTCGAACACCGGGAGCACGTCCGAAAGGGGAATTTCCTGCTCCGGATTGTAGAGCTTGAAACGGACCCTGTCGGCTTCCGCGCCGTCGGGCTGATAAAGATGAAAGCCGATGCCGCCATCAGCGGCGAGGCATTCGATCTTGTCCATATCGAACAGCACTTCATCCGATGAATACTGCGCCTGATACGCCGGGCCGAAAGCATTCTTGAAGCGGGCATGCAGGGCATGCGCACGGGCCTCGCCCTCGCGCCGGGTCAGCGCATCCAGAACACGATCCGCCCAGGAGCGGGTCGCTTCGGCAATCTTCGCTTCCAGTTCATCGGTATCGTATTTGGGAATACCCCCACCCGACAGCTTGATGATCAGATGGACCCGGGCCAGCGGGGAATCTCCCAACTGGGTAAAGAACGCGGACGGCTGGCCATCGACGGCATCGGCGAGAATTTCCTGAATCTCCTGACGCAGGCCGGTGTCGTATCGATCACGCGGGACGAACACCATGCACGACAGATAGCGTTTGAACACATCCTCGCGGACGAACAGGGCGACACGCTGGCGTTCCTGCAGATGCAGGATGCCGGTTGCGATTTCAAACAGCCGGTCTTCCTTGATCTGGAACAGCTCATCACGGGGATAGGTTTCCAGAATGTTGAGCAGCGCCTTGCCGTCGTGGCTGTCGCGTGAATATCCGGCCTTGTCGATAATGTTCTGCAGGCGGCGGCGCAGCAGCGGGATGTTGCGCGGCGACAGGTTATAGGCGACAGACGTGAACAGGCCGACGAAAAGACGATGGCCGACAACCTTGCCGTTCCTGTCGATTTTCTTGATCCCGATGGCATCCATGTGCACGGAGCGGTGCACCTGGGACCGCTGGTTGGTTTTGGCCACGCTGAGCAGATCGCGCTGACCCAGGAATTCCGAGATTTCAGCGGGCATGGCCCCCTTGGCCTGAAACTCTTCAAAAACAGCAACCTTCGGGTCGCGCAGGATACCGAGACCCGACGACTTTTCGACCGTCACGCTGGTTTTCTTACCGGACCCGGAAATCCTGTATTCGCGGAACCCCAGGAACGTGAAGTGATTGTCGTGCAGCCAGCGGAGCAATTCCCGGATCTCGGCCGATTCCTCCATCTGCACGCCGCGCGGCTCGACCGCCAGATCCTCGATGATGGTTTCCATGCGCTCGCGCATCGGACGCCAGTCCTCGACCGAGGCTCGTACATCATCGAGGACGGATTTCAGCGATGCCGCAATCTCGCTGAGCGTCCTGTCCGGTTGCTGCGCGATCTGAAAATGCATGAAACTTTCAGGCCGGGCATCTATATCGACATGCCCGCGTTCGAGTATGTCCAGCACCGCACCGGCCTTGTTGCGCCGGACCTTGCAGATCGGGTGGATGACCAGATGGATCGGTAGTTCACGGCGTGTCAGTTCGGCGGATACCGAATCCACCAGAAACGGCATATCATCAGTGACGATTTCAATAACGCTGTGATCCGATGCCCAGCTGGCGTTTTTAGCGCCGGGGCTGTAAGCACGGATATTACAGGTCCGCGGTTTGCGCGTTTTACCCGTATCCAGATGCGCGCGGGCCATGCCGACAAGCTCGGCACCGCTCAGCTTTTTCAGGTCATGTTCCGGGACGTGGGCATAATATTCGGCGATGAACGCGCGAAGCTGTTTGCCCTGTTTTCCCTTGTCGGTTTTCTGCAGTGCGCCGAGTGCAGTTGAGACGATGGCGCCGCCGGTGTGATCCGAATTCGGCATTGAATGCTCCCTTCCCCGTCTTGCATCGAGGTTTCACTGAAAGGCTATCGCATCCGGCGGGTCAGGGGAAGTGAAGCAATTATAATATATGCAGAAGTTTCCGGCGCTTATCAGAACCGATAGGACAGGGTGACGGCGCCGAAGCGGTCCGGCTCCGACTGTTTGTCGAATTCTCGTGAGCGCATGACGTGCGTAAAGGCAATACGGACATCATGGTATGTCACCGCGATCCCGGCGACGAAATCGCCGACGAGCGCTTTCTTGTCGACGCTGTGACTGCTGGAGAACGTATTGCCGTCGAGAAAGACGTTGCGCAGTACCCAGCGGCCGTCGACGCCGGCAAACGCATACCACGAGAATTTTTCAGCCGGGTTGATCGCACCGAACCCGGACAGACTGGGCCGGATCAGCGGCGGGCCGTAATCGACGTAGAGTTCCTGTCCGATCCTGAGCGTCAAGCCGCCGTTCATGTGTGTGTAGACGTTGCCGAGCGAGACCCCGACATGTGGAATGGCATCCGCTTCCAGGCCAAAAAAGCGCAGCGCCTTGTGCCGCCACTTTCGCTCCCCGATCAGGTTGATACCGGGCTCGTTATCAAGCTGATTATCCCAACCCTTGGACGTGTCGACGCCGATCAGCTTGTGGTATTCGTTCTGCACCGGCTCACCCAGCGCCGCCGGTCCGACCATACCGAATTCAAGCGCAACCTTGTCCAGGGTCTCCGTGAAGTGATCGCCGATGCCCTTGCCGGATTCCGCATATAGCGAAGCCGAGGCATACAGCCAGCCGGCGTAAGGCCGGTCGTCGGTGATCAGATTCCGTGCTTCGGTGTCGGTGGGTGTATAGATGTTATGTCCAAGTTCCAAACCGAGACGACCCCCTTTGACGTCCGCCAGCGGATAGAGAAACTGCAACGTATCGCGGACCTCGGGCAGGTTTTCACCGTCCTCGGCTTCGGAAACCCAGCTCAGCCGGACGCCGTTGCTGTAATGCCGGTCGGTGTTGGCAATGCGGTCGTTTTCAACGTTGAGCGTCCACGTCCCGGCATGCACCGGTGAGCCGGCACCGATTGACACAAACAATATAAAACCGGCAAGCCGGAGAGAACGGCGAGATATAAACATGAACAATACATAACGCGGGAACCCCACGCGGGGAAGGGCCGGTTATAGAAATCGACGAGTAATTCAACCTCGCCCCCATGCGTAACCCTTTGTTACACACAATGCTTTGGACATGACACCGACATTGCTTAATCTAAATGATCACGCAGACAAGGTCCGGGAGAAAGCAGATGCAACCGTTGGATATCCTTGCCACATCGGTCGCCTATATCATCACTGCCGACGGCAAAACGACGGTTGAGGAAAAGGCCAAGCTGATCACGATGCTTGGCAAGCACGTCGCCAACAATGATTTGACCCAGGCGGAACTTCAGAAGATGACGCAAAGCGCCTTTTCGAATGCGGAAAAGATTCCTGTCGAAAAGTTTCTGACCGTCGCGGCAGGCAGCCTGTCGGCCGGACAAAAAGCCGTGTTGCTGTTGAACCTCTATGACGTTGCGGCGGTCGACGGGTCGATTTCAATGGGTGAGAAACGCATCGTCGAGGCTTTTGAAGAAGTCCTGAAGATCGATGAAAACTCCATGAAAACCGCCCGCGAGATTATCGCCTACAAGAACGACACCGGCGTTTTCATCAATCCTGTCCACCCCAAGAACGACCCGACGCACAACTTTTATTTCTAGGGTCAGGTATTTCTAGGGTCAGGGCCTATTAATCTGACAGAACGGCGTTCGGATAGCGGACCCGATAGGCGGTGTCCGATCCGGGCGGTTTGAATTCGATCCGCTCCAGTTCCAGCTGATCCGAGCCCTGGTAGGCATCGACAAAATCGTTGGTGACGAGAATTTCATGCGGTCCGGCCGTATCCTCACCGAGCTTCGAGGCTGAATTCACGGCGTTGCCGAAGACCTCGTTCGAGCCGAGCCGGAGGATATGCCCATGACTGAGGCCAAGACACAGAATCACCTTGTCCTCTGACGGCTTCGACAGACTGTATGACTGACTGGCCTGCTGCATCGCAATCGCCGCATCCAGCGCATTCTTTGGATTATGAAACAGGATCATCAGGCTGTCGCCCTCACGCTTGATGATGAACGCATTGTGTTCGTGCAGGATCGGCGCAAACAGCTTTTCTGACTCAATGATGACCTGAACGAAATGAATGATCCCGAAGTTGGCGGCATTGCGGGAAAAGCCCGACAGATCGGTGAACATGACACTCCATGTCTCACCGAACGTGTCCCATATTTTCCGGTCTATCGCTTCACGGTCAGCCCCATCATGGGCACGATCGGCAAGCATCTTGATGAGCCGTTCGTGAGAATGTTCCATAAACAGTGTTCTGAAGTAGGGCATTAGGATGACCTGTGATGGTTGATGGAAGCCTGCTGTACCCAACGCACGTTGTGTTCACACCAAAAGTGATGCGAATTCGTCTGGCACTTCGGATGCTTTTTCCCGGATCGCCTGCAGAATGAGCATTTCGTTGGCATCGGTTTTGCCGTCTTTTTTGATATTCGTGGTCAGCCAGTTCAGCTTTTCATCAGAAAGCACTCCGGCGTCATCGAGAACAAATTTGACGGTCGCGTCGACCAGCAATTCGGCAAAACCGGGCTCCATTTCCGAGCCGCTCAGCACGTTGTTCAAATCCAGCAGAAGCCGGACCTCTTCCTCATCTGGGGTTTCTGCGTCGACCACGCCGCGCAGCATCCTGATTTCCGACTCGTCTATTTTACCATCTTCATAGACGTGCATCTTGATCTGTTGCAATTCGCTTCTCACGGCCTTGCTTCCCTTTTGTCTGCATGGATTGAAACATCATGAACATATTCCCGCACCGGCGCAATTCGTCGCGTGCCGAAAACGTCTGGATTTATGTTTAAAATGATCGCCCGTTGCAAGGGGAGGGAAAATGGCGGCGTACCAGTAAGACAACGAAAAACGGCGCCCGGAATGGGCGCCGTCTTTGTTTTGGATCGCGAAATCCGAAGATTAGCCACGCTGATAAGGCAGATTGATATCAACGTCATTCTTATCTGCGACATCACTGCCGTCATAGTCACCGTAAACGCTCGGTCGCGTCGCCTCGGTGATGTGACCGGCCTTCATGTCGAAATGGCCACTTTTCAGGACATTGCCGGTGGTACCGAACACGGCCGGGTTGGTATCGGCGGTCACATGATCGACCTTCATCGCGCCGGCCTGTGCGGACGCCGCAAAACCGAGTGTCAGGGCAATGGCGGCAGCAGTGGAAATTTCCTTGATGTTCATCGTATGATTCCTCTCTTAAGTTCGGTTGGTTTAAAACCGGCGGGACACCGCGTCCCGTTGAGAAAGAACCTAATCGTCAATTCCGGGCCCCGCACTTAAAGCCGGATCAACCAGCCGTGACCACTGTTTAATCAACTAATTCAACATGTTGCTGAAAATATAGTGCGCACCGTCACAGGGGGTCGCTCACGCGTCCGTGTGCACACTCAAGGCCACGTGAAGCCGCAGTGACCAAACAGTGACTAAATTAGTAACGTCCGCGTGAGGGGCGTATTGCCAGATCGCCTCAAAGGGTAAAATGGTGGGGCGGCTGGCGGGTTTTCAGCTGAACCCGGCCCACTTGGCGATCAAAACAACCGCATAGAGCACGAGAAAAAAATTCATGCCCGTCTGGAAGGACGTATTATTGATCGCATTGAACATGCGGTTGCCGAGGATGAAATAGACGATGATGCTGATCGGCGCCAGCATCAGACCTTGATTGAAAATATCGGCCCCGCTTGTCGAGACAAGAACCAGCGCCTGGATCAGGACGAACGTCATATAATAGACAGCAATGATATAGCGGGCGTTTGTTTTGTCTTTATGCACCGTCGCCGCCATGACCGCGAGCAGCGCGCCGCCCATATTGGTGACGCCGTGAACCCCCCCCATCACAATGTGATAGAGTTTCAGATTCCGGGTGATAAATTTGCGTAATACAGCCTGCACCTGGGGCAGGGTCCGGGCGGCCGCGGAAAAGACCAACGCGACGGCAACCAGAATATAAGCATGCCGGGTCAGGTCGGATGAAATGGCAACGAACAGGCTGAGGCCGATGGCAGGCAGACAAAAGACGTATAAGGATTTTGAAATTGGTGGCCGTTCCCCTTTGAACAGGAAAACCTGAGCGATGGAAATCAACAACGACGCCGGCAACAGAAAACCAAGGGTCTGCGTAAAGTCATAACCGAGTAGCAGGAACGTCGGCGTGCCAAACACCAGGATACCCATGCCAAAGACGGATTGTACGCCGGCAAAGAAAGCGATGATTATGCTGTGAAGCAGAAAGTCGGCGTCCAAATCAATACTTCCCGTCAAAAAGGTATGTCACGTGACCATTACAAATCGACCCGGTTGCCGCGCTGCATGATCATTAATTTGTGGGGAAGAGAAATGGAGCGGGCGATGAGATTCGAACTCACGACATCAACCTTGGCAAGGTTGCGCTCTACCCCTGAGCTACGCCCGCATTCCGGCAGCGCCGAAAGCGGAGGGGATAATACGCATCGTGTAACTGTTTTCAAGCGCGAAATGCTAATTTTTTCCGAGACTTGATACGAGGCTTGTTAATTGCCCTGCTCCCTTGTTCCCGGCGGCCTCCGATCATACCATCCGGCCCGCAATGCACACAAAAGAAACACTGCTTGAATTCCTCCACAACCTCGGGATCGAGACCCGGACGGTCGTGCACGCCCCTGTTGATACCGTTGAGGCAGCCAAGCAGCATCGCGACGGCCTGCCCGGCGCCCATACCAAGAACCTGTTCCTGAAAGACAAGAAAGGCCGGATGTTTCTGGTCACGACGGACGAGGACCGGGCCGTCGACCTGAAACGGCTGCGCAGCATGCTCGGCGTGAAAAGCCTGTCCTTTGCCAGCGCCGACAGACTGATGGCCTGTCTCGGCGTTGCGCCCGGATCGGTCACCCCGCTGGCCGCCGTCAATGATACCGACTACCAGGTCACGGTGGCGATTGACCGGAAACTGGTGGATGGCGGCATCATCAATGTACACCCGCTCGTCAACACGGCGACCACGGCCATGCGCCCCGGTGATCTGATCCGGTTTTTTGAGGCCGTTGGCCATTCCGCCCTGATCCTTGATTTCTGAGCGCAGCACCCGGCTTCCCGTTAACCAATCCACGGGTTTTCTGGCTACAACCCCTTGCCGAGCGGCGGGCTGTCGTCCATTTATAGGACATCAAGGACACATTATAATGTGTCCTGGAAAATCTGAACTGGAATATCTGAACTAGGCCAGATGCAGGATACGAGGAAGACGTTATGGAATTTGTGATCAATCCCGACGGCAGCATGTCCCCGAAGGATCCCGCTGGGGGCGGCGGGACCCAACAGCAACAGCCGATGCAACAACCCGCTCACCCGTCCGGCCCACAAGGGGCACATCCGGGCGCCGAGCCTGCACAGCCGGGGATTGTTCTGGACCCGTCAACACCCGGCGGTCTCGATGCAAAATCCGTCGGCGGCGCCCCTACCGCATCGGGTGAACTGGTCATCGAATCCGATACCGACAATTTCATGCGCGATGTCATCGATGCGTCGATGAGCGTTCCCGTGATCGTCGATTTCTGGGCGCCATGGTGCGGACCCTGCAAGCAGCTCGGCCCATTAATGGAAAAGCTCGTCCGCGAGGCCGGCGGGACCGTCAGGATGGTCAAGATCAACGTCGATGAAAACCAGCAGCTGGCCGCTCAGATGCGCGTGCAGTCGATCCCCGCCGTATACGCCTTCAAGAACGGCCAGCCGGTTGACGGCTTCATGGGTGCAGTACCGGAAAGCCAGCTGAAATCATTTATCGGAAAACTGACCGACGGTGCCAAGGGTGCGCTTGATCAGATTCTGGAACAGGCCGATAGCGCGCTGGAAAGCGGCGATCCGCTTCAGGCCCTGGCTCTGTACGGTGAAGCCCAGCAGCAAAGTCCCGAAAACGAACTCGCCATCGCCGGCATGATCCGGGCCGCGGTAGCTGCGGGCGAAACCGATACTGCACGCGATATGATCGAAGGTCTGCCCGAAGCCTGGAAAATGAAGGGCACCATCGCCGCTGCCATCAACACCTTCCAGCTTGAAGAGGAAATCGGGGACAGCGGCGACCTTGCCGAACTGCAACAGAAAGTCGAGGCCAATCCCAAGGACCTTGATGCACGTTATGACCTTGCACTGGCCCTTTACGCGGCAAAACGCAACGAAGCCGCCATCGATGCCCTGCTTGAAATCATCAGCCGCAAAAAGGACTGGAATGACGGTGCCGCGCGTGAACAGTTGATCAAGATTTTTGATGCGCTGGGGCCGACGCACGAACTCACCACGTCCGGCCGGCGCCGTCTGTCGTCGGTTCTGTTCTCGTAAAGCCGGAGGCCCGATGATCGACCGTCCACGGACACTTCAAACGGATATGCTGCCCGAAACCCTGGCGGTCTTTCCCCTGCCGGGCGCGATGCTGCTGCCGGACGGCCAATTGCCGCTGAATATTTTCGAACCGCGCTACCTGAATATGGTCGAGGATGCCCTGCAGTCCCCATCCCGCCTGATCGGCATGATCCAGCCCGTCGCGGAAAAGGACGAACACCTGATCGCCGACGGCGTGACGCTTTATGATATCGGATGTGCCGGACGGATCATCGAATTCAACGAAACCGGGGATGGCCGCTATGCCATCACGCTGGCCGGCGTGATCCGCTTCCGCATTGCACAGGAATTGCCGGTCGTAGACGGTTACCGCTGCATCAGACCCGACTTCACACCCTACATGGATGACATGGCGTACCTGGGCATAGATGAAACGCCCCCTGTCTCCGGTCGCGACAAATTGATCACCGCCATGACACGGTATTTCGACACCAAAGGGATCGAAGCCGACATGACCGGGATCGAGGATGCCCCGGACGCCCTGCTGATCAACACGCTGGCCATGACCTGTCCGCTTGACCCGGGCGAGAAGCAGGCCCTGCTCGAATGCCCGGATACGCATCAGCGTGCCGCATTGCTGACCAGCATTTTTGAGATTGAAGCACATGGTGACGGCACTGTGTCCCACGATGTCCGTCAATAACACGGAGCTCTGAGCAACATGTCCGCATCCACCGCCACCGAGATAGATCCCAAACTGCTGGAAATTCTTGTCTGCCCGCTGACCAAGGGAACGTTGCGATACGACCGAGACAACCAGGAACTGATCAGCGACAAGGCCGGGCTGGCCTATCCGATCCGCGACGGCATTCCGATCATGCTGGCGGACGAAGCCCGCGAAATGGATGATGCCCCCGGCGCAGCCAAAGACCGGTTATAAACCTGGAGATATAAAAGGATACCGCCTGTGAGCGACAATTTCAGCCAGAAGCATCACCCGAGCGAAATCCGGCTCAAGCGCGACGAGAAAATCCTCGAAATCGATTTCGAGGACGGCAACACCGTCCGTCTGCCGGCCGAGCTGCTGCGGGTTGAAAGCCCGTCTGCCGAAGTTCAGGGGCACGGACCGGGCCAGAAGAAAACCGTCGCCGGGCGCCGGCACGTCGGCATCATGGGCGTGGAAGCCGTCGGCAATTATGCGATCCGCATCAAGTTCGACGACATGCACGACACCGGTATCTTTTCGTGGGATTTCCTCCACGACATGGGGCAGCGCAAGGATGAGATGTGGGCCGGGTATCTGGCTGAACTGGACGAAAAAGGCCTCAGCCGCGATCCGTGACCCGGCAGTTGAGACGCTTGCCGTCCCCCTTGTCCCAGATCGCCTTGCGGCCCTTGATCCAGAACACCATTCTACCGTCCGTAAAACGGGCCCCCGACGCCGATACACTCTGGATCAGCGTTCTGCCGCCGTCGATCATCTGTAGCTGGACGTAGCCGTCCTCGAACGTGGCGGCAACAAGTTCGCTTTTGTTGCAGGCATACATATAGGTTTGTCCGACACCACCCCCGGCGAGCATGAACGTCGTCAGAAAAAGGGGGAGCATGGCTATCGCTGCATCATGGTCGGCAGGTCACCGAGCAGCCCCATGGCGGAGCGCATCAGCACTTTTTTCAGCGGCGGCATCCGGTTGACCGCGCCGAGGCCCAGATCCCGGGCATGGCGAAGCGGCGCATGATCATTCGAAAACAGCCTGTTCAGGCCGTCCGTCACCGCCAGCATCAGCGTATTGTCAAACCGCCGCCAGCGCTGGTAGCGCTGCAGAACGGATGGTGCGCCGATATCGAGTCCCAGCCTTTTGGCCTCGGCCAGCACATCGCAGAGCGCCGCCACGTCGCGGTAACCCATATTGACCCCCTGCCCGGCGATCGGATGCATGCCGTGGTCGGCATCGCCGATCAGCACCAGACGCTCGGCGACCGAGGTCTTTGCGAACTGCAAACCGAGCGGGTGGCAGAACCTGGGTCCAACGACCCTGATCTCACCCATGAAGTCGCCGAACCGTTTGGCCAGCTCGATCAGGAACGCATCGTCGTCTAGCGCGATCATTTCGCGGGCATGGGCGGCGCGTTCGGTCCAGACGATGGACGACCGGCAGCCCGGTCTTTCGGCTGTCCCCTTCAACGGCAGGATGGCAAACGGTCCCGCCGGCAGGAAATGCTCGTGGGCGATAAATGCATGCGGCCGTTCGTGTTCCACCGTGCAAACGATGGCTTCCTGCGGGTAACGCCAGTTGGTCACGCCGATCCCGGCCGCTTCGCGGGTTTTCGAGCCCCGTCCGTCGGCGGCGACGGCCAGTCGTGCCCGGACGTCACTGCCGTTACTGAGCCGTGCATGCACACCGTCAGGGGCGCGTTCAAGGGTCTCGACCCGTACCGGCGCCAGATAAATCGCCTTTTCGTCCTCACCCAGAGACTGCAACGCTGCTTTCCGGATATGGCGGTTTTCGGCCAGATACCCCAGCGGGCCATCACCGACGTCTTCATGGTCATAGTGCAGAAACAG
Source organism: Rhodospirillales bacterium (assembly GCA_040218645.1). Lineage (GTDB taxonomy): Bacteria > Pseudomonadota > Alphaproteobacteria > Rhodospirillales > Casp-alpha2 > UBA4479. Next base: position 452,844 of record JAVJQZ010000013.1, read on the forward strand.
CGCAGATGCGCCGTCGGCCACCCGGATATCCAGGATCGGCGCAACCTCGTCCGCCAGATGCGGCCAGATTCCGATCGCGCTCAGCAATCGCTCGGATGCCGCGGCAATCGCCGACGCCCGGCCGTCGAAAGCGGCGTCCATGGCGTCGGCCGGGTCCATGCCGTCAACCACGACGACCCGGAATCCGGTCTCGGACAGGGCGCGTGCGGCAACGCTGCCGACCAGTCCACCGCCGATGATGAGGATGTCCGCCTTGTATTCAGTCCGATTATCGGGGTTTTCAAACATGTCTATCTAGGTGCGCCAGCCGCCTCGCTCTGTCCAGCCGATTCTGATCAAATAAAATGCCTAATTTATAGTCATGGTCCTTATTTGCATAATATTTCATCATTATTTTGCCTCATTTCGACTCACAAGAAACACGATGGAGAGCATAACTATTTGATATCACAATAATATTTAGATTTCCGCGAACTTGGCATGAACCTTGATACTCATTCGGCAGCGGCCCTATGGGTCCACGCTATGTGCAAGGGGGATTCTGTCGTTCTTTTTTGAATATACGGCAAGCCCGAAAATCAACGGAAGGAGTTCAACATGAAAATGATCATGGCGGTCATCAAGCCGTTCAAGCTCGAGGAGGTTCGCGAAGCGCTGACCCCGCTCGGCATTGAAGGCATGACCGTATCCGAGGTTAAAGGTTTCGGCCGTCAAAAGGGCCAGGCCGAAATTTATCGTGGCGCGGAGTATCAAGTGAACTTCCTGCCGAAAGTCAAAATCGAGATCGCTTGTGTCGACGACCTCGTCGAACAAGTCGTCGAGACGGTTCAGAAAACCGCGATGACGGGCAAAATCGGGGACGGAAAGATTTTTGTCTACTCCCTCGACAAGGCCGTCCGGATCCGGACCGGCGAGACCAATGCGGAAGCGCTCTAGGAGGAATGAAATTATGAACTTTGCTCGCATGAAAAAGCGCACGGCAGCGATTACTGCTCTGGCAGCGGTCGCCGTCATGATGACAGCCGCCCCGGCTATGGCGGAAGTCACCACCGAGAGCGCCTTTGTTTTTAACACCTTTGCCTTTCTGATCCATGGCGTCCTGGTGATGTTCATGGCAGCCGGCTTTGCGATGCTTGAATCCGGTCTGGTCCGTTCCAAGAACACGGCCACGATCTGCCTCAAGAACATCGCGCTGTATTCCGTCGCCGGCATCATGTTCTACCTGATCGGCTACAACATCATGTACGTCGGCGTACCCGAGGGCGGCTGGATGGGCACGTTCAGCCTGTTCTACAACCCGGGTGCAGACGAACTGGCCCTGATCAACGCTGATGAAGCAACGCCCGAAATGGTCGCCGCCGTCGCCGACACCGGCTATTCGGTGGCGTCCGACTGGTTCTTCCAGATGGTCTTCGTTGCCACCGCGGCCTCGATCGTTTCCGGCACCGTTGCCGAGCGTATCAAGTTCTGGCCGTTTATCATCTTCGTGGTCGTACTTGCAGCCATCATCTACCCGATTCAGGCCTCCTGGGTCTGGGGCGGCGGCTGGCTCGCAGCCATGGGCTTCTCCGACTTCGCCGGCTCGACGCTGGTGCACTCGACGGGTGGCTGGGCCGCGCTGACCGGTGCCATCATCCTCGGTGCCCGTAAAGGCAAGTACGGTTCGGACGGGTCCATCCGTGCGCTGCCGGGTGCAAACATCCCACTGGCCACGCTGGGGACCTTCATCCTGTGGTTCGGCTGGTTCGGCTTCAACGGTGGTTCGCAGCTCGCGCTGGGCTCCGCACTTGATGCCACCGCGATGTCGATCGTTTACGTCAACACCAACCTGGCCGCAGCTGCCGGCGTTGTCGTGGCGATGATCCTGGCACAGCTGATCTACAAGAAGGTCGATGTCTCGCTGGCGCTCAACGGTGCCATCGGCGGCCTCGTCGCCATCACCGCGGGTCCCGATCTGCAAAACCACCTGTTCGCCATTATCGTCGGCGGTATCGGTGGTGCGCTGGTCGTGTTCGCGGTGCCGATCATCGACAAGATGAAAATCGATGACGTGGTCGGTGCCATCTCGGCACACCTCGTTGCCGGTATCTGGGGCACGCTCGCCGTCGGTATCTTCGGTGGCGGTTCCATCGTCACCCAGGCCATCGGTGTCGTGTCGATCGGCGTCTTCGTCGTCGTCACCAGCGCCATCGTCTGGATGATCCTGAAAGTTACCATCGGCCTTCGGGTCTCGGAAGAGGACGAAGAGATCGGCCTCGACCGTGCCGAATGCGGCATGGAAGCTTATCCGGAGTTCGGAAAAGGCTCCCAAACCCTCTGATCCCCTCCGAGATCAGTTGGTTCTCCCCGAAAGCCGGGCGGTTTACCGCCCGGCTTTCACCTTTTCAGGGCCTCGCCCTTTTCATCCATCATCACCCGTCATCTTTCGAGACGGCCCTTCGGGCCTCCTCAGGATGAGGACTTCCTTACGAAATATCTTTATACCTCATCCTGAGGAGCGAGCCTTGGCGAGCGTCTCGAAGGATGTCCGGGGACCAGCGAATCGATTCGCACACCGCTTAAATGAGATTTCCAAGAGTAACTGCTAAGCCCCCGATATTTAGTGGTTAATTCGCATTTACCATCCATCCCTTCGCCCTGATTTCAGCGTTAATGACTTGGTAAGAAACGCCGCTTACGACAGGTGTATGACCGTACTTCGCTCCAACACTTCGGGCCGGTCTTCCGAGCCCCTGCTTCCCGCGTCGGCCACCGCCGCAATCAAACGCCGTGGCTGGCAGATCGCCGGTCTCGCCCTGGTCGGCTTTGCCTGTATCAGCGGTGCCGCGATCCTATCCTATGCGCCGGGCGACCCGTCCTTCAACAGCGCCACCGACAATGATCCGGTGAATCTGGCCGGACACTGGGGCGCCGTCTTTTCCGATCTTGTCCTGCAGGTCGTCGGCTATGCCGCGCTGATTGTCCCCGCCGCGCTGGCCGTCTGGGCCGCCATGATATTGACCCACGGCTCGCTGGCCAAACCCGCCGGACGGCTGGGCTGGCTGATCCTCGCCGTCATTCTGGGTGCGGTGGCATTGGCCGGGGTCACCACCCCCGCAGGGTGGCCGCTGGCCGCCGGTCTGGGCGGTGTTGCCGGATCGCTCGCCTATAATGAACTCGTCATGTGGGCCGGACGTCTTGGATTGCGCCCGGCACCCGAGATCACGCTCTGGACCATGAGCACCCTCGCCGCCGCCGCCGCCGTAATTTCGCTGGGCATGGGGCCCCGCGACTGGCTCGCCGCCGCCAAGGCCGCCTGGCAGGGGATCAGAAGATCATACGGCGCCGTCATGACCGCTTTCGGCATGGCCCGTGATTTCGGCGAACGGGCCCAGGACTTCGGGGGCCGTGTCCGCGACTTTATCCCTGTCGCCATGCCGCACGGGAACCGTGATCACGATCCCGACGACGACCATGATGACGATGATGAGGATGACGACGCCTATCAGGGCGGCGCCCTTGATGCCGCGTTCGCGCCGTCCAGACCCGCCGCACGCACATCGAAAGCCAAGGCCCCGGTTGTCGACCCGCGCCCGAAACGCGCCAAGACAGGACGCAAGGCCGAAGCCCGCCGCCAGCAGACCCTGCCGCTGGGCGTCGATGACGATTACGTTCAGCCGCCGCTGGAAATTCTCGATATTGCGCAGTCGACCCGCGAGGAAACCCGCGAGAGCCGCGAAGCGTTGCAGCAGAACGCCCGTTATCTGTCGACGGTGCTGGAAGAATACGGCGTCAAGGGTGAGATCGTGAAGGTTCGTCCCGGCCCCGTTGTCACCCTTTATGAACTCGAACCCGCCCCCGGGACCAAAACGTCGCGCGTGATCGGACTGTCCGATGATATTGCGCGCTCCATGAGCGCGGTGTCGGTGCGCGTCGCCGTGGTGCCGGGCCGCAACGTCATCGGTATCGAAATGCCGAATGCGCACCGCGAAATGGTGCATCTGCGCGAACTGCTGGCCTCTTCCGATTTCGAAAAGACCAAGGCCGAACTGCCGCTGGCGCTGGGCAAGGACATCGGCGGCGGCCCTGTGACCGTCGATCTGGCCCGCATGCCGCATCTGCTGATCGCGGGCACGACCGGCTCCGGCAAGTCGGTGGCCATGAACACCATGATCCTGTCGCTGCTCTATAACCTGTCTCCGGATCAGTGCAAATTCATCATGATTGATCCGAAGATGCTGGAGCTTTCCGTTTATCAGGAAATCCCGCACCTGCTGACACCGGTCGTCACCGATCCGACCAAGGCCGTGGTCGCGCTCAAGTGGGTGGTCCGCGAGATGGAAGACCGCTATCGCAACATGAGCCAGATGGGCGTACGCAATATCGGCGGCTATAACGCGCGGCTCGCCGAAGCCAGGAAAAAGAACGAGAACCTGACCCGCACCGTTCAGACCGGCTTCGATGAAGACGGCAAGCCGATCCATGAGGAACAGCCGCTGCCGACCGACCCGCTGCCCTACATCGTCGTCGTCGTCGATGAAATGGCGGACCTGATGCTGGTCGCCGGCAAGGACGTCGAAGCCGCGATCCAGCGCCTGGCACAGATGGCCCGCGCCGCAGGGATCCACTTGATGATGGCGACACAGCGCCCGTCGGTGGACGTCATCACCGGCACCATCAAGGCCAACTTCCCGTCCCGGATTTCGTTCCAGGTGACGTCGAAAATCGACAGCCGCACGATCCTCGGTGAACAGGGTGCGGAACAGCTTCTGGGCCAGGGCGACATGCTCTACATGGCCGGCGGCGGACGCATTTCACGGGTCCACGGCCCGTTCGTTTCCGACGAAGAAGTCGAACGCGTGGTCAGCCACCTCAAGGAACAGGCCGCACCGGAATATATCGAAGCCGTGACCGAGGAATCCGGCGAGCCGATGCTCGGCGAAGCGCCCGGCGGCGGCAATGCCGAATACGATGAACATTACGACCAGGCCGTGGCGCTCGTCGCCCGCGAAGGCAAGGCCTCGACCAGTTTCATCCAGCGCCATTTCCAGATCGGCTATAACCGCGCCGCCAGGATCATCGAAACCATGGAACGCGAAGGCGTGGTCAGCGCCGCCAACCGGGTGGGACGCCGCGAAGTGTTGATCGGCGACCATTCGTCGTAAAAAGATAAGGCGACCATTCGTCGTAAATGGACAGGGCGATTATACGTCGTAACTTTTCGCCTTATTTCTTCCCGCTTCCAATGACAAAAAAAAGGTCGTCACCCCCGCGAAGGCGGGGGCCCAAACCATCGGTCTTTTGGATTCCCGCCTACGCGGGAATGACAAGGCGGTATTTTTTATTGGTCGCCTGATCTTAATCCTCATCTGGGTCCAAAATCCTTCACGCATATTTGTATTCCGCCACAGCCCGGAAATGCGTCAAAATACCCGCCTATGCCGATAACCGTGGTGGGTGTCATGGATGCCATTGAAAACGCCGCCTTTGTTTCTGTCGGCCGGGCATGTGGTTTCGCCGGACTGGCAATTTTTACGCTGATGCTGGGATTGAGCTTCGATCCGCCGCTGGCGACACGTACCGGCGGCCTGATCGGCTTCGGTCTGGACGCCGTTTTAATGTTTTACGGCTGGCGCGCCCTGAACCGCCCCTATAAACGCACCGAGACCTGGCTGATCCTGCCCAGGGACCGCCGTCCCCCCGCCGGTATCGCCCAGCGGATCATCGGCCGCACGATCCGGGAAACCGCCTACTGGTTTGCCGGCCGCTGCGCCGTGCTGTCCTCGTTTCTGCTGGTTTCCTCGGTGGCGCTGAAATTCGCCTGAGACCGGCTTGACGTGCCGTGATCGCAAGCGCCTTTACGTTGCCACATTGAACGCCTAGAAACGCGGTCATGAGAATGCTCAAACATATTTCAGCGATGGTCGCCACCGTGGCGTTTCTGGCTTTTGCCGGACCATCAACGCTATCGGCTGCCGACGCCGTCACGATCACGCCCGAGATCGAGGCCTCGCTGAAAAAGGCTGAAGCCTATCTCGACGACATCAAGACCATGCAGGCGGAATTTCTGCAGATTTCATCCAACGGCGAAACCACCACCGGCGATATCCTGCTGTCGCGGCCAAAAAACCTGCGGATCGAATATGATCCGCCGACCCCGATCCTGATCGTTGCCAACGGCGAATATCTGAGTTACGTCGACACGGAACTGAAGCAGGTCAATCACATCCCGCTCGAGGATACCCCGGCGGCTTTTCTGCTCAGGGATTCATTTTCGTTTACCGACGGCAAGCTGGTCGTCACCGGTTTCGAAAAAGCCGCCAACACGTTGCGGATCAGCGTCGTGCAGCGCAAGGATCCGCTGGCCGGTGAACTGACGCTGGTTTTCAACGACAATCCGATGGTGCTCCGAAAATGGGTGATCATCGACGCCCAGGGCATCATGACCGATCTGACCCTGACCAACGCCCGGTTCGATTTTCCGATCCCGGAGAGCAAGTTTCTCGGTAACTTCCCGGAATTCGACCTGAATCGCTGATCGTCGCGACTGTACGGTCGGCCCGCCGGATCAGGGCACCAGCTTGTAGCCGCCGGCTTCGGTCACCAGCAGCTTGGCCCCCGAGGGGTCTTCCTCGATCTTCTGACGCAACCGGTAGACGTGGGTTTCCAGCGTGTGCGTGGTGACCGCGGCGTTATATCCCCAGACCTCGTCGAGAAGCTTTTCACGGGCCACGGCCTTGTCCCCGGCGCGGTACAGGTATTTGAGGATCGCCGTTTCCTTGTCCGTCAATCTGACCTTGCGTTGGTCCTCATTGCGCACCAGCAGCTTGTTGGCCGGTTGAAACGTGTACGGCCCGATGGAAAAGACGGCATCGTCACTGCGTTCGTGCTGACGGATGTGCGCCCTGAGCCGGGCCAGCAACACGCCCAGTTTGAACGGCTTGGTCACATAATCGTTGGCCCCGGCATCAAGACCGAGGATGGTATCGGCGTCGGTATCGGCGCCCGTCAGCATGATGATCGGCGCACGCACGCCGGCGCGGCGCATCAGGCGGCAGACTTCACGGCCATCCATATCCGGCAGCCCGACGTCCAGCAGGATGATGTCAAAGTTGTTATCCTTGGTGATCTCGAGACCATCGGCGGCACTCAACCCCGTCACGACCTGAAACTCCTCATGCAGCTTCAGCTGTTCGCTCAGCATGTTTACCAGGTCTTCGTCGTCATCGACGATGAGGATTCTCTTGCCGTTACTCATCTGCACTTCCTTGTTTGCCGTTCCGGTCCCGCGCAGGGAATATAAACGGGATCATATACGCGCGAATGTCCTGCCATGCATGGTATATAGTGTGTTTTTCTTGCCAAGCCCTTATATATTAACCGGCTTTTGCGGAAAGGTGCTAGGTTCCCCCTTATGAACGACAGAGATTCCAAAAGCGCAGAGATTTATGAAGTATCGGCGACGCGCGCACCGATCACGGTGTTGTCGGTGGAACGCGCCATGGGCGAACTGCGCCGTGGACGGCCCGTCGTGGTCCGCGGCGGCGGTGGTCACGCGGTTCTGGCGCTTGCCGCCGAAGCCATGAGCCCGGAGAGCCTGCAGCAGCTTCACGATACAGCCGGCAGTGCGCCGGCCCTCGCCATCACCGCCCGCCGTGCCGGCGTGCTCGGCCTTGCCGACAGTGCAGGCAAGATCGCCATTGTCACCGGGCTCGGCGGTCTGGGTGCCGATGAAATCAGCGCTCTGGCAAACCCGCTGATCGAAGCCGGCGTGTCGCAGGAACTGCGCGAACGGCTGAGCGTGACCATTCGCGAAGAACCCGGATATGACTGTGCGTCTGCCGCCGTCACCCTGTCGAAGATTGCACGGCTGCTGCCGGCGGCGGTGACCGCGCAGATTGACGACGTCGATGATGTCGTCGCGTGGGCCAACCGTCATGATTTTCTGAGCGTTGATACCGGTGACGTGTTCCAGTTCGAAACCGCCGCCGTGCGCAACCTGAAACGGGTTGCCGAAGCCCGCGTGCCGATCAGCGATTCACATGATACCCGCATCGTCGCCTTCAGACCCGCAGACGGTGGACGTGAACACCTGGCCATTATCGTCGGCACGCCCGATCCGAAATCACCGGTGCTGGTGCGGCTGCATTCGGAATGTTTCACGGGGGATCTGCTCGGCAGCCTCCGCTGTGACTGCGGCGATCAGCTGCAGGGGGCGCTCAACGAGATCAAGGCGGCGGGCACCGGCATCCTGCTTTATCTCGCGCAGGAGGGACGGGGGATCGGCCTGATCAACAAGCTCCGCGCCTATGAACTGCAGGACCTCGGCTTCGACACCATGGACGCAAATGAGCAGCTCGGTTTCGATGCCGACGAACGGGTTTACATGCCCGCGGCACGGATGCTGAAACTGCTGGGGTTCTCAAAGGTCCGCCTGATGACCAACAATCCGGACAAACTGTCCGCTCTCGCCCGCTATGGGGTCGACGTGACGGAACGCGTGCCACACGCCTTCCCGGCCAACCAGCACAACGAATTCTATCTTCAGACCAAGGCCTCGCGCTCGGGGCATCAGTTCTGAGGTTCGCGTCCGGTGGGCGCGATTGACCCGGCAGTTCTTGCCGTTACCCGGTGTCATTGGCCGTTAAAAATTCTAACTTATTGATTTTATTGAGATAATGTTGGCATAGCGCTTGCTTGTTTCCTGTCGGGATACCTGATTTCGGGACAAATCAGGACACAGGGTTGGAGACAGGCAATGGTTTCGATAAATCAACAGGTGGCATGGATGCCATCGACAATCGGCGGGGAGAGCCGTCCCAGCAGGGCAGCGCCGGAAATCGCCCTCACCCCGCCCAGGGAAATACCGGAGGCATCCTCTCCGAGTTCCGAGCAGTCCTTTTTCGGCGAAGATGGGTTTTCATTCGGCGATATCCTTGATGCCGTGAACCCGTTGCAGCATATCCCCTTGATATCGACGTTTTACCGGGAGTCCACCGGTGATGACATCGCCGTCGCGCCGCGCGTCATGGGCTCGACCCTGTATTTCGGACCCCTCGGCCTTGTCGGTGCCCTGGCCAATGTGTTTGTGGAAAACAATACCGGCAAGGACATCGGCCAGCATATGGCGTCATGGATCACCCCAACCGACCCGCCGGAAGGTGAGGTCCCAAACGACGGCGCAATCCAGACCGCGCAAAATGATCCCGCCGCAGCGCCCAATCCACACGACCCGGTTCTGGCCTGGGCGCAGGGGGAAGCCGACTGGGCCAGACAGAATGCCCGTAATTCACAAAAACCATCAGACAAGCCTGCCGGGATGACAGCGCCCGGCACCATGAACACGCCGAAAGAGATGCCCGGCAATACCCCTGATGCCGGCCCCTGGCTGCGAGACACGCCCGCTCCCTCTCAAATGCCGCGGGGTATCGAACAGATGGCGACCCTGACCAGCGACATCCGTTCCGCTGCCCGGGCATACGAAATCGCCGCAAACCTGAATACAGGCTGATGTCGGGCTTTGACGCCCCCGGCGTGGCGTGCTGATCTTGTGCCATGCTGATAAAGGTATTTTCCAACCACATCCTTGAATATGCACAGACGCGCTATCACTGCGCCCTGGGGCGCGGCGGTATTGTCCGAGATAAACGTGAAGGCGACGGCGCAACGCCGGCCGGCCGCTATCCCCTGAAGCGGCTATTCATTCGTCGCGATCGTATCCCGCAGATCACGACGGGGCTTGCGATCACCGATATCGCACCGGATGACGGCTGGTGCGATGATCCGGCCTGTCCCGAATACAACAGGCCCGTGAAACTGCCGTTTTCCGGCAGTCACGAGAGAATGTTCCGCGATGATCATGTTTATGATCTGGTGATCGAAATCGGGCATAATGACAATCCGCCCGTGCCCGGTGCCGGCAGTGCGGTGTTCATCCACCTTGCCAAGCCCGGTTTCACCCCGACGGAAGGCTGCATTGCCCTTGCCAGGGAAGACCTCACCAAACTCCTGATGGACTGGTCGGCACAGACGGAAATTGAGATCAGCGCGGAGAAGGCTTAAAGCCCTTATGCCGTCGCCGGGCGTTGCCCGAAAATGGCCGTCCCGACCCTTACATGGGTGGCCCCCAGCGAGATCGCCTTGTCGTAATCGGCGCTCATCCCCATGCTTTTGACGGCAAGACCGTTCCGGTCCGCGATTTCCGACAACAGCGCGAAATGCAACGCCGCTTCTTCATCCATCGGCGGAATGCACATCAGGCCCTGAATAGCGAGGTCCAGGTCTTCACGGCATTCCTTGACGAAAGCATCAACATCTTCGGGTGAAATCCCCGCTTTCTGGGATTCTTCGCCCGTATTCACCTGAATGTAGCAGGGCAACCGTCGTCCCGAGTTTTCAAATTCTCGGGCCAAAGCCCGCGCGATCTTCGGGCGATCCACGGTTTCAATCACGTCGAACGTGGCAACTGCGTTTTTGACTTTGTTGGATTGCAACGGTCCGATCAGGTGCAACGTGACATCCGGGAACTGCTCGCGAAGAGCGGGCCATTTGGTCTCGGCTTCCTGAACACGGTTTTCGCCGAAAAGCCGGTGACCGGCCTCCAGGACAGGCAGGATCGTATCCGCTTCATGAAATTTCGAAACGGCAACAAGGTGAATCTCATCCGCACTGCGCCCGGCAGCGGCGGCGGCCTCGGCGATCTCGGCTTTGACGTTGGCAAGATTACTTGCGGGATCGGGTATCTGGGTCATAGTGCGGCCATCTGTTCGGACATGGGATATGGCATTGGTTTTAACACTGGTTCTGACGCGGGCAAGACGATGCGGCGGACGTTAACAACAACCCGGGCTCAAGACAATCACAGGCGCAGCCCGGTCAGAAGACCGGCATGGCCTGTGTGGTTTGTCATGACCGATGAGGACCGGCTGGCGGACCCTCGGCCCGTGATCCCGCATCTGCCGCCCGGCAGTGCCGTGATCGTTCGTCACCGGGATGCAAAGGCTGCGGCACACATGGCATCCGGACTTCTGCATCTGGCCAGAGCGCACGACGTGCTGGTGCTGCTCTCGGCGCATACCCCGCCGAAACACCTCCATGCGGATGGCTTGCATATTCCGGAAGCGGCCCTGAAATCCTGGACAGCGACGGATTTTGCCCGGCTGTCCCCGGCCCTGATAACAAGTTCCGCCCACAGTCTGAACGCCGTCATGACGGCGGAACGTCGTGGCGTCGATGCGGTTCTGCTGTCACCGGTCTTTCCGACCCGCAGTCATGAGGGGGCTGTGTCCCTGGGCCTGCTCCGGTTTGCCGCCATCACCCGGCACGCCCGGAACGCCGGTCTGCCGGTCATCGCGCTCGGCGGCATAACGCCGGCACGTACCCGTCGCACCATATGTGCCGGCGCATCGGGGATCGCCGGGATCGGTCTGTTTACACCAGATGGGCATTCCAGAATGCATCCTCACCCAGAACATCGGCAATGACGCTGGAAATACCCTTGGCGCAGTTCCTCGAACACTTCAAAGTCTGGTGGATTCCAATGATTTGGTGTAAGAGAGACATCGCTTGGTGCACCCGGCCTGAATCCTGTGGCGCATCAACGACTGGGCGTGAATGAAGGACCCTGACGCATGACTTCGAATTTTTCCGTGATGATCCGCAAAATGACGTGCCTGGGCATGGCTGTCCTTGCTTCAGGGGTTCTGCTGTCGGCCTGTACCTATAATCCGGGCGATCCCCGCACGGAGACGAAGGACGAAAACGAATACACTGATTATGAGAAGCGCAAGACCGTTTTCGGTGAAGGTGGACTGAATTTCTTCGGGTCCGATAGCGACACCAATAACGGCGGGGGTGCACTGGGTGTAAACAGTTTTCTGTGGCGTGCTTCGCTCGAAACTATCTCCTTCATGCCGATCAATACCGCCGATGCTTTCGGTGGTGTCATCATCACGGACTGGTACAGCCCGCCCGAATCTCCGGAAGAGCGCTTCAAGCTAAATGTCTACATTCTCGGCCGGACCCTGCGTGCGGACGGGGTCAAGGTCTCGGTATTCCGCCAGCTTCGTGACCGCAGCGGCGGTTGGGCGGATGCAACCGTTCCAAACGGGACCGCACCCAAAGTTGAGGATTCAATACTCACCAAGGCGCGTATGCTTCGCCACCAGACCCTGACATCTCAATAATTCCGGGACCGATTTTCGGCTGAATAATCAGCCCAATCCGCTATAACGACGCGGCCCGGGAAACGGCTGCGAATAAATCTGTGAGTTCGAGAAACATATGTCGCGATACAACGTCAAGGAAACAGAAAGTAAATGGCAGGCTGTCTGGGCCGAACAGCGCTGCTTTGAAGTCGAGGAAGATCCCGACAAAAAGAAGTATTACGTGCTCGAAATGTTTCCTTACCCGTCCGGGCGCATTCATATGGGCCATGTCCGGAACTATTCGCTCGGAGATCTGGTTGCCCGGTTCCGCCGTGCACAGGGCTACAACGTTCTGCATCCCATGGGCTGGGATGCGTTTGGCCTGCCGGCGGAAAACGCCGCCAAGGAAAACAACGTTCATCCGGCCAAGTGGACACATGCCAATATCGCCACCATGCGCGACCAGCTCAAATCCATGGGGCTGTCCTATGACTGGCGTCGCGAGATCGCGACCTGTGACCCTGAATATTACCAGCACGAACAAAAGATGTTCCTGGATTTTCTGGAAGCAGGATTGGTCTACCGCAAGGAATCCTGGGTTAACTGGGACCCTGTCGAAAACACCGTTCTCGCCAACGAACAGGTTATCGACGGCAGAGGCTGGCGTTCCAGTGCCGAAGTGGAAAAGCGCAAACTGGCGCAGTGGTTTCTGAAAATCACCGCCTATGCTGATGAACTCCTGAGTGCCATCGACGACCTTGATCGCTGGCCGGAACGTGTTCGCATCATGCAGCACAACTGGATCGGCAAATCAGAGGGTGCGAAAATCGCCTTCAAAATCATCGACCGTGACCAGCCGTTGAATGTCTATACCACACGTCCGGATACGATTTTCGGTGCCTCGTTCATGGCCATCTCGGCAAATCATCCTTTGGCCCAGGAACTGGCGGCGGACAATTCGAAACTGGCCGAATTCATCGCCGCATGCAATCGCATGGCAACCTCCGAAGCCGCCATTGAAACCGCTGAAAAACTCGGCTTCGATACCGGCCTGAAATGTGCGCACCCCGTTTTGGAAGGGGAAACCCTGCCGATCTATGTCGCCAATTTCGTGCTCATGGATTACGGAACTGGCGCGATCTTCGGATGTCCCGCACACGATCAGCGCGATCTTGATTTCGCCCGCAAATACGGCCTGCCCGTCACCGCGGTCGTGTGCCCGCCGGACGCCGATGCTTCAAGCTTCCGTGTCGGCGACGAGGCTTTCACCGGCGACGGCGCCATCATCAATTCCGGTTTTCTGAACGGCCTCTCCGTCCCCGAAGCCAAGACTGCAATCATCAAACATTTTGAAGACATGGGCGTCGGAGAAAAACAGGTCAATTTCCGGCTCCGCGACTGGGGCGTTTCACGGCAGCGCTATTGGGGCTGCCCGATACCGATCGTGCACTGCAAGGACTGCGGGATCGTCCCCGTCCCTGCGGCTGAACTTCCCGTCGTCCTGCCCGAGGACATCGATATCAATGTTGCCGGCAATCCGCTCGACAAACATCCGACATGGAAACACGTCAATTGCCCGTCGTGCGCAAAGCCGGCGCAACGCGAAACCGATACGTTTGATACCTTCTTTGAATCGTCATGGTATTTCGCGCGCTTCTGCGCACCCGTCAAAGAAGAGGCCTTCACCCGGTCCGCCGCTGAATACTGGCTCCCGGTTGATCAGTATATCGGCGGCATCGAGCACGCTGTTCTGCATCTTCTGTATTCACGCTTCTTTACCCGCGCCCTCAAGGAATGCGGGTATCTTGATCTGGAAGAACCGTTCGCAGGCCTGCAGACACAGGGCATGATCTGCCATGAAACCTACAAAGACGCCAACGGCAAGTGGCTGTTCCCGACGGACGTTGTCATCGCTGAAAACGGTGACCTGACCGACGCCAAGGGTGGCGTGGTCACACGTGGGCGCTCCGAGAAAATGAGCAAGTCGAAGCGCAACGTCATTGATCCCGAAGAGATCATCAAGACATACGGGGCGGACACCGCACGCCTGTTCATGCTGTCCGACAGCCCGCCGGACCGTGACCTGGACTGGACGGACTCCGGCATCGAAGGCGCTTGGCGCTACGTCAACCGCCTTTGGCGGCTGGTCTCGGAACCGCCCTTCGCCCGGGCTGAAACCGGCACTGCACGCCCGGACAATGTTTCCGCCAGCGCGCTTGATCTTGAACGTCTGGTTCACAAGACCGTCGCCGCTGTGACCGATGATCTTGAGAAATTTCATTTCAACAAGGCTGTCGCACGAATTCGCGAATTGAGTAATGCCGTTGAAGACCTTAAGGGATCCGACGATGGTTCAGCATGGGCATTGCGTTTCGCTTCTGAAACGATCGCCATCATGATCGGTCCTTTGATGCCGCATCTGGCAGAAGAGATGTGGCATGCGCTGGGACATACCAGCCTGATCGCCGATACCGCATGGCCTTCCGTTAATGCCGGCATGCTGATCGAAGACACCATCACCATCGCCGTTCAGGTCAATGGCAAGTTGCGTGGGACAATTGATGTCGCCAAGGATGCGGACAAGGAAAGCGTGGAACAATCCGCGCTGATGTTGGACAATGTTCAGAGTTTTATAGAGGGTAAGGAAGTTCGGAAAGTCATTATTGTTCCGAACAAAATCGTCAATGTCGTCATTTAAACCACTCCTGTTTGCCTTACTGGTCCTCGCTGTCGGCGGGTGCGGTTTCAGGCCGCTTTATACCCCGCCCGAGGAGGATGTTTCAGGCCGTAGTGTTTATGCTTTTGATATTTTCAAGAAGGTTTCGATTGCCAATATACCCGACAGGGAAGGTCAGTACTTTCGAAATCAGCTCGACATGCTCCTGCATCCCTCGGGCCGCAGTGCAGCCACGGAATATGAATTAACCGTCACCCTAAATGAAGTGACGAGAAACCTTGCCGTCAAACGCAGCGCTGTGGCAACGCGGGCAAACCTGACCGTCACGGCTGGGTATTCACTGAAACCCGTAGGGGAGAGTAAAGAGATTCATACAGGCACGGTTAAGACATCCAGCGGATACAATATTTTCCAATCGGAGTTTCAGACCCTCATGGCGGAAAAGGGCGCCCGCGAGCGTGCACTCGATGACCTGGCTCACCAATTACGCATTCGCCTGGCAACCGTTCTGACAACGGCCATAACCCAGACAGACAAGCCATGAAGCTCGGCGGCGGCAAGGCCGAAGCTTTTATCAAGTCCCCTGACAAGAGGGTGCGCGCCGTTTTACTGTTCGGCCCTGACGCCGGCCTGGTCCGTGAACGCGCCAAAACACTTGTTCATCATTTTGCCGATGACACCGATCCGTTTGCCATCACCGAACTGACAGGCGATACCCTGCGCAAGGACGGTGCGATGCTGGCCGACGCTTCCAACGCCATTTCGCTGATGGGCAGCGCTGCCGTCGTCAATGTCCGTGAAATCAGCGATAGTGTCGTCGGCGTTGTTGAAGACTGGCTGGAGTCCGGCGGCGGTGCTCACCCGGCAATATTCGAAGCGGGGGAATTGGCGCCACGATCAAAAATCCGCGTGCTTTTCGAGAGCCGCGCTGATGCTGCTGCCATCGGCTGTTATCCGGACGAAGGACGTGATCTGGTTGGTGTTGTTCGCGACCACCTGGCTGTTGCGGGTGTTCGACTGGAAAACGACGCTTTACCCATCCTGGTTGCCCGGCTTGGCACTGACCGGCTCGCCGTTCGTCAGGAGCTCGATAAACTCATACTGTTCGCCGGCGGCCCCGGCAGTGACACGGTTATCACATCAGCCGACATCGAAACGGCGATAGGCGATGCCAAGTCGGCTTCGCTTGACGATATCGCATTTGCCGTCGGCAGCGGGGATCAGAAATCGCTCGGTCATGCCATGGACCGTGCTTTTTCGGAAGGCGCACATGCCGTCGGTGTGATCAGAGCCGTACAACGGCATCTCGACAGATTGCATCAGGCTAAAAGCCAGGCCGCGAAAGACGGCAATCTTCAGGGCGCCATCAAGAAATTGCGTCCGCCTGTTTTTTTCAAGGTGGCAGGTACATTCGAAAGCCAGGCCAGGTCCTGGGCGCCGCAGGATCTGGCTAAGGCACTGAATTTGCTTCTAGAAACCGAACGGGATTGCAAATCCGGTCTCGACATAGAACGCGCATTATGCGAACGCACACTGCTACAGCTCACGCAGGCAGCACGTCGTTTCAGCCGATAAGTCATTGACTATAAAAGAAAATTAGGCTTTTGCCTTTTTCGGCTTCAGGCTCACGCTGAGCTTCGGGGCCGGTTCCATCGGCGCCGGTGCGTCGGCTTCTTCGTCGACATCCACTTCATCATCAACGACCTGTGCAGGTACAGCTGGAGCGGCTTTCAGTCTGTCGATGACGAAATCAAGCTGATCCAGATTGTCATAGGCAATCCGCAATTCCCCCTTGGGTCCGTCGCCTTCAACCGACACCTTCAGCCCCAACAGGTTCGAAAGGTCACGCTCCAGGGCAATGGTATCCACATCCTTCGGCCTGGCTTTGACGGATTTCTTCGACCCGGCGTCGTTCGCGGATTTCTTGGCAAGCTGCTCAGCCTGGCGGACACTGAGATTCTTTTCAATGATTTTTTTCGCCTTGTCATAGGCGCCGTCGACCCCGATCAGCGTCCGGGCATGCCCCGCACTCAGCAGGCCTTCCTCGACCAGTTTTTTGACTTTTGCATCCAATGCGAGGAGACGCAGCGTATTCGCGACATGACTCCGGCTTTTACCGACGAGCCTGGCGATATCTTCCTGGGTGTGGGAAAAATCCTGCATCAGTCGCTGATAGGCATCGGCTTCCTCTACGGCGGACAGGTTTTCGCGCTGCACGTTTTCGACGATGGCGACCTCGAGAGTCGTCTGATCATCGAAATCCTTGATGATAACCGGCACTTCGGAGAGCTGCGCCAACTGGGCCGCACGCCAGCGCCGTTCCCCGGCAATAATTTCAAAAGCCTGCGGGTCGTCAGGGTGCCGGCGGACGAGCAGGGGCTGCAGGACGCCTTTTTCTCGGATCGACTGTGCCAGGGCATCAATCGCATTCTGATCGACAAAGTGTCGTGGCTGAAATTTACCGGGATGCAACAGATCAAGAGCGACTGCTTTTGAAGTCCGGACCTTGTCAAGTTTGGCATAATCCTCGTTGGCATCGCCAAGGAGGGCAGAAAGTCCACGGCCCAGCTTGTTCTTTTTTTCAGCCATAACCTAGACCCCCACCCGGCGTTCGCGATGTATGACTTCACCGGCGAGGCTCAGGTATGCCTGCGAGCCGGCGCATTCCATGTCGTAGACAATGACCGGCCGTCCATAGGATGGTGCTTCTGAAACCCGGACATTCCGGGGGATCACGGTCTGGTAGACCTTGTCCCCGAAAAAGGCGCGGACATCATCCGCCACAGCGCCGGACAGGTTGTTTCGGCCATCGAACATGGTGAGCACGATCCCCTGGATTTCCAGACCCGGATTATAGGTTGCCTTGACGCGCTCGATGGTACGTACCAGCAGCGACACCCCTTCAAGGGCGAAGAACTCACACTGCAACGGCACGAGGACGGCCTGAGAAGCGACGAGCGCATTGATGGTCAGCAGCCCAAGAGCCGGCGGGCAGTCGATGAGGATATAATCATATTCGGCAGCCGCCAGCATCAACGCCTCGCGAAGGCAGAATTCCCGGCGTTCGACATCTACAAGCTCGATTTCAGCGCCGGACAGATCGATCCCGGAGGGCACGATATCCAACCCCGGTATCGATGTGTTGCGGATCGCATCGTGCAGGGGTATTTCCCGGATCAGCACATGATAGGTATTTTTTGACCGATCCGCGTGCTCGACCCCAAGCCCGGTCGATGCATTTCCCTGCGGGTCCAGATCAATGATCAGAACCTTCTGTTTGATGGCAGCCAGGGCCGTTGCCAGATTGATGGCAGTGGTCGTTTTGCCGACTCCGCCTTTCTGGTTGGCAACGGAGATAATACGGGTGCGGTTAGGGTGCAAAATCTTATCAGACATCTGTTATGGGCGCCAATTCATCAAGGATGAGAACGGTGCCGGAAGCATCGGAAAGGCTCTGTTTTCGGCCAACTGATATTGTCCATTTTTTCTCAGACAGCGTCAATTCTTCATCCGCTTCCGCACCCTTTAAAAGTAAAGATTTTCCGCCCACAGCCAGATGCCGGTGGACCCAGGGCAGCAAACGCTCCAACGGTGCCAGCGCCCGTGCCGTGACGACGGCGGCTTTTTGCGGCAGGACTTCTTCAATCCGCCCCGTATGGACGAGGACCGGGGTATCCGTCATCCGCGCAGCTTCGCGGATAAAGGTACATTTTCGCTGGTCGCTCTCGATCATTTCAACCTGTTTTCCGGTCATGATGGCAAGTATTACCCCAGGCAAACCGGCACCACTGCCCAGATCGACAATCCTATCATGTTCGCTCAGAGCCGGCAGCAGGGGGACCAATTGGGCGCTGTCCAGTATATGCCGCCGCCACGGGTCATTGAGGGTTTTCGGGCCGACCAGATTAATGGCCCGCTGCCATTTTGTCAGTGCTGCAATATAAGTTTCAATGCGCGCCATCTCGGGGTCAGCGACGGATAAGCCCACGCCGGACATTAAGTCACGGAACCCGTCCCGGGATAGTGGCGTCTGATCGTTCATACGAAAGATTGTTTCACGTGAAACACGGCTCAGGCCGTCATACGGCCATCACGCCGTTTGACGTAGCCCAATAGAGCTGTGATCGCCGCCGGAGTCACACCTGAAATCCGCGCTGCCTGACCCAATGTCTCGGGCCGGACGCGGCTCAGCTTGTCTTTGACCTCATTCGACAGACTGGGAATCCGGGTATAATCCAGGTCATCCGGCAGAAGCAGGCTTTCATCCCGGCGCAAGGCCTGAACGTCCGCTTCCTGACGGGTCAGATAACTGGCGTAGGTCGCTTCAATCTCGATCTGCTCGATCACATCCGGGGGCGTCCCGGCAAGGTCGGGCCAGAACCCGGCCAAAGTGCTGAAATCGACGGCGGGGTAACTGAGGAGATCCATGCCGGAACGACGGACGCCATCCTGGTTGATGTCCAATCCGCGTGCCTTGAGTTCAGTCGGGCTTTCGTTGATCTGGGCGAGCCGTTCCCTGATCTGCTCAAACGCGACGCGCTTGGCGGTAAAAGCTGTGGCTCGTTCCGTGCCGACAATACCGATATCCATGCCGCGCTGGGTTAACCTCAGATCTGCATTATCGGCACGCAGCATCAGCCGGTATTCGGCACGCGACGTAAACATCCGGTAGGGCTCCGCCGTCCCCAGTGTTACCAGATCATCGATCATCACCCCGATGTAGGCCTCGGCACGATCAAGACTGAAAGATGATTCTTTCCCACCGGCAGCAAGGGCGGCATTAATCCCGGCCATCAGGCCCTGCGCCGCAGCTTCTTCGTACCCTGTGGTGCCGTTGATCTGACCGGCCAGATACAGGCCTTTGACGGCGTGGGTTTCCAGACTTCGTTTCAGCGCTCGCGGATCGACAAAATCATACTCGATGGCATACCCCGGCTGCAGCATCACGGCTTTTTCAAGTCCGGGGATCGTCTTCAGTATTTCAAGCTGGACTTCTTTGGGGAGGGACGTGGATATCCCGTTCGGATAAACCGTTGGATCGTCCAGACCTTCCGGCTCAAGAAAAATCTGATGTCTTTCCTTGTCGGCGAAACGAACGATCTTGTCCTCGACCGACGGGCAGTAGCGCGGACCGATACCCTCGATCTGGCCGGAATACATCGCCGAGCGGTGCAGGTTGTCCTGAATGATCGCGTGTGTTTTCGCGTTCGTATAGGTCATATGACAGGCGATCTGCGGCACCCGGATCTCATCCGTCATATACGAAAACGGGACCGGGGGATTGTCCGCAGGCTGTGCCTCCAGACCGTCCCAATTAATCGTCCGTCCATCAAGCCGGGGCGGGGTCCCCGTCTTTAACCGACCGAGGGGAAAGCCAATACGTTTAAATGTATAAGCCAGGCCAATGGACGGTTTGTCGCCGACGCGCCCGGCTGGAATCCGCTGGTCGCCGATATGGATCAGGCCGCGCAGAAATGTCCCGGTGGTGATGATCACTGCATGAGCTTTGTAATCCTGTCCGTCTCTTGTACGAACACCGATAACGCGCTCGCCGTCTTCACCGAGGATCAGGTCCTCGACAGCTGCTGCGACGATTTCCAAATTCTCCGTTTCGGCCAACAGATCCTGAATGGCGTTCCGGTAGAGCTTCCGGTCCGCCTGTGCGCGGGGACCCCGAACAGCAGGGCCCTTTGACCTGTTGAGCATGCGAAACTGAATCCCGGCCCGGTCAATCGCCTTGCCCATGATCCCGTCAAGCGCATCAACTTCTCGCACCAGCTGGCCCTTGGCCAATCCGCCGATCGCCGGGTTGCAGGACATCTCGCCAATCGTCTCCAGACGATGGGTCATCAGCACCGTGCGCGCACCCATGCGGGCTGCCGCAGCGGCTGCTTCAGCTCCGGCGTGACCGCCCCCGACAACGATGACATCAACATTGGACATGGCGCGGAACATAGGCGTACACCGTATCCGAGTCAATTGATCTCGGCGCCTGTTTCACGTGAAACATTGTGGTTAGAATCGGTTAACCACCAATATGTAGATTCTGCCTGAAGAGGGGCCTGGAAGGTCCATGTTTCACGTGAAACACCGGACTCCCTTTGTGAGATTCATTTTCCGATACAGAAGTCCCGAAAGATACGATCCAGAAGTTCCTCCACATCGACGCGGCCCGTGATCCGTCCCAGCGCCTGTGCCGCAAGCCGCATGTCTTCGGCCATCATTTCCTCATCCGCGCCGGACTCGGCTGCGCCGATGGCCCGGCGTAGTGCAGCCAGGCAATCCTCCAGCGCCCGGCGGTGACGCGCCCGGGTCAGCGGGGCGGCAGACGTCGCAGTCCGTGTTACCTGTTGTTTGATCCGGCTGGTCATCTCAATAATCAGATCGGCAAGGCCCGCTCCTGTTTTGACCGATATCCGAAGCGGGGCCGATTGTGACGCAGATACAGTATCATCAAGCAGATCGGCTTTGTTGCAGACCACCAGAGTCCGTTCGTCTGCATCCTCATCGAATGGTGCTGAATCAGGCGTCAACATATGGATGCGCAGGTCTGCCGAAGCCGCCTGATCCCGGGCCCGGCGGACACCTTCCTGTTCAATGGTATCATCACTGTCGCGGATGCCGGCAGTATCCACCAGAATGGCGGCGTACCCCCCCAGATCAAGGGGGACTTCGATCACATCCCGGGTGGTCCCGGCGATATCAGAAACGATTGCCACATCACGCTTTGCCAGTGCATTGAGAAGGGACGACTTCCCGACATTCGGGGCGCCGGTCAGGGCAATCCGAAACCCCGTACGGATCCGCTCGCCAATCCCATCGTCCGCCAGATGACTGTCGATCTCGTTTGTCAGCGTGCGCAGGATCGCAATGCTCTGACGGGCCAGATCGTCCGGGATATCCTCTTCGGCGAAATCAATGCTGGCCTCGGCAAACGCCATCGATCTGACAAGCCGTTCACGCCAGCCGTCATACCGCGCGGCCAATGCGCCACCCATCTGGGCAAGGGCCTGGCGGCGCTGAGCCATGGTTTCCGCATCCACAAGATCGGCAATTGCCTCGACCGCGGTCAGATCCTTCTTGCCGTTTTCAAAGGCCCGCCGGGAAAAATCTCCCGGCCCGGCGGGGACCAGGCCTTTACACCCGGCGAGACTCGTTAAAAGTGAATCCAGCACGGCATGCCCACCATGGATATGAAACTCTACGACATCCTCGCCTGTGAAGCTGGCGGGGCCCGGAAACCAGAGAACGAGGGCATCATCGATTTTGTCGGCTTGACGATCCAGTCCTTGGGATAAATTCGATTCGGATGCGTAAAGAATTGCCCGGGTGGCCAGCCGGGGCGGGGGCAGGGCAGATAATCCCGGGGCGAGGGACAACAAAGCGGGTCCGGCACCAGGACCGGATACCCGAACCACGGCGATCCCGGCCCGGCCCGGGGCCGTCGCCAGAGCAAAAATCGTCGACAGATCAGCAGCCATAGAT
Source organism: Rhodospirillales bacterium (assembly GCA_040218645.1). GTDB lineage: Bacteria > Pseudomonadota > Alphaproteobacteria > Rhodospirillales > Casp-alpha2 > UBA4479. The sequence continues at coordinate 475,131 of JAVJQZ010000013.1, forward strand.
GTTATCCCGTCTAAACCCCAACATATGGCGTGACATACTATATAATGAGTAGATCAGTCGTCCGGATGGAGCATCAGGCGCGCCACCGGCCGTCCGTTCTGCAGATGCTCCGAAATGACTTCATCGATGTCTTCGGCGTTTTCACAGCGATACCAGATCCCTTCGGGGTAGATGACCATGGTCGGGCCCAGCTCGCAGCGGTCCAGACAGCCGGCCTGATTGATCCGTGTCTCTGCGATGCCCAGTTCCTTGACGCGGGCCTTCATGTAATTTCTGAGCTGCACCGCCCCCTTGCGGGCGCAGGAGCCCCGCTCGTGGCCTTCCGGCCGCTCGTTCATGCACACGAACACATGGTTTTTGTAAAACTGGGCAAAATCGCCGTCGTCACTCATCAATCAGTCGTCCTTTTTCTCACCGTCGTTGCCGCCCATCTGCGACCAGAACATGCGTTGCATCTGTTCCCATCCCTGCAGCCCGGCCGGCAGCCAGGTCTTGAACATGGTTTCCGGATCCATGGCCTGCAGATTGGCCCGCATGCGTTCTTCGACTTCCTTCATCATCGCTTCCTGAAGCGGCTTCACATCCGGAAGCCCGAAAAACGTCCGTGCCTCTTCGGGTGTGCAGTCGATATCGATCTTGACCTTCATGGCTGCCCCTCTCATGGTCTGCGAACCCCGTCGTTGACGTCCGGGTCCGGCACCGATGCCGGTACCGACACGTTAAGCGCGGAGAAGGGAAGCTGCAACGGCACTCTCCCGATACCCGGCAGGACACCGGAAAGGAGCATTATGTCGCGCAACCACCTCAATCAGGAAACGTCACCCTATCTGCTGCAGCACAAAGACAACCCCGTGCACTGGTACGCTTGGGGAGATGCCGCGCTGAAGGCGGCCCGGGACCAGAACAAACCGATCCTGCTCAGCGTCGGGTACGCAGCGTGTCATTGGTGCCATGTCATGGCCCATGAAAGTTTCGAGGACCCGGCCATCGCCGAAGAGATGAACGCGCGCTTCATCAACATCAAGGTCGACCGCGAGGAACGTCCAGACATCGACAATATTTACCAGACGGCGCTGCAGCTTCTGGGGGAGCATGGCGGCTGGCCGCTGACCATGTTCCTGACCCCGGACGGTGACCCGTTCTGGGGCGGCACGTATTTTCCATCGACACCGCGATACGGCCGGCCCGGCTTTACACAGGTGCTCAAATCCATTTCGACCACCTATGCTGAGGCGCCGGATCAGGTCGCAGGCAACGTCGGCGCCATCAAGAACGCCATGCGGGACGCGCTGGCGCCGAAGGGTGGCGGGGGGATGTCGCTGGGCGAGCTGGATCAGGTTGCCGCCGTTGCCGTGCGCATGGTCGATCCCTATCACGGCGGCACCCAGGGGGCGCCGAAATTCCCGCAACCGATGTTTTTCCGGTTCCTGTGGGCGGCGCATCTGCGGTCAACCAGTGCCATCTTCAAAGACGCCGTTACCCTGACCCTCGATAACATCTGCCAGGGCGGAATCTACGACCACCTGGGCGGCGGGTTTGCCCGGTATTCCACGGACGACAGATGGCTGGCACCGCACTTCGAGAAAATGCTCTACGACAACGCGCTGCTGATCGAACTGATGAGCGATGTCTGGCTGAAAACCCAAAGCCCGCTGTACGCCAGACGCACCGAAGAGACCATCGGCTGGCTGCTGCGTGAAATGAAAAACGGCAAGCAAGGTGTCTCGGGCTTTGCCTTTGCCGGGGCACTCGATGCGGACAGCGAGGGGGAAGAGGGCAAGTTCTATGTCTGGTCCGAAGCCGAGATCGCCGAGGTTCTGGGGGGTGACGCGAAAAGGTTTGGGGACATCTACGATGTTTCCGCCGGGGGCAACTGGGAAGGGACGAACATCCTCAACCGGCTCCGGACGATGGACTGGGATGATGCGACCGAAGCCGCCATGACCCCGTTGCGCGACAGGCTGATGGCCCGGCGCGACGGCCGCATTCGTCCGGGACGCGACGACAAGATCCTCGCCGACTGGAACGGATTGATGATCGCCGCAATTGTCCGCGCCGGTATCGTCTTCTCGCGCCCGGACTGGACTGAGCTGGCGCAGACGGTCTACGACTGGGTCCGCACCAACATGACGGCAGAAGACGGCCGGCTCCGCCATTCCTTCTGCGCCGAAAAACTGCAGCACCCGGCCGTCATCGACGACATCGCCAACATGGCTCGTGCCGCACTGTACCTGTCCGAAGCAACCGGCGATGCCGCCTATATCGCCGACGCTGAAAACTGGGTCACCGTTGCCGACGAACATTATCTCGACACCCAGGGCGGCGGTTATTTCATGTCCGCTAACGACACGCCGGGTCTTGTCGCAAAGCCGAAACCGATTTTCGACAATGCACAACCTTCAGGGAACGGCACCATGGCGGAAGTGCTGGTGCGGCTCTATCTGATGACCGGCAACGATGCCTGTCGCGCGCGCGCGGAAAGCCTCTTCGAAACCTTCATGACGGAAGAGAACAATCACAACCTGCATCATCCGACGCTGCTTTTTGCATGGGAGATGATGGCCCGGGGTACGCAGATCGTGATTGCCGGCAACCCCGGGGACCCCGCCATGCGCAGCCTCGTCGATGTCGCGCTGAAAACACCGAACCGGCTCAGCGTCGTCACCCGGGTCGGGCCGGAAGATGCTCTGCACGACACCCATGCCGCCGCCGGCAAGGGAATGGTCGACGGCAAGGCCGCCGCCTATGTCTGTGTCGGTCCGACCTGCAGTCTGCCGGTCACCGATCCTGCTGATCTCGCCGCAGCCCTGGGGAATCAGGGATGACGGAAGCGCCGGTATATCTATCGTTCAATTCGCCGCTCGGCCCGCTGACGCTGTTCTCAGAAAACGGCTGTCTTATCGTTGTCGAGGCCGGGGCGATCCCCGGTGCCGGGTCCGATGATCCATTGCTCGCCGAAGCCCGCCGCCAGATCGATGCCTACTTCGACGGCAGGCTGCAGAACTTCGATCTGCCCCTGGCACCTGCGGGCACCCCGCGGCAAAAGGAAATCTGGCAGGCCATGTCAGCCATTCCCTACGGCACGACGAAAACCTATGGCGAACTGGCCCGCCAACTCGGCAGCGCGGCACGCGCCATCGGCGGCGCCTGTGGCGCTAATCCGCTGCCGATCGTGGTCCCCTGCCACCGGGTTCTGGGGGCAGGAAATGCGATGGGCGGATATTCATTCGCCGATGGCCCCGAGACCAAACAGATGCTCCTTAATCTCGAAGGGGTTCGTACCCGATTGATCTGACCGCTTGTCGGCAACCATCGGAGCCCCCATATTTCAAAATAACAGAATACTCTAAGGGAGGGATTTCCATGACCAAAGGCATACGCATTTACGAAACAGGCGGCCCCGACGTAATGAAGTGGGAAGATATCGAGGTCGGTGATCCCGGCCCCGGTCAGGTCCGCATCAAACAGTCCGCCGTCGGCCTCAACTACATCGACGTCTATTTCCGTACCGGCCTTTATCCTGCCGAACTTCCCGCCATCATCGGCATGGAGGCCGCCGGCGTCATCGAAGCGGTCGGCGACGGTGTCACGGAATTCAGCGTCGGCGACCGCGTTGCATATCCGATGGTCCCGGGCGCGTACTGCGAAGCGCGCTGCATGCCGACCCTCAAGGTCGTGAAGCTGCCGGATGCCATTGACGACCAGACCGCAGCCGCCATGATGCTGAAAGGCCTCACGGCGCAATATCTTCTGTTCCGTACCTACAAGGTGCAGGCCGGTGACACCATTCTGGTCTATGCCGCCGCCGGCGGCGTCGGCCTGATCATGTGCCAGTGGGCGAAGAAACTCGGCGCCACCGTGATCGGGTGTGTCGGCTCCGAGGAAAAGGCCGAGCTGGCCAAAGCCAACGGCTGCGATCATGCGATTCTATATCGTGACGAGAACATTCCCGAGCGGGTCAGGGAACTGACCGGCGGCAAGGGTGTCGCGGCGGCGTATGACAGCATCGGCAAGTCGACGTTCATGGACTCGCTCGACAGTCTCGCACCGTTCGGCGTGCTGGCAACGTTCGGCAACGCGTCCGGCAAGGTCGAGCCGTTCGATCCCGGCATTCTCGCACCGAAGGGCTCGCTCTACGTCACACGCCCGACGTTGGGGACGCACACCGCAACGCGCGAACTGGTGCTCGACGGCACCAAGCATCTGTTCGATGCGGTGACGTCCGGGGATGTCAAAATCGCCGTCAATCAGACCTACGAGCTGAAAGACGTCGCCAAGGCGCACGCCGATCTGGAAGGCCGCAACACAACCGGCTCGACGGTCTTCACGGTCTAAGCTGCAAAACCTGTAACAGAAAAGGCACCGGCGTTTCCGCCGGTGCCTTTTTCTTTTGGACTTTGCTAAGCCGTTCTATTGATTCATGGAATCGAAGAAGTCGTTGTTGTTTTTTGAATGCTTGATCTTGTCGAGCAGGAATTCCATGGCGTCGACCACGCCCATCGGCATGAGAATTCGGCGCAGCACCCACATCTTCGCCAGCGTACCCTTGTCGACCAGCAGTTCTTCTTTCCGAGTGCCGGACTTGGTGATGTCGATGGTCGGCCAGGTGCGCTTGTCGGAAAGTTTGCGATCAAGAATGATTTCCGAGTTACCGGTGCCCTTGAATTCTTCAAAGATGACTTCGTCCATGCGCGATCCGGTGTCGATCAGCGCCGTTGCGATGATCGTCAACGAGCCGCCTTCCTCGATGTTCCGCGCTGCGCCGAAGAAGCGCTTCGGGCGCTGCAGGGCGTTGGCGTCGACACCGCCGGTCAGCACCTTGCCGCTTGACGGCACGACGGTGTTGTAGGCACGGGCCAGACGGGTGATGGAATCCAGCAGGATCACCACATCGCGTTTGTGCTCAACCAGTCGCTTGGCTTTTTCCAAAACCATTTCCGTGACCTGGACGTGGCGTGTTGCCGGCTCGTCGAAGGTCGATGAGATCACTTCGCCGCGAACGGTCCGCGCCATGTCGGTGACTTCTTCCGGACGTTCGTCGATCAGCAGAACGATCAGATAGCATTCTGGGTGATTGCGGGCGATCGAGTTCGCCATGTTCTGCAGCATCACGGTTTTACCGGTACGCGGCGGTGCGACGATCAGACCGCGCTGGCCCTTGCCGAGCGGGCTGACGAGATCAAGCACGCGGTGCGTCGGATCCTTGACTTCGGGATCATCGATTTCCATCAGCAGGCGTTGTTCGGGATACAGCGGCGTCAGGTTATCAAAGTTGATGCGGTGACGGACATCTCCCGGATCGGCGAAATTGACCTTGTTGATTTTCAGCAGCGCGAAATAGCGTTCGCCGTCCTTCGGCGAGCGGATTTCGCCCTCGACCGTGTCGCCGGTCCTGAGCGAGAAGCGGCGGATCTGGCTCGGGCTGACGTAGATATCGTCCGGTCCCGGCAGATAGTTGGCTTCCGGGCTTCTGAGAAAGCCGAACCCGTCCTGCAGCACTTCGAGTACGCCATCGCCGAAAATTGCGATGTCGTCTTCGGCCAGATGTTTGAGGATCGCGAACATCATGTCCTGCTTGCGCAGTGAGCTTGCGTTCTCGATCTCCAGCTCTTCGGCATAGGCCAGAAGATCGGCCGGTGATTTTTCTTTGAGGTCCTTGAGATTCATGTCTCTGCTTCGATTATCGGTTTCGGGGGAGAAAGGAAATTGCGTGACATGCCGGACCACACGGGTCGCTTGGAACCTTGGTGCACCCCTTCGGGGTGTCGTTAAAGTTTAGGCAATCACTTATAGAGCGGAACGTGTCCGTTGAAGATGGCAAACGATTACGATAAGCGCCGCACCCTGTCAATTGGCTTTTCAGAAAGGTTTTACGACAGCCATCACCACGATGACGATCATCAGTATTGTAGGGCCTTCATTCGCATAACGATAGAACTTGTGACTACGTGTATTCCGATCCTCTTCAAAGTCCTTGCGCCATTTGCCCATGAGCATGTGCATGATCATCAATCCGGCGATGGAAGCCAGTTTTACATGCAGCCAGCCCGATGAAAAATCCTGATACCCGAGCAGATAACCGCCGGCGATCAGCGACACCAGCATGGCCGGATTCATGATGGCGCGGAGCAGACGCCGCTCCATGACCTTGAGTGTTTCCGATAATTCCGATCCCGGTTCGGCAGCCGCGTGGTAGACAAACAGCCGGGGCAGATACAACAGCCCCGCCATCCAGGAAATCACGGCGATGATGTGCAGGGCCTTTACCCAGAGGTAAATAGATGCGTCCATGCTCAATCCCCTTCCCGTCTCACGACCAGGCGCACTGACCGCAGGTCTGCGGACAAATACGTCCGTCGGCACCGGAAATACGCGGCCCGTCCGCGTGAATGGCCTTGCGGACCAGTCCCGCCATGGCAGACACAAACGACGGATGTGTGCCGACCGCCGCGATACGTGTATATCCCGGCACCTTGTTTTCCTCGGCCAGTTCCCGGTATTCGATATCCAGTTCTACCAGCGTTTCCGAATGTTCGGATACGAATGCGATCGGCACCACAATTACGGCAACACCATCGCGGCCGGCGCGGATGATCTCGTCATCGGTCGACGGGCCGATCCATTCCAGCGGCCCGACCTGGCTTTGATAACAGACCACCCAGTCAAGTCCGTCTATCCCCAGCCGGTCCACCACCGCCCGGGATGTCTGTTCGACCTGCCACTGATAGGGATCGCCCGCGGCAATGACCTTTTTCGGCAATCCATGAGCGGAAAACAGGACCCGCGGCTTGTTCTGCTGTGATGTCGCACCGTATGCGGACCGGATCAGCGATGCCTGGGCATCCACCCAGCCGTCACTTTCCGGATAGCAGCAGATTTCAACAGTGGGTACGGAAAGACCGATTGCGGCGGCGGCGCGGTTCCAGTCCTTGATCGACGAGCCGCTGGTTGTTGTCGAATACTGTGGATACAGCGGCAGCAGAATGATTTTGTCCGGTTGGAACTGTTTCACGTCCTTGGCAACCGCATCGCTCATCGGGTGCCAGTAGCGCATGCAGACAAATGCTTTGACCTCGCCCAGATCCGGACATTGGGATTCAAGTGCTCGAGCCTGCTCAACCGTCAATTCGAGCAGCGGTGACTTCCCCCCGATCTGCGCATAGATTTCCCGGGCCACGGGTGCACGCCGTTTTGAAATCAGTTTTGCCAGTAGCCAGCGAAACGGTTGCGGCACGGAAATAATCGCCGGGTCCGAAAACAGGTTCGATAGAAACGGCTGAACGGCCTCGGGACTGTCCGGACCACCCAGGTTGAACAGGATGACTGCCGTTTTCATGCTGTATTTCCCCGGATCCGGTCGATCACCCGCTGTACGTGTTCCGGCGGGGTCTGCGGTACAATGCCGTGACCCAGATTGAAGATAAATCTGCGGCCCTTCATCGCTTCCAGAATATCATCGACGCCGTGATCAAGTGCATCACCACCGACCACCAGCAGCCGATTATCAAGATTTCCCTGTAAAACGCAGGATTCCGGAATTTCCCGCCGGGCCCAGTCCAGCGGTACGGAGTGATCCAGCGACACCCCGTCTACACCCGTTTCAGCGACATATTCCGGTATCATTACACCCCCCTGTCTGGGAAAACCGATGATCGGCACATCCGGTGCCGATGCTTTCACGGTTTCTACGATGCGACGCGTCGGTTCGATCACCAACGAACGGAATTGTGAGACCGACAGCACACCCGACCAGCTGTCGAATAACTGAAGAACCTCTGCACCAGCCTTTACCTGCGCCAGCAGATAACGCGATGTTGCATCCACCAGAATATCCATCAGAACCTGAAACTCATCCGGTGCACGGTACGCCCAGGCGCGTGCCCGTTCACATTCCGTCCGTCCCCGGCCTTCAACCATGTAAACGGCCACCGTCCAGGGCGCGCCGGCAAATCCGATCAATCCGGTTGTTTCGGGAATTTCAACGGATAACCGTTTCAGGGTCTCAAATACAGGGGCAAGATGACTGACCACCCCGTCCACATTCAACTTTTGCAGACCGGCCAGATCACGGATCGGTTCAAGAACCGGTCCCTCCCCTTCCTTGAATTCAACCTTCTGACCCAGCGCATCGGGAATGACGAGAATATCCGCAAACAGGATCGATGCATCAAAACCGAATTTCCTGAGCGGCTGCAGTGTCACCTCGACCGCGGCGTCTGGCGTGTAACAAAATTCCAGAAACGAGCTGATCCCGGCACGGACTTCACGGTATTCCGAAAGATACCGTCCGGCCTGGCGCATCATCCAGATCGGCGGCGGCGAAATCACCTCACCTTTGAAAACCTGAAGAAACGGTTTTGGGGTCTTCCGGTCGGAAGCCGTATTCTGATTGGATTGAGGCATGTTTGACGTCTTTCACCCGTTCGTTCGCTAATCGCTTGGACCGGCTCCATCTATATAGAGTCTATATATAAAGAATATTGTAGTGGTAGTAGGTCACATGAAAGCTGGGGATTATGTGTCATCCACAGGTTATGCAGACAAGCGCGATCATCGGAATTATAGCAGAATTGCTGCAGTTTGTTTTCACAAATACCAAAACTTTCAATGATTCCAGTGCACTCTGGCAAAAGACTAAAAACTTTCTAAAACCGCAGGAATTCGCCGTTTTTGAGTTATCCCAAGGCATTAACCCTGACTTCAAAGATTTACACAGCGGGACAAGGTGTGTATCGAGAAACCCAGACATGGGTATTAAAGACCTGTTTCATGGTATTGAAAGTTATCCACAATTTCATCCCCCGGCTTATAAGGCATTTATTCATACCTCAAAGGTTTCATTATGCAGGATTTTCACCTTCACCTTGTTTCTGATTCGACCGGGGAAACCGTAACGCTTCTGGCCCGCGCCTGTCTGGTCCAGTTTGACGATATTCAGGTTCGCGAACATCTCTGGCCGATGGTGCGAACGGTTGATCAGGTTCGTGAAGTGATGGAGCGGATCCGTGAACATCCTGGTTTCGTGATGTGTACGCTGGTGAATGAAAAGAACCGTCTGGCGCTGGAAGAAGGCTGCCGGATGCATCAGATTCCCTGTATTCCGGTTCTCGATCCTGTGGTGGCGGCGCTGGGTGCCTACCTGAATGCGAAAAGCGTTCCCCGTCCCGGCGGGCAGCATGCCATGGATGCGGAATATTTTGCGCGAATCGAAGCGATGCAGTTTGCTCTCAGCCATGACGACGGGCAGATGACGAACGAACTCCGAAACGCCGATGTGATACTTGTTGGTGTTTCACGAACGTCCAAAACGCCGACATGCATCTATCTGGCGAACCGCGGAATCAAAGCGGCGAACGTCCCCTTTGTGCCGGGTTGCCCCCTGCCCGAGGAATTGTTTCTCGAAGGAGGTCCGGCTGTTGTCGGTCTGACCAATGACCCGAAACGGCTGATTGAAATCCGCCGTCAGAGGCTTCGCTTCCTCGATCAGGATCCGGATACGGATTATGTGGACGAGGAATCCGTAAAAGAAGAAGTCAACAGTGCGCGGCGACTGTTTACTGAGCACGACTGGCCGGTGATCAATGTTTCACGCCGTTCCATTGAAGAGACGGCGGCGACGATCCTGCAGTATCTGGCCCGACTGCAGGGTGATGAAGACGACGCGTGAGCGCACCCGACCTTATTCTGGCTTCGAAAAGCCTCTCGCGTAGACAGGTTCTCGAAAATGCCGGCGTTCCATTTTCCTGGTGTGACGCCGGGATTGATGAGAATGCGCTGAAGTTGTCCTGGTCGAAAACCGGAGATGATCCGGCTTCTCTGGCCCTGTCATTAGCCAAAGCCAAGGCCGGGGCGGTGAGCGTCATCTCGGAAAATCCCCCGTTGGTTATCGGATGTGATCAGATTCTGGTGCAGGAAGACAAATTGTACGACAAGCCTGAAACATTGGCAGAGGCCCGGGCGCATCTGAAATCATTCAGTGGCCGGATTCACCAGCTGATAGCCGCCGTCTGTATGATGCAGTCAGGCAAGGTCGTCTGGTCGCATGTGGATCGTGTGGATATGTATGTTCGCAAACTGAGCGACAGCTTTATTGATGCCTATCTGGAATCGGAAGGCGAACGAATACTGTCGTCCGTTGGCGCCTATCTGCTTGAAGGGGCCGGTGTGCAGTTGTTTGAACGGATTCGGGGAGATTATTTTACGGTTCTGGGTCTGCCGCTCCTTCCCCTATTGGAAGAATTGCGGAAACGGGGCATTCTCTGCGCATAAAGGAGCGCACCGCATGCCGTCTGTTACATCGACAACCCTGAAAGCCGGCGTCATCGGCTGGCCGGTAGACCATTCCCTGTCGCCCAGGCTGCACGGTTATTGGCTCGACCAGCTGGGGATCGATGGTGTGTATCTGCCGTTACCGGTCGCTCCCGACGATATCGCGGATGCCATACGTGCCTTGCCGAAACTGGGCTTCAGGGGCGCAAACGTCACGGTACCGCACAAGGAAGCGGCCTTCCGGACCGTGGATGTCCTGCGCCCGGCGGCGGAACGGATCGGTGCGGTCAATACGATCATCTGTAAAGAAGATGGGAAACTGGTCGGCGATAATACGGATGCGTTCGGTTTCATGGAAAATATCCGCGCTGCGGTGCCGGCATGGCAGGGAGCCGGTTTATCGGCCGTCGTTCTAGGCGCAGGGGGTGCAGCGCGGGCCGTGCTGGAAGCTCTGATTTCAGCCGGCGTCGACGATATCCGTCTGGCCAACCGGACATCGGCTCGCGCAGACGACCTCGCCCGACATTTCGGATCACAAGTGCATGTCGTTGCCTGGGATGATCGCAATGCCGCCTGTGAAGGCGCAGGGCTTTTGGTGAATACGACAACTCTGGGCATGACCGGGAAGCCGCCGCTGGATATCAGCCTGGATGGATTGTCCGCCGAGGGCGTAGTCAACGATATCGTCTATGCACCGCTCAAGACACCGTTACTGGCAGCGGCGGAAGCGCGGGGCCTGACAGCGGTCGACGGGCTTGGGATGCTTCTGCATCAGGCGCGCCCCGGTTTCGAAGCATGGTTCGGCGGTAAGCCGGTCGTTGATGACAAACTGCGTACCCATGTTCTTGCCGGACGTGCGGAAAGCTGATGTTCATTTTGGGTCTGACCGGCTCGATCGGCATGGGCAAGACCGTTGCCGCCGGCGATTTTCGACGGCTGGGTCTGCCGGTCCATGATTCCGACGCCGCCGTGCATCAGTTGATGTCCAAAGGCGGCGCTGCGGTTGGCCCGGTCGGGGATGCCTTTCCGGGTGTCGTCAAGGACGGGGCGGTCGTCCGTGCGGCATTGGGGAAACGCGTCTTCGGCGATGAACCGGCTCTCCGCAAGCTGGAGGGGATTCTGCACCCCATGGTGCGCCGACAGAAAATCGCGTTTCTGGGGATGCATGCCCGTCTCAGGACCCCGGCGGTGGTGCTGGATATTCCATTGCTGTTCGAAACAGGCGCCGAAAACAGCTGTGATGCGGTGTGTGTCGTCTCCGCCCCGTACCGCGAACAGCGCCGCCGTGTGTTGCGCCGCCCCGGGATGACGGAAGAACGGTTTCAGGAAGTCCTCAAACACCAGATACCGGATTATATTAAGAGAAGAGCAGCAGATTTTGTGATTTTTACGGGTCTTGGCCGTCATCACAGCTTGCCGATCATACGTCAAATTGCGACAATTGCCTGCAGCACGACGGGGACCCACTGGCCCCCGTTCTGATCTCCGTTCAGGCTGTGGGGACAATCGATGAGAGAAATCGTTCTTGATACGGAAACCACGGGACTTGATCCGAACGCCGGTCATCGGATCGTGGAAATCGGCTGTATCGAACTTTTCAATCATGTGCCCACGGGTAAAACCTATCATCAGTACATCAACCCCGAACGCGACATGCCGGCCGAAGCGGAACGGGTGCATGGCCTCAGTGAAGATTTCCTGAGCGGTCATCCTGTCTTTGCCGATATTGCCGGAGCTTTTGTCGACTTCGTCGGGGACGCGCCCCTGGTCATTCATAATGCGGCGTTCGACATGGGCTTCATTAATGCGGAACTGGCCCGTGTCGGGATTCCCGAGCTTGATAGAAAACGCGCCATCGATACCGTCAGCATGGCGCGGCGTAAATTCCCCGGGGCCCAGGCCTCACTGGATGCGCTGTGCCGGCGTTTCGGTATCGATCTGAGCGGACGCGAACTGCACGGCGCACTCCTGGATTCCGAATTACTTGCTGCCGTTTATCTGGAACTGCTGGGCGGGCGGCAGCACGGGATGGATCTGGCTGCGGATGCTGCCGCCAGGGCCACAGACGTTCTGGACGGCGGGTCAGATATCAGCGGGGCCGGTCAGGCAGGGATAAGCGGCCGGCGCGAAGCCCGTGCACATTCCGCCAGCGCCGAAGAACTGGCGCGGCATCAGGAATTTCTCGGAAAGATCAAGGATCCGATCTGGCACCGGGCGTAAGCCGCAACCTCAGTCGGGTTTGACTTCGGCTTCGGTGCTCACGCCTGTGGCGTCTTCGGCGTTCTGAGCGGCGGCACCCTGTTCCTGAATGCGGCGATGATACATGGCGACGAAGTCGACCAGGCCCAGCATAACCGGGGGGAAGCCGCCGTCACGGGTGACATCGGCAATGATATTGCGGGCGAACGGAAACAGCAGCCGCGGGCATTCGATCAGCAGAACCGCTTGCAGGTGTTCTTCAGGGACGTTGAGCGTGAAGGTTCCGGCATAAACCAATTCGAAGATGAAGCCCTTGTGATTGCCGACGTCGCAATTCGTATTGATGGTGATCGACACTTCGAAAAGGTTTTCACCGAGACTGACGGCATTGACCCGGATGTCGATGTTGATGTCCGGGGACGTTTTCTGCATCTCACCGAAAATGCCCGGTGCATTCGGGACCTCAAAGGACATGTCCTTCACATATTGGGCATTGATCACCACTGGCGTGGTTTCGGCGGCGTCTGATTCAGCGGACGCAGGGATCTGTTCTTCGGCCATGTGGCACTCCTCAAGCGATTGCGGGCTTCTGGTACCATGTCTTTCCGGTATCGACAACTGCGCAGCGCTTTTTATGTCTGGCACAATCTCCAGACGGAATGCCCCGTCGGTGTAAGAACGGATTAATCCGCTCTGCGGGGATCATCGGATGACTTGTCATCCTGCCCGGACGGACTTTTGTCGATCTGATGGTCGGGGTCTGCCGGCCCTGCCGGCTGATCCGTCACGTCCTGGTAGTCGCCGTCAATGACCGGTCCACCTCCCGGACGTCGGCCCGGATTGCCCTGCTGGTTGCCGCTTCCTTGGCCAAACGGGTCATCTGGCCCGGTAGAATAGGTCTGACGGGTATAGCGCACATTGGCGTTGGCGATCACGCGTTTGCCGATCTCGCCGGCAAGCCAGTGCCGAAACGGCGGCACGAAAAGCAGAAAGCCGACGGTATCTGTGACGAACCCCGGCGTCAGTAATAGTGCTCCGGCAATGACCAGGCAGACACCGTCGAACAGTTCCTGTACCGGAATCCGGTTCGCCTGCAGATTTTCCTGAATGCGGAACAGAACCGATAACCCCTGCTGGCGCAGCATGGCCGTCCCGATGATCGCGGTCAGGACGACAACGCCGATGGTTGACCACACGCCGATCTGTTCGCCGACCTGAATAAAGACCGCGATTTCAACGATTGGGACGACGATAAACGCTATTAGGGCGATGAATGCCATGGTTGCCTTGTTCCGAAGGGCTGGTCGGCTTATTTAAGACGTATGACAGCGAGTGCAAGCGCCCCGGCGTTTCTTTCTGTCGTTCTGGACGCGGCGGTCTTATGCCGATACCTTGTCCGGGACCGCTAACCGGAGGCGGCAACGTTTGCGCGTCTCGCATACGACAACAGGCAAGGCCCACGGGGTCAAGGATATCATGAGCGGCGAATTTCAATTTTTCGATATCATCATACTGGCGATGATCGCCGGTTTTCTGATCCTGCGGTTACGCCGGGTTCTGGGCCGTCGCGATGGCCACGAAGGCGGCTATGAAGACCGGTTCCGTGACCGCGAGCAGGCGGAACAGGATGCAGCTCAGGACGACAACAATGTCGTGCAGCTGCCGGATCGCAGTGACAGCGTGGCCGATGCGCCGGCGCTGGATATTGACGACAGTGATCCGTCCGCAGCCGGGCTGACGCAGATCCGGGTTGCCGATCCGGGCTTTACCCCGGACGGTTTCGCCGAAGGCGCCAAGATGGCCTTTGAAATGATCCTCAATGCCTTTTCTTCGGGCGACCGCAAAGCACTGAAGGGATTGTTGAGCCCCGATGTGTACAAGAATTTTGACGAAGCGATTACCGAACGTGAGCGAGCCGGTGAAGTGCTCGAAGACACCCTGGTCGGCATTCGTTCCGCAAAAATTATCGAAGCGTTGATGGATGGTCATCACAGTGTGGTGACCGTGAAGTTCGTTTCCGAACAGATCAGTGCGCTCCGTGATGCCGAAGACAACATTATCGACGGAAATCCGAACGAAGTCATCGATGTGACGGACTTCTGGACGTTCTCGCGCGATACCCGTTCTTCGGATCCGAACTGGACGCTGATCGGCACCGAAAGCAATAACTGAGGTGCGTGTGTCAGGGGCGCGCGTATCAGGGCGGCGCGGTTCGAATTTGTTGCGGCCGGTCTCGCTTGCACTGTTGCTTACCCTTATGGTTACCCTGGCCGGTTGTGCGGATCTGGGCTTGCCGATCCCCGAACAGACCGAACCGTCAAAAGAAACGCCGTCCCTAACGCTGTCGGATATCAGTTTTGAGGAACTGGACGGCTGGGACGGCGAAAACTTCGCCGCTGTCCTGCCGGCGCTGATCCGTTCCTGTGACGCCATCGACAAGAAAAATCCCGACTCCCCGATGGGCGATGACGAGCGCATGGGGACCGTCGCCGACTGGCAGGCGATCTGCAAGGATGCCCGGATCATCCGTCCCGGCAACCAGATTGAAGCCAAATACTTTTTTGAATCCCGGTTCGTTGCTTACCGGACTGGGAACAATCAGGACCCGGAAGGTCTGTTTACCGGATATTACGAACCGGAAGTCCTGGGCCGGTGGGGGCCAGAAGCCGAATTTCAGATTCCGGTGTATTCCAGGCCGGAAGACCTTGTGTCCATCGACCTGGGGCAGCATCGCGCCGAGCTGAAGGGCACGCACCTTGCCGGGCGCATCGTCGACAACAAACTGATCCCCTACCATTCACGCGCCGAAATCAATGCCGGTGCACTGCGGGGCCGGGGACTTGAAGTGATCTGGCTCGCCGATCCCGTGGATACGTTTTTCATGCATATTCAGGGTTCGGGCCGGGTTCGTCTGCCGGACGGCTCTCATGTGCGTCTCGGATATGCGGGCCGTAACGGGCGCCGCTATACTTCTATCGGCCGGGAGCTTGTCGCCATGGGGGCCATGCCCCTCGCTGACGTGACGGCGCCGGCGATCCGGGACTGGTTGCGGGCCCGGCCGGCGGCGGCAACGGAATTGATGAACAGGAATGAGTCCTACGTGTTCTTTCGTGTCGTCGAAGGCGAAGGCCCGATCGGCGGACAGGGCGTTGCGTTGACGCCGGGCCGCAGTCTCGCGGTCGACCGGGCACATATCCCTTATGGTGTCCCGCTCTGGCTTGATACCACCGACCCACTTACCGATGGCGGCCCGCTGCGCCGCCTCGTCATAGCCCAGGATACCGGCAGTGCCATCAAGGGGCCGGTCAGGGGTGACGTGTTCTGGGGCTTCGGCGAAGAGGCCGGCCGCCGCGCCGGTCTGATGAAGGAAGAAGGCCGTTATTTCATTTTGCTGCCGAAACCGGCGCAGCGCATTGTACCGCAGTTCTGACAGCTTAATCCGCGATCTTGCCAACATGGATTTGAAAGAACATTCTTGAGCAATGTCCGAAAATAAAAACCCAAACGTCGGTTTGTTTGTGACCTGCCTGGTCGATCTGATGCGGCCTGTGGTCGGTTTTGCTACGGTGAAGCTGCTGGAAGACGCCGGGTGCAGGGTCGACGTTCCCGCAAATCAGACCTGTTGCGGACAGCCTGCATACAATTCAGGTGACAAGGCGGATGCGTCGGATATCGCCAGGGCCGTAATAAAGACCTTTGAAGGTTATGATTACGTGGTCGCACCCTCCGGGTCCTGTGCGGGTATGATCAAGGATCATTACCCCGAAGCGCTGGCGGACAATCCGGCGTGGTTGGCGCGGGCCGAAGCGCTGGCGGCGAAAACATATGAGCTGATGTCTTTTCTCAGTGACGTCATGGGTGTCACGGCGACGGGTGCGGCGTTTGACGGGACCGTCACCTATCATGATTCCTGTTCCGGATTGCGGGAACTTGGCATCAAGGAACAGCCCCGCGCGCTGCTGGCGTCGGTTGACGGCCTCAGCATTACCGAGGGCAAGGAAACGGAAACCTGCTGCGGGTTCGGCGGGTTGTTTTGCGTCAAGTATCCGGACATTTCCGAAAAAATGGTCGATGCCAAGGTCAACGACATCATTGCCACTGGCGCCGGAACGGTACTGGCGGGCGATCTCGGCTGTCTGATGAACATCGCCGGGCGGCTGCAGCGCCGGGGTGTGCCGGTCAGGGTGCGTCATGCGGCGGAAGTCCTCGCCGGGATGACGGCAGCGCCGGCCATCGGTGAGCCGCAGGACAGCGAAATGGGCGGGGACTGAAAGTCATGCAACCGACATCACCGCAATTCAAGCAGAACGCCCGCGATGCCATCGCCGATGATCCGCTGCAGGCAGCGCTGGCCAAGCTGGCCGTCGGCTTTCCCATGCGCAGACTCGAAGCGGCGGCGCGGCTGCCGGAGTTCGAAGGTCTCCGTGACCAGGCCCGGGACATCAAGACGCATGTGCTGGAAAACCTGGATCATTACCTCGAAGCCTACGAACAGAAAGTCACGGAAAGTGGTGGCCATGTGCACTGGTGCCGCGATGCCGCGGAAGCGCGAAACACCATTCTCGACATCTGCCGCAAGGCAAACGCAAAGACCGTTACCAAAAGCAAATCCATGATCAGCGAGGAAATCGCGGTCAATGCGTTCCTCGAGGAAAACGGCATCGAGCCCGTTGAAACCGATCTTGGCGAATACATCATTCAGCTCCGCAAGGAACCGCCGAGCCATATCATTGCCCCGGCGATCCATCTATCGAAAGAACAGGTCGCGGAAACCTTTCGCAATGCGCATCTTGATCTGGCCGCCGACCGCTCTCTGGTCGAGCCCCGCGCCCTTTTGGAAGAAGCCCGCGCCAAGTTGCGCGAAAAGTTTCTCGGCGCCGATGTCGGCCTGACCGGGGCCAATATGTTAATTGCCGAAACCGGGACCAATGTTCTGGTCACCAATGAAGGCAACGCGGATCTCACCAACAACCTGCCCCGGGTCCACGTGGTGATCGCCAGCATCGAAAAGATCGTCCCGACGCTGGAAGATGCCTCGACCATTCTCCGCGTTCTGGCACGCTCTGCGACCGGACAGGACATATCCGTTTACACCACGTTCTGTACGGGACCGAAACGTCCCGAGGATCTGGACGGACCCGAGGAATATCACGTCGTGCTGCTGGATAACGGCCGCAGTGACATGATCGGGTCGGAATTTCACGAAATGCTGCGCTGTATTCGCTGCGGGGCCTGTCTCAATCACTGCCCGATCTACAAATCCGTCGGCGGGCATGCCTATGGATGGGTCTATTCCGGGCCGATGGGCGCGGTTCTGATCCCCAACCTGATCGGCATGGAAGAGGCACAGCACCTGCCGAACGCCTCAACGCTTTGCGGGAAGTGCGAAAGCGTCTGTCCGATGCGCATTCCGCTGCCGAAGATGCTGCGGAAATGGCGCGAACGGCAGTTCAAGGCTGAAATCGGCTCGCCCTCCGCGCGATGGGCATTGAAAAGCTGGGCCTGGCTGGCAAAACGGCCGGCGCTCTATCGGATGGCGATGAATGCGGGCGTGGCTTTTCTGGGACAAATCGGCGGACGTGGCCGGTTCAGGTCCCTGCCCTTTGCGGGGGGCTGGACGTCGAAGCGGGATCTGACCGCGCCGTCCGGGGACACATTTATCAGTCAATACCACAAAGGCGTCCGCGGAGATCAAAGCGGTGCGCTTAAACGAAAAAAGGTGCACGGATGAGTGCCCGAGACGACATTCTGGGGAAGCTGAGATCCAAATTAGGTCATATTAATGCGCCTAAAGGCGATAATCCGGCGCTAAAACACATACAAGAGCACCAGAAAAATCTTATCCCGAAACGCGGCGATCTTGATAAAGCGCAACGCATTGAGCTTTTTTGTAAGGAAGCAACGCGCGTCAATGCTACGATTAATCTATTGACCTCATTTGATGAAGTCCCGGATCAAGTCAGTGCCTATCTTCGCGAACACCAGTTGCCGGCGAAAATCAAAATTGCCCCCCACCCAGTCTTGAAGGGCCTGGATTGGCAGCAGAAAACATCCCTGATGGTTGATGAAGGCCGGGGTGCCGGCGATGATGGGGTTTCGGTCAGCATGGCCTATGGCGGTGTCGCTGAAACCGGGACGCTGGTCATGTCGTCCGGCCCGGAAACACCGACGTCCCTGAATTTTCTGCCGCTGGATCATATCGTCGTCGTTGAGGCGGATGATATTGCCGGAAATTACGAGGCGGTCTGGGAACGTATTCGCGTCGCATCCGGCCCGGGCAAGCTGCCCAGGACCGTCAACTGGATCACCGGGCCGTCCCGCACCGCGGATATCGAGCAAACCCTGCTGCTCGGCGCTCACGGGCCACAGCGTCTGCATATCCTGATCGTCGATCAGCCCGGGGCCTAGCATATGGGCGGCCCCAAGCGCGTCCGCCGCCGCTCACTCAGTGCCGAGGATAAGGCGCTCTGGGATCATGTGACCCGGAAAGTACGCCGCGTCGATACCGATAAAATGGGCTCGCTCCTGCCGGATGAAGATGAAGATGGTTCAACTGCAACACAGGCCAAGCCTCCCCGTAAAAGCAAACCGAAGCGCGGCCCCGTCTTGCCGTCCGATCCGCCGGCGCCGCGGCCGCAACCGCCGGTTCAGCTGCAACACGGCAGCCCGGCCGGGATGGATCGCCGGACCGCGCAGCGTCTCAAACGCGGCAAGCTCGATGTCGAAGGGAAGATCGATCTGCACGGGCACACCCAAAAAGCCGCGCACCGTGAACTGGAAAACTTCCTGTTCGCCCGCTTCATGGCCGGATCCAGGACGGTTCTGGTGATCACCGGCAAGGGCGACACCCTCGGTGGCCGGCCCGGTGTACTCCGGGAATCCGTACCGCGCTGGTTCAATGAAATGCCTATGCGTCAATGGGTTGCGGGGTTTTCTTACGCTGCGCCGAAAGATGGCGGCGATGGGGCCTTGTATGTGCGTCTGAAACGCCGGAAACCTGTTGGCGGGTAAATACCGTTTCTGGCGATAAATTATTAAGAATTAAAAGCTTACAGTACGTTCATGACTCCGTTTGGTAAACGAGTGCGTGAACACCGCATGGCGCGGCACATAACGCTGAAACAGATGGCTGCCGACCTCGGTGTCTCGGCGGCGTATTTCTCCGCGCTTGAACATGGTCATCGCGGCCGCCCCAGTTCCGGTCTGGTGGCACAGATCTGCGGGTATTTCGACCTGATGTGGGATGAAGCGGAGGAGATCAAGCGCCTGGCCGAGCTGTCGCATCCGAAGGTGACGGTCAACACGGCGGGTCTCAGCCCGAAAGCCACCGAGCTTGCCAATTTGTTGGCGGAAAACATCGAGGAAATGGACGAAGATACCCTCGATTGGGTGATCGCCGAGGTCAAACTGCGGATCGGCTCCCGCCCCGAAGGCCCGACACACTAAAATGGGACGGTCGTCTCTAACCCCCATCCGGCGCGTTATCGCGACACCTCTCCCCTAGGAGAGGACCTACAGAATAAACTTCGAGACGTCGGCGTTCCGCGCCAGGTCGGAGACCTGTTTCCTGACGTAATCCGCGTCTATGACGATCTCCTCGCCGCTCTTTTCGGATGCGGTGTAGCTGATCTCTTCCAGAAGCTTTTCCATCACCGTGTGCAAGCGCCGCGCGCCGATGTTTTCAACGCCCTGGTTGATCTCGGCGGACAGGTCGGCAATTTCGGCGATGGCGTCGTCGCTGAATGAAATCTTCAGCTCCTCGACCCCCATCAGGGCCGTGTACTGCTTGACCAGGCTGGCTTCAGGTTCCGTCAGAATGCGCACGAAATCGTCACGGGTCAGGGCGTTCAGGTTGACGCGGATCGGCAGGCGTCCCTGAAGTTCCGGCAGCATGTCGGACGGCTTGGCGATGTGAAACGCCCCGGAAGCAATGAACAGGATATGGTCCGTCTTCACCGGACCGTGTTTGGTGGCGACCGTGGTGCCTTCGATCAGCGGCAACAGATCGCGCTGCACGCCTTCGCGGCTGACATCGGCGCCTTGCCGGTCGGATCGCGCGGTGATCTTGTCGATTTCATCCAGAAATACGATGCCGTTGTTCTCGACATTGTCGATGGCGCTTTTCAGCATCTCTTCCTCGTCGAGCAGCTTGTCCGCCTCTTCGCGGAGCAGGACATCATATGAGTCCTCGACGGTGATTTTCTTTTTCTTGGTCTGCTGGCCAAAGGCCTTACCCAGCATGTCGTTGAGGTTGATCATGCCCATCTGTGCACCGGGCATGCCGGGAATATCCATGGTCGGCATGCCGCCACCGCTGGTATCGGACAGCTCGACCTCGATTTCCTTGTCGGCCAGTTCGCCGTTGCGCAGTTTGGTGCGGAACTTTTCCTTCGTTTCCTTTGACGCACCCTCGCCGACAAGGGCCTCGACGACACGGTTTTCGGCGTTCAGTTCCGCCTTCGCCTCGACGCGTTTGCGCATCTGCTCGCGGCTCATGTGGAGCGCCATTTCCAAAAGATCGCGGACGATCTGCTCAACGTCGCGGCCGACATAACCGACCTCGGTAAACTTGGTGGCTTCGACCTTGATGAACGGGGCCTGTGCCAGTTTGGCCAGCCGCCGGGCGATCTCGGTCTTTCCGACGCCGGTCGGGCCGATCATCAGAATGTTCTTGGGCAGGACTTCCTCGCGCATGTTGTCGTCGAGCTGCTGGCGGCGCCAGCGGTTGCGGAGCGCAATGGCCACCGCCTTCTTGGCGTCTTTCTGACCGATGATGTAACGATCCAATTCCGAAACGATTTCGCGCGGGGTGAAATTACTCATAGTTTTTCAATCACGACGTTGGTGTTGGTGTAAACGCAGATATCGGCGGCGACAGCCATCGCTTTCCTGGCGATGTCTTCAGCGCTCAGGTCGTCGCGGTCGTAAAGAGCGCGTGCTGCCGACAGGGCATAATTGCCGCCCGACCCGATCCCCATCAGGCCGTCGGGGGGTTCAAGCACGTCGCCGTTCCCGGTCAGGATCAGCGACACGTCCTTGTCGGCGACGGCCATCATGGCTTCGAGCCGGCGCAGATAGCGGTCGGTCCGCCAGTCCTTGGCCATTTCGACACAGGCCCGCATCAGCTGGCCGGGGTACTGTTCCAGTTTGCCTTCAAGACGCTCGAACAGGGCAAACGCATCCGCAGTGGCGCCGGCGAAACCGGCGATGACCTGATCGCCCGACAGACGGCGAACCTTGCGGGCGTTGGCCTTGACGATGGTATCGCCGAGGCTCACCTGACCGTCGCCGGCGATCACGACAGAGCCGTTCTTGCGCACCGACAGAATGGTCGTCGCATGCCAGGATGTGGTGGGCGCTTCGTTGCTCATGGTGGTTCCTCGTCCGGGGGCGGGGCTGGGCGTGGTGAATTGATAACCTATGTGGTCCGATCCGGGCCATGGGTCAAGTATGGGGTCAAGTCATGGGCTTTCTCTCCGGGGCTGTATATTCGCACGTTGCGGATGACGCTCGGGGCTGGCAGAGCGGTGTCCAACCTGCTAGAAGAACGTCGACTTTTGCAGGAGACCTGAACGATGCGCACAGCGACCATCGAACGCAAAACCAAGGAAACCGAGATTTCCGTCATCCTCGATCTCGACGGCAGCGGAAATTACGATGTCTCGACCGGGATCGGTTTTCTCGATCACATGCTGGAACAGCTGTCCCGTCACAGTCTGATGGATCTGACCGTCAAGGCGACCGGTGACCTGCATATCGATTTTCATCACACCACCGAGGACACCGGCATCGCCATCGGTGAAGCGTTTTCCAAGGCACTGGGGGATCGCAAGGGCATCACACGTTATGCCAGCGCCCTGATCCCGATGGATGAAACGCTGAGCCGGGTCGCGCTGGATATTTCCAACCGACCGTACCTCATCTGGCGCGTCGATTTCACCAAACCGAAACTCGGCGATATGGATACCGAACTGTTCAAGGAATGGTTCCAGGCATTCGCGCAGG
The DNA here is from genome assembly GCA_040218645.1 of Rhodospirillales bacterium. GTDB lineage: Bacteria > Pseudomonadota > Alphaproteobacteria > Rhodospirillales > Casp-alpha2 > UBA4479. The sequence continues at coordinate 497,604 of JAVJQZ010000013.1, forward strand.
CGGCGGGCATCACCCTGCATGTCGAAAACCTGTATGGTGAGAACAATCACCATATTGTCGAATCCTGCTACAAGGGTCTGGCGCGCGCCTTGCGGGACGCGATCGAGATTGATCCCCGCAAGGCCGATGAGGTTCCGTCGACCAAGGGCGTGCTGTAGCTTTTCAGGAGTAGGCGCGTCGATGCGGCTTTATTCGGTATACCTCCTGGGTCACGGCAGGGCACCCTGCGACGACCTTGTTCTCGTCAAGGAAGGGTTTTCCTGGCCGGGTTTTCTGTTCACGTTCATCTGGGCGCTGTGGACACGCATGTGGCTGCCGGCGATGGTGATCTTCAGTGTGGTCGTTCTCGCCGGGTGGGGCGTGAGACAGTTTCATCCCGGTGAAAACATCGAAGCCGGCGTGATGGTGCTGATCTCGCTCGCCATCGGGCTTGTCGGTAATGACCTTCGTCGCTGGTGGCTCGACCATAAGGGGTATCAGGAAGTCTGTGTGGTTTCAGGCAGGAATGCCGAGGACGCGACGCGCCGGTTTCTCGACAATGCCGATATCGACCGAGACGGTATATATCCGGGCGTCTACCGATGAGCGTGGTGATCATTGATTACGGTTCCGGCAACCTGCGGTCCGCCGCCAAGGCGTTTGAACGCGCCGTCAAGGAAGCGGGTCTGCCAGATAAGGTCATGGTCTCGCGTGATCCCTATGCCGTGCGCCTGGCCGACCGGGTCGTGCTTCCTGGGGTCGGTGCGTTTGCGGATTGCAAGCGCGGGCTGTGGGCCGTGGACGGTATGGCCGAGGCGATCCGCGAGCACGTCGAGGTCCAGGGCAAGCCGTTTTTCGGGATTTGTGTCGGCATGCAGTTGATGGCGAGTCGGGGGCTTGAACATGGCGAAACGGACGGCTTCGGCTGGATCCCGGGCGACGTCGAAAAAATCACACCGTCGGACCTGACCCTGAAAATTCCGCACATGGGCTGGAACGAGCTGGCGATCCCGGGCGATCCGCACCCGTTGTTCGACGGTGTGGAATCCGGCATGCATGTCTATTTCGTGCACTCATATCATCTGCAGGCAGCAGACCCGTCGCATGTCCTGGCAAGCGTGGATTATGGCGGGCCGATCACCGCGTCGGTGGGCCGTGATAATATGATCGGCACCCAGTTCCATCCGGAAAAAAGCCAGATGGCGGGCCTGCGCATCATCTCCAATTTCCTGCGGTGGGCGCCATGATCTTTTTCCCGGCAATCGATCTCAAGGCGGGACAATGCGTGCGGCTGGTGCATGGCGACATGGAACAGGCGACCGTCTTCAATGACGATCCCGCTGCGCAGGCCAGGTCCTTCGCCGATGCCGGTTGCACTTGGCTGCACATGGTCGATCTCGACGGCGCCTTTGCCGGCAAACCGGAAAACGCCGATGCCGTGACCTCCGTACTGGGTGCGGTCGATATCAAGGTCCAGCTGGGTGGTGGCATCCGTGACATGCAGACCATCGAAAGCTGGCTCGAACGCGGTCTCGCGCGGGTTATTCTCGGGACCGTTGCCGTGCGTGATCCCGATCTGGTGGTTGCCGCGTGCAAGGCCTTCCCCGGTCAGGTTGCGCTCGGGATCGATGCGCGGGACGGATATGTCGCCGTGCAGGGCTGGGCCGAGGCGACGGAACTGAAAACCGAAGAGCTGGCGAAAAGGTTCGAGGATGCCGGTGCTTCGGCGCTGATCTTCACCGACATCGGACGTGACGGCGCCATGCAGGGCCCGAACCTGGACGCGACCCTGTCGCTAGCGGACGCCGTCGATATCCCGGTGATCCTGTCGGGCGGGGTTTCGTCGATGGATGACCTGAACGTCGTCATCGCCGGTGACCGGGGCAAGCTCGAGGGCGTGATCTCCGGACGCGCCGTCTATGACGGCCGCATTGATCCGGCGGCGGCCGTCAAGCTTTTGGCGGAGGCTGCCTGATGCTCAAGGTACGGATCATTCCCTGCCTGGACGTGGATCAGGGCCGTGTCGTCAAGGGGGTCAACTTTGTCGATCTGGTCGATGCCGGTGATCCCGTTGCGCAGGCGCGGGTATATGACGCCGCCGGGGCGGACGAACTTTGTTTTCTCGATATCACCGCCAGCCACGAAAACCGTGAAACCATTTTCGATGTCGTGGCCAGGACGGCGGAACAGTGTTTCATGCCGCTCACCGTCGGTGGCGGTGTGCGGACCACGGATGATATCCGCAAGTTACTGCTCGCCGGCGCCGACAAGGTTTCGATCAATACCGCCGCCGTGCATAACCCCGACTTCGTGCGCGAGGCGGCGGAAAAGTTCGGCACCCAATGCATCGTCGTGGCCGTTGATGCCAAGGCGACGGCACCGGATAAGTTTGAAATCTTCACCCACGGCGGACGCAGGGAAACCGGACTGGATGCGGTCGAATGGGCGGTGCGGATGCAGGATCTGGGCGCCGGTGAAATTCTGCTGACATCCATGGACCGGGACGGCACCAAGCAGGGGTTCAATCTGCCGCTGACCCGCGCCGTGTCCGATGCGCTGACGATCCCGGTGATCGCGTCGGGCGGCGTCGGCAATCTCGATCATCTGGTCGAAGGCGTGACCGAGGGCCATGCGTCGGCGGTGCTTGCCGCCTCGATTTTTCATTTCGGCACGTATACGATCAACGAAGCCAAGGCGCACATGAAAGCCGCCGGTGTGGCGATCCGCGAAACCTGAGGACCGGACCATGACCGCAGAAAACCCAGCCGATATCCTGGCCCGCCTGTTCGCGGTGATCGAAAGCCGCAAGGGTGGGGATGCGGACAGCTCCTATACCGCCAAGCTTTTGGCCGGGGGCGCGCCGAAGATCGGCAAGAAGCTGGGCGAGGAAGCGACGGAAGTGACCATCGCTGCCCTGTCCGAAGGACCCGATGCCGTGGCCCGTGAAAGTGCCGATCTGCTGTACCACCTTTTGGTGATGTGGTCGGCCATGGGACTGACGCCCGAGGACGTCTATGCCGAACTTGCGAAGCGCGAAGGCACGTCGGGCATCGACGAAAAGAACAGCCGCACGTAATCGATGAGCCAGGGAAACGAAAAACATGGCCTACGACATGACCTATGATCCGCAAAACATCTTCGCCAGGATCATTCGTGGCGAGATTCCCTGCGACAAGGTTTACGAGGACGAACATACCCTCGCCTTCAATGACATCAGCCCGCGTGCCCCGGTTCACGTGCTGGTCATCCCCAAGGGGGCGTATGTGAACCTGATCGATTTTCATGCCAATGCTTCGGACGGGGAAATCGCCGCGCTGATGCGTGCCGTGGGCAAGGTTGCGGCGCTCAAAGGGCTGGATGAAAGCGGTTATAGGATTCTCTCCAACACCGGCGAGGACGCCAACCAGGAAGTCCCGCACCTGCATATCCATGTGCTCGGCAAGCGGAATCTGGGCGGCATGATCGGGCATCCGAAAAAAGACGGCTGATTCCGGATATTTCCCGGATATACCCTATCTGTTGCGGTTTTGATGAGCTAAGATACAGCATCTTGAGATCATCAAAGAGACGCGCGGATGGCGACACGCCCTGAAATTGAACGTGCAGAACGGCCCGGTATTCCCGGACAGCCCGAGATTCTGTCCCTGCCGCCGAGCGGTCCCGTGATCGTGCCGGGCGGCGGGCTGATGACAGATGCCGTCTTCGCCCGCGTCGACGGAGATCTGCTGATCGAGCTTTCCGGCGGCGCACGCCTGATCGTCCGGGATTACTTCTTTGCGCAAACGCCGCCGCCGCTGGTCACGGATGCCGGTGCGCATCTGGGTCCGGATGTGGTATCGGCACTGGCGGGGATCGATGCGGCAGAAACGCCGACGGTGGCAGCGGTCGCGGCTCCCATCGGCCGGGTCGAGACCCTGTCCGGCGATGTCGGGATCGTACATGCGGACGGTACCCGCACCGAAGCCGAAGTCGGCACATTGCTGGCGCGGGGCGACAGGATTGAAACCGGTGCCGATGCCAACGCCGGGATGCTGTTTGCGGACGAAAGTACGTTTTCCGTCGGTAGCCATGCGCGCACGGTCCTGGACGATCTGGTCTATGACCCCGACAGCGGCGCACAGCATGCGACGTTCATCGTGCAGCAGGGCACGTTCTCGTTTTCCGGTGGCGGGATATCTCAACAGGACGGCGCGTTCCTGATCAAGACTCCGGCGGCGACCCTGCACATCGACGGGGCCTCCGGTGCCGGCCGGGTCGAGGCCGACGGCGGCACGATGGTCACGTATCTGCGCGCCGATGATGTCGGCGCCGGTGCGATCCGTGTCGAGAACCCGGGCGGGGCCGAGGTCCTCGACAACTCCTATGAAGGACTGATCGTCGACGATTACTTCACCAGGCCGAGCGGGGTGCTCCGGCTTGGGCCGCGCGATACGGCGGAACATTACGGGGACGCCATTGCGGCACTCCCCGATGCCCATGCGATCATGCCGGCGTCATTGTTGTCGGCGGAACGCGGCGCCGATCCGGCCAGCCGTGCCCTTGCCAAGGAAGCGGATGAAGCGGGCTTCGGCCGGGAAGCGGCCGACGGGCCGGGCCTGGAAAACACCGTTCAGGTCGACCGTGACACGGCTTTTGAAATCGCGGCCCGCAAAGCGGCCATCGCCGCGTCCGCCCGCGATGCCGCCGATGAAGCGCTCCGTGATGCCGCCACGGCGGAGCAATCGGCTCGCCGTCAGGCGGCGGACGCGCATGCCCAGGCCAATGAAAAACTCAGCGACGCCGAGGAACTGCGGCGTCAGGCGCTGCAGGTGCTGCAGGAATCCGAGCAGCGTGACCAGGCCTTCGAGCAGTCGATCCGCGAATCGGCGGATGCCCTGCGCGCTGAAGACGCTGCTGCCCGTGCCGTCGCCGAAACGGACCTTGCGGAAGCCCAGGCGGCAGAGCGGCTGGCAGTGGCCGAGGATGCGGTGCGCCGCGCCCTGGAAGCGGCAGAGCAGGCTCGCAACGAAGCGCTGCAAATTCTTGAAGAGGCGAAACAGAAGGAAGCCGCGTTTGCTGAAGCGCAGCGTGCGGCGGCGGCGGCGCGTGAGGCCGAAGAAGCCCGCGCCCTTGCCGTCGCAGAGGCGGATGCTGCCGAGGAGGCTGCGGCGGCTGCGTTGCGTGCAGCGGAAGCTGCGGCTCAATCCGCGGCCCGTGACGCCGAGGTTGCGGAACGCGTCGCCCAGGAAGCCAGCACGGCAGCCGAGATTGTTGAAACCGTAGTCGAGCGGGAACTGGCGGCCATCGATCCGGATCTGCTGAAGCCGCCGTCGCCGGATGATCCGTCGAGCACCCGGGGCGACTGGGTCACACGCACCAACGCCTCCATCAATGTCGCAAGCGCGGCGATCGATGCCGGTGAAGCGGCGGCCCGTGAAGCCTACCGCGAGGCGCTGCGGGAAGGTTCCAGCATCGAAGAAGCGCTGGAACGCGCGATCATTGCCGCCGAAGCCTATGGCGGCGCGAAGGCCGCGGACCTTGTCATCGCCGCCGGCCCGGACGGACTGGTTGAAGAAGGCGAACAGGAGGACGGGACGCTGATCGCCGGGGGTGGTGGCGGCGGCTTCGTCGGTGATGCCGGTGCGACGGGCGCCATCGGGACCGAGGTGCTGATCGGGGGCGCCGGTGCGGACACACTGGGTGCTGCGGGCGGCGGCGGATATGGCGGCATTGACGGTCTTTTCGGTTTCGGCTTCCGGTTCACGCCGATCGTCCTCAGGCTGTCGAAAAAAGACGATGACGATGATGACCGCGATGAACCGGTCACGCTGACGACGTCGCAGACCGCCGTTTCGGATGTGCTGACAGGGACGGCGCTGGCGGATTTTCTGGTCGGCACGAATACGCAATCAACAGTATCCGGACAGGAAGGGGCCGATTTCATTTATGGAGATACGCCGACCAACCTGCTGTCGGGGACGCACAATATTTCCAACACGCTGACCAATCCGACCTTCGATGCGTCGGGCAGCGATGATCTGATTGCCGGCGGCGCCGGGGATGACAGTATCTGGGGTGGTGCCGGCAACGACACCCTTTACGGCGATGTTCCCGATGATGGCAGCGCCTTCGGGGTTTCATTGGGCAGTGCCGGAAACGGCGCCGATGTCATCTACGGCGGCGATGGCGCGGATACGATTCACGGCAACGGCGGGGCCGATACCCTTTATGGGGAAGATGGTGACGATACCTTCGTCATGGGTGATGACGACGGCGCCGGGGATACGGTGTGGGGCGGCGACAACGGCGCGGACTCCGGGACGGACACGGTTGATTATGCGAACGCGGGTGCCGCTGTTTCGATTGATCTGGCTGCCGGGACGGCCACCGGTGCGACGACGGGTAACGACACGCTCAACGGCATCGAAAACGCCACCGGGACCGGGTTTGATGACACGATCAGCGGATCGGCGGCGGACAATTCCCTGATCGGCGGCGGCGGTGCCGATACGCTGAGCGGGCTGGCGGGCGCGGACAATATCTTCGGATATGCCGGTGACGATGTGCTGATCGGCGGTGAAGGCGTGGACGATCTGACCGGCGGCACGGGCGCGGACGAGTTTCGCTTCGAAGGCGGCAGCGGGGCGACGGCGCTGGCCAAGGCGGCGTCTCTGGGGACCGACGTGATCCATGATTACAACGCGTCCGAAAACGATCTGTTCATGCTGTCGGATGGTGATTTCGCTCTCGGCAATGCGGGCACGCTGACCGACAGCGTCAATTATTTCGAAGCCGACAGCACGTCGATATCCAGCATTGCGCAGGACCTGTCCGGCGGGGTCGCCAACGCCGGCGTGGTGATCATCGGTTCGGCCAACGGTGGCGACGGCGCGCAGGTGTGGTACACCGACAACGCCGCCGCCATGACCGACAGCAATTCCTATCAGATCGCCAGCGTCACCGGCGCCGACCGTTCGACGCTCGACGCCGGGGACTTCAATTTGAAGAACTAGGATCAGCAAGCATTAAACTTGATATGTTTCGTAGCAGACTGTGAGATAGAGGCTCAACAGCAAGTGAGTTCTTTGGAAAATTCGTCTCATGGATATCGAACCGTTTTCATTTCAGATAGAAGTCGATGACCTTGGCATTATCAGGTCATGTCTGAGTGGTGCCTTCGATGTTAAGACCTGGGCCGAAACTAGGGATGCCGTGATTGCGCGGGACGTAAAAGGGATCAATTTGAATAACCGGCCGATCATCGCCGACATCAGTCAACTGTCGGCACCCATTGATATGTGGAAGGAACACATCAAGGGGATGCGGAAATATGAAGAAGAGCGGGGCATCTATTTTGGACGAAATGCGGTAATTACCGGAGAGCGCAACGAAGCAATTATATTGGCCAGATATTATGCTGCGCTCATAACCGCGGAATTTCAGGCGCCACGCGAAATTAAAATCTTCAAAACCTTTGACGAGGGATATGCATGGGTAATTGAGGGTTGGCCGGGCGATGTATCAGCAGATCCAAGCACCTCATAAGACCGACTTCAAAAGTCATGAATAACCTGCGCCTTCACGTGGCATAAATTATAAAGGCTTTGCAGCCCTAATTTTTAGGCAGGTTGGCGTGCACTCTGAACTTCACGCCCCGGCTGAAGACGGCGATAACTGAGCGCTTCGGCGATGTGTACGCGGCTGACGCGTTCTGCGCCGTCGAGGTCGGCCAGGGTGCGTGCGACCCTGAGCACCCGGTGATAGCCCCGCGCGGACAGACCGAACGCGGCCACGGCGTCAGCCATCAGTTGCCGTCCGGCATCGTCGGGGGCGGCGATTTTTTCCAGTGCCTGGCCGTCGATCGCGGCATTTGTGAGCGGGGTCCCCGGACCGTGTGCTTCGGCCCGCATCCGTTGTCTGCACCGGGCCGTGGCAACCCGCCCGGCGACATCGGCGCTGCTCTCGCCCGGCGCCGGCAGACCAAGATCGGCGGGGTTCACGGCGGGGACCTCGATCACGATATCCATGCGGTCGATCAGGGGGCCGGAAATTTTGGCCTGATAATCGGCACCGCACTTGGGGGCACGTGAACACGCCGCGCCGGGATCGGCCAGATGCCCGCAGCGGCACGGATTCATCGCCGCGACAAGCTGGAACCGTGCCGGATAAACGACATGGGCGTTGGCACGTGCGATACTGACGCGACCGGTTTCCAGCGGCTGACGCAGGGCTTCCAGGGCCTGGCGATGAAATTCAGGTAACTCGTCCAGAAATAATACCCCGAGATGCGCCAGGGAGATTTCCCCCGGTCGCACGCGATGCCCGCCGCCGACAAGCGCAGCAACGCTGGCGGAATGGTGTGGATCACGAAACGGGCGGCGGTGAGTCAGGCCGCCGCCGGGAAGTTCCCCCGCCAGCGAATGCACCATTGAAACTTCGAGGATTTCCCGTGTCGTCAGCGGCGGCAGCAGCCCGGCCATGCGGTGGGCCAGCATCGACTTGCCCGAGCCCGGCGGACCCATCATCAAAAGGTTGTGCCCCCCGGCTGCGGCGACTTCGAGCGCCCGTTTGGCGGTTTCCTGACCCTTGACGTCGACAAGATCGGGATAGTCCGGCAGATCGTCATAGAGCCGGGCTTCGGGGGCCGGCAGGATATGCGTGCCCTTGACGTGATTGATCAGCGACAGCAGATCGGCGGCGGCGATGACCTCCAGATCACCGGCCCAGACGGCTTCACTGCCCTGCGATCTGGCGCAGACGAAACATTTCGCGTGGGCGGCGGCATGAATGGCGGCGGGCAGGACGCCCAGCGACGGTGCGATGGTGCCGTCCAGTCCCAGTTCACCCATCGCCGTCATGCGTGCCGTTTCATCCGCCGACAGGACCCCCATGGCGCCCAGCAGACCGATGGCGATCGGCAGATCGAAATGGCTGCCTTCCTTGGCGACATCGGCGGGGGCGAGGTTGACGGTGATTCGCTTCGGCGGCAGCGCGAGGCCCATGGCGTTCAGCGCGGCGCGGACCCGCTCGCGGCTTTCCGCCACGGCCTTGTCCGGCAGGCCGACGATGTGGAACGCGGGCAGGCCCGACGCCATCTCTACCTGGACATCGACATCCAGAACATCGATCCCCTGAAATGCGACCGTGCCAACCCGTGCCACCATGATTTTGTCCCCGTTTGTTTGCGTTACGGGGATCTATGGAAGGATCAGCGGGTTTTTATCCAGTGGCTGTATATAAATATACCTACGCGGGATTTTTAGTTATCCAAACGATTCTGTGGGTTGCAGGCTCTTAATTAAAATGTCAACCCAAAATATTGTGTTTTTTTGAGTAGTTAGACGCGAAATCTTGTTGAAACTAAAATAGATGGGCGTAGATTATAGGTGTTCTTTAGGCCTGAACAAACGGGGAAAAGAAAAATCCCCGGAATACCAGGGACTAGAGATCAAGCGTTTACTGCGCTTGTTTGAGTGGCGGCTTAATCCGTCAGCGAGAGAAAGGAGAGCCAAATGGCTTCCTCAATCTTGTACTCGTCGAAAGCGGAAATTGTGAAAACCTTCCTCCGCTTGACTGAATCTAAGTGGTACGGCCATACCACGAAGAAGAAGTGATTATCGATACAGTGCTGGGCGGCCCTTTCGAGGGTCGCCCTTTTTGTATGACCCAAACTTACCATTTTGGTAATTTCCGTCAATCTAAAAGTACGTTAAAGTACTTTATGGCAAAGCCGTACAATGACAAGAAGTACGAACTTGGGGAGCCTGTAGCATCAATGCTGCGGGATTTCTGTGTTGCGAACTACAATGCAAGCGCCAAAGATGTTATTAGAGAAGCGGTCAGTGAGCACATACAACAACGTCTGAATAACCAAGAAATGAGAGAGCGTTTCGAGAAAGCGCGGAAAAAGCGGTTGGGACTTGCTGATAAAGTGGTGAAGCTTGCATCGAATAACGGCGAAGACCAGTAAATACCCCCTCAAAAATGATGTCGGCCAAGTCGGTAAGTGGGACGCATTCAGTATTCACTTAAGCAACCAAATCTTCCTACCTTGGATTTTTGTCAGGCGGCCTTCAGGATCAGATCGTTCAGCCCATCCGGTGTTTTCATCACCTCGGCCAGCCGGGTCAGACTTTCGTCGACGGCTTCGGCGAGTTTCTCCGCGCCGCCGAACGCGGCGACGGTATCGGGCGGCAGGAACTTGATCATCAACGCCGCGGTACCCGGGGGCAGGCCGGCGAAGTGCACGGAAACGATGCCGAAGTCGCGCAGCATGATCATCGCCAGACCGGCGGTCGCCTCGTACGGCACGCACGGCGCTGTAGTGATCCCCGCCCGTTCCATCGCCATTTCCAGAATATCATCGGCGGTCAGCTGCACGATGACCGGGGTTTCCATGACCCGGTTGCCGCCGAGTTTTTGCTTCAGGTGCTCACCAACTTCTTTGGTCATGGTGACACGTTCGCGCACCTTGTCAGGGCTGTAGTTGCGCAGGCTTTCGACCACGGCGGGATAGAGCATCTGCCGGGCTTCGACGCCCATCTCGTAAGCACGCGCGCGTATCTTGGCGACGAGGTCCCTGTTGCCGCCCAAAAGTCCAAGCCGGGGGCCGGTGGTGCCGTACTTGTCCATCCCCGTCGCGCCGACATCGACACCGAGTTCGAGCAATCGGGGCTGATCGAAACAGGCCGGGCCGATGCGGGCACCGCCGGCGTCGTCGACGATGATCTTGGCTCCCCTGGCGCGGGCCAGCCTGACGACTTCGATCAGGTCCGCTTCGGGGAGGATTTCGTAGGTGACGGCGAGGCGGGTGACGAACACCACATCGACGCGGTCGTTTTCGTCGAGCGCTTTGCGGAACGCACCGAGCCCGGTGGTATCGGTGAAGGTGCCGCCGCCGTGTGCAACCGCGCGTTTGACGGCCGGGTGTGAATAGCTGGGCGATACCCCGATCACGATATCGCCGTCGTTGATCATCACGTCGGCTGCGGTCAGCAGGGCCGACGTCAGACGGTTGAAGACGAAGATATCGTGCTTCGCCGGATCGCCGCCCAGGTGTTCGAGGCCGAGTTCCGTCACGTCATCCGTGAACAGCGCCGACGCGATTTCGTCGTCCATGACGGTGAGGTCGACCTCTTCAAGCTGCAGGTTGCGTTCCAGTCCGCTCAACAGATAGACACTCTTTTCGCCGAGGTCCTTGCGGCGGCGGCGGATGTGCGCCCACGCGGTCTTGAGTTTGATGATGTCGTCGGCAGTGCCGGGCAGGATGCTGCCGCGCGCATAGCTGAGGCCAGGAGCGAACGAATTACCGAAGCGGTCGTGATCGGATGCGGCAGTCATGGATGTAACCTCGCAACATGATTGTACGGGTGATTACTCTGACGGCACACGCCCGGCATTGTCCATCAAATCCGGCATATGGTGATCTGCATGCGGCGGTGCTACAACGCCGTGATGATCGACATTACTGAAAATATCGTGATTGCCGAAAGCGAGATCGAGGAACGGTTCATCCGTTCTCCCGGTCCCGGCGGGCAGAAGGTCAACAAGACCGAAAGCGCGGTGCAGCTCCGCTTTGATGCCCGGCATTCGCCGGCGCTCAGCAATGCGCATTTTCTGCGCCTGAAGACTTTGGCCGGACGTCGCATGACGGCGGACGGGGTGCTGGTGATCACGGCACGACAGTTCCGCACCCAGGAACTGAATCGCAAGGACGCGATGGACCGGCTGGTCGAACTGATACGTGAAAGTGCTGCGCCGCCGAAACACCGCCGTCCGACCAAGACACCGAGGGCGGAAAAGCGGAAACGCCTGGATTCCAAGAAGCGCGTCGGCGAGATCAAAAAAGCGCGCGGACGGGTGTCGCGGGATGACGGATAGCCCCGCCCGTCACCCGTCATTTGTTCGTTGCTCAAGTGCATGCTTCGAGACGGGCGCGGTGCGCCCTCCTCAGCATGAGGTTATCTGTTTATGTCTGTCCGGAAACTTGAGATTTCAATGTCATCCTTATCCTGAGGAGGCCTGAAAGGCCGTCTCGAAGGATGCAGCCCCAATCGAGTTCGGGATGACAGTAATGGGTGTATCAAAATCTGGATTAAAGCCGCGCTTCAATCGCGTCCCAGATATCGGCTTCCAGGCAGACGTCGTCGAAGCGGTTGATTTCCTGTAGCCCGGTCGGCGAGGTGACGTTGATCTCGGTCATGTAGCCGCCGATCACGTCGATGCCGACGAAGATCATGCCGCGGGCTTTTAGTTCCGGTCCGATGGCGGCGCAGATATCGCGTTCGCGATCCGTGATTTCGGATTTCACCGCCTTGCCGCCGACGTGCATGTTGGAACGCGCTTCGCCTTCCATCGGTACCCGGTTGGTGGCACCGGCGATCTCGCCGTCGATCAGGATGATCCGTTTGTCCCCTGCGCGGACGTCCTTGAGGTAGGCCTGCGCAATGATCGGCTCGCGGTACAGCACCGTGAACATTTCCAGAAGCGAGTTCAGGTTCTCATCGCCGGGCTTGATGTGAAAAACACCGGCCCCGCCGTTGCCGTACAGCGGCTTGATGATGATGTCCTTGTGTTCGTCGCGGAACGCCAGGATCTGCCTGCGGTCGGAAGCGATCAGGGTCGGCGGCATGAATTCCGGAAAGTGCGTGACGAACAGTTTCTCCGGTGCGTTCCGGACTTCGCGCGGATCATTGACGACAAGCGTTTTCGGATGCACGTGCTCGAGCAGATGGGTTGCCGTGATATAGGCCATGTCGAACGGCGGGTCCTGACGCATCAGGACAACGTCCACATCGTCGGCAAGGTCGATGGTCCGGGTTTCGCCCAGGGTGAAATGATTGCCCTGTTCGCGGCGCAGTTCCATGGGTTCGGCTTCGGCGATGATGCGCCCTTTCGACATCGACAGTTTGCCGGGCGTGTAATGGAGCAGACTATAACCGCGCTTTTGCGCTTCCAGAGCCATGACGAACGTGCTGTCGCCTTTGATATCGATCGAGCTCACATGATCCATCTGGATCGCGACGTTCAGGGTCATGGCTTTGTCCTAGATTGATTTCGCTACCGCTTATGTGAGGCGGGCGCGCAGTTCCTGCAAGAGAATGGTTGTATTATAGCGGGCCTGGTCGCCGGCGCCGAGACGCAGATATTCCTCAAGCGCCTCGACGGCGGCCTGAATCCGGTCGAGCCGGGCATTCAACAGCCCGCACTCGCGCCACAGGGTCGGCTCATCAGGTGCAATGCGTAACGCGAGGTCGAGCACGAAAGCCGCCTCCTCGAGGCGTTTTGCCCGCAACAGCACGGATTTTCGTCCGGCCAGCAGGCGCAGCAGGGCTTCACGGTCGTCCAGCACCCTGAGGCCGTCGGGCTCCAGCTCCGCGTCGTTGCCGTCGAAGGCTTTCAGCATGGCGCGGATATCCGCGGGCTCCAGCGTCCGCCCGTCACCTAGCGGGTCGGCCACAAGCCGTTCGCCCTGGCCCTGCAGCCTGATCAGCATCCGTCCGGGGATATGGATCAACTGCGCGTCCCAGCCGAGGTGCCGGGCGGTGGTTGCATACAGGATCGCCAGCGCTTCGCTGGACCCGGTGCGGCTGTCGATGACACGGCTGAGATCGAAATCATCCTCGTCCGTGCCCTCGGATTCTCCGCCGCCGTATCCGTAATGGCGTGCCAGAACCTGGCGCAGGGCATCGATCATGACCGCGACCGGCACGGGGCCGTCGTCGACACGTGCATAGGCACCGACCTTGGCGCACAGATTTTTCTGATGGCGATGATACCGCGCCAGCGGCAATGCCGGACGATCCACGGCCCCGGCAAGCAGCGCGGCCCCGGCGACATCCATATCCGGCTCCTGCCCGCTGCCGAAGCGGGTCAGTTTTTCAATGATATCGGCTTGCGTCCTCACGACGCCTTGGCGTCCTTGATGCGGACGTGGCTGACGACACGCTTTACGTATTTGATGTTCCGCGCGTAGTTGATGACCCGCTGCAGCTCCGCTTCGTTCTGGGCGATGCCGATCAGATAGATCACGGCGCCGACCGTTTCGATCGAGTAGTTGATGGCGAGGATTTCCTTGTCGAGGGTCATGTTGGATTTGAGCTGGGTGGTGATCCAGCTGTCGTTGGCGATATCGCTGAGCGGATTTTCGCTGATGACGATTTCGTTGATCACGTCTTTGACGTCACTGACGCTCCAGGCGATCCTGACGGCTTCGGCCCGCATCTCTTCCGTCGGGACGCGGCCGGTCAGCATGGCGCGGCCCTCATAAACCTCAATCCCGACGTCGCTGAACAGTTTCTGATTGGCATCCAGCAGCTTGGCGCGGATGGTTGTCGATGTTGCGGTATCGCGCGCAACACCCTTGATCCCGCGTTCCTGATAGGCGGCGACACCGGCGGTGGCGGCACCTCCGACGACCATACCGACACATCCCGACAGCTGGCCCGCGGCAATCAGCGCCGCAACGGGCAGGATGAATGTGAGATGCCGGAAACCCGGTGCTTTGGCGGTGCGAGACGTCATGATTGATGTGAACCTTCTGTTTTCATTCAGGCGCAATGACACCACAAATAGCATTCCCGGCGCAAAAGATCATGCGGTGAAGGTAAAAATATTTTGCAGACGCGTCTGCCGGTCCGCGTTCAGGTTTGCCATGCATCGATGATATGCTTCGGCAATTTGCCGGGCAATACGGCGATGACGTCGAAGCGGATGTCCCGGCCCAGCAAATCGGGATGTTGTGACAGATAATGTTCGGCCGCGCGTGCGATGCGCCGCCGCTGGGTCGGACTGACGGCATCCAGGGCGTCTGAGAGACTGTCCCGGGCCTTCACTTCGACAAAGGATATGACGTTACCGCGTCCGGCGATGATGTCGATCTCGCCGGCGGGGACGCGGTAACTCCGGGCCAGAATGCGGTAGCCTTTCACGCGCAGCAGAATACCGGCCAGGGTTTCGGCGCCGTGGCCGCGCCTGTTGGCCTGCCGGCGGGTGTCCCGGCTCACGGTTCGTCCTTGCCCTTGATGGCGAGTGCGCGGTTATAGAGTTCGCGCCGGGGCAGGCCCGTTTCGGCGGCGATCCGGGCGGCGGCTTCGCGCACGCTGTCCGTTTCCAGGGCCTGGCGTAACCGGGCCTCGATGTCGTCTTCGCTGGGGGCACTGTCGCCGTCAGGTCCGCCGACAACAAGAGTAACCTCGCCCTTCGGCGGGCCGGCGTCCTGATAATACGCGGCCAGATCAACGAGTGTGCCGGGACGGACTTCCTCGAACATCTTGGTCATTTCGCGGAGCACCCGGGCCGGGCGCGGCCCGAATATATCGGCCATGTCAGCCAGGCTTGCGGCAAGCCGCTGCGGACTTTCGAGAAAAACCAGCGTCGCATCAATGGCGGCGAAGCCGCCAAGCCAGGTCCGGCGTTTTCCCTGTTTGGGCGGCGGAAAGCCGCAGTACATGAAACAGTCCGTCGGCAGGCCCGCCAGTACCAGTGCATTGGTGACGGCGGACGGACCCGGCACGGCGTGAACATTGTGCCCCGCTTCCCGGCTGAGTTCAGCCACCCTGTAACCCGGATCATTGATCATCGGCGTTCCGGCGTCGGACACCAGCGCCACGATTTCGCCTTGATCCAGGTGTTCCATGATCCGGGCGCCGGCACGCTCGGCGTTGTGTTCGTGATAGGAAATGAGCCTGCCGTGGTCGATCCCGTGAATGTGCAGCAGTTTGCCGGTAACGCGGGTGTCTTCACAGGCGATGGCATCGGCGCGGCGCAGCACGTCAATCGCCCGCAAGGTGATATCTGCGGCATTGCCGATCGGTGTCGCAACGATGTAAAGACCACGCTCAAGACCTTGTTGCGGTTTACTCGCTCCGGGCAAGCGGCTACCGTCTTCCGTATTGCGCCCGGCATCGGCTGAACGAGAGACAGATGTTGCGACTTCCCCACTCCCGGCTTTCGTTGAATTCTTCAGATGTGTTTTGTCGCCGCGCTTTTTGCCTGATTGCGCCATGTCTTGCCCTTTTACTTCTTGCTGCTTGTGAGCAAACCGCAAAGCGGGACGGCGAGCAAGCAAAGCCAATGATCGCCGGCCCATCCGGCTCACAGGTTTCCGGCGCGGGCGTGCCCCGGACCCAGCAACTCCCGCCGGTTTCCGGTCCGCGCGTGCCGCCCGGCCCCAAGCTGCCGGACATTTCTGCAACGGCGCCCCGTGCCCGTGCCGGTGAGCCGCTGCCGTCGCTTGCCGAGCTTCTGAACCGGCCGGCGAACCCGGCCCTTTCGCCGCAGATCATGACCTCCACCGTACCGGTCGCGCGTGTCGATTCGGTCCGGGTTGCGCTTCTGGTGCCGTTGAGCGGACCTGCGGCGAAACTCGGCGAGGCCATGCTGAACGCGGCACAGCTGGCACTCTTCCAGTTTGCCGATGACCGGTTCGAGCTGCTGCCCCACGATACCGGCGGCACCGTCGATGGTGCGCTCGTCGCGGCGCAGCTGGCGATCGGGGACGGCGCGCAACTGATCATCGGGCCGTTGCTGTCGGCTTCTGTCCAGGCGGTCGGGCCGATCGCGCGTGCCGCCAATGTCCCGGTGGTCGGGTTCTCCAGCGACCGGAACGCTGCCGGAGACGGTGTCTATGTGATGGGATTTCTGCCGTCCGCACAGACCGAACGGGTGCTCGGCTATGCCATTTCCCGGGGGCTGACGCGGTTCGGTCTGCTGGCGCCGGATAACGCCTATGGCACCGCGGTTCTGCAAGCCATGCAGCAGGTGACGATCCGTTACGGGGTCGAAATAACCCGTGCACGCCTTTATGACCCGAATGCCGATGACTATACGCAGGTGGTGCGCGAGATTTCCGATTTCGATGCCCGCAAGCAGGAGCTTGACCGGCAGATTGCCGAACTCAAGAAGCTCGACGATGAAATCTCCAAGAAAACCCTGGAGCGTCTGGAACAGTTACAGACGGCAGGCGATCTGCCGTTTGACTCGCTGCTGGTCGCCGACGGCGGCAAGCGATTGCAGCAGATTGCGGCCCTGTTGCCGTTCTTCGATGTCGATCCGGCGGTGGTGCAGATTCTCGGCACCGGCCAATGGGATGTGCCGGGACTGGGCAACGAACCGGCGCTGGTCGGTGGATGGTATGCGGCACCCGATCCGGGGGCGCGGGCCGATTTCGTGAAGGAATATGCGGCGACATATGCAGATCAGCCGCCCCGTCTTGCAACGCTCGCCTATGACGCAACGGCACTGGCGGCGGTCCTTGCGCAGGGCGAGAGCGGACCGAACTTTTCCGCGTCGGCTCTGGCTTCGCCGAACGGATACTGGGGCCGGGACGGTGTGTTCCGCCTGATGCCGAGCGGGATTACCGAACGCGGGCTGGCGGTCCTTGAGATTACCCGGCGTTCCAGCAAGGTGATCGATCCTGCGCCCGAGAGCTTTCAGCCGCGCATAAATTGATCAGCCAAGAATTTTTCCAAGCACGGCATTCAGCCGCTGGCGGCCGTCGGTCGTTGCCCGGAGCGTATCGTCGCTGACGTCAACCAGCCCTCCGGCCTGCAGTCCGCTCACGGCATCCATGTCCAGCACCGCATCCGCGGGCATGCCGGTAATCGCATGAAATCTATTTAAATCAATACCTTCGACAAGCCGCAGACCCATCATCACGAGTTCCCGCGCACGGTCCTTCGCCTCCAAATGGCGCCGCTTTGCCGTGCCGTGCCCCTGCTCTCTCGCAAGCTGCAGCCAGCGCTGGGGGTTGTGGATCTGGTGCGTGCCATAGATTTTGCCCGCGATGTTCAGCCTTCCGTGGGCGCCGGGGCCGATACCCAGATAATCCCCGCCTCGCCAGCCGGTCAGGTTGTGGCGGCTTTCATCACCGGGCCGGGCGTGATTGGAAATCTCATAGGCCGGCATGCCGGCCGCGCTCAGGACGTCCTGCGTCGTCTCGAACATGTCGGCGGTGGTGTCTTCGTCGGGCAGCGTCACCCCGGCCTTGTGAAATGGCGTCCCGCTCTCGATGGTCAGCTGATAGAGCGACAGATGCCCCCCTGCAAGGTCCAGCGCATGGGCCAGTTCCGCACGCCAATTTTCAAGCGTTTGGCCGGGCCGGGCATAGATCAGATCGAAGGTCAGACGCTCGAATACGCTTTTGGTATCTTCCAGCGTCCGCAGCGCATCGGCCCCGCTGTGGTCGCGGCCCAGAAACTCAAGCGAACGATCGTCGAAGGACTGCACCCCGACCGATAGCCGGTTGACGCCGGCCGTCCTGAAATCCCTGAGCCGGGCACGATCAGAAGACGTCGGATTGGTTTCCAGCGTGATCTCGATATCATCGGCGATGGACCAGTGCATTTGTACGGCATCGATCAGCGCCGCCACGGTTTCGGGCGGCATCAGGGACGGTGTGCCGCCCCCGAAATAAAGGCTGGTGACGGTGCGGCCGGGCAACTCGGCGGCGTAATGCGCCAGTTCCGACAGCAGCGCATTTCGCCATGCCGCCTCGTCCGGCGCGGTATCCGTATGCACGTTGAAATCACAGTAGGGACATATCCGCCGGCAGAACGGCCAGTGCACGTAGACACCGAAGCCCGGATGGCGATCCATTTATACCGGATCGCCGAAACAGGCGTTTACCAGCTTCCGAAAGGCATCGGCACGATGCGACAGGCCATGTTTTCGGACCGGGTCCATTTCGGCAAAGGTGATCGTTTCGCCTTCGGCGGTGAAGATCGGATCGTATCCGAAACCTTTATCCCCGGCGGGGGGCCAGGTGATTTCACCGCTGACGGTGCCCTCAAAGACGTCTGCATGCCCATCGGGCCATGCCAGGGCCAGGGCGCAGACAAATCTCGCCGAGCGGTCTTCCGCACCCCTGAGCAGTTCCTCGACTTTCTCCATCGCGGTCATGAAATTCTTGCCGGGTCCGGCCCAGCGCGCGGAATAAATGCCGGGCGCGCCATCAAGGGCTGTCACGGCCAGGCCGGAATCATCGGCCAGTGCCGGCAGGTTGGCGCCTTTCGCGGCGGCATGCGCCTTCAACAACGCATTTTCGATAAAGGTTTCGCCGGTTTCTTCCGGTTCCGGCAGGTCCAGCTCGGATGCGGAAACCACATCGACACCAAAGGGCGCCAGAAGTTCTGCAATCTCACGGACCTTGCCCGCATTGTGGCTGGCGATAACCAGTTTCGGCTGATCGAAGCGGCGCGCCATGGCCCCTGCGCCTCCCGCTCTCAGAGGCCGAGAGCGGTGTTTTGTGCCGCCGTCAGTTCCTGAACGCCTTTTTTGGCGAGGCTCATCAGCTCAAGAAATGTTTCCTCGGAAAACGGGTCGGCCTCGGCGGTGCCCTGAATTTCGACGATCCCGCCCTTGCCGGTGAGCACGAAATTGGCGTCGGCTTCGGCATTGGAATCCTCGTCGTAATCCAGATCGAGAACGGATTTACCTTCGAAAACGCCGCACGACACGGCAGCGACGCTGTCGATTAACGGAATTTCGGTCAGAATCCCGAGTTTCTGGCAGGTCTGGAAGGCGCGGAAGAGGGCAACGTAGGCGCCGGTGATACTGGCCGTGCGCGTCCCGCCGTCAGCCTGGATGACGTCGCAGTCGAGCTTGATCTGCAACTCGCCCATGGCCTTGAGATCAGTGACGGCCCGGAGCGAGCGGCCGATCAGGCGCTGGATTTCCTGGGTCCGGCCGGACTGTTTGCCGCGTGCAGCCTCGCGGTTGGTGCGGGTGTGCGTGGACCGCGGCAGCATGCCGTACTCCGCCGTCACCCAGCCTTTGCCGCTGTCGCGCATCCATGGCGGCACGCGCTGCTCGACACTGGCAGTACACAGCACATGGGTGTCGCCGAACTTGGCAAAGCATGACCCTTCGGCATGTCTCGCGACATCTATTTCCAGGATGACATCGCGCATTTGATCGAGTTGACGGCCGGATGGGCGCATGAAGATACTCCGTATTTCTAATTCGGAGGCCAAGCTAGCGGCTTGCCCCAGCGCCGTAAAGGCGGCACTCGGTTCAGCGCATGTTATGCTTGCATTGAGTTGACGCCGCGAAAGGCGGAAACTACATAACGCCGGATTTTGAACGGGGCCGTTTGCCCGCAGACAAGAAGATTATGACATCATGATCGCCGAACTGAACGAACGCTCGCGGGAAATTTTCCGCCTGATCGTCGAAGCTTATTGTGATACCGGCGACCCGGTCGGCTCGCGCACGGTATCGCGGCGCATGACGCAGAGCCTGTCGCCGGCGACGATCCGCAACGTCATGGCCGATCTGGAAGACGCCGGTCTGCTGTTCTCGCCGCACACCTCGGCGGGACGGCTGCCGACGGAGGCGGGTCTCAGGCTGTTTGTCGACGGCATTCTCGAGGTCGGCAATCTGTCCGATGAAGAGCGCAAACGCATCGAGGCACAGTGCGCCGGTTCCTCGCAAAGCGTCGATCAGGTTCTGGAAGAGGCAACCACGGCCCTGTCCGGCCTGACCGGGTTTGCGAGTCTGGTCTTCGCGCCGAAGACCGACAGTCCGCTCAAGCACATCGAATTCGTCAGCCTGTCACCGGGCCGGGGCCTCGTTGTGCTGGTGACGGAAAACGGGGTTGTTGAGAACCGGCTGATCTCGGTGCCCATGACGTTACCCCCGTCGGTTCTGGTGCAGGCAACGAATTACCTCAGTGCCCGTCTTGTCGGGCGGACCCTGCAGGAAGCCCATGCCGAAATCGTCGCCGAGCTTGAAAATCATCAGGCGCAGCTTGATGAGCTGACGCAGAAAGTCGTCGAGAGCGGCCTTGCCACCTGGTCGAGCGGCGGCCAGACGGACAACTCCGGGACGCTGATCGTGCGCGGCCAGGCAAAGCTTCTCGAGGATGTAACGGCGTTGACGGACCTGGAGCGTATCCGCTCCCTGTTCGAGGCGCTGGAGACGAAAAATGAGATGCTCAAGCTGCTGAGCCTTGCGGATGACGCCGATGGAGTCCAAATCTTCATTGGCGCGGACAACAAACTGTTCAACGTTGCCGGGTGTTCGATGATTGTCGGCCCCTACCGCAACGACGCCAGCCACATTGTCGGCGCGATCGGTGTGATCGGGCCGTCAAGAATGAACTATGCGCGGATCATTCCGATGGTTGATTACACGGCCAGGATGATCGGCCAGAGATTCAGATAGTGGTTCAGGTAGTGGTTTTTTTGAATAAAGCCCCGAATGCGGGTTCCGTTAAGTTGATAGGATAGCGATGCAAAGCCAGGACAAAGCCGAAACACCGGAAAACGAAGATCAGGCACCGGAAACAGAAAACGATGCCGCCGAGGCAGCAAACCCGGCGGCGGATGCGGAAGCGAAGCCCGAAGCTGACGGCGCTGATGCTGGCCCGGCTGAAACCGCCGAAGGTGAGGCGGCCGCTGAAGATGCCGGAGACGCGCCCCGTGATCTTGACGCCGAGCTTGCCGAGGCCAAGGACCGGCTGCTGCGGGCGCTGGCCGAAGCTGAAAACGTGCGACGCCGCGCATCCCGCGATGTGGAAAATGCATCGAAGCGGTCAATTGCCGGGTTTGCCCGTGAAATGGTTGTCGTTGCAGACAACCTGAGCCGTGCGCTTGGTGCCGTCGACAAGGACAAGCTGGGCGAGAACGATGCCGTGAAGAGCCTGCTTGAAGGGATCGAAATGACGGCCCGCGAAATGCAGAACGCGTTCTCCAGAAACGGCATCAAGAAGATCGATCCGCTGGGCGAGCGCTTCGATCCCCAGCACCATGAAGCCATGTTCGAATACGAAGACCCGTCGAAGCCAGCCGGCTCGGTCGGTCAGGTCATGGAACCGGGCTATGTGCTGCACGATCAGCCCCTGCGCCCGGCCAAGGTTGGCGTGACCAAGGGCGGCCCCAAGCCCGGTGCGGCGCCGACGCCGTCCCAGCAGACCATGGATGAAGCGGCCGGTGAAAAGAAAACGGCTTCGGGCGGATCGGCCTATGAAGACGATAAAAAGCCGTCCGGCACGAACATCGATGAGGAACTATAGGGAAAGTCCCTAAAAATAATGTTGGGAAATCGTTGCAGGCCCAGATTTCCGGGCCTATATCCCTTTCAACTCCGCTATGAGGCAGCATTGTCCGGTGGAAATTCTTGAAGACCGGTTGCACGACGCAGCGGGTCTTTAACCGAGGGGTCGTATCAGGCGCTTGCAAAGGCCGGTTACGACCGCCGCAGAAAGAGAGGTTATTATGAGTAAGGTTATCGGTATCGATCTGGGCACGACGAACTCGTGCGTTGCCGTTATGGACGGCAAGGATGCCAAGGTTATTGAAAACTCGGAAGGTGCCCGCACCACGCCGTCGATGGTCGCTTTTGCGGATTCCGGCGAGCGTCTGGTCGGTCAGCCGGCAAAGCGCCAGGCCGTCACCAACCCGGAAAAGACACTGTTTGCCATCAAGCGTCTGATCGGACGCCGCTATGACGACCCGGTCACCGAAAAGGACAAGAAGGTCGTCCCCTACAACATCATCAAGGGCGACAATGGTGATGCATGGGTCAGCGTCGATGACGACAAGTATTCCCCCTCGCAGATCTCCGCGTTCATCCTTCAGAAAATGAAGGAAACGGCGGAAAGCTATCTCGGCGAGAAGGTTGAGCAGGCCGTCATCACGGTCCCCGCCTACTTCAACGACTCGCAGCGTCAGGCTACCAAGGATGCCGGCAAGATCGCCGGTCTCGAAGTGCTGCGGATCATCAACGAACCGACCGCGGCTGCCCTGGCCTATGGCCTCGAGAAAAAGGAAGGCGGCACAATCGTCGTCTATGACCTTGGTGGCGGGACGTTCGACGTGTCGATCCTGGAAATCGGCGACGGTGTCTTCGAAGTGAAGTCCACCAACGGCGATACATTCCTGGGCGGTGAGGATTTCGACAACCGCATCGTCGATTATCTTGCCGAGGAATTCAAAAAGGAAAACACCATCGATCTGCGGAACGACCGCCTGGCTTTGCAGCGGCTCAAGGAAGCTGCGGAAAAGGCCAAGATCGAGCTCAGCTCGACCAGTCAAACCGAAGTCAACCTGCCGTTCATCACGGCGGACCAGTCGGGTCCGAAACACCTCAACATCAAGCTTTCCCGCGCCAAGCTGGAAACGCTGGTCGAGGATCTGATCGAACGCACCATCAACCCGTGCAAGAACGCGCTCAAGGACGCCGGCATCAGCGCCGGTGAAATCGACGAGGTGATCCTGGTCGGCGGCATGACGCGTATGCCGAAGGTCATCGAAACGGTGAAGAATTTCTTCGGCCGTGAACCGCACAAGGGTGTGAACCCGGACGAGGTCGTGGCGCTCGGCGCGGCGATCCAGGGTGGCGTGCTCAAGGGTGATGTGAAGGACGTTCTGCTGCTCGACGTGACGCCGCTGTCGCTCGGCATCGAAACGCTGGGCGGTGTCTTCACGCGCCTGATCGATCGCAACACGACGATCCCGACGCGCAAGAGTCAGTCTTTCTCGACCGCCGAAGACAATCAGTCGGCGGTGACGATCCGGGTCTTCCAGGGTGAACGTGAAATGGCGGCAGACAACAAACTGCTGGGTCAGTTCGATCTGGTTGGAATTCCGCCGAGCCCGCGCGGCATGCCGCAGATCGAGGTCACCTTCGACATTGATGCCAACGGCATCGTCAACGTGTCGGCCAAGGACAAGGCTACCGGCAAGGAACAGCAGATCCGCATTCAGGCGTCGGGCGGTCTTTCCGACGACGACATCGAAAAGATGGTCCAGGAAGCGGAACAGAACGCCGACGCCGACAAGAAGCGCCGCGAACTGGTTGATGCCCGCAACAATGCCGACAGCATGGCCCACGCCGCTGAAAAGAGCCTGAAGGAATTCGGTGATCAGGTGGATGAGGCCGACAAGACGGCCATCGAAGCCGCCATTGCCGATGTTCGCGAGGTGATGGAAGGTGACGATCTTGAAGCCATCACGGCAAAGACCGAAGCGCTGAGCCAGGCGTCCATGAAACTGGGCGAAGCCATGTACAAGGCACAGCAGGCCGAAGCCGAAGCCAATGGTGGCGATGCATCCGCCTCGGATGCGGATGGGTCCAAATCGGATGATGATACCGTCGTCGATGCCGACTTCGAAGAAGTCGATCCGGATCAAGACAAGAAGAGCGGCTGACGCTCATCTGTCGGGGCGGTGCGTGAAAACGTGCCGCCCGATCGACGGGTTGCTTCGGGGGTATGAATCATCATGGCTAAAAAAGACTATTACGAGAGCCTGGGCGTCTCCAGAGACGCCGATGCGGCGGAGCTGAAGAAAGCCTACCGAAAGCTTGCCATGCAGTATCACCCGGATCGCAATCCGGACGATGCCGAGGCCGAAAAGAATTTCAAGGAAGTCAACGAGGCCTACGAGGTTCTCAAGGACGCTGAAAAACGTGCCGCTTATGACCGCTTCGGTCATGCCGCGTTTGAAGGTGGCGGACCCGGTCCGGGCGGCTTCGGTGCCGGTGGTGCCGGCGCCGGCGGCTTTGCCGATATCTTCGAGGAAATGTTCGGCGACTTCATGGGTGGACGCGGCGGCGGCCAGCGGGCCGGTGCGGGGCGCGGGTCGGACCTGCGCTACAACATGGAAATCACGCTCGAAGACGCGTTCAACGGCCTCAAGACCGATATTCGCGTGCCGACCTCGGTGGTCTGTGACGATTGCACCGGGACCGGCGGCAAGGACGGCGCAGCCCCGGTTGCCTGCGGCAGTTGCGGCGGCGCTGGACGGGTTCGCTCGCAATCCGGCTTTTTCACTGTCGAGCGGACGTGCCCGACATGCCAGGGCACCGGTCAGACCATCAAGGATCCCTGCCGTGGCTGTTCCGGCACCGGGCGCAAGCAGCGTGAAAAGACCCTGGCCGTCAACATTCCGGCCGGTGTCGAAGACGGCACCCGGATCCGGCTTGCCGGTGAAGGTGAAGCCGGGCTTCGGGGTGCCCCCGCGGGGGATCTTTATATTTTCCTCGGTATCAAGCCGCACCGGTTCTTCCGCCGTGACGGCGCCGACGTCCATGTCCGGGTCCCGGTGCCGATGGCCACCGCGACTTTGGGCGGACAGATCGAAGTGCCGACGGTCGAAGGCAAACTGCTTCGCGTCTCGATCCCCGAAGGCACGCCGACGGGCCACCAGCTGCGTCTGCGCGGCAAGGGCATGAAGGTGATGCGTTCGGAAAGCCGTGGCGACATGTTCGTGCAGATCTTCGTCGAAACGCCGGTCAACCTGACGAAGAAACAGAAAGAACTGCTCAAGGAATTTTCCGGCGACGAAAAGACCTCGAAAAAGCACAGCCCGGAAAGCACCGGCTTCCTCGACAAGGTCAAGGAACTTTGGGAAGACCTGCGGGACTGATCGCTACTTTTTTCCAGCCGTCATCCTGAACTTGGTTCAGGATCTCGCTGGCCCGTACTCTATTCACCTCCCCGCCTGCGCCGGGATGACGGTTGGCTAAGCACGTGACAGCCATCAATCAATCCGTATGATGCGGCTCAACAGAGTGTTGAGGAGACATGCCATGAAAATCGGAATTGTCGGATGTGCCGGACGGATGGGCCGGATGCTGGTCAAGGCCGTGCTTGACACCCCGGGCGCCGAGCTTTCCGGCGGAACCGAAGCCGCACATTCGGACGCCATAGGTGAAGATCCGGCGGTGCTGGCCGGGCTTCCGGCGTCGGGCATCAAAATCATCTCGGATGCAAAGACGCTGTTCGAAGCCTCCGACGCCGTGGTTGATTTCACCGCGCCCGCCGCGACCGTGCATCATGCCGCGTTGGCGGCGGAAACCGGGACCGCGCTGATTCCGGGGACGACCGGCCTCAGTGCCGATGACCAGGCAAAGATCGAAGAGGCCGCCAAATCCGTGGCCATCGTACAGGCCGCCAACTATTCCGTCGGCGTCAACGTGCTACTGGGATTGGCCGAACAGACGGCGGCGATGCTCGGCCCAGAATTCGACATCGAGATTCTGGAAATGCATCACCGTCACAAGGTCGATGCGCCGTCCGGAACCGCGCTGGCACTCGGTCATGCAGCGGCAAAGGGACGTGGCGTCGACCTGGACCAGGTTTCGGACCGGGTCCGTGACGGGCATACGGGTGAGCGGACCGTCGGCAACATCGGCTTCGCGACGCTTCGGGGCGGTATGGTGGTCGGGGATCACTCGGTGATTTTCGCCTCGGATGAAGAGCGCATTGAAATCTCGCATACGGCAGGGGATCGCGGCCTGTTTGCCAAAGGCGCGATCCGTGCCGCACTCTGGACGGACGGCAAGACGCCGGGCCTTTATTCGATGCGCGACGTGCTGGGGCTCAACAAGTAGCTTCGCTGCCGGCGTGGCGGATGTCACCTAGCCGTTTCACTTCGCTCTTCAGCACATCACACAGGGCTTCCTTTTCCTCGAGATTGAGAAATTTGCCGATCACGATCCGCTTGCCGTGGGTCCCGGCAATGAGCTGCTGTGACGGTGCATCGAGGCGGAACTGCAGCCATTGCGGCTGAAACGACCAGTGTTTGCGCTTGCCCCAGTGATCGACCCTGGAAAAACGGAACTCGCGTTCCGTCAGGGTAATCGCTTCGAATGCCGAGCCGACTTTGTGATTATAGTGAAGCGCAAAGATCAGCGCGATCGCTTCCAGCCCCATCAGGCCGAAGACCGGCCACGCCCCGGCGATCAGAAACGCGGTCCCGGTCGGGATAAACAGAAACAGCACGAACCGGGAGACGATTTTGACGGCACGATCGCTCGAACTGCGCTGCGGACGCAGAACCCGGGAGAACCGGATGATCTCATCATCTGGCGGATCAAGTTGCATAGGGTACTTTCGTGTATTCATAAGCTCTATTTTAGGCGTTCTGACCAAAAAGCAACAACCGGGTTTTCTCGCCCCGCGATATGCGGGATAAGAAGATCATGAAGAAAGCCGATATTGTCACCTTCTACAGCCGTCTCAGGGATGCCGACCCGGAACCCGTGGGTGAACTCCATTATGTGAATCCGTATACCCTGCTGGTCGCCGTCGCCCTGTCGGCCCAGGCGACCGATGTCGGCGTGAACAAGGCAACGCGCCCTCTGTTCAAAAAGGTCAAGACGCCCGAAGCCATGGTGAAGCTGGGCCTTGCCGGACTCAAGGAACACATCAAGACCATCGGCCTATATAACACCAAGGCCAAAAACGTCATCGCACTCAGCCAGTTGCTGATCGAACGCCATGGCAGTGTGGTGCCGAACGACCAGGCGGCGCTTGAAGCGCTTCCGGGTGTCGGTCGCAAAACCGCGAACGTGGTCCGGAATATCGCCTTCGGGGAGCCGACAATCGCCGTTGATACGCATATTTTCCGGGTCTCCAACCGGACCGGTCTGGCCCCCGGCAAGACACCGCTTGCCGTGGAAAAGAAACTGCTCAAGGCGACGCCTGCGGCATTTGCCCTGCACGCGCATCACTGGCTGATCCTGCTGGGCCGATACGTGTGCAAGGCCCGCAAACCGGATTGCCCGAATTGCCGCGTGATCGACGTTTGTGCCTTCAAGGGGAAGACGACGCTTTAGTGAATTGGAGCATTTTCCGGCCGGAAAGTGCTCTAGCCCGTGCCGCGGCCGAGATGCCGGCGGACCACGGATTTCAGGCAGGCCGCACTGTCCGGATTGCCGCTGACATGCAGATGATCGACCCGCAGGGATGTGCCGCTTTCTTCCGCTTTCGGATACAGAAACAGCAACAGCACGCAGTCTCGCGTGCGGAACTGCCAGATTTCGGCGCCGAGATCGCGGCGAACAAGCCCCGCATTACCGAATGTTTCGTTGATGGTGGCCGTGTTCCAGCCGATGACGTCGGCGGCGGCGGGGGCGTTGACCTCCGGCTCGGGTGGTGCCGCGGGTTCAGGTGCCGGCGTCGGGACAGCCGCCGTTTCCGGTGCCGTGTTCCGGGTGCTAGTGTCTGGTTCCGCTGCCGCAGGGGCCGCGGTTTCGGGGCTTGCCGCGCATCCGGAAAGGAGCCCGATTACCAAAATCAGTGCCGGCAAAAGGCGGATTGTGGACGCCGGCAATCGACGCTCGGAGACGTTATTCATCACCTTCCGATGAGGACAGGGTCTGCATGTCGCCGGCGATTTCGCCACCGGATTCGATAACAATACGGCCGTAGCGGACCTTGCCGTGAATACGGCCGCCGGACCGGACGATCAGACGTTCACGCGCCACAAGGTCGCCTTCGTATCGGCCGCTGATATCGGCCTCGTCAACTTCGGCGGCACCCTTGAAATAACCGCTGGGTGAAATTTCCAGGACGCGGGCACCCGGCAGGGTCACTTCGACATGGCCTTCGACGATCAGTTTGTCACAGGACGTGATTTCGCCGTTCAGCTGGATATCGCGACCGACGATCAGCCGCCGGCCTTCGACTTCGTTGACGCGGGGCCGGTCGATGCGCCGGGCGGGTGCGCTCGGCAGGTCCGGGCCGCGACGTTGCAGGTCGGGCATGTGTGCGCTTGAAGACGGCGGCTTGGCCGGGGCATGCGAGCCTTTCTTGGAAAACGGCTTGAGTGGCGGGGCGTCACCCGCGGCCTCGTCACCGGCCTCCATTCTCGAAGGCAGGGCATCCGGTTTTCCCGGGGCCTTTGCTGGATCGTCCTCGTCTTTTTTCTTGCCAAACATGAATATCAGTCCCCACTGATGCGGCCTTTAAAGCCGGGTTTAACTTCAGAATACGCCTCAGACTTTTGCCGCCGCCCGACCGACACCGTCCGGGCGCCACTTTTCAAACAGATGTACCATGGCCGATGTGGCGACAACCGGCATCAGCAGGTTTACCACAGGGATCGTCAGCGCAAAGGCAATTACAATACCAACCATCAGGACGCTGCCCTGACGTGATTTGCGCAGGACCGCCACATCCGCCTGTGGAAGCCGCCGGGACGCCACCAGCTCAAAATACTCCCGGCCCAGAAGATAGCCGTTCACAAGATAGAAAACAAAAGGGAAAAGCGGTCCCAGAAACAGGAACGGCAGCATGAGAATGTTCAGAACAACCAGAATGCCGAGAAATTTGGCCGACATGATCACGGCTTCGCCTACGGACTGTCCATTTGCCGGGCCGAGATGGGGGTAATGGCGATTTTCGACACACTCGGCAACCTGATCGAGAAACAGGCCGATGACACCGCTGACGGTTGCCGGAAACAGAAACCAGGTCAGGACCAGCGTCGCCAGTCCACCCAGCACGTCGATGATGCCTTCGAGCCAGCCGACGCTGGAGATCGCGGTTTCGGTCAGAACCCAGCCGATGACGGACCAAAGCGCCGCAAATGTGATCAGCGCGGCAATGATCGAAAACCATAAATATTTTCGGGTCGCTTTGTCCCCAAGTTGGTCAATGCCTTTAACAAATGCGCCTATCATATTGATATTTACCGATTTAAATAAAGTTCTACGCTGTGATCATGATTAAAAGCCGCAATAGCGCATGGGTCAAGGTGGGAATTTAAACCACAATCTTAAATAATGATTAATTATTAAGAAAATCAATATGATATTAATCATAACTAAAATATAAGATTAATTTTAGTAAAGCCGGTTTTCGGCGGACCCTGCACATTTACCGTTCCCGCTTGCCCGCGGCGTCGCTTTGGCTATACTCCGCGCCAAATCACGGGCGGTGCCGTCAGTCTGCATCCCGGATCATCGGTCAGTATGACCTGTCCGGTCGCCCCGTCACACCTTTCAGGCAAATCCGTTAGTGAGTGCACTCATGGCTAAAGCAGATTTTGACGTCCTCGGTATCGGCAACGCAATTGTCGATATTCTTGTTCAGGCCGAAGACTCCTTTCTTGAAGAAAACAGTCTGACCAAGGGGGCCATGGGCCTGGTCAGCGCCGAAGAACAGCGAGCTCTTTACAACAAAACGGGTCAGGCGATCGAAAGCTCCGGCGGGTCGGCCGCGAATACGCTGGCCGGTGTCGCGGCACTTGGCGGTCGTGCGGCTTTTGCCGGGAAAGTCCATGATGACCAACTGGGCACGGTTTTCGCGCATGATATCCGCGCCGCCGGCGTGGCATTTGAAACAAACATGGCCACGGACGGTGCCCCGACGGCAACGTGCCTGGTTCTGATCTCGCCGGATGGCCAGCGTACCATGCAGACCTATCTCGGCGCCTGTGTCGATTTTTCCGCAGCCGATCTTGATCACGCGCAGGTTGCCGCCGCAGAGGTCGTCTATCTTGAGGGCTATCTCTGGGATCCGGCCCCGGCGCGTGAAGCGTTTTTCGAAGCTGCCCGCGTTGCCCATGAAGCAGGGCGCAAGGTGTCACTGTCACTGTCCGATCCGTTCTGCGTCGACCGGCACCGTGACGGCTTTTTGTCCTTCATCCAGGATCACGTCGATATCCTGTTTGCCAATGAAGATGAAATTCTTTCGCTTTTTCAGATCGACGACTTTGAAGCGGCCATAGAGAAAATCCGCCCGATGACGGGTATCGCGGCGCTGACCCGTTCTGAAAAGGGGTCGGTCATCGTGACGGCGGACGAGACGATCAGGGTTCTGGCGGCAAATATTGATCCGGAAAACGTCATCGACACCACCGGCGCAGGCGATGCCTATGCGGCGGGTTTCCTGGCTGCCTACACCCAGGGCCATGATCTCAGGAAGGCCGGCGAGCTGGGCGGACTTCTGGCGGCAATCATCATTCAGCAAGTCGGAGCACGTCCTTCTGCCGATGTGCAGCATCTGTTGCAGGGCATCAACGGCTGATCACGGCTCACGCCTTTTACAGGATATTAAAATGGAACTCAGAAACATCGCGATCATCGCGCACGTCGACCATGGGAAAACCACATTGGTCGATACCATGATGGGCCAGAGCGGGGCCTTTCGCGAAAACCAGAAAGTCGTCGAACGGGCCATGGATTCCGGTGAACTCGAACGCGAACGCGGCATCACCATCCTCGCCAAATGTACCTCCGTTGAATGGAATAACGTACGGATCAACATCGTCGATACACCCGGTCACGCCGACTTCGGCGGCGAGGTCGAGCGTATCCTGTCCATGGTCGATGGTGTTGTTCTGCTCGTCGATGCCGCAGAAGGCCCGATGCCGCAGACCAAATTCGTCACCGCAAAAGCCCTGAAACTGGGACTGAAGCCGATCGTCGTCATCAACAAGGTCGATAAACCCGACGCACGCTCCTACGACGCACAGACGGAAGTCTTCGATCTTTTTTCCGCCCTCGATGCCAGTGACGAACAGCTTGATTTCCCGACCCTGTTTGCTTCCGGCCGCGCCGGTTGGGCATCCCTGGAACCGGATCAGCACGGCGAGACGCTTGAACCGTTGTTTGAAACCATCATCAAGCATGTGCCGCCGCCGGTTGCCGATGCGGCCGGGCCGTTTTCCATGCTGGTCACGACCATCGAGGCCGATCCCTATCTGGGCCGGATTCTGACCGGCCGGGTCTTCTCCGGTCAGGTCAAACCGAACCAGACAATCAAGGCATTGAGCCGCAAAGGGGACGTCATCGAACAGGGCCGGGTGCAGAAAATTCTCGCATTCCGTGACGTTAAGCGCGAAGCCATCAACGAAGGCATTGCCGGGGATATCGTCGCCATCGCCGGGATGACCAAGGCGACGGTTGCCGATACGCTCTGCGCCACCGAGGTGGACGAACCGATCCAGTCGCAGCCGGTCGATCCGCCGACGCTGGCGATGACTTTCTCGGTCAATACATCGCCGTTCGTCGGGCAGGACGGTGACAAGGTCACGTCACGGATGATCCGTGAACGCCTGATGCGCGAGGCAGAAGGCAATGTCGCCATTCGCATCACAGAAGCCGACAACAAGGACGCGTTTGAAGTCGCCGGACGGGGCGAACTCCAGCTTGGGGTGCTGATCGAGCAGATGCGCCGGGAAGGCTATGAGCTCTCGATATCACGTCCGCGGGTTCTGTTCCGCGATGACCCGGACACCGGTGAGAGGCTGGAGCCCCTTGAAGAGGTCGTGGTCGACGTTGATGAGGAATTTTCAGGGATCGTTGTCGAAGCCCTGAATATCCGCAAGGGACGCATGACCGAAATGCGTCAGGCCGGCGGGGGCAAGGTCAGGCTGACGTTTATCGTCCCGTCACGGGGGCTGATCGGGTATCACGGTGAATTCATGACGGAAACCCGCGGTACCGGCGTACTCAACCGGGTTTTCAGCGGCTATGCACCCTATCTGGGTGAAGTCCCGGGCCGCCGGAACGGCGTGCTGATTTCCAATGCGACCGGTAAATCCAATGCCTATGGCCTGTCGGGCCTTGAGGGCCGGGGTGTCCTGCTGATTGGTGCAGGGGTGCCGGTTTACGAAGGTATGATCATCGGCGAGCACAGCCGAGGCAACGACCTTGAAGTTAACCCGCTGAAAGCTAAACAGCTTACAAACATTCGCGCATCGGGCACGGATGAGGCGATCCGCCTGACGCCGCCCCGCCGCATGAGCCTCGAGGATGCCATCGCCTATGTAAACGACGATGAACTTCTCGAAGTCACGCCGCAGAACCTGCGGCTGCGCAAAGCTCTGCTCGATCCGCACGAACGAAAAAAAGCCGACCGCAAAAAGGACGCTGGTTGAGCCGGGACCGGCGCGGATATACCCTACGCTGATGCAGGAACCGGCAACCCACGGAGACGTCATTGAACAGCCCCTGATAAAGGTGTCTGCCTTCTGGCGCATGTTTCCTGCCGGAATGCGCAGACGCTGGTGGATGTTTCGGCCGTTCGATCTGATCGCCCGGCATTTTCCGATCTTCCGGCCTCGCAAAGGTCTTCTTGTGGTCCGCATGGACGGCATCGGCGACATGATGCTTTTCCGCCAGAGTCTTGAACACTATGCCGAAGCCTTTGGCGTTGATAAGGCGGACATCACGGTCCTCGGCTGTGACAGCTGGCGGCTGATTTCTCCGAAAATTTTCGAAGGCTACAAGGTCATCACCATTGATGAGCACGCCTATGCGCGAAAGCTTATGTACAGACTTCGCGTCAACCTGATGGTGCGCCGGCTGGCACCAAAAATTACGGCATGTGATTCCTATCTGCGCCGCGCCATGATGGCGGATAGCCTTGTCTGGGTATCGGCAGCCAACCGAACGGTGGTCTCCATGCCCTACGTCAACGAACCGACCCGTTCTGAATTCACCTTTTATATGAGTCAGGTCGACGAAGTTATTGATACGGGGCCCTATCCGACACATGAGATTCTGCGCCATTTCCGGTTCGTATCCACCGTCGCTGGAAAAAACTTTCAACCTCAGCCGCCGAAAATCAACTGGCCGGATCAGCGTCCTGCCCTGGTGGCTGATGGGCCTTATGCCGTCATCAATCCTGGAAGTAACGAGCCAGGCCGGCGCTGGCCATTCGCGTCATATGTGGCTGTGGCCGAAAAGCTGCTGGCGATGGGCTGGCGCGTGGCATTTGTGGGCACCCGGGGCGAACGCTGGGATGCGAAGCTGCTTGATGATATGGCCAGGCGTCCCGGTGTCAGCGACCTGACCGGGCGGACCACGCTGCCGGAACTGATGGATCTGATGAACCATGCAGGCCTTGTCATCAGCAATGATACCGGACCCGCGCATTTGTCCATCGCGCTGGGTGCGCCGACGCTGGTGATCGTCGGCGGCGGACACTTTACCAGCTTCGTGCCCTACCCCGAGAGTGCGTGTCCGGACAATGCCCGGTTTATCTACAAGCAGATGGATTGTTATCACTGTTTCTGGCGGTGCGATAAACGCGCCAGCAAATTTGAAGTGTTTCCGTGTGTCGCGGCGATCCCGGCCGACGACGTCTGGTCGGTCTGTGAATCCCTGATGAACGAATATCAATCCGAGAGCGCACGTCCGTTGGCGGCGGGTTAGCGCCGGATGGGGCCGCGCCTGCAAAGCTGGATTTCAGCCACCGCTGTCTATTTTGAATTCCGTGTATTCCTGATCCTGTTGCTTGGATTTTCCAGCGGCCTTCCGTTGCTTCTGGTCTACGGCACGCTGTCGGCCTGGCTGCATGACGAGGGTGTCTCACTGACGGTGATCGGCTGGTTTTCCGTGGCAAGCAGCGCTTATGCACTGAAGTTCCTGTGGGCACCGCTGGTTGACCGTTGCCCGCTGCCGGTCCTGACGCGTCTGCTCGGGCAGCGCCGCAGCTGGCTGCTGCTGTCGCAAGGGTGTGTGATTGCCTCGATCCTGATGCTGGGGGGGACGGACCCGGCGGCCGATCTTGCCTGGACGGCCTTGTGGGCCGTGGTGCTGGCGTTTTCGTCGGCGACCCAGGACATTGTCGTTGATGCCTACCGGATTGAAATTCTGGATGAAGAACGGATGGGTGCCGGGGCCGCTAATTATGTCGTCGGGTATCGCATCGCGACGTTTGCATCCGGTGCCGGTGCGCTGATCATCGCCGATCAGGCCGGCTGGTTTTCCGCCTACGCCGTAATGGCGGGACTGGTGGCGGCGGGTATCGTGGCGACCTTGCTTGGGCCGGAGCCTGAACGCAGGGTCGAGGAAACGGCCGCCGCCCGGACGGACCGGCTGGCCGTTGTGCTGGATGTATTGCGCCGCGCCGTCTGGATGCCGTTTGTGGAATTCATGACCCGGCAAAACTGGGCGGCAATATTGCTGTTCATTGCGCTCTATAAATATGGCGATGCGCTGTTGGGCGTCATGGCCAATCCTTTCTATCTGGATATCGGCTTTACAAAAACCGAGGTCGGCCTGGTCACCAAAGGATTCGGTCTGGCGGCAACCCTTGTCGGCGGCATCATCGGCGGCATCGCCGTGGCCCGCTACGGGACGCTGAAGGCCTTGCTGATCGGGGGCATTCTGCAGGCGGCATCCAACGGGGTTTTTGCACTTCAGGCCTGGATCGGCCCTGAGCTGCCGATGCTTTTCGTGACCATCGGCATCGAGAACCTGACCGGCGGGATCGGTACGATCGCCTTCGTCGCTTATCTGTCCGGTTTGTGCAATATCGCTTACACGGCGACGCAATTTGCGCTGCTGTCGTCGTTAATGGCTTTCACGCGCACGGTGCTGGCCTCGGGCGGCGGCTGGCTGGCTGACAATATTGACTGGGTTTCGTATTTTCTGCTGACCGGGCTGGCAGCGATTCCGGGACTTATGATGCTGCTTTGGCTTATGAAGCGGGCGCCCCGGCCAGCCGTTGAAGAAGCGCGTCCGTAACAGCGTCGGTCGGGATCGATGTCATCTCACGCGATCCGAATGTTTCGGCACGGATCACCGTGATGTCATCGCTCATCGGGGGGAATTTCTCATAGACCGTCGGTCCGTAAAGCGCGATCAGCGGTGCACCGGCGACTGCCAGCATATGTGCAATCCCGGAATCGTTTGAGATCGCGACGCTCATGCGTTCCCCCAGAGCAATTGTCAGCAACGGGTCATAGCCGTGTGCCCGCCCGGCGTTCGTTTGCAAGGGCAGTATGGCATCCGGTAAAGCGTCATGGATGATGTCGACCCAATCCTCTTCCTGCGGGCCGATCAGAAACACCGGCGTGGTGCCGTTCTGATGTGCCGTCCTGGCCGTGGCGATAAACCGTTCAAGCGGCCAGCATTTCGGTCTGCCGCCGGACCCGGGCGCAAAAGCGGCATACCGTCTACCGTCAGGCAGCAGGGTTGTTGCCGTTTGCCGGTAGGGTTCCGGAATATCGAGATCAAGTTTTGTCGGGGTGGTGAATGACCGGCCGGAGGCGATCTCCAGCAGGTCCAGCATCTGGCGCTGCATGGCTTTGGGAAACGCGTACCCGGCGGCGGGCTTGTTGGATGACAACAGAAATTTCGCGGCGGGTGAAACAAACGCACGGTGGCGGATACGCCGGACAGCGAGGGCGATCCATAAATTCCGCTGGGTATCGATGACGAGATCGAACGTTCGCTCTGCAAGCGGACGGCGTCCGAACAGTTCCTTCGGCGATGATCCGATGCCGCCGTATTCGATGATCTCGTCAACCAACCCCGTCACCAAAGGGGTCAGGCTTCGGGCATAGACGGTGGTTTCCTTGCCGGCGAACCAGGTGATGCGGGCGTTTGGGAAAGCCTGTTTGAGGCCGCGCACGAACGGCAATTTCAGCAGCCCGTCGCCCAGCCGGTCGAGGCCGACATGGACCAGAACACTTTCAATCTTATCAGCGGCCTGTTTCATGCGTCCTTCTTCCGGCCTTCCGGGTAGCACGTCCGGCGATTATTGTAGAGAAAAAGGGGCTGGACCACTTCATAGTGTTGGCAGCTTCGGGGGGCGGGCCAGGAAGGCGACGGCGGCACCGGCAAAGCCGAACGCGGCAAACACCATCAGCGGCAGATCATACGTGCCGGTGATATCGCGAAGCGCACCCGCGATCAGCGGGCCGGCGGCCTGGCTTGCGACCTGTACCGTCAGGGCCACACCGCGAATGGCGCCGTAGCTCCGGCGACCGAAAAAATCGGCCCAGGCGATGGGCAATATGGTCAGCAATCCGCCGATGCCGCATCCGAACAGGGCTGCAGCGGCATAGGCCATGTAGGCATTGTGCACTTCATGCATGGCGAATGCGGCGGCGCCCAAAAGCAATCCGACGAGCACCAGGGCAAAGCGGAGCGGTACACGTTTCGGCCAGAACCCGTAGGAAAAGCCGGTGATCGCAGAAACCAGCGAGAAGGTGCTGACGGCGGTGGCTGCTACCGTTGCATCGAGACCCCGTTCAAGAAGCAGGGGCGCCTGATGCAGACTGACCCCGGCCTGAATGGGCCAGACCAGCAGGGTGAACAGGCTCAGAAACCAGAACGCCGGGGTTTTCATGGCCTCGGCACGGGTAAAGGCGGGTTCCGGGGGAAGGGCCGTTTCGGTCCCGGCACGTTCGTCGGCCGTTTTCGTGACGGGCCTGTCGGTACCGTCGATCTCAAGCCCCAGGTCTTCGGGGCGGCGAACCAGAAACAGCCAGGCCGGCACGAAGCCGACGATCAGGACGGTTGCGCCGACGGCGATCCAGGCATGCCGCCAGCCCCCCGCCTGCATGGCGAAGTGTGCGATTAACGGCATCGCCACGAGGCCGAACATCAGGCACATGGTCGTGACGGAGGTAGCGAACGACCGCTTGTTGTAAAACCAGTTCACAATGGCGCCGTAGATACCGATATCGTAAGGCCCCGTGAAGTTCATCCGCGCAATGCAGTAGAACAGATAGAAAAGCGGCAGCGCGTTTACGAACGACAGGCACAACAGCGGAATTGCCGTAAAGAAAACCGCAAGGCAAAGGATGGTGCGCGGCCCGTTCTTATCCAGAAACGGGCCGATCAGCGGGGCTGCGATAGCGCCCAGAATTCCGCCCATTGAAACGGCACCGGAGATTTCCGTTCTGGACCAGCCGAACTCACTGGTCATGGGTTCGATAAAAATCGACAGCGTGGCGACGGCGGGCCCCTGTCTTGAGAACGATGCCGCGCAGACGGCAAACAGGATCAGCCAGCCGTAATAGAACGGCAACCGTCCGGCCAGTGCGTGGATGAAACGAAGTCTCAAGTCGTTACGAACCCCTCAGAAAATTTTACGCGGTTGCCCAGTCGAAAATATGTGGAGCCTGAGCAGCGATAAGTCTATGGTGCGCCCGCTTGGGAGGGCTCGTTTACTGAAAATGTTAAGGAACCCGATATGAATTTGGATCTGGTGCCGGTTGGCGATAATCCACCCTATGACGTCAATGTGCTGATTGAAATACCGCTGGGCGGAAATCCGGTAAAATATGAGGTCGATAAAAAATCCGGCGCGATTTTCGTCGACCGCTTTCTTCACACGGCGATGTACTATCCCATTAACTACGGTTTCGTACCGCACACGCTTTCTGAAGACGGCGATCCGATGGACGCTGCGGTGCTGGGACAGATGCCGGTTATTCCGGGGTGTATCATCAAGTGCCGCCCGATTGGCGTGCTGATCATGGAAGATGAAAGCGGCATCGACGAAAAATTACTCTGCGTGCCGGTGGACGATCTGCACCCGTTCTACGGCGATGTCAGCTCGTACCGTGACATCCGTCCCGTGCAGATTCAGCAGATTCAGCACTTCTTCGAACACTACAAGGACCTGGAACCCAACAAATGGGTTAAGGTGCAGCGCTGGGGCGAGGCTGAGGAAGCCATGGCCCTGGTACGCGAAGCCATGGCCCGGGCCGAAGAAACGGACGCTTAATCCGCCGCTTCGTGTGCCGTCAGGGCCGCCAGCGTGACCATATCCGCGACCGTTGCGCCCATCGGCACGACCTGAACCGGTTTGCTCAGCCCCTTGATCAGGGGGCCGAGGACCGTTGCGCCGCTGACCGACGCCAGCAGCTTCATGCTGATCTGGGCACTGTGCAGACCGGGCATGACCAGAACATTGGCGGTATCCGACAACCGGCAGAACGGATAGTTGGCCAGCAGGTCCTTGTTAAGGGCAACGTCGATGGCCATCTCGCCGTCGTATTCGAAATCCGCGCCTTCCTTGTCGAGGATCTGTACGGCCTCTCGGACCAGCTCGGCCCGCGGCAGCGCAGGGTGGCCGAAATTGGCGAACGAAATCAGGGCAACGCGCGGTTCGTGCCCATAACGACGGGCTTCGGATGCGGCCTGGCGGGCGATATCGGCCAGCGCACCAGGGCTCGGTGATTCGGCAACAACCGTGTCGGCGACGAAAAGTGTCCGCCCCCGGTCAATGATCATCGACAGACCCATCACCCGGGCCCCCGGCGCCGGCTCGATCACCGATGCAATATTGTTCATGGCGGCGTGATAGTTCCGGGTCAGTCCCGTGACCATGGCATCCGCGTCACCGGTGGCGACCATGCAGGCGGCAAAGAAATTGCGGTCCTGATTGACGAGTCTCTGGCAATCGCGTTTCAGGCTGCCCTTCCGCTGCAGGCGTGAATAAAGATACTCGGCATAATCGGCATTTCGGTCCGACAGCCGGGCATTATGGATTTCCAACCCGTCGATGTTGCCGAGACCAAGCGTTTTCATGGTTTCGCGGACTTTTTCTTCACGCCCGACAAGAACCGGCGTGCCATACCCGGCATTCAGGAACGAATGTGCCGCACGGATGGATTTCTCTTCTTCGCCTTCGGCAAAAACGACACGGCGCGGCTTCGCACGCACCTGGTCCAGCGTTGCCTGAAGATTGCCGATGATCGGGTTGAGCCGGGCTGAAAGCTGGCTTTCGTAGGCTTCCATGTCCTCGATCGGCTTCTGCGCAACACCGGAATCCATCGCCGCCTGGGCAACGGCTTTCGGCACGGCGACGATCAGGCGCGGATCGAATGGCGTCGGGATCAGATAGTCCGGGCCGAACTGCAAGTGGATGCCGGCGTAAGCCGCGTCCACTTCGTCCGGCACGTCTTCACGGGCCAGCTCGGCCAGCGCGTTGGCGGCGGCGATCTTCATTTCCTCGTTGATGCGCCGCGCCCGGACATCGAGGGCACCCCGGAAAATGTAGGGGAAGCCGAGTACGTTGTTGACCTGGTTCGGATAATCCGATCGCCCGGTGGCGATGATCGCGTCGTCGCGGACCTCTTTCACGTCTTCGGGGGTGATTTCCGGATCCGGATTGGCCATGGCGAAGATGATCGGCTGGTCGGCCATGGATTTGACCATTTCCTTGCTGACCGCATCCTTGACCGAAAGCCCGATAAAGACGTCCGCACCCTTCATGGCGTCGGCCAGGGTCCGTGCGTCGGTTTCAACGGCCTGTGCCGATTTCCACTGGTTCATGCCGTCCTGTCGGCCGCGGTAGATCACGCCCTTGGAATCGCACATGATGATGTTGTCGCCGGTAACACCCATGGCTTTCATCAGGTCGGCGCAGGCGATGGACGCCGCGCCGGCGCCGTTGATGACGATCCTGGAATCCGCCAGCGTGCGCCCGGTCAGCTCGACGGCGTTGATCAGACCGGCCGCGGTGATGATCGCGGTACCGTGCTGATCGTCGTGAAAGACGGGAATATCGAGAAGTTCGCGCAGCCGTTCTTCGATCATGAAGCATTCGGGCGCCTTGATGTCTTCAAGGTTGATTCCGCCGAATGAGTTGCCGAACAGGCGTACGCTCTCAACGATTTCGTCGACGTCTTCGGAGAAAATTTCGACGTTGAAGGCATCGACATCGGCGAAGCGCTTGAACAGGACGCACTTGCCTTCCATCACCGGCTTGGATGCCAGCGGGCCGATATTGCCGAGGCCCAGAACCGCGGTGCCGTTTGAAATGACACCGACCATGTTGCCGCGTGCCGTCAGCTCGTAAACCCGGCTCTGATCCTCATGGATCGCGAGACACGGTCCGGCGACGCCGGGCGAATAGGCCAACGTGAGGTCACGCTGGGTGGTCAGCGGTTTGGTTGGATGAATCTCGATCTTGCCGGGCTTGCCCGAAGCATGCATGCGCATGGCTTCGTTATACAAAAGCTCTGTGGCGCGCTTGTCCATGATGTCACTCCCAGGAATATTGTTTTGTCTTTGTTATCGTTTTTCTGTCGTCATTGGGCGCGCCCGAGGCGTTGGCCTGCACCCGAACCCCTATATTGCCAACAGAAACAAAAAGTGCAACGGCGCGTGTGTCCCGGCGGCCAGGTGTGTTAAGGTCGCGGCGATTTTTAATGCCGCCGACCGTCGCCGGGATGACGATGAACGACCAGACCGCATTGCCCAAGGATACCGAACAGGACCATGATGCCGTGTTGAACGATGCGGCGGATGATCAGGCCGTTGCCCGGCCGGAAGAATCGCCGGACACGTCAGCCGGCACGCCGGTTACGCCGATGATGGCACAGTACCTGAGCATCAAACGGGAACACCCGGATGATCTGCTGTTTTACCGGATGGGCGATTTCTACGAGCTGTTTTTCGATGATGCGGTGAACGCCGCCGCCGCACTGGATATCGCGCTGACCAAGCGGGGCAAGCATCTGGGCGAAGACATCCCCATGTGCGGCGTACCGGTCCATAGCCACGAGACCTACCTGAACCGGCTGATCCGCAAGGGGTTTCGTGTCGCCATCTGCGAACAGACGGAAGACCCGGCGGAAGCCAGGAAGCGAGGGTCGAAATCCGTTGTCCAGCGTGGTGTTGCGCGGGTCGTGACGCCTGGCACGATTACCGAGGACCATCTGCTCGAAGCCCGGCGCGCGAACTATCTGGCTTGCGTGGCCCGGGCCCAATCCGAATTCGCCGTGGCCTGGCTAGATGTCTCGACCGGTGATTTCCGGGCGCAAAGTGCCGCGCCCGGCGATATCGCGGCAATTCTGGCCCGTCTCGATCCAGGGGAGGTGATCGCCGCCGATAGTCTTTTGGGCGATGCGCTGCCGGAACAGACGTGGTTCGATGTCGCCGACAGGCTGACACCGTTGCCGCAGGCCCGCTTTGACAGTGAAAATGGACGACGCCGGCTGCTGGACCTGTTCGGGGTCAGGACGCTGGATGCTTTCGGCGCGTTCTCGCGTGCCGAAATCGCCGCGGCGGGCGGATTGGTGGACTACGTCGAGCTGACCCAGAAAGGCAGGTTGCCGCGGCTGCATCCGTTGGCCCGTGTCGAACAGGGCGCGGTGATGGAAATCGACGCAGCCACCCGCCGCAATTTGGAAATCACGCAGACCATGTCGGGCGGGCGCAAGGGTAGCCTGCTTGATGCCGTCGACCGGACCGTGACCGGCGGCGGGGCGCGGCTTTTGGCGGCGCGGATTGCCGCCCCGCTGACGGCGCCCGATGAAATCAACGCGCGTTTCGATCTGGCTGATGTGTTTCATGCCGACAGCCGTGCCCGGGACGGATTGCGCGAACGCCTGAAAGCGGTGCCGGAGATCGCCCGTGCGCTCAGCCGTATTTCCATCGGGCGGGGCGGTCCGCGTGATGTCGGCGCCATTCGTGCCGGTCTTGTTGCGGCATTGGGGATCAAGCGGGGGCTTCAGGATTTGCCGTCCCTGCAGCAGGCCCAGGACCTGCCGGGACTGGTCGATGCCCTTGGCGGTCATGATGATCTGATTGATGAGCTTTCCCGTGCGCTGGTTGATGAGCCGCCGATCAGCGGCGCCGACGGCGGGTTCGTGCGCAAGGGCTATCACCCCAGACTGGACGAGCTGGTTGAGATGCGCGACGAGAGCCGCCGCCTGATCGCCGCCCTGCAGCGGCGCTATGCGGAGGAGACCGGGGTGCAGGCGCTGAAGGTGCGCCATAACAATGTGCTCGGTTATTTCATCGAAGTGACGGCCAAACAGGCCGACCAGATTCCGAACGGCACCGACAGCCCGTTCATCCATCGCCAGACAATGGCCAACGCAGTCCGCTATACGACCGTTGAACTGAACGAACTCGAGGCGGAAATCGCCCGGGCCGGCGAGCGGGCACTGGCACTGGAAACGGAAATCTTTGAAACCTTGTGTGCTCTGATCCGGGACGCCGGCCCCGCCATCGATGCCACGGCCGGGGCGCTGGCGGTGCTTGATGTGGCGGCGGCCACGGCGGAGCTTGCCCTTGGCGATGATTTCGTCCGCCCGCTTGTCGATGACAGCGAAGCCTTCAGCATCGAAGCCGGGCGGCATCCCGTGGTCGAGCAGGCGTTGGCCAAAAGCGGCGATGTCGCCTTTGTGGCGAACGACAGCCGCCTTGAGGCGGGCGATGACACCGAAGCCGGGGCCAAGCTGTGGCTGCTGACCGGCCCCAACATGGCCGGTAAAAGTACGTTTTTACGCCAGAATGCGCTGATTGCCGTGCTGGCGCAGGCCGGGCTGTTCGTGCCGGCGCGGCGTGCGCACATCGGTATTGTCGACAGACTGTTTTCGCGGGTCGGCGCAGCGGACGATCTGGCACGGGGACGGTCCACCTTCATGGTGGAAATGGTCGAAACGGCGGCGATTCTGCATCAGGCGGGCCCGCGGGCGCTGGTTATCCTTGATGAAATCGGACGCGGCACGTCGACCTTCGACGGCCTGTCGATTGCCTGGGCGGTGGTCGAGCACCTGCATGAAGTCAATCGCTGCCGAGGCCTGTTCGCGACCCATTATCATGAACTGACCGAACTGGCGTCCCGGCTGGCTGACCTGAAATGCTACACCATGCGTGTGAAGGAATGGAAAGACGATGTGGTCTTCCTCCACGAGGTGGCTGCGGGTGTTGCAGACCGGTCATACGGTATACATGTCGGGCAACTTGCTGGATTGCCGGCAAGCCTGGTTAAGCGCGCCGAAATGATCTTGAATAGGCTGGAAAATGAAAAGTCGAATCAGTCCGGCCAGTTAAGCGACGATCTTCCACTGTTTTCTGCTATTCAGACGCAAAGAATTAATCCTAAAAGAGAAAGCAAGGCTGAAGTCGCCCTGAATAAGATCAACCCAGATTCTTTGACGCCCTTACAGGCCTTGGAAGAGCTGTATAGGCTCAAATCATTGATCGCAGATAGCCATGATTAATCTATTGCCCTTATGCATAAACCCGACTGACTTGGCGTGGGAAACCCTTTCGCTCAGGTCCGGCACGGGGCCAGCCGAACATTGTGACAGATCAGTTTTGGCCAACGGCCATCAGGGGCTGTATAAATGCCGCCCATGATCAAGGTGACCAAACCCCGTGATATCATTGAGCGCAAGGCGGTGCTGACCCGCCTTGACGAGATTCTT
The DNA here is from genome assembly GCA_040218645.1 of Rhodospirillales bacterium. Taxonomy (GTDB): domain Bacteria; phylum Pseudomonadota; class Alphaproteobacteria; order Rhodospirillales; family Casp-alpha2; genus UBA4479. The sequence goes on from JAVJQZ010000013.1 coordinate 541,211, forward strand.
GGATGGTCCGGATATACACCGGACACCCAGGGCGAGATCTTCAGCATATATCAAAATACGCTTGAAGCCGGCCGCACGGAAATCCAGCGGCGCTTCGAAGCCGGGGAGCAGAGCGGTACCAACACGGTGCATGCCGGTGCCTATCTGATTGATCAGCTGGTCCGGATCATTTTCGAGGTGGCGACGGAACACGTCTATCCCCTGGGCGTGGACATATCCGCTGACCGGATGTCGGTGGTGGCGACGGGTGGATACGGTCGTGCCGAGCTGGCCCCGCATTCCGACATCGATCTGATGTTTTTATTGCCCTACAAGCTGACGCCGCAGACCGAACAGGTCGTCGAATACGTGCTCTACACGCTCTGGGACCTGGGCCTCAAGGTCGGCCATGCAACCCGCTCCGCCGAGGAAGCGGTCCGGCTCTCCAAGGAAGACATCACGATCCGCACCAGCCTTCTGGAATCCCGGCTGATTACCGGAAATGAGGAACAGTTCGCCAAATTCCACGGCCTGTTTCACCAGGACGTGGTCAGCGATACCGGTATGGCTTTTGTTGAGGCCAAGCTGGCCGAACGCGATGCGCGTCACGGCCGGATGGGGGATACACGCTATGTGCTTGAGCCGAACATCAAGGACGGCAAGGGTGGGTTGCGCGATCTGCAGACACTGATGTGGATCGCCAGATATCTCTATGGCGTGGAATCGATCGGCGATCTGAAACAGAAGGGCGTGCTGACCAACGACGATGCGCGGCGTTTTGAAAAAGCCCAGGAATTCCTCTGGACCGTCAGATGTCATCTGCACTATCTGGCCGATCGCCCGGAAGAACGGCTGACGTTCAACGTCCAGACCGAGATCGGGGAACGAATGGCCTACACCGATCATGCAGGCCTGAGCGGTGTTGAGCGTTTCATGAAGCATTACTTCCTGATCGCCAAGGACGTCGGTGATCTGACACGGATCATCTGCGCGGCGCTCGAGGAACAGCACAAGAAAAAGCGCCAGCGCTTTCGCCTGCCGCGGTTCGGCAAGGGTGGGCCCAAGGTCGACGGCTTCAACGTCGATGGGGACCGTCTGACCGTCGCCAACGACGACCTGTTCGAACAGGATCCGAAGAAGCTGCTCGATCTGTTCTGGCAAGCCCAGAAACACAAATTCGATGTGCATCCGAGCACACTTCGGCTTGTGACAAAAAGCCTGAAGCGGATCACGAAGAAGGTTCAGAATGATCCTGAAGCGAACGAAATATTCATCAATATTCTGACCGGCCCGGACCCCGACAAGACCCTGATGCGCATGAACGAGGCGGGGGTATTCGGCAAGTTCGTGCCCGATTTCGGCCGGGTCGTCGCGCAGATGCAATACGACATGTATCACGTCTATACCGTTGATGAGCACACGATTCGTGCCATCGGTGTGCTGCACGGCATTGATACGGGACGGCTGATCGATGACCATCCCGTGGCCTGCTCGGTCATCAGTGAGGTGCAGTCGAAGCGCGCCCTTTATCTGGCTGTCCTGCTGCACGATATCGCCAAGGGCCGGGGCGGGGATCATTCCGAACTGGGGGCGGATATTGCGCTCAAGCTCGGTCCGCGCATGGGATTGAGCGATTGGGAAACGGAGACCGTCTCCTGGCTGGTGCGCTATCACCTGTTGATGAGTCACACGGCTTTCAAACGTGATATCGATGATCCGAAAACGGTATCTGATTTCATCGAGGTTGTGCAGTCACCCGAGCGGTTGAGGCTGTTACTGATTCTGACCGTCGCCGACATCCGTGCCGTTGGCCCGAACGTCTGGAATGCCTGGAAGGCCGGTTTGCTCCGGGAACTGTACTGGCAGGCCCGCGAAGCCATGTCGGGCGAAAGTCCGCAGGAGCGGCTTTCCAAGCGTGCCGAAACCGCCAAGCACAAACTGGCCGACGCGCTGAAGCAAACGTCTCCCGACTGGACCGAAGAACGCATTCAGGCGCATCTTGATCTTGGCCGCGAAACCTACTGGCTGACGTTTGATACGGAAGCCCTGCTGCGCCATGCCGAGTTGATCCGCACCGCAGCCATCAATCAGAAAAACCTTCTGATCGACCTTCGTGCCGATGAAGCCCATGACGCGACGGAAGTCGTCGTCTTTACCATCGACCACCCGGGCCTGTTTGCAAAGGTTGCCGGCGCCCTCTCGCTTGGCGGGATCAACATTGTCGATGCCAAGATCGTGACCCTGAATAACGGTATGGCACTGGATACGTTCTGGGTTCAGGACGGTCAGTCGGAGGCGGTATCGGGAAGTGCCCGCATGGACCGAATCCGCACCCGGCTTGAACGTGCGCTTTCGGGTCTGGCGTCACCGGCCTACGAGCTGAAGGAAGCCCGGGCCAATGCGATGCCGTCCAGAACCAGTGTCTTCAAGGTGCCGCCGCGGGTCCTGATCGACAACAAGGCGAGCCGGACGCATACGGTGATCGAGGTCAACGGCCGTGACCGCCTTGGCTTCCTGCACGACATCACCAACGTGCTGACCAATGCCGGTTTGCAGATTGCTTCGGCGCACATCTCGACTTACGGGGAACGTGTCGTCGACGTGTTTTATGTGAAGGACATCTTCGGGCTGAAAATGGAACAGCCGAACAAGATCGAGGACGTGCGCAGTAAACTCCTGAAGGCGGTTACGGGGGTATCGGGGACGGTCGAGCCGGAGGCCGCTGAGTGAGCGCCGTGCTCGGGGAAGGCCCCGGCTGCTGGATGTCACGGGTGCCATGACGATGCCGCAATCGACCCCGAGGTTTTGCGCATGAACCTCGTTCGCGCCATTTCCGCCATCGGGTCGATGACCATGCTGAGCCGTATCTTCGGTTTTGCGCGAGATATATTGATTGCCAATTTTCTGGGCGCCGGCGCTGTCGCCGATGCGTTCGTTGTTGCGTTCAGGTTTCCGAACCTGTTTCGCCGGCTTTTCGCCGAAGGCGCCTTTGCGGCTGCTTTCGTGCCGATGTTTTCACGAAGTCTGGTAGGGGAAGGCCCTGCATCCGCAAAGGCGTTTGCGGAGCAGGCGTTCAGCGTACTCGCTGTTGTGCTGTTCGTCTTTGTTGCGATTTTTGAAATTGCCATGCCATGGCTGATGCCGTTTCTGGCGCCGGGTTTCGACCAGGTGCCGGGCAAAATGGAAATGGCGACGGAATATTCACGGATCGCCTTTCCCTATCTGCTGTTCATATCTCTGGTCGCCCTGCAGTCCGGCGTGCTGAATGCCTTTGGCAAGTTCAGTGCCGCGGCAGCAGCCCCCGTGCTGCTCAACATCACCCTCATCGTCGCCTTGCTGGGGTTTGGCGGTTCGGACGAAGAATCCGGCCGCGCACTTGTCTGGGGGGTGTTCGCGGCCGGGATCGTGCAGTTCATCTGGCTGACCTGGCACTGTCACCGTCAGGGTGTGGTGCTCAGATTGAGGTTCCCGGTGCTGAGCGACAAGGTTCGCGTACTCGGCAGACGTATTCTACCGGTGGTCTTCGGGGCCAGTCTGTATCAGATCAATCTGCTGATCGGCACGATACTGGCGACGACGATATCGGATGGCGCGGTTTCATATCTGTATTATGCGGACCGGGTCACCCAGTTGCCGTTGGGTGTCGTCGGGATTGCCGTCGGCACCGCCCTGCTGCCGATGATCTCCAGACAACTGGAAGCCGGCGATACCGAAAAAGCCAACATGTCCCAGAACCGGGGAATTGAAATCGCGCTGTTGCTGACCGTTCCGGCGGCGCTGGCCCTGATTGTCATTCCCGAACCGATCATTCAGGTCCTGTTCCAGCGTGGCGCATTCGATGAAGCAGCCAGCCGGGCAACCGCGATGGCGCTGATGGCCTATGCAATCGGTCTGCCGGCATATGTCGGCATTCGGGTCTTCACGCCCGGGTATTTCGCCCGCGAGGACACGTCGACGCCGGTCCGTATCGCGGCGGTAGCGATGGTCGTGAACGTCATTCTGAACCTCCTGCTGATGGGCCCTCTGGGGCATGTCGGGATTGCACTGGCATCAAGCGCGTCGGCCTGGCTCAACATCGCTCTGCTGGTTGTGGTGCTGGCTAGGCGCGGTCATTACAGGGCCGATACACGGCTTATCCGCCGGTTGTTCGGGATCGCCGGGGCCAGTGTCATCATGGCGGGCGCACTTTGGCTGGCGGCTGCCTGGGCCGTGCCGTGGCTGGCCGGTAGCCTGCTGCAACAGATCGCGGCGCTGGCGGTTCTGGTTGGCGGCGGATTAACTCTTTATCTGATTGCGGCCCGAGTCCTTGGTGTTTATTCGGTATCCGAAATCAGGGGAACCCTGCGCCGAGCCCGGTGAGCGGCAGGTTGATATCGTTCACTCCGGTCCTGTCCGCTTGACCGTTCATGGCCGACGCGCGATAACCCGCTCTCAATAAACGCAACCGGACCTAGAACGATCATGAGCGAGCGAATTTTCTCCGGCGTCCAGCCGACCGGCAATCTGCATCTCGGCAATTATCTGGGCGCGATCCGCAACTGGGTCAAGCTGCAGGACGATTTCGACTGTGTGTTCTGCGTTGTCGATCTGCACGCCATTACCGTCTGGCAGGACCCGGCCAGTCTGCGCACGGCGACACGTGAAGTCGCCGCTGCCATGATCGCCGCCGGGGTCGATCCGAAGAAGCACATCATCTTCAACCAGTCGCAGGTTGCGGGGCATGCCGAGCTGGCGTGGATATTCAACTGCGTGGCACGCATGGGCTGGCTCGGCCGCATGACCCAGTTCAAGGAGAAAGCCGGCAAGGACCGTGAAAACGCCTCGGTCGGCCTGTTCGCCTATCCGAACCTGATGGCTGCTGACATCCTGTTGTATAAAGGAACGCACGTCCCCGTCGGCGAAGATCAGAAACAGCATCTTGAACTTGCGCGCGACATTGCGCAGAAATTCAACAATGACTTCAAGACGGAAACGTTCCCGGTGCCCGAGCCGCTGATCCTAGGCACTGCGACGCGGGTCATGTCCCTGAAGGACGGCAGCGCCAAGATGTCAAAATCCGATCCGTCGGATTTGTCGCGGATCAACATGACGGATGATGCCGAGACGATCTCCCGTAAAATACGCAAGGCCAAGACCGACCCGGACCTGCTGCCGGAGACGGTAAAGGGCCTGGAAGGCCGTCCGGAAGCACGAAATCTGCTGGGTATCTACGCCGCGCTGACGGATACCACCATTGATGACGCGGTGACCGAATTCGCCGGTCAGCAGTTTTCCGCGCTCAAGGAACGCCTGTCTGACGTCGCCGTCGCCAAGCTGGCCCCGATCCAGGATGAATACCGGCGTCTTCTGGGGGACAAGGCGGTGATTGATGATGCGCTGGCGGATGGCGCCGAGCGTGCCCGCGCGATTGCAGAGCCTGTGCTTCGCGAGGTTCATGATGTGGTCGGTTTCCTGCGTCCGAAAAGAAAACGCAGCTGAACGCAGGCGAGGTTGCATCTTTCTGACCGGCGCCCCACTTATGGGGTATACTGGCCCAAGCGATAACGACGCACATAGCGGCATTGGAGATTGAGATGTTTATTCAGACCGAAAGCACACCTAATCCGGCGACGTTGAAGTTTCTGCCCGGCAAGGCCGTGATGCAGAACGGTACGGCGAATTTTGCCGAATCCTCCGAAGCCGCCCGCTCGCCGATGGCCACGCGCCTGTTTGCGATCGAAGGTGTCGCCGGGGTCTTCCTTGGATCCGATTTCGTCACCGTCACGAAATCCGATGACAAGGATTGGGATGTGATGCGCCCGCAAATTCTCGGCGCCATCATGGAGCATTACCAGTCCGGCCGTCCGATGATCGACGATGAGGAAGCGGACGATGGCGCATCCGACGGCGATGATGACCCGATCATCAAGCAGATCAAGGAGTTGATCGACACACGCGTCCGCCCTGCCGTGGCGCAGGACGGTGGCGATATCGTCTTCAAGGGCTTCGAAGGCGGAATCGTGTCGTTGCACATGCAGGGGGCCTGCGCAGGCTGCCCAAGCTCGACGGCGACTCTCAAGCACGGCATCGAGAACATGTTGCGTTATTATGTGCCGGAAGTTCAGGAAGTCAGGGCCGTCGAATAGGCGCTAAATCCCTCATTTTGTTAGTTAAATTAAGAATTACAACAAAATGCTCAAAATAGGTAGCATGGTGGACTCGTCTATGTTAACCATGTTGCCACTAAAAGCCGGCCAGTGGTTCGTCAGGTAAAAATACCGCCGAACGATTAACGATAGAGCCGAAAAAAACCCAGGGCGATTGAAACGAGAGTAGGGGCGGCGTTCATGCCGGGAGCATGGCGCTGAAATCAGAAATGACGACTCGAAGATTCGACCGCTTGATTCTAAGTTTCATTGGCGGCGCCGTGATCGTGACGGCCGCAGCCACACTGGTCAGCCCGGATTCCGGCCTGACAGCAAGCCCGCGGGTGTCCTTCGATCAGGCACATGCCGAGACGGCACATCTCAATCAGGGCGTTTCGCGTGTTGCGCCGGAAGATCTCGAAAACATTGAGGTTGCCGCTGGCGCCACGGTGACGTCGCTGCGGGATGCGCATGCCCTGGCAGAAAGTTTCGACAAGATGGGCTATCACCTGGACCGGGTCCGCGTCGACGGCACGCCGGTGCCAAGGGTTTTCATGGCCGAAATGCCGCGCGATCTGAATGCGGTGCCGGAAGTTTCACTGAAGAAGAGCGTGTTTTTCAAGACCATGCTGCCGCTGGTCCTTCAGGAAAATGAGCGCATCCTCCGAGACCGCCACGAACTGATTCGCATCAAGGCCGAAGTCGCGCTGGGTGGCCGGCTTTCGCCGCGTGACCGCCTGTGGCTTGCGGTGCTTGCCGAGCGCTACAAGGTCAAGGACGACAGCATCGATACCCTGATGATCCGCGTCGACATCATTCCGCCGTCATTGGCCATGGCGCAGGCTGCTGAAGAGAGCGGATGGGGCACATCCCGTTTTGCCCAACACGGCAACGCCATTTACGGCCAGTGGACGACGGCCGGGGGCGAGGGTCTCGTTCCTCAGCAACGACCGGAAGGCATGGATCACAAGGTCCGCTCTTTCGACAATCTTGAGCAGTCGGTTGCAGCCTATATGCGCAACCTGAATACGCATGGTGCCTACAAATCCCTGCGTCGGCTACGGGCTAATCTGCGGCTTGGCGGTGACGCGCTGGATGGTTCCCTGCTCGCCGGCAGCCTGACCAAATATTCCGAACGCGGTCAGGAATATGTCGACAGCGTCCGGACGATCATCAATGCCAATGACCTGAGAGAACTGGACGATGCCCGTCTGGTCGCCGACAGCACCGACGACGATCAGTCGGTCTGAACCTTTTTCGCAACGTAAAACTGACGCCCGAACCAGTACCATCTGCCATTCCCGGCGGGCATGGTGCAGTTGAGCCGTGTTCTGCCGGGCGGCATCGCCTTATCGGTGCGCACCTCGATCCGCTTGCCCAGATGCTGAATATCCAGCTTGTCGACGTGTGATGCGTAACAGTTGAGCCGGTCCAGCCCGTCTCCGGGCCAATTCAGCGTAAACCCGATCAACGGGGGGTTTGGCGTGGTGACGGTAGGGTCATCCGGCGTCATGTCGGCGACACCCATCGGCAGTGCATTGGCGGCCAGCTGAAACCTGTCCAGTGAGCCGAAAGCCTCGTTCATGGCGAACCGAGGCAGGTAATAGATTTCCCCGCCGGAGCCGATGGCGCCGGAGTGCTGGCCGAATGCGGCCACGAAGCCCGCGCTCTTGACCAGCGCCATGACTTCAATGTTGGCTTCACCGTAGGGATAGGCGAACAAATCCGGCGCATTCCCGAGCTTTTCTTCGAACAGTGCATTCGATTCACGAAGCTCACGAGCAATCATGTCACTCGTAAGATCGGCCATATGCGGGTGAGATTTCGTCTGACTGCCGATGGTGACGCCCTGTTCGGCGATCTCGCGGATCTGCGCCCAGCTCATGTAACGGGGCAGGTTTTTATCGACGGGATCGGTGGCGACGAAGACGGTCAGCGGGAAGCCGGCTTCCTTCAGGATCGGCCAGGCGCGGGTATAGACGCTCTCGTAAGCATCATCGACGCTCAGCCCGACGGTTTTCGGCGGCAAGGATTCGCCGTTGCGCAAGGCGGCAATGATTTTAGGTAACGATTCGACGTTATAGCCGCCCGTACGCAGTTCTTCGACATGGGCGCGGAACTGTTCCATGGTGACGTTGGTAGACGGGAAGTCCGTTTCGCCAAAGCGGTGGTACATAATGACGACGGCCTTGGTCGCAGGCTCATTGGCATGCGCATCAAGAGTGATGCTGACAAGTGCCGACAAAATAAGACCGAGAAGAACCGATTTTCTGAAACTAATCATCCACGCTCCCCCTATGAGCGGCAGACCCTTATGAAACATGATGAATTAATATCCACTTAGCAAGAAATGTTGCGGTATCGCGTTAGCATCATCAAGTATGAAACAGATGATTCATGCGCACTGTGACGGGTCGCACGGCGCCCCATTTTTTTCAAGGCTGCGGAGAACTAAAATGACACACCACCCGAAAACACCACTCAAGGATGCGGCCCTGGACACCCTGTTCATGGATGCCCGTACGCACAATGCCTGGGCAGACAAGCAAATCCCGCCCGGCATGCTGGAAGAGATCTGGAATATTGCCCGCATGGGGCCGACCAGCGCCAACTGCAGTCCGGCGCGCATCGTTTTCGTGACGTCGGACGAAGCAAAAGAGAAGCTGCGCCCCTGCCTGATGGGCGGGAACGTCGACAAGACGATGCAGGCCCCGGTTACGGCTATTATCGGCCATGACATGGAATTCTACGAAAAACTGCCCAAGCTGTTCCCGCATACCGATGCCAGATCATGGTTCGTTGGAAACGACGACCTGATCCGCGAAACGGCTTTCAGGAATGGCACGCTGCAGGCCGCATATCTGATGATTGCAGCGCGTGCCCGCGGGCTTGATTGCGGGCCGATGTCCGGTTTCGACAAGAAAAAAGTCGATGCCGCTTTCTTTGCCGGGACGACCGTCAAATCGAACTTTCTCTGCAACATCGGGTACGGTACGGACGAGGATCTTTTTCCCCGTAGTCCCCGTCTGGCGTTTGCAGAAGCCTGCCGCGTCGAATAATAACTGGTAAGTCATGCATTCCGGCATGCAGGCCCGCACCATGTGACGGCAAGGCGATAACGTGACACGCAACGTGTTCTCAGCGAGCATTTATCTGATCCTGGTCGTCGTTGCGATTACTGCCAGAATTTGGCCGTTTCCCTATGGGCGGGAAATCGGCGTTTGCCTGACGGTCATCTTTCTTGCTGCTGAATTCACCAGATCACCCCCGCTGCAACGCAATGTCGGCGCGTTGCTGTTTGGTCTTGGGGGGCTGGCGGCCTGGGCCGGCGGTGACTTTGTCGGGGGGGTCACGAACGGCCTGGAGCGGGCGCAGATTTTTCTGGTCATGTTCTTTGCCGTGACGTGGTTGCGCGAACCGGCGGTGACCAGTCCATCGCTGCGGCTTCTGAGAGATGCCGTTGTGGCCCAGCCGGCGGGACGGCGATATCCCATCCTGTGGCTGAGCGGGCATCTTCTCGGTTCCGTGCTGAACCTTGCCGCGATGAGCCTGCTCTCGGTGATGGTCGGGGAGCAAACCAACGCGCGGCTCAGGAAACGGCTGTCGATCTGTCTGATGCTGGGCTTTACCACGGCTTCTACCTGGGGGCCGTTTTATGTCAGTATTTCCGTTGTTCTGGCGGCGATCCCCGAACTCAGCTGGACGGAAATCGCGCCCCTTGGTCTGGGGCTGTCATTCTTTCTGCTGCTTGTCGGCTGGGGGTACGACAGAATCTTCCTGCGCGAAAAGCCCGTTGCGGACAGCGTCAGAAGCGGGCCGTCCCTATCTGTTCAGACCTGGAGCTGGGCAGGCTTCATCCTGTTTCAGCTGATTTTTCTGGTCATGGGGGCGCACGAAGTGTTCGGTTTGCCGATCCCGATTGCGCTGGGGGTCATCGGCCCGCCGTTTGCGATTGCGTGGGCGGCGGTTCAGGTGAACAAAGGTGTGCGCTGGAAGGAAGGCGCCAAGCCTTTGATCCGGCGCATATTTATCAACCTCCCGGAATTGCGGAACGAAGCCGTTGCTTTTGTCGCTGCATCCGTATTCGGGGTTGGTGTTTCCAGGGTTCTGCCGCCGGAAACGATATCCGCCTGGGTGCAGCATCTGGGCATATCGCAGGACATGATTATTGTCGGTATCGTTTTCGGGACGTCCCTGTTGGGTATGGCCGGGTTGCATCCCGTCATTATCGCCATCCTGATCGGTGAAGTGCTGCCGCCGGACATTATCGGCATTGCGCCGGAAATCCTTGCCATTGCACTGCTCGGGGTGTGGGGAACCTCGACCATGGTCTCGCCGTTTTCCGCGACGACGCTGTTCATGGCACGGGTGGTCGGTCTGCCCAGTCACGTGATCGCCTGGCGCTGGGGGCCGCCGGTCATTTTCCTGTCGTCATGCGTGGTGACGACGTATGTGGTCATCATTCGCCATCTGTTCTATTCATGAAGTTTAATTTTCGGAGTGCGGCTCAGAGATGACGGTTATCCTTGGCATCGACACGGCAACCACGGGCTGCGCGGCGGCCATCGTTCGTGATGAGGACTGCCTTGCCATGGCGTGCGCGCGTATGGCCCGCGGCCAGTCGGAAGCACTGATGCCGATGATTGCTGAGGTCATGCAGCAGGCAGGTTTGGGTTTTGGTGATCTTGACGGACTGGCCGTTACCCGGGGCCCGGGGGCTTTTACGGGTCTGAGAATCGGGTTGGCGGCGGCACGGGCGCTGGCGCTGACGATCGCCCGGCCGTGCCTGGGGATCGTGACCTTCGATATCCTTGTCAGGCAGGCGTTGGACGACAGTCTGATTGAGGATATGGAGGCGCTGGTTGTTGCCGTCGACAGCAAACGCGAGGAACTGTTTATTCAGGTCTATGAGCCGGATGGTTCGGCACAAAACGGGCCCGCCGTGCTGCGGCCCGACGATGTGGCGGGACTTCTGGCGGGGAGAAGCCGGATCGCCGTGGCCGGGGATGCGGGCGATAAGGTAGCCTCTGCGCTTCGCCAGGACTTTGACGTCCGTCACCTGGCCGGGATTGATGTGCCCGATCCGAGGGTGGTTGCCCGGCTCGGACTGGAATGGTTGCAGAAATCCGGGGAATATCCGCCAACACCTCTATACCTTCGCCCCCCTGACGTGAGCCCGCCAAATCCCTGATCGGCCATAGTCCTTCAGGCCCGGTCAGGCGCTATCCTTGCGAATGAGAAGACGGTGAATTCCCTCTGGTCCCTGATCGGGGGCTTCCGGTTCCAGCGACAAAATCGTATGCCCGTGCTGGCGGGTTGAGCGTGGGACATTGTGCAGCGGCTCTTCTCCCTTCAGACGAACCTCAAGCACTTCGCCGACAGCGATTCTTTCCAGCAAAAGTTTTGTCCGTACGAACGTCATTGGACAAATAAGCCCGGTTATATCTATTTTATGATCGGGACTAATAATTTCTTCCTGATTATTGTTTTTCGTCATGGGTTAACTTGCACCAGTATGAGAAAATACTTATAAAACCTTCCCCGCCTAGAATTGTTCAATCCGGAACAACAAAAACAAACGGAGAAAAAGCTGATGTCAGAACAGCCTTCACAAACGGATTTACTCGAACTCACCACAGAGATCGTATCCGCACACGCTTCAAACAATACTATTGCCGCGAATGATTTACCGCAAATCATCAAGGACGTTTTTTCCACATTACAGACTCTCAGCAGCGGTGACGTGCCCGCAGAACGGCCGCAGCCGGCCGTGCCCATTAAAAAATCCATTTTGCCGGATTACATCGTCTGTCTTGAGGACGGCAAGCAGTTGAAAATGCTGAAGCGCCACCTGAAGACATCCTATAACATGTCGCCGGAAGAGTACCGTGAACGCTGGGGATTGCCCGCTGATTACCCCATGGTTGCGCCGAATTATGCCAAGAAGCGCAGCACGCTGGCGAAAAAGATAGGTCTTGGACGCAAACCCGGCGCGCGTAAAAAGACAAAATAATTGCGCTGGAGGCTTATTCAGCGCCTTCGCCTCTTCACACAACGCGTTCGGGGCGCTACCATCAGTGAATTGAACGATAAGGGATGGGTATGGACGAATCTCGCCTCGAAAGAGTGTGTGTCGATAAAGGCCTTAAAATGACCGAGCAGCGCCGTGTTATCGCGCGGGTTCTGTCCGATGCTGAAGATCATCCTGACGTAGAGGAAGTGTACCGTCGCGCTTCGCAGCAGGATTCCAAGATATCCATTGCGACGGTCTATCGGACGATGCGTCTGTTTGAAGATGAAGGCATTGTCGAGCGCCATGATTTCGGTGACGGACGGGCACGTTACGAAGAAGTTTCGGAAGAGCACCATGATCATCTGATCAACGTGAAGACCGGCCGTGTGATCGAATTCCAGAACGAGGAAATCGAACGGCTCCAGGAGCGGGTTGCCCGCGAGCACGGTCTGGAACTGGTCGGCCACCGCCTTGAACTTTACGGCATACCCCTAAAAGGATCAGGTAAATCGAAATGAGAACACGGCTCACGGGGCGTACCGCTTGACAGGTGCTCGTCCGATGATCATGTTCCGCGCCCGAAAAGCCGGGAACCATACCGGTTCTTGTGCGACGCCCGTGATGGTGACGGGATGCAAAGAGTGACCGTGAAAAAGTCCGTCCACATCAAGTCATATGGTTGCCAGATGAACGTCTATGATGCTTCGCGCATGCATGACGTTCTGGCCCCGCTGGGATATGAGCATGCCCATGATATGGAAGGCGCCGACCTTGTCATCCTGAATACCTGCCACATCCGCGAGAAAGCAGCGGAAAAGGTGTACTCCGAACTGGGGCGGCTGCGGCTTGAGAAATCGTCCCGGGCGGATACGGAGAGACCGATGCGGATTGCCGTCGGCGGATGTGTCGCCCAGGCCGAGGGCGAGGAAATCCTGCGCCGCGCACCCTATGTCGATCTCGTATTCGGGCCGCAAACCTATCACCGGTTGCCGCTGATGCTGCGTGAAGTCGAAAGCCGCGGCCATGCCGTGGTCGATACGGAATTCCCGGCCGAAGACAAATTTGACCAGTTGCCGGAAGCAGGCAAGCTGGACGGAGCCAGCGCTTTCCTGACGGTTCAGGAAGGATGCGACAAATTCTGCACGTTTTGCGTGGTACCATATACGCGTGGGGCCGAATTCTCCCGTCCCGTTGATCCGGTGCTGCGAGAAGCGCGGCTGCTCGCCGGCAAGGGTGCCCGGGAAATCACGCTGCTGGGGCAGAATGTGAACGCCTATCACGGGCAGCATGTGGATGGGGGCGAGTGGACGCTTGGCCGTCTGATCCGCGAACTCGCCGGGATCGACGGTCTTGACCGTATCCGCTACACCACGTCCTACCCGGCCGAAGTCGATGACGACCTGATCGCCGCCCACAGGGACGTGCCTGAATTGATGCCGTTTCTGCATCTTCCCGTGCAGTCCGGCTCGGACAAGGTTCTGAAAGCCATGAACCGGCGGCACAGTGCCGGCGGATATGCCGACGTCGTTCACAGACTGCGTGACGCCCAGCCGGATCTGGCCCTGTCGTCGGATTTCATCGTCGGCTTCCCCGGGGAAACGGATAAGGATTTTCAGGAAACCATGGATCTGGTTCGCGATATCGGTTTTGTCCAGGCGTATTCCTTCAAATACAGTCCGCGCCCGGGCACACCGGCAGCGGACATGGAAGACCAGGTGCCCGAAGCGCTTAAATCGGCGCGGCTCCAGGAACTTCAGGCGGAACTCAACCGCCAGCAGATCGCCTTTAACGAGACCTGCGTCGGTCGCGAAATGCCGGTGCTGTTCGACCGCGTCGGCGCACGCGGCAGTCAACTCGTCGGCCGCAGTCCGTATATGCAGGCCGTTCATGCTACGTTGTCCGATAACCTTTTGGGAGAAATCGTCACCGTCATGATCGAAACAGCCAAACCGAACAGTCTATCCGCCGTGGTTGGTGAGCAACGGGAGGCCGTCGCTTGAGCCGGGGCAGCCGCACGGCGACCCGGGCGCCTCAATCCGGGGCCATCACACGCAAGAAATCGTTTCCGAAAAACGGCCTGGCCATTGCGCTTTTCGGGTCGCATCACAGCCATCTGGCACAGATCGAAAGTGCACTGGGGGTGGTGATCCATGCGCGTGGAAACGAAGTGACGATTGCCGGAGATGCCGAAGCCGTGGCCCGGTCCATCAGCGTTCTGGACGCTCTTTATGAGCGGCTGGAAAAAGGCCAGGACGTGGACCAGCCGGAAGTTGATGCCATGCTGCGCTTCTCCGCAGAGCCGGAACGCAGGATGCCGAGCACCGATGCCGGGGTCAGTATCCGTAACCGCGTGGTTACGGCGCGGACACCGACCCAGGCGGATTATCTGCGGGCCATTGATGAATCCGAACTGGTCTTTGCCGAAGGGCCGGCAGGGACGGGGAAAACCTATCTGGCAGTCGCCAAAGCCGTCGAGCGCCTCGTCCGGGGCGACGTCGAGCGGATTATTCTGTCGCGCCCGGCGGTCGAAGCCGGTGAACAGCTCGGTTTTTTGCCCGGTGACATGCGCGAAAAAGTCGACCCTTATTTACGTCCTTTATACGATGCCTTGCATGACATGATGCCGGGGCAACAGGTGCAGAAACGCCTGGAGAGCGGTGAAATCGAAGTGGCGCCTCTGGCTTTCATGCGTGGCCGGACCCTCGCCAATGCCTTCGTCATTCTGGATGAAGCCCAGAACACGACGGCGGTGCAGATGAAGATGTTTCTGACGCGATTGGGTGAAAATTCACGCATGGTGATTACCGGCGACCTTAGTCAGGTCGATCTGCCCCGGGGGACACGTTCCGGCCTGCGCGATGCCCGTGAAGCGTTGTCCGGTGTCGAGGGAATTCGCTTCGTGCGGTTTAATGAAAAGGATGTGGTTCGTCATCCGCTGGTCGGTCGTATCGTGAATGCGTACAAGGGGCTCGAAAACCGTCGCGGTTCGGGCGCCGAGTACCAGAAGGATGACAAGGCTGCAGGGGACGATGAAGACTGAGATCATCTCGGGAGTTGCTGTGGACACACAGAGTCTCAGTGTCGACGTCGAGATCACGAATCCGGCATGGCGCACTATGCTCGCTGATCCTGCGGCATTTTGCCGGGATACTCTAAGCGCGGCTTTCGGGTTTCTGGACTATCCGCCACGGACGTATGAGGTGTCGGTGCTGTTGAGTGACGATGCGGCTCAGCAAACGCTGAACGCCCGATACCGGGAAAAGGATAGCGCAACCAATGTCCTGTCTTTCCCGTCCGGGGAAAGTGCAGAAAACGGTTTCCCCGATGAAATCCCGCTGCCGCTGGGGGATATTTGTTTGGCATACGAAACTCTGGTCCGAGAAGCCGGTGCGGGGAGATTGTCATTTGCCGATCATTTTTGTCATCTTCTGGTCCATGGTATGTTGCATCTGGCGGGGTATGATCACGAGAACGACGATGACGCCGAACAGATGGAAATGCTGGAAATAGAAGTACTTGCATCAATGGGGGTGGATAACCCATATCAGCGCGGGACGATGGCGCTGCAGAAATGACAGAACAGGATATGAAAGACTCAAACCCGACCGAGGACCCTCCGAGTTCGAGCGAGGTCAACAACGACGATCCCGGCAAAAGCCAGAATCTCTCCGACCGCATCCGTGTCTGGATGCGCAATCTGAAACGGATTTCCGGCTCGAACGGATCTGCCCGCGATACTCTCGATGAGCTGATCGACGAACGCGAAGAATCCGAACAGCCTCTTGATCCGGATGAGCGGCTGCTTGTCGCAAATATCCTCGAACTGCGAAACCTGACGATTTACGACGTTATGGTGCCGCGTGCCGATATCGTTGCGATACCGAACAATGCGTCGCTGCAGGAAGTAATCGATGTCTCGACCCGCGAGGGCCACTCGCGTCTGCCGATTTACACCGAGACCCTCGACGATGCGCAGGGGATGGTTCACATCAAGGATGTGGTCGGCTGGCGGGGCCGGGATGCTGCGTTCAAGCTTGACGAAGTAAAGCGCAAGCTTTTGTTCGTGGCACCGTCGATGCGCGTGCTCGAACTGCTTCTGGAAATGCGCGTCAAACGTTCACACATGGCGCTGGTGGTTGATGAATTCGGCGGTGTCGATGGGCTGGTGACCATTGAAGACCTGGTCGAGGAAATCGTCGGCGAAATTGATGACGAGCATGACAATGATGATGAGCCGAAGATGGAGCACCGCCGTGACGGTTCATGGTTCGCCGATGCCAGGATCGAACTGAAGACCTTTGAAGAACGTATCGGCAGGGTTTTCAGCAATGAAGATCATGAGGATATCGACACGCTGGGCGGTCTTGTCTTTTCGATTGCCGGACGGGTGCCGATCCGCGGTGAAATCATTACCCTTCCCGACGGCACGGAATTCGAAATTCTGGATGCGGACCCCAGGCGGATACATCGCGTGCGGATCCGAAAGGGCTCAGCCCACGATCATGCGGCAAATGTTCCGGCTGCAAAATGACTGAGGCCGCAGGCTTCCTCGGAACCAATCTCGAGAAAATGTGGTTTCGGAGACTCATTGCGCTGATCCTGGGGCTGCTGTCGGTCGCAGCCTTGCCGCCCTTGTATTTGATCCCAGTCCTTTGGCCTGCCATGGCGGGCCTCGTTGTGCTGATCCGCACAGCCGTTAACTGGCGCCAGGCGGCACTTGAAGGATGGCTGTTTGGTATCGGTTGGTTCGGCGGCGGCTTTTACTGGATCGGTCACGCTTTTCTGGTGGATGCGGAACGATATGCATTCCTGATGCCGTTCGCGGTGATAGGGATTGCCCTCGGGATGGGCATCTATACGGCCCTGACGGGGGCAGTGTTCCATGCCATCGTCCGGAAAAGCCGGGGATTTCATGTGTTTCTTATCCCGGCGTTTGCCGGTTGCTGGACACTTGCGGAGTGGTTGCGGGGCTGGGTCCTGACTGGATTTCCGTGGAACCCCGTATCATCCGTCTGGGGCGGGTTACCCGAGATGATGCAGTCCGCCGCCTGGATCGGATCTCTTGGTTTGAGCTTTCTGACGGTGATGATTTTCGCCGCACCGGCGCTGTTGTATGGGCATACCCGGGCCGCTTTGCGCCAGCAGGCGCTGGTCGTGCTGGGTTTCAGCCTGTTGCTGCCGGTCCTGTGGGCCGGGGGCGGATGGCGTGTTGATGCTGCCAGTCTGCTGACCCACGATAATATCGTCCTGCGACTTGTGCAGCCTGCGATCCCCCAGGCCAGGAAGTGGGTTTCAGAGCTGCGTCAGCAGCATGTCATTCGGCAGATGGCGATGAGCAAACGCACCGCAGGCCCGCTTGGTCCGCCGACGCATGTGATCTGGGCGGAAACCAACGTGCCGTATGTTCTCGAGCCAGGTTCCCCGATCCCCGCGATGCTTGCCCCGGTCGTGCCGGCCGGGGGCGCCCTCGTATTCGGCGCACCGCGCCGTGATGAAGCCGGCAAAGCCTACAACAGCCTGTTCGTTGTCAATGACGACGGCAAGGTCGCGGATATCTATGATAAATTTCACCTGGTGCCTTTTGGCGAGTACGTACCGCTCAGGGGGATTCTGCCCTTCGGTAAACTGACCGAAGGGCGGGGCGATTTCACTTCAGGTCCAGGTCCGGAAACGCAACATACGAACGGCACCCCGCCATTTGCGGCGAGCATATGTTACGAAATAATATTCTCCGGCAATGTCGTGAATGAAAATGATCGCCCGGATTGGATACTCAATATAACAAACGACGGCTGGTTTGGGCCGTCGACCGGGCCGAGGCAGCATCTGGTGCAGGCCAAGTTCCGCGCAATAGAAGAGGGGCTTCCGGTCGTCCGGGTCGCGAATACCGGGATCAGCGCCGTGATTGATCCTTATGGACGGGTAAGGAACCAGATCGACCTTGATGAACAGGGTGTCATTGATGCGCCTCTGCCTTTGCCGCTGGAGAAAACTTTTTTCGCCAACTACGGACAAACCACAGGTTTGATTATCGCGTGGGTCGGTATACTTAGCGCGTTATTCGGTCGTTTCAGACGGCAAACCGGCACAACCTGATCTCGGATCTACCCCGCAATCTGAGACAGCGCCGGCCCCGGAAGGTACAACGCCGTTGTCTTGGAGATTAGGGAGATTGGCTTTGGCTAAGATACCGCATTTTTATATGAGCCCCGCCGGCATCGGCCGGGGCCGCCGTCAACGTGAGTACCCACCCGGGACGGCACACCCCGTTGATGTTCATGTCGGCAGCCGCGTGCGCCTGCGCCGGACGATGCTGGGCATGTCTCAGGAAAAGCTCGGGGAAGCCGTCGGCCTGACTTTCCAGCAGATTCAGAAATACGAACGCGGTGCGAATCGCATCGGCTGTAGCCGGATTTACCAGTTCAGCACCATACTTGATGTCCCTGTGTCATTCTTTTTCCAGGATATGCCGGCCATTGCCCTGCCCGGTGGAACGACTGTCCCGGCAGCGAACAACGCCGGCATGTCGGATCAGGATCAGGTGAAACTCGAAGATGATCCGCTGGCGCGTCAGGAAACACTGGAACTGGTTCGCGCCTATTACAGAATACAGGATGAGAAGATTCGTAAGCGGCTTTATGACCTTCTGCGATCGATGGCGAATCTGCCTGACGACGAATAACCCTCAAAACTGCCTCCCTGAATTGAAAGTTCCGTTTGGTCTTTTGTTCGGATTGTCTTGACGCGAAGCGTGGAAGTTGCAAAAAGACGTTCGCGTCCTTTTGGTCGTTGTGGATGGATTTGGACCGCTTGCCGCCACATTAAATACTGAGCTAAGTGGGCTATAAGCGCGATCCGTTCCGCAGCCCCCGGTCCATGAAACAGGCATTTAATACCAGCTCGGGAGGGACCGACTTGAGCAGATCAAATTACCTTTTTACCAGCGAATCCGTTTCCGAAGGCCATCCGGATAAAATCTGCGACCGTATTTCCGATGAAATCGTCGATGCCTATCTGGCTGAAGACGCAGGATCGCGTGTTGCGGTTGAAACCCTGGTGACCACCAACCTGATCGTTCTGGCCGGTGAAACCCGCTGTGCCGGCGATATTCCTGCCAGCCGGCTCGAAGAGCTGGCGCGCCTCGCGGTCAAGGACATCGGCTACGATCAGGAAAACTTTCATTGGGAGAAATCCCAGGTTCAAGTCCATGTGCACCCGCAGTCCGTTGACATCGCACAGGGCGTCGACGCGCTTGGCAACAAGGATGAAGGCGCTGGCGATCAGGGCATCATGTTCGGTTATGCGTGTAACGAAACCGACAATCTGATGCCGGCTCCGATCGATTTCTCGCACCGCATCCTCAAGGAAATGGCGGTTAAGCGGAAGTCAGGGGAATTTTCAGGTTTCGGCCCGGATTCCAAAAGCCAGGTCACGCTGCAGTATGAAAACGGCCAGCCGGTCCGTGCGACGTCTGTCGTCGTTTCCACCCAGCACCACGAAGACCTGTCACAGGATGATGTGCGCGAACTGGTCCGCCCGATCGTCGAGAGCGTACTGCCCGCTGGCTGGATGTGCCCGGAAGAGGAATTTTACGTTAACCCGACGGGGCGCTTTGTCATCGGCGGCCCCGATGGTGATGCAGGCCTGACCGGCCGCAAGATCATCGTCGACACGTACGGCGGCGCAGCCCCGCATGGTGGTGGTGCATTCTCCGGCAAGGACCCGACCAAGGTCGACCGCTCCGCGGCTTACGCCGGACGGTATCTCGCCAAGAACGTCGTCGCTGCCGGTCTTGCCGACAAGTGCACGATTCAGCTCGCTTATGCGATCGGTGTTTCCAAGCCGTTGTCGGTGTATATCGACACCTACGGCACCGGTAAGGTTGATGAGGATGCGATTGCTGCCAAGCTTTGCGAACTCGTCGATCTGTCCCCGCGCGGTATCCGCGAGCATCTGGCACTGAGCCGGCCCGTTTACGCCCGGACAGCGGCTTATGGGCATTTCGGCCGTGCACCGGATGCAGACGGCGGTTTCTCCTGGGAACGCACCGATATCGCGGACGCACTGAAATCCGCGTTCTGATCACGTTGACCTGAGGGGCCGACACATGTCCCGGGACATGCCCAAGGACCCGCACAAGAACCCGCCCAAAGACCCGTCGGGCAAACCCATGTGGTACGGCCGGCGGCGGACACATAAACTCCGCCCCGGTCGGCAGCATCTGGTCGATGAGCTTCTGCCGAAACTTATGATTGCCGAGGCATCTTCCGATGCGCCGGTGACATTGCCGCCGGGTTTCGGCCCGCCGGACCGTGAGCTGCGTCTTGAGATCGGCTTTGGTGCCGGCGAGCACCTGAGTGGCGAAGCCGCGGCCAATCCGGATGTCGATTTCATCGGCTGCGAGCCGTTCATCAACGGGATCGCTGCACTGCTTGCCGATGTCGAGAAACTGAATCTGACAAATATCCGGCTGTTCGATGACGATGTGCGGCTGCTGCTGGGACGGCTTCCGGAAGCGTCGGTGTCGCGTATATATATACTTTTTCCGGATCCCTGGCCCAAGGCGCGGCACAACCGCAGACGGGTGTTTCAGGCTGAAACCCTGGATGCACTGGCCCGCATCGCACGTGACGGCGCATCATTACTGTTTGCATCCGATCACATGGGGTATGTGGCATGGGCCCTGGCCGAGGTGCAGCGGCACCCGGACTGGTTCTGGACGGCGTCAAGCCCTGCGGATTGGCGCGCACCGCCCGCAGACTGGATTCCGACACGCTATGAAACAAAGGCGATTGCCAAAGGCGACAAGCCGGCATACCTCGGCTTCCGGCGCCGTTCGCGCCCTGCCTAGGGCATTGAAAACCTGACAATCCTCTTGCATTTCTTGGTCAATCTGGATATATCACCCCTGCCCTTACGGGGGCACTCGTTAATCTAACGATGTACTAGAGATTGATGGGTGGGCCAACGGCCCGCCTTTTTTAATGCCAAAATGCGATCCTTCGGGTTCGCTGTGGCGGAACCAAGAGGACAGACGTGAGCGAAGTTTTGCTGGCTGAACGTGTAGAACAGCTGCTGACGCCGACCATTGAAGGTATGGGCTTCGATGTTGTGCGCGTGTCGATCAGCGGCGGCGATAACGCCGTGCTGCAGGTCATGGCGGAACCGAAGGACGGCCGCGAAATGACGGTCGAACATTGCGCCGATATTTCACGCGCCGTATCCGCTGTGCTGGATGTCGAGGACCCGATACCGGGGGCCTATTCCCTGGAAGTCAGTTCCCCCGGTCTGGACCGTCCGCTGGTGCGCCTTGGCGATTATGAACGCTTCGCCGGGTTCGACGCTAAAATAGAAATGAAGTCCCTGATTGACGGGCGCCGGAAATTCCGGGGCCGGGTTACGGGAACGGATGGATCCGACGTATTAATCAATATGGATGGGGCAGAAGTCCGACTGGAACATGCCGCCATCGCCAAAGCCAAACTCATCATTACGGACGAGATGCTTGCCAAGCTAGAGGAAGAAAAAGCTCATGAGTGAAACGCTTATGGAAGCCGGCGACGTACATGCCCGGCCTGAACTGCTTGTTGTCGCCGACACGGTTGCGCGGGACAAGGGCATCGAACGTGAGGAAGTTCTGGAGGCCATGGAAATGGCGATCCAGAAAGCCGGACGATCGAAATACGGGCATGAACATGATATTCGCGCCCATATCGACCGGAAATCGGGTGAAATCATGCTGGCACGCTATATCGAAGTGCTGGAAGACGGCGTCGAGCGCGAAAATGAAGTGACGCAGATGTTCCTGAGCGAAGCGCAGCGCAAAAAGCCAGACGCCGCCGCCGGGGAGTTCATCGTCGACATTCTGCCGCCGATCGATTTCGGGCGGATCGCCGCGCAGACCGCCAAACAGGTTATCGTTCAGAAAGTCCGCGAAGCCGAACGTGAGCGTCAGTTTGAAGAGTACAAGGACCGCATCGGCGAAATCGTCAATGGTCTGGTCAAGCGGATGGAATATGGCAACGCGATCATCGATCTCGGCCGTGCCGAGGCGATCCTGCGCCGTGACGAGTCGATTCCACGCGAGCATTTCAATAACGGCGACCGCATTCGCGCCTACATCGCCGATGTCCGTCAGGAGCCGCGCGGCCCGCAGATTTTCCTGTCGCGCACCCACCCGGATTTCATGGCCAAGCTGTTTGCGCAGGAAGTTCCGGAAATCTATGACGGCGTGATCGAAATCAAGTCGGTTGCCCGCGACCCGGGGTCACGCGCGAAAATCGCCGTTGTCTCGCACGACAGCTCGATTGATCCGGTCGGCCCCTGCATCGGGATGCGCGGTTCGCGCGTCCAGGCCGTTGTCGGCGAACTGCAGGGTGAAAAAATCGACATCATCCAGTGGTCGCCGGATGCTGCATCATTCATCGTCAACGCACTGGCGCCCGCCGAGGTGGCCAAGGTCGTTCTCGACGAAGACAACAACAAGATCGAGGTCGTGGTCCCCGACGAGCAACTCAGCCTCGCCATTGGGCGGCGCGGTCAGAACGTGCGTCTTGCCTCGCAGCTTTCCGGCTGGGACATCGATATTCTGACCGAAGCGGAAGAATCCGAGCGCCGTCAGAAGGAATTCCAGGACCGCTCGAAGATGTTCGTGGATTCGCTTGACGTTGATGACGTGATTGCACATCTGCTGGTGACCGAAGGCTTCAGTACGGTTGAGGAAGTTGCTTTCGTGCCGATCGAGGATTTGACGGACATCGAAGGTTTTGACGAAGACGTCGCCGCCGAACTCCAGGCGCGGGCACGGAACCACCTCGCAACCCGCGAGGAAGAAATGGATGCCAAGCGCAAGGAACTCGGCGTCGAAGAAGACGTTGCGGAACTTGAAGGCATGACGGCGACCCTGATGGTTGCGTTGGGTGAAAACGGGATCAAGTCGCGTGATGACCTGGCAGACCTCGCCGGCGATGAGCTTCTTGAAATTGCCCCGTCCGGGTCGATGAACATGGATCAGGCCAACGAACTGATCATGGCAGCGCGGGCGCACTGGTTTGCCGATGATGAACCGGCAGTTGAAGATGCGGCTGAAGATGCAGCAGAAACGGTCCAGTAAGTAAGGGATACAGGTATTAATGACGGCCTTGGCTGAAATGACAAAACCCGCGACCAGAGAGAGCGAGCCCGAACGCCGCTGTATCGTTTCTGGTGAAACGGCACCCAAAACCGGGCTGCTGCGGTTCGTCGTCGGCCCGGAAAGTGTTATAGTACCTGATCTTGGCGAACGGTTGCCGGGCCGCGGTATTTGGGTCAGTGCGGATATGGCCGCCTTGAAAACGGCATGTGCCAAGAAGCATTTTGCACGTGCTGCCAAGGCCCAGGTCGTGGTGCCGGATGATCTGGCCGAGAGGGTTGAGGCACTGCTGGCGAAGCGATGCCTTGATATCATCGGCCTGGCCCGGCGCTCTGATCTTCTGGTGTTCGGCTATGACCGGGTGCTTGAAGTGCTTGAAGCCGGCGGCGCGGGTCTGGTGGTCATTGCCATTGACGCCGGCGGCGCACGTGAAGATGTGACTTATGCGGCCGGCAAGACACCGGTCGTCAGCGGCTTGAAAAGCGGCGAAATGGGCGAGGCTGTCGGCAAGGGCGTTGTATCATATCTGACGATACAGCGCGGTGGACTGGCGGCATCGCTGAAAAGAGAATGTGAGAGACTGACCGGGTTTCGACCGGGGGAAATGGACGTAAGCAAATGAGTGACGCCAAAGAAACGGATAACGGCAAGAAGCCGCTTGGACTTGCCAAGCCGGGCAGACTGGAGCTGAACAAGACAGTCGAGACCGGTCAGGTGAAGCAGAACTTCTCGCATGGTCGCTCGAAAATGGTGACCGTTGAGAAGAAGCGCAAACGCACTTTCGTGACGGATACCGCCGGTGACATGTCCGAGGTCAAGAAGTCGCTCGGCTTGATGCCAAGCGAGTCCAGGGAAGACGAAGCTGCGCCTGAAAAACCGGAACCGCCCGTGCCGGCGCCTGCGCTGAAGGAATCCGAAGCGGTAAATATCTCAAAGTTGACCGACGGCGAGCGCGAAGCCCGATTGCGCGCGCTTGAATCCGCACGCCATGTGGCGGATGAAGCGAAGCCCGCCGGTCGTGGCAAGCCGCAGATTTCCGACCTTGGACGTGTCGAGGAAGTTCCACAGGAAGCCGATACGGAACAGCCTGCTGAGACGGAAGAAGAGATCGCAATCCGCGAAGCACAGGAACTGGAAGCCCAGCGTCTCGAGGAAGAGCGGAAGTCCCGGGCCAAGGATGCGGCGCGTGAGCAGCGTCCGGACGAGGATGCCGCTTCAACCGATGATGACGACGATAAGGCGGCCCGCAAGGGCAAGGCCGTCAAGGCTGACGCCAAGCGCCCGTCACCGGGTAAAAGCCGTGAAGAACGCCGCCGTCATGGCAAACTGACGATTGCCGAAGCAGAATCCTTTGAAGAGCTCGAAGAGCACCGCCGTTCACTGGCGTCGGTGAAACGTCAACGCGACCGTGACCGTGAAAAACAACGCGAGCGCCGCTCAGAAGGAGGCAAGGTCATCCGTGATGTCGTTATTCCGGAAACCATTACCGTACAGGAGCTTGCCAACCGGATGGCAGAGCGTGGCGGTGTCGTCGTCAAGAAACTCATGGAAATGGGCGTCATGGCAACGATTACGCAGAGCATCGATGCGGATACTGCGGAACTCGTCGTTCAGGAATTCGGTCACCGTCTGAAGCGCGTCAGCGAAGCCGATGTCGAGGATCACCTTGTCATCGATATCGAGACCGGCGGCGGCAAGGAAGTGCAGCGGGCACCGGTGGTGACCGTTATGGGCCACGTCGACCATGGCAAGACCTCTTTGCTGGATGCGCTGCGTGAAAGCGATGTCGCCAATCACGAAGCCGGCGGCATCACCCAGCACATCGGCGCCTATCAGGTGACGACCGAGGACGGTAACAACATCACCTTCATCGACACGCCGGGCCACGCCGCGTTTACAGAAATGCGCGCCCGGGGCGCCAAGGTGACCGATATCGTCATCCTGTGCGTTGCCGCCGATGACGGCATCATGCCGCAGACCATTGAAGCCATTCACCATTCCAAGGCCGCCGGCGTGCCGATCATTGTTGCCGTCAACAAGATCGATAAACCGGATGCCAATCCGGACCGCATCAAGACTGACCTGCTGAGCCACGATATTCAGGTCGAGGATATGGGCGGCGATGTGCTCTGCATTCCGGTGTCGGCACTGAAACGAACCAATCTCGACAAGTTGCTGGAAGCCATCCTGCTGCAGGCCGAACTCCTTGACCTCAAGGCCAACCCCGACCGTCCGGCGGAAGGGGTGGTCGTTGAATCCAAGATGGAACAGGGCCGCGGCTCCGTTGCGACGGTTCTGGTGCAGAGCGGTACGCTCAATGTCGGTGATATCTTCGTCGCCGGCGCCGAATGGGGCCGTGTCCGCGCCCTGACCGATGCCCACGGCAACAAGCTCGAAAAGGCCGGACCGTCGATGCCGGCAGAAGTACTAGGTCTTAACGGGACGCCGATGGCCGGGGACGATGTCGTTGTCACCGGTGATGAAGCCAAGGCCCGTGAAGTTTCCGAATTCCGCCAACGCCGTGACCGCGATGCCCGCGCCTCCATTTCCGCGCGCGGGACGCTCGAACAGATGTTCGAGAAGATCAAGGAAGGCGAGGCGGAAATGCTGCCCGTCATCATCAAGGCCGACGTTCACGGATCGCTGGAAGCCATTATTGGGGCGTTGACCAAGATGGGGACGAACGAAGTCGAAGTGCAGGTGCTGCACTCCGGTGTCGGTGGTATTAACGAATCCGATGTCACCCTGGCACGGGCTTCAAATGCGCTCGTCGTCGGCTTTAACGTCCGCGCCAACCCGCAGGCCCGTGAAGCGGCCAAGCGAGACGGCGTCGATATCCGTTACTACTCGATTATCTACGACCTGACCGATGACGTGAAGAAAATGCTGTCGGGCATGCTGTCGCCGGAAGTGTCCGAAGAGCTGCTTGGTTACGCCGAAATCCGCGAGGTCTTCTCGATTTCCAAGGTCGGCAAGATCGCGGGTTGCATGATCACCGAAGGCATGGTCAAGCGGGGCGCCAAGGTCCGCCTGGTGCGCGACGATGTGGTGGTACACGAAGGCGATCTCAGCCAGCTCAAACGCTTCAAGGACGATGTCCGCGAGGTCAAGGAAGGCTACGAATGCGGTATGGCGTTTGCCAATTACAACGACATTCAGGTCGGCGACAAGATCGAGTGCTTCGAGATCAAGGAAGTCAACCGCGAGCTTTGATCGCGGCTGATATCTGAGGAGCAGAGACCATGAGCCGCCAGCCCGCGCGTGCGCCGTCACAACGCCAACTGCGTGTCGGCGAGGAAGTTCGCCATGTCATCGCCCAGGCCCTGGAACGCGGTGAAATACGCGATCCCGCGGTCAAGGGGGTCGCCGT
Source organism: Rhodospirillales bacterium (assembly GCA_040218645.1). Classification (GTDB taxonomy): domain Bacteria; phylum Pseudomonadota; class Alphaproteobacteria; order Rhodospirillales; family Casp-alpha2; genus UBA4479. The sequence goes on from JAVJQZ010000013.1 coordinate 567,829, forward strand.
GACGGTAACCGAAGTGCGCGTCAGCCCCGACCTCAAGAATGCCACGGCATTTGTGGTGCCGCTCGGCGGCGGTGAAAGCAAGTCCGTCGTCGAAGCCCTGAACCGGGCATCGGGGTTTTTAAGGAGTTGGGTCGCCAAGCATGTGCAGTTGCGCCACGTCCCGCGCATCACGTTTTCCGCGGACATCAGCTTTGACGAAGCGGCCCGGATCGACAGCGTTCTGCGCGACCCCCACGTTCAGCGCGATATCAAGGCCGATAAAGACCCGGAAAGCGGGGAATAGATGGCGCGTCGCCGCAAGGGCACGCCGATCCACGGCTGGCTGATTCTCGACAAATCCGAGGGCCCGTCATCAAATGGCTGCGTCGGCCGTATCAAATGGCTGACGGGGGCGGCCAAGGTCGGTCATGGTGGCACCCTTGACCCTCTCGCAAGCGGCGTCCTGCCGATCGCCTTCGGCGAAGCGACGAAAACCCAGTCCTACGCCATGGATGGCTTCAAAACCTATGAATTCCGGGCACGCTGGGGTGAAAGCACGACGACGGACGATGCCGAGGGTGAGGTTATTGCACGATCGGACAAGCGTCCCTCGAAAACTGAAATCGAAGCGGGGCTCCCGCAATTCACCGGGCGGATCACCCAGGTGCCGCCGATATATTCGGCCGTGAAAGTGGATGGTGAACGCGCTTATAAGCGGGCCCGGCGGGACGAAAATGTCGAAATTGCCCCCCGAGAAGTGGATATTGTGTCCCTGAAGCTAATCGACATGCCTGATGCGGACCACGCCGACTTCGAAATGCGTTGCGGCAAGGGTACTTATGTCCGCGCTCTGATCAGAGATCTGGCCTTGCACTTGGGATGCGAAGGCCATATAAGGCGCCTCAGACGCACCGCCGTCGGCCCCTTTTCTGTTGAAAAGGCAGTAAAAATGGATGCCTTCGAAGTTGATGAAGGTGTTCATGCAGCGGCGCTTCTGAAAGAGTATCTGCTTCCTGTCGAGACTGTGCTGGACGACATCCCGGCACTAGCCCTGACGGAAAGCGAAGCGCGCAGGCTGAAGCAGGGCCAGGGTGTTCCCATCCTCCCTGTGGCACAACGCTCCCCCTTACGTGACATCACGCAAGGGGATGTCGTCCAGGTGACGGCAAACGGCACGTTGCTGGCTCTGGCGCGCATTACGGGCGGTGAAATTAGGCCGTTCCGTGTCATGAACATCTAAACACAGGAGTACACGATGTCGATTACCGCCGAACGTAAGCAAGAGCTTATCAAAGAATATGCCGTTAAAGACGGCGATACGGGTTCGCCCGAAGTCCAGGTTGCCGTTCTGAGTGAACGGATCACCAATCTGACCGAACATCTGAAAACCCATGGTAAGGATTTTCACTCGCGCCGTGGCCTGCTGATGATGGTTGGTCAACGCCGCCGGCTTCTCGATTACCTGCGTAAGAAGGACGAGAAGCGTTACGAAGGCATAGTTAAAAAACTGGGCCTGCGCCGCTAATGCGGCTTTTGGCGCATGCCCATGGTGGGTGTGCGCCTTTGACGGCGCGAGCCGCTTCATGTTTTCAGTCCGCTGAGAGATGTTTGTGGCTCTGCGCTTCGCCCGCGACCGAGGTGGTTGCGGGTTGCGCCGGTGTCGGGTGACACGGCGTTGTATGTAGGATGAGGAAAGACAGAGATGTTTAAAGAATTCCGAAAAGAAATTGAGTGGGCCGGCCAGAAGCTGGTTTTGGAAACCGGCAAGATTGCCCGTCAGGCTGATGGTGCCGTTATGGCAACCCTTGGCGAGAGCAAGGTGCTGTGCACCGTGGTCGGTGAAAAAAGCCCGAAACCGGGTCTGGATTTTTTCCCGCTCTCCGTTCATTACGTCGAAAAGACCTTTGCCGCCGGTAAGATTCCTGGCGGCTTTTTCAAGCGCGAAGGCCGTCCGTCCGAGCGTGAAACCCTGACGTCACGCCTGATCGACCGTCCGATCCGCCCGCTGTTCGTCAAAGGCTTCAAGAACGAGACCCAGGTGATCTGCACCGTGGTGTCGCACGACCTTGAAAACGAAACCGACATTCTTGCAATGATCGGCACCTCCGCCGCCCTGACCATTTCCGGCCTGCCGTTCATGGGCCCGATCGGCGGCGCGCGCGTCGGCCGTGTAGATGGCGAACTGGTACTGAACCCGACGCTGGCACAGATGGCCGAGAGCGATCTCGACCTTGTCGTCGCTGGGACGCAGGAAGGCGTGTTGATGGTTGAATCCGAAGCCAGCGAACTTTCCGAGCAGCAGATGCTCGAAGCTGTGATGTTCGGTCACCGCGGCTTCCAGCCGGTAATCGACGCGATCATCGATCTTGCTGAAGCATGCGCTAAGGAACCGATGGAACTGCCGGAAGCGCCGGCCGGTCTTGACGAGATTACCAAACGGATTTCCGACGTTGCCGCCGACGATCTGCGTGCCGCTTATGGCATCAAGGTGAAGTCGGAACGTCAGGCGAAGCTGGCTGAAGTCAAGAAAGCCGCAGCCGAGAAACTTAAGGCTGACGACAGTATCGACCAGGACCTGCTCTCCGCCGTGATGGGCGACGTTCTCAAAGGTCTCGAGAAGGATATCGTACGTAACGACATTCTCGACACCGGCGTGCGTATCGACAGCCGCGATACCAAAACCGTTCGTCCGATTGCCAGCGAAGTCGGCATTCTGCCGCGTGCGCACGGCTCGGCATTGTTCACGCGCGGTGAAACCCAGGCCATGGTGACGACGACTCTCGGCACCGGTCAGGACGAGCAGATCATTGATGGTCTTGCGGATAATTATCGCGAGAATTTCATGCTGCATTACAACTTCCCGCCGTTCTCGGTCGGTGAAGCGGGCCGATTCGGGTTTACCGGGCGCCGCGAAGTCGGTCACGGCAAACTGGCATGGCGCGCCATGCACCCGATCATGCCGTCAAAGGATGAATTCCCGTACACGATCCGCGTTGTTTCAGACGTCACGGAATCCAACGGGTCGTCCTCTATGGCAACCGTTTGCGGCACCTCGCTGTCGCTGATGGATGCCGGTGTGCCGCTGCCGCGCCCGGTGGCCGGTATCGCCATGGGGCTGATCAAGGAAGGCGAGCGTTATGCCGTGCTTTCCGACATCCTGGGTGATGAAGATCACCTCGGCGACATGGATTTCAAGGTTGCCGGCACCGAAAACGGCGTGACCTCGCTGCAGATGGACATCAAGATCACCTCGATCACCGAGGAGATTATGCAGATCGCGCTCGATCAGGCGCGTGATGGCCGTCTGCACATTCTCGATGAAATGGCCAAGGCGCTGACGAATGCCCGTGAACAGGTCAGCGGCAACGCGCCGCGCATCACGTCGATGCAGATCAATCCGGAAAAAATCCGCGACATCATCGGCCCGGGCGGCAAGGTCATTCGTGAAATCTGCGAAACGACCGGTGCCAAGATCGATGTTGAAGACGACGGCTCCGTTCGTATTGCCGCCGTCGACGCCGAAGCCGGCGATCGTGCCGCCGCCTGGATCCGCGACATCGTCGCCGAGCCGGAAGTTGGTGTGATTTACGACGGTAAGGTCGTGAAAGTGGTCGATTTCGGCGCTTTCGTGAACTTCCTCGGCCCGCGCGACGGTCTGGTGCACATCTCGGAAATGGCCGAAGGCCGTGTCGAGAAAGTGACCGACGTGGTCAACGAAGGCGATGCGGTCAAGGTTAAGCTGATCGGCATCGACGACCGCGGCAAAGTGAAACTTTCAATGCGTGTTGTTGACCAGGAGACAGGTGAAGACATCACCGAGCAGGTCGGTGAGCGCAAAAAACGGGCCTGATCAGGTTCGGTCGTTCTGGCGGGGCGGTTGATCGAAAGATCGCCGCCCCGTTTTGCTAACTGGAATGTGCATTTGACCGCGCCTTCCAGGTTTTGCCGGGGTGGGTTTTTTTCGTGCACCACCCTCGGATTTCGCTTATTGATGCGCTATAAGGGTAACCCGGATGCAAAGGACAATTCCGGGAGCCGAAGTTAAATGGTGAGGGGCTGATTTTTGACGACGCAATCGAGCTATTCATACGAAGATTTACTGAGTTGCGGGCGCGGTGAGCTTTTCGGCGCGGGCAACGCCCAGCTGCCGTTGCCGCCGATGCTCATGTTCGACAGCATTACGAATATCTCTGCCGATGGCGGGAATTACGGCAAGGGCATTGTCGAAGCGCAACTCGAAGTCAAAAAAGACCTGTGGTTTTTTGATTGCCATTTTCAGGGCGACCCGGTCATGCCGGGATGTCTTGGACTTGATGCTCTATGGCAGATGGTCGGGTTCTATCTCGGCTGGACCGGTGCACCTGGCCGCGGCCGTGCGCTGGGGGTCGGGCAGGTGAAATTTACGGACCAGGTCACGCCTGATAAATCGTTGGTTGAATACCGCGTGGACATCAAGCGCGTCATGAGCCGTCAGATTACTCTCGGCATCGCCGATGGCATAATGAAGGTGGACGGCAATATCGCCTACGAGGCATCAGATCTGAAAGTGACGCTGTTCACCTCCGAAGATTGAGGTCTCGGGCGTGCAAGGCAAAGAAGTGAGGGCTAAATGAGACGTGTGGTCGTAACAGGCATGGGCGTTGTTTCGCCGATTGGCGACGATGTGGCCCAGGTGACGCAGAGCTTGCGCGATGGCCGGTCCGGTATCGTGTTCTGTGATGAATATGCCGAGCGCGGGTTCCGGTCTCACGTTCATGGGGCGCCGACGGTCAGTTTCGATGACAGGATTGACCGTAAATTGCGCCGCTTCATGGGTGATGGCGCGGCATATGGCTATATCGCCATGAGCGAAGCAATCGCCGACTCAGGACTCAGCGAGAAAGACATCAGCAGTGAACGCACCGGGCTGGTCATGGGGTCCGGCGGGCCATCCACATCGGCACAGGTCGATGCTGCGGACACGGCCCGTGAAAAGGGCGCCAAGCGGATCGGCCCTTATGCCGTGCCGAAGGCCATGTGTTCCACCGTATCGGCAAACCTTTCGACGGCCTTTCACATGCGTGGCCTCAGCTATTCGATCTCGTCGGCGTGTTCGACCAGTGCGCATTGCATCGGTAACGGTGCCGAGCTTATTCAATGGGGCAAGCAGGATGTGGTTTTTGCCGGCGGTGCCGAAGAACTGCACTGGACGCTGACGGTTCTGTTCGACGCCATGGGCGCCCTGTCGTCGAAATACAATGATAGCCCGGAACGCGCTTCGCGGCCGTTCGACGTTGATCGCGACGGGTTCGTGATCGCCGGCGGCGCCGGTGTGGTCGTGCTTGAGGAACTCGAGCATGCGAAAGCACGGGGTGCCAAAATTTACGGCGAGATCGTCGGCTATGGCGCAACGTCGGACGGGGTCGATATGGTGGCCCCTTCGGGTGAAGGTGCGCGGCGTTGCATGCAGCTTGCCACGGCAGGCCTCGGTAACACCAAGGTCGATTATATCAATGCGCACGGCACCTCGACGCCGGCCGGTGACATGACCGAAATCCGGGCCATTCAGGAAGTGTTCGGTGCGCACAAGCCGAAGATTTCGTCGACCAAATCACTCACAGGACATTCGCAGGGTGCAACGGGTGCGCATGAAGCCATCTATTCGCTGATCATGCTGAACAACGATTTCGTTGCGGCGTCGGCGAACGTCGAAAATCTTGACCCGGAATCCGGGGAGGCTGATATCGTGCGCTCCCGCATTGATAACGCCAATCTGAATTGTGTGATTTCCAACAGTTTCGGGTTTGGCGGCACGAACGCCACACTGGCCTTCAAGCGGTTCGAGGCCTGAGCTGTGAACGAACAGAAATCATCCGACGCCGCCAGCCTTCTTGCCAAGCAGTCGAACCTCATGGAAGGCAAGCGCGGTCTGATCATGGGGGTCGCCAACGACCATTCAATTGCCTGGGGCATTTCCAGTACTCTGGCGGCGCATGGTGCCGAAATGGCATTTACCTATCAGAACGAGGCCATTGAGCGGCGCGTCCGCCCTTTGGCCGAGGGTGTGAATTCAAAGGTCATCGTGCCATGCGACGTCGAGGATGAAGGTTCCATCAAGGCGGCAGTTGCTGCCTGCGCCGATGCCTGGGGGTCCATTGACTTCGTCGTCCATGCGATTGCCTATTCGGACAAGCAGGAACTCAAAGGCAAGTTCGTTGCAACGTCACGTGATAATTTTCAGCGTACGATGGATGTTTCCTGCTATTCGTTTATATCGCTGGCCCGGCATGCCGCACCGCATATGAAGAACGGCGGCAGCATGATCGCCCTGTCTTTCTACGGCGCTGAAAAGGTCGTGCCGAATTACAATGTGATGGGTGTTGCCAAGGCGGCACTCGAAGCAAGCGTGCGATATCTCTCATCGGATCTGGGCCCGGACAATATCAGGGTGAACGCAATTTCGCCGGGCCCGATGCGCACGCTTGCCGGCAGCGCCATCGGCGGCGCACGTCATATTCTGAAATGGAACGAACAGCAATCACCGCTGCGCCGCAACGTGCAGCTGGATGATATCGGCGGTTCCGCACTCTATCTGCTGTCGGATTTGTCATTGAGTGTGACCGGTCAGGTGCAGTACGTGGACGGGGGCTACAATGTTATCGGGGTGCCGTTTCCGGTCCAGGATGTCAGCTGATACGACAGCACCATTGCACTTATCGGCGTAATTCACTAAGTAAACCTGATGAGCACACAGAAGAGATACGCACCGATCATCGATAAGCTACGCAACGCCGGGCTGCGCCCGACGCGTCAGCGGATTGCGCTGGGCGAATTGATGTTCCGTGGTGAAGACCGGCACGTCAGTGCAGAGATGCTTCACAATGAAGCCCAGAAAGCGCGTGTTTCGGTATCGCTGGCGACCGTCTACAATACGCTCCATCAGTTCACGCAGGCCGGTCTTCTGCGTGAAATCGCGGTTGAGGCCGGGCGCTCGTATTTCGACACCAACACATCCGATCATCACCATTTCTATTTTGAAAACGATGGTCATCTGGAAGACGTCAAATCCGATGAAGTTGTCGTCTCCAGCCTGCCGACACCACCCCGTGGCGCCAGGATTTCCCGGGTCGATGTGGTGATCCGCGTCAGTGAAGACTGATCTTTCTTTAGAATTGTTCTAAACAGTTGACTCGCGTGCACGTCCGGACCATATTACGTTCGTGCACGGGCCTCCGCGCCCAACAAGATATAACTGTTCAGATCGATCTATACGAAGGAGGATCACATGTCCCTAAAGGGAACGAAGACCGAAGATAACCTCAAGGCAGCCTTTGCCGGTGAATCGCAAGCCAACCGCCGCTATCTGTACTTCGCCCAGAAAGCCGACGTTGAAGGTTACAACGATGTCGCCGCCGTTTTCCGTTCCACCGCCGAAGGTGAAACGGGTCACGCACACGGCCACCTCGAGTTCCTTGAAGAAACCGGTGATCCGGCAACCGGTGAGCCGATCGGCGCCACCGATGCCAACCTGAAAGCGGCGATTGCCGGCGAAACGCACGAATACACGGACATGTATCCGGGTATGGCGAAGACCGCCCGTGAGGAAGGTTTCGATGAAATCGCGGACTGGTTCGAAACGCTGGCCAAGGCTGAAAAGTCGCACGCCGGCCGTTTCCAGAAAGCCCTGGACACGATGGACTGACCGTATCGATCAACGATGCGAATTTGGAGGGGGGCTTTTGCCCCCCTTCATCGTCCACAGTACTGAATTTCATAGTTATCTTATTTGAGGATGCAGTCATGAGTGAAGGCAGTCTTGAGGCCCCCGAACGTCACCCTATTCCGTGGCAGGACGCGGAATTCTATGATGAGGCGAAGCTCGATGAGGAACTGCGGCGGGTATTCGATATATGTCACGGTTGCCGCCGCTGTTTCAATCTCTGCGACAGTTTTCCGAGACTGTTCGATCTGATTGACGAATCCGATACCGGCGAGCTGGATGCCGTCGACAGCAAGGATTTCAAACCCATCGTTGATGCCTGCACCATGTGTGACATGTGCTTTCTCACGAAATGTCCATATGTGCCGCCGCATGAGTTCAATCTGGATTTTCCGCATCTGATGCTGCGCTACCGCGCCATCGAACAGAAGAAGGGCGCTGTCCCGTTCGGTGCCAGACAACTGACGCAGACCGACCGCAATGGAGAGCTCGCCAGCAAGGTTGCGGGTCTGGCAAACTGGGCCAGTAAATGCGGGAATTCGCTGACCCGTCCGGCGTTGGAAGCCACGATGGGCGTGCATCGAAAGGCAAAGCTTCCGGCATTCTCATCCCTGCCTTTTACCGAGCACACCGACGTTCCGGCGGTGAACAAGGATGCCCCCGCCTATGGCCGCAAGGCGGTTCTCTATGCGACCTGTTTCGCCAACTATAACAACCCGGAAATTGGCGTCGCGGCTCGAAGCATTCTTGCTCGGAACGGTGTTGAGACCGAAGTTGTCTATCCGCGATGCTGCGGTATGCCGCAGCTCGAGCAGGGCGATATCGCCGCGGTGGCTGAGAGCGCAAAATCGACGGCGGCGGATTTGTTGCCGTGGATCGAAAAAGGCTACGACGTGATTGCGCTGGTGCCGTCCTGCGCGTTGATGCTGAAGTTCGAATGGCCGCTGATCGTGCCGGACGATGACAATGTCACAAAGCTCAGTGCGGCAACATCCGACGTCACGGAATATGTCGTATCGATTGCCAAGAAAGAAGGTCTCGCAGACGGGCTCGCCGCTCTTGATGGCGGCGTGACGGTTCATATTTCCTGCCATTCGCGCGCCCAGAACATGGGCCAGAAAGCGGCTGAGATGCTGAAGCTCATTCCTGATCTGGATATGAACGTGATCGAGCGGTGTTCCGGTCACGGGGGCTCGTGGGGCATCATGAAGGAAAACTTCGATGTCGGGATCAAAGTCGGCAAACCCGTCGCCCGAAAAGCCGGTGACGCCAACAGTAAGTACATCCTGTCGGAATGCCCGCTGGCGCGTGACCATATTGTTCAGGGCATTGCCATGCTGGACAAGCCGACGGATCAGATCGAAAACATGCAGCACCCGATTGAGCTCTTTGCCCGAGCGTATGGGCTATAGGAAGATGTACGGAGGATCTCAGATGCCGAAGACCGAAATTACCAAAGCCGACATCATCCCGATGGATGAATACGCGAAGAACCGCAAGGAACGGCGATCTGCGATGAGCGCCGTGAAGCGTGATCGCCGGGTTTCGTGCGGGCCGGATGCAACTTTCTATTTCGAAAGTTACGACACCATGTGGCATCAGGTTCACGAAATGCTTTTCATCGAAAAGGGTGGTGCGGAACAGGTCGCTGATGAGCTTGCGGCGTACAATCCCCTGATCCCCAAGGGGCGTGAACTTATCGCGACGCTAATGTTTGAGGTCGAGGACGAAAACCGGCGCCGTCAGTTTCTGTCCGGGCTGGGCGGCGTCGAGGAAACCATCACGCTGGAGTTCGAAAACGAAGTTATCAAAGGCGTTCCCGAAGATGACGTCGATCGCACCACGGCTGATGGCAAGGCTTCATCGGTCCAATTCATCCATTTTCCGTTCACGGATGAACAGGCCGGGAAGTTCAAACAGACGGATGGGCGTGTCGTGCTCGGGATCGGTCATGCGAAATACGGACATATGGCCGTACTGTCGGATGCAACGCACAAGGCGCTTGCGGCGGATCTCGCCTGACCGGTGATTATTCGAAGACTTCGTTTCGGTAAACACCCCAGAATTCGACGCGGCGCAGCCAACCCTCGATTCCTTTGATCCGAACCTGACACCACCCGGTGCCCGACGGGCAGGATGTAATCTCGCCGATCACGTTCGGCGCAACGACGGCGATAGCGCGGCTGCGGGCATCCGGTTCGGCGCGAATGGTGCGATCCTTGCCGGTAATCAGGAACGTGCGCTTACCCGACAGCATGCTCTGATGCATCCAGCCCTGCGTCCCTTCCCAGTCGCGAACCAGACGCCAGGTCCGGTATTCCTTGATGATTTCAACCGGAAGGGATTCACGCTGGAAAATCCACTCAACAGGATACTGGACGCCGGGGCCGGTGCGCAGATTGACTTCCGCCGCCCGCAGGGAAACATATCGGGGAAGCGGCAGTCCGGTGCCCTGTGTTTGTGCGAACACTCCGGGAATTCCGCTCATGGCAAAGAGGGCGATTAGGAGTATCGTTACCTTGGCGAGCCGGACGGGCTTGAATGTGATAATCATGCCCTGTTTATCGCCACCGGGGGGCCTCTGGTCAAGTTGCTGGACAAGCCAGCGGCGGATTGCTATGGCCACGGCTACAAATGCGCGTTGAAAGGGCCCGAAAATGCCGAGAAACAAGCCAATCGTCGTTGTCACACGCAAACTTCCGGATGCCATCGAAACCCGGATGATGGAACTGTTCGATGTTCGTCTGAATCTGGAAGACACGCCGATGTCCGCATCCGATCTGGCCGAAGCCGTGAAAACGGCTGAAGTCCTGGTACCGACGGTTACGGACCGTATTGATGCGAAAATTCTCAGCCAGGCGAGTCCGAACCTGCGATTGATCGCCAACTACGGCGCCGGCGTTGATCATATCGATCTGGCATCGGCCCGCCAGCGTGGCATTACCATCACCAACACGCCCGATGTTCTGACCGAAGACACCGCCGATATGACGATGGCGCTTCTGCTCGCAGTGCCTCGCCGGCTGACCGAGGGTGAGCGGCAGCTACGTTCCGGCGACTGGCCGGGCTGGTCGCCGACATGGATGCTCGGCCACCGCATTTACGGCAAACGTCTCGGTATTATCGGCATGGGCCGAATTGGTCAGGCAGTGGCGCGGCGGGCACGCGGTTTCGGTCTTTCAATCCACTACCATAACCGCCGTCAGGTACCTGAAGGTGTCGAGAACGAACTTGAAGCGACATACTGGGAGAGCCTGGATCAGATGCTGGCGCGGATGGACTTCGTATCCGTCAACTGCCCGCACACACCGGCGACCTATCACCTGCTTTCAGCACGGCGTCTGAAACTTCTTCGCGAGAATGCCGTGATCATCAATACGGCCCGAGGTGAAATCATCGATGAAAATGCTCTGACACGCATGTTGATGAACGGTGAGATTGCCGGCGCGGGCCTGGATGTTTTCGAACATGAACCCGCGGTCAATCCGAAGCTCGTTGCGCTGGACAATGTCGTCCTGTTACCACACATGGGCTCCGCCACCCACGAAGGCCGGGTCGATATGGGCGAAAAAGTCCTGATTAACATCAAGACATTCGTCGACGGCCATGCGCCGCCGGACCGGGTGCTCGGCGACAGTTTCTGATCGGAGCCGCCAACGACCGGCGGCACAAGCCATGACGCGACCCGTCGCTAAGGAAATTCCATACAAGGACCCGGTATCGGCTTTCCAGCCGTTTGCCGAAGATGCCGTTGCGGTTCTGCTCGACAGCGCCGACGAAGGGGGCGGTCGCGGCCGTTATGCATATATCTGTATCGATCCGGCGGCGGTCGTCAGCCACGGGGCGGATGACCTCCGCGCCTATGATCCGTTCGGAAAACTGCGTGCGCTGTTACGTCAGGCCCGGCTGGATACGGATCCCGGCTTGCCGCCCTTCCAGACCGGATTATGCGGTATGCTGGGTTATGAACTGGGTGGGGTGATCGAGCGCCTGCCTCCCGACAAGGGCGGTACGGCCTTTCCGTCGATTTCCGTCGGACTGTATGACACCGTCGTGGCCTTTGATACTTTCGAACATCGGGCCTGGGTGATCGCATCCGATCTGGTCGCAGGACGTCCGTCACCGGCGCGCCGGCTTGAATCCCTGGCGGTCCGGATTGCAGCTGCGGGAGTTTTGCCGCCGATGGATCGCGCACCCGTCGCCGAATGGCGCTGGGAAATGGACCGCGCCGCCTATGAAGCGGCAGTACAAAAGGCCATCGATTACATTTACGCGGGGGACATTTTTCAGGCCAATATCACGACACGGGCGGTTGCTGATATGCCGGACGGACTGACGCCTTACATGTTGTACCGCCGTCTGCGCTGGGCGACACCGGCGCCATTTGCAGCCTATGTATCGTGCGGCGGCGGGCATCGGCTGTTATGCGCTTCGCCGGAAAGATTTCTGAAACTGGATACAAGCGGCAGAATTTCGACCCGCCCCATCAAGGGGACCCGCCCGCGTGGCGATGTGCCGGAAACGGATGTTGATCTCGCCCTTGAATTGATGGAAAGCGCCAAGGACCGTGCTGAAAACCTGATGATCGTCGATTTGTTGCGGAATGATATTTCGCGCGTGGCTCTGATCGGGAGCGTCGGGGTCACGGCGCTCTGCGAACTGGAAACCTTCGCCCGTGTGCATCATCTCGTATCCGAGGTGATCGGCAAACTTCGGCCCGGCTTCGATGCCGTGGACCTGTTCCGGGCAACCTTCCCCGGGGGTTCCATCACCGGTGCGCCTAAAATTCGCGCCATGGAAATCATCCACGAACTGGAGTCCTCACGCCGGGCAGCCTATTGCGGCACCGTGTTCTGGGCTGGTATGGACGGCGCCATGGATTCCAATATCGTGATCCGTTCGCTTATGGTGTCGGACGGGAAGATTGCCGCACACGCGGGCGGCGGCATTGTCGCCGACAGTGAGCCCGCCGCGGAGTATGAGGAAATGCGCACGAAAGCCGGGCCGCTACTGGCCAGTGTGGCGGGAGACGCGTCGTCATGAAAGTCTGGCGGAACGGACAGATCATAGAGAGTGCGGCAGCGATAGATGCGCAGGACCGTGGTGTTCTGCTCGGAGACGGGCTTTTCGAAACGCTGGCAGTGATGGAACGCGTTCCCCTGCGGCTTGGTCGTCATCTGTCACGGTTGCGGCAAGGCGCGGATGCGCTGGGTATCCCGCTGCCGCATGATGGGGCCGGCATTTCAGACGCAATCAAGGCGCTGCTTGAAGCTGAAAACGTGGATGAAGGTTCCGTGCGGATCACGCTTCTGCGTGGACCCGCGCCACGGGGCGTGCTGCCGCCGCAGGGTGTTTCTCCGACGCTTGTGATGTCAGCGTTTGCCGGAAAGATCGGCATGGCCGAGCCCGTGCGAATGGTGGTAGCTGCGACGACACGCCGGAACGAATTCTCCCCCCTGGCGGCGGTCAAAAGCACCAATTATCTGGACAGCATTATTGGTGCTCGTGAAGCCGGGGCTTGCGGTGCCGATGATGCGGTGATGCTGAACACGCAAGGACGTGTCGCCGAAGCAGCGTGGGCAAATATTTTCTGCCGTATGGGGGATGTGCTCGCAACACCGCCTATCGTTGACGGTGCGTTACCCGGCATCATGCGGGCGTGCGTGATGGAAAGCGAAACCGTGCGTGAACAGTCTCTGAGGGCGGATGATCTGTACGCCGCCGATGAGGTCTTCCTGACCTCAAGCCTGTCGATCCGACCGGTGGTTGAAATCGATGGTCATGTGATTGGAAACGGGGCGCCGGGCCCGGTGGCGGCGCGACTGTCCGATCTGCCGCGCCGTGCCCGCTGACGATCAGGCCTTTGACAGGGCCTGATCCAGGTCTTCGATCAGATCGTCGACGTCTTCAAGTCCGACCGAAAGCCGAACCAGCCCGTCCGTAATGCCGAGAGATGCCTTTTCTTCGTCACTCAGGCGCTGGTGCGTCGTTGTCGCAGGATGGGTGATCAGGCTTTTGGCGTCGCCCAGGTTGTTGGAGATATCAACGATCTTGAGCGCGTTCAGGGTCTTGAAACTGCCGCTTTTGCCCCCCTTGATTTCGAACGCGACCAGGCTTGAGCCGCTGCCGCTCATCTGCGTCAGCGCCAGATTGTGCTGGGGGTGGCTGGGCAGGCCCGGGTATGTCGCCTTGACGATTTTCGGATGTGTATCCAGAAATGCGGCCACTTTGGCTGCATTGTCACAGTGCTGGCGAACGCGAACGGCGAGCGTTTCAAGACCCTTCAGCAGCACCCAAGCATTGAACGGCGATAAAGCCGGTCCGGTATGACGCATCCAGGGCGTCAGATGATCGGTGATGAATGCCTCGTCGTTGGTGAGGATCGCACCACCGAGTGTCCGGCCCTGACCGTCGATGTGCTTGGTTGCGGAATAGACAACGATATCCGCGCCAAGTGCGAGCGGACGTTGCAGGACCGGGGTCGCAAAAACATTGTCCACGACGACCCGCGCGCCGGCGGCGTGCGCCAGCTCTGATACCTTGGCGATATCGATGACTTCAAGGCAGGGGTTTGAGGGTGTTTCCATGAACACAACATTGGCCGGTTTCGACAGCGCTTTCGCCCACGCATCGTAGTCCGTGCCTTCGACGAATTCGGCTTCGATCCCGAATTTGGGAAGTTGTTCGGCGATGATGAACAGACACGATCCGAACAGGGCCCGGGATGCCACGATCCGGTCCCCGGCCTTGAGCTGGGATGCCAGGGCAGCAAACACGGCGGACATGCCGCTTGCCGTCGAGGTGCAGTACTCGGCACCTTCCAAAAGCGCCAGGCGCTCTTCGAAAACGGAAAGTGTCGGGTTCGCGTACCGTGAATAGATGTAACGCTGTTTATCGCCCTTGAAGGCGAGCTCGGCTTCATCGGCGCTCGGGTAAACATAACCCGAGGTCAGAAAGATCGCTTCCGAGGTTTCTTCAAACGGGGAACGGGACGTGCCGCCGCGCACAAGCTGGGTTGCAGGGCGCCAGGATTTCGATTCAGTTTTGTTGCTCATCAGGAGCCTCCAAGTCTGGGGCCCCGGTTCAATAAAAAACCCTGACGTCCACGCCAGGGGTCTCGTCGAACCGAGACCTTTTAGCGGGTTTATTTAACGTGGCCGCAAGCCGGTCGGACAAATCACCACGTAGTCAGATCGTTATATTCATTTGCCCGCGGATCGACAAGTTTTTCTGTGAAGTCCGTCGTGCGCGGGCACAGGACATACAAATACCGGATTGACAGGGAATGGAATACTCATTATTAACCTATCAGTTAATTAAATAAGTGGTTAAATAATGAATCAGGATGCTTTGAGTGACACGTTTGCGGCCCTTGCCGATCCGACCCGGCGGCAAATTCTGTCGCGCCTTGCCGGTGGCGAGATGACGGTCAAGGAACTGGCAGAGCCTTTCCCGATTTCCATGCCTGCGGTATCGCGTCACCTGAAGGTGTTGGAAAAAGCGGGACTGATCAAGCGGGGCCGCGATGCACAGTGGCGACCGTGCCGTCTGAACGCCGCACCGCTCAAGGAAGCCGATGACTGGATCGGGAGATACAGGGAATTCTGGACGCAAAGCTTCGACAGGCTGGATGACTATCTGCAGCAAATTCAAAAGGGAAATGATGATGGACGCCAACACTGATGTTTCAAATCGCGAACTGACGATATCGCGTACTTTCAATGCCCCGCGCCCGCTGGTCTTCAAGGCCTGGACGCAGCCCGAACACATGGCGCGCTGGTGGGGGTGCAATGACACGCAGAAAATTCATGTTGAGAGCGATTTGCGCGTCGGCGGTTCCTTGCGTGCCGAAATGACGCTGAAGGACGGCACCTTGCATGTCGTGATCGGGACATACCTTGAAATCGATGAGCCCGACCGCCTGTCGTTTACATGGGACTGGGAAAGCGGCGGGCTCGGCACGGAAACAGTCGTCACGATCACGCTCGAGGATGCGGGTGAGCAGACAAAGATGACGATGGTTCATCGTCTGTTCGATACGCGGGAAATGCGTGATCTGCATGGCGAGGGTTGGACTGTCAGCATGGAACGACTTGAAGCCTTTCTGTCGGAAAAAGCTGCCGGTTAAGCCGAACATGCCGACGGTATTTTTCACGAGCCAGCTGGCGCGGTTTATCGATGCACCAACCACCACCGCGAGCGGAGCAACGCTCGGAGACGCGCTTGAAAGCGTGTTTCAGGAACATCCCCAGCTTCGGGGATATATCCTCGATGATCAGGGAGCGATCCGCCGGCACGTTGCCGTGTTCGTGGACGGTGTACAGGTACGTGACAGGTCTTCGCTTGAGGACAAGCTATCAATCGACAGTGAAATTCATGTTTTTCAGGCATTGTCGGGCGGTTAACGAGAGGGTGCGAAATGGCGGATAAACTTTATGTCGGAACGCGGAAGGGACTGTTTGTTCTCTCGCGTAAAAATGAAAAATGGGACATCTCGGAAACCCGGTTTCTGGGGGAGCCGGTGTCGGCCGTGTTGGCATTCGGCGACACCGTATGGGCCGCCCTGGATCTCGGTCATTTCGGTCCCAAGCTCTGGCGCCGGACCGGCAGTGAAGAATGGACGGAAATGCAGACGCCCGCCTTTCCCCCAAAGCCCGAGGATGCAACGGATGATCCGCATCCATGGTCGGTCGGCCGGATCTGGAATCTGACCCCCGGCGGCGTGGACGGCCGGATCTGGGCGGGCACGATGCCGGGCGGGCTTTTCCTGTCGGAGGATAACGGGGCGTCATGGTGTTTGAATACACAACTGTGGGAAATGCCGGACCGTCTGAAATGGATGGGCGTTGCTGGCGGTGAACAGCCGGGGTTGAGCTCCGTGCTGGTTGACCCCGGCAATCCGCAAAAGCTGACGCTCGGCGTATCCTGTGCCGGTATCTGGCAGACCGAAAACTCCGGTGAAACATGGCGCAATATCGGCGATGGGTTTGACAACGAATACATGCCGCCTGATCAGCGTCATGATCCGATTGCACAGGACATTCACCAGATTGCACATTGCCGGGCGCATCCGAATGTCATCTGGTGCCAGCATCATTCGCGGATTTACCGGTCAACGGACCATGGCGCAACGTGGCGGCCGCTCGAAAATGCGCAGCCGTCGGGTTTCGGGTTCGCGGTCGTTGCCCATCCGGCAGACCCGGCAACGGCATGGTTCGTGCCGGCGATCAAGGATGAACAGCGATTTCCCGTCGATGCCAGGATCGTCGTCTCACGGACACGGGACGGGGGTGAGACATTTGAAGTGCTGGACCAGGGTTTGCCCGGCAGGCATGCCTATGACCTGGTTTACCGGCATGCTCTGGGGATCGATGAAACGGGCAATCAGCTTGCTTTCGGTTCGACGAGCGGCGGCCTTTGGGTGTCGGAAGATGGGGGTGAGTCCTGGTACGCACCGGACTGCCGCCTGCCGCCGGTGGCCTGTGTCCGATTTGCGGCCGGTTGAAGCCATGTATCCGGCCCGTCACGGGGCGTCGGCGCACGCCGTGATCAATCACCGCGTTCCTTTGATTTCATGACGGCATCGCGAACCCGGTGGACGCCCCACCAGACAGCAAGGATCACCGGCACCATCAGGGCCATGATCGCGATGTCTGTATCGAACTGTACCGGCAGCGTTTCGTGCAATCCCTTGACGATGTATCCGAGCAGTCCCAGCAGATAATAGCTGATGGCGACCACCGACAATCCTTCGACGGTCTGTTGCAGACGGAGTTGCAGTTTGGCACGGCGGTCCATGGATTGCAGCAGATCACGGTTCTGCGCTTCGAGCGCGACATCGACGCGGGTCCGCAGCAGATCGCTCGCCCGGGCAACGCGGCGGCTCAGGGTTTCGATGCGCCGGGTCAGGTTGTCCCGTGTTTCCATGGCCGGTGCAAATCGGGTAATGAGGTAATCCGTAAAAGGCTGAAATCCTGCGATGCGGCCGACGCGCATGGCATCGGCGCGTTGTTCGACGAGTTCCTGATAGGCGCGTGAAGCACTGAAACGATAATTCAGCGATGCGGACGTTCGTTCCGTTTCTGCCGCAACCTTGGAAAGCAGCTGCAACAGACGCTGTTCATCGTCCGTGCCGTCACTGAAGGCCAGGGTCTGCAGAATATCGGAAAGATCCTGCTCCAGCTTGGCTATCACCGGCCGGGCCTCCCGGGCCGGCGGTAGAGCCAGCATCGCCATCATGCGGTACGTCTCCATTTCGCAGAGCCGTTTTACATAGCGGCCGAGGGAAGATGCGCTCAGTTCACAATCGCGGATCAGGAATCTGAGGAAGCCATCCGTGTGCAGTTGATAGTCGGTCCACACCGATGCCTTGTTGTCGGATATCGTGCCGCCGACGATGGAGTTGTTGTCGAACAGTCCCGATAAATCAGCACCGGCCCGCTCGGGGGTGTCACATGTTTCAATGGCGATGTGCATGGCCGTCAGGACCTTGCCCGGCAGGGAATCAAGCCAGTCTGCGGGGACGTCGCCGATCGGGCAATCCTTGAACGGCTGGTCGAAAGCGGCTTCACGTATAAGGGTATAGGTGGAGAATTCCGTGTGCCGTTCCCATTTCAGCCTGAAAGGCCCGAAGTCGGCGTCGAACTGGGAGGCTGATGCCGGCGGGGCCGAAATCTTGAACGCCTGACACAGATCCAGCAGGTGCTGCCGGTCGGCATCGCCGGCTTCCTCGCCGGTGACACAGGTAATGTGAGAGATTTGTGCCGGCGCCTTGATTTTGGCATGCGGGCGGGCGTTCATTTCCGCCGTCAGTTCTGCCCGCAATGGGTGTTCATCAAAAGCCATTATTGGAACTCCGCCTCGTCAACGCGCCTTGGCATGACTATATTACAGGAAAGGCCGTGCAAATAGCTGCAACGTCTTAGCGAAAACCCAGAGGCAAGCCAATGACTGATCTATCCACCACCGATGAATTGTTTTTTGCGGGCACGGCGCTCAGCAGGGAAAAAGCCGAAGGCATTACGGGCGATGCGCTGAAAGACGCCGATGACGGCGAGCTTTTTCTGGAATACAGACAATCGGAATCCATCATGTTCGATGATGGCCGCGTCAAAAGCGCTAGTTTCGATACTGCGCAGGGTTTCGGTTTGCGTGCGGTTTCCGGCGAGGCAACCGGCTATGCGCACGCCTCCGAATTATCCGAGCCGGCGCTGTTACGGGCCGCCGAAACGGTCAGTGCCGTCACGCGCGGACATTCGGGCGCGGCTGCGGTGCCGCTGCAGCAGACCAATCAGGCACTTTATGGTGATGATAATCCCCTCGCCCTCGTCCCGTTCGAAGACAAGGTCGCCTTGCTTGCCGACATGGATGCCTATGCACGTTCACGCGATGACAGCGTCAAGCAGGTCACGGCGTCGGTACTGGGTTCGTGGCAAGCCGTGCAGATCATTCGCGGAGACGGCATGCGCGTTGCCGATATCCGCCCGCTGGTGCGTCTCAATGTACAGGTCATTCTGGAAAAGGACGGCCGCATGGAAACGGGGTCATATGGCCTTGGCGGGCGCGTCAATTTCGATACCTACATGAAACCCGAAACCTGGAGGCCTGCCGTTGACGAAGCGTTGCGCCAGGCCCGCGTCAACATGCGGGCCGACCCGGCCCCGGCGGGGGAAATGGTCGTGGTGCTGGGCGCCGGCTGGCCCGGTATCCTGCTGCACGAAGCGATCGGCCACGGTCTCGAAGGCGATTTTAACCGCAAGAAGACGTCGGCGTTTGCCGGGCTGCGGGGTGAGCGGGTGGCGTCACCCGGTGTCACGGTCGTCGATGACGGCACGTTGCAGGACCGGCGCGGTTCGCTGACCATAGATGATGAAGGCACGCCGTCGAACTGCACGACGCTGATCGAGGACGGCATCCTGACCGGCTACATGCAGGACCGCATGAACGCGCGGCTGATGGGTGAGCGCTCGACCGGTAACGGGCGCAGGCAATCCTATGCGCACATGCCGATGCCGCGCATGACCAACACCTACATGCTGGCCGGTGACAAGGACCCCGGCGAGATCATCGCTTCGGTGGACAAGGGTCTGTATGCGACATCTTTCGGCGGCGGGCAGGTCGACATCACCAACGGCAAGTTCGTGTTTACGTGTACCGAGGCCTACAAGATAGAAAACGGCAAGGCGACGACCCCGGTCAAGGGGGCGACCCTGATCGGTTCAGGTCCGGATGTGCTGACCAAGGTCACCATGATCGGCAACGACCTGGAAATGGATCCCGGTATCGGCACTTGCGGCAAGAACGGCCAGGGCGTGCCGGTCGGTGTTGGCCAGCCGACGCTCCGCATCGACGGGCTAACGGTCGGCGGGACCGCCGTGGGATAATGTGGCGGGACCGCCGTGGGCTAACATAATGGTGCGGCAGCTCGTTGAATGTGCATCAAGATGGGTGACCAAATCGTGCATCTCTAGCGAGCAAAAATTCTCGACTCCCCGCTAAAGTTATTTTAAATATAACCCAAGTCACAGGGGATAAGTGTGTCCGCAATCCGTGGCTTTTTCATTTTCGCCAATTCCTCGACCCTGCCGAAAAATCGGTAGGGTCTTTTCATATGGTTATGAGAAAGGACAATCAGATGTTAAAGCGCGTTAATCTTGCGGGTCGTATTGACCGGTCCGCGAATGCTGATGAAGCCGACACGATGCAGACCAAGAGGGCGTTGAGAGCCCTCGGGTATTACAGCACACCTGCATATGGTATGACCCCATATCCAGATGAACCACTGTTTGAAGGCATTAAATCTTACCAACGGGCGAATAAACTCAAGATTGATGGCGATATCGGTCCGAAGACCGAAGGCGCGTTCACGTCGGCGCTGGCGGATCATGGCGCGGACAAGGTGACGAAACGCAATTCCGACGATCTGGGGGGCGGTTTCGGCTGAGCCTGAGACTTCCGAAAAGATGAACGGTGGACGGGCGCCTTCGGGGGCCCGTCGCCGTTTGGGGAGAAGATTACTCCGCCGCCTGCGGTTTCTTGGAAAGCGTTTCCAGAATTTCTGCCGCCGCCGTCGGGATGTTGGTGCCCGGGCCGTAGATGGCGGAGACCCCTTTTTCGTACAGGAAGTCGTAATCCTGCGTCGGGATCACGCCGCCGCAGACGACCATGATATCGTCGGCGCCCTGTTTCTTGAGTTCGTCGATCAGTTCCGGGACCAGCGTCTTGTGACCGGCAGCCTGTGAAGACACGCCGATCACATGCACATCGTTCTCGATGGCTTCACGGGCCGCTTCTTCAGGTGTCTGGAACAGCGGGCCGACGTCGACGTCGAAACCGATATCGGCGAACGCGGTGGCGATCACCTTGGCACCCCGGTCATGTCCGTCCTGGCCCATCTTGACGACCAGCATGCGCGGGCGTCGGCCTTCGGCCTCGGCAAACGCGGCAACGTCGCTGCGGATTTTCCCGAAGCCAGCATCATCGTCGTAGGCACCGCCATAGACGCCGGAGATCGAGCGGATCTCGGCACGATAGCGGGTATAGACCTTTTCCAGTGCGTCGGAGATTTCACCGACGGTGGCACGCTTACGGGTTGCTTCGACGGCGAGCGCGAGCAGATTACCCTCGCCGCTTTCGGCGGCTTTGGTGAGATCGGCCAATGCCGCATCACAGGCGGCCTGATCGCGGGTGTTGCGGATCGTCTTGAGACGTGTGACCTGGGATTCCCGGACCTTGGCATTGTCGATGTCGAGGATGTCGATGCTCTCTTCCTCGGCGCGTTTGTACTTGTTGACGCCGACGACCACTTCCTCGCCGCGGTCGATGCGCGCCTGACGTCGGGCGGCGGCTTCCTCGATCCGGAGCTTCGGCAGCCCGGCGTCGACGGCCTTGGTCATGCCGCCCATGTCCTCGACCTCGTTGATCAGCTTCTTTGCTTCGACGACCATGGCGTTGGTCAGGCTCTCGACGTAATAGCTGCCGCCCAGCGGGTCTATGACGTTGGGGATACCGCTTTCCTCGGCGATGATCAGCTGCGTGTTGCGGGCGATCCGGGCCGAGTTGCGGGTCGGCAGTCCGATCGCTTCGTCCAGCGCATTGGTATGCAGCGACTGGGTACCGCCGAGTACGGCGGCCATCGCCTCAATCGTTGTGCGGATGACATTATTATAGGCGTCCTTCTCGGTCAGCGAGACGCCCGACGTCTGGCAGTGAGTGCGCAGCATGCTTGAGCGCTGGTCTTTCGGCTCGAACTCCTTCATCAGCTCCGCCCACAGCAGACGCGCGGCGCGTAGCTTGGCGACTTCCATGAAGAAGTTCATGCCGATGCAGAAGAAGAAGCTCAGGCGCGGCGCGAACTTGTCCACGTCGAGACCCTTGGCGCGGGCGGCGCGTACATATTCAACCCCGTCGGCCAATGTATACGCGAGCTCCTGCACGCAGGTCGCGCCGGCTTCCTGCATGTGGTAGCCGGAAATCGAAATCGAGTTGAAGCGCGGCATGTGCTCTGCGGTGTAACCGATGATGTCGGCGACGATGCGCATCGACGGTTCGGGCGGATATATATACGTGTTCCGCACCATGAACTCTTTCAGGATATCGTTCTGGATCGTGCCCGACAGCTTGTCGGCGGAGACGCCCTGTTCCTCGGCGGCGACGATGTAGCCGGCCAGCACCGGCAGCACGGCGCCGTTCATGGTCATCGATACCGACATCTCGTCCAAGGGAATGCCGTCGAAGAGAACCTTCATGTCCTCGACGCTGTCGATGGCGACCCCGGCCTTGCCGACATCGCCGATCACGCGGGCATGATCGCTGTCGTAACCCCGATGGGTGGCCAGGTCGAAGGCGACGGACAGACCCTTCTGACCGGCTTCCAGATTTTCACGATAGAACTTGTTGGATTCTTCGGCGGTCGAGAAGCCGGCGTACTGGCGGATCGTCCACGGGCGGTTCGCGTACATGGTCGCGCGCGGGCCGCGCAGGAACGGCGCGAAGCCGGGCAGGGTGTCGATATGCTCGAGGCCTTCAAGATCGGCGGCGGTGTAGAGCGGCTTGACGGTGATGCCTTCCGGCGTTTCCCAGTTCAGATCGTCGGCGCTGCGGCCCTTCAGATCCTTCTCCGCGGCGGCACGCCAATCGTCCAGACCCGGTTTATCGTTGTCCGACATTCAATCCTCCGATCACTTCTCTCCCAAGGCGCCGAATTATAGCCGAGGCAGCACGGCTCCTTCCAACTTTTTCGCAATTGCGAAATGGAAAATGGGTAAAGTGGCCCTCAACCGCAAAATATTGTGTAGTTATCCACATCATGCGATTGCAAGGCGTTAAGAAACAAAATATTGTAGGGTCCATCGTGGTTTGAGGCGTAATCAGCCGCGAAATAGGGATGTAATCACATTGCCGCGTCAGGCAAGCTGAGGAGATTGAGATGACCTTCGAGTGGACACCGGATCATATCAAGACGCTGATCGCACTCTGGAACGAAGGGCATACGACCAGCGAAATCGGCGCGCGCATGGGCATCACGAAAAATGCAGTGGTCGGCAAAGTCCATAGACTCGGCTTACCGAAGCGAGGCTCCCCGATCAAGCCGAAACCGGAAAAAAAGACCAACGTCGTGTCGATGGCGCAACTGCGCCCTGGCATGTGCGTCTGGCCGACCGGCGACCCGGCGACCGATGATTTTCACTTCTGTGGCGACAAGGTCGCCGAAGGCCGGCCGTACTGCGCAACCCATTGTGAACGCGCCTATGTCAAGCCATCGAAGGAAGACCGCCGCAAGCGCGCCGCCAACGGCTGATCCGCGACACATCTTCTATCGCTGGTCTTGACCCTGTGTCTCATGGGCGTATGCTCTGCCTCATGAAGACATTCTTTTCGCTATGTGTGATTGGACGAATTACGGACCCGGTGACCCTATAAGGTTGCCGGGCGACGCGCTTTTGATTTTTGCGCACGTACTCTCCGATCATTCATCGAAAGGATTTCGTTATGAAGACCCAGACGGACCGTGCCGAGCCGGTCCCCACTCCGAAAACATTCACCGCCTGTTTTTCCGTCGTTGCCGCGAGCGATCCGAACACGTTAAGCCGTGTCCTCGAGCCGTTCACCAAACGCGGGCTGACACCTTCGCATGTTTACGCCATGCAGACCGGCGAAAGCGGCGGCACCATGCACATCGACCTGCAATTGACGCAGGCCGATGCCGATACCAGCTGGCGTCTGGCCAACGATCTGCGCGGGTTGTATCTGGTGCAGACCGTTCTCACGTCGGAAAAACGCATGGCGGAGACCATCTGATTTTCTGGATGACCCTGACATGAGCCTAATTGACCGGCTGGATGCCTGCGCCCGCTTCACACCGTCGAAATACCGGTCGTTGATGATTGCCGGCAAACCGTTGGGCCATGTCGATCATACGTTTGCCGAAACGCTGACGCCTTTTGCGGATGTTTTCACGGTCCGTGAAGATACGGTCACGCTTGCCGAAAGCCTGAAAACGGCGGCGGCCCGGACCGAGGCCGTTGCCGGCGTGCTGGAAACCCTTAAGGCACAGGGGATGTTTCCGGGCTGGCGCGGCGAACATTACCCGGTGTCGGAAAGCTTCTACGAGACACCCTTACTGACCATCGAACGCGCAACGGTGCCCCGGTTCGGAACAATGGGCTATGGTGTGCATCTGAACGGCTATGTGGTCCGAAACGGACAGCTGCACATGTGGGTCGGCAAGCGGTCCATGCAGAAACAGACCGGTCCCGGCAAGCTGGATCAGATCGTGGCCGGGGGGCAGCCGGTCGGCCTGTCGGTCTGGGACAACCTGATGAAGGAGTGCGGCGAGGAAGCAGGGATGCCCGCCGATCTTGCGGCCCGCGCGGTGCCGGTCGGTACCGTCTCGTACCTGACCGAACGGGCCGAAGGTCTGCGCCACGATGTCCTGTTCAATTACGATGTCGAACTGCCGTACGAGTTTGTGCCGACACCGACAGACGGCGAGGTCGATGACTTTTATCTGTGGCCGCTTGAAGATGTGCTGCAGCGGATCCGGGATACGGACGATTTCAAATTCAATGCGGCACTGGTGATTATCGACTTCGCTATCCGCCACGGCGCCCTGAAACCGGATGATCCGGAATACATAACCGTCACCGAAGCGATCCGGGTCGGCCGGTCCGCGGCAATGAAAGTACGTTGAGGCCTTTCCCCGAGAGCCTCTGGCTTTTATGATCAAAGCATGGATACAGCACCCCGCCATATGGATCTTTTTCCGAAAATCGACCCCTATGACCGTGGCATGCTCGACGTCGGCGACGGTCACCGTCTCTATTTCGAGCAGTCCGGCAACCCGCAGGGTATCCCCGTGGTGTTCCTTCACGGCGGCCCGGGTGCCGGATCAAATCCGGCGCACCGGCGGTTTTTCGACCCGGAATTTTATCGCATCGTTGTCTTCGATCAGCGCGGCGCCGGGCGTTCGCGGCCGTTTGCTTCCATCACAGACAACACGACCGATCATCTGGTTGCCGATATCGAGCTGCTGCGCACGCATCTGAATATTCAGAGCTGGCTTGTTTTCGGCGGGTCCTGGGGCTCGACGCTGGCACTGGTTTATGCGCTGCGGCATACGAACCGCTGCCGGGGTCTTGTGCTGCGCGGCATCTTTCTGGGCAGCACGGCGGAACTCGACTGGTTCCTGTACGGTATCCGCAATGTCTTTCCCGAAGCCTGGCGGCGGTTTTCGGAATATCTGCCGGAAGATGAGCGTGCCGATCTTTTGGGCGGATACCACAAACGTCTGATCGATCCGACCCCGGACGTGCACATGCAGGCCGCGGCCTATTGGGCCGGGTATGAAACATCGTGCTCGAACCTGCTGTCGTCGCCGAGCGAAGCCCCGCCCCAGGCATCGAGCGGTGCATTGTCGCTGGCGCGGATCGAAGCGCATTTCTTCATCAACGACGTGTTTATCGGTGATACGGAAATTCTCGACGGCATCCCCGATATCCGGCATCTGCCGTGCACCGTGGTGCAGGGCAGATACGACATGGTCTGCCCGATCAGGACAGCCGATGCCATGGTCGGGGCATGGCCGGAAATCGATTACCGGATCGTGCCTGATGCCGGCCATTCGGCGATGGAGCCCGGCATTCGCTCACAATTGGTCCGGGCGACGGAAAGCATGAAGGACAGAGTCTGAATTCCTGCCCGAGATGCGGAATTGACCCCGGGAATCCCTGACAGTAAAGTGCCTTGGGTTATCTAGGGGGATACCATCATGACGGCAATGTTGCGGGGATTGTTCCTGGCAGTATTGGTGCTGACAGCGCAGTCCGCGCTGGCCGATGGGTTTAAGCTGGCCAAAGACCCTGCCTACATCACCTTTTCAGGCGGGTATTTCGATATCAACCGGCAAAAGGACGAAGGGGGTGAATTCTCCCTCGAATACCGTTCCGACAAGGAACTCTGGATTTTCAAACCCTTCGCGCACGCAGCTTATGTCACCAACGGCATGAGCTTCCTTGGCGCCGGCGTGCTGATTGATCTTCAGGTCGGTGACAACTGGATTATCCAGCCGTCATTCGCGCCGACCTGGTGGCAGGGCAAGACCGATGATCTCGATCTCGGTTATGCCCTTGAATTCCGCTCGCGCCTCGAAGTCGCCTACCGCTTCCCGGACAAGTCCCGGCTCGGCATTTCGTTTTCACACTCCTCGAATGCGAGCCTGGGCGACACCAACCCGGGAACGGAATCCCTGATGGTCAGCGTGTCGATCCCGACGACCTTCTTCGGCAACTAGTTACCTTTCAAAATTGCCAATACCGGGCGGCTGGTGTAGTCAGACCGTGGGCGCCCGTAGCTCAGTAGGATAGAGCACAGGATTCCTAATCCTGGGGCCGTGGGTTCGAATCCCGCCGGGCGCACCATTTCCAATGTGCGCCCTGATATGATTGCGAGTTTCGAGCAGGCTCGAACCGGGCGCACCATCTCTTCAACAAAATACCGTCATCCCGGCGAGGCGACTGAATGCGGCTGATGCCGTCAGTGCTGTATGTAGCTGGACCTTGTGACGGTCAGTACGCGTATTCGGTGAACACCTGATCGACGTTGCCGCCCCACAGCCGGTGGTACGCAGCCAGCAGCTCATCCGCCGGCGTCAGGCCGCTTTCGGCGGTCTGGAAGATCGGCTGCAGGAAATGGCTTTCGTCCATGCCGACGCTATCAAGGCGGTTGCGGTTTTTCAGGCCCCGGTGCGAAATGCACAGCGCCTCGCACGCGATATCACGGACGGTCGTGTTCCGGAACGGTGTCTTGAGCGCCGTCGTCGGTACCTGATCGCGGAGCGTCTGGCGTTCTTCGGCGGTCCAGTCCTTGACCAGGTCCCATGCGGCGGCGCGGGCATCGCTGTCATACAGAAGCCCGACCCAGAACGCGGAAAGCGCACACAGCCGGTTCCACGGCCCGCCGTCGGCGCCGCGCATTTCCAGAAACGTCTTGAGACGCACTTCCGGGAAGATCGTCGACAGATGATCGACCCAGTCGGAAAGTACCGGTGTGTGGCCGGGATAGGCTGGCAATTTGCCCGCCATGAAGTCACGGAACGATTGCCCCGATGCATCGATATACTTGCCGTCGCGGTAGACGAAGTACATCGGCACGTCGAGCGCATAATCCACATATCGCTCGAACCCCATCCCGTCTTCGAACACGAACGGCAGCATGCCGCTGCGGTCGCTGTCGACGTCGGTCCAGATGTGGCTTCTGAATGACAGATATTCGCTCGGTTTGCCGTTGCGGAACGGCGAATTGGCCCAAAGCGCGGTGGCGATCGGTTGCAGGGCAAGCGAGATGCGGAACATTTCGACCATTGTCTTTTCCGAGCAGAAATCCAGGTTCACCTGAACCGTGCAGGTGGATTTCATCATTTCGAGGCCGAGCGTGCCTTTCTTCGGCATGTATTCGCGCATGATCTTGTAGCGGCCCTTGGGCATCCACGGAATATCATCGACGGGCCATTTCGGACGGTAGCCGAGACCGACAAAGCCGATCTCCATTTCCCGGGCGATGGCCTTGACCTGCTGCAGATGGCTCGAGACCTCATCGCAGGTCTGATGGATATTCTCGACCGCCGCGCCGGAAAGCTCGACCTGACCGGCGGGTTCCAGCGACACCGAACCGCCGTCCTTCGACGTCAGCGCGATCACGTTGTCACCTTCGTAAACCGGCTCCCAGCCGAAGCGGGTCAGGCGCGTCAGCAGTTCACGGATGCCCTGGTCCCCGTCATAGGTCAGTGGTTTCAGGTCCGAGAGACGGAACGCGAATTTTTCATGTTCGGTGCCGATGCGCCATTGCTCGGGCGGTTTGCAGCCGCTTTCCATATAGCGGACAAGGACATCCTTGCTGTCGATGGGGGTATCGTTCTTTGCGGAAGCGCCGGACATCAGTCTCTCCGATCTAGCTTTTGGGGCTTAAGGTGTCTGTTACGGATTGTCGGATCGCCAGGGCCGACGTGGCGGCTGTTTCGGCCCTTAGAATACGGGGGCCCAAATCAGCGGCGACAGAAAAGGTCAGTTTGCCGAGCGCGTCAAGCTCGTCGGATGAAAAGCCGCCTTCCGGGCCGATCAGGAACGCAATGCCGTCGCATCCGTCCTGCAGGATCGTGGCCAAGGGCTGACCATGACCAGTTTCATCAAGATAGATCAGCGGGCGGTCAACCGGCCAATCAGCAAGAAGCGTGTCGAGTGCGACCGGCGCTGACACATCGGGGACCGACAGCCGACGGCTCTGTTCCGCGGCTTCGGTTGCGGTCGCCTGCAGGCGCTCCGTGTTCAGCCGGGACGATTGGGTATAGCGGGTGATGACCGGCAGCAGTCTGGACGCGCCCAGCTCGGTGGCTTTCTCGACCAGAAAATCGGTGCGGTCTTTCTTGAGCGGTGCAAACAGCAGCCAGACGTCCGGCTCAGCAACCTGCTCGCGGGTCAGCGAGACCGGCGTAACGACAGCGGCTTTCTTGTCCGCCGTCGACAATTCGCCCAGCCATTCCCCGTCACGGCCGTTGAACAGCAATACTTCCGCACCGGCGCCCTGGCGCATGACGTTGACCAGATAATGGCTTTGCCCGCGCGGCAGCACGACCGGTGTCCCCGCTTCGAGGGATGCCTCAACAAACAGTCGAATGGATGGCCTGTCGCCCATATGGTCCTCCCACCCGGATTATCATGCGCCGGGTCATTCCCGTAAACAGCGGGAACTGTGCTGATCGGGACTTTCACCTTAACCCCCGGTTCAGCTATAAACGCCGGATGTCTTATCAGGGTTCAAGCACTCAACAGGCAAGCGATATTCAGGCCGACTCCTGGATGATCCGTATGGCACCCCGACCGGCGCGGCCCTATATGCGGCTGATCCGGGCCGACCGTCCGATCGGGACATGGCTTCTGCTGTTGCCGTGTCTGTGGTCGGTGACCATGGCCAGCCAGGCCGCCGGGGACACCGGGCCGGACCCCTGGTTCATTCTTCTTTTCGCCATTGGTGCGTTCGTGATGCGGGGGGCGGGCTGTGTCGTCAATGATCTCTGGGATCGGGATATCGACGGCCAGGTGGCCAGAACCGCCGGGCGCCCGATTGCATCCGGTGAAATCCCGGTAAAATCGGCTTTATTGTTTCTGGGTGGGCTACTGCTGAGCGGATTTTTGGTGCTGGTGCAGTTCAATACGGCAACGATCGTCCTGGGTGTTGCGTCGCTCGGTCTTGTCTGCGTCTATCCGCTGATGAAGCGGATCACCTACTGGCCGCAGGCGTTTCTCGGTCTCACCTTCAACTGGGGGGCGTTGCTGGCCTGGTGTGCGGTCACGGGGTCGGTCGGCTGGCCAGCTATCTTCATGTATGTTGCCGGGTTCCACTGGACGCTGGGCTACGACACCGTCTACGGCCATCAGGACAAGGAAGACGATGTCATGGTCGGGGTGAAGTCGGCGTCGATCAAGCTCGGCCGCAACACCCGCCCGTTCGTTGCGTTCGTTTATACCATCACGGTGATTCTGCTGTCCGTTGCAGGCAGCGGGGCGGGCATGGGCTGGTTTTATTTCCTGATGCTTGGTGCGGCCGCCGCCCAGTTCATCTGGCAGGTGGCAACGCTTGATATCGACAAGCCGAAAAACTGCCTGGCGCGTTTCAAGTCGAACCGCGATGTCGGCTTGATGATTTTCCTGGGCGCGTTGCTTGGCTGAGGCCGGGCCTCAGGCCGTTTTCGCAAAGTCGAAATACAGTTCGCGGGCACGGGTCGCGACGGGACCCGGCTGCAGCTCGCGATCCTCGATCTTCGTGCAGGGGCGGACCTTGGCGTAATTGCCGGTGGCAAACAGCTCGTCGGCTTCAAGGACTTCATCGAAGTCCATCGCGCGTTCGACAACCGTGTGGCCATCATCACGCAAAAGCTGAATGACGCGCTGGCGGGTAATGCCGTTCAGGAAGGTGCCGTTGATTTCGGGTGTCGCCACGATGCCGTCCTTGACCATGAACAGATTGGCATAGGAAAACTCGGCAACATTACCGTTGGGGTCGAGAACGACACCGACGTCGAACCCTTTCTCCTGCGCTTCGCCGACAGAGCGTGCCACGTTCGGATACAGACAAGAGGCCTTGGCTTCCGTCGGCGCCATGTCACGGGCCGGGCGGCGGAAACTGCTGAGGCATGCGCCGAAGCCCTCAAAAGGCGGAATCGGGGCCTCGCGGACGACCATTGAAAACTGCGTGCTTGCCGGGTCGGGCAGGACCACCGCACCTTCCTCGGCGTAGAAGATCGGGCAGATATAAAGCTCCGCATCCTTGTCGAATTTGCCGATGCCTTCCCAGGCCAGGGTTTCGATCTCTTCTGGGCTCAGGTTCGGGGCCAGACCAAGCACCCGGGCGGATTTCATCAGCCTGGCGATATGCAAATCCAGGTCAGGTGCCCGCCCATACATGTACCGCGCACCGTCAAAAACCGTGGATGCCAACCAGAATGCCTGATGCCGCGGGGCGAGAACCGCCTTGTCGCCGTCGAACCATTCGCCGTTTGCGTAGGTCCAGACTTTGCCCGGTTGGTTGTGTGCCATGCTTCATCCTCCGCTTAATCTTATTAGAGTACTTTCCGGCCGGATTGAATCAATTCTGTTTCTCGATTGGCGTCGGCGATCCGTCGTTGAAAAGGGCGAAGGGCGATGCCGGGTCATCGGCCGAGACCATTTGGGCGGCGGGTGTCCGCCAATCGGAAACCCTGCGGGACGGGCGATTTTGCGCCATGACCGCCGCAAAGCCCCTCGCCCGTATCGCCGGATACGCGCTTCGGGCCTTTGCTTGATCCTGACACAAAATCGCCTCGTCAAAATGGTTCAATCCGGTCAGAAAATACTCTAACCGTCCGGCATCATGAGTCAAAACCGGCCATGAAACTGTACTCGATTAAGTTGTATTAATTGATTACACATATATTCATGTGACCGGGCCGGTCGCGTGCCTGTGCCGTATTGCCAACATGACTGCCAACCACCTGCCACTTAGGGAGACCATCAACATGCATTCAGACATGAAGCAGCGAACTCGTGTGACAACCCATGCCAAACCGGTGATGAAATTTGCCTCCGCTGAAGAAGCGTGGTTCTGGTTCATGCGGACGGAAAAGGCCCGTGCCGAACGGGCGAAGTCCGAAAAAACGGAGATGCATTGCGAACGCCCCTGTCTGCCCGATGACGTCTACAGCACCGTTTCACATCTGTACCGGAAAGGCATTCTTCTCGACCTGCATCTGGAGGTCATGGGCGAATACGGTTTCCTCGACCGGTTTCCGTATCCCGATGATGACGTTGAAGCCGTGGATTGGGTGCTGTGGGTGGATGCCTTCGATACGCTTGAACCGCATTTACGTGAGAAGGGGATTGTCGAATGAGACCGCAGGGAGAAATGCGTCCGCGCGGACAATCGCTGGCCATCGTCATCTTCGGGCCATCATCGTTGCGGTATCTGAGATGTCTCAAGCCCGGCTACCGGCATTGTCTGGTGGCAGTGCAGGGGGCCGGACAGTGGCATCTTCTGGATCCGCTTTCCAACGGACTGGAGCTGACGGTGCTGGGGGAGTTACGTGTCGATGAAATCATCTTGAGTTTCAGGCGTGACGGTTACGAAGCCATTGCCGTGCAGCGCCAGGCGCCTGCGCTGCGGGAACTCCCGCTCGCACCGTTTACCTGCGTCGAGGCCGTGAAGCGGATCCTCGGTATCCGCGCCCGTCATGTTCTGACGCCATGGCAGTTGCGGCGGTATCTGCAACGAAACAGGCCTGATGAATTCGCCGTTTGATCAGCACTCGTCGGACAGGCTCCAGATCTGGGCATGGCCGCCTTCGTCATCCGGGCGCGGGATGACGCGGATTTTTTCGGTAATGCCGTCTTCCGTCATCTCCCGTTCAATGGCCAGCAGGGTCCCGGCGGGCTGATCGCAAAGGGACGCGGCATACGCGATTTCACTTTTCGCGGCGGTCATCGCCATCAGCATGTCGGGTGCGCCATAAACCTCGAAAAGGTGCGCCGCGAGCGCCCGTGCGGCAGCTTCATCTTCACCCTCAGGTACCACGCAAATTTGCACGAAGGTTGAAAACCCGAAACTGTCCAAACCCAGCCAGCCGGACTTGAACGCGAGCTGGGTTTTGTTGTCCATGTCTCCGGGCGTTGCGTCGACAAAGGCGAAGGTACCGGTCACCGCCCACTCTCCGGCCTCTGCCGCCTGGGAGAAAACCCTCGGGTCTGAGCCGTCGAGGCGTTTGGTCCGGGGCAATTTCATGATGCGATACCTTGTTGCCAGAGATGTGCATAGGCAAACAGTCCGGGCGTCCCGCCGGTATGGACGAACACGCAGGCCTTGTCTGTCGGGAGTTGTCCCTGCTCCAGCAGATGCAGGAACCCGTCGAACGCCTTGCCGCTGTAAACCGGGTCCAGCAGCAGGGTTTCCTCGCGTGCGCCCCGGTCGATGGCGGTCATGGTGCCGGGCGTTGGGATGCCGTAGCCCTCACCCAGGTAATCCCCGTTGGTGATGATGTCGCTGTCGGTAATAAGGTCAGGCGTGCCGAGCATGGCGGACAGATCCCGGCTGCGTTTCAACACGCGGGTATATTGCAGATCGGCGCTGCGGCGCACACAGATTCCGTGAACCAGTGCATCCGATCCATAGTGCCGGAGTCCGGTGATGACACCGGCATGGGACGCGGCGCTGCCGCTGGCGACGACCACGGCGCCAAGTTCATGCCCAAGGGCTTGGGTCTGCTCGATGATTTCCCGCGCACAGTCGACATAGCCGAGTGCGCCAAGCGGCGGATGTCCTGCGCCGAGATGAATGACATAGGGCTTGCCGCCCCGTGCCCGGACGTCATCGGCGATTTTCTCAAGATTATCATCCGCCGCCTGTTCGTCCTCACCGACGGGGAAATGATGAATGGGGACACCGAGAATCCGGTCCAGTAGCATATTGCCGGTGCGTTCCTGTCCTTCGGGCAAACCCTGAACCCTGTTTTCCAGCTGAATTTCACAGTCGAGCCCGAGTTTTCGTGCCGATGCTGCACACTGGCGGACGAAATTGGACTGCACCGCGCCGGTAATCAGCACCGTATCGGCACCCTCCGCGAGGGCTGCGCCGAAATAGTATTCAAGCTGCCGCGCCTTGTTGCCACCCATGGCAAGGCCGGTCAGGTCATCGCGTTTGACGTAAAGCTGTCCATGTCCCGTCGTGCGCATGATAACCGACATGGGCGACAGCGGGGTCAGTGCATGCGCAAGGCGCACGCGCGGGAACGCCAATATTGAATCGGTTTTAGTTTGCAGCATGTATGTTCTCCCCACAGAATAAGTTTACTGACATGGGCCGACGCGTCATCCTGTTTCTTATGTGGACATTTTTGAGAGTACTTCCGGTTGCGCTGATCTGCGCTGTTCTGACGGCGCCGGGCGCTGCTTTGGCGCTTGATTCAGAGGTGCTCAATTCCGTGGTTCGCCTCAAGCCAGACTGGCCGCTTCAGCAGCGGGGGCGGGATGCCCAAGGCGCGCCGCGGGACCCGCAGGGGACCGGCGTGGTTATCTCGCCGGGCGGCTATATCGCAACGAACGTGCATGTGATCGGTGAAGCCGAGAATATCGATGTCATGCTCGAGGACGGCCGCATACTGGCGGCGGATATCGTCGGTCGCGATCCGGTGACCGACATTGCGCTTTTGAAAATCGATGCCGACCTGCCGGTGCTGGAACGGGCGGATGCACCGCGGCTGGCGGACCCCGTATGCGCCATCGGCAATCAGTTCGGGATCGGGCTTTCGGTCACCTGCGGCGTGGTTTCGGCCCTGCGGCGGTCCGGCATGGGATTCAATCCGGTTGAAGACTTCATCCAGACCGACGCAAGCGTGAATCCCGGTGGATCCGGCGGTGCCCTCGTTGATCGCACCGGAAGACTTGTCGGCATGGTCTCGGCGATTTTTACCAAACAGAGCGATGCGGATATCGGGGTGAACTTCGCAACGTCGGTGCCGCTGCTGATGCGGGTGATTGATGATCTCAAGGTGCATGGCCGTGTCGTCAGGGGCATGCCCGGATTCAGGGCCGGGCCGCTGCCGCCCGATATGGCGGGACGGCAAAACGGCATGATGATCGAAAAGGTCACTCTGGACGGACCGGCATTCACGGCGGGCCTGGGGGCGGGGGACATTCTGACCCACGTCGATGGAGAGAGTGTGACGACCCTGCCAGCGCTTGAGCTTCAGTTATTCATGAAGCGTCCGGGTGAAACGCTGACGGTTTCCTACAATCGTGGGAAAGAGACGCGTACCGCCGGCATCGTCATGGGCGGACCATAATGCGCCTCCTGACACCTGCCGATGTGTCCCCGCTTTCACATTTACCGAAGCCGGCGCTTCTGGAAATGCGGGCGGCTGGCCACTGTGTTCTGGATTGTGAACGGGTGCTGAGCGACAGCGGGGCGAATGTCGTTACGGAAATGCTGAAGCAGAACGGCGAATTCTATCAGTGGGATCATTATCCTACAGGCGATGTCTACTGCACCGGCAGCCATGCGCAGTATTACTATCATGCCCACCCCCCGGAAGTTCGCGACAATACCTGGGGCGATGAACATGGACACTTCCATACGTTTCTCAGGCCCCCGGGATTTCCGCTTGATCTGTCGCATCTTGCGCTCGGGACGGAAAAACCGGCGCATCTGGTCGCCGTCTCCATGGGGTTTGATGGTCGTGCCGGAAAATTGTTCACCACGAACCGATGGGTCACCGATGAGGCCTGGTTCGATGCCGGAACCGTTTCCCGTCTGCTGGATCATTTCCATATCGGACATGAAACACCATCCCGGCTGGCCAACGTCTGGCTGAACAATCTACTGATCCTGTTCCGGCCCACCATTCGCGCCCTGCTGTACGCCCGTGATGAGGTTCTGGCCATCCACGCGCCGGCCAGCGTGGACGGTCACGTCTTCGAGGATCGCAATCTGGAAGTGACCTCGATCATCGATATCGATGTGTCACAGCAGCTTGCCGCGATCGAAGATGCGCTTCTGGCCTGACCGGCCGCGTCAGATTTCACGCTCAGGAAACGGCGACGGCCCCTTCGCCGATAAATGTCCGAATCTCGTCCGTATCGAAACCGTATTCCTTCAGCACGTCTTCGGTGTGCTGGCCGAACAGGGGGGCACCCGTGGCAACCTTGCCCGGTGTCGCCGAGAGCTTGATCGGCAGGCCCAGCGTCCGCACGGGACCGAGCCTGGCATGTTCCACGGTCGGGATCATGTCGCGGGCCTGGGCGTGGGGGTCTTCGAACATCTCGCAGACGTCCATGACCGGCCCGGCGGGCACCCCGGCTTTTTCGAGCCGGTCCAGCCAGTCGTCCCTGGTCCGCGTCTTGAAGACCGGGGTCAGTACGTCTTCGAGTTCCTTGAGATTGGCCATGCGGTCAATGTTGGTCCCGAAACGGGGGTCATCGTTGAATTCAGGGGATTCCATGGCGTCCAGCAGACGTTCCCAGTTGCGCTGGTTGGCGGCGCCGATGGTGATCCAGCCGTCCTTTGTCTCGAATGCCTGATACGGGCCGTTGAGCGGATGTGCCGAGCCCATCGGGCCGGGGGCTACACCGGTCGCCAGCGCGATGGCGCTCTGCCAGTAGGTGTGCACGATTCCGGCTTCAAACAGAGATGTGTCGACGATCTGCCCTTCGCCGGTCTTGAGCTTGTGGACATAGGCGGAAACCACGCCGAGCGCGGCCAGGATGCCGGCCGTGATATCGGTGACCGGTGCGCCGACCTTGCAGGGGGGACGGCCGGGACCTTCGCCGGTGAACGACATCAGACCGCTCATGCCTTGTGCGATCAGATCGAAGCCGCCGCGTTCGGCATAGGGGCCGGTGCGTCCGAAACCTGAAATCGCACAATAGATCAGACCCGGATTGACCTTCTTCAGGTCTTCGTACCCGACGCCCAGTTTCTGCATGGTGTCGTGACGGTAGTTTTCGGTTACCACGTCTGCGTCTTCGAGAAGCTTGCGGAGAACTTTCTTGCCGTTCTCGGTCTTGAGATCGAGGGCGATGCCGCGCTTGTTGCGGTTCATCATCAGATACGCCGCCGACTCACCGTCCATATCCGGTGGCAGGAAGCGTCTTGAATCATCGCCGCCTGGAATTTTTTCGACCTTGATCACATCGGCGCCGAGGTCGGCCAGCATCAATCCGCACACGGGACCGGCCATGATATGCGCCAGCTCGACAACCTTCATCCCGGCCAGCGGGCCGAACGGTTTCGTCATGGAATGTTCCTTCTCAATTCAGCACTTGGTTATCAGCGCCCTTTGAAGACAGGCGCCTTTTTTTCAAGAAATGCTTTGTAGCCGGTTTGAAAATCCTCGGTGTCATAGCAGGCAAACCCCTCGGCAATTTCATCGTCATTCAGGGGGGTGGGGTCTTCGAGACGTTTCAGGAATTTGCGGTGCCAGCGATGCACCAGCGGTGCCCCGGCTGCGATCCGCTCTGCCGTGGCGCGGGCTTCGTCCATCACACCGTCATCGCTGACGACACGCGAAACCACGCCGAGGCGCAGGGCTTCGGCGGCATCGAAGATGCGGCCTTCGAGCAGAATTTCCAGGGCCGGACCGGCGCCGACCAGCGATTTAAGGGCGCCAATTTCATGATAGCCCATGACCAGGCCGAGCTTTGAAATCGGCACGCCGAAGCGGCTCTGTTCACCGCAGATGCGGACATCGCACAGTCCGGCGATTTCCATCCCGCCGCCGACACAGATGCCGCGGATCGCAGCCACGGTCGGGTGCGGACAGGCCCGCATCGCATCGATGTTGCGGGCCATCAACTCACCGTAGGCTGCCGCCTGTTCGGCGTTGGACCGGTCCGTTTCGAACTCGGAAATGTCATTGCCGGGGCTGAACGCCTTGCCGCCGGCACCGCTCATGATGATGCAGCGGACGCTGTCGTCTGCGGAGAGCCCGGTGAATATCTCGCCGAGCGTGCCCCACATGGTCTTGGTCAGCGCATTCAGTTTTGCCGGCCGGTTGAGCGTCACGGCGACGATATCGTTGTCGTCACGCGTAACAAGTATGTCCTCGCTGCCCATGACTTAGTCCGCGGTCTCGGCGAGGAAATCCATGGCAGCCTGGCAGCCGCCCCTGGTGATCGGTACACCGGCCAGCGCGAGGCCCATTTCGACGCCGCTCAGGGTTCCCATCAGCGTCAGGTCGTTGAAATGACCGAGGTGACCGATCCGGAAAACCTTGCCCTTCACCTTGCCGAGCCCGGTGCCCAGCGACATGTCGAACTTGTCGAGGATCAGGGCGCGCACGGCATCCGCGTCGTGGCCGTCCGGCAGCAGAACACCGGTCAGGACGGGGGAGTGTTCTTCCTCGACCTGGCAGAGCGTTTCCAGGCCCCAGTGCTCGACGGCGATGCGGCAGGCCTTGGCGTGACGCTTGTGGCGGGCGAAGACGTTCTCCAGCCCTTCCTCGTCGAGCAGCATTTTCAGCGCTTCCTCGAGGCCGTACAGAATGTTGGTGGCCGGCGTATAGGGGAAGAAGCCGCTGGCGTTGTTGCCGAGCATCGGACCCCAGTCCCAGTAGGATTTCGAGAAGCCGCTTTTGTCATGCGCATCGAGCGCTTTCTGTGAAACGCAGTTGAAGCTGATGCCCGGCGGCAACATCAGGCCTTTCTGCGAACCGGTAATCGTCACGTCGACGCCCCATTCATCATGGCGGTAGTCGGCTGAGGCGAGGCCGGAAATGGTGTCGACCAGGAACAGGGCCGGGTGGCCGGTGGAATCGATGGCCTTGCGGACCTCGCCGATGCGCGACGTGACGCCGGTCGATGTTTCGTTGTGGACGCAGCAGACGGCCTTGATCTCATGGGCCGTATCCTCGCGCAGCCGTGCCGCGACCTTTTCCGGGTCGACGCCGTGGCGCCAGTCACCGGCAATGAATTCCGGCTGCAAGCCGATCCGCGTCGCCAGTTCGTGCCACAGGGTGGCGAACTGGCCTGTTTCATACATCAGCACCTTGTCGCCGGGGCTGAGGGTGTTGACGAGGGCAGCTTCCCACGCCCCGGTACCCGATGCCGGGAACACGATGACGGGACGCTCGGTCTTGAAGACGCCCTTGAGCTTTTCAAGGACGCGCGCACCCATTTCGCCGAATTCAGGCCCCCGGTGATCGATCACCGGCATGTCCATGGCCCGCAGGATGCGGTCCGGGACCGGGCTGGGGCCCGGAATCTGCAGGAAATGTCGACCGCTTTTATATGCCATGATGATCCTCCGTGGGCGGCAGTTTTATGCTTGGCCACATAATGAATACAATTTACTTCAACATCAACCCCTAATTTCCGGGGAAATATCTTTGCTATTGATTTTTGAATACAATTTAGTAGCATGACAGGGTCAGCAAGGAGACATCGATGCCCCGCCAGGAATATGCCCAGGACCATGCTCAGAACTATGCTATGCGCGCCACCGGCCGGATCGGCGACGAAAAACTGGCTCAACGGATCGGCAAGGCCATCGACGGCAAGATCCTGTTCGATCCCTTTTCGCGCGGCCGCTATGCGACCGACGCATCCCATTATCAGGTTGAGCCGGTCGGCGTAGTGGTGCCGGAAACGGCGGACGATGTCCGTGCCGTCATTGATATTGCACGTGACGAGGGGATGCCGGTGCTGCCCCGCGGCGGCGGCACGTCCCAGTGCGGCCAGAC
This sequence comes from Rhodospirillales bacterium, assembly GCA_040218645.1. Lineage (GTDB taxonomy): Bacteria > Pseudomonadota > Alphaproteobacteria > Rhodospirillales > Casp-alpha2 > UBA4479. The sequence continues at coordinate 606,759 of JAVJQZ010000013.1, forward strand.
GGTGGGCGAAGCCATCGTTCTCGACACCTCGAAACATATGAACAGGGTTCTCGAATTCGATGCGTCGTCGCGCACGGCGCGGGTCGAACCGGGCATCGTGCTGGACCGGCTGAATGCGTTTCTCAAACCACACGGGCTGTGGTTTCCGGTGGATGTGTCGACATCAAGCCGCGCCACCATCGGCGGCATGACCGGCAACAATTCCTGCGGCTCGCGTTCGATCCGATACGGCACCATGCGCGATAACGTCCGCGCCATCGATGCGGTGCTGGCGGACGGCTCGGACATGCATTTCGGGGAAGTGTCGGATAACCGGACCATGGCCCATCTCACCGACCATCAGCGCGACCTGGTCGCCGGGCTGCTCAACCTCGGGCGGGATCATGAAGCGCTGATCAAGGAAAGGTTCCCCGATCTCATGCGCCGTGTCGGCGGCTACAATATCGATGCCCTGATGCCCGCCGGTCCGTCCCGGGGCGGCTGGGACAATCAGACGGTCCACAAGACGCCGACCCATCCGAACCTCGCGCACCTGCTGATCGGCTCCGAAGGCACGCTGGCGTTCTCGACGTCCGTGGATATCGACCTGCAACCCTTGCCGACCCAGAAGGTGCTGGGCGTCTGTCATTTCCCGAAATTCTATGACGCCATGAGCGCGCCGCAGCATTTGGTCAAACTGGGCCCCGTCGCGGTGGAACTGGTCGACCGCACGATGATCGAGCTGAGCCGTGCGATCCCGATGTTCACCGACACCGTCAATCGATTCATCAAGGGCGAACCGGACGCGGTGCTTCTGGTTGAATTCGCCGAGCCGGACCAGCAGGAAAACCTGAGACGGCTGAAGCAGCTTGGTGAAATGATGGCCGACCTCGGATTCCCCGATGCCGTCGTCGAGGCCGTGGACCCCGAATTCCAGAAAGCGGTGTGGGAAGTTCGCAAGTCCGGACTCAACATCATGATGTCGATGAAGGGGGACGGAAAGCCGATCTCGTTCGTCGAGGACTGCGCGGTGCGTCTGGAAGATCTCGCCGAATATACCGACCGCCTGACCCAGGTGTTTCACAAGTACGATACCGAAGGCACATGGTATGCACATGCCTCCGTCGGCACCCTGCATGTGCGCCCGGTCGTAAACCTGAAACAGGAACTGGGTGCGAAACAGATGCGCGCCATCGCCGAAGAAGCGTTCGAAATGGTGCGGGAATACAAGGGTTCGCATTCGGGCGAACACGGCGACGGCCTTGTGCGTTCGGAATTCCATGAAGCGATGTTCGGTCCGGAAATGGTCCAGGCGTTCCGGAACGTGAAGCAGGCCTTCGATGCGGATGGTCTTTTCAATCCGGGGAAGATCGTCGATCCGCCGAAAATGGACGACCGCAACCTGTTCCGTTTCAAACCGGGCTATCAACCGATCCCGATTGATACCGTCATGGACTGGTCCGACTGGGGCGGGTTCTCGGGTGCGGTCGAGATGTGCAACAACAACGGTGCCTGCCGGAAATCCGATCCCGGTGTGATGTGCCCGTCGTTTCGGGTGACGGGCGATGAACAGCACCTGACACGCGGCCGGGCGAACACGCTCCGGCTTGCCATTTCCGGTCAATTGGGGGCGGAGGCTTTCACGTCCGATGCCATGAAGGACACCATGCAGCTTTGCGTCGGCTGCAAGGGTTGCAAGCGGGAATGTCCGACCGGCGTCGATATGGCGAAAATGAAAACGGAATTCCTCTATCACTACAACAAACGTCACGGTGTTTCCCTGAAGGACAGACTAATTGCCTATTTGCCGCGCTATGCGCCGATGGCATCACGCATCGCGGGCATTCTGAACCTGCGCGACAAGGTGCCGGGGCTTGCCGGGCTTTCGGAATGGATGCTCGGCTTTTCCGCCAAACGCACGTTGCCGCAATGGCGCCCCGATATCTTCGATGCCGATGCCAGCGGTGTTCATCCAGACTCGTGCCCGGTCGGACAGGCGGTGGTGCTGTTCGCCGATACGTTCTCCACCTATTTCGAGCCGGAAAACCTTCACGCCGCGAAACGGGTGCTGGATGCGGCAGGCTACCGCGTCGCCATTGCCCGCCCACCAAAGGGTGAACGGCCGCTGTGTTGCGGGCGGACGTTCCTGGCCGCCGGTCTGGTTGATGAAGCGAAAGCCGAAGCCCGGCGCATGGCCGATGCGGTGTTGCCGTTCGTCCGCGCCGGCGTCCCGGTGATCGGGCTGGAGCCGTCGTGCCTGTTTACGCTGAAGGATGAATTCGCCTCGCTGCTGCCAAAGGACGAGGCAGAGGATATCGCCGCCAAGGCGATGCTGTTCGAGGAATTCATCGCCGGAGAAATCGATGACGGGACGTTCCGCCTCGACCTCAAGCCGCTCCCCCACAGCAAGGCGCTGCTGCACGGGCACTGCCATCAGAAAGCCTTCGCGGCCATGGGGGCGGTTGAAAAGACGCTCCGCTTCGTGCCGGGGCTCTCGGTCGAAACGATTGAAAGCAGCTGCTGCGGGATGGCGGGTGCGTTCGGGTATGAAGCGGACAATTATGAAACATCGATCAAGATGGCCGAGCTGAACCTGCTGCCGAAAGTCCGCGCCGCGGACACGGACACACTGATCGTTGCCGACGGAACAAGCTGCCGCCACCAGATCGCCGATGGGGCGGCTCGCGATGCCGTCCATGTGGCGCGGGTCCTCGATATGGCACTTGTGAATACGGAGCACGGGGCATGAACCAGATGACCCAGCCCATGACCCGCACCACGCTTCATGACGAACTGGTGCAGCGCTTGCGGGACATGATCTTTTCCGGCGAGCTCAGGGGCGGTGACCGTGTCCCGGAACAGCGTCTGTGTGACATGCTTGGAATCTCCAGAACGCCGCTCCGCGAAGCGCTCAAGGTGCTCGGCAACGAGGGGTTGCTGGAACTGCTGCCGAACCGGGGTGCACGGGTGGCGACCCTCAGTGAAGACGATATAGATGAGATATTTCCGGTGATGGGGGCACTCGAATCCCTGTCCGGTGCGCTGGCCTGTGAACGGCTCAGCGAGGACGAGTTCGCCGAAATCCGCGCCCTGCATTACCAGATGGCGTTGCATCATACGCGCCGTGAACTGGCGCCGTATTTCCAGCTGAACCAGAAAATCCACGAAGCGATCCTGAAGGCCGCCAAGAACCCGACACTGGAAACCCAGTATACGGCACTGGCCGGACGTATTCGCCTGGCCCGGTTCCGCTCCAACATGTCGAAAGACCGCTGGGACCAGGCGATGCGCGAGCACGAGGAAATTCTCGCGGCGCTGGAAGTCCGTGACGGCAAGCTGCTGTCTGAAATTCTCGGACAGCATCTGGAGAACAAGCGCGAAACCGTCAAGCAGGCGATCCGCGAAGGTACGGGCGAGGCACACGGCACCGGCATCGCTTACGACTGAGCAAAAAAATGACGTTAACCCTGTTTTCGTGACCCCTGTCACAGACCGCCAGACAGCTCTGGCCTAGGCTCAAACATCAGTTTGACGTACAGGTCCGCGCCCATGTTTGCACACATCGAATACAGATATACCCGCCAGACGGTTCAGTTCATCCGCGGTGTCGTACGTCTTCTGGGCTTTCGCCGTCATCGCCATCCGGTGGTCTTTCGCACGCCGCCATCCGCACGCTGAACTCACGCACGCCTCTCTATTTAGTGAATGGTCTCTTGGCCGCTTGCGGGTAATATGCCCGCCATGTGGCAAAAGCTTTCCGACTTCATCTTCGGTGAACCCGTCCGCCAGGAATTGCCGGCGCGGGTCCGCCAGCAGATCGAATATCGCCAGGACATCAGCGAAAGACTGATTTCCTGGGTGCAGTTCATCCTGATAGTTCTGTTCGGCGCACTGTGGTTCGCCTCGCAGCAGGTCAACATGAACGACACCGCGTTTCAGGTCGTGCCGCTGGCGCTGGCGGCGTATTTCGTATTTACCGTCACCCGCCTGGTTCTGTCCTACCGTGTACGGCTGGCGCACTGGTATCTGATGATTTCGGTGCTGATGGACGTGGGGCTTTTGATGCTGCTGATCTGGAGCTTCCATATCCAGTACGAGCAGCCTGCCAGCTTCTATCTGAAGGCACCGACGATCATGTACGTCTTCATCTTCATTACGCTGCGCGCCCTGCGCTTTGAACACCGTTACATCCTGACGGCCGGGATCGCGTCCATCGCCGGATGGGGAATTCTCGTGTGGTATGTGATGTCGGCGGTGCCCGAAGATCCGATGATTACCCGGGATTATGTTCAGTACATGACCTCGAACTCGGTCCTGATCGGCGCCGAGATCGACAAGATGGTGTCGATGTTCCTGGTCACGGCGGTGCTGTGCATCGCCGTCGAGCGGGCGCGCCGCGCGTTCTTCCGGGGTGTTCTGGAACAGACGGCGGCGGCGGACCTGTCGCGCTTCGTTTCCAAGGAAGTGGCGCAGCGGATCACGTCCTCGGACCGGCAAATCCAGCCGGGCGACGGCGAAAGCCGCAACGCGACGATCATCTTTACCGACATCGAGGGCTTCTCAAGTGTTTCCGAAAACATGACGGCGCAGGAACTTGCCCGGACGCTGAACGAATATTTCGGCGCCATGGGCGAAGTGATCGACCGACACGGCGGGGTCATTACCCTGTTCGAGGGCGATCTGATGCTGATTACCTTCAATGCCGTGAAAGACGATCCCGATCATGCCCGGAACGCGATCCGTACCGCGCTGGAAATCGAGGAAACGGCACGGACCCGGACCTTCAACGGGGCAACCCTGAAAACCCGGTGCGGGATCAATACAGGTGAAATCACGGTCGGTGCCGTCGGTGCACAGGACCGGCTGGTCTTTACGGTACATGGCGACAACGTCAACATTGCCGCCCGTCTTGAACAGCTCAACAAGGACTACGGCACCTACATCATGATCGGTGAGGCGACACACCTCGCGGTGCTTGACGATTATCCATGCGAGCTGGTCTGCGAAACACCGGTCAAGGGCCGCGCCCAACCGGTGAAGGTGTATACGCCGGGTTAAGGTTATGCGCAGTGCTTGGTTAGAGGCCCCTCATCCTGTTCTTCTCCCGAGGGGAGAAGGGACGCCCGAGTGGGAATGTCGTTTCACCCCTCTCCTTGGGGAGAGGGTGGCGAACGCAGTGAGCCGGGTGAGGGGCTTTATGCCCTGAGCGTCCCGCCGGTGGCTTTCTCGACCGCCTCAACGATTTTCCGGGAAATGCCCTCGATCTCCTCGTCGGTTAGCGTGTTTTCCGTCGGCTGCAGGACCACCGTGATGGCAAGTGATTTTCTGCCTTCGCCGAGCGACGCACCTTCGAACACATCAAACACGCGGATATCCTCAATCAGGGTTTTCTCGGCCCCACGTGCGGCCTGCACGACCTTGGCGGCTTCAACATCGGTATCGACGACGAACGCGAAGTCACGTTCGATGGGCTGGAATGCGGATAGTGTCAGCATCGGCCGCGCGACGGTTTTTGCTTTCGGCTGCGGCACGGCATCCGGATAAATTTCAAACGCAACCACCGGACCTTTGACATCCAGCGCCCGCAGGACTTTCGGATTGATTTCACCGAAGCGGGCAAGGGTGTTCTTCGGGCCAAGACGCAATTCACCGGCGCGGCCCGGGTGATAATAGCCCGCAACTTCGGTAAACACCTGAAGATTGCCGACCGGGGCGCCAAGCGCCTCCAGCACGGCGATGGCGTCGGCTTTGGCGTCGTAAGCGTTGACCATCGCCGGGGTTTTCGACCAGTGCTTGGGGCCGCTCATGCCGGTGCGGATTCCGACCGCCGCGTAACGCTGATCGCCCGGTGCATCACCGGTGTATTCCGGGCCGACCTCGAACAGGTCAGCATTGGCGAAGCCGCGCGCGGCGTTGCGCCCGGCGGCCTGAATCAGGTTGGCGAGTGCGCTCGGGCGCATCACCGACAGTTCCGAGCTGATCGGATTGCCGATTTTGATGCTGTCCGGCACGTCTGCGAACAGGGCGGCTTCTTTCTCACCCATGAACGAATAGGTCACCGCTTCGGTCAAACCGCGGGATGCCAGCGTGCGCCGGGCAATGGCGCGGCGTTTCTGTGACAGGTTCAATGCCGGTTTCGGCAAAGTCGTTTCACGCGGCAACGGGGTCACGGGAATGCTGTCGAAACCGTTGATGCGGATCACTTCCTCGACCAGACAGGCTTCGAGTACGATGTCGCTGCGCCAGCTCGGGATTTCGACCTGCCAAGTGTCGCCGTCGCCGGAAATGACAAAGCCGAGAACGGCGAGAATGCGCTGGATTTCATCGCGTGAAATGTCGACGCCGGTCAGTTCGCGGACCCGGTCTGGGCGGAAATCAAGGCTGCGGCCGGCCTGCGGATTGGCCCCGGCGACGACGACCTCGGACGGCTCGCCACCGCACAGATCCATGACCAGCCGGGTTGCGATCTCCATGCCGGTTTCCAGAAATGCAGGGTCGATCCCGCGCTCGAACCGGTAACGTGCGTCCGACAGGATCTGCAGCTTGCGCCCGGTCATGGCGGTCCGCACCGGATCGAAGTACGCGCTTTCGATGAACACGTTGACGGTCTCTGCAGTCACGCCCGAGACCTCGCCGCCCATGACGCCGCCCAGACCTTCCGGTCCGTTGTCGTCACTGATCACGGTCATTTCATCGTCGAGGGTATATTCCCTGTCGTTGAGCGCCAGCAGCGTCTCGCCGGATTTCGCCAGCCGCACGCGGATGTCACCCTTGACCTTGTCGGCGTCGAACACGTGCAAAGGCCGGTTCAGGTCAAACGTCATCAGGTTGGTGATGTCGACAAGCGCCGAGATCGGCCGCAGACCGATGGCAAGTAGCCGTTCCTTGAGCCACGCCGGGCTTTCGCCGTTGGCGACGCCTTTGACATAACGGCCGACGAAGTACGGGCATGGCGTGTTCGCGGCATCGTCAAAGTCCAGGTGCACCTTGATCGGGCTGTCGAAACTGCCCGGCACCGGTCCGTTGGTCAGCGGCTTCAGTGAGCCCAGACCCGCCGCCGCCAGATCACGGGCAATGCCGCGCACCCCTAGGCAATCGCCGCGGTTCGGCGTGATCGCGATGTCGATGACCGGATCGTTCAGGCCCATGACGTCGATGGCAGCCTTCCCGATTGGGGTGTCCTCCGGCAGATCGACGATGCCGTCGTGTTCTTCGGAAATGCCCATTTCACGTTCCGACAACAGCATGCCGTTCGACATCACGCCGCGGATTTCGGTGGGCTTCAGGGTGACATCGATGCCGGGAATGTAGGACCCGCCCGGTGCGAAAACGCCGATCATGCCGGTGCGTGCGTTCGGCGCCCCGCAAACCAGTTCGACGGTCTCGCCGTTGCCGGGATCGACGGTGCAGACGCGCAGGCGGTCTGCATCGGGATGCTGTCTGGCCTCGACGACCCGTGCGGTGACGAATGTCTCAAGACCCTTGGCACGGTCCTCGACACCCTCAAGCTCAAGACCGACCATGGTCAGGGCTTCGGTGATCTCCGTCAGTGACGCGGTGGTGTCCAGATGTTCCTTGAGCCACGAAAGCGTGAATTTCATCGGACCAGCCCTCCGACCATGCCGGGGACTTCGAGTGAACGGAACCCGTAGTGTCTGAGCCAGCGCAGATCGCTCTCAAAGAACGTGCGCAGGTCGGGGATGCCGTATTTCAGCATCGCCAGCCGTTCGATGCCGATACCGAAGGCAAAGCCCTGATATTCGTTCGGATCGATGCCGCAGTTCGACAGCACGTTCGGATTGACCATGCCGGAGCCGAGAATTTCCAGCCAGTCATCGCCGTGACCGATGCGGAATTCGCCGCCGTCGCGGGTGCAGCCGATGTCAACTTCGGCGCTGGGTTCGGTGAACGGGAAATAGCTGGGGCGGAAACGGACCGGCAGATCGTCGACCTCGAAGAACGCGCTGCAGAACTCGATCAGGCAGCCTTTCAGATGACCCATGTGTGACGTCTTGTCGATCACCAGACCCTCGACCTGATGAAACATCGGCGAATGGGTGGCGTCATAATCCGAGCGGTAGGTGCGGCCGGGCGTGATGATCCGGATCGGCGGCTTGGTGTCGGTCATGGTGCGGATCTGCACCGGGCTGGTGTGGGTGCGCAGCACCTTGCGCTCACCGTGTTCGCCCGGCAGGTAGAAGGTATCGTGCTCCTGACGCGCCGGGTGATCGGCGGGAATGTTCAGCGCCGTGAAGTTGTGCCAGTCATCTTCGATGTCCGGGCCTTCGGCGACGGTGAAGCCCATTTCACCGAAGATCGCGGTGATTTCGTCGATGGTCTGGCTGATCGGATGGATTGACCCCTGTGTCTCCGGTGCCGGGGGCAGGGTGACGTCGATTTTTTCCGTCATCAGCCGGCGGTCGAGATCGGCGTCGGCAAGCGCGGTTTTCTTGGTTTCCAGGGCGGCGGCGATTTCGTCCTTCAGCGCGTTCAGCGCCTGACCGGCGGCCTTGCGCTCGTCCGGCGCCATCTGGCCAAGGCCCTTCATCATGTCGGTGATGCGGCCTTTCTTGCCGAGCACCGAAACCCGAAGTTCTTCCAGCGCATCGACGCTGTCCGCGGTTTCGACATCCTTCAGCAAGGCGTCTCGAAGCTGGTCCGGATTATCCATCGTTGCACTGCCTCTAAACAAAAGAACGGGAGCAACGGCCCAGTATAAGCCCTGGGCGCTACTCCCGTTCCAAAACTCGGATGCTCCCGAAAGTCGGGAAGTTAAGCGTTCTGGCTGAGAGCGGCCTGGGCCTGTTCCACCAGCGCTTTAAACGCTTCCGGCTCGTTCATGGCGAGGTCGGCGAGAACCTTGCGGTCAAGCTCGACGCCGGCCTTGATCAGGCCGTTCATGAAGACGGAATAGGTGACGCCGTGTTCACGCGCACCGGCATTGATGCGCTGAATCCAGAGGCGGCGGAACTGCCGTTTTTTCTGGCGGCGGTCGCGATAGGCATACTGCAGGCCTTTCTCGACGCGCTCGATGGCGATACGGAAATTGGTGCTGTTACGGCCCCGATAGCCCTTGGCGAGCTTGAGGACCTTTTTGTGACGGGCGTGCGACGTTTTGCCGCGGGATACACGTGCCATGGTTAATCTCCTCCGCTCAAGCGTTCGGCATGTAGGATTTAACGATCCGGGCGTCTTGCGGCGACAGGATCATCGTCCCGCGGGCCTTACGCTTCATCTTGGTGGACCGTTTACGGAGATTGTGCCGCTTGAATGCGACGGCCGCGCGTACCTTACCGGTACCCGTCAGCTTGAAGCGCTTCTTGGCGCTCGACTTGGTCTTCAGTTTGGGCATTTCCCTCTTCCTTCATCTGTGTGGCGCCATGCGCCAGGTTTTTGCTCTCTCAGGCCCATAACGACACATGGTAATCGGTCGCTACACGCCCGGGGGTTCAAGCGGCGAGGCATGCCCTTTTAGCCATACCGCTCGTCCGTCAACGCGTGACGGCGCGCGGGTTATAGCGGTCAATGTAGAGATTTGCAAGTGCACAAGGATCAGCAGATGGTTCCGTTCAAGCCTGATCCAGTGCCTGTTCGATCAGCGCCAGCCGTCGTGCCGCCGCTGCAGCTACACTTGCATGTAATTTGGACGGTAAATCGCACCCCAACATGTCTTCGGCGCGCAGAAAGGCGCTGCCCCCGGCCGTTGCGATCTGCGACATGGCGGCGAGAATGACACTGTCAGGGACGCCGGCCCGGGACGCGGTCTGATAAAAATGACGAGGGAGTATTTCGTCCATGCGGTAGTGCCGGTTTTCACCAACGGACATGGCCAGTTTGAACTGCCGGCGCGTGATCGTGCCGTCATCGATGAACGGCTGTGCCGTCAGGATATCGTATAGCGGTGTCATCTCGAATGCCCCGCCCGGCTTCAAAAAGATGCTGAAATTCTTTGCATGCCCGTCCGTGGCGCCGATCAGCCAGAAAAACAGCTGTGCCGCCATAAAGGTTTGCTGGTCTTTCGCTGGATCGTCGCTGGCCTTGAGGAGGTTCAGGATGTCAACGATCCCGGGGCCGCCTTCGGACTGATACTTCAGCGTTGGCGGCACGGACAGGGCCTGGCAGCAGTCCTCTTGCGGTAGCCTGACAAGCCGGCCGGACTTGTTTCGGCGCCTGTCGAAGCGTTCGATGACGAAGGCTTTGGTCTGTCCGAATGTCTGTATGGAGGTTTTTGCTACCGGCAGACCGAATATACCGGCGAGTGTCATGCAATAGTGTTCGTTCTCGACGCTGTTCTGAAGATCGATGCCGTTCGGCAACGTGCCGATCTGCGTCTTGATGATATGAGTTGTCGGCATTGTCCCGGTTGGCCGGTGCCACTTGCCATTCATGTACAACAATGCCGTTTTCTCCTGGGCACCGGCAAGGGAGATTCTGAAATCGTCCTCCGGACGGATACCGAGCGGTGCACGCGCCAGGTCATTGATCAAGGCTTCGATTTCCCGTTCGTCAAGCGGATCTCCTGCATCGCCCAAAGTATCGCCCGGTGCGGTATCTTCTGGTAGAAAACGAAGTGCGCCGACGCAGTCGCGCCCCAGCTGCGCCAACAGACTGAAGGCATCCGTCCCGCGCGCGCCGACCCTTTCAGCGATTTGCCTGCGGAGACTTTCGGAATCCGGCAGCAGATTGTCAAAGACTGCGGTTACGTATTCTCCGCGATAAGCATCTTCGCGCAGCGGCATCGACATCGATACCGGGAAGGCGCTTGCATTCGCCAGCCATTCACCGTCATAGCGAAAGGTGACAGCTCCGGACGGTTCTTTCACCAAGTGCCCGAGAACGTGGTTGTTCTGATAGACACGCAAGCGAAGGATTTTTCGGAGGCGTACCATCAGTCGAGGATCTCATCGTCGATGATGGCTTCAAGCTCGATCTGTGTCCTCTGCGCTACCTGAAATTCAAGGTTCAGGGCGGCAAGAACGGTGAACAGCGTGTCGATCCGGGCATCGGTACTGCCAGACTCGATCATTGAGATGGTGCCTTGGCGCACCCCGGCCAGTTCGGCGAGGGCCGCTTGCGTGTATCCGCATTTTTGACGGTGGCGGCGGATCACATTGCCGAGTTGTTGCTGATTTCGAGCGAGATACATCATAATTGTGACTCCCAGAAGCAACGAAGTATACGCTATACAGTATAAAATTGCAATATACGCTATATAGTATAAACATATTTTATTTGCTATTGCGTATAAAATATCAGGTGAACCACGACCGTAGACGCTTCTGTTATGAAAAAAGCCACCCCCGGAGGCCGGGGATGGCTCTGAATGTCAGGCTTGCCGCCCCTTGATCAGCGCGGCGCAATGACCATGGTCATCAGGCGGCCTTCGGGACGCGGGTGCTGTTCGACCTTGGCGATCTCGTCGACCTCTTCGCGGACGCGCTCAAGGACCTTGAGGCCCAGGTCCTGGTGGGCCATTTCACGGCCCCGGAAGCGGATCGTCATCTTCACCTTGTCGCCGTCATCAAGGAACCGGCGGACAGCCTTCATCTTGACCTCGTAATCGTGGTCATCAATGCCAGGCCGCATCTTGATTTCCTTAACTTCGATAATTTTCTGTTTTTTACGGGCTTCATTGGCCTTTTTCTGCGCCTCGTACTTGTATTTCCCGTAATCGAGAATTTTACACACGGGCGGATCGGCATTCGGCGAGACTTCAACGAGATCGAGACCGACCTCTACCGCCATGTCGATTGCTTCCTGGAGACCAATAACGCCGACCATTTCTCCGTCTGCGTCGACGAGACGAACGGGGTCAGCTTGAATTTCTTCGTTGGCGCGGGGTCCATCCTTGGACGGCGGCGCCGGTAGGCCGGGTCTACGAGCTATGGAAATATCTCCTCTATCAGTTACGGCAATGACCCGCACACGCGGGCCGGTATATCAAATTGTCACGTAAAAGGCTTATCCGCCAAGCGGACCAAGCGCTTCCCTGCTAAGTCTATCGACTGCTTCATCCAGCGCAAGAATTTCTTGATCCTTGCCGCCGAGCGTTCTGAGCGCGATGGCGCGGTTTTCCGCTTCCCGGCCGCCGACGACGATGATCGACGGGACCTTGGCGTGGGAATGCTCGCGGATCTTGTAGTTGATTTTCTCGTTTCTGAGGTCGGCCTCGCAGCGCACACCGGCGTCCTTCAGGGCGGCAACGACCTCTTTGGCGTAGCCGTCGAGATCGTTGGTGATCGGGGCGACCACGACCTGAACAGGTGCCAGCCACATCGGCAGACGACCGGCGAAGTTTTCGATCAGAATGCCGATAAAGCGCTCGAACGAGCCCAGGATCGCACGGTGCAGCATGACCGGGCGGTGTTTGTTGCCGTCCTCGCCGACATATTCCGCGTCGAGCCGCTCGGGCAGCACGAAATCGACCTGCAGCGTGCCGCACTGCCAGTCCCGGCCGATGGCGTCGCGCAGCACGAACTCCAGCTTCGGGCCGTAAAACGCCCCTTCACCCGGATTCATGATCAGATCGGCGCCGGCCTTGATGGCGGCTTCCTTGAGTGCGTGCTCGGCCTTGTCCCATGTTTCGTCGGAGCCGGCGCGGACGTCCGGGCGGTCGGAGAACTTGACCGTGAACGCTTCAAAGCCGAAATCACGGTAAATCGAGGCCAGCAGATCGATGAAGATCTCGGTTTCGCTCTCGATCTGATCTTCGGTGCAGAAGATATGCGCATCGTCCTGCGTGAAGGCGCGGACCCGCATCAGGCCGTGCAGTGCCCCCGACGGCTCATAGCGGTGGCATGAGCCGAACTCGGCCATGCGCAGCGGCAGGTCGCGGTAGCTCTTGATGCCTTGGCGGAAAATCTGCACGTGGCACGGGCAGTTCATCGGTTTCAGCGCCAGATGACGCATGCCGCCTTCCGCTGCGGCTTCATCACCGGCCGCATCTGCGCTGCCGGCACTTTCACTGGCCTGGCCCGCACCTTCATCCACTTCGGCGATGAACATGTGCTCGCGGAATTTTTCCCAGTGGCCGGATTCTTCCCAGAGCTTGCGGTCGACCAGCTGCGGCGTCTTGACCTCGACGTACCCTGCCGCGTCCAGACGCTTGCGCATGTAGCGTTCGCAGGTCCGGTACAGCGACCAGCCCTTGGGATGCCAGAACACCGAGCCACGGGCCTCTTCCTGGATATGGAACAGGTCCATTTCCTTGCCGAGCTTGCGGTGATCGCGCTTTTCCGCTTCTTCGATACGGGTCAGATAGGCCTTCAGTTCCTTGTCGTTCCGCCACGCCGTGCCATAGATGCGCTGCAGTTGCGGGTTACGGGCATCGCCACGCCAGTAGGCGCCGGCCAGTTTCAGCAGTTTGAATGACTTGCCCAAGCGGCCCGTCGTCGGCAGGTGCGGGCCGCGGCAAAGATCAACCCAGTCGCCCTGGCGGTACATGGTGATGTCTTCACCTTCGGGGAGTTCCATGACCCATTCAGCCTTGAACGCCTCGCCCTTGTCCTTGAAGTAGGCGGCGACGTCGTCACGCTCCCAGACTTCGCGGACAATGGGAATGTCTCGGTCGACGATATCGGCCATGCGTTTTTCAATGGCTTCGAAGTCTTCCGTCGAAAACGGCTCTTCGCGGTGGAAGTCATAATAGAAGCCTTCTTCCGTCGACGGACCGAAGGTGATCTGGGTGCCGGGAAACAGCTCCTGCACGGCCATGGCCAGAACGTGCGCGGCGTCATGGCGCAGCACGTCGAGGGCGTCTTCTTCCTGTTTGTCGGTGATGATCGCGACGTTGGCATCGGTGCTGATCGTTCGGTCGAGATCCCACAATTCACCGTCGACCTTTACGACCATCGCCGCCTTGGCGAGGCCGGGGCCGATCGATGCGGCGATTTCAGCGCCACTGACCGGGTTGTCGTAGTTGCGGACGGAACCGTCCGGGAGGGTGATCGCGACCATTGATCGAATGCCTTGAAAATCAGACTCAGCAACAGGTTTAAGGATAACTTATGGGGGGTAGTTAAAGTGCGGCACGCAAGCCGTCAAGAACCGCCTTGAACAGGGAGTTGGGAATAAACCTCATCGACGCCCAGTTCCTGCAGCGATTGGCGGCGCAGGATGGTGACATCGGAGCCGCGCTGGGCACAAAGCGCCGGGTCCGAAGCGTGCGAATAGAGGACGATGGACGGGATTCCGGCATAGGCCGCGATATGCATGGTGCCGCTGTCATTGCCGACGGCAAACCGGGCCCGCTTGGCGGCGGTGACCAGATCGGGCAGCGAGGTTTCACCGGCAATGTTGCGGGCCGTGATCGCGCCTTCGATGAGCATTGCCGCGAGCGGGCGTTCCGCCGCCGTCCCGCAGATCACCGGCGTAATCTCGGCATGGTCGAGCTTGCGGATCAGATCCCGGTAGCGGTCCTTCGGCCAGCGCTTGGCCGGCCGGTGCTCGGCGCCGCCGGGCGCAATAAGGCAGTAATTGGCGGGCAATTTGAGATGGGAAATATCGCTGTTGATCGGGCCGAGGTCGGTCAGCGGTACATCCGTGATCCCGGCAATTTCAAGCTGTTCGGCCTGACGCTCGACGGTGTGCATCAGATCGCGTTTCGGATTTGTGTGGTGGAGCGCGCAACCGGCGGCGATGCCTGACCATGCGGGTTTGGGGCCGGGCCAGAACAGACGGAAATAGCTGCTTGAGCGGTCCGAGGTCTGCAGGTCGTAAACACGGGCATAAGCCCCGCCCAGGAGTGTTTTGCGGAGTCTCAGCCATTTGCCGATCTCGGCGAATTTCGGTTTTTCATCAATAATGACCTGATCGCAGACACCGGCTGCGGAGATCAGGTCCCGGTAAGGCGCCGTCGTCAGCACGGTGATGTGATCCGCGGCATGATGTCTGCGGATGGCCTGCATCGGGCCGAGCGCCTGAATGATATCGCCGAGTGCGCCGAGCTTGATGACAAGGATGGAGGTGCGCGCGGGTCCTGAGTTGTTCATCGGGCTCAGGTGCGGTTCCGCTCGGCAAGCACTTCGTTATAGACGTCCAGTGTCTTGTCGCACATCTGGGTTTTAGAGAAGTTCTTGCGGACATGCTCGATGGCCTTGGCGGCGAGTTGCGTCCGCTCGGTGCTGTCGAGGGACAGGGCCTTTTCGATGGCTTCGGCAAGGGCGTTTGAATCACCCGGCGGCGTCAGCCATCCGGTGATGCCCGGCAGCACGGTTTCCTTGGCGCCGCCGTGATCCGTGGCGATGACGGGGCGGCCCATGGCCTGCGCCTCACAGACAATGCGGCCGAAGGCTTCAGGGTCGGTCGATGCGGAAACCACGAGATCGGTCAGCTTGTAGGCGGCGGGCATGTCGTCGCAGTGTTCGACGATACGGATCACTTCTTCCAGACCGTGCTCTACGATCCGGGCTTCCAGCTCGCGCCGGTAATCCTCGCGCCCCTGATCGCTGCCGACCAGGAGACAGCGCAGATTCTTGCGGCCCAGCTTGGCAATCGCATCGATCAGGACCAGCTGGCCTTTCCAGCGGGTCTGGCGGCCCGGCAGCATGATGATCGGGACACCGTCCGGCAGACGCCAGTCCGTCGACAGCTTGATGACACGCTCTGCGGAAACCTTTTCCGGATCGAACCTTTCCAGGTCGACACCGCGATGGATGACGCGGATTTTATCAACCGGGACACCGTAATGCCGCCGCACATGGCCGCCGATGAAGGCGGAAATGGCAATGACCCGCACGCCGTACGTCATCACCGCGTTGTAGCGCCGCTTGATCCAGTTGCCGATTGAATAGGTGCCATGAAATGTCGTGACCAGCGGGATCTTGGCGCGCTGGCAGGCGAAATAGGCACTCCATGCCGGGGCGCGGGAACGGACATGCACCACATCGACATGTTCCTGGCGGATCAGATCAACCAGACGCTGTATGTTCCTGTACATGACGACCGGATTTTTCGAGGCGACCGGCAACAGAACATGTTCGGCGTTGACGCGGGTCAGGTCGTGGACCAGCAGACCGCCCTCGGACGCGACAAGGGCGCGTCCCCCCGCAGCATTGATTGCGCCGGCGATTTCCACGGTGCCACGCTCAACGCCGCCGCTGCCGCCGAGAGCCGGTAGAATTTGCAGTACCGTCGGCGGCCGCCCTTCGGGGCGTGCCATTTCGTCGTCGTCGGTGTTAAGGTGCGCGCTGTCGTTCATGACCATTACAGTTTAATACGGGAGCCTGCATGTCCGATCAAACAAAACCCCCAGCGACATTGGCGCGCGAGGACGGTTCGATGATTGCCTACCATCACACCGCTGGCAAGTCGCCGGGTGTGGTGTTCCTGACCGGCTTCAAATCCGATATGCAGGGTGGCAAGGCATTGGCACTGGAAGCGTTCTGCGCATCACGGGGTCATGCGTTTACACGATTCGACTACTACGGTCACGGTGAATCGTCCGGGGACTTCGAAGACGGCACCATCGGCCGCTGGGCAGAGGATGCGGTGCACGTGCTCGACCATGTGACCGAGGGGCCGCAGATACTGGTGGGATCGTCCATGGGCGGCTGGATCATGCTGTTGACGGCCCTGCAACGCCCGGCACGTGTCGCCGGTTTGGTCGGGATTGCGGCAGCGCCCGATTTCACACGCGATCTGATCCCGGCCGCGCTGACACCCGATCAACTCACCCAGCTGGACAGCCAGGGGTATTGCGATATCCCCAACTGCTATGACGATCAGGAACCGTACCGCATCCGAAAGTCGCTGCTGGATGACGGGGATAATCATTTGTTGCTGAATGGCGCCATTGATCTGGATATCCCGGTACGGCTGATCCACGGCATCGAGGACGAGGATGTTCCCTGGCAGACGGCGCACCGGATCATGGAGCAGCTCAAAAGCACGGATGTGGAAATACAATTTGTCAAAGCGGGTGATCACAGATTATCAGAACCCCACGATCTTGACCGGCTGACACGGACGGTCGGTGCTTTGTTGGAGGCGATGTAGACATGGATGCCATTGAACGGATGCTGAGCGGCTACCGCGCATTTCGCGACGGCATGCCCGATGACCACGCACAAAAGTTGCGCAAACTGGTTGAGGCCGGACAGAAGCCCCAGGCCGCCGTCATCGCGTGTTCGGATTCCCGGGTCGACCCGGCGCTGGTGTTCCGCGCCGAACCCGGCGACATCTTCATGATCAGGAACGTCGCCAACCTTGTTCCGCCGATGGAAGAGGAAGGGACCTTCCACGGCACCAGTGCCGCCCTTGAATTTGCCGTTCTGGGACTCGACGTGCCCAACATCATCGTCCTCGGCCATGCCCATTGCGGCGGCATCCATGCGATGATCCGCGGCAAGGAAATCATCAAGGACGGTTATCACTTCGTGCCGGCATGGGTGTCCATGCTGTCTTCGGCGCACCGGCGGGTTTTGGCGACCATGCCGGATGCGACCCCGGAGGAAACGCAACGGGCGTGCGAAAAGAACTCGGTTCTGGTTTCGCTCGAAAACCTGACGACATTCCCATGGATTCGCGAACGCATGACGGAACGGACGCTGAAACTGCACGGCTGGTTCTTCGACATTGAAACCGCAAAACTGGAAATCTACGACTCCAAATCGGGCCGTTTCGAATCCGTCGAGTAGGTCATTTTTCCTCTATGAGGATTTCCTGAAGCCCCGAGCGATAGTCCGGGTGTCTGAGTTTGACGCCGAGCTGGTTCTTGATGCGCGTATTGTCGACCCGCCGGTTGTCGCTCCAGAAACTCAGCGCCATCGGGCTCATCCGGGGTCTGACGGTATCGAAATCCTCAAGCGGCGGCGGTTCCTTGCCCATAAGATGCGCGGCATAGGTGGTCACTTCAGCGGGCGGTGCGGGCTCGTTGTCGCAGACGTTATAAGCCGCACCCGGATTGGGCCTGGCGATGGACGCCGCCAGCACCCGCGCCACGTCGTCGACATGAATCCGTGAAAACGCATGGCCGGGCTTATCGATCCGCTTGGCCCGTCCGGCCCTGAGCTGATCGAATACCGACCGGCCGGGGCCGTAAATCCCGGCGAGGCGGAAGATGTGCACCGGCAGGCCGTCGGTGCTGAAAAGATCAAGCCAGCCCTGCTCTGCGGCGACGCGGCGCTTCGATCTGTCACTGGACGGGTTCAGCGGTGCCTCTTCGGTGACCCACGCGCCGTCTGTGTCGCCGTACACACCGGTCGTCGACAGATAGCCGAGCCAGTTCAGGGACGGCATGGTGCGAATCGCATCCCGGGCGGCGTTCAGAACCGGGTCGCCGTCTTCGCCGGGCGGGGCGGAGATCAGGACATGATTGCAGGCATGAAGCTTTGCCGTCAGCGACGGGCTCAGCGGTTCGCCGCTCCAAAGCTGGGCATCGACACCGGCGGCGATCAGGCGTTTCGCCTTGTCCGGGTCGCGCACGGTGCCGCACACGCTCCACTCGGCAACGGATAACTGCCGGCTCAGGGCCTCTGCCGAAAAGCCGAGGCCGAAGCAGAAAAGGCGAGGCCCGCCACGTCTTGTCACCACCACACTCCTTGCGCATATTTCTCTGGGCTGCATCGCGGGGCTTGCCGGTTCAGGCCGGGACCCGTAGAAGCCAGGACATGCTTCGCGCAGATTATAACCCCTATGGAAACGGAGTGCGATGACCAGTCTTCGATCAACTGCCGTTTTCTGGCTGTTTCTGGTTTGTGTCCCGCTGCATGGCAATGCCGCGGAAGTGAACCATGCACAGGAATATGCCCGCTGCATGGCGCTGGCGCCGTCCAAACCCAATGATGCGTTCGAAATGGCGACGATCTGGAAAGGTCTGGGTGGCGGGGACGCGGCCGAGCACTGCACGGCGGTGGCGCTTCTGTATTCGGGGCAGCCGGAATTCGCCGCGCGCCGGCTTGAAGTGCTGGCGGAAACCGTTGTCGCGGAACCGGAATTCAAAGGGGAAATTCTCGCCCAGGCCGGCCAGGCGTGGCTGCTTCATGGTGATGCGCCGCGTGCCGAAGCGGCGTTCAGCGAGGCGGTGAAACTGCTGCGCGGGCGGCCGGTGGTGCTGGTCGATCGGGCCGAAGCCCGCGCCGCCATGGGGGATTACAAGGGCGCGGTCGAGGATCTGACGAACGCCATATCGGCTGACCCGGACCAGGTCGAAGCCTATACGTTCCGGGCCAGCGCGTATCGCTACCTCGATGAAATGGGCAAGGCGAAAGCGGATATCGAAGCCGCCCTGCTGCTTGATCCGGATAATGTGTCGGCGCTATTGGAGAGGGGTATTCTGTTCCGCCTGGCCGGACAGGACGATGCTGCACGTGATGACTGGCTGAAGGTTCTGGAGCTTGATCCGGACGGTGAAGCCGGACGTCTGGCACGGCTCAATATCGAAAAGATGGACGTGAAGATGCAATGACGGGTCCTTCGAGACGCCGCGGCGCGGCTCCTCAGGACGAGGGTGCTTGTTTCACCTCATGCTGAGGAGGCCTGGAAGGCCGTCTAGAAGGATGTGTATGGTTTATCAGAAATCAAGATCGGCGTAGTGCTTGGGCGGCGGCGCGCTCGGAATGCGGTCGGCAAGCAGCGGGCGGAAACTCGGCCGTGACTTGATCCGTGCGTACCAGTCCTTGGCACTTTCATGTTCGGCCCAGGGCACGTCACCGATATAGTCCAGCGTCGACAGATGCGCCGCAGCGGTGATATCGGCCAAGGACAGATCATCGCCCGCCAGCCACTTGCGCCGTTCCACCAGATACGAGATGTAGTCCATGTGGGTATGGATGTTGCTGTGGCCGGCGCGGACCTGCGCGGAGTCCGGTTCGCCCAGCCCGAGAAACCGTTTCATGAACTTTTCACCGACAAGTTTTTCGGTGACTTCCTTGTTGAACTTGCGGTCGAACCAGTCGACCAGGCGGCGCACCTCGGCACGCTGAAACGGCTGGCGTCCCAGCAAGGGCGGATCGGGGTGCATTTCGTCGAGAAATTCGGAGATCACCTGCGAGCCGGAAAGCGCCGTGCCGTCGGGCTCGACCAGTACCGGGACCTCGCCCATCGGATTGATGGCCAGGAACTCCTCGCGCCGGCGCCAGACATTTTCCGCCTTCATTTCGAAGTCGATCCGCTTTTCGCCCAGAACGATTCGAACTTTTCTCGAGAACGGGGAAAGCCAGAGATGATAAAGAACGCGCATGCAGTACTTCCGACGATTGGCGCCCGGATACCGCTCACAAATAACACCAACTGGCGAAAACGTGAACGGACGTTAGTAGCGCCTGGATCATCGAATACGCTATCTAGGGGATGGATGGCAACCACCCGCTGGTTGCATGCAGGCAGATAACGGCTCAACAATGACCGTATTGAGCTTAAACAGGAGCGCATCATGCTGATCAAATATCGCAAGGCTTCGGATGTCCCGGGCTCGGAAATCACCCCTCAGGCCGTCTTCGAGAAACGCCGCTCGTTTCTGAAAACCGCGGCCCTGGCCGGTGTCGGGCTGGCTGCGGGGGCGCTGCCGTCGTTCCCGGCACTGGCGGCACGGACACCGCTCGAGGGGATCAAGAAGACCAGATGGTCGGCGGACAGCATGCCGGAAAACGATCCGCTCAACAGTTACGAGGACATCACCAGCTACAACAATTTCTATGAATTCGGCACCGGCAAGACCGATCCCAAGGAAAATGCGCAGGATTTCAAGACCGAACCGTGGTCGATTGCCGTCGAGGGTGCGTGCGCCAAACCCGGCAAGCTGTCCTTCGATGACCTGATCAAGCCGCACACCCTCGAAGAGCGCGTCTACCGGTTCCGCTGCGTGGAAGCCTGGTCGATGGTGATCCCCTGGGTCGGCGTGCCGCTGGCCGATGTGCTGAAACGCTTCGAGCCGACCTCGGATGCCAAGTACGTTTATTTCGAAACCCTGCTGGATCCCGAACAGATGCCCGGCCAGCGTGCACCGGTCCTGAACTGGCCCTACAAGGAGGGGCTTCGGATGGATGAAGCGATGAACCCGCTGTCGTTGCTGGCGGTCGGTCTTTACGGGGAAGTGATCCCGAATCAGAACGGCGCACCGGTGCGGCTTGTCGTGCCGTGGAAATACGGCTTCAAGTCGATCAAGTCGATCGTCAAAATCAAATTCCAAAGCGCCATGCCGCCGACCAGCTGGAACGAGGCGGCGGCCCGCGAGTACGGCTTTTATTCGAACGTCAATCCGCAGGTCCGCCATCCGCGCTGGTCACAGGACAGTGAGCGCCGCATCGGTGAAATCTTCAAACGCAAGACGCTGATGTTCAACGGATACGAGGAAGAAGTCGCCGGGATGTATGCGGACATGGACCTCAGGAAGTGGTTCTAGGCGCACGGCCTTCAACCATGACAACCGGGACCGCCATGGGCGCGGCAGGTGCGTCCCGGCGCCTGTCGGATGATCCGCCCCGGGATGCCGCCCGCAGACCGCGCCGCGATCCGATGGTCTGGATCATCAAGCCCGCCGTCTGGGTGCTGTGTCTGGCACCGCTGGCGTGGCTCGGCTGGCTGATTGCCGAAACCGTATTTTTCGGGGGCCGCGGCCTGACCGCCAACCCGGTGGAATTTCTGAACCGTTATCTGGGGGACTGGGCGCTGCGGATTTTGCTGGTGGCGCTGGCGGTGACGCCGGTGCGGATTCTGACCGGCTGGAAACAGGTCGTCCGCTTACGCCGCCTGCTGGGTCTGTTCGCGTTCTTTTATGTCGTTCTGCATGTTTCCAATTACGTCGGCATTGATCAGTTCTTCAACTGGACGGCAATCTGGGAAGACATCATCAAGCGCTGGTACATCACCGTCGGCATGGTTGGGCTGGTGTGTCTGATCCCGCTCGCGGTGACCTCGACCAAGGGCTGGATCAAGCGGATCGGCGGCCGGAACTGGAACCGGCTGCACAAGACTGTGTATATCGCCGGGGCCGCGGCGTGCCTGCATTTCTTCATGATGCGCAAGGGCTTGCAGTATGAACCGCTGGTCTATGGCGCGATCTTCGCGGGGCTGATGGCGGTGCGTGCGGTGGAACCGCTCAAACGGCGGTTTCAGACCTGATTTCACGTGCCAGTTGTTGTTCGCGGCGGAAAATATAGAAACCGCTCCCGGCGATGATGGCCGCGCCCAGGACGGTGTAGCCATCCGGCAGATTGGCAAACACCAGAAAACCGAAAAGCGTGGCCCACACCAGGCCCGAATAGGCGAACGGCATCAGCGCCGACGGCGGCGCTGAACGGAAGGCCTGAATCAGCGTGTAGTGACCCAGCGCCCCGCAGAAACCCATCGCGGCCATGACGGCCCAATCGATTGACGTCGGCGGCTGCCAGGCCAGCGGGACGGCGGCGGATGACAGCACCGTGCCGACAAGTGCGGTATAAAGAAGTGTGGTGAAGGCGCTGTCGGTTTCCCGGAGCATCCTGGTGGTCAACTGATAGAGCGCATTGGTTACGGCAGCGGCGACAAAATACAGCGCGGCCAACGGCACCTCGCCGAGACCGGGGCGGACGATGATGAGGGCACCGATCAGACCGATGATGACGCCGATGGTCCTGCGCAGGCCAATCGTTTCCTTGAGAAGTGGCACCGACAGCGCCGTCACCAGAATAGGTGACAGAAACATGATCGAGCTAGCCATGGCGAGGGGCAGCTCGCGGATGCCGGCAAAGAACAGAAACGTGGTGACGAGCAGCAATGCCGAGCGGAATACCTGCAGGCCGGGCCGTTCCGTCCCCCAGACGCGGCGAAGGCGCGGGCCCAGCAATATGGCAACCGCAATGAAGTGAAAAAAGAACCGCCCCCACACCACCTGAGTCAGCGGCAGCGTCTCCATCAGAATTTTTCCACAGGTATCGATCAGGATGAATAACAGCGTTGTCGCCAGCATCAGCACGATGCCGCGCGGCACGTTTTCGTCCTGAAGAGCAGCAGGGCGTGAGACGGGAAGCGCCATCAGGTTTTATCTCACCAGTGTTACATCGAAGTACACAGCGCAGTGACGGCGGTACCCGTTAGACAGGTTGGCGCTCGGCGGCGTCCAGATCAAGCCGTATGATGTCGCTCATCCAGATTGGCGAGACCTAAATGTCATTTCTGCCACCGCTTTCGGGGGTGCGGTGGCGACACAGGTGACACAAAGGTGGGTGTGGGGCGAAGAAAAAAGCCTGCCAAACCTTCCATATCCCAACCCATGAAAAAATCAGGCTGCGTTTACATCATGGCGAGTGGCATGAACGGCACGCTTTATATTGGCGTGACGTCCGATCTGGTGAAGCGCGTCTGGGAACATCGAACGGATCCAGTCGACGGGTTTACCGCTAAATACGGCTGCAAGAAGCTCGTCTACTTCGAACAGTTCGATGACATCACCGCAGCCATTGTGCGTGAGAAGGCGATGAAGAAGTGGAACCGGATATGGAAACTCAAACGCATTAACGCATTCAATCCAACGTGGCGTGACCTTTGGTTCGATATAGCCACGCCTTAACTTCCTGTCATTCCCGCACCCGCCATCGCGGGCACAAGCTAGGGCGGGAATCATTTAGGTGCCCTGCCGATGCCGTCATTCCCACACCCGTCGTCGCGGACGCAGGCTGCGGCGGGAATCCAAAACAACGACCGATTTGGACCCCCGCCTGCGCGGGGGTGACTGTTGGTGGGGAGTGGTGAAAAGGGTGAAACGTCTCTTTAGTGCGCCTCGTCCCAGTTGGCGCCGGTGCCGATATCGACTTCAAGCGGCACGCTGAGGACGGCGGCGTTCTCCATCACATTCTTGACCACGCTTTTGGTCTTGTCGACCTCTGCTTCGGGGACTTCGAAGATCAGTTCATCGTGAACCTGCAAGAGCATGCGCGCCCCCAGTTTGGCGTCTTCCAGCGCGGCGGGAACGCGGGTCATGGCGAGCTTGATGATGTCCGCAGCCCCACCCTGGATCGGGGCGTTGATGGCGGCGCGTTCGGCGTTGCCGCGCAGCGCCTGGTTCTTTTCGTTGATGCCCCGCATGTGACACTTGCGGCCGAACTCGGTTTCCACATAGCCCTGATCGTGGGCCTGCTTCTTGGTCCGTTCCATGTAATCCTTGATACCCGGATAGCGTTCGAAATAGGCATCGATGTAGCGTTGCGCCTCGCCCCGGGGAATGCCCAGCTGACGCGCCAGACCGAACCCGGAAATGCCGTAGATGATGCCGAAGTTGATGGCCTTGGCCTGACGCCGGACCATCGGGTCCATGCCTTCGATGGGGACGCCGAACACCTGGGCGGCGGTGATCGCATGAATGTCCTGACCGTCGGCAAAGGCCTGTTTCAGCACATCGATGTCGGCGACGTGGGCCAGCAGACGAAGCTCGATCTGCGAATAGTCCGCCGACATCAGCACATGGCCCTTGTCGGCAACGAAGGCCTGACGGATTTTGCGGCCTTCTTCGGAACGGATCGGAATGTTCTGCAGGTTCGGATCGTTCGACGATAGCCGTCCGGTCGACGTCACCGCCTGGCTGAACGACGTGTGGACGCGCCCGGTGTCGGGATTGATGGTTTCGACCAGCGCATCGGTATAGGTACTTTTCAGTTTCTGTAACTGTCGCCAGTCGAGAATGGTCTGCGGCAGTTCGTGTCCCTGAATGATCAGGTCTTCCAGAACGTCGGCGCTGGTGGAATAGGCCCCGGTCTTGCCCTTCTTGCCGCCTTCGAGCGACATCTCGTCGAACAGGATTTCGCCGACCTGTTTCGGCGAGCCGACGTTGAACTCGCGGCCCGCAAGCTTCTGGGCATGAATTTCAAGCTCGGCCATGCGCTTTTCGAAATCGGCGGAAAATGCCTTCAGCTTCCGGGCGTCGACCTTGATCCCGGTGCGCTCCATTTGTTCGAGAATATAGACCAGCGGCCGTTCCAGGCGCTCGTAAACACCGACCATGTGTTCGCGGGTCAGGCGCGGTTTCATCAGCCGGTGCAGGCGGAGCGTCACGTCCGCGTCTTCGGCGGCGTAGGGGCCGGCGGTATCCAGCGGGACCTTGTCGAAGCTGACCGCGTTCTTGCCGGACCCGGCGACGTCCTTGAACTTGATGGTTTCGATTTCGAGAAACCGGAGCGCCAGTTCGTCCATGCCGTGCCCGTGCAGCCCGCCTTCGAGGACGTAGCTGAGCAGCATGGTATCGTCGACCGGGGCAACGCTGATGCCGTATCGGGCCAGCACCTGCATGTCATACTTGATGTTCTGGCCGACCTTGAGGATCGACGGGTCTTCGAGCATCGGCTTCAGCAGGGCAAGCGCTTCGCGCATCGGTATCTGTTCCGGTGCGTCGGCGTCGGTCGTCGCATCGCTGTCGCCGAGATCGAACGCCCCCTGTTCCCCGGCGCCGACATGGGCCAGCGGAATATAACAGGCCTTGCCCGGTTCCACGCAGAGCGAGACCCCGACCAGCCCCGCCTGCATGCTGGAAAGCGCGTCCGTTTCCGTATCCACGGCGACGGTGCCGGCTTTTTCGGCAGCGGCGATCCAGGGTTTCAGGTCCTCGATTTTCTGGACCACGGTATAGTCGGTGGCCTGCGGTGCCTTTTCCGCTTCGATCACGCCGGGATCATCGACATCGATACTGAACTTGGCGGAAATCGACGACACCAGGGTCTTGAATTCCTGTTCCTTGAGAAACGCCAGAAGTTTCTCCGGATCGGGCTGGCGCTTTCTGAAGTCGGCCAGCGTGGCGGTGATGGGGACGTCGGTTTTCAGCGTCACCAGCTGTTTCGAAATGCGGGCGAGGTCGGCCTGTTCGATCAGTTTCTCGCGGCGTTTCGGCTGCTTGATCTCTTCGGCCCTGGCCAGCAGCGTTTCCAGATCGCCAAACTGGTTGATCAGTTCCGCCGCCGTCTTGATGCCGATCCCCTGCACGCCGGGCACATTGTCGGTGCTGTCACCGGCCAGGGCCTGAACTTCGACCACCTTGTCCGGGCCGACGCCGAATTTCTCGACCACCTCGGCGGCACCGATGGACTTGTCCTTCATGCCGTCCCACAGCGTGACCCGGTCATTGACGAGCTGCATCAGGTCCTTGTCCGACGAGACGATGGTGACGTCCATGCCCTGTTCGGCGGCCTGTTCGGCATAGGTCGCGATCAGGTCGTCGGCTTCGTAGTTCTCCATCTGTATGGCGGGGACGTTCATTGCCTCCGTGGCCTCGCGGACCAGCGCAAACTGCGGGATCAGGTCCTCGGGCGGGTCGGGGCGGTGCGCCTTGTATTGGGGATAGATATCGTTGCGGAACGTCTTGCGGGCCTTGTCGAAAATGACCGCGACGTAATCGGCCTCGGTATCGTCGATGAGCTTCAGCATCATGCGGGTATAGATATAGACGGCATTCGTCGGGGTGCCGTCGGAGCGGGTCATCTGTCCGCGGCGGTTCGCCATGCCGGCGAAGTAGGCCCGGAAAATAAACCCGGAACCATCAATCAGGAACAGGTGTTCGCGATCTTGCTCCGCCACGTCAGCCAACGCCGATCAATGGCCGGCGGCGACGTCGGCGCCTTCTTTCAGGACAAATCGCTTCGAGCAGTAGGGACAGACGACATCAAGACTGTCGTCATCGAGATGCAGATAGACGTTCGGGTGGCCGAGCGGCTCGTTGCCGCCGTCGCAAGCCACCGTCATGGTTTCAACCTCGATCGTTTCGTCGTCCATGTCTTCCTCCGTCCGTGCGAAGCGGCATCATACAGTCCCGCCCGCCATGATGCCAATGACTAAGGGGCGTCAGGCGGGACGAAAAGGCGTGTTCTCAGCCGTCGATGAAGCGGCCCAGCCGCACCGCCGAGCCACCGGGACCAAGCCGCTTCGACGGCATGATCAGCACGCAGTTGTCATAAGGGGTCAGCACCTCTTCGTCGCCATCATGCGCAAGCAGGGTGCCGGCTTGTTCAATAACCTCGAATCCTTGGTATTCCTTCACGAAACGGAAATTATCAGACTTGATGGTGACCGGTCCGGAGACTTCAATGAACTGCTGCGGTTCGGGGTCGGCGCCGACGTGTGGCGCGATGTCGTCGGCATTGAGTGTGCCGGTGTGTAAAAGGAAGCGGAACAGGGATTCCCTGGCCACGGTTCCACTGGACTGTTCCCAGTGCTGGCCGCATTCCACCAGCAGGGAATTCTTGTGGCTGTCGGGATTGATGAAGTCACCGAAATCGCGCATCCGCTTGCCCGCCGCGTGGCCGTGGTCGGATACGACGATGTGGGGGACGCCGGTGCCGCGCGCCAGATCGCGGCCCTTGGCCAGCGGCCCGGACAGCACCAGCGCGTCGGTCTTTTTCTGCATGGAATGAATATCGAGCAGGTAATCCGCCTCGGCGACGAACGGACGGAAGGCCCGTGCCCGTGTCAGTTCCTGTGACTGCCGCTCGCCGTCCAGAACGTCTTCGGACCAGACCCGGTTGAAGTCCTCGTCGATGAATCTGGATACGGTCGGGTCGGCGGGATCGAAACTCAGATACGCTTCGACGTTGCAGAATGCCAGCGTCAGCTTGCCGGTGCGCGGCTTAAGACCTGTCTTGAAGAAATAATCGAGCGCGATGGCGCCACAGATTTCATTGCCGTGCACGACGGCGGTGATCAAGGCATGCGGTCCGGGGACGCCGGAATCAAAGGTCGTGACATAATCGAGTCCGGTGTTGCCGGCTTTGTAGGCGGAAATATCAGGCGCTGTCAGCTCGATCGGATATTCGTTTTCAACACGCGGCGTCACGGCGTTCTCCTGTCAAAAGTTCGGTAGGGAAATGTGCCTCAAGCGGCCGGTGTGTCAAGCGTGTCCGTCCAGCCGCCAGGCTGCAACGCTGCGTTTCAGATAGGCGAAAAACGCCCGCCCCAGCCAGTTCGGCGCGGATTCCAGAGGAAAAACCGCGAACATGTTGTGTTCGTACTTCGGCGAGAAGGGCCGCACCGTCAGCTGGCCGGTAAAGTCGGCGAGTACCGGAAACGGATTGATGACGGTCACGCCCAGACCCGAAGCCACGCATTCACAGGCGGAATGGTTGGTTGTCGTCTCAACGACGATATTGCGGGTGACGCCGGCGCGGTCGAAAATCCGGTCGACGCCGTGCCGGGCGCGCATGCGGCTGGAAAGGGCGATGAAATCCATACCCTCCAGGTCTTCCGGTCTGATCTCCGTCTTCACCGCCAGCGGATGATCGAGGGGCATCACGCAGACGGACCGGGTCACCAGCAGCGATTCCATCCGTACGCCGGGATTGCTCAGGGTGTTGGTGATGATCGCAAGGTCGCCTTCCGCAGACGCGATGGCGTCCAGTGCCTCATGGCTGGAAACGACACGCAGTTCGATCAGCACCGACGGATGGGCCTGCTTGAATTCAACGATCATCGGCGTCACGAAATGGCTGCAGAAACTGGGCGGCGCCAGAACCCGGAGCCGGCCGCCGCGGATGGCATGGGCGGAATCGGCAAACCGGCGGACCTGATCCAAACCCTCGAACAGGGTGTCCAGTTGGGCATCCAGGGCAATCGCTTCCGCCGTCGGCATCAGCCGCCCGTTCTGACGCAGGAACAGAATCATGCCCATGCGTTCCTCGGTCTGCGCCAGGGTCCGGCTGATCGTCGGCTGGGAAACGCCCAGCCGCTGGGCGGCAGCGGTCGCCGACCCGGTGGCCAGCGTCGTCCTGAAAATTTCAAGTTCACGAAGGGATGGCAGTTCAATCACGGCGTGTGATCCCAATAGTATTCATATTTCAAATGTAACTATGCATGAATCGTATTACAAAGTCTATTTGTGATATTTCCCGAACGTGTCATCATTCCCGTTGAAGTCGGCAAAAAGCCGCAACGAAATTAATAAAGAAGCCGGATGCCGTTCATGTGCATCCACCACCATTCAGGGAGCTTTGACTATGTATCTAAAGAAATCTCTTATCGTTGGCGCGGTCGCGGCATTGCTCAGCATGCCGTCCATGGCCGGCGCAGAAACCTTGACGATCGGCTCGGGCGCTGAACCGTCCTCTGTCGATCCGCATTATCACAACCTGACGCCGAACAACTCGATGGCCGCGCACATCTTTTCGCGCCTCATCGAGCAGGATGAAAAGCAGCGGCTGACGCCGGGTCTGGCGACGTCGTGGAAGCCGATCGATGACCTGACGTGGGAATTCAAGCTGCGCAAGGGCGTGAAGTTCCATGACGGTTCCGATTTCAACGCCGATGACGTGATGGCCACCGTCAAGCGTGCGCCGAACGTGCCCAACTCGCCGTCCAGCTTTGCGCTGTATCTGAAGGGCAAGACCTTTGAGAAAATCGACGACTACACGATCCACATCAAGACCGAGAGCCCGTATCCGCTGATGGCGGTTGACGTGTCGACGATTCACATCATTTCCGATGCCGCCGTCGACGCCTCCACGGAAGACTTCAATTCCGGCAAGGCCTCCGCCGGCACCGGCCCGTACAAGTTCGTCGAATGGGTGCCGGGTGACCGTCTGGTGCTTGAGCGTTATGAGGACTATCACGGCGACAAGCCGCAATGGGAAAAAGTCGTCTACAAGCCGATTAAGTCCGGCCCGTCCCGCGTTGCGGCCCTGCTGGCCGGTGATGTCGATTTCATCGACAACGTGCCGACCATCGATATCAAGCGCCTTGAGAAAGAGCCCAACCTGTCGCTCAGCCAGGGGATTTCGAACCGGATCATCTATCTGCACATGGACCAGTTCCGTGAAGATTCTCCGGACATCACCGCCAAGGACGGCTCGAAGATCAAGAACCCGCTTCTCGATCCGAACGTCCGTAAGGCGCTGTCCAAGGCCATCAGCCGTGAGCTGATCGTCGAGCGTGTCATGGAAGGCGTTGCCATTCCGGCCGGCCAGCTGCTGCCCGAAGGTTTCTTCGGCGTCAGCCCGAACCTGAAACCGGATGCCTATGATCCGGAAGGCGCCAAGAAGATGCTCGCCGACGCCGGTTACCCGGATGGCTTCAAGATGAAGGTCCACGGTCCGAACGACCGCTACATCAACGACGCCAAGATCCTCGAAGCCGTGGCGCAGATGTTCTCGCGCATCGGCATCGAAACGTCCGTTGAGACGATGACCAAATCGGTGTTCTTCAAGCGCGCCTCACGGGGCGGTCTGGACAACACGCCGGAATTCAGCTTCGTGCTGGTCGGCTGGGGTTCGGGTACCGGTGAAGCATCTTCGCCGCTGAAGTCCCTGCTTGCCACCTATGATAAGGACCGCGGTATGGGGGCCTCCAACCGGGGCCGCCACTCGAATCCGGAAATGGACAAGGTCCTGGATGAAGCGCTTGCCACCGTCGATGACGACAAGCGTGCCATGCTGCTCGCCAAAGCCACGGATATCGGCATCGGCGAAGATCAGGGCATCATCCCGCTGCACTACCAGGTCAACACCTGGGCCGCGAAAAAAGGGCTCAAGTACAATGCCCGTACGGATGAACGCACCTACGCCATGGGTGTTGTCTCCAGATAACGTCCGCATCTAGGGCTGCCGGGGCGGATGATCCGCTCCGGCAGTGCTTTCGGCGTGTAGGGGGTTCGCGGTGTCCGTATTCATTATCCGGCGCTTGCTGCAGAGCGTGATCGTAGTCGCGGTGATGTCGCTGATCGTGTTCGTCGGCGTCAATGTCGTCGGCGATCCCGTCGACATGCTGATCAACCCGGAAGCCGATCAGGCGGAAATCGCCCGTGTTATCCGCGATCTCGGTCTCGACCGGCCCTTGCACGAACAGTACTTTTATTTTGTCGGCAACGCCTTCCAGGGCGATCTCGGCAAATCCTTTATTTTCGGCGAGTCGGCACTGAAGCTGATCGTCCAGCGCATTCCCGCCACTTTCGAGCTTGCCCTGTCGGCCCTGCTGATGGCGATCATCATCGGCGTGCCGCTCGGTGTATATGCCGGTATGCGGCCGAACGCGATTTCATCGAGAACCATCATGGCCGGCTCGATCCTCGGTTTTTCCCTGCCGACCTTCTGGGTCGGCCTGATGATGATCATGGTGTTTGCGGTGATGCTGGGCTGGCTGCCCTCGACGGGGCGCGGCGATACGGTCACGGTCCTCGGGATCGAGGTCAGTTTCCTGACCGTCGACGGGCTCCGGCACCTGCTCATGCCGGCACTCAATCTGGCGCTGCTCAAGATTTCACTGGTGATCCGTCTGGCACGGGCCGGGACCCGTGAAGCCATGCATCAGGATTACGTCAAGTTTGCCCGCGCCAAGGGGCTCAGCGAAACCCGCGTGATCATGGTTCATGTCCTGAAAAACATCATGATCCCGGTGGTCACGGTGCTCGGTCTTGAATTCGGCAGCCTGATCGCATTTTCGGTGGTGACAGAAACCGTGTTCGCATGGCCCGGCATGGGCAAGCTGTTGATCGACTCGCTGCACAATCTCGACCGTCCGATCATCGTTGCCTATCTGATGATCATCGTGCTGGTCTTCGTGATCATCAATCTCCTCGTCGATGTACTTTATTCCGTTCTCGATCCCCGGGTGCGGCTCAAGGATGCTGGCCAATGAGCGACACCACCGAACAGGCCGTAGCCGCCCCGATCAAGGTCGAAACGCCGCTGCAGCGGTTCGTGTCGGACTACGCCGATAACAAGATCGCGGTGCTGGCGTTCTTCGTGCTGCTCGGGATTATTTTCATCGCCGTGTTCGCGCCCTGGATCTCGCCGACGGACCCTTATGATCTGGCCAAGGTCAGCATCTTCGACAGCAAGCTTGAACCCGGCACCAAAAGCATGGACGGCGTAACCTTCTGGCTCGGCACCGACAGTGCCGGACGGGACCTGCTCAGTTCCATTTTCTACGGCCTGCGGATCAGCCTCGGCGTCGGCGTGATGTCCGGCATCATCGCGCTGTGTATCGGCAGCGTGATCGGGCTGATCGCGGCGTTTTACGGCGGCAAGGTGGACACGCTGATCATGCGGATCGTCGATATCCAGCTGTCGTTCCCGGCCATTCTGGTGGCGCTGATCCTGATCTCGGTACTCGGCACGGGTGTCGACAAGGTGATCATCGCGCTGGTTCTGGTGCAGTGGGCCTACTATGCACGAACCGTCCGCGGCTCGGCGCTGGTCGAACGCAACAAGGAATATATCGAAGCCGCCACCTGTCTCGGTCTCGGCAACAGCCGCATCGTGCTGCGTCATCTGCTGCCGAACTGCCTGCCGCCGCTGATCGTCGTCGGCACCGTGCAGACGGCGCACGCGATTTCGCTCGAAGCGACACTCAGCTTTCTCGGTGTCGGCCTGCCGATCACCGAGCCGTCGCTGGGGCTGCTCATTGCAAACGGATTTGAAGTCATGCTGAGCGGTCTTTACTGGGTCAGTTTCTTTCCCGGGATTGCGCTGTTGATCACCATCGTTTCGATCAACCTGGTCGGCGACCAGCTGCGCGATGTCCTGAACCCGAGGCTGCAGAAATGACCGGCGCCCCTCCGACCCTCGATGTGCGGGAACTGAAGACGCACTTCTTTACCAAGGCCGGTGTCGCGCGTGCCGTGGACGGGGTCAGCTTTTCCGTCGGCAAGGGCGAAGTCGTCGGCCTTGTCGGTGAATCCGGCTCCGGAAAATCCGTCACCGGTTTTTCCGTCATCGGCCTGGTCGACCCGCCGGGCCGGGTGGTGTCGGGCGAGGTGCTGTTCAAGGGGCAGAACCTGCTTGATCTCGATGAAGAAGGCATGCGCAACCTCCGTGGCAACCGCATCGCGATGATCTTCCAGGACCCGATGATGACCCTGAACCCGGTGCTGCGGGTCGATACGCAGATGGTCGAAACGATCCGCGCACACGACAAGTCGGTCAGCAAAGCCGATGCCCTGGCACGCGCCCGCGATGCATTGGGGCAGGTCGGCATCCCGGCCCCGGACGAACGGCTGCGCTCCTATCCGCACCAGTTTTCGGGCGGCATGCGTCAGCGCGTCGCCATCGCCATCGCACTGCTGAACAAACCGGACCTGATCATTGCCGACGAGCCGACGACGGCGCTGGATGTGACGATCCAGGGGCAGATCCTCTATGAAGCGCAAAAGCTGTGCCGCGAAACCGGAACCTCGATGATCTGGATTACCCACGATCTTGCCGTGGTCGCGGGGCTCGCCGATAAAATCTGTGTCATGTACGGCGGACGGATTGTTGAGCAGGGCAACATCGATGATGTGCTCGATCATCCGGTGCATCCCTATACACGCGGCCTGCTCGGCTCCGTGCCCGGCCATAACACGCGTGGCCAGCGCCTGTATCAGATTCCCGGCATGGCACCGTCACTGCTCAACCTGCCCCAGGGCTGTGCCTTCCAGGCACGCTGTCCGCGCGCCGATGACGCCTGCAATGCCGAGCCGGAAATCACCGAGCCGGTCGCGCACCGGGCGGTTCGCTGTTTCCATCCGCATCTCGATGAGAACGAGGAGATCGGCGCATGAGCGAGACCATGCTGCAGATCGATAACCTGACCCGGAACTTCGTCAAGAAGCTCGATCTTGCCGGACGGCTGGCGCAGAAACTCGGCTCCAGCATCCGCGAGGAAGTCGTGCATGCGGTCGACGGCGTATCGTTCTCGATTGAAAAGGGCGGGGTGGTCGGCCTCGTCGGTGAATCGGGGTGCGGCAAATCGACGCTGGGGCGCATGATCGCCGGCATTCTGCCGCCGACGTCGGGGCGGATCGTCTACAAGGACGTGGCACTGACCGACATGAACCATCAGGAAGCCCGGCGAGCGGCGCTGGAAATCCAGATGATCTTCCAGGACCCCTTCGCCAGTCTCAATCCGCGCATGCGGGTTGTCGACATCATTGGCGAAGCGGCGGTCGCGCACGGTTTCGCCAAGCAAGCCGAAATTCATGAATATGTCGGCGAAGTAATGAAACGGGTCGGTCTCGATCCCGAATACCGCCGCCGCTATCCGCATCAGTTCTCAGGCGGCCAGCGCCAGCGGATCGGCATTGCCCGCGCACTTGCCGTGCATCCCGAATTTCTGGTCTGTGACGAAGCCATTGCCGCGCTCGACGTGTCGATTCAGGCGCAGGTCATCAACCTGTTCATGGACCTCCGTGAAGAGCTGGACCTGACATATCTTTTCATCAGTCACGATCTGTCGGTGGTCGAGCATATTTCCGACCGGGTCGTGATCATGTATCTGGGGCGGATCGTCGAAATCGCTGAAACCGACGAATTGTTCCGTGAACCCAACCATCCCTATACCGTGGCGTTGCTGAACGAAGTCCCGCGCGTCGATCAGCGCGGCCTGGACTATAAACCGGTCGAAGGTGAAATCCCGTCGCCGCTGGATCCGCCCAGCGGCTGCCACTTCCATCCCCGTTGTCCGCACGCGGTGGACCGGTGCAAGGCCGAACGTCCGGTATTGCGTGAAATTGCCCCCCGGCGCTGGTCGGCCTGTCATCTCAACGACGGAACCTGAACATGACCGAACCTGTCATCGTGACCCTGCCGGGGACCGGCACGGCACCGCTTCCCCTTGTGTTCGACAGCCCGCACAGCGGCTTCGCATTTCCCGAAGACATGAAGCCGACCATATCCCTGGATATCCTGCGCCAGAACGAAGATGCGTTCGTCGATGCCCTGTTCGGGCACGTCCCGGTTCTGGGCGCGGTTTTGATCAAGGCGACGTTCCCGCGCACATATATTGATCCGAACCGCTCGACCGAGGATGTCGAGGTCGCGGCGATCGACGGCGAATGGCCCGGCCCCGTTCACAACAGCATCAAGACGAACCGCGGTGCAGGTCTGATCTATACGCGGATCCACGGTGAAAAGCCGATCTATGACCGCAAGCTGAGCGTTGCCGAAGTGCAGGCACGGATCGACAACTACTGGCATCCGTATCATGACGCCTTGCAAAAGCAGCTGGATCGATTGCACGGCGATTTCGGTGCGGTCTGGCACATCAACTGTCATTCCATGCCGGCCCGGGGCAACAAGCACATGGAAGACGGAGAATCCGAACGCGCCGATTTCGTGCTGGGGGATCGCGACGGCACGACCTGCGATGCCGCCTATACCGAGGTGGTGCGCGACTTTCTCGCCGGGCGCGGATACAGCGTTTCCGTCAACTGGCCGATGAAGGGTGTTGAACTGGTCCGCAAGCACGGCCGCCCGGCAGATGCCCGGCACAGTCTGCAGATCGAGGTCAACCGGCGGCTCTACATGGACGAGAAAGCCATCGCCAAGAATGATCTGTACCCCGAGACGGCGGCGGTAATCGCCGACATGAATGCCGTCATTGCGGCCTTCGTGCGCGAGCGTTGCACCGTTTGATCCCGGCGGCCTATTCTTTTATAAGGACGGCACGTCGAACCACAAGCGGACCAGATTGATATGGATACCATCCAGTTTACCGTCCACGAATTCGTGACCCTGATGGGCATACTGAACGAGCGCGTCCGCGACGGCGATGGCGTGCCCGCGACGTCCGTCTGGCACAAGTGGAAGAAACGCTACCAGGACCTGGACAAGGAACTGGAAAAGCTCGACATGATGGATCGCGCCGACATGCTGTTTGACGGCAAGGTCAAGTTCGAGGATGTGCCGAAAGACGACATTCAGGAAGTGCTGACGCTGGTCGATGACCATATCGCGCACGAACAGTCGCTGATCGATGAAAACGATCCCGACGCAGATCCCGACGAAGTCGAAATCTGGCAGACCCTGCGGGCGCGTCTCGAAACGTCCCTCGATTGGGACGGCTGAGCGGTTAAGCGCAGAGTTCCGACAATTATCTTGTCATTCCCGCGAAGGCGGGAATCCAATGCATGCCATCTCTTCGGCTCCACCGCAGCCTGTGCCCGCGATTGTGGGTGCGGGGCTTACTTTGCCGCTTTCGCAATCGCGTCCGCATTGATCCGGTAGCGTTCATAAAGCGCCGGCAGATCGCCGCACTGACCGAATTCATCGACACCCAGCGGCTCGACCCGGCGTCCGTCAACGGACCCCAGCCATGCCAGGGCGGCGGGATGACCATCGAGCACGGTCACCAGCGGCTCCCCCTTCGGCGCATCGGCCAGCAATTCGGCAATCCATGCCTTGTCGCCGTGCTTGCGCCAGTCGGCGAAAAGCCGGTCGGCGGAGGTGATGGCCAGCAGACCGGCACCTTTGATGCCCGCTGCGGCGGCTTCGGCTTCCGGTGCAATGGCGCCCGCGTAGACGATGACCGGCGCATTCTTGCCGGCCGGTTTCTGGCGCCAGTAGGCGCCCTTGCGGATACCCTCGCTGAGCTCCGGTGTCATCTCGCGCTTGGGCTGGCTCAGCGGCCGGGTCGACAGGCGCAGATATACCGAGCCGCCGTCATCGGCCTGCATGTGCTCGAAGCTCCAGGCCATGATCTCGGCCAGTTCGTCGGCATAGGCCGGCTCGAACGACGTCAGGCCCGGCTGACCCATGCCGATCAGCGGGGTCGAAATACTCTGGTGCGCTCCGCCCTCGGGGGCCAGTGAAATACCGGCCGGGGTGGCGACGACCATGAACCGCGCGTCCTGATAGCAGGCGTAGTTGAGCGCATCGAGACCGCGCGCGATGAACGGATCATACAACGTGCCGATCGGCAGCAGCCGTTCGCCGAAGATCGAATGCGACAGCCCGAGTGCGGCCAGCATGACGAACAGGTTGTTCTCGGCAATACCCAGTTCGATGTGCTGACCGGCGGCGTTGAATTCCCATTTCTGCGCGGACGGGACCTGCTGGGCACGGAACGTATCGGCCCGGTCCTCGCGGGCGAACAGACCACGCCGGTTGACCCAGCCGCCGAGGTTCGTCGACTGCGTCACATCGGGAGACGTGGTGACGATACGCGACGCCAGTTCGGATTTCTTGTCGCCGGCAAGTTCGTAAAGAATTTTGCCGAAAGCTTCCTGCGTCGAAGCTGTTTCCTTGACCGGGCAGACCAGTGTTTTCGGCACGTTGATTTTGTCCGCTTCATAGCGGCGGCGGCCTTCACGGTTGAACGGCACCTGATCGAGGAAACCCCTCAAGGCCTCGGCACGGTCATCCATGCCCGCGAACGGCTTCCATTCCTGTCCTTCGGCGATGCCCAGCTTGGTGCGGAAGCCCTCCACCTGTTCGTTGTTCAAAATGCCGGCGTGGTTATCCTTGTGGCCCGCCAGCGGCAGGCCCCAGCCCTTGATGGTGTAAGCAATGAAGCACGTCGGCGTTTCTGTCTGGGACGCCTCGTCGAACGCTTCCATCAGCGTTTCCAGGCAATGCCCGCCGAGGTTGGTCATCAGGTTCTGCAAGGCGTCGTCGTCGTAGCTTTCAATCAGCCGCAACGCATCGTTGTCGCCGTCGAAATCCTTGTTCAGCTGGACCCGCCACGCGGCGCCGCCACGGAACGTCAGCGCCGAGTAGAGATCGTTCGGGCAGTCGCTGATCCAGTGGCGCAGCCGCTTGCCGCCCGGACGCTCGAACGCCTCCATCATGCGCTTGCCGTACTTGATGGTAATGACGTTCCAGCCGGTGGTGCGGAACACCCGGTCGATCAGGCGGAACATCTGGTCGGGGACAACACCGTCGAGGCTCTGGCGGTTGTAGTCCACAACCCACCAGCAGTTCCGAAGACCGTGTTTCCAGCCTTCCCACAGCGCCTCGTACATGTTGCCTTCGTCCATTTCGGCGTCGCCGACCAGCGCGACCATCCGTCCGGGATCCCGCTCGGCAACGCTTTCGACGTGACGGCGCAGGTAATCCTGGGTCATCGACAGGAACGACGTCATCGCCGGTCCCATGCCGACGGAGCCGGTCGAGATATCAACGTCGTCAGCGTCCTTGGTGCGCGACGGATAGCTCTGTGCGCCACCGAAAGCGCGGAAGTTCTCGAGGTTTTCCTGGGTCTGATGGCCCAGCAGATACTGGATGG
The DNA here is from genome assembly GCA_040218645.1 of Rhodospirillales bacterium. Lineage (GTDB taxonomy): Bacteria > Pseudomonadota > Alphaproteobacteria > Rhodospirillales > Casp-alpha2 > UBA4479. The sequence continues at coordinate 644,601 of JAVJQZ010000013.1, forward strand.
CATGGAACACCGGGCTGGCGTGCGGCTTCACGGCGACCCGGTCCTGCGGGCGCAGTGCCGACATGTAGAGCGCGGTCAGGATCGCCACCGACGAGGCGCAAGACGCCTGGTGGCCGCCGACCTTGAGGCCGTCCTTCTTTTCGCGGACGTAGTTGGCGTGATGGATCGTCCACGTCGAAAGCCACAGAATTTTCTGCGCCAGGTCTTCCATGCACTGCAGCTTGTGCGCGGGATCGTTCGTCGATGGTTCGTCAAAGGGGGCCATGATCTTTCTCCTTTGACGCCACTATAGCGCAGCAAGCAAAACAGATCATTGCGATGTATGCTCTAATTCATGTATTTTTAGCAATAAATACTATTAAATTTTATAAATAAGGACATATTATGCCTCAAATTGCCCTGGATCAGATCGATCAGCGAATTCTCGCCGCCCTGCAGGCCAATGCCCGTCTCAGCAACGTCGAGCTGGCCAACCAGGCCGGACTGTCGCCGTCGCCCTGCCTCCGGCGGGTGCGTGGCCTCGAAGAGGACGGTGTCATCAAGGGCTACGCGGCGCTGGTCGATCAGGAAGCGGTCGGGCTGCCGGTCAGCGTGTTCGTGATGGTCAGTCTGGAACGCCAGGTGGAGCAGGCGCTGGAAATATTCGAGGCCCGGGTCAGTGCTCTCCCGGAAGTGATGGAGTGTTATTTGATGACCGGCGACAGTGACTATCTACTGCGTGTCGTGACCCGGGATCTGCAGGCGTATGAGCGCTTTCTGATGCACCAGCTGACCAAGTTTCCGGGCGTCAGCAGCATCAAGTCGAGCTTCGCGCTGAAACAGGTCGTCTATCGGACGGCGCTGCCGATCACCGGGGAGGCGTGATTTATTTGAGGAGACCCGCGTGAACCGCATTCGAGCAAGCCTCTGCATATTCCTGTTTCTGGTTGCAGCATTTCCCCTTTCCGCCGCCCCTGTTAAGGAAGTTTGGCCCGATTTTACGCAAAATAAGCCCGATTCAGACGTTTTAGTGAATCACGCCGAATGGGACCGGTTTCTGGCAACATATGTGAAGGACGATCCCGTAGGCCTGAACCGGGTCGACTATGCGGGTGTGAGCACGCAGGACAAGAAAGCCCTCGCGGATTATCTACAGATGCTGGCGGCGACACCGGTCTCGTCCCTGAACCGGGGGGAGCAGCAGGCCTACTGGATCAATCTTTATAACGCGCTGACGGTGCAGGTAATCCTCGATCATCATCCCGTCTCATCGATCCGCGACATCGACATTTCTCCGGGCCTTTTTGCGAACGGGCCATGGGGAAAGAAGCTGATCGAGATCGAGGGCCGGCCGGTCAGCCTGGATGACATCGAACATCGAATTCTGCGCCCGATCTGGAACGACCCGCGCATACACTACGCCGTCAACTGCGCGTCCGTCGGCTGCCCCGATCTGATCGCCCGGGCCTATACGGCCGCCGACATGGAGGCACTTCTGGACGCCAATGCCATCGCCTACATCAACAGTCCGCGCGGTGTCCGCATCGCATCCGGCGGCGATGTCATCGTATCGTCGATCTATGACTGGTTCGCCGAAGATTTCGGCGGCACGGAAAAAGGCGTGCTCGACCATCTTCGCCGCTACGCCCGGGGAGAGATCAAAAAGGCTTTGGCAGAAGCCACGGAAATCGAAGACTATGAATACGACTGGTTGCTCAACGGCCTCTAGAACGAAATCACTTGTGAGGAAAATCCCCTGACAACACGTATTCCCGAAGCCGAACTCTCGGCGCTTGCCACCCGTGCGCTGGCCCTAGCCGGTCTGTCCGATGCGGATGCGGCTACCGTCGCCGGGGTCTTGATCCAGGCCGACATGATGGGCATTTCGACACACGGCATGGTGCGGCTCAGCCCCTATACGACACGGCTCCGCAACGGCGCGGTCGATCCGAACGCGGTGCCGGGCGTGGATCAGCGGGCCGCCTCGCTGGCCCTTGTCGACGGCAACAACGCGCACGGGCCGGTCGTGGCCACGGCGGCGCTGGAAGCCGCGATGCGCATCGCCGGTGAAACCGGAATCGCCTACGTCGGTTGTCGCAATAGCAACCATTTGGGGGCGCTCGTGCCCTATGCGCTCAGGGCCTGCGAAGCCGGGTTCGTGATGCTGGCCGGGACCGGCGCGTCGGCGACGATGCCGCCGTTCGGCGGTGCGGAGGCCCGGATCGGCAATAACCCGCTGTGCGTCGCCGCACCCTGTCCCGAAGGTCCGCACTTCATTCTCGATATGGCGATGAGCGTCGCTGCGCGGGGCAAAATTCGCGCCGCCCGGGACGCGGGTCAGTCCATCCCCGAAGGCTGGGCCGTCGATGCGGCCGGCAAACCAACCACCGACCCGGTCCGCGCGCTAGAGGGTTTCCTCGTCGCCGTCGGCGGGCACAAGGGCTCGGGCCTGTCCATGGCCAGCGATATCCTGTCGGACGTCATGGCCGGGGCGCGGTTCCTGACCGGGATTTCGTCGTGGACCGACAACATCGATGCGCCGCAGCAACTCGGCCATTTCTTTTTGCTGATCGACCCGGCGCGGCTGATCGGCCGGGATGCCTTCGCCAAAGCCATGGCCTCGTTCAGCGAGACCGTGCGCTCGGCCACGCCCGCCGACCCTAAAGTGCCGGTGATGCTGCCGGGTGAACGCGAACAGACGATGATGGCCGAAGCCGCCCGTCTCGGCGTGCCGCTCAAGGATGAGATCCTGGCCGAGGTGAAGGCGCTGGCCGGCGGGTGACGCTTCTTCGAATATTCTTCGAGACGAGCCTGTGGCTCTCCTCAGGATGAGGCGAAACGGGTATTCTTCATCCTGAGGAAGTGCGAAGCACTGTCTCGAAGGATCATTCAAGGACGAGACGGCGGATCAGCCCCCGCGTGATTGCGGCGCTATCATCGCTGTCTCCGGAAACCCCGATATAGGCGATGCCCGGCGGCGATGTGCCGAATGCCGCTTTATAATCGGCGGCCAGATCGACGCTTTCTGATATCCAGATGCCGGTCGGCGCGGCGGCGGTCTGTTTGACGATCAGCCGCCCACTGTCGGGAAAATGCGGATGCGCGATGTTCAGTTCCGCGCCGCCGCCCCACACATAGTTGAGCACGTTCCCGGCGGCGAGCGGCGAGACCATGGCCTTCAGCTTCGAGGTCATCGACCCGTCGGTGAAGGCGACATAGATCGACAGCGTCCGGTCATCGCCGTCGGTCTTCGAAAGGTCCGTCGCGGGGACCGCATCTATCACCTGCCAGTCCCAGCGCATCCGGGCCGCGTGCGCGGGATCGTCGGCGATTTTCAGATACAGCACGCTGGAGCTTTTGTCGGCGACGATTTCCATGGCGTCATCGGGTCCGGCCCGAAACGTGGTTTCGGGGATGCCCTTGAATCGCAGCATGTCCCACCCGGCGGGATCCAGGTCCGGGCGGATCGGCAGGGGGGTGTCGGCCAGCGCATGGCCACAAAGTAGCAGAGTCGCGACAACGGCCACGCATCGGCTGATCCTTCGAGACGGCCTTTCAGGCCTCCTCAGGATGAGGATACCTGCGCGTCTCTCAATCCCTCGCCTCATCCTGAGGAGCAGCGTCGCTGCGTCTCGAAGGATGGTTACGGCAAATCGATATCTCTGCATGCGGGTATTAGGGATCAACGCCGCTTAACACGCAAATCACACGGCGGTGAGGATCATTCATTATCCTGTTTGATCGCGTCGAGCACGGCGTCGGTGACTTCACGGGTATTTGCCTTGCCGCCGAGATCGGCGGGCAGGTGGGTGCCGTCACCGGTGACCCGCTCAATCGCTTTCATCAGCCGCGCCGCCGCCGCGACCTCACCCTGCTGTTCCAGAAGCATGGCCCCGGACCAGAACGTGCCCAGCGGATTGGCGATGCCCTTGCCCATGATGTCGAACGCCGAGCCGTGGATCGGCTCGAACATGGAAGGCGCATCGCCTTCGGGGCGCAGGTTGCCGGTCGGTGCGATGCCGAGCGAGCCGGAAAGTGCGGCGGCCAGATCGGACAGCACATCGGCGTGCAGGTTGGTGGCAACCACGGTATCGATGGTTTCCGGTTTGAGGACCATGCGCGTGGTCATGGCGTCGACCAGCATCTTGTCGGTGGTGACGTCCGGATAATCGCCCTTGATCTCCTCGAACACCGCATCCCAGAACACCATGCCGTGGCGCTGGGCGTTTGATTTCGTGACCAGGGTCAGTAGTTTCCGGGGGCGTGAGCGGGCCAGCTCAAACGCGAAACGCTGAATGCGTTCAACCCCTGTGCGGGTAAACACGGCAACATCCATGCCGACCTCTTCGGGCAGGCTCTGATGCACGCGCCCGCCGACCCCGGCATATTCGCCTTCGGAATTCTCGCGGACGATGACCCAGTCCAGTTCCTTCGACGTCACACCCTTGAGCGGCCCTTCGATACCCGGCAGCAACCGGGACGGGCGCACGTTGGCATACTGATCGAGGGTCTGGCAGATTTTCAGACGCAGCCCCCACAGCGTGATGTGATCGGGCACGCGCGGATCGCCGGCCGAGCCGAACAGGATCGCATCGAATGCCCGGAGCGTTTCAAGCCCGTTGTCGGGCATGAAGTCGCCTTTCTTCAGATACCGCTCGGAGCCCCAGTCGAAGCGCTCGGATTTGATCTCGAACCCGCCGTCACGGGCGGCAACGGCATGCAGAACTTCCATCCCCGCATCGATGACTTCCGGGCCGATTCCGTCGCCCGGAATGGCGGCGATGTTGATGACGCGTTTGCTCATGGTATTCTGATCCCTTGTCGATTTTATATTTTCCTGGATGTCCTCATTTATTAGGGGGCGGACAGGGTTATGAAAAGGGTGGAATCAATTGGTGGCCCTGAACAAGACCCGAAGCTGGGAAGCCTTCACCGCCTGGTGTGACGACCGCGGTCTGTGCGCGGCGCCCGCCAATCCGTGGACGCTGGCCGCCTACATCCGCTATGTCGAAGGCACCATGCGCTTCGATGCGCTCAAACGTCACATTGATCAGGTCGGACAGATGCACTTCGAGCAGCGCCGCACGCGGCCGGACCGCCATGCCACGGTGAAGCGCGTGCTGGATGCCGCGCGCCGCCGCGAGGAAACGAAGAAACAGGCCAGGAAACGCCCGCCGCCCGCGCCGCCGCTGTTCGAGGCGGAAGATTTCCTGAATGACAAAAAGCCGAAATCGCCCCACGCCCCACGCGACAAGGCTGCCGCCGGGACGAAAAAGAAAAAGTCGCTCCGCGCCACGCCGAAACTGGTGCGGCGGAAACGGGTTTAGGAATATCCGGCCCGATGCTTCGAGACGGCCTCAGATTACATCTGAGGCCTCCTCAGCACGAGGTATATACATGAACCCTCATCCTGAGGAGCGCGTCGTTCGCGCGTCTCGAAGGATGTGTCGGTATGTTCCCATTCTTAAAGTCACCATCCACGTCGCCCGTTTCCCTGAACTTGTTTCAGGGTCCATGAAATCGAATGCCGCGCCTGCCGTTGATACCGTGCATGGGTCCTGAATCAAGTTCAGGACGACGTTGGGTGTGGTGGCGGGAACGGGTTTAGATTTATCCGGTCTGATGCTTCGAGACGGCCTCAGCGTATATCTGAGGCCTCCTCAGCATGAGGTATAATATGAACCCTCATCCTGAGGAGCGCGTGCAACGCGCGTCTCGAAGGATTGAGAGGAAGTGGTTACTCCACCGTTGCCGCCGCCGAATTTTCGATCTGCGCCGTGCCGCGTTCGATCATCACGCGGCCCGTATAGGTGCCGCTTTCCCAGCCCTGGCCGCGCTTTTTGCGGCCGACGAAGCCATGCCACTTGGCCAGCGGGCGGTCGATCTCGATCCGATTATCTGCGACGGGTTTGCCGTCGGGGCCCTGCAGCGACAGGGTGATCCGGTCGCCTTTATCGAGCGAAAACACCTCGGTCCAGAAGACCAGCGCCGGAGCGTCCGGGGCAAAGCGGGTCCGGCCGAGCTGCCCGGCCTCGATCGCGGATTTTTTCGGCACGCCGTCGGCAAAGCCCAGATGAAACGGCTGCGGCCCCGGATAGGCGAGTTTATCTTTCAGGTCCGGTGTCCACATCCCCTGTGCCCGGGCATCGACGGCGCAGGCATTGATATTGCTGACCCCGGTAAAAGGGTCGATGACCCGCGATCCCTGTCGCAGTGTGATATGGATATGCGGAAATTCCGTGCGCCCTGAGCGGCCGATATCCCCCAGTACGTCGCCACGCGCCACCTCATCGCCGGGCCGGACCCGGAGCGAGCCCGCCTGCATGTGGCAATACTGGGTCGTCCAGTCGTCCCCATGATCGATGACGAGGCCATTGCCGCATTCGCGTCCGCGCAGCGCCGTGGCGCTTTCAAGATCGGCGGGGGTCGAGTTGGGAACCCCGTCGCGGACCCTGAGCACCCGTCCGGGGGCGGCGGCGCGAACCGCGACCCCCCGGTTCATCACCGCATCGTTGGCGATGGCGAAATCGGTGCCCTTGTGGGTGTCGTAGCTGAGCCGTCCGCAGCGGTAGTCCGTGGCGCCGGGGCCGGGGTCGTGATCGACGAAATTGACCAGCCAGCAGGTCCGGCCGGGATCGCAGTCGAGCGGCAGCGACAGGACCGGCGCATCCGCCCCGGCGGCCCCCGGCAATACCACGAAAATCGTCAAAAACAGGCTGAGCGCGACACGCCGGACGCCGGAAAGCATCGGCCGGGGTGGGGGAGGGTGGTCTGTCATGTTGCTTTGCATATGGGCCTGAAGCCTTGCTTGCTGTAGTGGTCTCGGCGTTATATATTGCAGTGCATATAAAATTTGCAGATGCGAAACGCTCAAGAATGTTAAGAGGATATTCCTTATGGACCAAATGACCAATGTTGCCGACAAACTTCAGGGGTATTACTTCGAAGATCTCGAAGTCGGCATGACCGACGTCTTCGCGAAAACCGTCACCGAAGCGGACATCGTCCTGTTTGCCGGGATTTCCGGCGACACCAACCCGGTGCACCTGAACGAGGATTTTGCCTCGAAGACCATGTTCAAGGGCCGCATCGCGCACGGTATCCTGTCGGCCAGCTTTATCTCGACGGTGATCGGCACCAAGCTGCCGGGGCCGGGGTGCATCTACGTCAGCCAGAACCTCAAATTCAAAGCACCGGTCAAGGCCGGGGACACGGTCGAAGCGCACTGCACGATTACCGCGCTGATCCCGGAAAAAAAATTCATCACGCTGCAGACCCAGTGTATCGTCGCCGGTAAAGTCGTCGTCGACGGCGAAGCGACGATCATGGTGCCGTCGCGCGGCTGATCCGGGTCCCAGAACTGTTTGCGAAGGGCGCCGGATTTCCGGCGCCTTTTTGCTTTAACACCCGTCGTCATTCCGGATGCACGAATGCCATTCATCCTTCGAGACGGCCTTTCAGGCCTCCTCAGGATGAGGGAAAAACGATGACCTCATGCTGAGGAGGGCGCCTGCGCCCGTCTCGAAGCATGTGGCGTTCATCAGGTTCAGAGCGACGGGGAAGGGCCGAACAGCCTTGACCGCTCCAGAGCCTTGCGACACTTTCCAGAACCATGCGTATCTACAGACAGGCGAAATCGCTGCAAAAGCAGCACAAGGGCGCGGTGGTCGCCGTCGGCAACTTCGACGGCGTGCACCGGGGCCACCGCACGGTGATCTCCGAGGCCGGGCGGATCGCCGCGTCCGCGGGGCTGCCGTGGGGGGTGCTGACGTTCGAGCCGCATCCGCGCACGATCTTTCAGCCCGATCAGCCTGCGTTTCGCCTGACCCCGTTTCGCGCCAAGGCCGAACGGATCGCCGAAATGGACGTCGATTTCATGATCGCACAGCGCTTCGACCTGGATTTCTCGAAACAGAGCGCCGCCGATTTCGTTGAAAACTATCTGGTCGGCACGCTGCATGCGCATCACGTCGTTGCCGGGTACGATTTCAAGTTCGGCCACAAACGCCAGGGCAGCTGTGAAACCCTGCTTGCCGAAGGCCAGAAACTGGGCTTCGGCTTCACTGTCGTCGCAGCGGCGTCGGATGACGGCGGCGGGCTGTATTCATCCAGCCGCACCCGCGAGCTGATTGCCGCCGGGGACATGGCCGGGGCGGCGGCGGTGCTGGGCCGGCCGTTCAGCATTTCAGGCCGGGTTGCGGGCGGTGACAAGCGCGGGCGGACCATCGGATTTCCGACGGCGAACCTGTTGCTGGGCGGCTATATCCGCCCGGCGTTCGGCGTCTATGCGGTGCGCATGACGCTGGCCGACGGGCGCGACGTCGACGGCGTCGCCAATCTCGGGATGCGGCCGACCTTTGACGGCACGGCGCCCCGGCTGGAAGTGCATTTATTCGATTTCGATGCCGATATATATGATATGCGCGTCTCCGTGGCGCTGCTGGAGATGATCCGGCCGGAAAAGAAATTTGACGGACTGGATGCTTTAAAGGCACAAATCGCCCGCGATTGCGGGAAAGCCCGCGACATTCTGAAAAACAAGTGAAGCCTGATCCGATGACTGTAGATTACAAATCGACGATTTTCCTGCCCAGGACCGACTTTCCGATGAAAGCCGGTCTGCCCCAGCGCGAGCCTTTGCTGTTACAGCACTGGGCCGACACCGGCTTTGAAGCCAGGCGCGCGGAAATTTCCAAGGGCCGCGAGAAATTCATCCTGCACGACGGCCCGCCCTATGCGAACGGCCATCTGCACATCGGTCATGCGCTGAACAAGATCCTCAAGGACGTCATCAACCGGACCCAGCAGATGCTGGGCAAGGACGCCTATTACGTGCCGGGCTGGGACTGTCACGGTCTGCCGATCGAATGGAAGATCGAGGAAAAATACCGCGAGAAGAAACTCGACAAGGACGCCGTGCCGATCGTCGAGTTCCGCAAGGAATGCCGCGAGTTCGCCGAGCACTGGATCGACGTGCAGCGTGAGGAGTTCAAGCGGCTGGGCGTGATGGGCGACTGGGATCATCCCTACACCACCATGTCGTTCGCCGCCGAGGCGACCATCGCGGGCGAGATCGGCAAGTTCCTGATGGACGGCTCGCTGTATCGCGGCTCCAAGCCGGTGATGTGGTCGCCGGTCGAGAAGACCGCGCTGGCCGAGGCCGAAGTGGAATATCACGACCACACCTCGACGACGATCTTCGTGCGCTTCCCGGTCGTCACCGCATCGGTGCCGGACGTCGAGGGTGCGGCCATCGTCATCTGGACGACGACGCCCTGGACCATGCCCGGCAACCGCGCCGTCGCTTATGGGGACAAGATCGACTATGTCGTCATCGAAGTTGCCGCTGTCTCTGATGAAAGTCTTGCTCAAATCGGTGAGAAGCTGATCGTCGCCAAAGCGCGGCTGGAGGAATTCTCGGCGCAGTGCGGCATCACTGAAAGCTCGGTGAAGGCCGAATTCAAGGGCGCCGAGCTTGAAGGCACCATCTGTGCACATCCGCTGCGCGGACAGGGCTACGACTTCGACGTCCCGGCGCTGGCCGCCGACTTCGCCACCACCGAGGAAGGCACCGGCATCGTCCACATCGCGCCCGGCCACGGCGCCGATGACTGGGTGCTCGGCATGTCCAACGGTGTCGAGGTGCCGCAGACCGTCAGCGAGGACGGCACCTATTTTGATCACGTGCCGCTGTTCGCCGGTCAGCATGTCTACAAATGCAATGACCACGTCGCCGATGTGATCCGCGAGGCGGGCGGGCTGCTCGGCAAAGGCAAGCTTTCTCACCGCTATCCGCATTCGTGGCGCTCCAAGAAGCCGCTGATCTTCCGCAACACGCCGCAGTGGTTCATCTCGATGGAGACCACGGGGCTCCGCGACAAGGCGCTGAAGGCCATCGACGAAACCCGCTTCGTCCCGGCATCGGGGCAGAACCGGCTCAAGGGCATGATCGCCGAGCGCCCGGACTGGGTGGTGTCGCGTCAGCGTGCCTGGGGCGTGCCGATCACGGTGTTCGTCAACAAAGAAACCGGCGAGCCGCTCCGCGATCAGGCGGTGCAGGACCGCATCGTTGCCGCCTTCAAAGAGGAAGGCGCGGATGCGTGGTTCGCCTCCGACCCGCAGCGCTTCCTCGGCAATGAGTATGACGCCGACGACTATGAACAGGTCACCGACATTCTCGATGTCTGGTTCGACAGTGGCTCGACCCACGCCTTCGTGCTCGAGGACGGGCCGTGGCAGGGGCTCGAGTGGCCGGCGTCGCTGTATCTCGAAGGCTCGGACCAGCATCGCGGCTGGTTCCATTCATCGCTGCTGGAAAGCTGCGGCACGCGCGGCCGCGCGCCCTATGAAGCGGTGCTGACGCATGGCTTCGTGATGGCCGAGGACGGCCAAAAGATGTCGAAATCGCTGGGCAACATCGTCGCCCCGCAGGACGTCATGGACCAGTACGGCGCCGATATCCTGCGTATCTGGGTTGTGAACTCGGATTACTCCGAAGACCTCCGCATCGGCCCCGAGATCATCAAGCAGCAGGCCGACATCTACCGCCGGCTGCGCAACACGCTGCGCTATCTGCTGGGCAACCTCGAAGGCTTCAGCGAAGACGAGCGGATCACCGATACGGCAAAGCTTCCCGAGCTGGAGCGCTGGGTGCTGCACCGGATCCACGAAATGGATGCGGCGCTCCGCAAGGCCTGCGATGCGTATGATTTCCAGCCGTTCTTTGCCGAGCTGCACACCTTCTGCGCGGTCGATCTGTCGGCGTTCTATTTCGACATCCGCAAGGATGCGCTGTACTGCGACCGCCCCGACGGCGATCTGCGCCGGGCCGTGCGCACCGTGCTCGACACCCTGTTCGATCACCTGACCGCGTGGCTGGCGCCGTTCACCTGCTTCACCGCCGAGGAAGCCTGGCTGACCCGCCATCCCGAGAAGGACCCCGGCAATTCCGTGCATCTGCGCACCTTCCCCGATGCCCCCGCGGCATGGTCCGACCCGGCCCTGGCCGAGAAATGGGGCCGTATCCGTGCCCTGCGCCGGGCCGTGACCGGCGCCCTCGAAGTCGCCCGCGCAAATAAAGTCATCGGTGCCAGTCTGCAGGCGCACCCGAAGGTGTATGCCGCCGCCGCGTTCCGTGACGTGATGGACGGGCTGGACCCGGCGGAACTGTGCATCACGTCCGGCTTCACGTTTGCCGACGGCGATGCGCCCGCCGACGCCTACCGGCACGAAGACATCGCCGACATCGCGGTGGTTGTTGAAAAAGCCGAGGGTGAAAAGTGCGAACGCTGCTGGAAGGTGCTCGACGATGTCGGGTCCAACCCGGAGCACCCGACGGTATGCGGCCGCTGTGCCGATGCTGTCAGCAACATGGCGCCGGCAGCGGCGTGAGCGAAACCGCCTCCGCGTCTTTTCGCAAGGCCGGCGCAGCGGTGGCCGCCTCGGCGCTGGTTCTGGATCAGGCGTCGAAGACCTGGATCCTTGAAAGCGTGATGAACCCGCCGTCGGTGATCGAGGTCACGCCGTTCTTCAACATCGTGCTGGCGTGGAACCGGGGCGTCAGTTTCGGGATGTTCAACCAGCAAAGCGATTACGGTCCGTATTTGCTGACGGGGCTCGCGCTGGTAATCGTCATCGCGCTGTCGATCTGGTTGTGGCGGGCGTCGTCCAGGTGGGCCGCGCTTGCGCTCGGGCTGATCATCGGCGGTGCCATCGGCAATGTCATCGACAGGATCCGGTTCGGCGCGGTGGTCGATTTTCTGGATTTTCACGCTTTCGGCTATCACTGGCCGGCCTTCAACGTGGCCGACAGCGCCATTTGCGTCGGGGCGGTGATTTTAATATTGGAATCCTTGTTTTCCCGGGATGAAACGTCATAGACTCGTGGTGTCCGCTTTTGGCGGCTGAAAACAGGTAGTTTGAAATGTTTCGACGCACACTCGGTATCGCATTGCTGGCTTCACTGGCCCTCACGCTCAGCGCGTGCGAGTCGGCGAAGAAGGTCCTGAGCCGTTCCAAGGACGCGCCGGACGAATTCGTTGTCTACCAGCGTCCGCCGCTCAGCCTGCCGCCTGAATTCTCGCTGCGCCCGCCGGGCGACAGGGAAACGGGTCCGCAGGCGATTTCGCCGACCGATCAGGCCCGCGCCGCCCTGCTGCAGCGTCAGGCGACGATCGGCAATGCGCCACAGACCGACCCGAACCTGTCCGACGGGCTCAACGCGATCATGGCCAAAACCGGCGCCAGCAACGCCGACCCGGCGATCCGCGAGGTCGTCAATGCCGAGACCACGCTGCTTTCGAAGGAAGACAAACGCCTCGCCGACAAGATGATCTTCTGGGTCGATGACAAGCCCTATGAAGGGACCGTCGTCGATGCCGAAAAGGAACAGCAGCGTATCCGCGAAAATCAGGCGCTGGGCAAGCCGATCACCGAAGGCGAAACCCCGCAGGTGAAAAAAGCCCGCGGCACCAAGGGCCTGCTCGAGTTCTAGGACGTCCCGGCATTTCAGCGATTTATCTTGTCATTCCCGTGCAGACGGGAATCCAGAACAGCGGTCGCTTGGGCCCCCGCCTGCGCGGGGGGTGACGATTTCGTCCCCATCAGCTTTTCCTCATCCTGAGGAGCGCATCGCGCGTCTCGTGCGCGAAGCGGGCGGTACGCCTAGGATCGATCCCAAATCAGGTTTGGGATGACGGTGTCGGCCGTGACTGGGCCGCGATTACACATATGCGGTATCACCGCCTCACTTGATCGCCCGCTTCCCGCATAAGCGGACAAAATGCCCGCAACTGACTTGCAAAAATTGCCCGCAACTGTAAGTTTCATGACGTGGTTCTGCCCAATCGACCGAGCGGGCGGATGAAAAGGGAATACGGTGAGGTGTACCCATCAGGGACCGAAACCGGAGCTGCCCCCGCAACTGTAAGCGCTTGGCCGCGCCCCGATATGGTCACTGGCATTTGCCGGGAAGGCCGGGGTCAGGCAGAGATGCGCGAGCCAGGAGACCTGCCACGCACACGGAAACCTCAAACATTCGTCGGGTGAGACGGATAGGAGAAGATAACATGAGAAAATTCTTTCTTGCGAGCGCCGCTGCTGCTGCACCGTTCGTTCCCTCGGCCGCCTTTGCGCACCACCCCCTTGGCGGTATGCCCATGGAGACCTTTGCCCACGGCATGCTCTCCGGTATCGGCCATCCGCTGCTGGGCTTCGATCATCTGTTCTTCGTGGCGCTCGTCGGGATCGCCGCGCTTTTCACCGGTCATCGGCTGGCAACGCCCGGTGCCTACATCGCCGCAATGATCATCGGTTGTCTGGCCATGTCGATGGGGGTCGGGTTGCCGGCCAAGGAGATCGTCATCGGTCTGTCGCTGCTGGCGCTTGGCGGCATCGTCCTGTCCGGGAAGGCTCTCGGCATGATCCCCGCCATGGCGATTTTTGCCGCATTCGGTCTGTTCCACGGCTCCGCGTTCGGTGATTCCATCGTCGGCCAGGAAGGCGCGATCGGCGGGCCGGTTCTGATGGGCTATCTGATCGGACTCGGTGCCGTGCAATATGCGGTTGCTGTTGGCGCCGGGTGGTTCGCATCGAATGTATTGCAGGCGTCACACGCCGGTGCGGTGCAGGCACGCCTGTCCGGTGCCGTCGTTGCCGGGGTCGGTCTCTTTCTGACCCTCGAAAACGTCGAAGGGGTCGTGTTCGATCTTATGGGTTGGGCTTCCTGAACGCACCGACCAGGACAATATGACTGGGCCGGGCCGGTGCGTTTACGTGCCGGCCTTGCCCCTTGAATTAAAAAGAACAGGACATACGACATGTACAGGATTCTGCTGATCGCTTTGTGCGGTCTTCTCCTCACCGTCACGGAACCCCGTGCGCATGACATGAAACACAGCGGCATCGTCGCCGAGCAGGCCTGGGCCCGGGCATCGGCAGGACCCGCCAAAGCCGGCGCGGCTTACCTGACGCTTGCCAACCATGGAGATGAAGCGGATCGCCTCGTCAGCGTCAAATCGGACCTCGCCAAGCGCACCGAAATTCATAACCACGTCATGGACGGCGGCGTCATGAAGATGGTTCACGTCGAAGGTGGGGTCGAAGTCACACCGGGCTCGCCGACGGTTTTTCAGCCGGGCGGCCTGCACGTGATGTTCATGGGATTGAACAAGCCGTTCATCGAGGGTGAGACACTGCCCCTGACGCTGGTCTTCGAAAAAGCGGGTGAGGTCGAAGTCGAGTTCGTGGTCCAGGGCGTGGGTGCGAAAGAACCGGCGCATGGCATGCATGACGGCCACAACCACAAGCACGGCAGCTGACGGCTGATTGGCGTGTTGAAGCGATGACGGATGGCTGGTTATCCATCCGTCATTCCGGCTCCCGCCTCAGCGGGCACAGGCTCCAACCGGAATTCAGATCGGCAAAGCGGATGTATGTGCCCCTGGCACCCGGCCTGCGCGGGGTGACGGGGGTGGTTGCTGACATGAACATGTCCTCCTCAGATGATTTTCAGGGTGATTGCCGCAACTGTGAGGTAACGCACCGTTTTTGCGATTGTCACGATCATCAGAAACGACCACAGAGGTTCACGTAACACGCCTGCGGCAAGCGTAAGTGGATCGCCGATAATCGGTGCCCAACTCATCAACAGACTCCAGCGTCCGTATTTGTGATACCACGCCGTCGCCCGATCAAGCTGCCTGGCCGGCACGGGAAACCATTTTCGATCCCGAAACCGTTCCACGCCGCGTCCCAGTCCCCAGTTCACAACAGCACCGAGGGTATTCCCCGCGCTTGCGACGGCGATCAGGATCCAGAGGCTGTAATCGCCGGCGGCGATTAATCCGGCAAGGCCGATTTCCGACTGTGCCGGGAGGATCGTCGCAGCGAGGAACGAGACCCCGAACAGAGCCGTATATACGCCCAATTCTCCCAAGTTAATCGCCTTCCAGCGTTGAGTGTTGGTGACTGCTCAAGAAGCAAATATTAGACAGCACTAGGATCAAACCCCGAATTCCCACAGTGAAGACTAATCGACGCATTGGTGTTTTGCTACGTGTTGTCTTTTCAGTTTCTGTGTTTCTGGGGCCGCTGGTTCACGCCCGGTATGGAGAATCCTTCGGTGCGGCAGAGCAATGGAATTTCATGTCGCCAACTGTCGAGGGGGAGGGCGAAAGATCGATGTCAGCCTTGCGGTGCCGACAGGCCCTTGAATTTCTGCAGCATCCGGGTGAACCCGGCGCGGTCGTCGGGCTCATCAAAGTGAAACCGCAGCTCGCCGGTCTTTGTATCCAGACGTAGATCGAACGGTCCCCGGCAATGCCCGTTGCACCAGGCGCGCAGGTTCAGGACCGCCTGTTGCGGGGTGTAATATTCCCCGGCCAGCAGACCGCGCCGGTCGCCGCCGGAGCGGCGTTCGCCACTGATACGGCGTTCCTGACCGGCCGGCAGCGCCGTCACCGTCTGACGCCGGTCGATGCCCGAGCGCCGGTCCGAGCGTTTGCGCCGGGACGCCGATCCGTCGGGGGCGACGGGCGGCGGGGCGGCCTCGTCCGTTATCTCCGCCGGTTCGCGCCGGCGGCATAACCCCTTGTCGAGACAGGCCTGGATGGCGACGAATATCTCGTCGCGACAGGGGGCGTCTTCCACGGCCGCGACGATCCCGAGGTCGAGCAGGCGCCGGCAGATGCAGTCGTCGGGGACATCGTTCACGTCATTCATAAACGACAGGATAGAATGCTCATGCAGGGCATGCCCAGCGGCAATTGCCGGGTTGCGGCGATGCGCCGCTATCACCGACTTATTTTAATTCTTTGTAACCTTTTGGTGAACGGACAGGATTTCCATTGATCTGGCGATGGAACACGTCCATATCCGTTGCATGCGCTCCTTGCGGACATACACCCGGGTTCTGGTCGTCCTGACGGTTTTCACCCTCTTCGTGCCGTCTGCAAGCCGTGCGCAGATTTTCGATCCCGAAACATTCATGCTCGAAAACGGCATGCAGGTCGTGGTGATTTCCAATCACCGTGCGCCCGTGGTCCGTCACATGGTCTGGTACAAGGTCGGCGCCGCCGATGAAGCGCCCGGTGAAACCGGGATCGCACACCTGCTCGAACACCTGATGTTCAAGGGCACCAGGAACGCCGCCCCCGGTGAATTTTCCGCAGCGATCGCCCGCAACGGCGGTCAGGAAAATGCCTTCACGTCCTATGATTACACCGCCTATCACCAGACCATCGCCCGGGACCGGCTCGAAATGGTGATGCGCATGGAAGCCGACCGGATGACCAATCTGCTGATTTCCGAAAAGCAGGTTGCGCCGGAACGCAACGTGGTTCTCGAAGAACGCCGCTCGCGCACCGATAACAATCCGGGGGCGCAACTGGGCGAGCAGGTCAATGCCGCGCTGTATCTGAATTATCCTTATCGCCGCCCGATCATCGGCTGGGAACATGAAATCCGCGCCCTGGATGTCGAGCGGATTCTTTCGTTCTACAAACGCTATTATGCGCCCAACAATGCGGTGCTGGTGGTCGAAGGTGATGTCACCGCTGCCGAGCTGAAACCGCTGGCGGAAAAATACTACGGCGTCATTCCGCGCGGCCCGGACATCGTCCGTGACCGCACCATCGAACCGCCGTCCGCCGCCGACCGGCTGGTGAGCCTTGAAAGCGAACGCGTCACCCAGGAAAGCTGGTCGCGGCGTTATCTGGCGCCGAGCTATCATTACGGCGCGACCGAACACGCCTATGCGCTGCAGGTGCTTGCGGAAATCGTCGGCGGCGGCCCGTCCAGCCGGCTGTTCAGGAAGCTGGTTGTCGAAGATGCCATCGCGCTTTCCGCGGGCGCCTTCTATAGCGCCGACGATATCGGGCCGTCGGTGTTCGGGTTCTATGCCGTGCCGAAGCCGGGCGTCGACATGGCGAAAATCGAGCACGACGTGATGCAGGTGATCGGCACCGTCCTCAAGGACGGCGTAACCGATGACGAGGTTTCCGGCGCCATCGACCGCATGCGGAACAACGCCGTCTTTGCCCGCGACGATTTCGGCACCGCGGCCCGGGTCTTCGGCTCGACGCTGACCAGCGGCGGCACGGTTGCCGATGTCGAGGACTGGCTGCAGCGGATCGGCAAGGTCACGGTGGCGGACGTCGCCCAGGCGGCGAAGGCCGTGCTGCAGGGCACGCACCACGTGACCGCGCATCTTCTGGCGAAGCCCCAAAGCTGATGAGCAAGGGCTGATGAACATGAAAACGGATAGAATGGCCGACAGGATGACGGAACGGACCCGGCGTCTGGGCCTGCTGCTGCTGGGGGCCGTTGTTGCGGTGATGCTCAGCGTGACCCCGGTCCGCGCCGTCGAGGTTGAACGGGTGGTGTCGCCGGGTGGGATCGAAGCCTGGCTGATCCACGACCCGACCAATCCGATTACGACCATGAAGTTCTCGTTCCGGGGCGGCGCGGCGCTTGATCCCGAAGGCAAGGAAGGTCTCGCCAACTTCGTCGCCGCGACGCTGGATGAAGGCGCCGGCGATATGGACAGCAGCGCCTTTCAGCGCGCCCTCGATGAACGCTCGATCACGCTCCGCTTCAATGCCGGACGCGACACCTTTCGCGGCACGCTGCGCACCCTGAACAAATACCGCGACGAGGCCTTCGATTACATGCGCCTGGCCCTGAACGAACCGCGCTTCGATCCGGAACCGCTGACCCGGTTAAGGGCGCAGATCATCTCCGGCATCAAGCAGGATCTGGAAAACCCCGGCAATCTCGCCAGCCGGGCGGTTTTCGAAACCGCTTTCGCGGGCCATCCCTATGCCCGCGACAATGACGGTACGCTGGAAAGCATGGCGGCGATCACCGCCGACGACATGCGCGGTTTTGTCCGTCAACGGCTGGCCCGCAACAACCTGCTGATCGGGGTTGTCGGCGACATCGATGCGGAAACCTTGAAAGGGTATCTCGACCGCACGTTCGGGGCGCTGCCTGAAAAGGCCACGCCGTGGAAACTTGAAAAGATCACGCCGAAGCTCAACGGCGGCATCAAGGTGATCGACGTCGACGTGCCGCAAAGCTCGATCCAGTTCGCCCAGCCGGGCATTCTCAGGAACGATCCGGACTTCTATACCGCCTACGTGCTGAACTACGTCATCGGCGGCGGCGGGTTCGTGTCGCGGCTGTATGAGGAAGTCCGCGAAAAGCGCGGGCTGGCCTATTCGGTCTATTCGTACCTGATGCCGCTCGATGCCGCCGGTGCGGTCATGGGCGGGTCCGGCACCGCGAACGCCCGTGTCGGCGAAACCGTGCAGACGGTTCGTGATGTCTGGAAGAAATTCGCCGAGAGCGGGCCGACGGCGGACGAGCTCAACGATGCCAAGACCTATCTGACCGGGGCTTTCCCGTTGCGGTTCACCTCGTCGTCGGCGATTGCCGACATGCTGGTGGGCATGCAGGAAGACGGTCTCGGCATTGATTACATCGACAAACGCAACGGCTATATCGAAGCCGTGACCCTCGATGATGCGACGCGCGTCGCCAAACGCCTGTACCAGCCGGATAAGCTGACTTTTGTCATCGCCGGCAAGCCCGAAGGCATCACCACCGGCAACTGAGGCGCCCTCATCCTTCGAGACGCGCGATTCACGCGCTCCTCAGGACGAGGATGCACAATTATAATCGGTACCTCATCCTGAGGAGGCCGTCAGGCCGTCACGAAGGATGGACGGGCCAAGGTTTCCTTGCCCGCGCGGCGTTTCCAAGGTGGCACCGGGCGCGGGCTTTTGATACAAGTGCCCATGTCGCTGATTTCCGAAACCGACGCCTGGCGTTCCCTGCAAAATACGCGCGATCAGATGCGCGGGACCACGCTTGCCGATCTGTTTGCCGGTGATGCCCGGCGTGCGGAAACCTGCGCCCTTGATCTCGGTGATCTGTATATCGATTTTTCGCGCCAGCTCGTTTCCGGCGAGGTGCTGGGCGGTCTGCAGGCGCTGGTGGATGCGGCTGGAATTTCCGATTTTCTGCAGCGCATGTCACGGGGCGACGTTGTCAACGTCAGCGAAGGCCGCGCTGCCCTGCATACGGCCGTCCGCGGCACTGCCGGGGCGGGGGCCGACATCATGGACATCTGCCGCGCCGCCGATGAAAAGCTCAGGGACTTCGTGCGTGGGGTGCATGACGGGTCGCGTCAGTCCGCGGCCGGGGTGCCGTTCCGCGCCGTCGTCGCCATCGGTATCGGCGGTTCGGAACTGGGGCCTGTTTTAGCGCTGGATGCATTGCGCGACCGCCATCCGATGCCGCTGGATGTCAGGATTTGCGGCAACATCGACGGTACGGCGTTTGTCCGGGCCTTCGACGGTCTGCGCCCGGACGATACCCTCGTCGTGGTGATCTCGAAGTCATTCACGACCATGGAAACCCAGGCCAACGCCGAACGGGCGCAATCGTGGATGCGGGCCGGGCTCGGTGGAAAATGGGCCGGCAATTTTGCCGCCGTCAGCGCCAACGGGGCGGAAGTGGAAAAGTTCGGGATTTCGGAAGCCAACACGTTCCCGATGTGGGACTGGGTCGGCGGGCGCTATTCATTGTGCTCGGCGGTCGGTTTGCCCGTGGCGCTGGCGTTCGGCTGGGAGGTTTTTCAGGAAATCCGGGCCGGTGCCCGGGACATGGACAGTCACCTGCTGAGCGCCCCGGTGCTGGAAAACGCACCGCTGATGCTGGCCCTGCTGACGGTGTGGAATGCCAGCTTCATGGGCTACACCGCCGAGGCCTGCGTGCCCTATGACACCCGGCTGCAACGGATGATCGGCCATCTGCAGCAGCTTGAAATGGAAAGCAACGGCAAGCGCGTCACCGAGAACGGCTATCCCATCGATTACGCCACCCAGCCGATCGTCTTCGGCGGCATCGGCGTCAATGCCCAGCATGCGTTCTTCCAGCAGCTTCATCAGGGGATGACGACGACGCCGGTGGATATCCTGCTCCCGGCCCGCACCGCCGCCGGCGATGAAGGCCTCCACGATCTTCTGATTTCCGGTGCCCTGGCGCAGGCCGATGCGCTGGCCTTCGGACGTGAGAACATGGCCGAGCCGCACCGTCATTATCCGGGAAACCGGCCGTCGACGGTGATCGTCTACCGGGACCTGACGCCGCGTATATTGGGCAAGCTGATTGCGCTCTATGAACACAAGACCGTCTGTGCGGGCGCGATCTGGGGCATCAATCCGTTCGACCAGTGGGGGGTCGAGCTTGGCAAGACCCTGAGCGACGGCATCCTGCATGTTCTCGACGATCCCCATAACGCGCCTGCGTCACTGGTGCCGCTGCTGGGTGTTTTGAAAAGGATGCGCGGCGCATGACGGCAGGAACGATCCGCCGCCTGCCGGAAACCCTGGTCAACCAGATCGCCGCCGGGGAAGTGGTCGAGCGGCCGGCCTCTGCGGTCAAGGAACTGGTGGAAAACGCCATCGATGCCGGGGCCATGCGGGTCGATGTTGCGGTGCGCGACGGCGGCCAGACTTCGATTACCGTCACCGACGACGGGCGGGGCATGACCGCGGACGAGCTGTTGCTGTGCGTCGAACGTCACGCCACATCGAAACTGCCCGACGAAGACCTGACGACGATCTCGACGCTCGGTTTCCGGGGCGAGGCCCTGCCGTCGATCGGCGCGGTCAGCCGCATGTCGATCACCAGCCGCACCGTGAACGGCGACGGCGCATGGGTCTTGAAGATCGAAGGTGGGCGGATCAGCCCGCCGGAACCGGCGGCGCTGTCGCAGGGTACGCGGATCGACGTCCGCGATCTGTTCTACGCAACCCCGGCCCGGCTCAAGTTTTTGAAAACCGCCCGCACCGAACAGTCGCGCATTGTCGAAGTGATGCAGCGCCTTGCCATGGCGCATCCGGAAATCGGCTTCACCCTGAATGACGGCAACCGCGACGTGATGAAGCTGCTACCCGAAACCGGCGATCTGTTCGACGCCCGGCTGGACCGGCTCGGCGCCATCATGGGGAAGGATTTCCGTGAGAACGCCTTTGCCATCGATGCCGAACGGGAAGGCTACCGGCTCACCGGGTATGCGGGCGTGCCGACCCTGAACCGGGGCAATGCGCAGATGCAGTTCCTGTTCGTCAACGGCCGCCCGGTCCGTGACAAGCTTCTACTGGGGGCGGTCCGCGGCGCGTACCGGGAATTCCTGGCGTCCGACCGGCATCCGCTTTTGGCGCTGTTTCTGGAAATGCCGCCGCGTCATGTCGACGTCAACGTACACCCGGCGAAAACCGAGGTGCGGTTCCGCGATGCGGCGATGGTGCGGGGCCTGATCGTCGGCGCGCTGCGTCACGGGCTGGCCGAAGCCGGGCACCGGGCCTCGACCACGGTGGCGGAAAGTGCGCTCGGCGCGTTCCGGCCGGGCGGGCTGCCGATGGGCGGTGGTGGGGGCGGCGCTTATGCGTATCGTCCCGATCCAGCACCAGGTCACGGGCTTGCCGACCGCAGCCGGGATTTCTATCGCCCGCTCGACGGGTTCGAAGCGGCGCCGTCGGCGCGGATGGAAAACGATGACGAGTTCGACCGCGCCCCGTCGGCCGGTCATCCGCTGGGCGTGGCGCGTGCGCAGGTACACCAGACCTATATCGTCGCCCAGACCGGCGACGGTATTGTCGTCGTCGATCAGCATGCGGCGCACGAACGCCTGACCCAGGAAAAGATCAAGAAGGCGATGGCGTCGGGCGGCGTACAGCGGCAGATGTTGTTGATCCCGGAAGTGGTGGAAATGGACGACAACGCCTGCGAGCGGGTGCTGGCGCGGGCCGATGAACTGGCGGCACTGGGCTTGGCGGTCGAGCCGTTCGGCACCGGTGCGGTGGCGGTGCGCGAAGTGCCGGCGCTTCTGGGTGAAACCAATGTGCAGGGCCTGATCCGCGACCTTGCCGACGATCTGGCCGAATTCGACGGGGCCATCGCGCTGGAAAAGAAGATCGACGAGGTCTGCGCGACCATGGCGTGCCACGGCTCGATCCGCGCCGGGCGGCGGCTGACGGCGGATGAAATGAACGCGCTGTTGCGCGAAATGGAAGCAACGCCGCATTCCGGCCAGTGCAGCCACGGACGGCCGACCTATGTCGAGCTGAAACTGGCGGATATCGAAAAGCTGTTTGGGCGGCGCTGAAAAAACCCTCTCACGGGGGAGAGGGTGGCGAACGAAGTGAGCCGGGTGAGGGCGCCTCGCCGTCGGGTTGCAAATACCCCTCACCCTGTCCCTCTCCCAAGGGAGAGGGGACCCTGCCGAAATACCGCTCTAGTCGACGGAGAGAAAACTCACCATCGCCCGGCCATATTTTCGCTGATCTTCGAGCGCATAGCCGCGCGGCGGATCGAACGCCCTGTCCGACGGGGTTTCGACCACGCACAGGCTGCCCGCCCCGACCCAACCCCGCGACAGAAGCGACAGCAGCGACGGCCCGGAGATGTCCTGGTCATAGGGCGCATCCAGAAACGCAAAGCGTACCGGGCACGCTGCGATCCGCGGCGGTGGCGGCATTTTCGTGGCGTCGAGCCTTAGCACGGTGACGCTGCGGCCCTGGCCCATGGTGCCCGCGTTCTTGAGGACGCACGCACGCGCCATGTCGTCGATATCGATGAACGTCACTGGTGCCGCGCCCCGGCTCATGGCTTCAAGTCCCATGGCGCCGGTCCCGGCGAAGATGTCGATGGCGGACCCGCCCTGCAGTTCAGGGGCGAACGGCGCATGCTCGATGATGTTGAAGATGCTTTCGCGGGCCCGGTCGGACGTCGGGCGGATGTCGCGGCCTTCGGGGGCGAGCAGGCGGCGGCCTTTGAACTTGCCGGCGACGATCCTCATTTCAG
Source organism: Rhodospirillales bacterium (assembly GCA_040218645.1). Classification (GTDB taxonomy): domain Bacteria; phylum Pseudomonadota; class Alphaproteobacteria; order Rhodospirillales; family Casp-alpha2; genus UBA4479. Next base: position 667,452 of record JAVJQZ010000013.1, read on the forward strand.
CAGCATGCCCACCTGTTCGCGAAGCGCCTTGGGGCGAACTTCCTCGACCTCGCCCTGGGGCAGGTTGCCGATCTGGAACGGGCCGTAGGCGGTGCGGATCAGTCGGTTCACGGTCAGACCGATATGCTCCATGACCTTGCGGACTTCACGGTTCTTGCCTTCCTTCAGGGTCACCGTCATCCAGGCATTGGCCCCGGTGCGGGAATCGAAGTTGGCGGTGACGGGGCCGTATTTGACGCCGTCGACGGTGACGCCGTGGCCCAGCGACAGTAGTTGCTTGGTATCGGCATTGCCGTGCACGCGAATCCGGTAGCGCCGTGTCCAGCCGGTTTCCGGTAACTCCAGCTTGCGCGCCAGCTCACCGTCGTTGGTCAGCAGCAACAGTCCTTCGGAATTGAGATCCAGCCGTCCCACGGAAATGACCCGGGGCATGTGCGCCGGCATCGCCTGAAACACCGTCTGGCGGCCTTCCGGGTCCTTGTGCGAGGTCACCAGACCGGCCGGTTTGTTGTAGCGCCAGAGCCGCGTCGGTTCCTTGTCGGGCAGCGCGTTGCCGTCAACGACGACGGTATCGCCGGGGTTGATGACGCAGGCCGGTGTCGTCAGCTTCTTGCCGTTGACCTCGACCCGGCCCGCTTCGATCCAGCGTTCGGCCTCGCGTCTGGAACAGAGCCCGGCACGGGCCATGACCTTGGCGATGCGTTCTCCGGCGGATGTGCTTTGTGGTTTCTTTGCCATAATGCCTGTCGTGCTGTGCTGCGGGCGGAAAGTCAAGCGTGCTTGACCCGGGCCGGATCGGGCGTCACCAATGGCGCATGAGCACGAAAGACAGCGCATTGATGGCGGAGGCACTCGAACAGGCGTGGCTTGCCGCCGGACGCGGCGAGGTGCCGGTCGGTGCCGTGCTGGCCCGTGCCGACGGGACGGCCGTGGCCCGCGCCGGCAACCGGGTCGAGGAACTGTCTGATCCGACGGCGCATGCGGAAGTGCTGGTCATTCGCGCCGCCGCTGAGGAGGCCGGTTCACCCCGGCTGGGTGATCTGGACCTGTTCGTGACGCTGGAGCCGTGCGCCATGTGCGCTCAGGCGATTTCGCTGGCGCGTCTGCGCCGGGTGGTGTTTGCCGCCTATGATCCCAAGGGCGGCGGTGTCGAGCACGGGGCGCGGGTGTTTTCACACGCAACCTGCCATCACGCGCCGGAGGTGATCGGCGGTCTGATGGAAAGCGACGCCGCCGCGTTGCTGAAGGATTTTTTCAAGGAGCGGCGTTAATATCCCTCTCCCTTGGGAGAGGGTGGCGCGTAAGCGCCGGGTGAGGGGATTACAACGGGGATCAGGACTCCGGCGCCAGCGGCAGGTTGACGAGAAGGTTCTGCGGCTTCAGGCGCAGGCGTTTCTTTTCGTTCATGGCGAGGCCCAGATAGACCGGGCGGCCGGCAATGTCCGGCGCCATCAGGCTGGGGTCTCTGAACTCCATGCGGAATAGGGTCAAAAGACGTTCCATCCGTGCCTCGTCGACGTCGTTGCCGTCATACAGATCGTTGAGAATGGCGCTGGAATCCGTGTCCAGCCCGATATGCCAGACCCATTTTTCGTCGGTGATTTTCTGTACCGGCTGAATGGAGACGTCGGCGCCGGTGAAATGCTCGATCCATCCCTCCATGACACGGCACAGCGCATCCAGACCCGGACGGGTGAACGACAGGTCGATGACCATGTCGTGGCGTTCGTCGCGCTGCCAGTACTTGTGGGCGTTGTCGGTCTGCATGACGTCGAGATCGACCTGGCGCGGCTTGATGCCGCCTTCGACCAGCAGTTCACCGATGGCGCCCATGCCGCCGGTCTGCGCCAGCATTTCGACGGTTTCCAGATCGCCGGACAGGATCGCGCCTTCGTGGATGGTCACCGTCTGTTCGCGGAACAGAAGCTCCCCGGCGCGGGCGCGGAACGGATCGTCGGTCCCGGCCAGCACGGCGCGGGTGATGACCTGTGCCATCTGATCGAGGAACAGGGGCGCGGTGCGCACATCGCCATCCCTGAACAGGTTGAGATAGCAGTTCTCGACCGTTCCCGCTTCGATCAGCCGGTCGCGGAAATCGATCAGCACGGTGTAGTTGTCGCGCCCGTCCGGGTCTTCCAGCGCCGCGATCTCGTCTTTGGAGACAGGCCGTTTCGGGCTGTCCAGCAAAGCGGCATGCAGGGTGCGTTCCTTGTCGCAGGACTCTTCGACTGGGGCGATTTCCGGGCGCGCCAGATAGGCCCGCAGGAAATCATCCGTCACCGTCAGGTGGCCGTGCGCATCGCGCCTCAACAGATGAAAGCCGCTGTTGCGCCAGAAATCCGGCTGGCGTGCGGCCATCGGCGGGGGCAGGTTCTCTACCATTGTTCGGCTGTTCCCGATCCTTCGAGACGGCGCCGAATGATATTCGGGCGCCTCCTCACGATGAGGAGTAGACGGGGTACTTCACACCTCATGCTGAGGAGCGAAGCGTCTCGAAGTATGAGATCAGCCGCCAAGGACATCAGTTGTGGCCGGAAATGTCGGCGTGCAGCGGCTTTGATGCCTCGAACTTTTCCATCTGTTCGTCGGACGCCTTTTCCTGATACTTCGATTTGTATTCATCGTACGGCATGCCGTAGATCATCTCGCGGGCTTCGTCCGGCGACAGGTCCACATCACGCGCTTCGGCGGCGGCGACCAGCCATTTCGACAGGCAGTTCCGGCAGAACCCGGCGGTGTTCATGATGTCGATGTTCTGCGCATCGGTCCGCTTCTGCAGGTGCTTGACGAGACCGCGGAAGGCGTCGGCCTGAATTTCGATGAGCGTTTTTTCGTCCATGTTCGTATCCTCCTGAGTCCAATGTGCCTTGCTGGGGATATGGGGTCTTCAGGGTGCCATTTCCAGCGGCGCTTCATCCTTCGAGACGCGGCTCACGCCGCTCCTCAGGATGAGGCGAGTTTTGTTCAATGCCGCCTCATCCTGAGGAGGCCGCCAGGCCGTCTCGAAGGATGAAGGCCTGTTCACCGTCCCACGGCTCGCCAGCCTTATCGTCCCACGGCTCGCCAGCCGATATCCCTCCGGCAGAAGCCCTTCGGCCAGTCGATCGCATCGACCGCTTCATAGGCCCTGTTCTTGGCGTCCTCGACGGTGTCGCCGAGGGCGGTCACGCCGAGCACGCGGCCGCCGGTGGCCAGCAGTTCACCGTCGCCGCCACGCGCCGTGCCGGCATGGAACACGGTGACATCGTCCAGCGCCCCGGCTTCCTCGACGCCTTTGATCTCGGTGCCTTTGAGGTAGTTGCCGGGATATCCCTCGGCGGCCATGACCACGGTCAGTGCGGCGCGTGGGTCCCATTTCAGCTTCACCTTGTCCAACTCGCCGTTGGCGGCGGCGAGCAGCATCTCCAGCGCATCCGATTTGAGCCGCGCCATGATCGGCTGGCATTCCGGGTCGCCGAAGCGGGCGTTGAATTCGATCACTTTCGGGCCGTCCTCGCCGATCATCAGCCCGGCGAACAGCACGCCCTTGTAGGGTTTGCCTTCCTTGGCCATGGCCTCGACGGTCGGCGTGATGATTTCATCCATGATGCGTTTCTGCATGGCGCTGTCGAGCACAGGTGCCGGGGTGTAGGCGCCCATGCCGCCGGTGTTCGGCCCGTGATCGCCGTCATGGACCTGTTTGTGGTCCTGCGCCCCGGCCAGCGGGATCGCCCGGGTGCCGTCGCAGAGCGCGAAGAAGCTCGCCTCCTCGCCGATCAGGAATTCCTCGATGACGATCTCCGCCCCGGCAGAGCCGAACGCTTCCTCGATCATGATCTGGTCGACGGCGGCGTAGGCCTCGTTCAGGGTATGGCTCAGGATCACCCCCTTGCCGGCTGCCAGACCGTCGGCCTTGACGACGACCGGGTGGTTCTTGATGCGGATGTATTCCTTGGCCGCGTCCGGCTCGTCGAAGCGCTCATACTCGGCGGTCGGAATGTCGTACTTGGCGAGAAGGTCCTTCATCATGCCCTTCGAGCCCTCGATCTCGGCGGCGGCGGCGGACGGTCCGAACACCGCCACGCCCATGGCCTCGATGCGGTCGGCGAGGCCTGCCACCAGCGGGGCTTCCGGTCCGACAACGACGAAGTCGATCGCGTGTTCTTCGACCGCGGCGCAGATGCCGTTCAGGTCTTCGGCCCCGATGTCGAGGCATTCGGCGCAATCGGCGATCCCGGCATTGCCCGGCGCGGCAAAGAGTTTCGTCAGTTTCGGTGATTTCGACATCGCCCAGGCCAGGGCATGTTCGCGCCCGCCGCTGCCGACAAGTAATACCTTCATGAACTCGCTCCTCAGGTCGCAGCCGGAAATTCGATCCCGGTATTCGGCGGTTGTCATCCCCGCCGTGTTGAGACATACAGTCTAGTTATGAGCGATGCGCCGTCTAGCCACAATAGTGGAGACAACGTCCCCGTCTTTTCCGTGACCGAGGTGTCCGGTCTGGTGAAATCGACGGTCGAAGGCGCGTTTCAGCGCGTCCGCATTCGCGGCGAAATTTCCGGCTTCAAACGGGCGGCGTCCGGGCATCTGTATTTCGCCCTGAAGGATGACGCCGCGGTGATCGACGGGGTCTGCTGGCGGACCACGGCGGGGCGCCTTGCGCTCGATCCCGAAGACGGCATGGAAGTCGTCGCTACCGGCCGCATCACCACCTATCCAGGGCGCTCGAAATACCAGATCGTCGTCGAGCATATCGAACTGGCAGGTGAAGGCGCGCTGTTGAAGCTGCTCGAAGAGCGCAAGCGCAAGCTCGCCGCCGAAGGCCTGTTCGACGAGGACCGCAAGCGCGACCTGCCGTTCCTCCCCGACGTGATAGGTGTCGTGACCTCGCCGACCGGCGCCGTGATCCGCGACATCCTGCATCGTCTCGCCGACCGCTTCCCGCGTCATGTGCTGGTGTGGCCGGTGCTGGTGCAGGGCGACGGCGCGGCGGATCAGATTGCACGCGCCATTCGCGGCTTCAACGACATTGCGCCCGGTGGCGCGGTCCCGCGCCCGGATCTGCTGATCGTGGCTCGGGGCGGCGGCTCGCTCGAAGATCTGTGGGCGTTCAACGAGGAAGCCGTGGTTCGCGCCGCGGCCGAGAGCTATATCCCTTTAATCTCGGCGGTCGGGCATGAAACCGACTGGACCCTGATCGATCTGGCTTCCGACCGTCGTGCGCCGACGCCGACGGCGGCGGCCGAAATGGCGGTGCCGGTCCGCTATGACGTGATGGCGCAGGTCGCCGATTGCGAAGGCCGGCTGATCCGTGCCGTGCGCCGCAGGACAGAAACCGGCAAACGCGAAGTCGCCGCGCTGGCCCGCGGGCTGCCCAATCTGCGCCGCACCGTGGAGACGGCGTCGCAGCGTCTGGACGACTGGTCGGAACGGCTGGGCAATGCCCTGAAGACGGGCATCCGTCAGCGCCGCCAGCGCATCCCGGCGCGCCTGACACCGCCCCGCCGCGCGCTCAGCGAAGCCACCAAGCGGCTGGACAATACGTCGCGGAATCTGCACCGCGCCTACCGCGACCGTGTGACGCGCCAGGGCCGGACGCTGGAACACCTGGGGCAGTTGCTCGAAAGCTATTCCTACGAGCGCGTGCTGGAGCGCGGCTTTGCGCTGGTGACGACCCCGGCGGGTAAGGCGATCACCTCGGCCGGCGATCTTGCACCCGGTGACGACGTCAACATCAAGCTCAAGGACGGCATTGCCGCGGCCCGGGTGGCCGGGGGGGCGGCGGCGCAGAAAAAACCGAAACCGCGCAAGCCGGATACCGGGGATGATGATCCGCAGGGGAGCCTGCTGTGATCCGGCTGCTGGCCCTGCTGAGCCTGTGCATGATGCCGTTGCCGCTTTCGGCCGATCTCATGGTCGAACTGCAAGGCACACCCGCCGAGGGCGGCCTGCTGGTCGGCAGGACGTCCCCGGGCGCCGTGGTGATGCTGGACGGCAAAGCGGTCCCTACCTCCGCCGACGGTGATTTCCTTCTGGGTTTTGGACGCGATGATGCGGGCAGCAAAACCCTGACGGTATCACGGGGCAGTGAAAAACACAGTCGTCAGATCGCGGTCGCGGACCGGGATTTTCAGATCGAACGCATCAACGGCTTGCCCGGCAGGAAGGTGACGCCGGACCCCGAGGCGCTGGAACGCATCCGCCGCGAAAAAGCGGAGATCACCGCGGCGAAGCAAACCAGCACGGCGCAGGCGTATTTCCTGTCCGGCTTTCAGTGGCCGGCAACGGGTCGCATCTCCGGCGTTTACGGCTCGCAGCGTGTTTTGAACGGCAAACCGCGCCGTCCGCATTTCGGCACCGACATTGCCGCACCGACGGGCACGCCGGTCCGCGCCATGGCTGCGGGGACGGTCGTGTTCGTGCATCCCGGCATGTTCTTCAACGGCAAGACGGTTCTGATCGATCACGGGCTCGGTCTGCGCTCGGTCTATATCCATCTGTCCGCGACATCGGTCGCGGCCGGGGACGAGGTACAGGCCGGCCAGCACATCGGTGCCATCGGGGCCACCGGCCGGGCAACGGGGCCGCACCTGCATTTCGGCCTGACGCTGGATCAGACGCCGATCGATGCGGAACTGGTTTTGGGGAAAATGCCTGAATAACACCCCTTCATCCTTCGAGACGCCCCGGAACAAATCCGGGGCTCCTCAGGATGAGGTAGGTTCCGTTGTCAGGACGCCCTCATCCTGAGGAGGTCTGAAAGACCGTCTCGAAGGATGAGCTAACGGATTCCGGTGCTGAAATTTGTGATTTCGCAATTTTCAACGAGATGTGCTATCCTGTTTCCAGTTTGAAAAAGGAGACCACCATGAAGTATGGATTTCTGGCTCTTGCCCTGACGGCATTCGTCGCGTTTGCGGCTTCCCCCGTTCTCGCTGAATGCGCAGGTCACACGAAAACAGCTTCCGCACCGTCTCAGACGACGATTGCGGATGGGACACTCAAACAGTCCAAGCCGTCGGGAAGCTGATTTAAGACTCTTCCGTTCAAGACTGGCCCGGCCAGCGGTTGTGTAACCATAGCCACTGACCGGGTTTTTCTCGTACCCATGCCTCGATGATTTTGTTGGCCCGTGCCATGAACGCGGCCACGTCTTTTGTTCTGTCGCCGGTATCCTCGGCAAAGATCGGTTCAGCCACTTCAACCGTGAAGGTCGCGCCGCGTTCGCGGATGACCCGGGCCGGCAATACCGGACAGTTGAACTTGAGCGCCATCTGCGCCATGGCGGGGGCGGTCATTGCCTCTTCACCGAAAAACGGCACGGCGATCCCGTCGTTCATTTTCTGATCGGCCATGATGCCGATATGCTTGCCGTCCTTCAGCGCCCGGAGCATTTCCTTGGCGCCTTCACTGCCCTTCGGGATCATCATGTCGCGGTATTTCTGCCGCCCGGCCATATAGAGTTTCTGCACCAGCGGATTGTTGGCTTCGCGATACACGAACGCCGACGGTACGTTGTGCACATAGGCAGTCATCGGCGCCAGTTCCCAGTTGCCGATGTGTGCGCTCAGATAAAACCCCGGCCCGTCGTCGTCACGGAATTGGGATAGATGCTGTAGCCCTTTGATGCGGACCCGGGGCTGGGGGCCGTTGAAGTCAAAAGCGCCGATGTGCGGGAACTCGCCGACGGTGCGGCCCAGGTTGTCCCACATGTCGGTGACAATGCGCTCGACCGCGGCACCGTCGAGATCGGGAAAGGCGCGGCGGATGTTGGCGCGGGCGCGATCTGAAATGCCGAGGCGGGGACCGATCGTTCCTGCCAGCCAGCCTGCGAAACCGGAGGCGGCATCGATGGGCAGGATTCGGAACAGGGTCCAGACCACCGCCACCGCAAAGGCTTCCAGCGGATGGCGGATGTATTTCTCGAACGGGGTCCGGGGCCTGAGCATGTGTCAGTTTAGGCGGATGCGGCTGAGAATAAAGCGTTCCAGTGCGGCGGCATCGTCCCATTCCAGAACAACCGGAAACGGCAAGATCCGGCTTTTGTAATCATCACTGAGTCGGGCGTGGTCCTTTTCCGTGGTGACGACATCGGCCCCGCTGTCTTGGGCGCTCTGCAACAGGACATCCAGTTCATGGTCGAGAAACTGGTAATGGTCGGGATAGCCGAACGTCTTTTGGATGTCGGCGCCGGCCTCGAACAGGGTATCGAAGAATTTTTCCGGACGGCCGATTCCGGCGAAGGCGATGACTTTTTTGCCTTTCAGCGATGCCATGCGCGGATCGGGTCTGATGCGGGCCTGAAACACCGGTATATCATCGGGGATTGCCGGCATGGCGGGGCCGGGGGTGCCGATGATGCAAACCGCGTCGGTTCGCGTAAAGGCGCTTGCGGCGCGTTCGCGGAGCGGCCCGGCCGGACACACCCGGCCGTTCCCGAACCCGTAACCGCCGTCGATCACCAGAAGGCTCAGGTCCTTGGCCAGGGCGGGATTTTGAAACCCGTCATCCATGATGACGAGGCCGGCCCCGGCGTCAGCCGCCGCGCGTGCGGTGGCAGTCCGGTCGGCGCCGATCCATGTGGGCGCATGCCGGGCCAGGACGAGAGCTTCGTCACCGACATCCGAAGAGCGGTGAAATGCCGCATCGACCCGGACCGGACCGGCGAGCCGCCCGCCGTATCCCCGCGACAGGACATGAACGGCGCGGTTGCCGCCGGAAAGTCTGCGGGCCAGATCGAGGCAGACCTGGGTCTTGCCGGCGCCGCCCATGACCGCGTTGCCGACGCAGATGACCGGCACCGGGGCCTGCCACAATGATTTGCGGACGGCACGGGATGTGGTGACGGCGCCGTAGATGCTGCCGAGCGGGGTCAGGGCGGCGGCCATAAGCCGCTCCCACGCGGTTCCCTTTGCCGTGGCCCAGAAATCAGGGGCGCGCACGGCGCGTCTCCCCGATGCCGTCCAGATACGGTGAGATGTAATCCATGAAGATTTCAATGACGCGGGATTCCCGCTCCACATACTCATGTGCCGCCTTGGCCCGGGCCTGTGCCTGCGCCGGTTCATCAAGGTCGCGGGACACCGCTTCGGCGAGGCCGTCGGCATCATCGACGATTCGCAGCCCGCCCGCGGCATCCATGGCGCGGGTGATCTCGTCGAAATTCCAGTAGTGCGGGCCGGTGATGATGGCGGCGCCCAGACGCGCCGGCTCGATGGTGTTCTGGCCGCCGGCCGGGACCAGTGACTTGCCCATGAAGACGATCGGCGCAAGACGGAAAAACAGGCCCAGTTCGCCCAGCGTATCGGCGAGATAGATATCGGTTTCCGCCGTCGCCGGTTCGCTGTTCGAGCGCATGGCGACGACGGCGCCCTTGTCGCGCAGCAGGGCGGCGATCTCGGGGCCGCGGTCGGGATGGCGGGGCACGATGATCGTCAAAAGATCCGGATGCCGGGCCTTGACGGTCCGGTGTACATCCAGGGCGGCTTCTTCCTCGCCGGCGTGGGTGCTGGCGGCCAGCCACATCGGACGCAGGCCCGTCCGGGCACGGATTTCCGCCAGCGTGCCTTCGTCGCAGGGCAGTGCCGGGACCGCGAACTTCATGTTGCCCATGCGCTCGACCTTGTTCGCCCCCAGCGTCCGGAAGCGTTCGACATCGGATTCCGACTGGGCGAGCACCATGTCGAAGCAGCCGAGCAGGGCGCGGGCCAGGCTTTTCCAGCGTTGCCAGCGCAGGAACGACGGTGGCGACATCCGCGCGTTGACCAGCACCATCGGGATGCCGCGATGGCTGGTTTCGTTGACGAGGTTCGGCCACAGCTCGGATTCCCACCAGAGCGCGATGTCCGGCTTCCAGTGATCGAGAAAACCGTTCACGTACGGCAGGCGGTCGACCGGCACGAACTGATGGATGGCACCGTCCGGCAACCGTTCGCGCATCAGCCGGGCCGAGGTGACGGTGCCGGTGGTCACCAGAACCGTCGGTGCATCGCCACGCGAGATGATCTCCTCGATCACCGGCAGCATGGAAAGAGACTCGCCGACGCTGGCACCGTGCATCCATATCATCTGCCCTGCCGGCCGGGGGGTGACGGGACGTCCCAGACGTTCGTTGAACCGCGCCGGGTCTTCCTTGCCCCGGCGCAGGCGCTTTTTCAGAAACGCCGATATCAACGGCGCGCCGACGGACGTGGCGATGCGGTACATCGTCAGGATCATGCGGCCTCGCCTTCCGCCTGTGCGGCGGGCTCGACAGGGGGGCGGGACGTCATCCTGTCGGCTTCCCTGGAAAGAGCGGTCAGGCGGTTTTCAAGCTCCGCACCCAGTGCCTGCAACCGGGCATCGTCGGCATCGCCCGGCACGGACAGCGGCTCGCCCCAGATCAGGACGCCGCTTGAAAACGGATAGGCGGCGAGAAACCGGTCCCAGGTTTGAAGCACCCGGCCACGCCGGATGCCGTATGTGACGGGCAGAATCGGCACGCCCGACAGCTTGGCCAGATTGATGACGCCGTCCGAGACCCGCATCCGCGGGCCGCGCGGCCCGTCCGGCGTGATGCCGACCCACTCACCGGCCTTCAGGGTTTTAATCAGGGCCCGTATTGCCCCGGCGCCCCCCCTGGATGACGATCCCCTGATACAGCTGATGCCCAGATGCGAGACCGTGTTGGCGATCAGTTCGCCGTCGCGGTGTCCGCTGATTAGCATCTTGAAGGGACGCGGTTTCTGCCATGTGTAGGGCGCCATCAGCAGCCGGCCGTGCCAGAAGCTGAGGATCGCCGGCTGGTCGTTGTCGTAAAGCGCATCGAAATGTTCCTTGCCGATCAGCTCCCAGCGGCTGGTTGCCCAGACCAGACGGATGTATTGTGCGCCCAGCCAGCACACGGCACGGCGCACCGGCGTGCTTTTGACGACTTTCTTTGAGACGGCCTTCAGCACGGCGAAACCGGCTCAACCATGCCCGGCGCGGGCATGCATGTCCGCTTCTGCGGCGAACTGCAGGGCATAGAGTTTTTCGTATGCGCCGCCCCTGGCCACCAGTTCCGTGTGCGAGCCGGTTTCGACGATGGTGCCGTTCTGGATGACGTAGATCAGATCGGCGCCGACGATGGTCGACAGCCGGTGCGCGATGACCAGCGTGGTGCGGCCCTGCATCAGGTGATCGAGCGCCTTCTGGACGTGGCGTTCGCTTTCGGTATCCAGCGACGAGGTGGCTTCGTCGAGCAACAGGATCGGTGCGTTTTTCAGGATCGCGCGGGCAATCGCCAGGCGCTGGCGCTGGCCACCCGACAGTTTCACGCCGCGTTCGCCGACCTGGGTGTCGAACCCTTGCGGCAGCTCGCGGATGAAGTCGAGCGCGGCGGCATGCCTGGCGGCGTCCTCGATCTCTCCATCCGTGGCACCGGGTTTGCCATAGGCGATATTGGCGCGGACGGTGTCGTCGAACAGGGTCACTTCCTGGCTGACCAGCGAGATGTTGGCATACAGGCTTTCCAGCGTGGCGTCGCGGACGTCCTTGCCGTCGATGGTGATGGTGCCGCTATCGATGTCATAGAAACGCGGGATCAGATTGAGGATCGTCGACTTGCCCGCCCCCGACGGGCCGACCAGCGCCACCGTCCTGCCGGCGGGGATCGTCATCGCGACATCGCGGAGCGCGGGCTGATCGGGGATGTATGAAAAATTCACATCGGCAAGGGCGATCTCACCTGAAACCGGGACGTTCAGCGGTTTGGCGTCGGGGTGTTCCTTGATCCCCGGTGCGGTGTCCAGCAGATCGAACAGGCGCTGTGCCCCGGCCAGGCCTTCCTGCAGGCTGGCGTTCAGGTTGGCGAGCCGCTTCATCGGCTCGTAGGCCAGCAAAAGCGCGGTGATGAACGAGAAGAACGAGCCCGGGTCGAGGTTCTGGTGGATCACCCGATAACCGCCGTAAACGATGACGATGGCGACGGCGACGCCGCCCAGGGTTTCCATGATCGGGCTCGACAGCGCCCGGATCCGGGCCGATTTGATGTTGAGCCCGAAGATACGATTGACCAGTTCCGAAACCCGGCCGGTTTCATAGGTCTCCATCCCGTAGGCCTTGACCACGCGGATGCCCTGAAAGCTCTGATCGAGTATCGCCGAGAACAGACCGGTTTCGTCCTGGGTGTTGGCGGTCACCTTTCGCATGCGTTTGCCGAGCCGGACGATCGGATAGACGGCGACGGGAAATATGAAGAACGAGATAAAGGCCAGTTCCCAGTCCTGAATGAACATCACGGACACGAGGCCGATCAGCGACAGAAGGTCCTTGCCGAATCCGGTCAGTGCGTTCGAGACCGCGACCCGCATATGGTTGATGTCGACCAGAAAGCGCGACACCAGCCGCCCCGAGGGCATGGAATTGAAGAATCCGAGGTCCATGCCGATCAGGTGGCGGTACAGCCGGATCTGGTTGTCGGCGACGATTCTGAGTCCGACGAAGGCCATCAGCAGGGATTGCCCGTAACTGGCAAACCCCTTGGCCAGGAAGGTCGCGAGCACGGCGCCCGAAACCCACCACAGCATGTCTTCATTTTCGGCGATGAAAACGTCGTTGACGACAGGTTCCATCAGATATGCGGACAGCGCCGTGGTTACGGACACGACGGCCATGCAGAGCAGCGCGAACACCAGTTGCACCCAGTAATGGCGCAGGTTGTCACGCGCCAGACGGCGGACCAGAACGTTCGTCGACAGGTGTGTATCGGGTATCTTTTCGTGTTTATTTTCCAAGGCTTGGCGACCGTTGTTGCGAACGCCCGGACATTACCACGCTGAAACGCGGTGGCCAATGCGCGATGGGGCTTTGACGATCACTCTTCATGCTGGAAAATTTCATCCCTTATCGTCATTCCGGCGAATGCCGGGGTGACGCGGGGAGAGGGGCGCTTCCCCTCTCCTTGGGGAGAGGGTGGCGCGCCAGCGCCGGGTGAGGGGAGGTGGCTGCAAGACCCCTCATCCTGTCCTTCTCCCGAGGGGAGAAGGGACTCTCGGGTCGCCGTGTTTTTCTGCCCTCTCCCGGGGGAGAGGGTGGCGCGTCAGCGCCGGGTGAGGGGAAGTTGACGGAATTACGCCGCAGCGGTTTCGCGGATCGCGTGTTCGCCCCGGAACGGATAGAGATTGTTGAAGAACTGATCGATGGATTTGTCCCATGAAAAGCCTTCGGCATGCCGGCGGCAAAGCGTCGGATCGATGGTGAGGGCCCTTTTGACGGCGTCTTCGAGGTTTTCACTGAGCACGCCGACGGGGGCGTCGCCGATGACATCGAGCGGCCCGGGTACCGGATAGGCCGCGACCGGCAGCCCGGACGCCAGCGCTTCCAGCAAAACCAGCCCGAAGGTGTCGGTGCGGCTCGGAAACACGAACACGTCCGCCGCCGCGAAGTGGCGGGCGAGGTCCTCGCCTTCATGGGCGCCGACGAATTTGGCGTCGGTGTATTTCTCTTCAAGATGGGCCCGGGCCGGGCCGTCGCCGACGATCATCTTGGTGCCGGGGATATCCAGTTTCAGAAACGCCTCGATATTCTTCTCAACCGCAACGCGCCCGACATAGACGCTGATCGGGCGCGGAAAATCCAGAAATGGTTCCTTGCGGGGGTGAAACAGGTCGGTATTCACGCCGCGGGTCCAGCGGACAATGTTGTTGAAGCCGCGTGCGGCAAGGTCGTCTTCGATGGTTTGCGTCGCCACCATGATCCGCTTGCCCGCATTGTGGAACTTCCTGAGATGCGCGTAGCTCCAGCTCAGCGGCAGCCGGCAGCGGGCATGAATGTATTCCGGAAAGCGGGTGTGGTAAGCGGTGGTGAACGGATAGCCCCTGGCCAGACAGTGTTTGCGCGCCGCCTGGCCGAGCGGGCCTTCGGTGGCGATGTGGATGGCGTCGGGGCGGAACGCTTCGATCAGGGTTGCGGTCCGGGCCCCCGGCAGCACGGCGAGCCTGATTTCGGGATAGGTCGGGCAGGGGATTGTCCGGAACCGGTCCGGCGTCACCATCTCGACGGCATGGCCGCGTTCAAGCAGTCCGCGTCTTACAGTATCGAGCGAACGGACGACGCCATTGACCTGAGGAAGCCAGGCGTCGCTGACGATGAGGAGTCGCATGTGTCTTTTCCTAAAAGCGAGAGCCCTTGCAGTTCGGCCCAGTGCAGGATTTCAAGCCGGCCGTCTTCGTGCTCGACCAGGGCCGTGCAGCTTTCGACCCAGTCGCCGTCGTTGCAGTACCTGATGCCGTCGATGTCGCGGATTTCGGCGGAGTGGATATGCCCGCAGATGACGCCGTCGGTGCCGCGCCGCTGCGCTTCTTCGACGACCGCGTCTTCGAACTTCGAGATGTATTCGACCGCGTTCTTGACTTTGTGTTTGAGAAACGCCGACAGCGACCAGTACGGCAGGCCGAACTTGCGGCGCAGCAGATTGAACCAGAGGTTCACGGCGATCGCCGCGGTGTAGGCATGATCGCCGAGAAACGCCAGCCACTTGGCATACTTGATGACGCCGTCGAAGCGGTCCCCGTGCAGCACCAGAAACCGCTTGCCGTCGGCCATGGTGTGCACGGTCTCGTACAGCACCGCGACACGGCCGAATCGATGGTTGGTGAAATCGCGGAATTTTTCGTCATGGTTGCCGGGGATATAGATCACCCGGGTCCCCTTGCGCGCCTTTCTCAGGATTTTCTGGACCACATCGTTGTGCGCCTGGCGCCAGTACCACGCCCGCTTCATGCGCCAGCCGTCGATGATGTCGCCGACCAGATACAGATACTTGCTTTCGGTGTTCTTCAGGAAATCGAGAAGCATCTCCGCCTGACAGCCGGGGGTCCCGAGATGGATATCGGAAATCCAGATGCTGCGGTAACGATGCCGCGGTTTAGAAAGATCGTTCACGTTTCTCGATCTCTGCCCAGGACTGTAAAAGGAAATACATCATTTAGTATGCGGACAGTAACCGATGCGTATTTTACTTTTGTGACGAATAAAAACCTTCACCGACTTGTCACATGACTTACATATATTTTTGATGTTGGTTACGGGTCTGATAAATCCTGGGAATTTCGGAGTATCCGCCGTGACCGGACAAGAATTGCTGCCCGAGCGTCAACACCGCCGCGTCCTCGTCATTCACAACCCGACCGCGGGCTGGCGCAGACGCCGCCGGTTCGAGCGCATCCTCAGTGCGCTGATCGCCGAAGGTGTCGATGTCGATGTGCGACCGACCACCAAGCGCGGCGATGCCGAAGCGTTCGCCATGAGCGCGGACCCGGAAAAGCTGGACGCCATCGCGGTCGCGGGGGGCGACGGCACGATCAACGAAGTCGTCAACGGTCTCGGCGACAAGAAGCTTGCGCTGGCGGTGATCCCGCTCGGCACCGCCAACGTTCTGGCCCATGAAATCGGTCTCGGCGGCACGCCCCGCGAAATTGCCCGCACCATCGCCACCGGCCGGGCGCAGCCGATCTCGGTCGGCATCGTCAACGGCCGGCGCTTCGTGATGATGGCGGGCTTCGGCTTCGACGCCCACGTTGTGGCCCAGGTTAAACCGGCGGTGAAAAAGTTTCTCGGCAAGACGGCGTATGTGCTGTCGACCCTGAAGACGCTCGCCTCGTTCCGCTTTCCCCGATACCGGGTCATCGTCGACGGGGAAAGCTTCGACGTCGCCTCGGCGGTGATTGCCAACGGTCATTTCTATGGCGGCACGTTTGTCTGTGCGCCGGATGCGCGGCTGCAGGACCCGTCATTGCATGTGGTACTGTTCATGAAGCCGGGGGTGCTCAGGACGATGCGCTACGCCGTGTGGCTGGCGCTCGGCCGGCTGACGAAACTGCCCGACGTGAAGATCGTGCCTGCGACCGACATCACCGTTGAGCGGGTCGACGCCGAACCGGTGCAGGGAGACGGCGATATCCTCGCCAGCCTGCCGGCCCGTATTACCCTCGCGCCCGCCGCGCTGGCGCTGTTGATGCCGGGGTGAATGCGAGTTTGAATATATCGTCATCCCGGACGTTAGCCGAGCCTGCGTGCCGTAGGCATGCAGGCGCGAGGCTTGCGATCCGGGACCCGTGGCGACGATAGGGGAAAGCTTATCAATGGGTCCCGGATCACGGGCTTTCCTGACCTCGCTGCGCTCGGAGGAAAGCCGTGTCCGGGATGACGCTGGCCTACAATTGCAAACGCCTCACCGCCATGATGGCCACTTGAGGCCAGGCAGACGCTATGAAAATAAACCCTGATAACTCAAACCCGACAGACTGCTAGGCAAGCTGCCACAAAATAATGAGCGCCAGAAATGTGGCAAAGGTTCCACAAATCGCGCTCAGTACTGTAATGTTATCATGCTGCCGAATTAAAAAATTTGATTCAACAGGATCCAGAAGTTCTGGACCAATAGCTTTTTTCTCTTCTTCTGACATTTTTTCGAAACGGCTTCGAAGCTCTTCGGTCCAATCTTTGACGTCGCTGTAAACACTTCCGAATCTGCCAATAAGTCCCAGTATTGTGCCAACAATAAAAAGCACTAACACGACAAAGGCCTCGATGCCGTAGCCATCAGTTGTTGAGTGCCCCAATCGGCCGCCAATGAATGCCAACGTAGCCACTACACCGAATGCATTTAAACGAAATATAGACAGCCGGACTGCGCGTATTTCATTCGACATTTCCTGTTTTATGATTTCGTCCGACATATCGACCCCCGTCCCTTAGGCCAGCATATCACCAGTCTAGGCAATGCTTAATGGAATTCGCGTGACGAGAGCGCTAGGGTTGTGAAATAGACCTTACCGCCCCGCGATGGTCATGCCGTCGACCCGCACGGTCGGGGCGTTGGTGGCGCGTTTGAATTCCAGATCATCGGCCGGGGTCATGTGCATGAACATGTCCTTGAGATTGCCGGCGATGGTGACTTCGTTGACCGGATAGGCGATCTCGCCGTTCTCGATCCAGAAGCCGCCGGCGCCGCGCGAGTAATCGCCGGTCACGTTGTTGACGCCCATGCCGATCAGTTCGGTCACGTAAAACCCGTTGTCGATGGCGCCGATCAGATCAGCCTTGCTCACGCTGCCCGCCGCCAGATGCACGTTGGTCGCCGACGGGCTGGGCGGGCCGCCGGTACCGCGCGATGCATGGCCGGTGGTCTCGAGCCCGAGCTGGCGGGACGTGGCGAGGTCGAGGATCCACGTCGTCAATATCCCGTTGTCGATGAGGTTCCGGGTTTTCGTCTGGACCCCTTCGCCGTCGAAAGGTTTAGACCGCAGGCCGCGTTTCTTCAGCGGGTCGTCGACGATGGTGATGCCGTCGGCGAAAACCTGTTCACCCATCTTGCCGGCGAGGAACGTGGTGCCGCGCGCCACCGACTGGCCGTTGATGGCGCCGGAAAAGTGCGCGATCAGCGAGGACGCGACACGCGGATCGTAAACGATCGGCAACTGTGCGCTTTCCGCCTTTTTCGGATTGAGGCGGCGGATCGTGTTTTCACCGGCTTTCCGGCCGACCTCGGCGGGATCGTCCAGATCGCTCAGCCAGACGGTGGATGAATATTCGTAATCGCGCTCCATCCTGGTGCCTTCGCCGGCGACGACGCTGACGCCGATGGAAAACCGCGACCCCTGACGGGTGCCGCTGAAGCCGTTGGTCCCGGCCAGGTAGACGATCGATTTGCCGAAGCCCAGTTCGGCGCCTTCGGAATTGGTGATGCCGGGCACGGCGCGGGCTGCGTCCTCACAGGCACGGGCCATGTCGATCATCTGTTCGGCGCTTGGCTCGGCGGGGTCGAACTCGTCAAGATCGGGAATCCCGGTGGCCAGCTGGTCCGGATCGGCGAGACCGGCATAGGCGTCTTCGGGGACCGCGCGGGCCATGGCGACGGCGCGTTCCAGAAGCTCGCTCAGTCCTTCGGCGGAAAAGTCCGATGACGATACCACCGCCTGACGCTTGCCGATCAAAACCCTGAGACCGAGATCATAGCCTTCGGCGCGTTCAAGATCTTCCGGCGCCCCCAGCCGGCACGACAGGCTGGATGACGTGCCTTCCACCAGCAGGGCATCGGCGGCGTCGGCACCCCTGGCCCTGGCGCGTTGCAGCAGATCATCGAGAATTTCGGCAGGTTCGGCGGGAAGAGACGTCATGAAGAACTCCTTTGGGGGACTGTCGGGCTAATATCGTCTCTGATGGCGGATTTTGCCAGCCCCGTGGTGGTTAAAACCCTTTCACGCGTTGGGTTGTCGGGATCGCAACACCGGCTTATATTTTCATTGAATTTCACGATCTTGCGTATTGCAGCGCAATAATCCGGAGCGGGTCCGACCGTGCCCGCCGACACCAAAGATTGATGTACACATGACAAAAATAGATCAGGTTATGAACGCCCCGGCGGATGCTTCGAGCAGAGACGAGCTGGAAGCCGCCGTTGTGCGCTTCGCCGGTGACAGCGGCGACGGCATGCAGCTGACCGGCGGGCAGTTTACCGAAGCGACCGCGGTCGCCGGCAACGATCTTGCGACCTTCCCGGATTTCCCGGCGGAAATCCGCGCCCCTGTCGGCACCACCTTCGGTGTGTCGTCGTTCCAGATCAATTTCGGGGCGCGCCGGATCATGACGTCTGGCGACGATTTCGATGTGCTGGTCGCGATGAACCCGGCGGCGCTCAAGGTCGAGATGTCCCGGCTTCGCAAGGGCGGCCTGATGATCGTCGACAGCGGCACCTTCACGGAACGTAACCTGGCCAAGGCCGGTTACGACACGTCGCCGCTCGAAGACGGCACGGTCGATCCGTACCGGGTCATCTCGTTCGACATTTCCGCGATGACCATGGAAGCGGTGAAGGAATTCGAGCTTTCCAAGAAAGATGCGCTCCGCTGCAAGAACATGTGGGCGCTGGGTTTTGTCTACTGGCTGTTCGGGCGGTCCCGCAAGACCACGCAGGAATGGCTGACCGGCAAGTTCGCCAACCGCCCCGATATCGCCAATGCCAACATCGCGGCGATGAACGCCGGACATGCCATGGGCGAAACCGCGGAACTGCCGGAGGGCGTGCATGGTTTTCACATTGCCCCCGCCGAGATCGCCGCGGGCCTTTACAGAACCGTAACCGGGACCGAGGCGCTGGCCTGGGGGCTGGTCAAGGGCGCGGAACTGGCGGCGCTGGAAATCCTGTTTGCGTCCTACCCGATCACGCCGGCATCGCCGCTTTTGCATTCACTGGCGAAGATGCAGCATCTGGGTGTCACCACGTTCCAGGCCGAAGATGAAATCGCCGCCGCGTGCGCCGCCATCGGCGGCAGTTACGCCGGGTCGCTGGGGATCACGTCCAGCTCGGGCCCAGGGATCGCGCTGAAGGGTGAAGCCATCGGCCTCGCGCTGTCGGCCGAGCTGCCGATGATCATCGTCAATTCACAGCGCGGCGGCCCGTCGACCGGTCTGCCGACCAAGACCGAGCAGTCGGATCTTTATCAGGCGGTCTATGGCCGCAACGCCGACGCACCGCTGGTGGTGCTGTCGACGCGTTCGGCGTCGGACTGTTTCGAGGTGGGTATCGAAGCCGTGCGTCTGGCGACCAAATACATGACGCCGGTCATGCTGCTGACCGACGGCTATATCGCCAACGCGGCGGAGCCGTGGCGCCTGCCCGATCTGGATGCCTACGAGCCGTTCCCGGTCACATTCCATACCGATCCGGAAGGCTTCCATCCGTTCCAGCGCGATGCGGAGACACTGGCCCGCGTGTGGGCCAAGCCCGGCACGCCTGAACTCATGCACCGTATCGGCGGGATCGAGCGCAGTTACGACACCGGCCATATTTCCTACGACGCGGACAACCACCACAGGATGACCAAGATCCGCGCCGCCAAGATCGACGGGATCGCCAAGGACATCCCCGCGCAGACGGTCGAGCTCGGCAACGAAACCGGCAAGCTGTGCGTCGTCGGCTGGGGCTCGACCTATGGGCCGATCAACCGCGCGGTCGACAATCTGATCCGGCGCGGCAAGGACGTGTCGCATGTTCACCTCAGCTACATCTGGCCGCTGCCGGAAAATCTGGGTGATCTGCTGGCCGGATACGACACCATTCTGATCCCCGAAATGAACAACGGTCAGCTGATCACGCTGTTGAAGGCCGAGTATCTGATAGACGCGCAGGGATTGAACAAGATATCCGGACAGCCGTTCCGGATCAGCGAAATCGAGGACGCGATCCTCGGCATTCTGGAGGGTTGAGCGATGAATGAACTGACCCCGCCCGCAAAACGTACCGCCAAGGACTTCGCCACCGATCAGGAAGTCCGCTGGTGCCCGGGCTGCGGCGATTACGCGATCCTGCGCGCCGTCCTGAACACGCTGGCGGACATCGAGGCCGAGCCCGAAAACACCGTCTTCGTATCCGGCATCGGCTGCGCCGCGCGGTTCCCGTACTATGTGGAAACCTATGGCTTCCACACCATTCACGGCCGCGCACCGGCGTTCGCCACCGGCATCAAGCTGGCCAATCCTGAACTGGACGTGTGGGTCGTCGGCGGTGACGGTGATATGCTGTCGATCGGCGGCAATCACCTGATGCACGTCATCCGCCGCAATGTCGATGTGCAGGTTCTGCTGTTCAACAACGAAATCTACGGGCTGACCAAGGGTCAGGCATCGCCGACGTCCAGGGCCGGGACGCGCTCGCCGTCGACGCCGCTGGGATCGGTTGACAATCCGGTTTCGGCGTGTGTTTTCGTACTCGGCGCCGGTGCCAGGTTCGTTGCCCGCGGCATCGATGCCCAGCAGAAGGACCTGCCGGCGATCCTCAAACGCGCACACGCGCACAAGGGCGCCAGCTTCGTCGAAATCCTGCAGAACTGCATCGTCTATAATGACGGTGTGTTCGCCGACATCACCGAGAAATCCGTCGTCGCCGACCGTCAGGTCGTTTGCCGTCATGGTGAGCCGCTGGTGTTCGGCAAGGATGGGGACAAGGGCCTGAAGCTCGATCCCGCCACCCTGACGCTGGGTGTTGTCGAGGTCGGAGCGGACGGGCCGGAAGCCGCCGGTGTTCTGGTTCACGACGAAACCAATCACGTGCTGGCCAGCATGCTTGCCGCGATGGATGATGAAGACCTGCCGGTTGCCGTCGGCGTGATCTATTGCGCACCAGCGCTGAGCTATGGTGAAGGGGTTGCCCAGATGAAGGCGGAAGCCAGAAAACGGGCCAGGGATGCCGATCTGAAATCGATCATGCATGAAGGACATACCTGGACGGTCGCTGACTGAACAGGGGGCGCAAACATATAGTTGCCAGCACCAATAATAATAAGGGGGGCAGTATGGCAATAACGGTCGCAATCATCGGCTCCGGCCCGGCGGGTTTTTATGCTGCCGACGCCATTGCCAAATCGGTGACGGAGCCGCAGATCGACATCATCGAGCGGCTGCCGACACCGTACGGCCTGATCCGGGGCGGGGTTGCGCCGGACCATCAGACCACCAAGAAAGTCGCCAGAAAGTTCGAGAAGACCGCGCTCGGTAACGGCATCCGGTATTTCGGCAATGTCGAGGTCGGGCGGGATGTGACGCTGGACGAACTGCGCGACATATACGACGTCGTGATCCTCGCCGTCGGTGCGCCGGCGGACCGCGTGCTCAGCATTCCGGGTGCGGACAAGGCCGGCGTACACGGCTCGGCGGCCTTCGTCGGCTGGTACAACGGCCACCCGGATTTTGTCGAGCTGGAACCGGACCTTGATATCAAAACCGCCGTGGTGATCGGCAACGGCAACGTGGCGCTCGATATCGCCCGCGTTCTGGTTCGCTCCAAATCCGGGCGGGCACGCACCGATCTGCCGCCGTATGCCCGTGATGCCATGAACGCCTCGCCCGTCACCGATGTCCATATGCTCGGCCGGCGCGGTCCGCTGGAAGCGAAATTCACCAACGTCGAACTGCGGGAAATGCTCGACCTGACGGAATGCGCACCGGTTGTGGATGCCGCTGATCTGCCGGCCGGCGTGCCGGATGACATGGAAGACCGCGACCGCCGGCTGGCGGAAAAGAACCTGGAAACGCTCCGGGCTTTTTCGGAACGCGATCCGCAGGCGATGCCGAAGCGGGTGCATTTCGGGTTTTATGCGCAACCGCTGGAAATTCTCGGCGATGACCATGTCAGCGGAATCCGCATCGAACGCACCCGGGTTGAGAACGGCCGCGCCGTCGGCACCGGCGAGACCTATGATATTCCCTGCGAGCTTGTGGTTGCGGCGATCGGCTATCGGGCCGACCCGATCCCGGGGCTGCCTTATGACGAGGCACGGGGCATCATCCCCAACGACCGGGGCAAGATCGATGACGGGCTGTATGCCGTCGGCTGGATCAAACGGGGGCCGAGCGGGGTGATTTCGTCGAGCCGCCCGGACGGGGTCGAAGTGGCTGAACACATTACCGCCGACTTCCCGGCGGGCGGTACCAAACCGGGCCGGGACCGTCTGCAGCAGCTGCTCACGGACCGCAACGTGCGCGTGGTCCATTTCGAAGACTGGCAGCATCTGGAAGCCGAAGAAATTGCGCGTGCGGAAAAACCGCAGCCGCGTCATAAATTTACCGCGATCGATGATATGATCGATCATCTGGAAGGACGCGAGTGATGACGGATGGTGAATACGCCGGGGACCTGTCCCCCGAAGATACGTGGGAACTTCTGCAGCGCGACAAGTCGGCGGTGCTGATCGATGTGCGGACCGACGCCGAATTCGCCTATGTCGGCGGTCCCGACCCGAAAGCGGTGAAGAACCCGTTCCACCGGATTTCGTGGAAGCTGTTCCCTGATATGGACCGTAATCCGCATTTTGAAGACTCGGTCCGTGATGCGGTGCCGGACAAGCAAACGCCGATCGTGTTTTTATGCCGGTCCGGCGTGCGCTCGGCGGCGGCGGCAAAAGCCCTGACGGCGCTCGGCTATACACAGTGCTTCAACATTGCCGAAGGTTTCGAAGGCGACAGGAACGCAGACGACCACCGTGGCACCGTCAACGGTTGGAAAGTCCGCGGCCTGCCCTGGGTGCAGGGGTGAATGCCCGCTTTATCCTTCGAGACGGCCTGACGGCCTCCTCAGGATGAGGGCTTTTTAATAATTCCTCATGCTGAGGAGGACGCAGTGCGTCCGTCTCGAAGCATGCGGATTACTTGAAAGTCAGATATAAACGATCGAACCGCCGGGTTCGGCATCATTCAGAAACGTGACGATGCCGGTGCGTTTCAGATCAAGGCCGTCGCGGGGGTTTCTGTTTTCCAGTCCTTCGGCGCGAAGGCCCATTTCACAGACCATGAACTCGACGCCGAGTTCGGCGCAGCTGTCGATCAGCTCGTCGAGGGTGGCGACGCCTTTACCGGCGAAGTCCCCGTCGCGGTCTTTGGCGCTCATGCCGCGGACCTCCGAGAAAAGATCATGCCAGCCGGCCCCGTCGAGCACGGCGACGCTGGCGCCCATCGTGAAGAACATCGTCACCGGGATGCCGATGGCGGCGGCGCCCGACGCCATGACAAAGGCATAGTGGACTTTCTCGTAGGTGCCGGAGGCGACGACCAGGGACAGCTTGCTGATCTGTGTCGTATCGTCAGCCATTGACGGCACACCCGGCGGCGGCGGTGTTTTCGTGGGATGAGAGATCGGTGATGCTCGGCGTATCACCGCACAACGGGCAGCCCGGGTCCGCCTTGACCTTGATCTTGCGGAATTCCGACGCCAGGCCGTCGACGACGATCAGGGAACCCGACAGGCTCTCGCCGATGCCCATGATTTCCTTCAACACCTCGGTCGTCTGCAGCGAGCCCATCATGCCGCACAATGCCCCCAGTACCCCGGCTTCGGCGCAACTCGCGACCTGACCCGGCGGCGGCGCTTCACGGAATATGCAGCGATAGCACGGACCGTGCGCCCCGTCTTCGTCATGGATGTGCGCCTTGTAGGTGGCAATCTGCCCGTCAAAGCGCAGGATCGCCGCCGAGACCAGCGTCTTTTTCGCCAGATAGCAGGCGTCGTTGATCAGGAACCGGGTTTCGAAATTGTCCGACCCGTCGGCGACGATGTCATAGCCAGAGATAATGTCGAGCGCATTGGCGGCATCGAGCCTGGCGTTGATCTGCACGATGTTCACATCCGGATTGATCGCCTTGGCGCTCAGCGCCGCGCTGTCGACCTTCGCCATGCCGATACGGTCGGTGGTGTGGGCGACCTGGCGCTGCAGGTTCGACAGATCGACGGTATCCGCATCAATGACGCCGATGGTGCCGACGCCGGCCGCCGCCAGATACAGGATGGCCGGTGACCCCAGACCGCCGGCACCGACGACCAGGACTTTGGCATCCATCAGTTTGGCCTGACCGGTGCCGCCGACTTCCTTGAGCAGGATATGCCGGGCGTAGCGTTCGACCTGGGCGTCGGTAAAGTCGGTCATGAATGTGCTTCCAATGCTTTCGTCTTCTTCGATCAAACCTCTTCCTTCGAGACGCGCCCAAATGAGGATTTGGTCGCTCCTCAGGATGAGGTTAAAGCTTCATCCTCGTCCTGAGGAGCCCCGGACTTGATCCGGGGCGTCTCGAAGGACGGGATGGATGGTTTTACTCGAGACCCTCGAACAGGGCCGTCGACAGATAGCGTTCGGCGAACGACGGCAGGATGACGACAATGTTCTTGCCCGCCATCTCCGGCCGTTCGGCGATCTCGACGGCGGCGGCGAGAGCCGCACCCGATGAAATGCCGACGGCAAGGCCTTCAAGCTTGGCCGCTTTCCGTGCCATCGCAAAGGCGGTTTCGTTGCCGATCTGCAGCACTTCGTCGATCAGGCCGCGTTCCAGAATGGCCGGGACGAACCCGGCGCCGATGCCCTGAATCTTGTGCGGACCGGGGGCGCCGCCGGACAGGATCGGGCTGTCTTCGGGTTCGACGGCGATGATCTTCACATCGGGATTGCGTTCCTTCAGAACCTGACCGCAGCCGGTGATGGTGCCGCCGGTGCCGACGCCGGATATAAGGCAGTCAACCTTGCCGGCGGTATCGGCCCAGATTTCCTCGGCGGTGGTGTTCCGGTGGATTTCCGGGTTCGCCGGATTTTCAAACTGCTGCAGCATCATTGATCCGGGAATTTCGTTGACCAGCTCCTCGGCCTTTTCGATGGCGCCGCGCATGCCGAGCGGGGCCGGGGTCAGCACCAGTTCGGCACCGAACAGCAGAAGCATCTTGCGACGTTCGACCGACATGCTTTCCGGCATCGTCAGGATCAGGCGATAGCCCTTGGCGGCGCATACGAACGCCAGTGCGATCCCGGTATTGCCGGACGTCGGCTCGATCAGGGTTGCGCCTTCCTTGATGCGGCCGTCACGTTCGGCGGCTTCGATCATCGCCAGCCCGATCCGGTCCTTCACTGAGGCCAGCGGATTGAAGTATTCGCATTTGCCGAGGATGACGCCGTTGACGTTGCTGTCCTGCATCAGCCGGCTCAGGCGGACGAGAGGCGTCGCGCCGATGGTGTCGACGATGCTGTCATAGATTTTGCCGCGGATTTCACGGGGGTGCGTCGTGCTGTCGCTCATGATTAGCGTTCCTCCGGTTGGTCTTTTATATGATGAAGTCGAGGTTCTTGCGCCCTTCGCTTTCAATGCCGGCCTCGTTGGCACTGTTGCAAAGGTCGTCGATGGTTGTCGTATCGAGACGTTTCATGACGTCGTCCTGTATCAGCGACCACAGCGGGCGGACCACCTTCTGGCCGAGATCGGAGCCGTCCTCGGTCTGCAGCGGGTCTTCGGCGGTTTCCATCTTGCGCACCGAGCGGACGATATCGCCGACGCAGATGCGCCTGCGTTCGCGGGCCAGACGGTAGCCGCCGCGTGGGCCACGCACGCCGACCAGGATGTCGTCGCGCACAAGATGCTGCAGCGCCTGTTCCAGATAGCGTTGCGGAATGCCCTGACGGCGTGTGATCTCGCGGCTTTGCACCGGCTCCGAGCCGGCATGATAGGCGATGTCCAGAACCGCCTCGATCGCAAACAGCATTTTCTTTGTAATTCTCAGCATAGCCTCGCATATCCCCCTTGCTTAGCTTTTCATGCCGGTCGACCCGAAGCCGCCGGCCCCCCTGGCGCTGTTGTCCAGCGTCTTGACTTCATTGAAACTGATCTGCGTCACCGGTGCGACGACCATCTGTGCAATGCGTTCGCCGCGGGCCAGCGTCACCGGCTGATCCCCGAGATTGACGAGGATCACCTTGATTTCACCCCGGTAATCGGCGTCGATGGTGCCGGGACTGTTCAGGACCGTAATGCCGTGCTTGGCCGCCAGGCCGGAGCGGGGCCGGACCTGGGCCTCAAATCCGCCGGGCAGCTGAATGGCGATCCCGGTGGCCAGCATGGCGCGTTTGCCGGGATCGATGGTGACGCTCTCGACTTCGGCCGACAGCAGATCCATGCCCGCGCTGTCCGCCGTGGCATAGGCCGGCAAGGGCAGGTCCTGCCCGTGTTCAAGACGGATGACGTCGACCCGGACGTCGCTCATTCGGCGGCCTCGAAATGCTGGACGATGCGGTTCGCCAGTTGTTCGGCGACACCGGTCTTGCTCATCCGGGGCCAGTCTTCGCTGCCGCTTTCGGAAATCAGGTGCACGGTGTTGTCATCGCCGGCGAAGGTCCCGGTGGCCGGTGACACGTCGTTGGCGACGATCCAGTCGCATCCCTTGCGTGCGCGCTTGGCCTCGGCGTTTGCGATCACGTCATGGGTTTCCGCGGCGAAGCCGATGACCAGTGCCGGGCGCTTGTTGCCGGCTGCGGACAGGGTCGCCAGGATATCCGGGTTTTCGACCATGCTGAGTGCGGGCGGCGCACTGCCGTCCTGCTTCTTGATCTTGCGGCCCGGGGCGTCGGCAGTCCGCCAGTCGGCGACGGCGGCGGCGCAGACGGCAATATCGGCGGGCAGTGCGGCTTCGACCGCGGCCAGCATGTCGCGGGCGCTTTCGATGCGGATGACGGTGCAGCCGGCGGGGTCGGCCAGATGTGTCGGGCCGCTGATCAGCGTGGTGCGGCATCCGAGCCGAGCCAGCGCGGCGGCGATGGCGTGGCCTTGCTTGCCGCTGGACCGGTTGGCGATATAGCGGACCGGATCGATCGGCTCAAAGGTCGGGCCGCTGGTGACGATGGCATGGCGGCCTTCGAGCGGGCGCGGCGCAGCGGCGAAGAAGTCCTGCAGCGCGGCAACCAGATCGGCCGGTTCCGACATCCGGCCCATGCCGAATTCACCGCACGCCATGTCGCCTTCGGTCGGACCGACGAAGCTCACGCCGCGGTTTTTGAGGGTCGCGATATTGGCCTGTGTCGCGGCGTGTTCCCACATCCGGACATTCATCGCCGGGGCGCAGATCACCGGTTTATCGGTGGCCAGCAGGACCGTCGTCGCCAGATCGCCGGCCAGGCCCGCGGCCATCTTCGCCAGCAGATCGGCGCTGGCGGGGGCAACCATCAGCACGTCGGCGTCGCGCGACAGATTGATATGGCCCATCTCATGTTCGTCGGTCAGCGAGAACAGGTCGGTATAGACCTTGTCTTCGGACAGCGCCGACAGGCTGAGCGGTGTCACGAATTGCTCACCGCCCCGGGTCAGCACGCAGCGCACAAGGGCGCCCTGCTCGCGGAGGCGACGGATCGTTTCCGGTATCTTGATGGCGGCAATGCCACCCGATATGATCAGTAATATGCGTTTACCCTGCATGCGCGGACGTTTCCGGTTTGTGGAACTGTATTTCCAAAGTAAATCACGAGTGCGTACTGTAAATAGTGCATTCGACGTCATTTCGCAATCAAAAGACCGCCAGAGCGAGGTTTATGCCCGCGTCCGCGTAGGCTACCATCGGGCTGAAAAATCGAGGTTCCCGGATGAAGATCATCGCCTACCCGACCGTGCCCAACCCGCCCAAGTTGCGTCCGGCGCCCACGGCCCGTGCATGGATGGACCAACTGCCCGAAGCGTACGGCTACCGCTGCCTGCCCCTGACCATGGCCAACGCGCATGGTTGGGAAATCTGCTCGCCGGTCGCGTTCGAGGCGGTGTGGAACGGCGGCATATCGAAAACCGACATCACCATTACCAGCGAGGACACCGGCCTGATGCCGACGACGCACTTCGGCTCGGGCATTCTGACGTTTCATGCGGGCTACCTGTTTCGCACCGATCCCGGCATCAGCCTGATGGCGCAGGGGCCTGTGAACCATCCCAAGGACGGCATTTATGCGCTGTCGGGCCTGATCGAGACCGACTGGTCGAGCTACACCTTCACCATGAACTGGGTTTTCACGCGGCCCGATACGCCGGTCCGTTTCGAACGTGGTGAGCCGTTCTGTCATATCTTTCCGTCCGTGCCGGAACTTCTGGAAAACGCCGTGCCGGTGGTGGCGCCGTTCGAAAGCGACAAGGACACCTTCGCCCGCCACAGCGACTGGACGGCCAGCCGGAACGCGTTCAATGCGGATCTGCTGAACCCGGACTCACCGGCACGCGATCAGAAATGGCAGAAGGACTATTACCGGGGCTATCACCCGGATGGTGTGAAGGGCCCGGACGGGCACCGCACCAAACTGCGCCTGAAGCCGTTCGCGGTGAATGTGAAAGCACCGGACGGAAAAGACGATTAGGCAAGATGCCGAACAGATAAAGCCGAACAGATAAAGCAAGAAACGATCACCCCAGACAGACAACGGAGACACCCATGCCGCATCAGCGTTACCGACCGTACGAACACACCCTCAACCATGACGGCGAGGATTTCGAGTATGAGCTGGCCATGGCCGTGCGGGCCGGCAACCGGGTCTGGGTGCGCGGTCAGACCGGCCTTGATCTTGACGGCAACTTCATCGGCGAGGGTGATCCGGTGGCACAGGCCGAGACCGCCATGCGCTGCACGGACACGCTGTTGAAAGAGGCGGGCGCCTCGCTCAGCGATATCGTGAAGGTCACCGTCTACCTGACCGACCGTGAGTTCCGGGTCCCGGTCTTTTCCGTGCTGGCGAAATGGCTCAAGGGCGTCCGGCCCTGCCAGACCGGGTTGATCGTCAATGGTCTCGCCCGCCCGGAGATGCTGATGGAGATCGACGTCGAAGCGGTGATCGAGACCGATTGACGTTACCTGCTTTCGTGATGCCATGCAGATGACGGCTCATCGGCCAGGAGCTTTCGGAGAAGCGGGTTCGGATATTCTCTCTTACGTTCGATCGCGAAGAATGTCTCGTTTATGCCCGGCAACCGCTCAACCATCTGCAGCATGCCGGTCTGCAGTTCGTCTTTCACGACAATAGGCGGGATCACGGCGAGTCCGATGCCTTCCCGCGTCAACAACCTGGCCATCGCCATATCGTCGATTTCCGCGGCGATTTTGGGTGTTATCCGTCGTTTGCTGACGAGACCGTCAAATGCCGTGCGCAGACTGCTCGGCGCGGCGGGCAGGATAAGCGGTGCGGTATTGAGCCGTTCGGACAGCGGCATTTCTTTTTTGCACAATCCAGGAACACCGATCAGTCCAACGGGCTGCTCGGCAATGCGGTGGACGATGTAGGAGGACGTGTCGCCCGTATCCGGCGCGTGGTTGCTGAGAATCACATCCAGTTGCAGCGAAGAGAGCGCTTCATACAGTTCCGAACGGCTGGCGGAACGAAGTACGACCTCGACGTCATCTTGCCCCAGGATCGGCTGCAGGAAAGAGAGCTGAAAATTTCGCGACAATGTGGAGACGGCGCCGACCCGCAACGGTCGGCGGATCTGCACTTCCTTGCTCAGGATCGACAAAAGCTCTTCGCCGGTCGCGAAGATCGAGTCCGCATGATCGAGCGCAATTCTCCCGGCTTCCGTCAAGTGAAGCGATCTTCCCCGCCGTTCAAACAATGCATGACCAAGGCGTTCTTCCAGCTTGCGGATTTGCGAAGAAAGCGCGGACTGGGAAACATTCAACCGGTCTGCCGCGCGGGTGAGGTGTCCCTCATGCGCGACGACATAAAAGTATCTCAGATGATGATAATTCATGTCTGCCATATCGTTCTTATTATATGAACGATTAAATATAATTAATATATTTTTTATTTTCTTCGATTTCGACCATTTTCCCCTCCGAGCCGATAGAACGCCGTCAGGCGCGACCGGCTGAAAACCAAATTCGATATCTTAAAGGGGGAAAAAATTGGAATTGGCACTCAGCACATTACTAACGGCACCCGTACTATTCTTTATTCTCGGGCTTTTTGGTGCACTCGCCACCGTCGAAATCCGTATTTCCGAGAATTTTTCCAAGGCGATCGCCCTCTATCTGCTGGCGGCGATCGGCCTCAAAGGCGGCGTTGCCATTTCCAAAGAGGGGATCGACGGCATTTTCACGGCCGCCGTTGCCGGCGTGATCCTGAGCTTCCTGATGCCGGTGATCGCGTTTGTCATGTTAAAGAAAATGACGAAATTTAGCCGCCGGGAAGCGGGGGCCATCGCGGCCCACTATGGATCGATCAGCATCGTCACATTCATCGCCGCAAGCACCGTGCTCAATGATCTCGGGGTCGCATTCTCGGCGGGTATGGTGGCTGTTGCCGCCCTGATGGAAGCGCCTGCAATTGCCAGCGGTCTGGCGCTCGCCGGACGCGGCAACATGAAACAGGCGCCCCGGCGTGAACTGATCAAGGCCGTCGTCTGGAATGAGAGTATCTATCTGATTCTCGGCGCCATGATTATCGGAAGCCTCGTGGGGGCGGCGGGCGGCAAGACGATTGCACCGTTCTTTTTCGATCCTTTGCAGGGCGTGCTGTGTTTGTTCCTGCTGGATATGGGATTGAAAACGGGGGATGGCCTCCGGCGCGACCGCCGGGCGCTTTCCGCCGGCAGCATCCTTTTCGGGTGTCTGATGCCGCTGCTCGGCGCAGGGCTCGGCCTGGGCGTTTCAATTATGATCGGCATTAACGCAGGGTCCGGGGCGCTGCTGATGACACTCGCGGCGTCGGCATCCTATATCGCCGTGCCCGCGGCGATGCGGGTTGCCATGCCGGAGGTCAATCCGGCGCTCTATGCATCGCTTTCTCTCGGGGTCACTTTCCCGTTCAACATCATCATCGGGATCCCCTTTTATGTGACCACGGCACAAGCGTACCTGATGCCCTAGTTTGTTCATCGTCGGGATATGACCGGGTATTGAGCGGGCTATGGGTGATGCGGAGTTTGTCCAGGAAGCGGTGCGGCGCTAGTCGAAGATGATCGCCACGAACACCACCAGCAGGGCCAGCGCGATCAGCCACAGGCCGCGCGCCGGGCGGCGGGGGCCGGTGTCTTCGCCGCGCAGGGCGCGGATCGTGTCGGGGTGCAGTTTGAAATTGCCTTCGGCCAGCATGCGTGAGCCGTTCTCGACGCTTTCGACCATGTCCGGCAGGCGCTCCAGCGCCGTCTGCAGGTTCTGGATGGCGTCGCGGACCTTGGCTTCGGGACCCAGATTTTCATACACCCAGTCTTCGATCAGCGGGCGGATCAGGAACCACATGTTGGCGTCGGGAGCCAGCTTGCGGGCCGTGCCCTCGGCAACCAGCATGGTCTTCTGTAACAGAAGCAACTGCGGCTGCGTTTCCATGCGGAAGGTTTCGGTGACCTGAAACAGCTGCGCCAGCAGTTTGGCGATGGAGATTTCGTTCTGCGGTTTGTCGAGGATCGGCTCGGCGATGGAACGGCAGGCCTGGGTGAAGCTGTCGACGGAGCGGTCGCGCGGCACCCAGCCGGCTTCGAAATGCACTTCGGCGGCACGTCGGTAATCGCGCTGCAGGAACGCCACCAGCATTTCCGCGATGGCGCGGCGGTTCTTCAGATCGAGACGGCCCATGATTCCGAAGTCGACGACGGCGACCCGCCCGTCGGGGAGTGCGAACATGTTCCCGGGGTGGGTGTCGGCATGAAAGAAGCCGTCCCGGAAGACCTGGCGGAACGATGCGGACGCCGCCTTGGTCAGCACCTCGACCGGGTCCAGACCGGCGTCGACGATGGCGTCACGGTCATCGAGTGGAATGCCGTCGATCAGGCGTTCGGTGGTCAGCACGCGGCGTGCCGTCAGTTGCCAGTCGACCTCGGGCACCTTGAAGTCCGGATCGCCGGCAAAATTCTCGCGGAGTTCGGCGCAAGCGGCGGCTTCGAAGCGCAGGTCCATTTCCAGCTCGACCGTATCGGCCAGCGTTTCGATGCTGGCCAGCGGTTTCAGACGGCGCAGTTGCGGCTGGGTCTTTTCGGCGATTTCGGCAATCCAGCGCAGCAGGTCGACATCGCGGTGAAAGGCTTGCTCGATACCGGGCCGCAGCACCTTGACCGCGACCTCGCGCCCGTCGTGGGTCTCGGCGAAGTGTACCTGGGCGATGGACGCGGCGGCGACCGGGGTGTCGTCGAACGCGGCGAACAGCTCGTCGACGGGGGCGCCCAGTTCTTCTTCGATGCTGGCGCGGGCCTCGGCGGCGGGGAACGCAGGCAGGTCATCCTGCAGCGAGGCCAGATCCTCGCTCAACGCTTCGCCCAGGATGTCGGAGCGGGTCGACATCGCCTGACCCAGCTTGATGAAGCTCGGCCCCGCTTCGTTCAGCGCACGGGCCAGCCGTTCGCCGGGGCGGCCGTCGGGATTCTTGCGGACACCCGCGGCGGCAAGCTTGAGCAGCACCGGCGAGACCCCGGCCATTTCGAGCGCGAACAGCGCGTCGTGGCGGGCCAGAAGCCGCGCAAGCGCATAGAGGCGTTTGATATGCCGGAGCGAACGGAGCATGCAAGGACCTCAGAGACGCCAGGCGGAATGGAGCGCCGCAATCCCGGCGGACAGGTTGCGCACCTTCACCTGTTCAAGGCCGGCGTCGCGGATCATGCCGGCATAGGTTTGCTGATCGGGGAACTTGCGGATGCTCTCGGCGAGATAGACGTAGGACTCCCGGTCTGCCGCGACCCGTTCGCCCAGTGCCGGCAGCACCTTGAACGACCACGCATCATAGGCATCTTCGAGGGCCGGAATGATCAGATGTGAAAACTCCAGGCACAAAAACCGCCCGCCCGGTTTCAGCACGCGGCGGGCTTCGGCAAGCGCGCGGTCGAGCCGGGCCACGTTTCTGAGGCAGAACGCACTGGCATAGACATCGACGGAGGCATCCTCGAGCGGCAGCGCTTCGGCATTGCCGACGGTCCATGTGATGCCGTCCAGGATGCCGCGGTCGATGGCGCGGTCTCGCCCGACCCGGATCATTTCCTGCGCATAGTCGACGACCTGCACCGGACCGCCGCCGCGTTCGCGCCACTTGAAGGTGATATCGCCGGTGCCGCCGCCGACATCGACGAGGGTCTGGCCGGGTTGCGGATTGAGCCAGTCGAGCATGGCGTTCTTCCACAAACGGTGGATGCCGAGGCTCATCAGATCGTTCATCAGGTCGTATTTACCGGCCACCGAGGCAAAGACATCGTGCACCATCTCGGTTTTTTCACCGGGCAGCACGTCCCTGAAGCCGAAGGAAACCTTCTCGGACGGGTTGTTGTGCCCGCTATTGGATTGTTTTTGCTCAACCATGGACGCGACAATAGCGGAACCGGACCGAAGACGCTACGCTCTCAGCGCATTGCACAATGATTTATTGATGCTTTTTCGTTGGCTCTTGTTAACAGGGACTTTTTCCATGCCTGAATTGCCCGAGGTCGAGACGGTCCGGCGGGGGCTGGCCCCGGTTCTGGAAGGGGCGGTGATTGCCCGGGCCTCTGCCTACCGGCCCGATCTCCGCTTTCCCCTGCCTGTGGGCTTCGCTGAGCGGCTGCAAGGCCGCCGTGTTCTCAGTGTCGAGCGCCGTGCCAAGTATCTTCTGATCCGGCTCAGCGGCGACATGGTGATGCTGTCGCACCTCGGCATGTCGGGACGTTTCCGGATTTACAATGACAACCCGCCGCCGCTTGAAAAGCACGACCATGTGGAACTGCTCACCGATACGGGGGTGACGATCCGCTATAACGATCCGCGCCGGTTCGGCTTCATGGACCTGTTTCCCGCCGACGCACAGGCGACGCACAAGCTTTTAGCAGGCATAGGGCCGGAGCCGCTGTCGAATGCCTTCGACGGCAAGGCGCTGGCCGACGGGCTCGGTGACCGGCGCTCGTCGATCAAGGTCGCGATCCTGGATCAGCGGGTGGTGGCGGGGGTCGGCAATATATATGCCTCCGAAGCGCTTTTCAGGGCCGGGATATCCCCGAAAAGATCGGCCCGGACGGTAAAGGGCGGGCGCGCCGACAAGCTGGCGCTGGCGATCCGCGACGTGCTGAACGAGGCCATCGCCGCCGGCGGCTCCTCGCTCCGCGATCATCGTCAGACGTCGGGCGAACTGGGATACTTCCAGCATCGTTTCAGGGTGTACGGGCGCGGCGGTGAAAAATGCGCCGATTGCGATTGCCCGCAGACGATTCGCCAGATCGTCCAGGGCGGGCGGTCGACATTTTATTGTGCCAAACGCCAGCGCTGATGTTAGAAGCATGACTATGAGACGTGCTCTTCTTGTTTGTCTGTTTGTCGTCATGGCCGGGATCGCGCCGGTGTCGGGGGCGGACCGTTTTATTTCGGTGATCGAGGACCTGCCGCTGATGGACGGGTTGATCGAGAACGAAAACGCCGCCGTGACCTTCGAGACCGCGGGCGGGCGCATCGCCGAGGCCGAAGCGCGGGGCAATGTCGATCCGGGGGCGGCGGGGCGGTTCTATGCCGATGTGCTGCCGCAGCTGGGCTGGGAAAGCCGGGAGCAGACACCGAACCTCGGGCTCTATCAGCGCGAACGTGAACGCCTGAAAATCATCATCGAGGCGGATGGCGACGGCGGGGCCGTGGTCAGCTTCTCGGTCAGCCCGCTGGTCCGATAGGCGTGCGCTATGATGTCTGCTATATGAATGTATCCAGACCCGCTTGACGGGGGCCGGAGAGGTCTATATAACCCCGCGGTCCCATGAGCGACGGGTTAAATTAAAGAGGTTTTAGAGATGGCTAACTGCGCATCCGCAAAAAAACGTATCCGCCAGACCGCACGGCGCACGGACGTAAACCGCACGCGTCTCAGCGAGATCCGTTCGGCTGTCCGTAAAGTAGAAGAAGCAATTCAGAGTGGCGACAAGGCCGCGGCGCAGACTGCGCTGCAGAATGCCCAGCCGCTGATGGCACGTGGCGCCCAGAAAAAAATACTTTCCGGCAACATGACGTCACGCAAACTTTCGCGTCTGTCGCGCCGCATTAAAGTGATGGCGGCTTAAGCCCCGTCTTCACTTTTCCGAGCAAGGTATTGATAAGCCGCAAGCTTTCCGACTTGCGGCTTTTTCATGTCTGCAGCATGGGTTTTTGAGCCATGCGCGTCACCGGACATGAGGGCTGAAACCCGCGCTCACCATGGGGTTCAACAAAAACGTCGCGCTTTCAAGCAGCTAACCAGAGTCAAGTTTTTTTTTTAAGTTTATTTGCCCTGTTCCCCTTTCGATCATGTTGTCAGCCGTGATCGAGGTCCGTAATATCTGACCGTCAAGACAAGCAGAAACAAGGGCGCCGAGACAGCTATAGCCCCGGAGGTGCAGGTCAGAAATACCACAAAAATATTAATCAAGACGCGGCTGCTGTGCATACAGTATTAGTTAAATTTTTATTATATAAAATTGAATGGTTATTGAGCGGCGCTAATCACGATTTCGGTTTTTGGCGCAAGTTTTTGTTTTTTAATTTTACCGGAGTATTTGGAAGGAAGGATTTGCAAGGGGGGTGAGCTTTTGCCGGAAGCCGTATGACGTGCGAAGGCAAGGTGTTCTGGCTTTAACTGCCTGGGCGTTTTTATGGGGGAATGCCCGGCGGTGCCGTGACGAACCGATCAGCGACGTCTCTCTGCTTGTTCGGGCTTTGCCCGAATGGTCCTTTTCTCGCCAAATGCCCGGGTTAATCAAATGCTTCGGTTCCGGCCGGGGTCATTAAAGAATCGCCTGTATAAGGGGGGCATACGACGCATGATCGACGCGACGTCTTTCGACGCCACATCGACAACCGAGGATGAGCCGCAAGACGCGGACAAGGATGTCATTCTCGCCCAGTGGACCACCGTGAACGCACAGTTGCGCGACGAGATCGGCGAAGCGGCTTTTCAGAGCTGGATCAAACCGATGAACATTCGCGCCATCGAAGGCGGCGTGGTTCACGTCACCGTGCCGACGCGCTTCATGCGGGACTGGGTCGTCGCCCATTATGCGGAACGGATCGCAACCCTGTGGCAGGCGGAGGCGCCGGAAGTCGCATCGCTCGAGGTCACTGTCCGCAGCGACCGCTCGCCGGCCCAGCCGCGCGAAGGTATCCGCCGCCAGACACCGCCCGCCGGTGAGAAGCAGAACGATTTCGCCGGTGGACGGCAGGGTATGAGCGCGGCGCTCGATCCGCGTTTCGTGTTCGATAATTTCGTCGTCGGCAAGCCCAACGAATTCGCCTATGCCGCTGCCCGCCGTGTCGCCGAAGCCGACCGCGTGCCGTTCAACCCGCTGTTCCTTTATGGCGGTGTCGGGCTCGGCAAGACCCACCTGATGCACGCCATCGCCTGGCATATCCGCCAGACCGACCCCGAGCGCACCGTGACCTATCTGTCGGCGGAAAAGTTCATGCACCGGTTCGTTCAGGCGATCCGCGAAAGCACCACCATGGACTTCAAGAACCAGTTCCGTTCCGTCGATGTCCTGATGATCGATGATGTCCAGTTTATCGCCGGCAAGGAATCCACCCAGGAAGAATTCTTCCATACCTTCAATGCCCTGGTAGATCA
This sequence comes from Rhodospirillales bacterium, assembly GCA_040218645.1. Lineage (GTDB taxonomy): Bacteria > Pseudomonadota > Alphaproteobacteria > Rhodospirillales > Casp-alpha2 > UBA4479. The sequence continues at coordinate 704,243 of JAVJQZ010000013.1, forward strand.
GGGCCGGCAGATCGTGATCTCCGCCGACAAGTCGCCGTCCGATCTGGTCGGCATGGAAGAGCGTCTGATTTCACGCCTCAACTGCGGTCTGGTGGCCGACATTCACGCCACCACCTATGAGCTCAGACTCGGCATCCTGCAGTCCAAGGCGGCACAGATCCGTGCCGACATTCCGCCCAAGGTGATGGAATTTCTGGCCCACAAGATCACGTCGAACGTGCGGGAGCTCGAAGGCGGGCTGAACCGTGTCGTTGCTCATGCCCAGCTGATCGGCCGCGATATCACCATCGAGGCCACGCAGGAAGTCCTGCACGACCTGCTTCGGGCCAACGACCGCCGCGTCACGATCGAGGAAATCCAGAAACAGGTGGCCAACCACTTCAATATCCGCATTTCCGACATGCATTCCGCACGCCGCGCCCGCTCCGTGGCCCGGCCCAGGCAGGTGGCGATGTATCTGGCCAAGCAGCTGACGGCACGATCCCTGCCGGAAATCGGCCGCAAATTCGGCGGACGCGACCATACGACGGTGATGCACGCCGTGAAAAAGGTCGAGGAACTGAAGTCGATGGACCCCGGATTCGCGGAAGATATCGAGCTTTTGCGCCGTATGCTGGAAGGCTGAGGGCAGGGGCCTTCTCCGGTTCCCGGGAGCGATCCCTAACATACTGATTTCAATAGTGGAATTTCGGCGCTTTTAACGGTCCGCGCGGCTGTTAAAAGGCTTGGGTCATGGTTAACGTCTGTTATACTTGCGGACGCCTTCTGGCGCTCGGCATTTACGCGTCAGCGTGGTGTTTCCGGGCCAAATTATACCGATATTTCTTCGGGTTTTTCAGGGCGTTGGAATTTGAACTGTGAGGGTGCCGCTGGCGCCGCACCGGATAGAAATATGGGCTTTTGGTTATGAAACTGACGATTGAACGGACAAATCTCTTACGCTCCCTCGGGCATGTGCAAAGCGTCGTCGAGCGCCGGAACACGATCCCGATCCTGTCCAACGTGAAGATCGAGGCGGACGGCGACAGCCTGTCGCTCAATGCCACGGACATGGACCTGGATATTGTCGAGAGCGTGCCTGCCGACATCGCCACGCCGGGGGCCACCACGGCACCGGCGCTGACGTTCTTCGAGATCGTCCGCAAGCTGCCCGACGGGGCGCAGATCGAGCTGGAAGCGCCGGGCGACGGCAAGCTGACGATCCGCGCCGGCCGGTCGCGCTTTACCCTGTCGTGCCTGCCGACCGAGGATTTCCCGGTCATGACCGGTGGCGAGTACGGCCACTCGTTCGCGCTGGCCGCCGGCGATCTGCGCGAGCTGATTGACCGTACCCGGTTCGCGATCTCGACCGAAGAAACCCGTTATTACCTGAACGGTATTTATCTGCATGAGTTCGACCGTGACGGCACCCCGATGCTGCGCGCCGTGTCGACCGACGGCCACCGGCTCGCCAGCGTCGAACTGCCGTTGCCAGGCGGTGCGGCGGGCATGCCCGGTGTGATCGTGCCGCGCAAGACGGTCGGCGAAATCCGCAAGCTGATCGACGAGACCGGCGACGATGTCGAAATCTCCCTGTCGGAAGCGAAGATACGTTTCTCATTCGACGATGCGGTGCTGACCTCGAAACTGATCGACGGCACGTTCCCGGATTATCAGCGGGTCATCCCGGTCGGGAACGACAAGGAAATGACCGTCAACCGCAAGGCGTTGTCGGACGCGGTCGACCGGGTATCGGCGATTTCCTCGGAAAAGTCCCGCGCCGTGAAGCTTTCGATCAGTGGCGATACGCTGTCGCTGTCGGCATCCAGCGCGGAAAACGGGACGGCACAGGAAGAAATCGAAATCGGCTATGGCCTTGAAACCATCGAAATCGGTTTCAACTCCGGCTATCTGCTCGATATCGCACGTCAGATCGACAGTGAAGTCGCGACGTTCAAACTGGCCGATGCGGCGTCACCGACCATCATCAGCGGTTCGGACGATACCGGCACGATCTATGTGCTGATGCCGATGCGGGTCTGATGACAAACAGCGTGGACGGACGATTTTGACAGGTATAGCGGCGATTCCCTGGAATTTGAGCGCCGAGCCGTCCCCGGCCGAAGACAAGATCCACGACCGGCGTATCGCCGTCACCCGGCTGACTCTGACGGATTTTCGGAACTATGCCGGCACCCGTCTGCATTCAGACGGCCGCAGTGTGATCCTGACCGGGATCAACGGCGCGGGCAAAACGAACATACTCGAAGCCGTATCCTTTCTGGCACCGGGCCGTGGTCTGCGCCGCGCCCGGTTGAGCGATGTGACCCGTGCCGAGGCGGGGGAATGCGAAGACACCGCTTCCGGGCGATGCTGGGCAGTGGCTGCCGAAATCAGCAGCGCCGACGGCCCGGTCGCGATCGGCACCGGTCTGGATCCGGAACCGTCCGGGGTGCGCGAGCGTCGCGTGGTCCGGATCGACGGGCATACGGAACGTGCCCAGAGCGTGCTGGCCGAACATGTTGCGGTGGTCTGGCTGACGCCGCAGATGGACGGTCTGTTCACCGAAGGGCCGGGCGCCCGCCGCCGCTTTCTTGACCGGCTCGTCTATGCCGCCGATCCGGCCCATGCGGGACGGGTCAGCGCCTATGAACAGGCCATGCGTGAGCGGGCCCGGCTGTTATCCGAACATGGCCCCGGCGCGGATGCGACGTGGCTGAATGCGCTGGAAGCGACCATGGCCGAAAAGGGCACCGCCGTTGCGGCGGCACGCCGGGACATGGTGGGCCGCCTGGCGGCCTTTATCGAAACCGGGGCCGGGCCCTTTCCGGGCGCGGAACTGGCGCTGGTCGGCGGACCCGAAGCGTGGCTCGACGGCGGGCCGGCGCTGGAAACCGAGGACAGGTTGCGAAAGCAACTGGCCGAAGACCGCCGCCGCGATGCATCCGACGGCCGGACTTCGTGCGGGCCGCACCGCACCGATCTCGATGTCCGCCACGCGGAAAAGAAACGCGAAGCCGCGTTGTGTTCAACCGGCGAGCAGAAAGCCCTGCTGATTGCCCTCGTGCTGGCGCATGCACGGATGCAGGGCGTGGAGCGGGGCGCGTCCCCGGTGCTGCTTCTGGACGAAGTTGCGGCACACCTGGATCAGACGCGGCGCAGCGCCCTGTTTGACCTGATCGACGGCCTGAATGCCCAGGCCTGGATGACCGGCACCGATCCGGACCTGTTCGACGGCATGCAGGACCGGGCCGGATACTATCATGTGGCGGATGGCGCCGTACGCGCGCTGGATGCCTAACCGACGAGACGCAGAACGAAAGCACCTGGATCATGAGTGACGAAACCGACAACGAAAACGGCCCCGACGCGGATGCCCCTGTTCCGGCAGCCGCCATCCCGGTGGACATTGATCCGGCGGCCTATGGCGCAGACCAGATCAAGGTTCTGCGCGGCCTCGATGCCGTCCGCAAGCGCCCGGGGATGTACATCGGCGATACCGATGACGGTTCCGGTCTGCATCACATGGTCTACGAAGTCGTCGACAATGCCATCGATGAAGCGCTGGCCGGTCATTGCGATCTGGTTGAGGTCACGCTGAACGGTGACAACTCGATATCCGTGTCGGACAACGGCCGCGGCATTCCCGTCGACATTCATGCCGAGGAAGGCGTGTCCGCCGCCGAGGTGATCATGACCCAGCTGCATGCCGGGGGAAAATTCGACCAGAACTCGTACAAGGTATCAGGCGGTCTGCACGGGGTCGGGGTTTCCGTCGTCAATGCGCTGTCGGACTGGCTTGAACTGAAGATTTTCAGAAACGGCAAGGAGCACTTCGTCCGCTTCGAGCACGGCGAAACGGTGGAATCCCTCAAGGTGATCGGCGATGCGCCGATGACCGAGAGCGGCAAGAAACTGACCGGCTCGGTGATCACATTCCATGCCTCGTCGGAGACCTTCACCAAGACGGATTACGATCTGGCAACGCTGGAACACCGATTGCGTGAACTGGCATTCCTGAATTCCGGCGTGGCGCTCCGGCTGACCGATAACCGCAATCCCGAGCCGGTGGTGATCGACATGCATTACGAGGGCGGCCTGATTGCGTTTGCAAAATATGTCGACCGGTCGAAGTCCTCGATCATTACCGAACCTGTTGCCGTGATCGGCGAAAAGGAAGGGATCACCGTCGAGATCGCGATGCAGTGGAACGACAGCTATCACGAAACCACGCTGTGCTTTACCAACAACATCCCGCAGCGCGACGGCGGCACGCACCTGGCGGGCTTCCGCGGCGCCCTGACCCGGACCATCAACAATTACATGTCGTCGGGCCTTGTATCGAAAAAGGAAAAGGTCGCCGTCACCGGGGACGATGCCCGCGAAGGCCTGACCTGCATTCTTTCGGTGAAGGTCCCCGACCCCAAGTTCTCGTCCCAGACCAAGGACAAGCTGGTTTCGAGCGAGGTCCGGCCGATCGTTGAAAATCTCGTCAGTGAAGGACTGGACAAGTGGTTCGAGGAAAATCCCGCCGAAGCCAAAAAGGTCCTGACCAAGATCATCGATGCGGCGACGGCGCGTGAAGCGGCCCGCAAGGCGCGTGAGCTGACACGGCGCAAGGGGGCGCTCGATATCTCGTCGCTGCCGGGCAAGCTCGCGGATTGCCAGGAAAAGGATCCGGCCAAGTCGGAACTGTTCATCGTCGAGGGTGACAGCGCCGGCGGTTCCGCCAAGCAGGGCCGTGAACGTGCGTTTCAGGCGATCCTGCCGCTTCGCGGTAAAATCCTCAACGTCGAGCGGGCCCGCTTCGACAAGATGCTCAGCTCGGCTGAAATCGGCACCCTGATTGCGGCGCTCGGCACCGGCATCGGGCGCGAGGATTTCAATATCGAGAAATGCCGCTACCACAAGATCATCATCATGACCGACGCCGATGTCGACGGCAGCCATATCCGCACCCTGTTGCTGACGTTCTTCTTCCGTCAGATGCCGGAACTGATCGAGCGCGGTTATCTGTATATCGCACAACCGCCGCTGTACCGCGCCAAGCGGGGCAACTCGCAGGTCTATCTCAAGGGCGACCGCGAGATGGAAAACTACCTGTTTGATACCGCCATCGACGAAGGCGGCGTGTTCATCAACTTCGAGGGCCACCAGATAGCCGGACCGGACCTGCGCACGCTGGCCGAGGAAGCACGCTATGTGAAGACCCTGCTGGAACACCTGTCGAACCATGTGCCGGTGTCGATCCTGGAGCAGGCGGCGATTTCCGGGGCACTCAACCCCGACATCCTGGGCAATCCCGAATACGGCACCCAGGTCGCCGATTATATCGCCAAGCGTCTCGATGCGCTGGCGCCGGAATACGAACGGGGCTGGACGGGCAAGGCCATGGACGACGGCGGGCTTGAATTCAAGCGCGTACTCAGGGGGGTCGCCGAAACCCATGTCATCGACGGCGCGATTATGCGCTCGAAGGATGCCCGCCAGCTCGATGAAATGGCCGGCCGTCTGCAGAAGAACTACACCAAGCACGGCACCCTCGAGAACAAGGAAAAGAGTTATCCGATCACCGGTCCGGTGGCGCTGGTCGACAAGATCACCGAACTGGGCCGCAAGGGGATTTCCATCCAGCGCTACAAGGGGCTGGGCGAAATGAACCCGGAACAGCTCTGGGAAACCACGCTCGATATCGAAGCGCGATCGTTGCTGCAGGTCCGCGTCAATCATGTCGACGAGGCCGAGGAAGTGTTCTCGACACTGATGGGCGACGTGGTGGAGCCGCGCCGGGAGTTCATTCAGGAAAACGCCCTTAAGGTCGCCAACCTCGACGTCTAGGGCGCGTGTACCTGCCCGAGATAGTTTGCGCTTACGATCCCAAAGGTTTGCATTTGGGCGCTATTTTACGAAGTTAAATTTTTGTAACCAATTGAATTGTAATGATTTTTAAAGTTGGCGCCTATATCTTATTAAATGCTGTAGGCATCGGTTTTGCACCGTGTGACCTCCGCTATATTGGTCAAGAATCGTTATAATTTTCTTTCTGCCCATCAGAATCGATCAGCGAGGAGTGTAGTCATTTCGAGGTGTAAGAGATGGCTATCGAAGCAGCCTCCAAATCAAGGCATCCACGAACAGCCCCAAAGTCACCAAAGCGAGTCCAATGCTGATCGAAGATGCCACGGGGTGCCTTTTGTGAGTAGCTTTGATTGCCAGCCATTCGCCTAAACAGATCGCTGCTAGTTTGTTTCGAATTGCTTGAGCCCATCCGACGGCGACGACGGCCTCTTCGGAAGTCGGAGCAACTGCTGTCGATCTTCGGTTCTGAAGGGCGATATATACTCTGCAAAATTCTACGAACCCTAGGAGTCGTTCGTTCGCACAAAACTCGAAAAGCGGCCTGAAGCGACCGTCGTCATTGACAGCGAGATCGACGAGGCGAGGTAGGACTCCTACCTCCTCCGCTTCTAGTCCACGAGTCGATCCGACATAGTGGGCAATGATAAGCAAGCATTGCTCGACGGCGAGGTCGTGAGTGGATAGCCCAACCAAAAGGCTTTGATCGGCAACGCCATCTCTAACCTGGCGGTTGAAAATATTGATGATACTCCGTTCGTCGACTTCGGCGACTCTTGCGTGCTGATGGCAAGCTGATGTTCGGGAAGCCCCTTTTCGCGGGGCGCCTGGTCGCCCGCAAACATTGCAGATCATCTCACTAAGGTGAACTGCTGCAGAGATCGCTCCCTTAATTCGGTCGTCTCCGTTGACAATATCGACGGACAACCTGCCGTCAAAGGTCGAGACATCGTGGAAGCGTGCTCGTCCCTCTAGGGCCGCTTTGTTTTGTTTGGCTACGACGATAACTAGTGATTCTACTAATCGCTTCCAGCCATCTCGAACGTTGAATCCGTATGAAATCTGCTTCGTGCGATCGCCTTCAATGACCACTGAGAACTCGGTAGGAAAACGTTCGACTAGGTTCGTTTCCCAATCTGAGAAAAGAACCTGGCGGTACACTCCAACTTCTTTGTCAGTAAAAGACATGCGGCACCTCCAGAAAGGAGCCAACGCCCCAGTGGTGCAATCCTGCACAAATGCGAAATTTCGCATGCAATGAAACGTCCGCAGCCCCGCGATCTCCGATCGAGTAGATGCTGTTCATCGTCCGCACCAGTTTCTTCTTTGTATCGATCAGCATGACGTCAGATGTGATCACTTCGCTGCCAAGGAGATGGACCGTGATCTGTTCCTTCGGCGTGCCAGGGTTCACGATGACGCGCAGAAGCCAATAGGGTGTGACATGACGCTTCACGGGCTCGCAACAATTAATGCGCCCATGAAATTGTTCTATCTCTCCTCCTCTTGCGATACGCAGCTCGCAGAGCTCCTTATTTGCGCGGATCAAGTCATCAACCGGCATCGTGTCGATGCGTTGGATGAACTGTTCAAGGTTATCGATCGGGATCATCTCGTCCTCCTTTGCTGGCCATAGGATTCCGAGGGAGAAAGCAGGAGTCGACTCAAAATGTTCTATTTTTGTTCTCTGGCGGATTTAGTGTGTCCGACTCTGTCACGGCGTAGCTGATAGAGAGTTTGAGCAGGAGATAAAGGAAGGCGAAGTCAGATGGCCGCAGAAGCGAGAGATGTTGAAGAGCGAGACCTCAATAGCGAGGTCATGCGTATGTGGCGGACGAAATCTCCGGCCACGATCGAACATGAAGAGGTAGTAGGACGAGGCATCCTTAGAGCTGTCGAGAGCAAGTTGATTCGCTATGTATCCGACGATCAGGCAAGCAAACTGGGCACACATGAATGGTCAGACTTGTACACTTGCGCTCTTTCTGTCGAAGAGGTCTGTCCCGATCCGCAAGAAGGTGAAGACATCGCAATGTCGATCCTTTATGCGGGTTATCTTCTCAACAATAGCGATGCGCGGCTCGGTTGGCTTATTGGCCTGGCATTGTCTGAGAGAGCTGCATCAGACGACCTGTCGCAAGACGAGCAATTAGATTGTTTCCGATTGTCTCGAGAGTGGTTGGTATTGGGGCAACGAGCATTTGACGTGTATCCCCGATTTCCCCTTCGTAGCGCCAAGTCAAAACGGTTCATTGACTCGGTTGCTCATCTCTTCGACGAACTTCTTGGGAATAAAGTCCAAGAGGAGCTTGAAGACGCGATCTTTCGTCCGGCACCCTCGGTAGAAGCCAAGGACGAGGAAGTTGTTCTGCCGACGGTCCCGACGCTTCAAGTCGTAAAGGGCTTCAATTTGGCTGATCAAACGGAACGACGGATGCGCGAGTATCCACCTGAGTGTTCGAACCTCTTCAAACCATCCGAACTGACTGGTAGAAGCGTCTCACTTGAACACCTCAAAACTGTGATGACTATGGAGTTTGCATGGCTTGAAAACATCATCGATCGATTGCTCTCTGACCAAGCCCTTCGGCGGTTCGCAGGGCAACCGTGGTTTCGAACCGTGCCCACAATTCTGGTCGGTCCGCCTGGGACGGGTAAGTCACGTTTCGTGAGAAGGCTCGCGACCGTGGCGGGTCTTGGGTACCAGTTCATCAATATCGCAGGAAGTAGCGATAACCGCTCGTTGGCCGGGACGGCAAAAGGTTGGTCTAGCGCAGTTCCCTCGCTACCTGTGCTGACGATCGCGAGAACGAAGGTCGCTAACCCCCTCATCCTGGTCGACGAGATCGACAAGACGAGACCAGATGGGCGAAATGGGGATGTGCGGGACACACTGGTTAGTCTTCTAGAACCAGAGACGGCAGCACAATGGTTTGACGAATGCCTGAATAGAACCTGCGATCTGTCGCAGATCTCTTGGTTGCTCACTGCCAATGACATTGACCTCGTCCCGCGTGTCCTGCTTGATCGATGCAGGGTCTTTCATGTCCGGCACCCCGAACCTGAGCATTTCGACGCTGTACTTATGGGGATCGTATCGGATATCGCTGCTGAGCTCTCAATTTCGGTAGATGACCTACCCAAGCTGGATCACCGTACAACCGACTTCCTCAGGCACGAATTCTCAAAGAAAGTCAGCATTCGGCGCCTTCGAAGAGCGGTTCTCGATCTTCTTTCCCTCGAAGCAAACTTCTTAGAGGGGCGGATATTGAACTGACGGTGACCAACTCAGTCAGATATTGTCGCTAGGTTGTCTTTGATTTCCCGTTCAACTCTGCCGCCCTGCTAAACAGGGTGGCAACTTTTTTGAAACAAAGGCACGACAGAAAGGAGGGCCATTTTTCCGTGAATACGCTGAGAACTGACACATTCTGATTGGGTCAATGCCATCGAATTGTGTCGGAGGTTCACAACCCGAACTCACGTCGTTTGTGAAGTTACATTGATCTTTGGTTTCTGATTGGGGTGAACATCACCAGATGAGCGATATGGTGGCCGCAAGAAGGCTTTTCTACAAAGGCGTGACTTATCGATCTAATTTAGGGGCATAGGCGCATCAAGGTGCCGTTATTTGATAGCTTTTTATTCTCCTGCAGGTAAACTTTTGGAAGAATAATGTATAAAATTACACGAAAATAGATGGTGACGTGTTGAATATCTGCAGCAAAAATGTTTTACTTTAAAGGTAAAGTTTTATGGCGATATGCCGGATCGAACATGACGGACTGAGAGAGCTCTTTGAGACCGGCGATACTGCATCGATCGGCGCTGACATGAAGCCGAAGGCTATCTTGATCATGGATTTCCTGGATGCAGCCGCGAACTTTCTGGACTGCCAAGGCGTCTACAAGTTCCATGGTCTCAAAGGAGATCTGAAGGGTCAGTTCGCCATGTCGGTCACCGCCAACTGGCGGATCACGTTTAAGTTCGAAGATGACGGCGTCGCAATCCTGGACCTGGTGGACTATCACTGATGGCAAAGAAACCGAATAAGACGACAGAAAAAGCCTCGTCCGGTGTGAAGTGGGTCCGGAAAAAAGGTGCTGCACGCACGCTTAAGATGTCTGGATCCGAGGAGAAGACTGGATCCGTGAGGATCAAGAAGACGCTCACGCGTAAGTTAGCGGATGGCGGTCTTTTTAAAGCGTCAGCACGGCGTGTAAGCGGCCGGGATCCGGCCGAACCTGCTGAGATCATCAACCTGCACGAACCGCCTGTCCGGCGCCGGGCCCCTACCCCGCCGGGCGTCCAGTTGCTCGAGGGCTATATGAAGCCGCGCAAGGTCTCGCAGCGGGATCTAGCCGTGGTCATCGACCGCTCAGAGAAGTTCGTCTCGCAACTTGTTACTGGAAAGCCAAATGCCAGGATCGACCGGAGCCTGGCGATGAAACTGTCGAAGATTTTCGTCACCACACCAGAGCTCTGGCTCAATCTTCAGGCTGCCACGGATGCCTGGCTGGCCGAGCAGGAATTAAAAGAGTGGGCACCCGGAAAAGTGTGGGGTCCCGATACTGTCGTCGACGAGGAATAGCGAATGAAGTTCATTTTTGACGGCCAATTGAACGAGCGTGAGGCTCGTATTTTTATGACCGAGGTCCTGGCATTCGTTCAAAACAATCCCGGAGAGAAGTTGTGGGTGGGAATCCAGTGTATGGGCGGCAGCCCCGCACCGGCTGCTGCCGTGTTTGAATTTCTTCGTGGCCTACCGGTCGAGACCCACGGTCACGTTCTCGGTAGCGTTTACTCAGGCGGTACAACCCTTCTCCTTGGTTTTAAAACGCGGTCCGTGACGCCGAACGCAATGATCGGCGTTCATTCGGGTCGGTTGACCGGGATCAACGGTGAGTTGACTGAGGAACGGGCGTTCGACTTCCTAAATCAGATACAAGCCATCAATCTGCAACTCATCAGGCAGCTAATGGATGCGACTGGCGCCGATGAAGAGACGGCCACCGGTTGGATCCGCAAGTCCAGCTTCTGGACGCCGGAGCAGGCCGTCGAAAACAACATCGTTCACAGCATCGAGCGGCACGAGATTAAAGAAATGAAGCAGGTTCGGATCCTGCCTCTGAATGGCTGAAATTCGAAGGTTTCAAATACATGGTTTTTAGAATTCTTGGACTGCTACTTGCCGCCACGATCCTCTCCACCCCGGTCTCCGCCGGACAGAAGAATGCCTGGCGCTACGATTCAAAGAAGGATGATTTTTCGGACCAGTCCTATTCTTATGCGATCGGCTATACAGGCCGTTATCAATACAACGACGACTTCTCAGTGTCGTTTATATGTAAGAAAGGACGAGTTCGTTTCGATATCGATGTCGACCACTTGATCGCCTCGAAAGGCGATCTGTTCAAGTTCACGTTCCGTGTCGACGACAAGTCTCCGCACACTCTCACGATGAAGACGTTTTCGAATGATGGTGAAGGTGGATATAGCTACGAGCACGCAGACCTTGTGGCTCGTGAGATCCTTGGCGGCCGCGAACTGAAGGTCCGCGCGATCACGTGGAACAACGATTATCTTGAGACGACGCTCACGCTAAACCATTCAGACAAATCCATCCGGCGCGTCTATGCAGACTGCAAGAAGGATCTGACCGGCACGGCTAAGATCATCGGTACTGACCAATACAGCATCGATGATTTCGTTAAGGACTTCAAAAAGAAGACGCCGAAAGAGCAGGAAGAAATTCTAGGTAAGCTGAAGCAGATGCTCTGACCATATGAAACCCCTCCTCCTCGCCCTCCTGATCCTCTTCTCCTGGCCTGCGGCGGCCGACGCGACCTTGGAAGGGCCGGTTACACATGTCCGCGACGGCGACACCATCGAAGTGTCACGGATCCCGATCAGATTCAATGGCGTCTCGGCGCCAGAGCTCGACGAGCACCTGGGCCAGGCCTCGAAGGCATTCATGATCGATCTGGTGAACAAGAAACGGGTCCACTGCGAGCTCAACGGCGAGAAGACGTACGACCGGTTCGTCGGCGTCTGTTATCTCGATGACCAGGACATTGGCGCCGCCGTAATCAAGGCAGGCCTGGCGCTCGATTGCCCCAGGTTTTCAGGTGGTCGTTACCGTGAATTCGAGACGGTCGAGGCGCGGCAGAGGATTAAGCTGCCGGGGTATTGCCGTGCCAAGTGAATTCTTATACCGGTCATAATACTATGATACTGCTAGTTTCTCGTATTCTCTGTCTTGTCGTTAATGGTCAAGTCGGATGAAAGGCGCCAATCCACTTTTTGTCGTTTGGGCGGGATTATCCACCCTGCTTGGTGTCTTGGCGTTGATGAACTCCGTCGACTATTTCGCGCCAGAATTCTGGCAGCAACGATTCCGGGATTTGCTGTTTGGCTACCAGACACTCATCTATCCGGTGTGGGAGTTCCTGTTCTTCTGGCTACCGTTCCAGGTCCCTGAGGTCATTTACGACTACTTGACGATAGGTTGCTTGTTGGAATGCAGCGCGATCCGTGGCCATTGGCGATACATCCAGAGAGATATTGATTACGACAACGTCTTTTTCGATCACCGGCGGGAGAAGAAGCCTGTCTGGAAAATTGCTCTGAAAGCCGCTGTATGCACAGCCGTATGGCCTTACCGAGCTTGGTTGCTTATCCGATTGTATTATTCGAGCCGCGCTATCAGTCGCTATCACCATTCAAAAATGCAAGAAACCACTGGTGATTTTCGCGATGTTCATGAGGCTGATCATGTTTGGTACGATTTTAAGGCCAGTGCCTGCCGAAATTCCGTGATATGGTTTGCCACGATGATTCTTTGCTTATTCGCGGTTGCCGTCGTGAATGTTGGGTTAGCCCTCAACTGGTCAGCTTACTGGGATTAACAATTCTGCAGAATGCCTCTATTCCCTCAGCGAACTTTTGATTCTGTATTGCGCTAGAAATTGATCGAAATTCGGGAAGATCTTTATCACTCACAGCGTCCTTCTACTTCCGACGCACAAGCGTCTTTTGTCTGAATTTCGCGGCGAACGGCTCAAAACCTGGAATTATCTCTTCGCATCGTTTCTTGTCTTTGATCGTAATGTAACCGTCGACGACGCGCAGGAGTTCGACAGGAGATGAGGTGTTGTCCATGAAGATCGTGAGGTGAGCCTCGACGCCGAAGAAGCCCGTCGCTTCTGCGATCGACTTGTGGTACCGCGATCTGATTTTCTCCTCGGGAACATCGTGACCCGATTCGCGGACACGCTGCGCGACGCGCTCGATGTTTAACTCCGGTCGATCGAGTGTCACGAATACGAAGAGAACGTAGAAGCCGAGTTCTTTGGCTCGCTTCACTCGGCTTTGATACTTGCCACTCGACAGCACCGTCTCGACGAGGACGCTCTCGCGGTTCTCGATGCACTCGTCGAGCATTCCGTCGATCGTTTTGGCAGCATGCAGTGGAATATTCTCGATATCGGAGTCGGTTTCGCGCAGGTATTGAACGAGTTCATCTGCGTTCAACCAGACCATGTCGGTTTCGTCCGGATCCGGAAACAAATCGCGAGATAAGGTGGTTTTACCAGAACCGTTCGGGCCTGCGACGATCACCAATAGCGGTGATGGCAGATTGCCGAAGACGTTGACGCTCATTTATGCCGTTTTACGACGACCTGACCGTCCTCAATTGTTGCATAACCATCCAACTGGAGAGCGCGTTCTTTTGCCTTCTCGGTTGCCGATTTGAATACTTCTAACAAGCCATCAAGCGCAGCGTTATGCTCGCGAGCGCGTTCTGAGTTGTTGTCTGGAACGACACCAAGAGCGGCGAGTGTTTTCAGATCGAGAGATTTTGCTCTTTCTTTCACCTCGGCCGGTGTTGGAGGAGAAGGAGGAGTGACAAACTGTCCTCTTTTCGCAGCCTTGCCGATATGTCGCGACATTAGCTCACTAACTGCACTTGTGTCGTAAAGTAGTGTTCGTCTAGCGGCAGTCAGGTGCGTGAGAGCAATCTTGTCCAGACCACTGCTCGTGGTCAGTTTGCCAGGAAGGTTAATATCTGCAGTCTTCTTCACCATAGTTCTATATACCAACTATCTACTGAAAAAGCTACCGATTCAGGAGGTTAACCGCTGATCAGCTCAGCGCCTGGTATCGCTATCTAGAATTCCTGCCTAGTGCTCTTCATCGCTTCGTCGGCAGGGAAAATCCCTCTCGAGAAAGCGCCAAGGCAATAATCCCTGTCCTGCCGGTTCAAGAAACCGCATCATCGCAAACAGCCTCGGACAAGGTGTACAGACTTCTCCCCAAAGTTCGTAGGCCCCGCTTCGCTATGCCCGCCTCTGTCACTTACCCGCATTAGGATCTCCAAATAGAGTGAAGGATTCAAAATGCGACTATTGATTTACAGCGATCTGCACAACGAATTCGAAGAATTCGTTCCACCAGTGACGGAGAAATATGACGTCGTGGTGTTGGCTGGAGATATTGACCTTGGCGTGCGAGGTATTGAATGGGCCGCCGATAACTTCGAACGCAAACCAATTATTTTTGTTCCTGGCAACCATGAATTCTACTGCCAGGACGGTCGGTCTATTCAGAGTGCCGCTGCTGAGATGAGAGCTGCTGCAGAATGGCACGGCATCAACCTGCTTGACCCAGGCGCCGTCGAAATCATGGGATGGCGGTTCATTGGTGCAACGCTCTGGTCCGACTTTGACCTGCATGGTGAGCTCAAACGCGCTCACTCAATGAATCATGCAATAAAATTGCTGAATGATTACAGACTGATTCACAAGGATCAGTCTGATGGGACGAGGAGAAAGATCACTCCATCCGATACCCGATCATGGTTCCTCAAGGAACGCGAATTTCTGTTTCGGGAGATAGAGAAAGGCGATCCTACACGAACAATCATCGTCACCCACTTCGTGCCGACAACAAATGCGATCGAACCTCGTTATAAGGGAGACCTGTTGTCGCCAGCGTTCGTGTCTGATCTGGACTATGAAATCGAACAGTCGGGGGTCGCGGCCTGGATTTTTGGTCATAGCCATTCGTGCTGTGACTTCTTGCTCGGCGAAACTTGTATGCTTTCAAACCAGCGCGGCTATCCACATGAACCGGTTCAAGGGTTCGATCCAGGTCTCGTGATTGAGCTATGACGTGGCAACATCCATAACTGAGACTGGCAGGAACTGCCAATGACGACGTTCGAGTTCACTCTACGGCACTTGTTGCTCGAACCTGACGATGACCCGGAACATTATCTCGAAGCTTTGTATAATGCGGGTTGTTCAGATGCCTTGATCGGAGTGGCAAAGCACGGCGTTATAGCGCTTTCATTCGCCTGTTCAGCGGCAAGCTTCGCCGTCGCTGTTGAAACGGACCGACAAAACGTCGAAAACACCATTCCCGATGCTGCGTTCATAGAGACTGTGAGATAGTGCCTAAGAAACCAGAGAAGCCGAAGAATATACAGCGGGTTGAATTCGACGACCTTGCGGACGAAACACGAAAAGCCAGCACAAGCGGCGATGCCACTGGGATAGATAATGCGCCGATCATGTACCAGATGTCCCGATCACATCCGGGACTGATCGAGAGAATTTTTGAGGACGGAACCAGGGACCTGGGAATACGAAAAGACGGTGTGTTCGTACCACTCGAATCGGAATAATGGCATGAGGCTTAGTCAGCCCTTCTTCTTCAAATGAGTACCTGGAGACACACAGGTGACACGATCTGAATTGTATGACCTTGTATGGTCTATGCCCATGAGCCGATTGGCACCTGAGTTCGGTATATCTGATGTCGCTCTTAAGAAGACCTGTGCCAAGTATGACATCCCGGTTCCTGGACGTGGATACTGGGCGAAGCTGACGAACGGGAAAAGGGTTGCGGTCAAACAGCTGCCAACAAAACGCTTCGCGCTAGACATGAATGTACCGATTCGTCGTCGTGATGGATGGAGCCTTGGAAAGCGTGCAAGGGCGAATGCGGTACCCGAGACAATTGACGTACGGAAGTCTCAACAAAAACCTGAAAACCAACCTGACTGTATGCGCGAACCGAAATCGGTCCTACGGCTTGAGGCCGCACTTAGGAAACGAAAGCCAGATGGAGATGGCTTCCTAAACATAGAAAAGGACAATCTTCCCCGTGTATCAGTTGGGGGAAACAGCATCGAAAGAGCCGTCAGCATCTTCCTTCAATTGTTAGAGGTTGGGCGTGCGATTGGGGTTTCAACTGTCTCATCTCCTAACGGCCTCTTACTCGTATGTAACGACGAGAAATTCAGGTTGAGAATTTATGAGACAAACTCTCAGAAGCCGCACACGCCTTCGAGAGCGGAATTAAAAGCCCAAGCGGAGGCGGAGGAACGTTACAAGCGTTATCCATCAATTTACTCTGGAAAACCCCAAGCCTACCGGAAATGGGATCCTGTTCCCTCTGGGCGTATATCATTGGAAATTAGAGACCCATCAATTCCTGAATGGCATCGAGACAATGTTATCGGGCGTTGGCAAGACAGAAAAACAAAGCGTGTCGAGGACTATCTAACAATGGTCGCTTCGACTCTCGACGTAGCTTCTTCGCTGATCAAGGAACGTCAAAAGAAAGAAGAGGAAGACGCGAGGCAAAGAGCCGAGGAGCTTGAAAGGAGACACCTAGAGGCAGAGGCGAGAGAGCGACAAAAGAAGCTTAGAGAACTCTTGTCGGAGCGCGCCGAGCTATTGACCAAGCTCGAAAAGTTGAATCGTTTACGGGCGCGCTTGACGGACATGCACTCGGAGGAGCAATCCGAGGAATTCGACCAAGTTATCGCCGAACTGGATGCATATATTTCTGAGATGGACGGATTTCTTCATCCCGAAGGCCTCTTGCAGGAAATACATGATAAAGAGCTCGTTTAATTTGCTGTCGAGACAAGTTTAGAGAAGACGAAGCTGATCGCTGGTTCGTTCCTTCGAACATACTCGTCAAATACAGATGCCTTAGGCCCGTGGCCAGAAAATCGAACGTATCAAGCTTTGCTATTTGCGGGTCAAATTTGGATCAAATTTCATAGTCTGCGAAGTTATCAGGCAGATAGGGTGATGTGTGTATTCGGATAGACGGCGTGTCTATTCCGATCAAAGCGGCGAAGTGGGGGTGATTCGAATGTATTCGATGCCCGGACGACTTCGGGGACGCTGAATTGATAGGACTGCGGCCACAAATGGCATTGCGCCAGCGAGGCCAGCTTCTATGCGGTATGAACGGTTACATCATATCCAAGTGAGCGCAGCGCCTTGCTTGTGCGTCCATTCCGGGGTGGAAAATCGTTTGGTAATGCCCACCCCACGATCTCTCCGAGGGCACTGACCCCTAAATGATCAAGCTGCCATTCAGGTTCAGAAATGGCCTGCCACATTCGGTACGGCGTCTGATCTCGGGGGCCTCCGTAAAGTACATGATGAAGAACGCCCAAAATCGTATGTCCACCTTGTGACGTCTGAGACATGAGATAGTCCGCGAAGGCATGGGTCTTTTCCTCGATCGTGTATTCTCGGTCGCCCGGCAGCCCAAGAACTTTGTTTGCCACCCGTCGCGCGTGGTCGCGCATTGAATGCACACGCAAGCATACCTCTCGGAAATCTCTCCCGCTCAGACTTTTTAGTTTTTCCTCGGACAATAGATCCCTGACGATTGGCGCCCACTCATGTAGCGTCACATCTTCATTGGATGGTGGCGTTTCCTGGCTTTTCCACCATGAGACAGCGTCACTGAGGGCAGCGGCAATATTTCCTTTGTTGGCGTTGTGATGATCCTCATAGGCCGCCCGCCGATCGTCGAACGTCCGGTTATAGTAGTGCGCGTGAAGGAACTGATCGGCGTGGGATCCGGCAGGCACATTTTCGCCCAGCCAATCGGGTCGATTTTCAGGCCGATCGACAATATCGGCGATGTCCCTCAGATATTGCAAAGCCTCAAACCACTCCTTCATGAATGCCTCTCGTCGCTGTTCACTTGCCTGTTTTCTGCCAACGACAGCCATTCCCTCCCATGACTGGACTAGGTCAGTCTCGAGAAACTTGTCGACTTCATCCTTCTCCTGTTTTTGCTTCCTGGCGTTGGACTTTGCGCGCGCCTCCATCCATTCAAACAATTCGTTCGTCAATGGCGAAGCTTTCTCGTCGATCTTTCGAAAGAAAGTTTGCAGTTCCATCTCGATTCCGAGACCAGCCACTTCAGAATCGTTATAAAAGCATCCTGCTTCAAAGTTCCTGTACCATGCTGAGTTGGTCAGATTCGCCGACCCGATGTAAACGCCGAAGCCCTGCCACCAAATTATCTTCGGATGAAATTGCCGCACCAGCTTGCAAACGAAGTTCGGCGAACGCGATTCCAAGAACTTCTTTAGAACTGGGATGCTGACTGGGCTGGTTTCGTCGAACCGCCCCCAAAATTTTACCGGTATATTCCGTTTGAAACAGCTATCGAATAAAAGATCACTAGTTGTCGCATAAGCAACGGCGGCGACAACCTGTTCCGTTTTGCCAACGGATTGTTCGACGATGTCCCGTAAATACTCACCATTTACCCCACCCATAATCATCCGCATGATTCTCTCCCTTCGAAGAAAGAGTGTTATCGTTCAAAAAAACAT
This sequence comes from Rhodospirillales bacterium, assembly GCA_040218645.1. Lineage (GTDB taxonomy): Bacteria > Pseudomonadota > Alphaproteobacteria > Rhodospirillales > Casp-alpha2 > UBA4479. The sequence goes on from JAVJQZ010000013.1 coordinate 722,739, forward strand.
CTTGCACGATAACGAACCCAATCGCTCGAACAAAGCTACGAGAAATGAGCGACCTAACGGACGAACAAGGTGGATGAAGCGCCAAGACTCAGATTAAACCGAAAAGCGGTGTCGGGCTAAGGAAACTGTACTGTTGGAAGATGTTTACTTATTTCTTTGAAGGCGCGACGCGTCGGCTACATAAAATAATCAGCTCCCTCAACACCTGAGAGATTGTATTAAACGACAATTTCAATCTTCCAGTGCGGCCGCCAGAGATTGAGAATTCAGGCAGCATATTCCTCGCATTTTCGAGCCGCAGCCATGACCCGCTTTAACGGCATCGAGCAATTGCAGGCTATCCAGAAAATATAATAGTAGTGCACGGCGCGACTGCAATATTGTGGCGCTATCCTCAATTCCCCATTCATCACAAACGATGCCTCTTTGAAACTCGTCCAAGTCTGGATGGGGGCCGATATGAACGTCGACATTCTCGTTCCAGGCATTGTCAGCCTTCGAACTCACCCAAGTTTCTTTTGGCCTTAATTCTGGATTCGACATGCGGCCGATGACGAAATCGGCAAACCTAGAACGAAGGTCGTCCCAGGCCCTTACGTGGTAACGCCCACCCGCGCGGACAATTGCATGTGGACAGAGTACGCGTTTTTTCTCTTCTCCTGACGACATGCTCGCGTAACTAACGAGAAGAGGTGTAGCCGTTTCGCTCGAGTTCAGGACTGCCTGGAGAATATCCATATCGAGCCACTTGGAAGGGACGATATCTTCGTCCCATGAAATTACCCGTGTTCGGGACGGCTCACTTGAAATCCAGGAGTCTAGATTTCTTTCTCCATCGAAAACCGGAGTATAGGGGATAGTGGGAAGAATCCAGCGGTCCTCGTCGCGAAGAGGAGAAGAAGACAGCTGTTCATATAGGGAGAAATCAGATGTGATCTGGTTTATGGAGAGACCAAAACGCTCGGCATAGACACTGCGACGAAATCGACCGACCCAATACAAACGTTCGTCAATCCAACGCATCCGTTCGATGATGGCCGTCCGGTTTCGTTTGGGTAGTATCTCGTCTAGTGACACCCTTGTTGTCTCACAGTCATTGTGATACAAGATATAAGTCATTGAGGAAAGCATGTCATATCACGACCCCGTTGTCACTATCAACGCACTGGCCGACGGCATCGTATCCCTGAACGACACCACGAAAGAGTGGTCGATCGTCAAGCAGGACAGGCTCATGCCGCAACGCCTGAGACGGGCATTGGCGATGTTGTCGTCAATCTGTCTCGAGGACGGTGTCGCAGACCTCGGTAGCTGCATCCATGATGTTCTGGCCATGGCAACGACCCCGGTGAGCGATTGGGGAATCCCAATACTTGCGGATGCGAAGTTCGAGTACAGGGACACGATCTTGGTGGACGGCGAACTCGGCGTGCCGACAGACGATTGCATCGCGCTCGCCAATGTCGGTGGCGAGGTGGAAACACTACAAAATATGCAGCACAATCGGCTCAGGTCCGCAGTCGCGACGCTCGGCACCAAGCGTAAGGCGGATGCCTATACGGTGATCCGGGAGTTTGTTGTTCGAAACCCCGTTGTTTCCGTCGCCAAGTTGAAGGAATTCGTCTCCTCCGGCGGCCGCGCCGCTATCGCAAACGACATCGAACGATTTTACGAAGACGTCCCGGTTGCTGCTGTTTGGAGCGATGGAGAAATCAAAATTTGTGACGGGTGTGGCGGCCTGCTGTGGCCGGAAAAGGACCTGGTGAGCTATCCGAACGGCCGGTGCCACCTGAAGCAATGTATCGAGGAGAATCCGACGCCGAACCTTAGAGCGTCTTTGTCGGAGCCGAGTATCTTCCGGACGGCTGAGAGGTCAGTGAGCGCCTTTTGGGTTGGGCCCGGACTGGACGAGGTGCGGATCTACGATGCGCTGACGGCGGCGGGAGTTCCGGTCGTCCTATACCCTTACGAAGACCAGACAGATGTCGGCACCAAGGACTTGAAGATCGGCATCGATGCCAAGTCGTATGCGAGCCCGCTTGTTCTCGGTAGGAAGCTGAGCGAGAGCGTTGGCGGGCTTCAGGCGTTTGCGGAGAAGTACCTAGTCGTCCCGGACGCCAAGACGAAAAAGAACCCAGACTACGTAAAGCAACTCAAGGATTCCTACACTGGCGGTGTGCAGGGCATCAACTTCATGACGACGTCCGAAACCATAGTGGCGGTCACGGCCAAACATGGAACGGGCGCATGAGGGATAGGCCGCAGCTAACAGGTTTCGAGAGCCTTAACGCCCTGCGGGCACAATGGCTCTGCCTGATTGCGGAACACATTCTTGGCGTTACGAACCTGAGCGTGTTCGACGTGCTGACGACCGGATTTGGCTCCATCTACGATCATCCGGTGTCGCTTCCTGCAAGGACAGCGCTGTGGAATCTCCGCCTCATGGGGATCGACGTCTCTCAGCGTCGGGGCGTGCGCCGGGCAGTTAACGATTGTCTCGAATGGGAAGACGAGCACCGCCTCGATCCCGGATATGTTGAGCCCCCCTACGAGATCGACACCAGGGATCCATACCCCTTCGTGCCGCGACTTTCCCCGACAGACCCCATCATTTCCGAAATGCTCGCGGCGATAACGCAGCCGCTGGGTTACCGAAGTCGGAACTACAGCGACGGTGATATGACTCGGGCCGCAAGCGTGAATCTCGGCACGGCGTCGTTCCCGGAACCGGTTGCTATCGACCTGGCAGCGCTACCGCCTCTTCCGCCGCCAAGCTACCATGATCTGGCACGGGCGCCGCGAGGTGCCATCGGCATTCCGCTAGCCGACTTGGTGAAACTCGCCGAGGAACTCGACAAGATCGACGGAGCTAATCCTGAGCGGCGGCCCGGCAATTGGCTGAACCGCCTCATCGACCCGACGACCAAGAAATGGAAATTCGACGTCCTGGCGCCGGTCGGCGCAAAGCTGACGCCGCAGACCAAGATCGACCTTGACGGCCTGAAACACATGCTCGGCCTCCCAGGTGCTGGCAAGACAACGCTAATCATGCTGGTCCTGATGTGGATGGCGCGGCACGGATATCGTGCGGCTGTCCTTCTGCCGTCTATAGAAACGTCGCTGAATCTGCTGTCGGACCTTAGGTTCTACGGTGCTGACGTGGGGCTGATGGTCGGCCAGTCTCCGGAGACGCGATTGAACCATGCCGATCGACTGGCGGAGCGGCTTGCAAGCCTGGGGCAGAACCACGGCTTCGGCACGACGATGGTCGGCGCCGATCTTCTCGGCATCAATTGCCCACTCGACGCCTATAGATCGGGGCCCAATACGGAAAACCCAGCTTTCAGGCACACAGATCCACCCTGCATAGATCTCAAACAGAAGAAGACCAAGAAGAACGGATCGGAGTCGGAGCAGGAAGCGACGTTGCGGTGTCCCGTCTCGTCATGGTGCGGCCGAATGCGGGCGCCAAGGCAACTCACCGACCACAGCATCTGGCTGGGCCACATTCACTCGTCGGACACTGTGATCCAGCCACACTTCCTGGAGCATCAGGAGAGCATCCGGTACTTTGAAATGATCGCACGGACCATGGATCTCGTCATCGTTGACGAGGCCGACGGTGCCCAGGCAGCGCTCGATCAGAAGAGCGTCGTTTCCCTAGATATTACCGGCTCCAAAGACAGCATGGAGAAGCAGATCATTGACGACCTCGTCGCGCCGATGACCGAAGGGCGGAATTTTCATACAGGTTCCAACGTCCAGAATTACAATCTCGCCGTTACCAGGTTTCGCGTTTTCAACGCGTTCCTGACGCACACCCTGCAACTCGACTACGCGACGCAGGACAAACTTCTCGTCGAGACCTACAGTGGCCGCTTTATAACTGGCAATTCGATCCTGGGCGTCCTGTTCATGCCCGAAAACCTAACGGCGCTCTCGCTGGCACAGAGGGAGAAGGAAGAGGACCGCGTTGAACGCATTCGAGAGTTCTGGGACGACGCCGTTCGGGCGGCTCTGACGGAGGCCGATCCAAACAATCAGCAGTTCGAAATGAACATAGCGGCGGTCGCCGGTGAGCTAAAAAAGACGGAGGGGGAGGTTGAGCAGGCAGCTCGGGACATCGCCGCTGGATTGCGGTTGTGGCTGAACAGCGACGAGATCGGCCGACGCAAGGAGTTCGAGGCGCTGGCCAGGGACGCACTCTTAAATCTAGTGCCTCCGGCAGGGCATCAGTCTGCCGCGGAAACCGTTCAGCACTTCAGCATGCTCATGGGCGTTACTATGGTCGTGAGCGAGTTCCGCCTGCTTTCGATGGCGCAGCGGAGCATGGTCTCAGAAGGTATCCATCAGACACAGATTGCCGGGACCGGGTCCTCGGCTGACCTCGTCACCTTGATGCCGGAAGCCGTAATCGGTCGCTTCTCCGGTGTCAGGGTCTCCTTCGAGGGGGAAGATCAGGGCCGCAAATCGCTCAGGCTCCAGTATCTCTCATTCACCGGTGCGCCGCGGATACTTCTTTACCGGTGGCACGAACTCTTCAGACGCGAAGGTGTGCGGCAGGGGCCGAACGTATTGCTTACGAGCGCGACCTCGTTCTTGGAGCAGAGCCCCAGTTATCACATCAACATCGGCCCCGACATCGTTCTTCGCGCTAAGGGCGGCATGGATGAGTGGAAGCGGAGTGAGTGGCACCTACAGAAGATCCCCGACCCGGACAACAAGGGAAAGCCGATCCGGTTCTCGGGGTCCAAGCTGAGCAGGCGCGAAATCATCCTGCGGCACATGATCGATCACTATTACGCAGGTGCATCGCCGCGTGTCGAAAAAATGCTCGAGGACTTTGACAAGGGGCGTCGGATCGCCTTTGTGGTGAACAGTTATGAGCAGGTTGCGATCTTCAAAGAGTATTTGAAACGTCGTTATCCGGCACTCGGCGAGCGTACGATCGGTGTTACCAAGAGAGTTCCAAAAGGCGCCGGTGCGGATTGGGTGGTTGCTTCCCAGGTCGAGCACATCGGCGGCCGGGAAGATTGGGACGCGATCGTGTTTCCGATGAAATCTCTATCTCGAGGTGTAAATATCGTTTTTCCTAGTGGGACGAGAAGGAATGATGCCGTCATTGGAACGATCGTATTCCTGACCAGACCGCATCCGGCGGCCGATAACCTAGACCTAGTGACCGGTGTTGTAGGCTGCGGTACGCTCAACCTGGAGCAGAAAGTTATCGCACCGGCCGGAGGGTTCCCGGCCCTTAAAAAAGCTTGGGAATCAGAGCGTTTCGATACGATGGCGACGGTCCGAAGGTTGTTGCGGTTTCCTATTATTGCGAGCATGCTGGGTCCCCATATGGAACCGTTCACGGCTGATGTGATGATTGACGTTCTACAGACGATTGGCCGCGGCATGAGAAACGGGAAAAAGGTTAGGGTCTACTTCGCTGATGCAGCCTGGGCGCCTAACTCGTTCGCCGACAACGGTAAGAACGATAGTCCGTACACGTCCATGCTCATTTCCATTAGGGATATCCTACGCAAGAACATGATGTCTTCAAATCCCATCCACAAAGAAGTTTACAGGGCCCTCTACGAGCCGTTCCTGGCACCGCTTGAGAAGTGCACGGACCTGAAAGGTTGAATGCCTGAATGTCTGATGAAACGAACGCTGTACCCGAAACTCTTAAACAGCTCTTCACGATTCGACCTGGATCCAACAAGAAGGGAGAGGTGGCTGTCGGCGCGTTACAGTTTACCGAATTGCCGAAATTAAGATTGACGGTCATCACCATCAGGTGGGGGGGCATTGTTCAGGCTCGTATGAAGCTGATCGCTGAGATGGCACTGCAAGGAGGTAATGACGCAGGTTTCTCTTTGCCTTATGCGTCGTTGCGCGCAGCTCTACAGGTAAAACACCGAGATGCAGTGCACGTCGATAGTGAATGTGGAGCTCCATGGTCTGATAAGGTAAGGCCCATCCTTTCAACTACAGCTGGAAAGTCGGATGCAATCGATGGTGTGAGAATGGCAACCCAAACGTGGGTTGACTTGGTTCTCGCAAAGTGGGCAGATCGCGTTGGCGTCGATGAAGCACTTATAGAGAGTTTACGAGACGCTATTTCCGAATCTGGAGCTTTCGGCGCGACAACGGAAAAGTTGTCGAATGACGATATCGATCCTGCTGATTTCCAGGTAGTAAAAGAATACCTCTTGCGCATCGTAGCCGGGCGGCTGGGCGGTGAGGAACTTTTCGAGGGTGCAGGACCAGTCGCGAGAGTGATCCGATCTCGAGTGAATTCCAATTTATTGGAGTTTCAGACATGGCCGTTGGAGTATGGCGGCGCGGCATATTCAATGGTTGCCTATGTCTCTCTGGAGACTATGCCAGGAAAGACTCTTCCCTATCTCAAAATCAAGGCGTCCAGGCGGCGCTGGATCAATGAATTGCCAGAGCCCGGGCGGCTTGGCGGGAACGGTTTCCGCAAAATTCATCCGCACATTATGACAAAAGACTGTCAGGAAATTGCAGTGACGACGCAAATTCCGCTACGGAGGGGTGAGCCGGAAGATGTGCTGGAACCTGCCTGCATTCTTCACGGGCTTCAGTCTTTATATGCGATGCCCAAAGGGGAATTACGCGAACAGATAGTGGCGACTGCTGGAGGTATTGGGGAAGTATTCGTCGGCATTCCACACGCAGCAGCGTTCGGGGGGCATAAAATCGGCACCGGTGCAGCTGTACTCGACAATTTGGATTTGGTGAAGAAAGTTCAGGACCAGCTCGGAGGGCTTAGTTTGGAGCCTTTGGCGTTCGAGTCCATCGGAAAGTCAGTCAAAAAAGACACGGAGCCGCACAGTAAGCTTGGTGCGGACGCCCTGGCTCATTTCGTAGCAGGATCACTAGAAAATCCGGACGAAGAATTCGATGAAGAAACGGCGATCGAACTCCTAAAGGAAAAGTTGCCGACGGGCACCTTTAGCTTAAGCAACAACGGTGCCACCGAGTTGCAAAAACTGCAGGTCATGCGGGACGTCAATGCGGTTCGTATCTCTGAGACGTATATGCATCGGCCGGTGATAAGTATTGTTGCGGGAAAAAAGGAAGAGCGAGACCTTCTTGAGCTCGCTATCGAATGCATCTTTGGGAAAGCCGTCAAGATTGGAACTGGTTTCGGACTACCGTCACGGGCTCACGGTCCGAAATCGGACTTCCCCGATGCAAAGAACGTGAATGACAGATTTAAGAGGCGCTATGAGGTCTGGGAGCCGGTCGCAAGGCAGGTGAAGTCGCAGGCGAACCATGGTGTCCACGTTCTCGTACAGGCAGCGGATTGGCATCAACGGGACGGGTCGGACAAATACCTTAGGGATGATGAAACCTGTAAGGCGGCTGGCCGAGCTGCATTTGCGATTGAAGCGGATAGCAATTCTCAATGGCTCCTGCCATTGGACGCCAGGAGAAGAGATGGCTTGAAGGACTATCTCTATCGAGTACAAGCAGCAGTCTACGATCTTTTGCTCGGGCATTCGGGGTGTATAGATCCGATCGATGAAATTCTAGAGGAAGCCTTTGAAGAGGAAGCCGTAAGACCAAAGTGTGTAATTGGCATCTCCGTGATCAAGTTGGCCCAAATGAAGAGGGGTCGCGGAAAAGGAGGGACTCTCGCCGTTGCGTTTCGATCGGAACCTGGTCGCCGAGGAACTTTGGCGCGCGCGATCTGGAAAGGAGCCGCGCCTACTCGAGGGGGTGAATGGAAGCCCCTCAATGAATTCCTGACCGACATCGCTTTATATCCTGGCATGTCCATAGGCGATACGCGTGACGAAGAGCGGGTCGTATTTCAGCAATTCGTCAAAGATATTATCGATGAAAGCGCCGACAACGGTGAATGCCCAGTCGTAATGATTGATGCGACCAATGCAAGAGCCCTATGGCCATCGCTGACTAACAACATGCTGCTCGATGGGCTCGAGTTTCAGTCGCTTCCCGACGGTATCGTCGACGGTGTTGCCTGGAGGAATGTTCGTATCGTACGGGTTGATAGGAACGCTGCTGGGTTTATCGGCGAATCTAAAACGAGAATTTTCGACGAAATTGATCCATTCAATGACTGGGAGAAAACAGGAGCCGAGATTTCCGTTGCTGGAGCAACAGTAAGCGAAGAGCTCTTGAAGCTCGATTCCTGGATCGATGGCGGACTGTACTGGGCAACCGGAGGGAAGGCCACCGTCAAAACGAAGAGCCGCATAGATAGAAGTGCCTTCCGTGATCGAACGAACATGATCCGGGTCAAGTCGGAGACCCTTCGAGAGGTCTTTGGCGACTCTCCAAAGGGGCCTATTTACCGGATGAGCATCTCGGACAATGCAATGCGGACAGAACCGACCCCGACGCCAAGCGTTCTTGAGATTGCCGTTATGAAAAAGGCAGCAGAAGACGATGAGGATGTCATCGCGGATTTTGTAGATAGCCTGCGGATTGGCTACGGCCACCACGAGAATATGACGTCTTTGCCTGCGCCGATTTCGTTCGACAAAAAGGTTTGCGATTACATCGCGAGATATTTGCTAAAGGACGATGAACCAGCAGACGATCCAGAGCCAGATCCGGATGAAGACTCAGGTGGCCTGGATTCTGAACAAGACGACGAACAAGACGACGATGAAGGGGGCGTTAGAAGCTGGAATGCTGATTTTATGTCCAAGCTTAGGTCATCATCGAGTTTGACGAGCTTGATGTCATTTGAGGGTATTGCAAAGGGAGAAACGGACAGAATGACCAAAGATGGACGGAGCTCCCGAGAGCATAGAACGAACCAAGTTACCAAGCGGGGCGAGGAAGAGCGTCCTTTGGAATCAGCCGAGTCAGAAATGGCCAAAACACGCATTTCCAAACTACCGTCATTTGTAAATGACGAATGGGTAGCCAAATACATTTACGCCCCGGACAAATTCAAAAATATCGCTCGCCTTGAAGCGGAGCGGCTCGCAGCGATGTCCGGTTATGATGGCTGGCCGACGGACAAGAAGGCACACGGTCGGAACAAGTCAATTCCTTACATCATCGAAGGACTGCATTTCCCAATGTTTCTGGCAGCCTTCTACGGTTTGAGTATCAACAAGTTCAAACTCTTAGCCACTCCAGAAAGAGAAGAGAAATTTGGCCGCGAACTTGTCGGTGGGGTGGCCAGGGAGGCTCAATGCTATTTTGATGACGACGCCAAGTCCGGCGATGAGTTTCTTAAAGGAGCAATTTCGAACGCCCTCCAGGATGGGAACGAGGCTATGGCACTGACCATGGCGTTCCATAATGTAGTGTTCCCAACTCTCAAGAGAGATCACGCTGCTTATCGCGCGTTTCTTGTCGGGCTGAGAGATCTGGTGTCGAAACCAGAAGATGTTGATTTGATCGTCCAGTATTTTGATCAACGAGAGGATTCTAGTGCCGAGCTGGATCACATTCTCGAACATTCGAACTATTGGGAAGATGGTGAGTCCGCCAATGCTACCGAGGAAGATGACGCCATTGGTCAGATGGAAGAGGGTGCAATTGGAAAGTGGCGGAAAGCGGTAGACCGCCTGAAGATCATTGCAACAGGCCTTGAAGAACCGTCTGAAGAAGGTGTCGGAAGACTTCGAGATATCGTTGAGGAAATAGAAGACGCTTTCTTAGAAATCGAACATGAGCCTACGGCATTAAATATCTCAACATTTAATGATCGCCTGATCGAATGCCGAAATCGCCTTGTCGAAATTGCGTCGAAACGACTGACAGACGCTTGGAAGAAAACCGCGGACGCAGTCGATACATTGCCGAGCGAGATTTCTAAGAATATCGATGCGACTATTTTGGAAGCCAATGTAAATGCTGTTGAGGAACGGTTCGAGAGTGTCAAAGATGCCGACCTGGCTCGGAAAGAGGCCCATCAGATAGAGGATGAGATTGAGCGCGAAAAAGCCCTGCCGGAAGCCGTCAGTTTCTTCACAGTTGTTCTTGGTGCTGCATTTGAGGATCTTGAGGAAGCAATAAAATTTATACTTTCAAATACGGTGGAAGAAGACACTTTTCGTGGTGAGCAAGACATTTATGAGCAAAATGAAGAAGTCATTGAACTGCGAGAAGACACGATCTTTGATGACGAGTTGGATGACGAGCTCGACGACGAGGACCTAATTGAGGCCGAACCCGATAAAGGGTTAGAAGGCGACGTTGGAAATAACGTGGATGGTGATTCAGGGAAGATTGATCGAGATGAACTGGCCACGGAGGGCGACGAGAGTTTCGAAGTCACGGATGATGATCTTATGCTGGAACTCCAGCAGGCGGAGAAGGATCAGCTAGAGGCAAAACGCCAAAACGCAGCTATCAATGATTGCCTTGACGACCTGTTCAGCCGTTCCGAGTTCGGGCTCGCTTATCATCTTGTTATCGCTTCGCAGCACGAACATCCACACTTTGAATTTAACTACACGCCTGACGAATTGCTTCTTGCCGCTTGCGCGAATTTCACTCAGGCGGTGTCTTTTAACGACGCGGAGAGATATGCCGATGCAATGAGCGGGGCCATGCAAGCGGCGACTGATCTTGCAGCTTCAGAAGACAGCGAGAGAGTGGCTGCGAGACGTATCGCACTCTTCGCATCAACGATTGAACTTGCGCTGTTTAGTGGTCTCGCCAATTCGAGCAGTGTCAGCATCACGACAACTCTCAAGAATGGCGTTGGCAACTGCTTCTTCGGGCTGAGTGAGGTCGTAAAGGAAAACGAGAAGAACCAATTTGCTCTTACCGCGTCCGGTCTTTTCGCCTTGGCATCGCCGGAAGACAAGTCGTACGCAAATGAACTAGCGAGGTCGATCAAGGGAAAGCTAGATGTAATCGAACAGTCCCAACGCCATTACAAAGTTGGCCGACAGGTGCAGAATTGGCTCATCAAGAAAGGCCCTCTGAAAGAAATTAAGAATGCGATCGAAGGAGCCGGAGATTCTCTGAAACGAGCGAAGCGAGCAAAATTTATCGCAAGCAAATATACTGGGAAATTGGAAGCAGACGAACTCATCCAAACAGCAGAGGGAGAAGAGGAGACATATACACAAATTGTCGGTGAGGGCCGCGTCTGGTTCACCAACAACATTAGGGAGATATGCAAGCAGACTGTCGAATGGGCAGATATCATAATCCGTGAAGTTCCTGAGAACTATGACGAAGCAGTACTCAAGCGTCTCTCCAACAAAATTAAGAAAGCAACCGAGGAAGCAAGCGAAGAACTCGATGATCTCGTTGCCAAACACGGCCGCTTGGTTGCGGCGGCAGCGGGCGTGGCGAAAACCGTTCTAACTAGGCTTCAAGGCATGGCTTCTGGGACGGTGCCGCCAAAGTCGAATCCGACACGAGCAATGGTAGCTTTGCACGCGCCTTTACTATGGATTCCACGCCTTACCTACGCCGGAGAATGGGTGCCTTCGCCCTATCAAGCTGACGTGCTTCAGTCGTCGATTGTCGCCGGTAAGGTTTCCTACAGAGAAGATCGGCGATCGAAGGAAGGGATCGTCGGTGCCATCAAGGCACGGATGGATGAGGGGTCCTTCAATGCCGCTAGGCTCTTAGTGGAAACCGCTCAATGGTATGGTTTCGGGGATGCCGAGATCTCTCAAATTAGATCGATTATCGATCAGGACGTCGAGATAAGAAAAGAAGCCGTGATCACGGCAATTGAAGATACGCAGTTGTCCGTTATCAAGAGTCAACGGTATTCATTGCGGCCCGATGACCCGCTCCAATCCGCTTACGACCGGCTCGAACAAGCCAGAGTGTCCTTGGCCGGAGATGGCTTTCAGGTTGGAGGAGAGGCAAGTCCGTCTGTGAGCTTTAAGCTCTACGAGTTAGTGTCGGATCGTGAAGGTCTGCGCGACTTCATAACGATCGAGAATATGATCGGCGATATTCAGTCGCAGTTGGATGCTAGCTTCGACACGGAAAAGTATCCTGTTGAAGACAAGTTAAAATCCCTACGAAAAAAGATGTCTGATGAAGGCTATCGGAAAGCCTCTGAAGAAGTCGAAAGGTTAATTAATGTAGAGCGTGACTTGGCAACAGCCGATGAACTCATCGACTACTATAGCGGTGATGGAGACAAACAACATCGAGGAATTCGTTCTCCGGATGCGTTTCGAGAATTCTTTGAACTGATTGATGTTCCGACGATCTTCGAAGAAAAGAGTGCGATGAATTTTGAGAAGCTCGCCGACGCGATCACTAATGGAAATGACTATCTCGAAATTCCTCTCTCCCGAATTGAAGATAGGGAAGTGGCGCTAGCAATCCTTGAACGGTGGCGAGAGTTCCATGATGCGTCGATGAAGAGCAATATATCGCCGAATGCGGTGATGGCTTCGGCGGCGTCTCTCTTGGAAACTCTCGGATTTCGTGGTGTGGAAATCACACCCGATGCCAAGCAGGGCTCAAAGAGCCAGAAAGAATACCATGGTACATTACGCATGGATGTGCCGACTGATGCAGAGAGTATCCTTCTTCCTGCATTTGGCAGCGCAACACATGGCAACTGGCGGCTCGGTATTTATGACAAATTGCCGTCGATGGGTGAAATCTCCAACATCGAAAGCAACGTAACTAACGCGGGCGTGATGATTGTTGTCGTAAAACCCGTAAAGAAGAGCGATTGGTCTTCTTTGGCACGGGACGCGATGAAGCAGGGTGTTAAAGCTCTCGTGATCGACGCTGGCATCTTTCTCTATACCCTGGCAAACAAGAGATTCCGTCCACTGACAATGATGGAAGTGGCGCAGGCATTCAGTTTCTCCGATCCATATAGGGATTTCGGAAACAATGCTGTGCCGCCCGAAATGTTCAAAGGAAGGCGCGAGGAATACAGGGTCCTCAAGAGCCCAGACAGTGGGTTCTTAGTATACGGTGGCAGACGCCTCGGCAAAACAGCGCTCCTTCGGCACTTTGCGGATCAGGAAGGCGCTAGGGATAATGATTTGGCATGCGCCTACATCGACATCATGGATGCTGCTGAGACGAAGATTCTATGGGAAATGGGCTCTGCAGCCCTCAAGGATGTGTTCCCTGAACCTGTAAGTGACCCGGACAAGTTCCGAGCAAGGGTGATCGCCTGGTTGGAGAAAGATAGTCGACGGCAAATCATCCTTTTGGTGGATGAGTGCGATGCGTTTGTTATGACTGATGAGGAAGCGAAGTTTGCTGCCATCCGCGCCCTCAGCCAGTTAATGAGTACAACCAGACGCCGGTTCAAGGTTGTTTTGGCTGGGCGTCAAAACGTACTCCGCTTCGGCCGTGATTTAGAGAATGCGCCATTGACGCACATGGATAGCGGTGTGCTGCCAATCGGGCCCATGATCAATAAAGATGTGGCGGATGCGGAAACACTAATGACGGCTCCATTGGCGGGGCTTGGGTATCACTTCAAGGAATCTAAAGACGTCTGGCGAATTCTTAGTTTCTGCAACTATTACCCGGTCCTGATCCAACTTGTCGGTCAAGAATTGTTAAAGACTATTCGTGACAGGGTCGTTCACGGTGAGGCAATTAATCGCGAGATTGACGGGCAACTTGTTGACGAAATTTTGAACTCACCGGGCACGAAAGATGAGATCGGCAAAACTTTCAAAAAGACACTCGAACTCGACGGAGCTAGATACGAACTTCTCGCATATGTCGTCGCAGATCAAATGATCGAAAAAACTGATGCAGGTATTGAGGACGACGGCATGCGTGCATCTGAGGTTCTAGAGGCGGCAGCGATTCTATGGCCCGCTGCCTTTGGTGAAGGTGCGACACTCGATGATGTATCGGCACTTCTTGAAGAGATGGAGGTGCTTGGGCTCCTAAGGAAGCTTCGGGACAATCGATGGACGCTGCGGTCACGTTCGACTCTGAGCTTTATAGGTGGTCGCCAACGGGTGAAGGATGGCCTCTTCGAATTTGCTTCAAAAGCGAAGCCACAAAGTTTGGAGAATACCGCGAAGCGGCGGCCTATCCAGGATGCTGGGAAAAAAGGAGTGTCCTTTAAGCGTTCGGTCCTAACGATCGGGCAAGAGTTCGAGATTGTTCGAAACAGGACAGGTCGGCCGATGCTGATATTCGGTCACAGCCTTGCCGGTGTTGAAAGAGCTTTCTCGTGCCTTAAAAAGCTTCAAACGGACAAGTTGACGTTCACGCTCATGAGAGCGAAATCCGTACAATCATTCCGCAACGAATTAAATCAAATCAGGGTCGTTCAAGATACAAGCCAGATCTTTGTCGTAGATACTAGTAGGCAGTGGGACGAGGAGTGGATAGGACAAGCTACCAGAACTAGGGTCATACGTGACGGGCATGTGGGAATCGTTTTCATCGGTGGGCCAGAACATGTTGCGACATGGGCTGAGGTGCCGAGGGATCAACGCCATGATGTGGAAATGATCTCGCTTCAGACATGGAGGAAATCATTTATTTCGGCCCTTCTCCACCACGCGCTTGTGGACGATGCGGACGAGAGAACGGAAGAAGTCTACAACGCAACGGGAGGCTGGAGCGAGATTATTGAAGCTGTTGTAAACGAACGTGTGAACAACAAGACCTTTGTCGAATCGATAGCAAAATTTGAAAAGAAGCTGGAATCGGATCACGAAGCCCTCGTGCTGGAAATGGGCCTGTCGGATAAATGGCAGTCTGCCATGAGGCACGTCGTCTCATTCGATAGAGTGGTGGCGGACATCGACATGTCTGATCTCTTGAAGCTAGGCCAGGACGACGACGTTGCAGAAATGGATCCGGATGTACTGATTGAGTTTTCCAGATTGCTTGGCTTGATCGAAAGCGGCCCGGTCATCAAAGAGGATGCGCGTAGGGGCGCGAGCGTTCGGTATACAATTAATCCACTTGTCGTGAGGTTACTAGGTGGAGACGCGGCATGAATATGGAGGCTTTCTGGGAGTCGCCCGGGGCCTCTAACTTCCTGGACACGGCCGTGCGAAAACGGGGCGACTTCGGAATTGTAGGTGTATCTGCACCCGTCGGATTAAGGGAGCCTCTCATCACATCACTTGCTGATAGGGCTTTTCAGATAGACCGTGTTAGTGCTCAGACGATCGATGTTTCTTCATCAGGTGCGGGGCGAACTCCAGCACCGCTGATAGCCAACAGACTTCCTGGTGGTCGATCGACGCGCATAAGATCAACGCAAGAGTTTCTTCAGATACCCAACTTGTCAGACCGGACTTTCATCGTACACGGTCTTGATCGGGCTTCTTGGGGAGTGTGGAGCTTGTTTATCAAAGGTGTTAGAAGGGAGGCCGGTGATGAAACGGAAATCCTGCCAAGGATTTTTGTAACGCTCCCGTCGAATATTCCGGTGCACGAAATTCACGCAGTTTTCGGAAATGCAGCTGAGCACAGATGGGAAGGAATAGTCGACCGCCTCGATATGGAGCTTTGGGCGAACAAAACGCATGGTCTTGTAGATGATCCGATTGAAATGACTGCTCGGGCGACGTCTATTGAACTGGCGGGACCTAATCCATTCCTTTTGAACCTGCTTCTCTCTCTCCCACCGGAGGCACAAATCAACCCATGGGACGCGCTCGTATCCTGCGCGGAAGAGTGGTTAAAAAACAAGACAGCCACATGGCACGATGGACTTGTTGACTGCTGGGAAGAGGCTATCCGATTGGATACCCTCGTTTTAGTGAAAAGGTGTGACGAGGCAACTTTCAAGAAACGCCTCTGGCGAGCGCAGACGAAGGTTGTGCTTCCTATTCTAGAGGGTATTCGCTCAAGAATAGTCCGTCGACATAGGGATTACTTGTCAACGATTGTCCCTTGGGACAATCCTAAATATCCAGGTAGCCATATTCGGAATCATCCGGACGATTTCGATATTGCAGAGCTCAAGCGCGTGTTAGGGCATCGCTTAAGCGAGAAGGAAAAAGATCTTATTGAGTTCTCCGCTTATAAGGTGAGAAATGACCTCGCGCATATGGATCCAATCGACCTGGATAAGTTGGAGAAATTGCTGCTTCTACAAGATAACATTCAGTCCCCTTCTATAGAGCCTGGGTGGGACTGGCCAAATGCTGGTCAGCGATTGACTATGCTGATAGGTAGCCCCGCCGCGGGAAAAAGCACTTGGGCTAGTAAAAACTGTCATGAGCATGAGGTTATTTCATCAGACGAGGTGCGGAGCTCTTCCCAGGCGTTTCAGGGCATCGGAAAGGACGGGTTGGTGTTTGCTGAAGTCAGGCGGCGAGCGGCGGCTCTACTGAAAAGCGGGTCAAATGCGGTTATCGACGCAACACACCTTAAATCCGAGGACAGGCGAGAAACGAGGAAAATTATTCCGGAATGGATGCCGATTGAATATGTCGTGATCGACAGGCCGTTGGAGGCGAAGATCAGAGATCAAGGCTGGAGAGTTGATGTTAGCGAGAGTTTTGTCAAAGAGATGCACGACAGATTCCAGAAAGCGAAGGATGATATTTTATCCGGTGACGGCGACCTAAGAGTGACTGTGCGTGAGATCGACCTTTAAGGGACGTGACAGGTTGGCGCGCTTTCAAAGTAGTCGTGCTGACCCAATCTACCTACGTTTTTACAGAGAATGTGATCTGGCCTGATAGGAGCCCCTTTTAGCGACTCGGCAGCGTTGTAAGTTCTGTATAGTCCCAAATGTCGAATAAATGCGTTCCCTTTCGAGCTGCAGCGTTCGGCTTATTACAGGAAGGGGAAAGTTAGTTGTTCGTGTTTCCACGTTCCTGATTGCTCATCGAATTCGTCGATAGCGAAATACCGAACGCCGTCCAAATGATAGAACTTTGCTGCTTCTAATGCCTCTTCTAGAATCTCTCGGCCACTCATCGGAGTGCACAGCCAAAACTCATCAACGATACCTCGCAGCAAAGCAATTCGCCCGAGGGTCGTAGCAATCTGCGACATCTTTGCACTACTTCCAAAAATTTTGCCTTCGACAAAAATGCTAGGTTTGTCATCGTAGTAGATGGCGTAGTCGACACGTGTGATCCCGAACTTCTGCTTCGATTTGACCTGGGGACGTTTGTCGGCAGCAGTGTGTTGGACGTACCAACGAGTAAATTGCCCGATGCTCTTATTAAACTCCCGGGCATTAGAGGTATTAAGTGCGCGCTGGACGGCAAAAGGCGTCTCTTTTGCCGCAGCCTCCTTCAGTTCCGCGTAGGTGTTTCGAAGGAAAGATAGGCGCGCCCAATCAGAGAATACGTCGTCAGCTACGTCATCGGCCCGCTTCGGGGAGAGGCTGTGAATTCGAGCCAGTTCAACCACCAGGGTCACGCCACAATGTATCGATCCTGGTTCAGCATAGTCGGGGTAGTTTTCCTTAACGAACTTGATCGCTCGAAGGGCTAGACGTGTTGATACGACCGATTGACCTCGGATGGTGGAGACTTCGGAGATTACTTGGCCTGGAGAGCGGTCTCCTAAAAAATCGTTATTATTCAGTGCATTATCTAGACGATAGGCGAATTCGTGCCAATTTGACAATTTGGCGATCTCGTCCACAGATTCAAAAGGCGCCATTTTTCTTGACCTAAAAGTTATGATATGATAAACAATCGTTTCAATAACAATGCTTCCTTAACAAGCATTGTTAAACTGAATAAAGCACAATTTGAACCCTGGGTCGAGAATATGGACATCATTGAAGCACTAAGCCGCGGCCCGGCCCGCTACCCGTCTGAGCGACTGCAATTCCGTGCGTGCGCAAAGATCAAAAGCCACACGCTTCATAAAGAGGTCGATATCGATGGCGAGGGGAATGCGAAGCTCTACAAGGCTGCGGAGATTGACCACCGCACGGTCTTTGCTTACCCGGAACCATTATCGATCGAGGTGAACACCGGGATGTTTAACGGCACAAAAGAGCTACTGCGGACAGAGTTGTCCGGGGTAATCAGCAAATCTCGGATGAGCCTTTACACGCCGGATCTGGCAGTCATCCAGAGAGGGAACGTTGTTAAATTCTACGAGCAGAAAGCCCCAGACTACATCGATGTTTGGGATGAGAAGCTCCTGCGAGCCAAGGCATGGTTAGAACGATACGGTTCGAGCCTCACGGTCGTATCCAGCAACTATATCCGTTTGACGGCACTCCAATGGAATGTCGGCCCACTCCACGACCTCAAAGATCCCAGGGTTCGGGCAAGGTACGACACTGTCGATCGTGAAGAATTGGTTCGACTGTTGGAGCGGCAGGGAGAAACGATGTCACTAAAGGCAGTGGCAGACGAACTCCGGGTCTCCCAAATTTCAGTACTCTTCCCGCTGCTTGACGGGGTGATCGCGACTGACTTGTTCAAGTATGAACTCAACGACGCCACTCCTATCTGGGTGGCGAAGGACAAGTCTCACTTGAAGCTGATCCCATGACGGCCCATCGCCCACATATTGCCAAGGAAGGAATGGTTTTTCAGATCGATGACCAGCCTTGGTTAATTGTCGAAATTAGGCAGGCGCTAAAAAGCATTGTGTTCGAGAATGCGGCTGGACTGCCGAAGCACATGCCCTTCGGTGAATTCAGCAGGGGGCTCCGATCCTCTGACATCTTGCTTGAATCGTCATGCATTTCGAAAATTGACTACTCACAGCGTCGCAAGGACGAGATCAACCTCTTGCCTCCGCGATACTTGGATGTCCTGACAGATCGTTTGAAATTTGTTAAAGCAGCTCTCGCTGATCTTGATGATGGAGTTTTGTGGGACAGCATCATTGAAAAACTCGAAGGCTGTGTATTTAGAACTGTTACAGGGCGCACTCGGCCGATCAAGAAGCGAACTCTTCAAGAATACGTCAGTAGATATAGAAAAGAACTCGAGTGGGGGTTGGTTCCCGGAACATATCGGTCGGGTAACCGTTCGAAGAGATTCGACGACCTTTATGAACAAACGGCGTATGAGATCATCGAAGAAGACTTCATGACGCATGACCGTTGGAAAATTTCTTATCTCCAAACCGTCGTCGCTGCTGAATACAAAAGCCGTTGCAAAGAACTTGGAAAGAAGCCGGGGCCATTTGGTCGAAAGTGCTTGGACCGGATTCTATCTCGGTATGTGCATGCAGAAATTATTCAAGGGCGAGTAGACCGGAGGACGGCGCGAAAACTGCTTCGTATGGCGATCAAGAAGATCAATGATCTTAGGATCCTGGAGAGATTAGAACTTGATTGTTTCACGTTGCCAATTTTTGTAGTCAATCCGCTCAGAGGCCAGCCTCCTATTAGACCGGTAGGTTGCGCTATCATCGATGTGGCAACCAGCTTTCCGTTGGCTCTTGTAATCACGGTCGGCAGCCAGAACGGGCGCCTTATCAGAAATACGCTTCTCTCAACCTTGAGAGAACAAGGCGACGAGTTCTTCAATAAACATGACATCGGAGAATTCTATCGAACGGAACTGTTTGGCAAAGGGCATCAATTATTTATGGACCACGCGACGGAAAATTTCTCAAAAGAAGTTCTCTGCGTCGGTTCATATCTCTCCTACGACTTCTATTGGTGTGCTCCAGGAATGCCCGAGAAAAAGCCGTTCATCGAGCGGTTTATTGGGGAGGTTGAAGCGTATGTGAGGACTTTGCCAGGCGGCATTGACTCCGAGGTCGAAGAGGATGCGAAACGAACTGAGTCAGCGCAACTAGAAGCATCGCTATCGCTCGAGGAGTTGGATACAAAGATGCAGCAGTGGCGGTATGCCTTCTATTGTGAAAAGCCTAATGAGCGTCTTAGTTACAGGTTCGGTGAGTCGTGCAATCCTCGGCAAGCTGTTGAAAGGCTCTCCGACTACCTGAGCCT
Source organism: Rhodospirillales bacterium (assembly GCA_040218645.1). Taxonomy (GTDB): domain Bacteria; phylum Pseudomonadota; class Alphaproteobacteria; order Rhodospirillales; family Casp-alpha2; genus UBA4479. The sequence continues at coordinate 742,573 of JAVJQZ010000013.1, forward strand.
GATCCTCGTTCCCAGCCCTGCGGACATCAAAAGGGCATCAGTGATTTTTGAAGATGATACCTGCACGCTGCAGCACTACGGGGTCAAATTCAAAGGGGAAGTTTATAGCGACAGTGGCGACGGTGAATTTCGCGCGCTGTACGAAGACCTGGGCCAAGGTGCCGAGGTCAGAGTGGCGTTTCATCCGGACGATGCCAGGGAGATCGCTGTCTTCAAGGAATACGGTAACGAGCCGATCTTCTTGGCGAACAAAAACATTTACGCGACGACCTTCGAGGAAGGTAAAGCTATCCGGAGGGCAATGCGAACTTCACCGGAGGCGGAACTCGCGGAATTCAACCTAGCTCAACTGCTTCGTGGCGGCACAGAACCTGACAAACAGCCTGGCAAACGAATTTCGACGAAGGACGCCAAAAAAGCTGCGCGTGATGCGGCGCGGCGCGACGAAATTATGGCCAACTCGCGTCAAGACCCAATGATTCGGCGAGTAAGTGAGCAAGACGACGACCATGCTCGGCAAGCAACCATCACCGAACCCAGGAGGCGTCGAACTGAACCTGCGCCAGCACCATCAGAGGCAGTAAATAGATGAGACCAATGAGCATTGGCGTTCAGCCTAGAATTACGTTGGTACACCACGCCCGGTTCGATGATATCCGAGGCCGTGTTGAGTCTGTAATCGATAGCGGTCCAACCGGTCCGTCAGCAATTCTGCCGATCATTGGTCCGACACAGGTTGGGAAGAGCCAGCTCATCGCGAGTATTGCTTCGCAAACGAGGAGCCCTAATACGCTCGAAGATTTGAGTGCAGCGCCATTTCTATACTTACGCTGTCCGGTTCAGCCGACGCCAATGTCACTGGCAGAGGGAATTCTCGGCGCATTGGCACTGACGCGAGTGCGGAAGATGTCGGTCGACGGGATTTTCGCGTACCTCACCCAACGGCTACGTGCCGCAAAGTCAAAAGTGGTGGTCATCGATGACAGCCATCACCTTTGTTATCCAGGTGGTAGAGCAACGCCCCAGATTCTCAGCGACTGGCTAAAGAACTTACAATCAGACCTGGGCATCTTGATTGTTCTGGTTGGATTGCCTGAGCTGACAAGGATTTTCAAAGGGAATGGACAGTTGGAGGCCAGGAGCCGCCCGCCCATCGTATTCAGACCATACGCGTGGGGCATTGAGGAAGACGAAGTGTCCTTTGGGGCAGCTCTTGTGGCTTACCGTGATGCCCTGATTGCACGTGGCTTCGAGTTTAGGGTCGACTACGAAACCCTGCTGGGCGGCGCTTATGCCATCAGCGCGGGTCGAGTCGGGGTCTTGGAGAAATTCTTCAGCGAAATCCTTAGACTCCGAGCAACAACCCTTACGGCCGAGGCGCTCAACAAAGCGCACAAAGAAAGTTCGTATCATTGCCAGCTGGAACATCAGCCCTTCGATAAAGAGGGGTTCGAGGATGAGGAGCTTATGGTTCGATACTACGAGGTTATGAATGCGGCAAAGCTTCCAATGGACGCCGTGACAATTGCTGAAATTGCTGCTCGAGAGCTGGTGGTGGCGGATGCTCGCGTTTAACTCGAACCCACCAAAGCCAAATGAGGGTGTATTCGGTTACCTGCTCCGGATGGCGGCCGAGAATCTTCGACCATTCAACGATTTCTTGAAAGACTTAGGGCTAAACCGATATGGGCGTCAGCTTTTGAGAGAAATTGACAAGGTAGAGGACAGCTTTGGCCTCGTGAGAGGCTCGCTCTCTCTGCAAAGTCCAATGTACTCACCTCCATTGCCATTTCGAAACTTGTCGTTCGAGAGGCACACGAACGATGCCGTATGTGTCGATTGCTTACGAGACTACGGTGTTCGCCATGTCGGGTGGCGGCACAGGCTCATTGTGGCTTGTCCGGATCATGGTTGCTTATTGTTGGATCATTGTCCGGCATGTGGCGAGGCGCTCAGCTCACAGTACGCGCATATCTTCTATTGTGAGTGTGGTTTCGATCTTCGGCACGCTACTGCGGTCGAAGCGCCTAAAGAATTAAAGGGCTTATCCGCCATTCTGGTGGGTCGTACTAGGCAAGAAACGGGGGCTATTCTTCAGTTTGAAATGTGCAGTGTGCCAAGTGATTTCGATCTTTTCGTCTTCCAACTGGCGTGCCACGCGCAAACTTCGAATGATCCGAAAGTATGCAAGATTCAGCAACCGAAGACGATCGAAGAGGCCAAGACATTGCTGCTCCCAGCAGCACAGCTATTGATGGATTGGCCGACAAATTTTGACTTGGAGGTGTCGAGACGGATTCGCGATGGTGATAAGTCCACGGCGGGGCTCTCTTCCAGGTTGGGAAGCTGGGTGCGCGTATTCAATAAGAGGTCAGATCCGGTCTATAACGAGTTTAGAAAGCGGATCGAGATTGTAGGAAATAAAGAGTTCGACGGGACGTACCTAGCTTGCACCAATCGCCGAACGATCCCGAGCCAGTGCTCCAATCTTATTAGCTCAATGGAAGCCGCTGAAATTCTATCGATGAGCTCAGAACGCCTGAGGAATGCCATCGACGCCGGAGATGTGGCCGGAATCATTCGCCGGAAGGGCCTCAACTACCGTCACGCGATGATGCCTCGAGACGAGGTGGAGAGACTACGTAGTGTCCGAAACGGATTTCTATGTAAGCGCGATAGCGCGGCACACCTTGGTGTCTCCACCTCAATGATGAACCTTCTCATTGAAGCAGGCGTTGTCACCATCATTCCCACGGAGAATCTTCCACCGCTGGTCGATGGACAGATTCGTAAGGACGACTTGGTGGAATTGACGCGCCGAATTCAGGGAAATGCCAACGTCCGTCCGTGCAAAAAAACCATCTCCTTGTCTGATCTGACGTTGCGGCACACAACAGACAAGTCTGCCTTTCTAAGACTTCTTGATGATGTCGCTAGCGGTCAATTGCGTAGCGTTGCGACAGCCTCGAAATTCGGCAACATCCCATACGATAAAGCCGAAATTGACTCATACCTTCGTTGGAGAAGGGATGAAGTATCTTGGAGTGTAGAGGACATTTCGCGAATTACAGGTTGGAAGTCTCACTGTATCGCACAGTGGTGTCGTCAAGGACTGCTTCAGTCAAAGCAGACAGACTCTGGCCGCGAATCATTTTTGATCACACCCCAGGATCTGTCTGAGTTCCAAAAACGCTACGTAGTTTTGTCCGATTTGGCGAAATCGCGTGGCACGAGCTCTAAGGCCCTCATCGAAAAATTTCATAAACATGGGGTCGCACTCGTCGGTGCCTTGGCGGACGGAACGGCAAAAAGGGGATACATTCTCGAACTATCGAAATTGCCTCCGATCCTTTAAAACTTCCCACAAATTCAAAATTTTTGTCGACGCCCATTCACTAGGCGTCGGCGTGCCTGATTCTGGCCAATTCATTCGTTTAAATGACGTTGAGCGGTACGATTCTAGCTAGGCAGTATGAGCGGACGCAGAACTGTGGGTGCAGAACTTGCGAGAATGCAAAATACCTAGAAACTCGATGCACGCCTTTGAGACCAAAAAAGCATCTAAGTCATTGATTCCGGCGAGGCCGGAATGCAAACGTTCAGGCGTAGGTACAGCGCGTCCGCTGAAATTTAGGGGAAATACAGAGAGTTCTGTTGTGTTGGCAGGACGACCCTTAAGCTCATCAGACAACCGACCATTGCCAGTGTGTCCGATGCTGGCACGTCGATGTGCGACAAGGTAGGTCGGACGACTGGCCATTAGGCGTAAATTTATTGATAAAACCCGTTTTAGATGTATTAATAGTTGTCCCATGATGCCCGGACTATGGTCCGGATAACATCATTTCAATTTGATCCGGGGCATTGCCCCAGGCACACAAGACAGGCAGCGCCCGTTGGGCCGGAACGTGATGTTCCGATAACCCGGGGCGGATAACGCTTCCCATCAACGTGCCGACTGAACACCCGGCCGCATGCGCGGTTCGGGAAACTGTCGGTCGCGTCCGTGGCGAAGCGCTTTCTGTTGGCAGCTTTCCCGTGCGTGGCCGTAACGGCCAACGAATGGAGAGCGCCGAAATGTTTACAAACACAAATGACTTCCGCGTGAAGAAGACCATCGGCTCGTCCTGGAACGTGGACGAGGACGACGTGGTGAAGACCAAGTCCGCCCTGAAAAAGACGGGCGACTACAAGCAGCCTGAATGGGGCGTCACCGGCTAACCGGACCAAGACATGTTCGACGGGCTGAAATCCTTCCAGAAGCGCGAAGGTCTTCAGGTCGACGGCGTCATGAAACCCGGCGGCCCGACCGAAAAGCGGTTACGCCAGAAGCTTCAGCCGCCGAGTGCGGGCGAAACCGCGACGGCCTCGACCATGGCGCGGAAAAGCGATTCGGCCAATGCCGGGGTGGCTTCGTCGCAGCCCAAAAACCGTGAAACCGGGTACGGCGGTCTGCCGGACTGGTCGGGGATCAAGCTGTCGGCGGGGCCGTCACTGCCGCCCGTGGATACATCCGAGATCGATGACAAATTGCCGGGTGGGCGGAAGCGGGGGCCGGCACGAAAACAGAAGCGCCCGGGCGAACAGGATGTCGCATTCGCACCGCTGATACCGGTCATTGCTGCGGGCGGAGCGGCATTGGTGCGGAACAGCCCGCAAATCCTGCGTGGATTGCAGGGTATTCTCCGGGCGGCACCGCTTGTCGGTGCGGCCGAGGAAGCCCGCAGGAAAATGGAACGATCGGGTGACGCGAAAGTCCAATACCCGTCACCAATCCCGCAGCCACCGCAAGACGAAGATCAAGCCAAGGACCAGTCAAATCGCGTCGCCATCGATCCGCCGCCGCCAACACCGGGCTTCGAACCGCCGAACGAGAAGTTGCCGGATAGGACTGAGAGTCCGGCGAAGATCGAGGCCGGGCCGACCACAGAAGTGTTTCCGAATCCTGGCGAGCGCGAAGCGGTGCTTGAAACGTTCCCGATAGAAGACAGCCTGGGGCAATGGATCATTCTCGAGAACAGCCGTGGTGATGATGAGACACAGGCAAAGAATGATGTTCTGATCAAGCTCTACGGTGAGATGTTCAAGCGAAGGGGCATCAAGGCAGAGCATACGCACGGCGGCCATACGCATCCCGACAAAGACTATTTAAAGGAGCGGTATATTCGACCTGTCACTGGCATTGGCGCAGCCCGTCCGGACAGTACGTTCGAACTAACAGGCACCGGTGACAAGGAGAAGATCGAGTTCAATACGGTGGACAACCTGAAAGATGGCCATACACCGAATGCGAGAGAGCGAAGAGCACTGAACAAAATCAGGCGGTTGTATCAGGAACACAAGGAGAAGAGTGACATACAACACTATCCCAAACGCAAAGGGACAAACCTGGATGACTGGGAAAATGAGATGCGCCCGCTCGTCGAGGAATATTTTGAAGCGAGGTTTGGCAAAAAACCGCCAAAGTCCTGATATAGACAATACCTGGAACGGGGCCGGGGAGTCACGTGGCCCCGAGGGGGCCAAACATTGAGAATCTGACTATGCCATACGACCATCAAGGACATAAAATTCGTGCGCGTTCACGCCAGTATTACGCGACCGAGAAGGATCTGGTCGATTTCATGGAACTCGTTCTTGAGAATACTCCTGAAGCTGGGTTGTACCGGAAGTTCGAGCTTAACGACCCATGCCTGTCTCCCATTTCGATAAGTGAATGGTCTGGATCAGAGGACCCATTCTCAACATGGATCAAGATCCTGTTTTGCGACCCAAACTGGAAGCCGGTGCTCGGACCGTACCGTGAAGCATTTCCGGACTGGTTGATCGTGACGAATTGGCCCAGTCCTTCAGCATCGATATTTGGCGGGGGAATTCATTCCCAGACGATCGAAGAAGTCGGACGCACGATCCGCCGTGCAAGTGAGGGGGTGATACACAGCAACAACCGGGTCGAGGACGGGTGGGGCAAGAAAACCATCGATAAGCTTTACCGCTTGAGCGGTAAGATTTTCTCAAACAAGTGCCGTTGGGTTGATCTGGTGACCGGCGAAACAGTCGAGGAACTCCGCTATGCCAATTGGTGTGGCCGTGACATGGCGCGGCGATGTGACGAAGAAGAAGACCTTTATCTGGACCTTTGGATCAACCATGAAAACCGCTGGTATTGTGGCTTGAAGCCTGCCAAGTGAACTTGCATCAGAGTTGGAATTCGGCGTGGGATATCGTGAACGCAGAGAAACGAGCTTTAGAGCAAAAAGCGTTGTTTTGACGGTAAGGGACGAACTCGCGTTCAGCCGCGTGCTGCGCGAGTTCGATCCCACCGTCCGCTTTAAATGTGCTAACGTCAAAGGCGGACAGCCTGCCCGTGAAGGAGATGTGAGCTTTCGATGTCCGATTCAGGTCTGTGAATCAGGCAGGCGAGTTCAATGGCGGACGGAAATTCATGACCGGTTTCACCAGTACGACATATCCGTACGATCCAGCCGTCGGCCACGACCTCAGCAAGCTGGAGGGCGCGGCGACGGGGGAGCTTTATGCCTATTGGCTGGATAAGAAGGGAGATCAGCCGGTGCCGCAATGGGTGGATTTCCAGTTCATGGATCTCTACCGGATTGCGCCGGTGATGGCTGTTCTGGATGTGGACCCGTCCCGTGACGCCGGGAAACTCCGTTACCGCTTTTTTGGTACGAAAGTCGTTGAATACCGGCGGCACCGGAAGTACCCGGACCTGACCGGGAAGACGTTCGAGGAAGCGGACCGGACATATGTTGCAACAGCCATGCACGATGCGTATTCGGCGTGTATTCGGACAGCCCGGCCCGTGGTCATGACGGGGGAATATCAGACGGATCAGTCCTGGGGGCTTCATGAGCGCATCATCCTGCCGTGGCTGATCGACGGCGAAGTCGCCCGGCTGACGAACGCATTGGACCGGTTCCCGAAAAACAATGCGACCCCATGAATAATGACTGGCAACCCGAGCATATGATTCTGAAAGATGAGATTACAGGCCCGTCGGCTTGGCGCGGCACCGAGCTCACCCATGACACATCCTGGATGATCGAGCTATCGGTCCAAAATATCGATGCTCTCGACGGCGCCCTGGCCAGGCTCAGAGCTTCGGGGAAGAAGGGTCTCGATTTCGGGAAAGGCGATTTTCCGCTCCCGTCCTGGCATGGCATGCTGGCGGACATCGCTGACGAACTGGAGAACGGCCGCGGCTTCTGCCTCATGCGTGGTCTGCCCGTCGATAAATATGACGAAGGCGATCTCAAGGCCGTCTATTACGGGATCGGCCTGAACATGGGGCTGCCTGTCCGGCAAAATCCCAGAGGCGAACTGCTCGGTACGGTCATGAATGTCGCTGACGCCACGGACAGGCATTCCCGGGTTTACGAGACCAATGCCTACCTGCCGTATCACACCGATCCGTCGGACGTGGTCGGGCTGTTATGTCTTCGCAAGGCCCGCTCGGGCGGTCTCAGCAGCCTCGTCAGTGTGGCGTCGGTCTACAACCAGATGCTGAAAAGATATCCAGACCACCTCGATCTGTTTTATAGGCCCTGGTACTACGCCCACCTGGGTGAAGACCTGCCGAGCCTGTCGCCGCTGTTCAGCTGTCACCGGGGAAAGCTGGCCTTCCGTTATCTGCGGCAATACATCGAACTCGGGCATGACGTGATGGAAAAGCCGCTGTCAGCCTTCGAGATCGAGGCCCTGGACCTGTTTGATCGGATCACGCAGGAAGCCGGGATGCGGCTGGACATGATGCTGGAGCCCGGTGATCTGCAGTGGGCCAACAATTACACGGTGCTGCATTCGCGGACCGGGTTCGAGGATCATGCAGACCCGGAGCAGCGCCGGAAAATGCTGCGGTTGTGGCTGAAGATGCCGAACGCCCGTGAACTGGCACCGGATTTTCCGGGCCGGAACGGCTTTCCCGCACCGGGGGATGATGTGCGCTGAGGTAGGGACAAAAAAAGACGCGGGTCCACCAGTTGGTGCAGCCCGCGCCGATGTCTACAGGGAGTGTCGTTCTCAGGCGACGGCGATGCGTTCCACTTTCTGGCCGCCCTTCTGAATGCCGACCTGTGAAATGAAGCCGTAGAGCGGTTCTTCGGGGAGCGCGGTGCGGATGACGTCGCGGATTTTCAGAAGCTTCTCCAGATCGATCCCGGTTTTAAGACCCATTTCCTCGAGCATGAAAACCAGGTCCTCGGTCACGATGTTGCCGGACGCCCCCGGTGCGAACGGGCAGCCGCCCAGCCCGCCCATCGAGGCGTCGATCGTGGTGACGTCGACATCCAGTGCCGCCAGCGCATTGGCGATGCCGAGCCCGCGGGTGTTGTGAAGGTGTGCACCGCCCAGCTTGTCGGCGCCGATTTCGGCACGCACCGCCTTGAAGATGCGGCGGATGCTTGCCGGATTGGCCATGCCGGTGGTGTCGGCCAGACCGACTTCATCGGCGCCGGCTTCAACGGCGGCCACACATAGTTCGAGGATATCACGTTCGGGAATTTCACCTTCGATGGTGCAACCGAAAACGGTCGAAAGTCCGCACTCGATTTCCGGGCGGGCATCGGCGGGCAGGGTGTCGCGGAGCTCACACATCTTGCGGATTTCCTCGATACTTTCCTGCGGCGTCTTGTTCACGTTGGCGCGGTTGTGGGACACGCTGACCGACAGCGGCACGGTGATCTTGTTGGCGCCGGCCTTCATGGCATTTTCGGCACCGCGCAGATTGGGGGCGAGGACGGCAACATTCAGGCCCTTGATGGCGGCGGCATATTCGGTGACTTCGGTGGCATCGGCCATCGCCGGGACGACCTTGGGCGGCACGAAAGAGCAGACCTCGATCTCGCGCAGACCGGCTTCGACGGCCAGGTCGATCCACTTTTTCTTGTATGCGGTCGGCATGATGTCGCCGGCCATCTGCAGGCCGTCACGCGGGCCGACTTCGCTGACAAGAATATCGATATCGTTGGTGTTCATGGCCGTCTCTCTCCGTTCGCTGACGTCTGCTTTGTATTTGACAGGGTTGTTTATTCTATTCTACAGAATGACGTTCTAAAATAAAGCATAAAAACACGTCGAGGAGGAAGCATCATGTCCGCTACAGAAGCCCGTGAGCCTGACGAAGAGACCGCGACCCTGCCCCTGTCGGGCATCCGCGTCATAGAATTCAGCCATATGGTGATGGGCCCGACGTGCGGTCTGATCCTGGCCGATCTGGGTGCGGACGTGATCAAGGTCGAGCCTGCGGACAAGGGTGACAACACCCGCCGCCTGACCGGGTCCGGGGCCGGGTTCTTCCCGATGTACAACCGCAACAAAAGATCGCTTTCCGTCGACATCAAGGACCCGCGCGGTCTGGCGCTGGTCAAATCGCTGATCATGGACGCCGATGTGCTGATTGAAAATTTCCGCCCCGGCGCACTCGACAAGCTGGGGATCGGCTACGACGCGCTGAAGGCGGAAAACGAAAAGCTGATTTATTACTCGGCGAAGGGATTTCTGCCGGGACCGTATGACCATCGCACCGCCCTTGATGAGGTGGTGCAGATGATGGGCGGGCTGGCCTACATGACCGGACCGCCGGGCCGGCCGTTGCGCGCGGGTGCGTCGGTCAACGACATCATGGGCGGGATGTTTGGTGTCATCGGCATCATGGCGGCGCTCCGGGGACGTGATCAGACCGGCAAGGGCACCCATGTCACCAGTGCGCTGTTTGAAAACTGCGTGTTTCTCAGCGGCCAGCACATGGCCCAGTACAACGTGACCGGTCAGGCCGCGCGGCCGATGCCGGAACGTCTGTCGGCATGGGCGATCTATGATGTGTTCGATTGCAGCGACGGCGAGCAGGTCTTTGTCGGCGTGGTGTCGGACACCCAGTGGCGGGTTTTCTGTGAAAGCTTCGGGCTCGATGACTTTGCGGCGGACCCCGAGCTTGCAACCAACCCGCAACGCTGTCATCAGCGTGCCCGGTTCCTGCCCAGGGTCCGCGAGTTGCTGGGGGCGATGACGTCGGTTGAAGTTCTTGAACGGTGTGAACAACTCGGTCTGCCGTTCGCACCGATCTCCCGCCCGGAAGATCTGCCGGCGGACCGGCATCTACAGGAATCCGGCGGCCTGTTGAAAGTTCACGGCGACAACGACAGGGAAGTCGAGGTCCCGGCGCTGCCGTTTGCGCTGGGTGACTGGCGGCCCGGGGTGCGTCTGGACATTCCCAAAATCGGTGAGCATTCGCGCGATATCGCCCTGGCGGCGGGGCTGAGCGAAGACGATGTCGACGCGTTGCTCAACGACGGCGTGCTGACGGGACAGCCTCAGGGCTGAATGAGCTTGGGACCGAGTTCCGACGCTGCGGCGAGGGCCGCCTTGATGGCCGTGCCGCGCGCCGTTTCGTCAAACCGCGTGCGCAGTCCCGAGACAACGACCGCACCCAGAAAATTCCTGTCCGCGCCGAACACCGGGACGGCCACCGACGCCGTGTCCGGGTCGCGCTCTCCCAGCGAAATGGCATATCCGGTTTTCATGATGTCGGCGGCCTGCTCGCCGCTGCCGTCGGTATAGGCCCGGATCAGATGCCCGGCGGCACCCTGTTCGAGCGGCAACTGGGCCCCTTCGTCCAGATGATGGCGGATGCTTTGCGGGCCGTTCTGGCGAAACAGGCAGACCCGTGTCTCACCATCGCGGATATAGAACGAGGCGCTTTCGTGGGTGGTTTCGGCAAGCTTGCGCAGAACCGGGCGGATCGTTTCGGCAAAGTTGAAGCGCTTGCGGTAAATCGATCCCAGCCGCCACAGCGTCGGTCCCAGCGAGAAACTGCCGTCGTCGAGACGGTTCAGATAGCCCGACGCTTCCAGCGATCCGGCGAGGCGCAGGATCGTGCTTTTGTAGAGGCCGGTTCGCTCCGCCAGCTGCTTCAGGGTCAGGCGGTCGTGTTCCGCATCAAAGCATCCCAGCAGTGATAGGGCCCGGTCTACGGCAGCAACCCTGTTTTCAGTCATGATGGTCTCCAGACGTTGCCCTAAGTTTTCACTTTACTTGATAACGTTAAAGTCAATATTATAGAACTAAGTTCTGTTAGATAGAACGTAAAAAGTTTAATACGTGACCGGGCACTTCCTGTCCGGGCATCAATTGGGAGAGAAACAGATGCATATACGTTTGAAGTCACTGCTTATGGCGGGGGGAGTTGCCCTCTCGTTGAATACGGCTGCGCAGGCTGAAGAGGTTATTTTCTCGGCCGTCGGGCCGACGACGCAGGATTACCAGATGGCCGTCGCCTGGTCGAACCTGCTGTCCGATGCGAAATCGAAGCTGAAACTTACCGTCGTCGACAACGGTTCCGTGAAGGGGCTGCGCCAGGTTGCCAAGGGTCAGGCGGACATCGTTGCCATCGGCTCGCCGCACTACCGCGACGCCACCCAGAAAGGCGGCAAGTTCAAGGAGGACCCTCAGGACCTCGTTGACGCCTACCAGGACATGAGCGCCCTGTTTGCGATCACGACCAGCGCCGCACAGTACGTTGCGCTCGCTGACAGGAACATCAACAGCATTCAGGATTTCAAGGGCAAGGCCCTGGCCATCGGCCGTCCCGGCGGGAACGCGGGCCGCGTGACCGGCGTGCTGTTCAAGACGCATGGTATCGATCTTGCCGCCGGTGAAGCGGACGGCCAGCACCTGAAATACGGTCCGGCGCTGGAGCAGATGGCGAACGGGACCCTCGATGCAACCTTGGTCTGGGGCGGTGTGCCGCAGGCGGCAATCGACAATGCGTCGCGTCAGATGAAGCTGAACTTTGTCTCGCCGGATCCGGCGAAGCTCGCGGATTTCCGCAAAAGCATCACCAACGGTGAATACTACGTGTTCCAGAAAGTCCCGAAAGCGACTATCGAAAAGGCCTATGGCGGCCGTGTCGCGGCGGATGAATTCGAATACTTCTGGACCTTCCCGTTCATGATGGTTGTCCGCGACAACATGCCCGACGATACGGCATATGAACTGGTGAAGACCTTCTGGAGCAACATCGAGAAAATCAACGGTATGAGCCCGGCGCTGTCGCTGATTTCCAAGGAAAGTGCCCTGGAAGCCCTGTCCACCAAGGTACACCCGGGTGCGGCACGGTATTATCAGGAAGCCGGCATTAAATAAGTATTCCCATACCCTGTAAGGACATGGCAGTAACGCTACATGTCATCATCTGATACACATACTCCTGCACCCGGTCTGAACCGGGTGCAGGCATTTTTTCCGCTGCTCGGCAAGGTATGCTGTGCAGCCCTCGCCATGTTCGTCGCCTATACCGCGACGCTCGGCAAGTTTCCCGCAGAAGCACAGTACGCCATCGCCCTGACGCTGGGTCTGCTCGGCGTGTTTCTTTTGAAGCCGGGACCGCTCAGCCGCGACGGTGAACTGACATGGCCCGATATTTTTCTGAGTTCGCTGTTCATCGCCGCAACGCTGGCGACGGGCGGATATTATCTCGCCAACTATGCGGCCATCGCCGCTTACCGCGAGGGCATTCCCAACGATTTCGATCTTGCCTGCTACGCCGTCGGGACCATCGTTGTCGTGGAAGCGGCGCGCCGGGTCGAAGGTATGGTTTTGGTGTCGATCGTCGCGGCGGCATTTATCTATCTCGCCTACGGGCATTTCATGCCGGGTGTGCTGCATCACCGGCCGATGCCGATCAGCAACGCCCTCGAAGTGGCCTACAGCTACAAGGGGATTTACGGCATCGCGCTGGGCGCGGTGGTCGATATCGTGCTGGTCTTTGTCATTCTGGGGGCCGCGATCCGCGTTTCGGGGGCAGGCGATTTCTTCAATTTCCTGGCGTTACGCCTGACCCGCGGCATGCGCTCCGGCCCGGCGCAGGGCGCCATCGTCGCCTCGACGCTGTTCGGGTCGATCAACGGGTCCGCACCGGCGAACGTGTCTTCGACGGGTGTGTTGACGATCCCGATGATGAAACGGACCGGCTTTTCGGCAAGTTTCGCTGGCGGCATCGAAGCGACGGCATCGTGCGTTGGTCAGATCATGCCGCCGATCATGGGGGTCGGCGCCTTCATCATGTCGGAAATCACCGGCGTGCCGTACAGCGAAATCATGCTGATCGCGGTGGTTCCCGCATTCCTGTTCATCTTTTCCCTGTCGATGGCGGCGGTGCTCGAAGCCAGCCGTCTCGGCATAAAGCCGGATCAGAACGACGATCCGGGACAATGGAATACCCAGCGCCGCTGTCAGGCGCTGATTCTCGTCTTCGGGTTCGGCTCGCTTCTGGTGATGCTGTTTGCCGGCTTTGCCCCGACCTTTGCCGGTCTCACCGCTGCTGCCGTGACGCTTGGTCTGGCGATGATCATGCCGCCGACCCGTCTGAGCATCAAAGACTGGGGTGAATTCATCGTCGACGGCGGCCGCGACGGTCTTTCGGTGATGATTGCCTGTGCCGCCATCGGTGTGGTCATCGGTGCCGTGACCTCGACCGGGCTGGGGGTCAAGCTGAACCAGATGATTGTCTCGGTGGGATCGGGAGAATTGCTGCCGGCGCTGATCCTGGCGGCGATCTGTTCGATCGTGCTCGGCATGGGCCTGCCCACGGCGGCGTCCTACCTGATGGTCGTGTTTGTCGCCGGACCGTCCCTGACGGAACTCGGTATCAGCCTGCTGCAGGTGCACTTTTTCGTTTTCTATTACGCCGTGCTGTCGGCGATCACGCCGCCGGTGGCGCTGGCGGTGTTTGCCGCTGCGGCTATTGCCCGTGAAAAACCGCTGCCTATTGCCCGCGATGCGCTCCGTCTGTGCGGAGTCGGATTTGCGTTGCCGTTGATCTGGATCTATCACCCGGAAATCTTTCTCGACACCTTGAACTGGGAAACCATGCCGGTGTTCGTCGTGACGTTCGCGGCGTTACTGTTGGCAATCGTTGCCTTCAACGCCGCGCATATCGGCCATCTTTTCCTGCGCCTTGATATTGTCCGCCGGCTGTTGCTGCTGGTCGGCGCCATTGGGGCCGTTTATGTCGACTGGCGACTGCAGGTGGCCGCCGTGGCCTTGATCCTTCTGGTTGCGGGCGAACGCATGATCGCTCAAAGGCGGCAACCTACCCAGCCGGAGAATGCCTGATGGTATCGGAAATCATTGCAGACGTTTTCACCCGGGTGCCCGCACATTTCCAGGAGACGGAAAAGACTTCGTCCTGGGTTGAGGCGAACAAGCCCGGCGCCGTTGTGCCGTCCTTCCTTGAGGGGCCGTCCTTTGACCGCGACGGCAATCTGTGGCTGGTCGATATTCCCTGGGGGCGTATCTTCAGTGTGTCGCCGGACGGGGAATGGACGTTACGTTCCGAATACGACGGCTGGCCCAACGGTCTTCGGATTCTGCCCGACGGTACGGTGCGGATCGCCGATTACCGGCGCGGCATCGTCCGGCTTGATCCCGCAGACGGCTCGGTCACGGATGTCTTTGCCACGCGGCGCAGCGAAGGCTTCATCGGTTGCAACGATCTGTTCTTCGGCCGTGACGGAACGATGTATTTCACCGATCAGGGGCAAACCGGGCTGCATGACCCGCGGGGCCGGGTCTATCGGGTGCCGGGCGGCACCAACCGGCTGGAATGCCTGATCTCGAACGGGCCCAGCCCCAACGGTCTGGTCACCGATCTGGATGAAGGCGCGCTGTACGTCGCCATGACCCGGTCTGCCGAGGTATGGCGGGTGCCGCTGTTCGAAGACGGTACCGCCAAGGTCGGCCTGTTCGCGCGTGTGCCGGCGGGTAAAAGCGGGCCGGACGGCATGGCGCTCGATGAGAAGGGCAATCTATATGTGTGTCATGCAAGCCGGGGACGGGTGTATGCATATGACGTTCATGGCGAAGAACTGCTCAGCGTCGATTGCTCGAAGATCGGCCGCACCGTGACCAATCTCGCCTTCGGCGGGGATGACAACCGCGAGCTGTTCATCACGGTGTCAGATGCCGGGGCCGTCGCCCGGGCGCGGATGCCGGTTCCAGGACGGCGTATGTTCTCGCATCAGGACTGAAGACGGATAACTTGGCGGCGACAGTGAAAGCGGCTTTGTAAAGGCCGGGCAGGACCTCTAAAACTATCCGATCCGTTTCCACAGCCATGTTCGTCATGGCCCTTAGCGGTGCCGCGCATCAGGGCGGCTGACATGACCATCGATGCAGAAGGAACGATCCATGCCCGAGGCTTTCATTTGTGACTATATACGGACGCCGATCGGCCGTTTCGGCGGGGCCCTATCGAGCGTTCGCACCGATGATCTGGGGGCGATTCCGATCCGGGCGCTGATGGAGCGCAACCCGAAGGTCGACTGGGCGGCGATCGATGACGTGTTTTACGGCTGCGCCAACCAGGCCGGTGAAGACAACCGCAACGTGGCCCGCATGGCGCTGCTTTTGGCGGGTCTGCCCGATACCGTGCCGGGTGTCACGATCAACCGGCTGTGCGGATCGGGCATGGATGCGGTGATCTCGGCGGCGCGGGGGATCAAGGCCGGCGAGATCGAGTTCGCCATTGCCGGCGGTGTGGAATCCATGTCCCGCGCCCCCTTCGTCATGCCGAAAGCCGAGACGGCTTTTTCACGCACCGCCGAGATTTTCGACACCACCATCGGCTGGCGCTTCATCAATCCGAAGATGCTCGAGATGTATGGCACGGATTCCATGCCCGAAACTGCCGAGAACGTGGCCGAGGATTTTGGCATCTCCAGAGAAGACCAGGACAAGTTCGCTTTCGCCTCGCAGCAGAAAGCCAAAAAGGCGCAGGACAGCGGCCGGTTCGCCGATGAGATCGTGGCCGTTGAAATCCCGCAGCGCAAAAAGCCGCCGCTGATCGTCGATACGGACGAGCACCCCCGTGCCGACACAACCCTTGAACAACTCGCCGGTCTCCGCGCCCCGTTCCGCAAGGACGGCACCGTGACGGCGGGCAATGCATCGGGGGTCAATGACGGCGCGGCAGCGCTGATCGTGGCGTCCGAAGCGGCGGTGAAGCGTTTCGGTCTGACCCCCATCGCCCGCATTACCGGCGGCGCGACGGCGGGCCTTGCACCGCGCATCATGGGCTTCGGGCCGGCACCGGCGATTGAGAAACTGTGCGCCCGTGAAAAGATCGCGGTATCCGATCTGGATGTGCTGGAGGTCAACGAGGCATTCGCCAGCCAGTCACTGGCCAGCGTGCGCGCGCTCGGCATTGCCGACGACGACCACCGGGTCAATCCGAACGGCGGCGCCATTGCGCTGGGGCATCCGCTGGGGATGTCAGGCGCACGGATTACCGGCACGGCGGCCCTGGAGCTTGCGAAAACAGGCGGTGATCACGCCGCCGCGGCAATGTGCATCGGTGTCGGCCAGGGTATTTCAATCGGTCTGGCCCGGGTTTAGGGTCCTGATCCTGGGCTGACGAAGCCTGACGCCGTTTCTCGACCGGAAAGCGCATCGCGTGTTTGAACAGACCTTCGATCCGATCTTCATTGCTGCCGCCGTCGTCTGCGTCCTCATCACGGGGATTTCGAAAAGCGGTCTCGGCGGCGGGCTGGGTCAGCTCTCGGTGCCGATCATGGCGGTTTTCATCTCGCCGGTGGCGGCGGCGGCGATCATGCTGCCGATCCTGTGCGCCATCGACCTGTTCAACATCTGGGGATACCGGCGGCATTTCGATCGCGGCAACCTGATTGCCCTGGTGCCGGGGGCGCTGATCGGGATCGGCATCGGCGCCCTGACGTTTCATCATGTCGATGACAATGCCGTGCGCCTGATGCTGGGCGGGTTATCGCTGATTTTCGCCTTTACCTATTTCCTGCAGCAAAGCCCGGTGCAGACGGATACCCGCTGGGGCCGCTGGTTCGGGACGTTCTGCGGCGCCCTCTCCGGGTTCACCAGCTTCGTCGCCCACGCCGGCGGCGGCCCGGTGAAGATCTATCTGCTGCCGCAACGGCTCGACAAGCGGGTCTTCGTCGGCACCAACGTGTACTTCTTTTTTATCGTCAATCAGGTGAAAATCTGGCCGTACCTGTGGCTTGGGCAGTTTTCGACGGAAAACATCAGCACCAGTCTGATTCTACTGCCGGTGGTGCCGCTGGGCGTCTGGCTCGGCTGGAAACTGATCAAGGTCATCGACCCGGAACTGTTCTACAAGATCTGCTACGTTCTTCTGTTCATCGCCGGGATCAAGCTGATCTATGACGGCGCCGTCGGCAGCGGCTGGATCTAGGGCACTGTGTCAGTAATTATTTAAAGAGAACTATGGCGCACCCGACAGGATTCGAACCTGTGACCTCTGCCTTCGGAGGGCAGCGCTCTATCCAGCTGAGCTACGGGTGCCGCGCCTTGTGTAAGGACGCGCGGAACATACCGTTCGGAGGCTTTGGGCGCAAGGATTGGATACGGCGAGGGTGTGGCGCATCAGGCTTGTTTGAACGGGCGCTTTTGGCCACGTGTTATGGATATAATCGCTGGTGCAGGGCTTCTTGTTCAATATATGACGCACGATAGCGTTTTACCGCCATCTCGTGCGTGGCAATGGCATCGTTGCTCAACTCCTTGGCTGGCGCCGATACCGATTCAAAATGACCAAGGTCACGTCCGCGCACGCACATGGCGGCCAACCGATGCGTGCCGGCAGGCTTTACGCTGGCCGGCACAAAATTCAAGCCAAGTCCGATGCGCCGGTGCGCGAGGGTATTGGGGCCGGAACGGTGAGGACATAGTCCGTGATGCATGGAGAATTGGCCCGCTTTGAGCGGCATTGGCACAGCCTGGCTGTCGTCAAGGGGGACGGTGATCCTTTGCCCTGCACGGTTGACGCTGTTTTCGACGACGTGTGCTGCGTGAGGCAATTGAGTGAGTGCGCCGGGCATGACGTCCATGCATCCGGCTTCCCGGCCGGCCTCGGTCAGTGCAATCCAGACTGTGATTAGTTCCTTAGGTTCGAGTCCAAAATATGTGGAGTCTTGATGCCATTCTGCGATGGTTTCGCTGTTTTGGTCCTTAATGAAAAATGTGCTGGTGAAAACAAGAATATCCGGCCCCAGTAAATCCTCTATCGGATCGAGTATTCGTGGATCGTGAGCCAATCGGCTGACCCAGGGCAGGATCAGGTGTGGCATGGTCCGCCATTTCAGTTCATCCGTCTTATTGACCGGGCCGCCAAGCCATGTCTCAAACCGTGCCAGACCTTCAAGGCATGCCAGACGTTCGTCTTCGCGGAGCAATGGCAGTGGAAACAAATATCCGCCCTGCTTCCAAGCGTTAACTTGTTCTTGGCTCAATGCTTTCATGACAATTTTACCGTAAGGAACTGGCTGGATTAAATGGACCGAAATTAAAACTACCATCAGGTGGGTGCGGCGCAAAGACTGCATGCGCACCTTCCCTGCGGTTCACGTTGCTATTCGGTGAATTGCGCCTAGTGTGCATGATCGGCACCGCCATCGATGTGTGTGCCGGACAGCACGCAGCACGCGGAGCGTCCTTGATCCTCAGCGCCGAACCTGCTGCATACCCGAGGGTGTCAAAATGGCTAAAGGTAATAATCAGCGCGGCAACAGAGAAGCCAAGAAACCCAAGAAAGTGAAGGAAAAGGTCTCCGCAACGGCGGACTCCGGCGCCCGAAAGCCGGCGGTGACGCTGACCGGCAAGAAGAAATCCTGAGCCTGACGCGGATCGGCCCGGCACTGAGGCCGGCTGATTGAGCCGCTGACCCCGCGATGCAATGCGGATTGTTCGCGGGGCGACTTTGTCGTGTCTGCCCGGGGGCTCGGGGGTGTCAGGATTTGATCTCCCCGCCGTGCGGCGTATATTGCCCCCCATGAATGAAATCATGAATGAAATCGTGGTTGCGGCGTTCTATCATTTCACCGGGCTCGAAGACCCGGCGGCGCTGCGCGTGCCGCTGCTGAATCATCTTGAGCAACATGGTCTCAAGGGGACGGTGCTTCTGGCGGGCGAGGGGGTGAACGGCACCCTTGCCGGGAGCCGGGCCGGGATCGATGCGGCGCTGGCGGCGATCCGCGCCCTGCCGGGGTGTGCCGCGCTCGAGCACAAGGAATCCCGTGCCGACAGCATGCCGTTCTATCGGCTCAAGGTGCGCCTGAAAAAGGAAATCGTCACCATGGGCGTGCCCGATGTCGATCCGAAGCACATCGTCGGGACCTATGTCGCGCCCGGGGACTGGAACGACCTGATTGCCGATCCGGACACCGTCGTCATCGATACCCGCAATGATTACGAGGTCGATATCGGCACCTTCGAAGGCGCGGTCAATCCTGAGACAGAAAGCTTCCGCGACTTGCCGAAATGGCTGCGGGATCACCGTGCAGAGCTGGAAAACAAAAAGGTCGCGATGTTCTGCACCGGTGGAATCCGCTGCGAAAAGGCAACGGCATATCTCAAGGCGCAGGGGATCGAGGATGTTTATCACCTCAAGGGAGGCATTCTGAAGTATCTGGAAACCGTGCCGGAATCCGAAAGCCGATGGCAGGGGGAGTGCTTCGTGTTCGATTACCGGGTATCGGTGAAGCATGGACTCGAACCCGGCGATCACGATATCTGCCATGCCTGCCGCCGCCCGGTGGATGCCGCCGGCCGGGCTTCGCCAAATTATGTGCCGGGGGTATCGTGCGATCGTTGTCATGATGAACGGTCGGATCAGCAGCGCGCCCGCTACGCGGCGCGGCAGGAACAGGTCGAACTGGCAGAAAAACGGGGCGAGGCGCATGTCGGCGCGGTCCAGATGCCTGTCCGCAGGAAGGCCATGCTTTGAGGGATTGGCGCGGATGAGCGAAGATATCCCGGTCCTGTATTCCTTTAGCCGCTGCCCGTATGCGATGCGCGCACGGATGGCGATTGCCGCCAGCAAGCAGACCTGTGCGCTCCGTGAAGTGGTGCTCCGCAACAAGCCGCCTGAAATGATTGCCGCGTCGCCCAAGGGTACGGTGCCGGTGCTGGTGCTGCCCGGCGGCGCGGTGATCGAGGAAAGCCTTGAGATCATGCACTGGGCGCTGGGCCGGAACGATCCCGAAGGCTGGCTGGCACCGCTGCATGGTGGCGCGGGTGAGCTTGAAGAGCTGATCACCGAGAACGACGGCGCGTTCAAGGAAAACCTCGACCGCTACAAGTACCCGACCCGCTATGATGATGTGGACCCGGACCTGCACCGTGAACAGGGCCTCGTCTTTTTGCGGAAGCTCGACACGCGGCTGGCCCGTCATGCCTGGCTCGGCGGTGCGCAGTTTTCCCTCGCCGATGCGGCGATTGCGCCATTCGTGCGCCAGTTCGCCAACACGGACCGGGACTGGTTCGACGCGCAGAGCCTGCCCGGCGTGCAGCGCTGGCTGTCGGATGTGCTGGGCTCGGCGCGCTTTTCGTCGGTCATGGAAAAATACCCGGCCTGGCAGGCCGGCATGGACGAGCCCGCATTTCCGCCGGATGGGGTTTGAGGTCCATATAGTGAATGGCTTGATATTCGATCTCGCCTGAAACCGGAAAACGGCCGTCCGGGACACCTGGGAACAGGTGCAGCAGCGCACTCAATTTAAGAGTCATGTGCGACTTTTTGTAGTATGCAGTGACGGCTGCTGCAGCAGGTGGCAGCCTTTAAGTGGTACGTATAAGCGCCAGTATCGGCGAACGCACGGAGCAGGAATGAGCGACGAACAGGTTTCGGAACAAAACGGCGGCGATGCGCAGCGCGTCCAGAATCCGGACGGCACGACCAACTGGGCCGTTGTTTTCGAAGACCCGGAACAGGGCATTCTGGCGGCGGTCGAGGCGACAGGGTCGGCGGCGCAATTGCGCGCCGTCATGAAAAACGTCGCCCTGTTGCTGTTCAAGAGAAAGCGCGATGCGGAACCCCGTGCGGAGTTCCTGGCCAAGATGGAGCGCATCATCGATCGCGCGGATGAGAACGGTTTCGAATCCGTGCAGTCGTGGATCCTGCAAACGCTGAACGCCGAAAAACAGATGCGGATCGAAAAAGCCGCGCTGCATGCACAGAACAAGCTGGCCAGCCAGAGCATTGAACGCCGCCGTGCCTCCACGAAGCTCACCCCGTTTGAATCATTTATCAACAGCCCGCTATTGCTGGGTGGTTCGGTCGTGGTTCTGCTGAGCCTGATCGCGGTGATCGTCGGCCTGGTGCTTATGCCGGCGGATGCCCCGCTCGACGAACAGGCGGCCGCCATGGCTGAATCGCAGAACGAGCCGAAGCCGACCGAGGCGACGGAAAAGCAGCCGCCGAAGGTTAAGCCCGAACCGAGACCGAACCCGAGAGAGCTGGAGCTGGTGGTGCTCAAACCGATCACGAACGAGGTTCTGGTCAGGGGGCAGCGCCGCCGCATGGCGCTGGTGCCGATGATCCGCATTGAGAAGAGCGACAGTATATCGGATATCTGTGCACTGCGGCCCTGGCTCATCGAGAGCGTTCTGCTGAATGTGAACGCCGTGACCGAAGCCGGAAATGATGCCGATGCCGCGGCGATCAAGTCTGTCTCCGCCAAAGTCTTTGAAGAAATCAACCGCCGTTCCAGCGGCACAAAGCTCAGGCAGCTTTATCTTTTCGATCTGCAAAGCCTGCCCCGCAATATCGTTCTTGCCGCAAATCGGGGCTGTGGACGGGTCAAGATGGAAATACCCTGATCGTCCGATTGCTGATGTCCTGAAAGCAGGGCATTCTGTCGGTAATCAACCGTGCGTATTCGCGATGCGGTGATCCAAAAACAATCGGGAGGTATCCTAACGTGTATGAAGACATTCTTTCTGAACTGAGCGAGCCGGGCGTCCTGCGCGTCGGCGTCAACCTCGGCAACATTCTGCTGGTGACCGGCGAAAGTGCGAACGGTGATCCGGAAGGCATTTCCCCGGACATGTCGGCAGCCATTGCCAGGAAACTGGGCGTCGATGTTCGCTACGTCACGCGGCCCCGGCCGGGCGACCTCGCCGATGCGCTTGAAGAGGATGCATGGGATATCGCCCTCATCGCGATCGAGCCGAAACGCGCTGAAACGATCTTTTTCAGCAAACCCTATGTCGAGATCGAGGCCACGTATCTGGTGCCCGAGGGCTCTGAGCTGCAGACCATCGAGGACGTGGATCAGCCGGGGGTGAGGATCGCCGTTTCGGAACGCGCAGCGTATGACCTCTATCTGACGCGCACCCTGAAACATGCGACACTGCATCGCGGTGTCGGCCTGCCGGGGGCGTTCGAACTGTTCAAGACGGAAAAGCTGGATGCGCTGGCGGGTCTTGTCCCGGCGCTCAGGGAAAACGCCGAAGAAATGCCCGGCTCGCGCCTGATTCCTGGCCAATATACCGCCGTCCAGCAGGCGATCGGCACCAAGCATGAAAACAAGAAACTGGCGGCATTCGTGAACGAATTCGTGACCGATGCCATCGCCAGCGGCTTCGTCGCTGAGCTGATCGACAAGCATGGTGTTACCGGCAAACTGGCGGTAGCCGGTCAGGGCTGAACCTGCGTCCGGGGTGTAAAAAAAGTGGGCGGCATTGGTGATGCCGCCCCTTTTAATCTGGTTATCAGTTCACACGGATAAGGCCGGATTTTTCAATCACGACAACGTCCATGCTTTCTGCTGCAACGGATTCGGCTTCATCACCTTTGCCGAGCGATACGATGCATGCATCGCAAACACCGGTGGCGCTTTCGCCCGGTGCGAGGGTGATCAGGGTATCGATGGTGTCGGTGCTGGAATTGTCTTTCCAGACACTGAGCAGAATTTCTGCGGGTTTGTCGCCTTCGTTGCGGACATCAACGGCATGTGCCGCGCTCGAGACAAGCAGGAACGCCCCTGCCAAGGTTAAACTCAGCTGACGCGAAAACATTTTCGGTTTCTCCATAAGACCCGGCACCTGGCCGGAACGAAATATCAATTGGGTATATTTGCGTGCCGTGCAAGGGGAATTCATTGCCCGGAAAAAATAATTACCAGACCCGCGTCTATTCAGAAACAAGCGGGGTCTTGTCGGCGCCGGACGGCAATCCCTGAGACGGGTTTTCCAGCCAGTGCCCGATGTCATTCCAGACCGTTTTTGCGTCCAGGTCCCGAAGCAGCATGTGATAGCCGCCGGGATAAATGGCGAGCCTGCGCGTCGCATTGTCCGCCGCCGGGAGCCGGTTCAGCATGGTCCGTGTCGGCCCGCCCTTGATGATTTCGTCGCGTCCCCCGTACAGAATGAGCGTCTGGCCGTCGATCTTCGGTGCGGCGGCCATGGCCTCGTCCATCAGATCGACCAGGCCACTGATGGCATCGATGCGGGTGCCCTTGATGACCAGCGGGTCACGGCCGAGCTGGATCAGCATTTCGATATTGTCGCTGGGTTTGATTTTCAGTCCCCGCCCGCTCAGCGGCAGGGCCGGCAGGGT
Organism: Rhodospirillales bacterium; assembly: GCA_040218645.1. Taxonomy (GTDB): domain Bacteria; phylum Pseudomonadota; class Alphaproteobacteria; order Rhodospirillales; family Casp-alpha2; genus UBA4479. The sequence goes on from JAVJQZ010000013.1 coordinate 765,977, forward strand.
GTGCGCCGACAGCCATAACGTCATGCGCTGATAGAAGGGCATGGTCTCGCGGGACCAGACGGCGGGCGCAGACAGGATGGTGCCGGTGATCCAGGGCGTGTCGTGCCCGGCGGCCAGCGTCATGGCGACGGCACCACCCATGCTTTCACCCAGCAGATACACGGGCGTGCCGGGATACTTTGCTGCCACGGCGCGGGTGAAGTCTGCGGCGTCCAGACGATAGCGCTCCGTCTGAAACCAGCGCCCCCTGAATCCGTTGGCGCCGAAGCCCCGCTGGTCATAGGCATAGCTGGCGACCCCGCGTGATGTCAGGAAGGATGCGGGCTTGTCGAAGAACGCCGAGTAATCATTGAAGCCGTGCAGGGCGACAATGACGGCTTTCGGGGGATTGTTCTCCGGCAACCACGATCTGTAGGACAGGGCGATCCCGTCGCGGGTCCAGAAATGCGACGGATAAAGGGCCGCGTTCTGGCTCAGTGGCCCGGGGTCGACGACGTTGGGCGCGCAGGCGCTCAGGAACAGAAAGACGGGAACGAGCAGCGCCGCTGCCCGCCACCCCCTAGGCCCGTGCATCGGCCCCATCATGGTTTGTGTCACGGGTTGCGTCATCATCGTCGCCATGGGTGAGACGGATGAAGATTTCTTCGAGATCGGAATCCTTGGTCGAGAAATCCCGGACTTCCAGGCCGCTCGCTTCGATATCACGGAGTACGTCGCGGGCCGGGGTCGTCGACGGGGCGAAGCTGACGGTCAGGCAGTCAGGCTCGGCCAATTGCGGATTATAGGCGTCGAGCGCTTTCGGTATTTTCGTGACCGGTTTGCTCAGCATCACCTTCAACTGTTTGGCGTCGAGGCGTTGCAGCATTGTTTCCGTCGACTCGCAGGCGATGATGCGGCCGTGGTTGATGATTGCGATTTCGTCGCACATCGCCTCGGCTTCTTCCAGATAGTGGGTCGTCAGCAGAACCGTGATGCCCTTTTCGTTCATTTCCCGGACGTGGGTCCAGAGCTGGCGGCGCAGGTCGACGTCGACACCCGCCGACGGCTCGTCCAGCACCAGCACCGGCGGACGGTGGACCATCGCCTTGCCGACCAGCAGCCGGCGCCGCATGCCGCCCGACAGGGATCGCGTGTAGGCATCGGCTTTATCGGACAGGCCGACGGCATCCAGCACCTCCGTGGTCCGGCGTTCCGCCACCGGCACGCCGTAAAGACCTGCCTGCAGGTCCAGAAGCTCGCGCGGCGTGAAAAACGGATCGATGTTCAGTTCCTGCGGCACCACGCCGATGGAGCGGCGGGCGGCACGCATGTCCGTATCGATATCGTGGCCCCAGATTTTGGCATTGCCCGAGGTCTTGTTGACCAGCCCGGCCAGGATATTGATCAGCGTCGACTTGCCCGCACCGTTCGGGCCCAGCAGGCCGAAGAACGAGCCGCGGCGGATTTTCAGGCTGACGTCCTTCAGGGCATGTTTCGGGGTCTGCTTGTTGGAACTGCCGTAGACCTTGCTCAGGCCCTCGATTTCGATGGCGTATTCCGGTGCGTCGCGATCTGTCGTCTGGGTCAAGGATTGCTCCCGGTTGGGGTGGTGCGGGTGGTTAGTTCGCAAGTACTCTGCTAGTTATAATCTAGCTTTTAATATTTTTTCTAGGAACGGCAATGCGCACGTCCATCTTGTTAGTCCTTTGCTTGATACTGATTTCCGCATGTGCGGGACGTACAGCCAACCCAGTATCAGAATATCAATATGGGGACGAAAAGAAATCCTGTGAACGGCTACGGGCGGAAATTGCTGACATTAATGCTGAAATAGCTGCATTACTGCCTGAAACGGATAAGACGGGAGAGAACGTCGCCTTGGGTGTCGCAGGTGCATTCCTGCTTGTCCCATGGTTTTTCATGGACTTCTCAGAAGCAGAACAGATTGAAGTCAATGCTTTGAGACGGCGGCATAATAATCTCGTCGCCATATCCGCTGAGAAGGATTGCGGCTTCAGTTATGAGACGATTCCGCCATTTACACCCAAAAAAGAAGACAAAGCACCTCAGCCGGCAACATGATCATTTAAAACGACTATCCGTTGAGGCACATGTGAAACCATGTCGGCACAAATTCTGCCAACCATGTTCGCTAGTCACGAATTCCGAGTTTTGCAGCTGTATTGGTGCGGGTGGTCGGACTCGAACCGACACTTCCGAAGAAACCGGATTTTGAATCCGGCGCGTCTACCAATTCCGCCACACCCGCACACGATGAAGCGGAGGGAACATAGGGTATCGTAACGCCTCTGTCCACTGCGGCGAAGGCCGCGCAAGCAGGCAATTCCGTAGCCCGTGCAGCCCTCGATAGGCGGCGTGCCTAGGCCAGGATTTTCCCCGGAAAGGCCTTAGTTGCCGGTTTCTGCCGGGGTTTCGGGCTTGCGGGCCTTCATGGCCCATCCGAACCCGAGAAACTGTCCCAGCCAGACTTCCAGCGGGGTTTCAGGCACGATCGGCTGGCCATAGACGATGGTGCCGCCCTTGTGGAGTTTGTAGCCGAGTTTCAAAAGCACCCATCTGCGGATCTGGGTCAGCCGCGGGACACAGAAGTTGTCGAACTGGAAGCTCCATTTGCGCAGGCTGAGAATCTGGAAGCGATGAAACAGGGCCGTCATCTGTTTCTTGGTGTAAACGCGGGTGATCGGATTGCGGACGTTGTCGAACTTGGGCTTGCCTTCCGTCAGCCGGCCGATCCATTCCGCTTCCGGCCAGCGGAACATCTCGCCCGTGAGAATGCCACGCGGCAGGATGTTAAACAGAAAGGCCGAGGAAATACGGGAATAAAGCATGATCACGGCGGTGCCACCGGGTTTCAGAACCCTGTAGACCTCGTCGATGCATTTCTCCGTATCCGGCGAGTGATGAAGAACGCCGTTGGAATAGACATAGTCGAACGTCGCATCCTTGAAAGGCAGGTTCTCCGCATCCGCATTGAAGGCGATGCCCTGACCGCCTTTGAGCATAGCCAGCTTTGCCGCCGTCGATACCGCGCGTTCGGGGGTGATGTCGACCGAGGTTACATGGGCGCCATAGCGCTTGAAAATGCAGGAATGCGACCCGGCGCCGCTGCCGATCTCAAGCACCTTGGCATCGTCGAGGGATTTGTAGGGCATCTCCACGACACAATTCTGGCCACGAATGAGAAATATGTCTTCCACGTCCGTAATCGCCTGCTCGAGATACGCGGGCGTCATGTCATTGTCGGTGCTGGCGTACAATTGCTTATACAGATCGCCCCAGAATGCTTTGATATCCCCTTTGGCGCCCTCGGCGATATTGTTGGGGATCAGGGCGGTGATACGATGTGCGGTGTCTAACGGGTAGATTGCATCGCAGTTTTCGCAGCGAAGCGCGCTGTCATCGATTGCCATCGACTGCCCGTGGCAGGACGGGCATCTGAGCGTGTGAAGTTCCCGAGCCAGATCGTCAAGATAGTTGGATTCTGGCGGCGTATTATCAGTATCCGTAACGCTCATGTCTTCTCCGATGGATATGCCGGGAACGGCCTTGCTCCCGTTGATACGCATATGACGATACCTTCTGCAAGTGCAAGCAAACAGGCAGGCGAACAGGAAAGGAGCCAATGCCACTGCGGCGAAGGCCCCGGGCTCGCTCAATTCAGCTCCCCGTTGCGCCCCTGTCATGGGGCTGCTAAAGACTGCGCACCACTTGGGAAACCGCATATTCAGGGGACTTTTCACATATGCTTCGTGCGCTTTACGACAAGACCCTGGAATGGTCGGCCCACCGCCACGCGATCTGGATTCTGGCGCTGGTGTCATTCACCGAAAGCTCTTTTTTCCTGATCCCGCCGGACGTTCTGCTGATCCCGATGGTGCTGTCGGCCCGCACCAAGTGGTTCCGGATCGCGTTCATTTGCACCGTTGCTTCCGTGCTGGGCGGCCTATTCGGCTATTATATCGGGGCCTTCCTGTTCGACGAGCTTGGCCGTCCGATCCTCGACATGTATCACGCCACCGCCAAATTCGAGGCGATCAGCGAGGCTTATAATGAAAACGGGGTCTGGATCGTCTTCACCGCCGGCTTCAGCCCGATCCCCTACAAGATTTTCACCATCGCCAGCGGTGTCACGGGCATGGATCCGGCGTCGTTTGCCCTGGCCTCCGTGGTCGGTCGCGGCGCCCGGTTCTTCCTGGTGGCGCTTCTTTTGTGGAAATTCGGTGCCCCGATCCAGGCGTTCGTGGAAAAGCGGCTGGGGTTGCTGACCCTGGTTTTCTGTGCGTTGCTGGTTGCCGGTGTCGTTGTCGTCAAATTTTTGATTTAAGCGGAGCGGTGTTCGCGCCTGTATCTTGATCATGCCTGAGAACCAGACCCTGATGAAATTCCTGCCCTGGGCGCTGCTTGCCGCCGCCATCGGCCCGCTCGCCACCGCCTACATCGCCGAACTCGGTTACGGCTATGACCCGTGCGTGCTGTGCCTGTATCAGCGGGTGCCGTACGCGGTGATCATCGTGCTCGGCATTCTGGCGCTGGTGCTCGGCAGCGATGCCGCGCGGCGATGGATCGTTTTGCTGGCGGCGTTGACCTTCCTGACCGGGGCCGGGATCGCGTTCTATCACGTCGGCGTGGAACAGCTCTGGTGGACGTCGGCGGCACCCTGTGGGTCCAGCGGTGAGGCCCTGACGTCGACACAGGATCTGCTTGCGGCATTGCAGACCAAGCCCGTGAAGTCCTGCGGCGAAATCGACTGGACCCTTTTCGGCATCTCCATGGCGACCTACAATGTCGTGGTATCTTTTGTTTTCGCCGCTCTGGCCTTTTGCGTCTGGCGGCGCCTGACCGGAGCCCGCGCCGCTTAGATGAACAGACCCGATCAATCCCCCCGAAACCGCGCATCGAAACCGCATCGCATGCCGGGTGATCAGACCAGGGATCAGATGCTGGAAAGCATGATCCGCGTCGATCACGCCGGTGAATATGGTGCGGTGAGGATTTACGAGGGCCAGCTTGCCGTGCTCGGAAAAAGTCCCGATCGCGCAGAAATCGAGCATATGGCGGATCAGGAACGGGTCCATCTGGATAAATTCAATCAGCTGATACGCGCCAACCGGGTGCGCCCGACAGCCCTGATGCCGTTATGGCATGTCGCCGGATTTGCGCTGGGCGCGGGGACGGCGTTGATGGGCGAAAAAGCCGCGCACGCCTGTACCGTCGCCGTCGAGGAAGTCATCGACGAGCATTATGCCGAGCAGGTGGCCGCGCTGGATGCCGAGGGCGATCAGCAGGACCTGCGCGACACGTTCGAGAAATTCCGCCTCGAAGAACTGGAACACCGCGATGCCGCCCTTGAAAAAGGTGCGGAACAGGCCCCGGGGTATGAGGTCCTGAAAGCGGCGGTCAAAGGCGGCTCCAAACTGGCGATCTGGCTTTCGAAACGCATCTAGGGGAACACATGAGCAGCGATTCGGCGGCGACCCACGAAGGCAGATGCACCTGCGGACATGTTCAATACAAGGTCCATGGCGCACCGATGTTCGTGCATTGTTGCCATTGTTCGTGGTGTCAGCGGGAAACCGGCAGCGCATTTGCTCTCAATGCATTCGTCGAGGCGGACCGGGTCGAACTGATCGAAGGGCAGCCTGAGTCGTTTGTCGTGCCGTCGCCGAGCGGCCACGGTCAAACCCACTGGCGATGCCCTGAATGCCGGATCACGCTCTGGAGCAATTACAATCGCCTGGGGCCGGGGATAAACTTTATCCGTGTCGGGACCCTTGAAAACCCCGGCGCGATGCCGCCGGACATTCATATTTTTACCGCATCGAAGCAGCCGTGGGTCGTGCTGAACGACGGCAAGCCGCAGGTGGCTGAATTTTACGACCGCCCGGCGTACTGGCCCAAGGACTCCCTGGACAGGCTGAAAGCTGCAACGGGGAAGTAGTTTCGTCACTTGCTTCCACCGGGATGATCACTCCGCCTCTGCTGCGGCATTTGTCCGAGAGTTCCTTCTCCCTTGGGAAAAGGACAGGATGCGGGGGCCCCTCACCCGGCTCACGTCTTTCACCACCCTCTCCCCGGGGAGAGGGGTTCTTAACAAAGCTTCGTGATTACGGTTTGATGCGGTTCCGCCGGGTCAGCGCCGAGATCACGCCCCTAAACATCCGGACTTCCTGCTCGGTCATGTCGGCGCGGGTCAGCATGTTGCGGAGCCGGCGCACCATCGTCGGGCGTTTTTCGACAGTGGTGAAGAAACCGGCATCGGCCAGTTCGCCCTCCAGATGATCGTAGAGATGCGTCAGCTCGTCCTTGTTCGCGGGCCGGGTATCGGCCGGCATGCGAAGCTCGTGACCGGCGGTCTCGTCCGCCAGCTTGAACCATTCATAACCCATCAGCAGTACCGCCTGCGCCAGGTTGAGTGAGGTGAACACGGGGTTGAGCGGCACGGTAAGCACCGCATCACTCAGCGCCACATCGTCATTGTTCAGGCCCCAGGCTTCCTTGCCGAACAGGATCCCGGTCTGCTGGCCGGCATCGGTACGGGTGCGCAGATCGCGGGCTGCCGCTTCCGGGGTAAAGACGTTCTTGGTCATGTCGCGGGGCCGGGCGGTGGTGGCGACGACAAAGTTCAGATCAGCAATGGCATCCCGTGTGCTGTCGAAAACCTGCGCACCATCGATGACCAGATCGGCGCCCGAGGCGGCGGCGCGGGCACTTTCCGACGGCCAGCCGTCACGGGGGCTGACCAGACGCAGGTCCGAAATGCCACAATTCCACATGGCGCGGGCGCACATGCCGATGTTCTCGCCGAGCTGCGGCTCGACCAGGATGACCGCAAAGGATGGCGTGTTCATACCCGGATCAGCCGGCAGAAGGTTCTTCCGCACCGTCGCGGTACAGCAGATAAACCAGCGAGTCGCGGAGCGCATTGTAGGATGCATCGATGATGTTGGCGGAGACGCCGACGGTGGACCAGTGTTCGCCGTTGCTGTCGGCGCTTTCGATCATGACCCGTGTAATGGCGCGGGTGCCGTCGCCGGGGGTCAGAATGCGGACCTTGTAGTCGACGAGACGCAGCCCTTCGAGGGTCGGATAGATCGGCGTCAGAACCTTGCGCATGGCGGCATCAAGGGCGTTCACCGGGCCGTTGCCCTCGGCCACCGTCATGTGGTCCTGGTCACCGACGGTAAGCTTGACCGTCGCTTCCGACAGGGTCACCAGATTGCCGGTTGCATCCCAGCGCCGTTCGTCAATGACACGGAAGTTGGAGCATTTGAAAAAGTCCGGCACGGTGCCGAGCGCCCGACGCGCCAGCAGCTCGAAGCTGGCTTCGGCGCCGTCATAGGCGTAGCCGTTGAATTCGTTCTCCTTGACCTCCTCGACAAGGCGGCTGATGCGCTTGTCCTTGGGATCGATCTCGATGCCGACTTCGCGGAAGCGGGCGAGGATGTTGGAGCGCCCCGACTGGTCCGAGACGACGATGTGTCGGCGGTTACCGACCAGTCCCGGCTCGATGTGTTCATAGGTCTTCGGGTCTTTCTCGACCGCGGACACATGCAACCCGCCCTTGTGGGCAAAAGCGGATTCGCCGACGTACGGCGCACCCTTGGCCGGGGCCCGGTTCAGCCGCTCATCCAGCAGACGAGATATATGCGTCAGCTGCTTCATGTCTTCCGGCCGGACATTGGTCTCATAGCCCATCTTCACGATCAGCGACGGGATGATGGCGATCAGGTCCGCGTTGCCGCAGCGTTCACCGAGACCGTTTAGGGTACCCTGTACCTGACGGGCACCGGCGACGACGGCGGCCAGGGAATTGGCAATCGCATTGCCGGTATCATTGTGGGCGTGAATGCCGATATGGCTGCCGGGTATGTGTTGTGTGACCTCGCCGACGATGCGCGATATTTCATGCGGCAGCGTGCCGCCGTTGGTGTCGCACAGCACGACCCATCGTGCGCCGTTGTCATAGGCGGCTTTCAGGCACGACAGCGCAAATTCGGGATTGGACTTGTAGCCGTCAAAGAAATGTTCGGCATCGTACATGACCTCGTCCTTACGGGTGGTTGCCAGTTGGACGCTCTCGGCGATCATGCGGACGTTTTCCGCGTGTTCGATTTCGAGGGCCACATCGACGTGGAAATCCCAGGCTTTGCCGACCATGCAGACGCACGGCACATCAGGCTCGAGGATCGCCGTCAGGCCCGGATCGTTGTCCGCGCTGCGCCCGGCGCGCCGGGTCATGCCGAACGCGGTCAGCCTGGCGCGTTTCAGCTTCGGCGGGTTGGCGAAAAAGCTGTTGTCCGTCGGGTTGGCGCCGGGCCAGCCGCCTTCAACGTAATCGATGCCGATATTGTCCAGCTCACGCGCAATCAGTTCCTTGTCTGCAGGATTGAAGTCGACGCCCTGTGTCTGCGCGCCGTCGCGGAGCGTGGTGTCAAAAAGATAGACGCGGTTATCGGTCATGGTTTCGGACTTTAATTGTTCAGATGCTGAAAATCGCGCCGAGAATGCCCAAAATGGCCCGGATGCTCAAGCTCTTAGGGGAAACGGGGGTTATTCCGCCGCCCGGGCCAGCAGCATCTGCATGAACTCTTCGTTGCTGACCGGCTTGGAGAACAAGTACCCCTGGCCGGTATGACAGCCGAGACCATGCAGGAATTCCATCTGCCGTTCGGTCTCGATCCCCTCGGCGACGATGTGCAGATCAAGCTGCTTGGCCATGCCAACGATGGCCCGAACGACGACGACGGCATCGCGGTCGTCAGGGAGGTCGGTCACGAAAGCGCGGTCGACCTTGAGAGAGTCCAGCGGAAATTTGGTCAGATAGCTGAGCGACGAGTATCCCGTGCCGAAGTCATCCATGGAAATCGAGATGCCGAGGTCTTTTAGCCTATTCAACGTGTTGATGGTTTCGTCGGGGCGTTCCACCAACAGGCTTTCCGTCAGTTCCAGATCAAGATGTTCCGGATTGAGCCCGGAATCCGCAAGGCTGTTGGTCACGCGGGCGACCAGATCACCGTGCAGGAACTGCATCGCCGACAGGTTGACGGCGACCTGGGTCGGATTGCCGTCAGGGGCGTGCCAGTGTGCGGCTTCCCGGCACGCGGTGCGCAACACCCATTCGCCGATCGGCACGATCAGGCCTGTTTCCTCGGCAATCGGCACGAATTCCGCGGGCGAAACAAATCCCAGGCTTTCGTTGGACCAGCGCAGCAGCGCCTCGGCACCGATAATGCGCTGTGACGAAAGATCGACCTTGGCCTGATAGTTCAGAGTCAGTTCGTCATTTTCCAGTGCCCGTCTGAGCTGATGGCCGATATCGACACGACGGTGCACTTCTTCGGACATGTGCGGTGTATAGATCTTGTAATTTGCTCGTCCGTCCCGTTTGGCGTTGTTCGCGGCGGTGTCGACGTTCCGCATCAGTTCGGACAGTGTCGCCGCCTGCGCAGGATAGGTACCGACCCCGATGCTGGCCGATGAAAAAATTTCACGGTCCTCGATGCTGTAGGGGCTGGATAGCGCGACCAGAAGTTCTCCGGCAAGTTTGGCGGCCTCGTCTTCGTTGGAAATATGAGTCATCAGGACGTGGAATTCATCGCCGCCGACACGCGCAATCGTGTCGCCGTCGCGAACACATGACTGAACCCGGCGGCTGGCCATCTGGATGACCTTGTCGCCGACTTCATGGCCAAAGGCATCATTGATGTTCTGAAACTGGTCCAGATCGATGTACATCAAACCCAACATGCCGCCTTCGCTGTCGACGCGGCGCATGGCATCAGATAGCCGCTCGCTCAGAAGGTTCCGGTTCGCAAGGCCGGTCAGTTCATCGCGGGTGGCCAGCGCCCGAAGACGGTTTTCGTAATTTCTGCGTGCCGTGGTATCGCGGATCGCGCCGATGAACCGGCGCTTTCCGGCACCGGCGGATTCCGTGAACACGACCTCAAGGGGGATGTCATGGCCGCTCAGGTGACGGCCGGTCATTTCGGAATCCTGCTCCAGTCCGAAATGATCGTTGTCCGCCTGCTTTGCCTTGATAAAGGTTTCCGGTTTGCTGGCGGCCAAATCCGGGATCAAAACGCCGATATGCTGATCCATCAGATAATCCGCGTCCTGACCGAAGATACGCTGGATGGCGGCATTCGCCATTTCGATCATGCCGTTCTCGTCGAGCGTGACGATTCCGTCGGCGACGGAGTCCAACACCAGTTGCAGGTTTTCTTCGCGCTGCTGGACGGCGGACAGGGCGCGGTTCCGTTCGGTGACGTCGCGTGCGATGACCATCACCGCATCGGTATCGTTGCTGCCGGTCGCGGTATAGGGCAAGGCGGCGATTTCGACTTCGACGCTGAGTTCGTCGCTGCGCCGCAATTTGATGGGTTTGCGCAGCATTTCCTCGGCGAGATCCCGGAGGTCGGGGTTGATGGAATCCTGATAGTCGGGATGGATGAAATCGAACAGCATCCGGTCCTTGAGCGTTTCCAGCGGCCAGACGCCGAGCATGCCGGCGCCCGCCGGGTTGATCAGCTCGATCCGGCCGTCACGGCAGATGCAGATCAGATCCGGTGCCAGTTCGATCAGGTGGCGAAAGTCTTCCTCCGCCTCCATGTACTTGGCGAAGTGTGCCGGTTGGGAAACATCGTCCAGCGCTTCGAGTATAACGCGGGCCGCTTTATGGATGTCCTCTGCATAATCGCGATAGCGATGATTGCCGAGCGGGCCCAGCATTTCATTTTCGATCATGTCGGCAAAGCCGATGATGGTACTGAGCGGGGTACGAATCTCGTGAGTCAGTGTCCGCACGAGGTCAAGGTATGCCTTCGGGGCGTCTTCGACGCCATTTTTATTTTCGTTCGTCATTGGATTTGACGTCAGCTTTCGTGCCCAGGTTCCGGGGAAGTCCTTTAACGCAACAAACAGTTTTGCCCCGTCATTCGACAGGACAGTGTCCGCCCCCGCAACTCTCAGGCCTTCTTCAGGCTATTCTTTTCTATCTTATCCGTACCGGTTTTGCCCGGCTTCGGATAACCACACCTTTATAATCTATCCGGTTTGTGCGCTGCATGCTAGCCTCGTGCCATGCCTGAACGAATCATTTTACTGACAGGTGATGTCGAGGCGCCGCATTTGAGCGGCCTGCTGCGGCAGCACAATCCGAACCTCGACGTCATCCCCGCCTTCGACATAAACGCACTGGGATCCGCCGTCGCAGCTGGTGTGGCGGGGGTGCGCGTGGTTGCTTTTCTGAGCAGCGTCATCGTTCCCGCCGAAATACTGGGGATGCTCGACGGCCCTGCCTACAATTTTCATCCGGGACCGCCTGAATACCCCGGCAGCTATGTTGCGGGATTTGCCATCTATGATGGTGCCGAGACCTTCGGCGTCACCCTTCACGAGATGTCGGCGCAGGTTGATGCCGGGCCGATCGTCGAGGTGCGCCGCTTCCCGGTGCCGGAAAACGCCAAGTTCCAGGACCTGGAGATTGTTGCCTTTCAGCAGGTTTTGACGCTGTTCGAGGATTATGCCTCGCATATGGCCTGCAATGACGCGCCGTTGCCGAGCGGGATCGAGCCATGGACCGGCACGCCCCACACCCGTGCCGAAGCGGAACGGCTGATGCAGATCGAAGCCGATCTGACGGAAGAGGAAATCGTCCGGCGTTACCGGGCGTTCGGATAAAACTCCCTCACCCGGCTCGCGTTGCTCGCCACCCTCTCCCCAAGGAGAGGGTATGTGTGCCGGCATCACCCTCTCCTTGGGGAGAGGGTAGGGGTGAGGGCATCAGATTGAGGGGTCTTGGAACCCTAGCCGCGGCGCCAGGTGGTGCCGCCGGCGCCGTCTTCGAGTATGATCCCCGCCGCCAGCAATTCGTCACGGATCGCATCAGACGCGGCGAAGTCCCTGTTCTTGCGGGCCTCGGTCCGCGCCGCGATTTTGGCGTCGATCTCGTCGTCCGAAAGACCGCCCTCGGCGGATTTCGGCTGCCATTTGAACCAGTCTTCGGGGTCTTGTTGGAGCAGTCCGAGGAGATTTGCTGTATGGCGAAGTTCAAATGCTTTAAGAATTTGGCCTTCAATGTTTCCGCGATCATTGTGAAATGCAGTGTTGGCCATAACATGTAAATCCATCAGCGCTCTAGGCGTGTTGAGGTCATCTGATAAGTACTCAACTACTCTCGAATCTATCAAATAGTCTTTTTTTGCACGATCACGGAACTCAGTCAGGTGCTCACCCGCATCGTCGAGAATTTGAAGGGCTCGATAGAACCGATCCAACTCCCGCTTAGCTTCGGCCAGCCCTTCTTTCGTGAAGTCCAGCGGCTGACGGTAGTGGGTTTTCAAAAGCAAAAGCCGGATCGCCTCGCCGGGGAATTCTTCAAGCAGTTCGTTGACAGTGTAGAAGTTGCCGAGCGATTTCGACATCTTCTCGCCCTCGGCCATCAGGTAGCCGTTGTGCATCCAGTAATTCGCCATGCGGTCAGTGCCGTGTGCGCAGCGTGACTGGGCGATCTCGTTTTCATGGTGCGGGAAGATCAGGTCGAGGCCGCCGCCGTGAATATCGAAAACGTGATTGTGCTTCTCGTCGCGGCACAGAATTTGGTCGGACATAACCGAGCATTCGATATGCCAGCCGGGCCGCCCATAGCCCCACGGGCTGTCCCAGCCCGGTTCGCCCTTTTCCGGATCGGACGGTTTCCACAGAACGAAGTCGGCGGGGTCACGTTTATAGGGTGCGGGGTCGACGCGGGCCCCGGCGATCTGCTCGTCGCGCTTGCGCCGGGAAAGGCCGCCGTAATCCGCCATCGACGGCACGTTGAACAGCACATGCTCCTCGGCTTCATAGGCATGGCCCTTTTTGATCAGGGTTTCGATCATGGTGATCATGGCGTCGATGTTTTCCGTCGCACGCGGCTCGTGATCCGGCGGCAGCGCGTTCAGCTGCGCGATATCATCATGGAAGACCTCGATTGTCCGGTCCGTCAGTTCGCGGATCGAAATGCCGCGCTCGAAGGCGCGGGTGTTGATCTTGTCATCGACGTCGGTGATGTTGCGTACGTACGTCACATGCGCATCGCCATAGACATGGCGCAGCAGTCGCGCCATCACGTCGAATACCACCACCGGCCGCGCGTTGCCGATATGCGCCTTGTCGTAAACCGTCGGGCCGCACACGTACATCCGGACGTTTTTCGGGTCTTCTGGCTTGAACACGCGCTTTTCGCGGCTCAGCGTGTCGTGAATCTGCAGGGTCGGAAGTCCGGTCATCTTATATCTGCTTCGTGAAACCGTTGGTGATCGGATAGCGGCGGTCCTTGCCGAACGCGCGGAGCGTGATCTTGACCCCCGGCGGGGCCTGGCGGCGTTTGTATTCGGCGCGGTCCAGCAGCTTCCAGATGCGTTTGACGGTCTCGACGCCGTAGCCCAGCGCGACAACGTCATCGACCGACTTCTCGTCTTCGATCAGGGCACCGAGAATGCCGTCAAGCTCGTCATAGGGCGGCAGCGAATCCTGGTCTTTCTGATCGGGCCGCAGTTCCGCCGACGGCGGCTTGGTGATGATCCGCTCAGGGATCACCCTGCCGCCGGGGCCGAGCACGCCCGGCGGCTGATGTGCGTTGCGCCAGTGCGACAGGCGGAAGACCATGGTCTTGTAGACGTCCTTCAACACCGAATAGCCGCCGCACATGTCACCATAGAGTGTCGCATAACCGACCGACATTTCCGACTTGTTGCCGGTGGTCAGCACCATGTGGCCGAGCTTGTTGGAGATCGCCATCAACAAAAGACCGCGCGAACGGGCCTGGATGTTTTCTTCGGTAATATCCGGATCGCGGTCTTCGAAGACCGGAGCGAGCATCTGCTCGAACGCGCCCATTGCCGGACCGATGTTGATGTCTTCCAGGTGAATGCCGAGCATGTTCGCGCAGGCTTCCGCATCCTCAAGGCTTTCCGCCGAGGTGTACGGCGACGGCATCATCACGGCGAGGACCTTGTCTGCGCCCAGTGCATCGACGGCGACGGCAGCGGAGAGCGCACTGTCGATGCCGCCGGACAGCCCGATGACGACGCCCGGAAATCCGTTCTTCCCGACATAATCGCGAAGTCCCAGCGTCATCGCCTGATAGACGTTCTCTTCCTCGCTCAGGCTCGCCTGGGTGCCGGCGCCGGCGCAGGCCCATCCATGATCGGTGCGCTGCCAGTCGGTCATCACCAGCGCTTCCGACCAGAACGGAGCCCGCATGACCATCTTGTAGTCGGCGTTGACGACGAACGAGCCGCCGTCGAAGACAAGTTCGTCCTGACCGCCGACCTGATTGACGTAAAGCTGCGCCAGACCGGTTTCCGTCGTCCGTGCAATCGCGGTGTTGAGCCGGACATCGACCTTGTCCATGTCGAACGGCGAGCCGTTGAGAGAGATCAGCAGTTCGGCACCGCTTTCCTGCAGGCATTCAGCAACGTCCGGGAACCACAGATCTTCACAGACCATGACGCCGAGGCGCACGTCGCGGAACGGGATCGGGCCGGGCAGGGGGCCGGTGGCAAAGACGCGCTTTTCATCGAAGACACCGTAGTTCGGCAGTTCGTGCTTGAGGCGGATATGCTTGATTTCGCCGTCGTCGAGCAACAGCGCGGCATTATAGAGATGACCGTCGACCCGCCACGGCGCACCGACAAGAACAGCAGGGCACTTCCGTTCTTTCAGCCGTCCGGCCAACGCCGTCACGGCGTCTTCGATGCGGTCCTGAAAGGCTTCCTTCAGCACCAGGTCCTCGGGCGGATAGCCGGAGACCGCAAGCTCGGTCGCGACCATCAGGTCGGCGCCTTTTTCAGCCGCCTGTGCCGCGTAGGATTCGATCAACGCGATATTGCCGGCGACATCGCCGACGGTCGGGTTGATCTGGGCAACGGCTATTGAAAGTCTGTCTGTCATCGGCTCGGAGCGGTCTATCGGCAGTTCCAGGGGCACGCGGAAACTAGGCGTCAGGTATACCCCTGTCAATTGGCACCCGTGCGCGCGAAGATCAAGCATTCAGGCGCGGGTCATCCGGACCCGTCCGGGTGTGAAACAGGCGTTGCCCTCATTCGCAGGGACAAAGTATGATTTCCCGGTAATGGCAAAGACACCGAAAAACTCAGAAGTCATCATGTACGGTGAGGCAACGCAGCCGGCGGCGCCGCGTGCGGAAATCATATCCGTCGGCAAGGATGGCAAGCCTGTTGTCGAAAAAGGGGGCGTGATGCGGACGCCGCCGAAGCCGCAAGCCCGGCCTGCCGCCGCGCCCGAAGCCAGGCAGGGGGCGCGGCCTGACGCCAGACCGGCGCCACAACAGGCCCCGGCTGCACCCAAAGCCAAGGCGGGGTCTGCGCCGCAGAAAGCCCCGCAAGACATGAACCCTGCCTCAGCCAAGGAACAGAGCCAGGCGCTGGCGAACAATGCCGTGGGGTCTTTTGTCGACCAGATGAAACAGGCCGCGAACGCCAACGGCGGCATGCTGTCGGTCCACGACATCGATGCCATGCAGGCCAGTTTCGATCAGAAAGCCCGCGAGATGCAGGCCGAGATCGAAGCCACGCTGGATCGCTATGCCGACGCCCGCGAACAGCAGAAGTGGAGCAATGAACGGGTCGACCCGTTCAACCGGCTGATCGTCAAACCTTTCGCGCACATGTTCTCAGAAAAACCCAGCCGCAAAGGTGTCACGCGCCGCATGCTTCCTGGCTATTTCATGGCCGTCGATATGCTTCTCGGCCCGGATATCGTGTCCGGTTACCACGAACGCTGCCGCGGTATCGTCGCCCGGCTGAAAAGTGAGGCCGGTGAGGATTTCTTCGACTGGGACGTTTTCTATAACGAGCGCGATGCGTTGACCGTGCGTCTGGATGCACAGGTCATCATCGCCGCGCAGTTCAGCGATTACGACAAACGTTCGCGCTGGTTCATTAATCTCGTCAATTCGCATCTGGGCGGCCTGCCCGACAGTGCGTCGGAAGCCGAGGCGCGCTGGACCCTGGACGAGCCGGGCTTCCGGCGCATGCTCGATGCCATGCTGTCCGACCTGCGCAAGGTGCTGTCTTCCGAGAAAGGCCGCGAACGCCTGATCAAGCGCCACGGCGCCGGGATCGTCAATGATGCCAACAAGGCCCTGAAACGGCTATTGATGGGCTGACGGCAGCGGCCGATCCGGCCTGCCTGCACGGGGTTTTCGCATGATCGCGGATATCGTTCTTATCCTTGCATCGCTGTTATTGCTGGGGGTGTTTCTTCATCCCCGGTTGAGACGCGCACCGTTGTGGCAGGCCACGGTGACGCCGCTGGCGTCGATCATCGGCTCGGGGTTTCTCGTTGCCGGGCCGATCCTGGCGCACGTTGCCGGGACCGATGCATGGATGGCGATGGTCGGTCTTTGTGCCATAGCCTATCTGTTCGGAACGGCCATTCGTTTTAATATCATTCACGCGGAACCGATGCTGCTGCAGCGGCCGCCGCGGATGCTGGTGATGATTGAAGGCGCTTCGGATGCCGCGCTGTCACTGGCGTACTTCGTCTCCGTTGCCTATTACCTCAACCTGTTTGCGGCCTTCGGGCTCAGGCTCGCCGATATTATCGATCCGGTCTGGATACAGGGCGTGGCGACCGCAGTCATCGCCACCTTCGCGGTGGTCGGCACGCTGGGCGGCCTGAACGCGCTTGAACGGTTCGAAGTCTATGCCGTCGGGGTGAAACTGTCGGTGATCGGCGGGCTTTGTCTTGTCCTTGGCCTCGTCAGCATTCAGGCGATGGGGAATCACGCCTTTGAATGGGAAATGATCCCGCACACCCGAGGGGTGGAAGAGATCGGGATATTCCTGGGCCTCGTCATCCTTGTGCAGGGGTTCGAAACCTCACGCTACCTGGGGGGCAAGTACGATGCCGCGACACGGGTGCGGACCATGCGCTGGGCACAGTGGCTGTCGAGCGGTATTTACATGCTCTTCATTCTGCTGATCACCAGCTTCTTCACGACGCGGATTTCCGGGGACGGTGGCGAAACCGCGATCATCGATATGCTGGGGCCGGTCGGCACGGCGATTGCACCGGTGATCATTCTGGCGGCGCTGGCCTCGCAGAGTACGGCGGCGGTCGCGGATATGAGCGGGGCCGGCGGCCTTGTTTCGGAAATCACCCGGGGACGGTTGTCGATCAATATCGGGACGCTGCTGACCGCGCTTGTCGCCATCGGTATCACATGGGCCACGAATATTTACGAGATTATTGCCTATGCCTCAAAGGCGTTCGTCGCCTACTACGCCCTGCAATCCGCCGAGGCGGCCTATCTGTCCCTGAGATCGGGGCAATGGGGGCGGCTGATCCTGTTCGGATGTGCGGTAGCGGTGGCCGTGGTGATTTTCATCTTTGCGATCCCGGCCGAGATCTAGCGCCGGCTATCACTTGCGGAGCAGGAATTCCCGTCCGACCTTAACCGAAGGCTCCCCACCGTAATCGACGATGTCCGCGGTGGCGTAGGTTTCCGTCCACTTGTTCGGCAGGAACGAGCCGGTGCCGATCAGATCGATCGGCGCCTTGGCGTCGGCCATGACCTTGCATTTGTCGACATCGAAGCCGCTGGAGACGACGATCTTCACGGCATCGAAGCCGTTCCGGTCGAGATGTTCGCGCAGATGGAAAATCGCCGCCGCCGAGACCCCGGTCCCGGTCAGATAGCGCAGTTCGGCATCGTTGCGGTAGCGGCGGATCGCCTGCGGGGCGTGCCGTTCGAGCACGCTGTAGGATTCCTGCGGGTCCAGGCCTTCGACGAAGCGTCCGCCGTGGGTGTCGAGGCGGATCGAAATCCGGCCTTCCGTGGCCATTGCCGGGAAGCGGCGGCAGACGGTCAGGGCATCGGTGATTTCCTGGCCGTAATAATCGACAAGTGCCGTCAGGTTCTGGTCGGGATAGGTGTCGACGAACATTTCAGCCGCCTTGAGCGTTGATCCGGCATAGCCGATCAGCGCATGCGGCATGGTGCCTTTGCCGTGGGTTTCGCCGAAATAATGGGCGGTGGCCTCGGTGGCGTTGCCGATGAAGCCCTTGGCATCGGTCTGTTCGCGTGCGGCTCTGGAGCCGACGGATGCGGCGTAGGCCATGGTTTCGGCCATTTCGATCCCGGTCGAATGCCGGGCGTCCATGGCCAGAAACGCCACGTCGGGCAGTTCGACGCACATGGTAAAGGCGTTGTTGGCGGCAACACAGGCTGCACCCAGTTTCTGCAGATAGAGCGTTTCCAGATCGACCAGATGGTACATGGAGCCGGTGATGTAGAGCAGCGGTTCGCCGGCGCCGACCCATTGGCCTTCGTCATAGTTCAGTCTGATATCGAAGCTGACGCCGCGTTCGTCGGCGATCAGCTTGAGCCAGTCGAGCATCAGTTTGGGGGCAAAGATCACCGGGCGGCGCATGAACACCGCATAGGTGACCCTCTTGTCGCCAAAGCGGCCGACAATTTCCTTGGTGCGGGTGAAATAGTGATCGCTCCAGCGCGAGACATCGGCGGCCACCGGGTTGTGCGTCGCATGCACGACGTGCCTGCCCGGTGCCGTTTTCTGGTCTTTCGTCGCGTTGTCCTGATCGGAGGCCATCGGCCCCTCCCGCGGTTGTTAGCCGGCTGCGCGCGCCGGCTGAATCCCGGTCCGCACCGATTTGAGTTCTTCCGACAACAGGAAAGCAAGTTCCAGCGCCTGCTGCGCGTTCAGACGCGGGTCGCAGTGCGTATGATAGCGGTCAGACAGATCGGCATCGGTGATGGCGATGGCGCCGCCGGTGCATTCGGTGACGTTCTGGCCGGTCATCTCGAGGTGCACGCCGCCGGCATAAGTGCCTTCGGCCTCGTGCGCGTCGAAGAAGCCGCGAACTTCGGTCAGGATGCGGTCGAACGGACGGGTCTTGTAGCCGGTCGTCGACTTGATGACATTGCCGTGCATCGGATCGCAGACCCAGGCGACGTTGCGCCCTTCGCTCTTCACCCGGCGCAGCAGCGGCGGCAGCAGTTCAAGCACCTTGTCGGAACTCATCCGCGAGATCAGGGTCAGCCGGCCCGGCACGTTTTCCGGGTTCAGCACGTCGATCAGACGGATCAGTTCATCCGCATCTGTGCTGGGGCCGCACTTCATCCCGATCGGGTTGCCGATGCCGCGCATGAATTCGACATGCGCGTGATCGATCTGACGGGTGCGGTCGCCGATCCACACGAAGTGGGCCGAGGTGTCGTACCAGTCACCGGTTGTCGAATCGACGCGGGTCAGCGCCTGTTCGTAATTCAAAAGCAGCGCTTCGTGCGCGGTGTAGAAATCGGTTTCACGCAGCTGCGGCGTGTTTTCAGCCGTCAGGCCGCAAGCCGCCATGAACGCAAGCGTCTCGTCGAGACGGTCGGCGAGGTCCTTGTAGCGTTCCGCTTCCGGGCTGTCGGTAATGAAACCGAGCGTCCACTGGTGCACCTTGTGCAGGTCAGCATAGCCGCCCTGGGCAAAGGCCCGCAGCAGGTTCAGCGTCGATGCCGACTGGTTGTAGACGCGCATCAGGCGGTCCGGATCCGGGGCCCGGTCTTCCGGCGTGAACGGCATGGCGTTGACCATGTCGCCGCGATAGCTGTCGAGCGTCACCCCATCGATGGTTTCCGTCGGTGCCGAGCGCGGCTTGGCGAACTGACCGGCCATGCGGCCGATCTTGACCACCGGCATGGCGGCCCCGAACGTGAGAACGAACGCCATCTGAAGGATCACGCGGAAGGTGTCGCGGATGTTGTCGGGATGGAATTCCGCAAAGCTTTCGGCGCAGTCGCCGCCCATCAGTGCAAACGCCTTGCCGTCGGCAACGTCGGCGAGCGACTTCTTCAGGCTGCGGGCTTCGCCGGCGAAAACCAGCGGCGGCACACGCGAAAGCGCGTTTTCGACGTCAGCCAGTTTCGCGGCGTCCGGGTATTCCGGCACCTGCAGGATGGGTTTTTCGCGCCAGCTTGCCGGCGTCCAGTTCTTGGCCATGGTAAACCTCAAATGTCTCTGCCCAATATCAGGCCTCAGGATATAGGCCGATCAGGCGCGTATTGCCAGAATTTTCATGCTCCGGGTCAGGCGTCGTCCTCATCCCTGAGCGGCTCGCGCATGGTGACGAATTCTTCCGCTGCCGTCGGATGGATGCCGATGGTGGCATCGAAGTCGGCCTTGGTGGCACCCGCTTTGACGGCGATGCCGATGCCCTGGATGATTTCCGGGGCGTCGTCACCAATCATGTGGGCCCCCAGAATCCGGTCGGTATCCTTGTCGACGATCAGCTTCATCACCGAATGCTCGTCGCGCCCGGAAAGCGTATGTTTCATGGGGCGGAAGCGGGATTGATAGATCGCCACCCTGTGATTTTTGCGGGCGTCCTGTTCGGTCAATCCAACCGTACCGATGGGCGGATGGGAAAACACGGCCGAGGGGACG
Organism: Rhodospirillales bacterium; assembly: GCA_040218645.1. Taxonomy (GTDB): domain Bacteria; phylum Pseudomonadota; class Alphaproteobacteria; order Rhodospirillales; family Casp-alpha2; genus UBA4479. The sequence goes on from JAVJQZ010000013.1 coordinate 786,436, forward strand.
TTTTCGTAGCTCACCGATGTCGGCTTGCCTTCATAGACGGTGCGGGCAAAGGCCATGCCTTCGGCCAGCGCCACCGGGGTCAGCTGGATACGGTCGGTGACGTCACCGATGGCATATATATTGTCGACGCTGGTTTTCGAATATTCATCGACGACGATGGCGCCATTTTTATCCATCTCGACACCGACGTCCTCAAGACCGATCCCCCTGGTGTTGGGGCCGCGGCCCGTGGCGTACATGACCAGATCGGTTTCCAGAAAATCCACCTGGTCGAGGCGCAGTGAATAGCCGCTGTCGGACTTTTCGATGGATTTGACCTGGCATTCCGACAGCACGTTGATGCCCTTCTTGGTCATTTCGTCGCGGAGTGCATCGCGCATGGTCTGATCGAACCCGCGCAGGATGTTCTCGGCGCGGATGATGACCGTGACCTCGGCCCCCAGCGCAGCGAAGATGCCGGCGAACTCAACGGCGATATAGCCGCCGCCGACGATGACGATGCGTTTCGGCAGCTCTTCCAGATCAAGCGCTTCGTTGGACGTGATGGCGTGTTCGATACCCGGCACGTCCGGCAGCTTCGGCCAGCCGCCGGTGGCGATCAGGATATGCTCGGCGGTATAGGTCTTGCCGCCGACGTCGACCGTGTGCGCGTCGATCAGCTTGCCGGTGCCGGTAATCTCGTCAACGCCGGCTTCACGGAGCAGGCGGTGATAAACGTCTTCGAGCCGGTTCAGCTCTTTCGTCTTGGCGCCGATCAGTTTCGGCCAGTCATGGCTGGTTTCGCCGACCTGCCAGCCGAACCCGGCGGCATCCTCGAAATCACCGGCAAAGTGCGCACCGTACACCAGAAGCTTTTTCGGCACGCAGCCGCGCATCACGCAGGTGCCGCCGATGCGCAGGTTCTCGACCACGGCGACTTTCTTGCCGTGACGCTGCGCGGTGAACCGCGATGCACGCACCCCGCCGGAGCCGCCGCCGATGGTTATCAGATCGTAATCGTAATCAGCCATGTCATGTCCCTTGTATACTGCTGACACATAAATAAGGGGCGGCCGGTCTCCCGGCCACCCCTTTCATCATCGGAAATTCCGAATGCCGTGATAGGTGCGGCTTCAGCCGATGCCGCCCATGCACAGATACTTGGTCTCGACATAATCCTCGATCCCGTACTTGGAGCCTTCGCGGCCCATGCCGGATTCCTTCATGCCGCCGAACGGCGCCACTTCGGTCGAGATAATGCCTTCGTTGATGCCGACGATGCCGTATTCCAGCTGTTCGGCGGTTTTCCAGATGCGGCCGATATCGCGGGAATAGAAGTACGCGGCAAGGCCGAATTCGGTATCGTTGGCCCACTTCACGACTTCTTCATCTGACGTGAACTTGAACACCGGGGCCAGCGGACCAAAGGTTTCCTCTTTGGCGACCTTCATTTTCTGGGTCACGTCGGCGACCAGTGTCGGCTCGAAGAACGTGCCGCCCAGGTCATGACGCTTGCCGCCGATGACGACGCGGGCCCCCTTGTCGACGGCGTCCTTCAGATGTTCCTCGACCTTTTCGACCGCGGACATGTTGATCAGCGGGCCCTGCTGGGTTTCCCCCTTGAGGCCGTCGCCCACCTTCATCGCCGAAATGGCCTGGCTGAAGCGCGCGAGAAACTCGTCATAGACGCCTTCCTGTACATAAATCCGGTTGGCGCAGACGCAGGTCTGGCCAGTGTTGCGGTACTTCGACGCCATGGCGCCCTGTACGGCGGCATCCAGATCGGCATCATCGAAGACGATGAACGGCGCATTGCCGCCCAGTTCCATCGACACTTTCTTGACCGTGCCCGCGCATTGTTCGAGTAGAATCTTGCCGACCTCGGTGGAGCCGGTGAACGTCAGCTTGCGGACGATCGGGTTTGACGTCATCTCACCGCCGATTTCGCCCGATTTGCCGGTGATGACATTGATAATGCCCTTGGGTACGCCGGCGCGGTCAGCCAGTTCGGCCATGGCGAAGGCCGAGAAGGGGGTTTCCGTCGCCGGTTTGATGACGATCGGGCAGCCGGCGGCCAGCGCCGGGCCGGCTTTCCGGGTGATCATGGCGGCGGGGAAGTTCCAGGGCGTGATGGCCGCGACGACACCGACCGGCTCTTTAATGACGACAATGCGTTTGTCCGAACCGTGTTGCGGGATGGTGTCGCCATAGATGCGCTTGCCTTCCTCGGCAAACCACTCGATGAACGACGCGGCGTAGCCGACTTCGCCCTTGGCCTCGGCTAGCGGCTTGCCCTGCTCGGCGGTCATCAGAATGCCCAGGTCTTCCTGGTTTTCCATCATCAGATTGAACCAATTGCGCAGGATCACTGAGCGTTCCTTGGCGGTCCTGGCGCGCCAGGCCGGCCATGCGGCGTTGGCAGCTTCGATGGCGCGGCGTGTTTCCGCGGCACCCGCCTTAGGGACGGTGCCTATTTTTTCGCCGGTCGCGGGGTTGGTGACGTCAATGGTTTCTGCGCTGTCGGCATCCACCCAGGCGCCGTCGATAAAGCACTGCTGGCGAAACAGCTTCGGATCGGAAAGTTGCATTGGTATCATGTCTCCTTGGGTTTGCCGTGCCGGACAATCCTTGCCGGCCATCTTCGGGCTTCATTGCACGGCGATGTATGTGTGCGATTCGTGAAGTCCATATCCCTAAGTTGACTTCATGATGCATGATGTAGTGCATATCTGCCGGTTTTGAAAGGGACGGTGAGATGCTTCTCCTCAGCATGGAGTGTATTGTCGGCCTCTTCCTTCGAGACGCGGCTGAGCCGCTCCTCAGGATGAGGCTGAATGTGGCCTGTAGCAGCCCCTCATCCTGAGGAGCCCCGTAGGGGCGTCTCGAAGGATGGACACCGGTCAGATTTGGGGTGACGATTAACAGGATGACTTTCTGTATATCATTCGTCGGTATCGTTAACCATCGGACCGCAAGATTTTGTCCCCATCGCCGGATGCATCACAAATAGAGTCCTTTTTGCAACGACGGATGCAGGTATGGTTAAAAATCCTTGGGTATCAGCGGGGTTGGGTGGATTGTGTGTTTTATGTCACAGTGACGCCAAAAATCCTCACAAGGGCGTGAATTCACTTTGCCTGACGCCGGAAATGCCTAAGATGCATCTCGGAAGCCGCCGTTAGCGGCTGGGACGCCCGCCGTAATGCGGCTTCCCGTTATAACTGGGGATACCCCATCTCGTTTGGTGAAGGAGAAACCAAAGTGAACATCAAAACAACTCTCAAAACGACGGTTGCCGCTGCTGCTCTGTTCGCAGTCGCCGTACCGGTTGCCGAAGCCGGCACGATCAGCAACAGCAACGGCATGTCCGTAACTGTTTCGGGCCACTTCAACAAAGGTATGTGGTACTACAACAACGGTGAAGACAGCGGCATCTACCAGGGTGACAACGGCGGTTCGCAGACGCGTGCCCGTATCGTCGCCAAAGGTAAAGTCAACGAAGCTCTTTCCGTTTCGGCCGTCTCCGAATGGGCCATGACCGCTTCGAACGAATCCACGCTCGACCCGTTCGATGGCGCTGGTAACGGTGCTGCCAACGGTACCGAATCCGGTACGGACTCGTTCTTCACGGTTCGTCACAACTACGTCAGCTTCGCACACAAGTCCATGGGCTCGCTGGCCATCGGTCACACCTCGGAAGCCACGGATGGCATCACCGAATTTGGTGGGATCGGCAACGTCCAGTACGGCACGACCGGCCTGTTCGCCGCCTCCGTGTCGCTGGTCAACACTGCCAACAAACTGCGTGCAACCGGTACGGACATCGGCAACTACACCGTTTCCGCTGATGGTACGCGTTCGAGCGTCATCCGCTACAACACGCCGTCCATCGGTGGTGTTGTTCTCGGTGTGTCGCACACCAACGAACAGAACTCCGCTGTTGACGCCAAGTTCTCCGGCAAGTTCGGTGGTATCGGTGTCAGCGCTGGTGTTGGTTACAAAAACACCGGTGCCAGCTCCACCACGCAGGACGCACAGTGGGGCGGCGGTATCGCTCTGAGCCACGACAGCGGCCTGTCGGCTGACTTCAACTACTCCAAACTGGACATGACTTCCGGTACGGCCAACAAGCCTGTTGGTTGGAGCGTTGGTATCAACTACGCAGCTGACCTGACCTCGATGGGCACCACGACCTTCCGTGTTGCTTACATCACGAGCGAAGAAGCCACCGCGGTTAACGACGAAATCGTCACCTACGTTGTCGGTGCCGAACAGTCGCTCGCCGAAGGTGTTGCAGCTTACGTCGGTTATCAGCATGACTCCGTTGATGTTGGCGGCGGCGTCTCCTACGACGACGTTTCCACGATCTTCGCTGGTACGAAAGTCGTCTTCTAATCCACGATTGGAAGCAGACCTGATAAGAAGGGGAGGCATTTATGCCTCCCCTTTTTTATGATATTTCCTGATCACGGCTGATATCGAAGGTTATCGGGAAGACTGTAAACGTGATTGCCCCATCAGGGCGCACATGAGGACGCTGTTAAATCGATGGACAATGTTGAACGCTCAATAGAAGCCTTTTTTCCGTTGCCGTTGCATTTCGCCACACCCAAAAATGCCGCAGAGATGAACGCGAAATTGAGCAAGGCCTGTTATGCGATCCGGGACAGGACGCCGAACTCATTGCCTGCAGGATCGAGCAACGACCACTACTCCACGCTTTGGTCGGAATTCAGCCTGCTTGAACTCGAAGGGTTCGAGGAGCTTCGGAAGTTTATTGTTCAGGAAGCCCACCTTTATGCGGATTTCCTGAAACTGAACCTCAAAGCCCACCCCCTGAAACTGACAGACAGCTGGGTGAATATTCACGGACACGGGCATTCGCAGGAACCGCACGTTCATCCGAACAACGTCATCAGCGGTGTCTATTATGTCGCCAAGCCGGAAAACAGCGGGGATTTCATCCTGCATTCACCGTTCAAGTACCAGATGCTTCAGGCGCCGACGACGGAAGCCACGCCCTACACGGCACGAACCATTCCGATCCCGGGGCATGCCGGTCTTCTGGTGATGTTCCAGAGCTTTACGGAGCACAGCGTCCAGGCCAACAAATCCAACGCAGACCGGATCAGTATCTCGTTTAATCTGACGATGTAGGCTGGGCCGCCGCGATCAGATGCTTTTGTCTTTCTGCGCCGGGGCGGGTTCGTCCTTTTCGATGCTCTTGATCATGTCATCGAAGAACTTCCTGGTTTTCTTGGCCTGTTCTTCAAGCCAGGGCTTGGCCTTGTCATAGGCGACACCGGCATCGCATGCGGCATATTTGCCGGAACACTGCGGCATGCAGGCGGCCCGGCCGCTCGGATCATCCTTGTACGTGGTCTTGCAATCGTTGACGCAGGCATCGAATTCGATGGCGCACTGCTGCTGGTTCTGTGCGTCGGCAAATGCCGGTGCGCTGAACAGCATCGCACCAAGCAGGAGTGCGGGGGCGGCAAAAGTTTTCATCGGGTTACTCCACGGTTACGCTTTTGGCCAAATTTCGCGGCTGATCAACATCTGTCCCCTTGATGACGGCGACATGATAGGCCAGCAACTGTACCGGGATCGCATACAAAATGGGCGAAACAAAGGCATTCACGGGGGGCAGGGCAATTACGGCTTCGGCGCTGTCTTTCAGATATGCCGCCCCCTTGGTATCGCTGAAGACGATGACCTTGCCGCCCCGGGCTTTGACTTCCTGAATATTGGACGCCGTTTTCTCGAACAGATGGTCCTCGGGGGCGATGCATATGATCGGTACCGCTTCGTCAATCAGGGCGATGGGGCCGTGCTTCATCTCTCCCGCCGCATAACCCTCGGCATGGATATATGAAATCTCTTTCAGTTTCAGTGCCCCTTCCAGGGCAATCGGATAATTTGTGCCCCGGCCGAGATACAGCACATCGCGGGCCTCGGCGACGCTGACGGCCAGGTCGCGGATGGCATCATCGTGGTTCAGGACTTCGGCAGCCCGGGCCGGCACCTCGGTAAGGGCACCGACCAGTTCGGCCACTTCCTTATCGGAAATGGTGCCCCGGGCTTCTGCGGTGGCGATGGCAAGACAGGCCAGCACCGTCAGTTGCGTGGTAAAGGCCTTGGTCGAGGCAACGCCGATTTCAGGCCCGGCGAGGGTCTGAAGGACGGCATCGGACTCCCGCGCGATGGCGCTTTCAAGCGCATTGACGATCGACAGTATCTTCTGGCCGCCGCTGCGGGCCTGGCGGAGCGCGGCCAGCGTATCGATGGTTTCCCCGGATTGTGAAATGAAGATGGCAACGCCGTTCTCCGGCGGTACCGGATTTCGGTAGCGGTATTCCGACGCGATATCGACCTCGACCGGAATGCGGGCCAGTCCCTCGAACCAGTATTTCGCGGTCATGCAGGCATAATAGGATGTGCCGCAGGCGATCAGGGTGATCTTGTCTGCCTTGGCGAGATCGACATCGCCTTCCGGCATGATGATGCGGCGCTCGGCCGGATTGATCAGGGAATGCAGGGTGTCGCCGATGACCTGCGGCTGTTCGTAGATTTCCTTGAGCATGAAATGCCGATAGCCGCCCTTGCCGATGGCCGCCCCGGATAGCGCGGTCTGGCGCACCGGGCGATCGACGGGTTTGCCGTCGGCATCGAAGATCTCGGCGCTGTCAGCGGTGAGGACCGCCCAGTCACCATCTTCCATGTAGAGGATGCGGTTGGTGAGCGGCGCCAGGGCAAGCGCGTCCGAGCCCAGATACATTTCATTTTCACCGAAGCCCAGCGCCAGCGGGCTGCCCTGCCGGGCGGCGGCCATCAGGTTGTGTTCACCGGAAAAGATGAAGCCCAGCGCATAAGCGCCCTGCAGCCGTTTGACGGTTTCGAAAACGGCATCCCTGGGAGAGAGACCGGCCTCCAGCCCCATCGTGACCAGATGCGCGATGACTTCCGTATCGGTTTCGGACGCCAGAGTACGGCCGGCTTTGGCGACGTCTTTGCGCAGTTCCTGATAGTTCTCGATGATGCCGTTATGGACGACGGCGACACGGTCGGTGGCGTGCGGGTGCGCGTTCTGTTCGTTCGGCACCCCGTGCGTTGCCCAGCGGGTATGGCCGATGCCGGTGGTGCCGGCCAGTGGATTTTCCTTCAGGCGCTTGTCCAGATTGATCAATTTGCCTTCGGCGCGTCTGCGTTCGATGCCGCCGTTCACAAGTGTTGCGATGCCGGCGGAATCATAGCCCCGGTATTCAAGGCGTTTCAGCGCCTCCAGAAGGCGCGGTGTCGCAGGGTTGTTGCCGACGATGCCGATAATGCCGCACATCAGCCTTTCTCCCCCTTGTCTTTCAGCGCCTGCTTGCGCTCACGGGTCTGCCGCCCCCAGTCCCTGATCTCGCGCTGTGGGGCACGGGTCACGGCCAGCGCATCGGCGCTGACGTCCTTGGCGATGGTGCTGCCGGCCCCGGTGACAGCACCCGGGCCGATAGTGACTGGGGCAACCAACGAGGTGTTTGATCCGATAAAGGCGCCCTCACCAATGGTCGTTCGCCATTTGAAGACGCCGTCGTAATTGCAGGTGATCGTGCCGGCGCCGATATTGGCGCCCGCACCGACGTCGCTGTCGCCGATATAGGCAAGATGATTGGCCTTGGCGCCCGGGCCCATGTTGGCGTTCTTGATTTCAACGAAATTCCCGATATGCACGTTCTCGGCGATGTTGGCGCCGGGCCGGAGCCGCGCATACGGGCCGACGGTGGCCCCCGGTGCAACAACGGCGCCTTCCAGATGCGTGAAGGAACGAATGGTGACGTTATCGGCGATCTCGACACCCGGGCCGAACACCACATGCGGCTCGATGACCACGTCCTGGCCCAGTCTGGTATCGGTGCTGAAATAAACGGTCTCCGGCGCGATCAATGTCGCCCCACCGTCCATGGCGCCGGCGCGGAGCTTGGCCTGAACACGCGCTTCGGCAACCGCCAGCTCGGCACGGGAATTGATGCCCAGCAGTTCGGCTTCGGGGCCTTCGGCGAAGGTGCTGATCCTGTGGTGTGCCTGGGCGACATGGATGACGTCGGGCAGATAATATTCCCCGGCGGCATTGTCATTGCCGATTTCCGCCAGCATCTCAAAAGCAGTGTGGCCATCCAGCGCCATCATGCCGGAACTGCAGAGCTTAATCGCGAATTCTTCGGAGTCGGCGTCCCTGGCTTCGACGATGCGATGCAGGATGCCGTCATCGGTGGTGACCATGCGCCCATATGGGCCCGGGGTGTCGGTGCAGAAACCGAGTACGACGGCCGCCGGGTTTTCAGGCGCGGCCCGTTTGGCCAGCAGCGAGGTAATGGCGTCTGCCGGAATCAAAGGATTGTCGGCATTCAGGATCAACAGGTCATCGATGCCGTCGGGGGCGATTTCAAGCAGGGTGTCGCGTGCGCAGAGTGCGGCATGGGCGGTGCCCAGGCGGTCGGTCTGGACGGCGGATGGATGCGGCGCCACGGCAGCGCGGACAATGTCCATATCCGGGCCGATAACGACGCAGATATTTTCTACCCCGGCCTCGGTCAGGGTCGACAGGATATGACGGACCATAGGCTGCCCGGCCAACGGATGCAGAACTTTCGGCAATGCGGACTTCATCCGGGTGCCGTGGCCTGCGGCGAGGACGATGGCGGCGGTGCGTCGACGGCTCATAATACTCTGATTTTATCCTGATACGGTCATGTCACGGCAATTCGTGTGCCATATTGGCTGGTGACCGCCAAGTCAAAGATTGTTTCCGGAGGTTTCAAAACGGGTCTCGGTGGCGGATGGTGTAATCTATAACAGTGCGCCGGGCATTGACAGTCCCTGAGGGCGCGCTTTATATCACGCCTCCCGGCCAATCCAGACAAGGGCGGTCCGGGCCGCAAACGGCGGGGCGCGTAGCTCAGCGGGAGAGCACTGCCTTCACACGGCAGGGGTCACAGGTTCAATCCCTGTCGCGCCCACCATTCTTTTCAAGGGGTTAGGGCATTTTGATGATTGCTGATTGTTTTCTAGCAATCAAATAGCAATCAAATGCAGTATTTTTGGACTAGAAGTCAGCGGACAGTAATCCGGTAGACGCCGGAAAAGCCAGATTGAGATTTTGGCTCCCCGACGGCGCATTCGTAGTCGCCTTTCAGCAAACTTGGGTCGTTGTTAGCTGCCGCCATTGAGTAGACCCAATCTCTACAGGCTTCGAGGCTTCCAACTTCCAATCTAGATTTTGCCTCAGCCAGATTTGAGCGATTTGGGTAATAGAATGCATCAACCTTCTCCCAAGGTGCCGCCTCATACTCCCAGAACCAGCTAGCAACAGTTCGGCCTGGGTCGCCTATCCAAAACCAAAGTGCAATTGCGACACAGGTTACGACAACGGGCATGCTACAACTCCATCCCCAGCCGCTGCATCATCGACATCATGCTGGTCTGCTCCAGGTAATCGATTTCATCACAGATGCCGTTGTACGTCTTCCAGTGCATGCCCTTGGGTTTCTCTGGAAAGGGTTCATCGAAACCGGCACGGCCACCTAGTTTCCGCCGCAGTCTGTGCGCCCGGCTTGCCATCCGGTCTTCTATGCATTCGTTCTGACTTCGATAGGCCATGCCATATGCTTGCCTAGATGCGAACCAATCGCCGCCGTTAGCCAGATATAGCTTGGCTGTCCTGATGCCCTTCGCAGGGCAGATAAACCACCATCGCTGGCCGCCATAGTTTGGGCGCGTGGTGGTCAGGCGCACCTTGTAATCTTCAGAAGTCTCATTGCGTTTATAGTGCAGTCTCATCCAGGCATTGGACGGATCGGCCATGTTGGCCTCATATCCAATTGATGCTGAACGCTCGCCCGTATCGACATTGCTCCAGGTTAGCGAACCGGAAACCCATTTGCCCGGCACGACATTGCCGTGGCGGATCAGGGGGCAAAGATCAAGAGACAGCCCATCTTCGACAACGGGTTTCGTCGACCATCTATACCAACTTCCTGAACCTAACCCGCCCACGGCTCAAGCTATCCCAACCTAATGCGTCCTAAATCTCTCAATCAAATCTCTCGCAGACTTGGTATCTTCGTAAAAACTCGGAACATATGACCTGAGCGATGTAAAATAGCTGTCCGCTAGGCTGAACACATCCCAGTCCCCATTCTCTATCTGATTCTTGAAGTTGCCGCAGACAGCTCCGCGTTCTTCAATCGGTGTTGCTAACAGCTTCGTCTTTATCTCTTCGTATGCATACAGGCGAATTTGTCGACCAATAGCACTTAATGATTCTTCGAGCTGCTGACCAAGTCGTTCTTGCATCAATTCCTGATGAACGCCGACTAATACCCCTGCAACTGAAGCATACTTTTCAAGTAAGTGAGCCTTGTAGCTCTGGAAGAAAGATGCGTCAGGAATTGGATATTTTGCACAGATGTCGCTAACTGCAGATAAGACGCCGGTGTTTGTATAAACCCTTCCGAAGACCTTTCCTGTTTCAGCAGCTCCTTGAATCAATTTGGAACTGTCCTGACTATGAGCACCACTTGCTGCACACGCAATCAGTGAGAAAGTTACTACGCAATGAAAGATTGATCCCCTGAGGTTGTTAAAACACATCAATTTTTACCTATGCAAATGGTGAAATAGACTGATCGAAATGAACTTGGAACTTCAACATTTTAACGAAATCATTAGGCAAGTGAGAAACACTTAACCGCCTTTAGAGAGCTCCTATTTATTACTCACGATGAATTTTGCTGAGTATGTCTTGGCTTCATGAAGGAGTTCTTGAATAGTCCCCTCATTCTCATACTCTTCATAAAAGTAAGTATGGACAACAGCACCATGGACTAAGGTTGACGAGAAAACTGATCCAACCAGTATATTGCCAGTTTGCCCTTCGACGGATTGAATATAGCCAACGTGTATAGAATCTGAGACACCCAAGACGCCTAATGGAATTAATTCTCCCGATTTTACGGCATCTCGGTTTGAGAGAAATTTCTTGTTGGCTTCCCTGAGCGCCTCATTTGCGCTTTTATTAAAAGCCTCCGTATGATGTTTGTCAGTGAACTGCCCTGATTGCTTCAGCATGTATTCGATGTAGCTTTTTCTTGAGAGCTTAGGGAAAACTTGCTCGCGCTTTTCAGGGCCGCTCAGGCCCGCAACTATAATCATCCACTTTGATAACTCTGATTCTAAACCACTGTTGAAGTCACCCAGCCACGCGCAGTCCACCCAAAACGCGAGTAGTTTATTGCCTATCTTGAACTGGCCCTCTTTTTGCCAATCAAGGAGAATGCTCGCTCGTCCTTCGCTCTCTTCAATCTTGCAGTGACCCTCAGGTTTCGGGATTCCTAACTTCGTCAGACCAAAAGTCACTTCATCGCGTTCCGATGTTGACGCAAACTTTCCGAATGGGATGGCGAGTGAAAACGCGAGGGCAAATACCCAAAGCCCAAATTTTTTGTTCATTGGCATCTAGCCTTACCGTCTATCTCTAAGGTACGAGTCATTGACGGCCTCGAGAATTTTCCCAATACGCGCCGAATGATTCGCGCTGATGTTTGAGATAGCCTCGCGCGCCAATTGATCCGCTGAAGCAGGAGGCAAAACGCGGGCATCTTCAAAAAACCGTGCGCCAGCAAGAATAGACATCTCTTCCATGAACCGAGTGGTCATCTCAGCGTTCTCCCTTAACCCGTTATAACGCTCCTCGTTTGCCTCTCGTATTTCTCTAACTTCTGACAATCCATCGGTCATAGCAGTTTGAATGGCAGAGATGAGCTGGCCTTGTTGCTCCAAATTCTGCTGCTGAGCCTGCTCCCATGCTTGGAAGGCTTTTGTGCCGCCCAAGCCGATAGTTCCTGCAAGCACCAGAAAAAATATCCCAATCGAAATATCTCTGAATGTTTTTGCCATAACTTACCCCTGCTTATTCGCTCATACTCCGTATGGTATATTAGAAGGACAGTGTCAGAGTAAACTGGCTTGAGACCGGCAGGTCCGGCCTTTAGCCTCTGTGGATGAAAAATCCATTCCGCTATTTCAAGACGTCCCCTGAGGTCATTCGCCTCGCTGTGATGATGTACATCCGTTATCCGCTGTCGTTACGGCAGGTCGAGGACATCCTATTCGAGCGCGGTATCGACATTTGCCACGAAACTATACGGTTTTGGTGGAACCGCTTTGGTCCAATGTTCGCAGCTGAAATAAGGAAGCGCCGGATAAATCACTGTTCGTTTTCAAATTGGCGTTGGCACCTGGACGAAGTGTTCGTGCGGATCAATGGCGAGACGTATTATCTGTGGCGGGCGGTCGATCCCGAAGGTGAAGTGCTAGAAGTTTTTGCCACGAAACATCGGGATCGCAAGGCAGCGCTTGCCTTTCTGAAGCGGGCGATGAAGAGGTATGGCCAGCCAAAGGTGATTGTCACGGACCGGCTGCGATCTTATCGAGCAGCGCTGAATGTGATCGGATATGCCACTGATCAAGAATGCGGGCGTTGGCTCAATAACCGAGCAGAAAATTCACACCAACCGTTTCGACGACGAGAGGGTGCGATATCGAAGTTTCGGGATGTGAAGAGCTTGCAGAAATTCGCATCAGCCCACGTCTCAATACACAACCATTTCAATCAAGAACGTCCTCTCATCTCCTGCACAACGATGAAGTAATTGCGAAACGATGTGCTGAATTCATGGCCGTCAGCTGTCGTCGCTTGACGGGGGGATGCGAAGCACTACCAAGCTTCGATCTCGGGTCGTTAACTTGACAATACCGTCTGACAATGCCCGGACGCTTTGTGATACCTGTTAAAGTGACATTGCCGGAAGCATGATGATAACTTCATGATACTTTTTTACTCTATGATATTTAGTAACGATTAAATAAACACAGAGGAAGCGTTCAATTCGGATTCTCGTGGTTGAGGATGACGCACGTCTGAGGCGGTCTTTGGCGCGCGCATTGGAGCATATCGGACATGTTGTAGACGCGGTCGGCTGCGGCCTTGAAGCCGATGCCGCGCTTGTGGCCGAATCGTTTGATCTGGTTGTTCTTGATCTCTCCTTGCCGGGTATGGACGGTTTGGACGTTCTGCGCGAACTGCGAAGTCGTGGCAGTGATGCGGCGGTTATCGTGCTGACAGCGCGAACATCTTTGAAGGACAGAGTTTCGGGTCTGGACATCGGCGCTGATGATTACATCGCAAAGCCGTTCGATTTGACTGAGTTTGAGGCACGTGTCCGTGCGGTGTTGCGCCGTCGCACAGGAAAGACACGCAAGATCATCAAGTCAGGTAGGCTTAGTTTCGATTTTGATGGCAGGCGCGTGATGGTCGACGGGGCGATTGTCGACATGCCCAAAAGGGAACTCGATATTCTTGAGGCACTGTTATGTCGAAGTGGACGCGTTGTTCCCAAGAGTGATCTAATTGAAGCAATCAGTAGTTTTGGCGAAGACCTGAGTGAAAAGGCGATTGAGCTATACATCAGCCGCCTGCGCAAACGGCTTGCGGGGTCTGGTCATGCCATCAGGGCCTTGCGCGGTATCGGGTATCTTCTGGACGAGGAAAACCAGTAATATGACAGTTGGACGGTCAATCCGCCGTCAATTGACGATCTGGTTGATTGGTCCGTTACTGCTTGTTAGCGGAACATTGTTGGTGACGACATTTTTCGAAGCACAGGAGCGTGCTACCAGTGTTTACGACAGAATGCTTGCCGCAGTCGCTCTCTCATTTGCACAGCATGTATACGTGGACGGCAACGGAGAAATCGGCGTAAAGCTACCGTTTTCGATATTGGCCTACTGGGATTCACTCTCGGACGAGCACCTATATTACGCCGTTGTTGATGTCAGGACATCATCGTCAATCGGATATCCAGGCTTGCCGGTGGGGCTGAAAGAGCCGGATGAACTGGGAGTCCCGGTTTATTATCAAGGCTTTTACCGTGATACGCCTGTTCGCGTCGCATACATGAAAGGGATTGCAGGCGGGGTCGGAGAGGCTGTCCCATACAATGTCATCGTTGCAGAAACGATGGGACAGCGCACCGCTGAAACACACTCAATGCTGCTTCATTCGGCAATTCGGCTGACATTGCTGGTCGTGGTGGCGAGTGCCGTCGTCTGGTTCGGCGTTTACAGAGGGTTAAGACCGCTTCGGAATCTGGAACGCTCCGTCAGGCGACGTTCACCAGAAGACCTGAGGCCGATCAGCTATGAAACACCTCCGGAGACGAAAGCTCTTGTAGATGCGTTGAACGGGTTTATAGCAAGGTTACGTCATTCACTGGAAGCATTGGAAGACTTTGCCGGAAATGTCGGCCATCAGCTCCGTACACCCCTTGGTGTCATTCGGGCCAACATGTCGTTGGCAATGAGATATGAAACCGACCCTGTAAAACGTGAATTGCTCAATGATGCTGCAACATCAGCATATGATCTGAGCCATCTTATCGATCAACTCCTGCTGATGTCGCGTGCGCGTGCCCGGCGTGCCGACCAGGCCAAATTCGAGATCATCGACCTTGGTGAGGTTCTGGCAGATATCATGCGTGAAGATGCACCTGTGTCAGCACGAGCCGGGCTTGAGTTGGAACTCGAACAAAACGAGCCTGAAAGTTCATTATTCGTTGCTGCGGACACAGTTCTTATTGAGGGTTTGTTCCAGAACCTTCTCGATAATGCAAAACGCTATGCCGCACCAGGTAACGTAGTCGTATCTACCCACCGCGAAAGCGGGAACGCTGTGGTGATCTTTCAAGACGATGGCCCGGGGATTGATCCTGGTGTCGCCGACGCCGCTTTCTCTCGTCATCCTCAGTTCGCTGTTGGGCATGGTCTAGGACTGGCAATTTGCGCAGATATTGCCCGGCATTTCGGTGGTAGCATCGCGCTTGTAAAATCGCACAAATTGAAGGGGGCCGCTATCAAAGTATGCCTGCCGCTATGCCATCAAGGAGACAACGACTGAAATGAACATCACCGATTTGACGACACATTTATTCAGTCACCAGCCGGAGAATCCTCCGAGAAATGCGCGAACGGTATGGAAGACAAAGCATGTTCTGCTGGTACGAATTGAAACGGACACCGGTTTGTTCGGTGTTGGTGAAGCATGGGTCGACGGTGCTGATCCTTCGGCCGTCGAAGCGATACTTTTGAAGGATGTCCGTCCCTACCTGCTTGGCCGGGATCCCTTCATGACCGATGCTGTCTTCGATGCGCTTTTCGATACGACTGTCGTTTCGGGCAAACGGGGGATTATGCATGCCGCCGCCAGCGCCGTTGATATCGCACTTTGGGATATTAAGGGCAAAGCCGCAAACCTGCCGATCTACCGAATGATCGGCGGAAACAGCAGCGACATATTTACCTATGCAAGTGGCGGTCTCTACCAGGACGGCAAAGGGATATGTGAACTTGCGAACGAAATGGCGGGTTACGTTGCGCAGGGATTTGCCGCGGTAAAGATCAAAGTCGGCGGCGTCAGCGTTCGGGAAGATATTGACCGTGTTGCCGCCGTCCGCGCGGCAATCGGCCCGGACATTATGCTGATGGCAGATGCACTTTATAACCATACTGTTCCCGATGCGATGCGTTTCGCGCGGGCAGTCGAAGAGTATGACCTGGCATTCTACGAAGCTCCGGTCACATCATACGATATTGAAGGTTTAGCCCGTGTAGCTGCTGTTGCACCGATGCCGATTGCAGGAAATGAAATAGAATTCGGTAGGCATGCCTACAGACGTCTTATCGAAGCAAAAGCGGTGGGGGTCGTCCACATTGATGCGATACTTTGCGGCGGGATCAGCGAGTCATTGAAAATTGCAGCTGTGGCCAGCGCGCACAACTTGCCGGTATCGATGCACAATTCGTCATCTGTCATTGCTTTTGCTGCGAATCTTCAGGTTGCGGCGGCAATCGGCAACCACCATTCGACGGAGTATCATATGGTGCATCGTTTGCTCTTCGATCATGTTGAACCCGGAGTGTTTGCCAGAGATGGCAGTTACGTGATCGTCTCTGAAAGACCAGGTCTTGGTCTCGAATTCGATCCCAGCGATCTTGACTGAAATAAAAAATGAACAGTGATACCTCTGTGACAGCCTAGTGAATTTAAATGCCTAATTACTGAGGGGCCGAATAATAAAAATAAACGGCTCTGTATAATAATTGGGAGAAGAAACATGAAAACTCTTTCTGTAGCTGCGGCTGCATTATCACTCGTTATGGCAACGAATGCCGTTGCTGACTGGCCCGAGAAGCCAGTCAAACTCGTCGTCCCATTTGCTGCAGGCGGCACAACCGACCTGACAGCACGTGCATTCCAGCAGGCGGCGAACACTGAAAAGCTTCTTTCAGAGCCGGTTTCAGTGGTAAATATCGGCGGGCACTTTTCCATGGGCCTCCGTCAGGTCAAGGATGCAGAGCCGGACGGGCATACTTTCACAATCATGCATGTTGCGCTTATGACCGGACAGGCCAGCGGTATGCTGGATTTTGGTTACAAGGACTTTGTCCCGGTTGCACGAATGGGCGCATTCTGTGAGGTCGCAGCTGTTCGCAGTGATCTTGGCGTCAAATCGGTGGATGAACTTTTGCAGAAAGCTGCAGATAAGCCGGACAGTGTCGTTGCCGGTGTTAATCTGGGGGCTTTGAACCACACTTTTATGCTTATGCTTGAAGACCTGAAACCAGGTGCAAAGTTCCGGTTTGTGCAAACCGGTGGCGATGCAAAGAGCTACACTGCCTTGGCAGGGAAACATACCGATGCAGGCGCAATGGCCGCCGGAAGCGCTATCAGTTACACACGTTCCGGCGATCAGATGAACCCGGATTCCGGGATTACGCTTCTTGCATACTCAGGGCCAGAGCGGAACCCTGGGCTGCCCGAAGTGCCAACACTCAAGGAATTGGGTCATGACATCGAATTCTGCATTGATATGTGGTATTTCGCCCCCAAAGGTACGCCGAAGGCAGCTATCGATGGGTTTGCCAGTGCAGTGAAGCAATCCCTGGACACCGAAGTCGTGCAAAAATACTTCAAGAGCAAGGCCATGGTGGGTTCGTACCTCGCCGGAGATGCGCTCGCGAAGAATCTCGACGAGCAATGGGTGCGTATCGAGCCAGTGGCAAAGCGCGCCAAGAAAAAATAATCCCGATATTTGAACGGATCACGTACGAAGGAGGCGGTCAGTGTCGAAGCCTGCAGCTGAAGTATTCGCTTGTCTAATGACGATTATGCTTAGTGGCATGATGATCTATGAGGCTTCGATGCTGCCGCCTGGTTCGTTCGATCCGTTAGGGTCCGGAAGCGTGCCGCTCGTAACATCCTACATACTGATCTTTCTTGCTCTGGCAGTTTTGATCCGGGGTGTTGTTGCGCGTCGAAACGAAGAGGGAGATGGATATGTCGGGCAAAGGGAAACAGCATCAGGATTGACGATGGTTCGTGTCGGTGGGTTCGTGTCGTTGACGGTATTGTATGTCGCCCTATCAAACCTGAAAGTCCTCCATTTTCTCCCTATGTCGATAGGCTTTCTTTTCGCCGCATTGCTTCTGCTCAATGGTGTCTGCCGACGCAGTGTGCTGGTCAGTGGTGTCGTCAGTATCCTAATACCGGCCGCGTTATTTTTCTGTTTCACAAAATTCTTCACCGTCGATTTGCCAGGCGCCTTCTAGGGCGGGAATGTCATCATGTTGTTTGAGAGCCTCCTGAATGTTCTAAGCCCGATGCATTTCCTGGTCGTATGTATCGGCGTGTTCTTGGGAATCGTTGTCGGCGCTATTCCGGGTTTGTCCGGATCTATGTTGATCGCGCTGACCGTTCCCGTGACGTATTACATGCTTTCCGATCAGGCGATTTCATTACTGGTTGCGATGTATGTCGGCTCTATCGCCGGTGGTTTGATTTCAGCTACGTTGTTGCGAATGCCCGGAACACCTTCGTCTGTCGTTACGACCCTTGATGGATATCCGATGGCACGAGACGGCCAGCCGGGTAAGGCGCTCGGAATCGGCATTGCTGCTTCTTTTGCTGGCGGGATGGTCGCCTGGGTCGCACTCGCATTGCTCTCGAAACCGCTTTCGGTTCTGGCGCTCAAACTCACGTCCTTCAATTATTTCGCATTGATCATGACGGCCATGGTACTTATTGCCTCAATCGGCGGGAAGGATCTGCTCAAAGGACTTCTCTCGGGTTTTCTTGGCATGCTCGCATCAATGCCGGGTGTCGACCCATCAGTCGGTCAACTCCGGTTGACGTTCGAGATTGGAAATCTTGCCAGCGGTTTCCAGCTTCTTCCGGTCCTGGTTGGTGTCTTTGCAGTCAGCCAGATATTCAACGACCTGCTCAATTTGAACCGTACACCCGACAATCTGGCGTTCAGAGCGTCCGGCCTCCTCCTCTCAATGCGTGACTGGTTGCGTAATGGCTGGAATATGCTGAGATCCTCTCTCATTGGAACGGTCATCGGCATCCTGCCCGGTGTCGGTGCTGCCGTCGGCTCGATGATTGCATATTCGACAGCCAAGAGCTTCTCGCGAACGCCGGAGAAATTCGGAGAAGGTGCTGAAGAGGGGATTGTCGCTGCTGAAGCGGGCAACAGTTCAACGGTTGGCGGTGCATTGATTCCGTTGGTGGCTTTGGGAATACCAGGCAGCGTAATCGACGCTATCCTGATCGGTGCTTTAATGATTCACCAGATTCAGCCCGGTCCGATGCTATTCGTGACAAACCCTGACGTGATCTGGAATCTGATCGCCGCCAATCTGGTAGCTACCATCCTGATGTTCGTCATGATGCTGGCACTGACACCGTACATCGCTCGGATTGCACGGATACCGACAGGATATCTGCTGCCGGTCATCATGCTCTTTTGCGTTGTAGGAACTTTCGCGCTCAATAACTCGATTTTTGATGTCTGGGTGATGCTGGCGTTTGGTGTTGTTGGCGTTTTGCTTGAGCGCGGCGGCTTTTCTCTTGGGCCTTTCGTTATTGGGTATGTCCTGGCACCGGTCGCCGAACAGAACCTCCGGCAGGGTCTGATGATCACGGGCGGCGATATTGGGCCGATGCTGGCTGATCCGATTTCACTGGTGTTGTTCGCAATCGCCATTGCGTTGGTTGTTTGGCCGTATGCGGTGGAAGCTCGCCGCAGGAAGGTGGCTCAATGAGTGCGGCGGACGTCATCGTTACGCATCCGGATGACAATGTTGCAACAGCGTTGAACAATCTGAGTGCAGGTCAGTCCGTGACGGTGGCGGACAGCCATCGCGTGACGATCTTAACGACCGTGGAAAACGTTAGCCGGGGTCACAAGATCTCGCTGGTAGCATTGGATAGCAATCAGCCTGTGCTGAAGTACGGCGAACAAATCGGAATCACGATAATGTCTGTCCATGCCGGGTGCCATGTGCATACGCACAATATGCGCAGCATGCGGATCGGTGGCGCGCCGCGTGAGGTGAAAAAATGAGCGATAGGCCAGACTGTTTTTACGGTTACCGGAGAGAAAACGGGCGCGTGGGAATACGGAACCACTGCCTGGTTGTCTGTATCAACGGTCTCACGTATCAGGCAGCGCGGCGTGCCGCGGTGCTTGTCCCGGGTATCCTCTTCGTTGGGCATCCATTTGGCCGTGGGCAAGTGGGAAATGACGCCGGGTTTATGGCCGACACTGTGCTGGGTCTGAGTGGCAACCCCAACGTGGGTCATGTCATCGTGGTCAGCGCTGATAGGTCGAGCATTGCCGGTCTCGTCGAGCCGTTGCAAAAAGCTGGGCAATCCGCGGAGGGAGTGTCGCTCCAGGACGTGAAGGAGGATTCACGGCAACTGTCCGAGCGGATCGTTGCGATGGCGGCGCGGGCTCTAGTCCGTCTCTCCTCGCAGCGCCGTGAGGCTTTCGGCGCAGAGCATCTATTTATTGGTTTGCAATGTGGGCACTCCGATTATACGTCCGGTTTGATCGCCAATCCGGTGGTTGGGATGGTCATGGACCGCATCAACGCAGCCGGTGGTATGGTTGCCTTTGGTGAAACCGTTGAATGGCTTGGTGGCGAGCACAATCTGACCCGTCGAGCTGAAACGCCCGAAATCGCTGCGGAAATCGAGACCGCTTTGGAGCAGCGCATTAGATATGCAATCGCCAACGGTGAGGATGTGACCCGCCATAACCCGTTGCCGCAGAACATAGCGGGGGGGCTCACCACGACCGAGGAGAAAGCGCTGGGGGCCATTGTCAAAGGGGGCAATGCACCGATCAGGGGTGTGTTGGCACCTGCAGAGTGCCCATCCGGTCGGGGGCTGTACCTTATGGACACGCCGTTCTTCTCACCAGAGTCCCTCACCTGTCTTGTTGCCGGCGGCGCAAATCTCACAGTTTTCACAACGGGGCCTGGAAACAGTTACTGCAGTTCCGTGGCACCGACAGTGAAGGTGTCGGCAAATCCTGAAACATGTCGAGAATTAACGGTGCAAATAGATGTCGCAATGGATGACGCAACGACGGGGGGGATTACCAAGGATCAAGCGGCTGACCGGTTATATGCCCACCTGTTATCGGTTGCATCCGGAATGCAAACCTTTGGTGAAATTCTAGGTGAGGACGCCGAAGTCATCGGACGTTCCGGAATGTCTCTTTAATCCGGATGTTGGTGTAACTGACCCGAAGCCGCAGGGAGGAAGTAGAAATGACGAATTGGCAAAACCAATATGTGCTCGGAAGCGATCACGG
The DNA here is from genome assembly GCA_040218645.1 of Rhodospirillales bacterium. Taxonomy (GTDB): domain Bacteria; phylum Pseudomonadota; class Alphaproteobacteria; order Rhodospirillales; family Casp-alpha2; genus UBA4479. The sequence goes on from JAVJQZ010000013.1 coordinate 807,177, forward strand.
GCTGCCGGAAATCGGGCATGCAGATGTTGTTGTGTTAGGTGGCGGCGCCGCAGGTGTGGCCGCGGCGGAAACAGCAGCGAGACACGGTGCCAGCGTAATTTTGATCGAACGTTACGGATTTTGCGGAGGCAATGCAGTTGCCGGACTTTCCGGTACGATTTGCGGTATGTACTACGCAAATGAGCGTGAGCGAAATGCACCGACGCAGGCTGTGTTCGGTTTCTGCGACAGGTTCCGCGGTGCCATGCAGGACGCTGGCGGAATTACTTCACCCCAACGTTACGGTAAGACTTGGACCGTCACGCATGATCCGCTCGTGTGGCGGGAAGTTGCAGACAAGTTCTTATTGAATGTCGGGGTCAGGATACTGTTCCACACAATGGTTGTCGGCGTCGTGATGGACGGTGAGACGATAAAAGGAATCGCAATTGATGGGAAATCAGGACGGGCTGTTGTTACGGCCAATCAGTTTATCGACGCCAGTGGAGACGGGGATATCGTTTATCGGGCTGGTTGGGATTTTAATGTCGGCGATGAAGGTCAGACCCAGAACCCGACAATGATATTCCGGATCGGGAATGTAGACGTTGAGCGGTTCCTGAAATTTTGGGGCGTCGACACAATTTGTTCCCCTGAAGTCAGTCAGATGATTCTCTCGGCAAGAGATGGTGGCGAGTATAATCTGCCACGTTCAAAGATATGGTTGTTTCCAACGCCGCGCCCAAACGAACTGCTCTGTAATGCCACGCGTGTCGTCGGTCGTGATGGTCGTGATTTGTATGCCGGCGATACTCTGGATTTGACGGAAGCCGAGATCGCCGGCCGCTTGCAGGTACGTGAATATGCTCGCTTCTTCCGTAATTTTATCCCGGGTTGCGAAACATCATTCGTCGTTGATACCGGCGTGCAGGCTGGTATCCGGCAAAGCCGATCGGTGACCGGGCGTGAACAGTTGCGGAATGAAGATGTCGTTTCCAAGCGAAAGCGTGCGGATGGTGTTGTTCGGTCGCCATGGCCGATCGAGCTTCATGCCGGCGAAAAGCCAAAGCTGGAATGGTTGCTGGATGATTATTACGAAGTGCCGTTCAACACACTGGTTCCGGCAAAAGGGGAAAATCTTCTTGTCGCAGGACGTTGCTTGAGTGCTGAACACGAAGCGCTGGCGTCAGCACGCGTTACAGCACAATGTTTCGGCTATGGCCATGCAGCCGGCATTGCTGCCGTTGAGGCGAATCGCTCGGGCAGACGTCCGGGCGATCTGACCGGCGAAGAGGTGCGTCATCTCTTGAATGAAGACGGAGCGGCTTTGGAATGACGAAATATGATCGAAGAAACCCTGACTAATCCATACATAACAATGCCGCGGACAGTATCCGTGGCACTAAAAGGCGTCTCCGTCTAGCCATTAGCGATCGTCGTCTTCGTAGCCGGCGGGGCGTTTATGGGCGATGAATTTGTGACAATCGATGCAGGTATTCGCTTCTTCGAAGGCGACGCGCATTTTTTCGGCTGAACGGGGGCGTTGTTTCTCGAAATGCATGGCGTCGTAGCTGTGACAGTTGCGGCACTCGCGTGAATCGTTGGACTTCATTTCAGCCCAGACGTGTTCGGCCAGTTCAAGCCGTTTGGCCTCGAATTTTTCAGGCGTGTCGATGGTCCCGGCGATCTTGTGGTACAACTCGTTCGAGGCCTTGATCTTGCGAACCAGCTTTGCCGTCCAGTCCTTTGGCACATGGCAGTCGGCGCATATCGCCCGCACGCCTGACGGGTTCTGATAATGCACGGACTGTTTGTACTCCTGATATACCGTATCGCGCATTTCATGGCACGAAATGCAGAAACCCAGCGTATTCGTGTGTTCCATGAACGTATTGAAGCCACCCCAGAAAATAATGCCGGCAACCCCGCCGACAGCAAATATCGCACCCCACCCGAAACGCATGCTCGGAGACATAAACCACGACCAAGCCGCCCTGAGCCATTTCATGTCAGCGCCCTTTCATACTTTAAGTAGATGAGCCCCTCCGCCGGAAATGCGACGGAGGGGTACGCGTAGCGGGTGTTATTCCTTGGGTAGCGTTTGGAGATAAGACAAAACGTCGGCTGAAACCTGCATCGGCAAAGCGCGCAGGGCCGGCATCGCTTCACCGGGTTGACCGTTGAGGATCTTGTGCAGGATTTCCCACGGATTGCCGTTCGCCAAGCCACCCAGGGCCGGCATGTCCTTCGGCAGCTTGCCGTCCACACCGTGGCAGTTCACGCAGAGCGTCCCATAATAGTTCTTGCCCTTGTCCGCATCGCCCTTTGCCCTTTTCGACACACGGTCGATCGTTGCGTCCATATCGACCTGTCCCTTGATCACGAACAGCGCAATCGCGTTCATGGCAACGGCATCCATCTTGCCGGAATAACCATGTACACTGTCGTTCAGCGTGGCGACGACCTTGGCGGGGTCGCCACCGTCGTATTTCCGCAAACCGATAATTCCTGTCTTATAAGAGCCGGATGAGTAAGCGCCGTCTTTCCCCATGTAGTCCCAGCCATGGCAGGACTTGCAGCGGTGGGTGGCATTCCCCTTTTTCTTGGTATTGGAATCCGGCCAGGACATATGCGTGTCCTCCGGTGTCGGCGCCTTAGTCACCTTGAACCATTTGTCGTAGAGCTTGCCGCCATGGGCGATCATGCCATCGTCCGCGAACGCAGCATTCTGAACCGGCATCACCAAAAATGCCGATGCGACGGCGATAGCAGCAGTGAGACTTGAAAGATAACTCCCATATTTTCTCCGCATCCTGTCCTCCTGACGTTTGAAACGATCCTGGAACTTGGTCTGACGAAGCGATCGAGAGCGTGACCCTGGCCTGAAGTGGATTTTGTGCGAGGGACACCCAGAAAATCGCTCCGTCCACTCGCACCCGGCGATCGGGCATGAATCCCGAGCAGGAGAGCATCTTGCGCCTCACCATGCAGATCGGACAATCAACCAAGGTTATATTTTGCTGGAATCCGCCGAAGTAATACGCCCGGCATGATCTGATGTACATCAATGCGAGTTTGGTGGGGACTTGAGATAGTTACCCATCTGCCGCATTCCGGCAGAAGTGGGGATGGGAGATTTCCATGGCGAATATCAGATTGCCAGGTTTGGCCATACATAAACGTGTCGCAGTGGTTGCTACGGCATTTGCCGTTCTCGCTTTGATTGAGGCGTTGCTGATCGTCGACGTCGTATCAGAGACTTTTGGCATGGAGGTTCACTTCTTTTCCGCCAACCATACCCTTCTTGAGTGGATCGCGGTTCAGGGACTCGGGTTCATACTGGTCTTCATCGGCGTGATCTTCCGGCGGACCTTGCAGGAAAACCGGAACTTGCGTGCCGTATCGGGACGGGCAACCGGTGAGTTTCTGCACATCATGTTAAAGCAAATGCGAAAATGGGGGCTAACAGAATCCGAGCTTGAAATAGCAACGATGTTGATCAAAGGCCTGACGATTCAAGAGATCGCCGGAATTCGGATGACCAAGACGGGCACCATCAAGAGCCAATGTAACGCGGTCTATCGCAAAGCGAATGTCAGCAGCCGAGGCGAACTTGCAGCTTTTTTCCTAGAAGACCTGATGAACGGTCTCGATCTGAGTGCTCCCGGCGGCGCAACCATCGTTCGAGTATGATTTCTGAGGGGCCGTCGGTTCAAATGGATCACTTGGCGGCGGCCCGTCAAATTTTGCTGATAATGATGGAGTGATGCGTCCAAAAATATAACTATCCGTCTGTAATGGGTCAGTGGCAGACATATTTTACTCAATCAGAATTCTTCCGCTTCTAGCCACCGCCGGACAATACCGGAAAATCAAGTGGATGTGGCGTCCCTGAACGGGTTGGCCGTTTCCGGAGCTGTCTCAATCGTCGTCATAATTGCCGCTGTTTGCTTGCGCATGACAGGCGAGGCAGTTCGACTTGGTGACGACCTTTGGGTCTTTCCAGATGCGATCCGGGAAGTTGTGCTCGCGCAGGAACGCGGGGTTCTCGGTGATTTTCTGGGGTATGCCATCGGCAGCGACCCACCGCATGTACTTGCGCGCGATGCCCCGCCGTTTTACGTCGCCGGCGTTATTGGTCAGGTAGGCGCGGATTTCTGCAATCTGTGCCTCGGGCAATGAGGCATCCTCGCCGAAATGGTCGGAGAGGTTATTCATCATGTGCTCCCATGAACGGGCAGGCAGAAACGCCGGCTGAAATGCCATGTGGCAACTGCCGCATTCCTTATGAACCAGTTTGTCCGTGATCGGCGGGGCCCAGTCGTCGGCCAAGGCCGGTGCCGTCGAGGCGAGGAGAGCGGCGAGAACGAGTGAGTAGCTCATAATTACTGTCCTGTCATAAAGGTGATGTAATCGCCCTTTTCGAGCGGCGTACAGGGACGCCCGAGAACGCTTTTGCAGTCCCGCGTGAACTGTTTTTCGACATCGCCGGCATCGGTGAACCGGCTCGGATTCACGGAGACGGCGACCGGGTTGATCGGGCGTCCCGTCTTGGCATTGCGGCCGGAGTTCTTCGGATTGTCCGTATGGCATGCCGTGCAGGATGTCGTCCGCGGGTCGCCACCGGACCACTTGGTACGGAACAGGGCTTCCCCGCGTTTGGCGGAAAAGGTACCGAACCCTGGATCGACGGCGCGCGCTTGCTCGGCGTAATCGGCGATGATGGCGTCGCGGTCCGGGTCACCGGCCATGGCCAGTGTGGGGGCGACGATTACCGCCGCCAGAATGAAAGAACGTATCATGTGTCTGGTTCCTAGGCGTGTGTGAACGGCAGCCGGTCGGCGAGTTTCGTGACGGCCTGTCTGATGAACTTCTTGCCGCCGTACATGAAAGTGACGAATGCGATATGCGCGAAGATGACCCAAAGGGAGGCTTCGGAGATTGCCTCGTGGGGATCTTCGAGCCAGGTCATCAGCGAGTCGGAAAGCGCCCCCGTCGCAGCAGCGGCGCCAATGACGATAAGGAGCGTGGCCGCAAACCAGGAGAAGAAAGGATGGCGGCCCTTGCCACTGCGAAACCAGTCGCTGAGGCCGCCGAGTTTGGGTTGAGGCAGTTTGAGTAGCTTGCTGTTCGGCGCAATCAGGCCGACCAGCACGCGGACGATGACGGCCGCGAGAACGGCATACCCCGCGAACAGATGCATGCCGTAGGTGTCCTCGTCCGCGGTCAGGTAAGTGACCAGATAGCCGCCACCGAACCATGCGTGCCAAAAGAGGAGAAGTGTTTGCTGTTGTCTTGGAGTCATTGTCGGGGTCATCGTCCGCTCCCTGATCAGTCGTCGTCGCGTTCGCCCTGTTTACGGTCGTGTTCCGACCGCTCGCCGTATTCGTGTTCCCGCTCGTGGTCGTCGTCGTGTCCGCGCCAGAAGGAGCGGCTCCCGGCGTCTTTGGCGATATAACCGTTGTTCGCGGTTTCAGGATTGGCTTGGTCAACGCGCATGGTCGGGGCGGCGTCGTCCATTGCGTATCCGTCGCCACGCCCGGAGGCATAGACAGCGGCGGCACCGCCGATGACGGCGGCGGCGATTAGTCCGTGAATCAGCATTTTCTTTAACATGACGTTTGCTCCTTTGTTGCGTTGGGAGGACGTTAGCAAAAGCAATCTGAACGAGGCCTGAGCGGCTCGTTCATGTACGGTTCATGAAAAAGGGGCTATTTTCGCCGCATGCGAAGCGTCATGATTCCCATTCTTGCCTGTTTGCTGACCGCTGCCGTCGTGCCCGCCTGGGCGGACGATGACCACGATCGAGTCCGTCGCGCGGTCGAACGCGGCGAGATCCTACCGCTGACCGATATCCTCAAACACGCGAACAAGGCGTACCCTGGACAGTTGATCGAGGCGGAACTCGAGGACGAGGGCGGAGAGATGATCTACGAACTCGTCATCATATCGGAAGGCGGGCGCGTCTATAAACTGTACTACGACGCGCGCAATGGCGATTTGCTGAAGGTAAAAGGGCGGGACAAGCACGAATGAGGGTTCTGGTCGTTGAGGACGAGGCCGCACTGGCTTTTCGGCTGCAACAGGTGTTGGAGGAAGCAGGGTTCTCCGTTGACGTCGCTTACGACGGGGAGGAAGGCTGGCACCTTGGCGACACCGAACCGTATGACGCGGTCGTACTCGATCTGGGACTGCCGCGGATCGACGGCATTTCGGTCCTGAACCGTTGGCGCGAAGCCGGGCGGACAATGCCCGTGTTGATCCTGACGGCACGCGGTCGATGGTCGGAAAAGATGGCGGGTTTCAATGCGGGTGCTGACGACTATCTGGTCAAACCGTTCGAGATGGAGGAAGTCGTCTATCGGCTGCGGGCGATTATTCGACGCACGTCGGGACACGCGCAGCCCGAATTGACCTGTGGTGCGCTCAGGCTTGATACCAACGGTGGGCGGGTCAGTATCGACGGCGTGCCGATCCAGTTGACGGCGCAGGAGTTCCGCATCCTTTCGTACCTTATGCATCACGCGGATCGGGTCGTCAGTCGCACGGAAATGGTGGAGCATGTTTACGACCGGCACTTTGATCTCGATTCAAACTCGCTGGAGGTGCTGGTCGGCCGTATTCGCAAGAAGATCGGTGCCGCGTACATTCAGACTGTCCGCGGTCAGGGGTATAAACTCACCGAGCCGGAGACGTGACAATGCGCAAGGCCCAAGGTCGTCCGGCGGCATCTCTTTCGACGCGATTGATCTTAGGCGCGGCGGTCTGGCTGATCCTGATTTTGGCGCTTGGCGGCGGCGTGCTGACCTGGGCATTCCGTGATACGGTCGAGAACGAGTTCAGCCGGCGTCTGGACGCGGTCCTGAACGGCATGATCGCGTCGATGGCGACGACGGCAGATGGTGGTGTGACGCTGACGCACCCGTTGGGCGATCCGCGCTTCGAGCAGGTCTATTCCGGCTGGTACTGGCAAGTCACGGAGCCGTCCGGGACCTTGTTGCGATCTCGTTCTCTCTGGGACAGCACTCTTCAGCCCACAGCCAGCGACGCGAAACTGCATCTAAGCAGGGCCCAGGGCCCGAACGGCGAACCGCTTTTAGTGGCGGAACGCGACATCGAGCTTCCGGACGTCGACGGGCTTGTCCATGTCATGGTGGCCGGCGATCTGCGCGAGGTCAGCGACGGCGTACACAGATTCAACCTGTTGTTGATGACCGCGCTTGGCCTGCTGGGGCTCGGCCTCGTTATCGCGGTACTGATTCAGGTGCGCTTTGGGCTGCGTCCGTTGCGGGTTCTCGCGGCAGACCTTAATGCTGTCAGGCGCGGCACGCACCCGCGACTGGCCGACCGCTACCCGAAAGAGGTGGCGCCGCTGGCTGACGCGATGAACGGTGTCCTCGACGAGGATGCGGAACTGATCGAGCGGGCGCGGCGCCATGTGGGCAACCTGGCGCACGGCCTGAAGACGCCGCTCTCCGTCATCTCGGCGGAGATGGAAGGGGAACCAGACCGGCGCGTACTTCGCGAACAGATTCAGGTGATGCGGCGCCTGATCGAGCACCATCTGGGGAGGGCATCGGCTGTTGCCGGCGCCGGGGGACGCATGGGCACCGCCGCTCCGATCGCCGGAACGGCCCAAAACATTGCCGAAGTCCTCGGCAAGATATTCGCGGATAAGAACCTCACGATTGAGGTCGCAGTCGATGACAGCGTCATCTTTCCGGGGCACCGCGAAGACTTGGAGGAGATCCTCGGGAACCTGATGGAGAACGCCTGCAAATGGGCGTCTTGCCGCGTTCGGGTTTCGGCCTCGCAGGCGGCGGAGCACGTCACGCTGCTCGTCGAGGACGATGGCCCCGGCATGTCCGCGGAACAGGCGGCGGATGCCTCCAGGCGCGGCAAACGATTCGACGAGATTGCGCCCGGGTGGGGGCTTGGTCTCTCCATCGTCGCCGATCTCGTGGAGGTTACCGGCGGCACGTTGACGCTCACGGAGTCACCTCTCGGCGGCTTGAAAGCCTGTGTCGAGTTTTCAATCACATAGGAGGCAATTTATCGGCGTATTCCGTTATGCCTGAACATGCCGCAGTCACGCATGGACGAGATACGGCTAAGGCGCCACTTCGTGACAACATGCTCGACTATTCAATTGAGTTCGTCCGCTATGGGTCATCAGCAGACTTTATTCGTGCCAATGGCATTGTCACGTTACCGGGCAATTCCAAGCCCGTGTTATGCTTTTGAGATGACATCCATCTCTTATAGCCGTCACCGCTTTCCACCAGTCATTATTCAGCATGCCGTTTGGCTGTATTTCAGATTCACCCTGAGTTATCGGGACGTCGAAGACCTGTTAGCAGAGCGAGGAATTGATGTTTCTTACGAAACTATCCGCCGCTGGGTTGAGAAATTTGGCCGGCAGTATGCCAAACGGCTTCGGAAAAGGCGGCCCAAGCCAAGCTTTACATGGCACATTGACGAGGTCTTTCTGAAGATCGGCGGCAAACAAATGTATCTCTGGCGAGCGGTCGATGATGAAGGCGAGGTATTAGAAATTCTACTTCAGTCTAGGCGGGACAAGGTCGCGGCGATCAAATTCCTTCGCAAAGCGATCAAGCGGACGGCAACCATTCCAATAGCCATCGTCAGCGACAAGTGGAGACCGACCGCTGCCGCTATTCGGGAGGTGGTGCCGAGTGCGGCTCACATAAAAGGCAAAAGTCGCAATAATAGAGCGGAAAACTCGCATCAGCCGACACGACGTCGAGAACGCAAGCAGCAACGCTTCAAATCAGCCAAGTCAGCACAAAAGTTTCTCGCGATCTCTTCAATCTTCTACAACCACTTCAATATTCAACGGCTCTCGTATCGAGGTCGACTATGAAACGATTTCGGTCTGCCGCCGTGAGTTCGTGGGCGGCAGCGATTGCTGCGTAGCCAGCCAGAACCGACCTGCACGAAGTTTCCCCGGCGCTGATTAACGTGACAATGCCGTTTCACCAAATCAAGAAAGCTTGCAAAAGATAACAAACTAATTAATAACTAACAGATGGTTATAAATAGTTCACACATGCCAGGGATCCCCAGCGACCTGCGACGCGTGCATCGATCACACGTTTTGCGTAATATTTTTATGTCGCCACGCGGGTCTCGTACCCAATTGGCGGCTGAGACAGGGCTCTCTGCCATGGCCATCACAAGGATCATCCGAGAGCTGATTGATGCCGGCCTGATCGAAGAAGTCGGCAAACGAAACAGGCAAGGCAATCCCGGGCGCCGGCAGACCAATTTGCGGGTCTGCGCTTCGGGTGCATATGTGGTCGGCGTGGTCATATCGGCCTTCGGTCATGAAGTGGCCCTGTTCAGTGCCACCGGCCAGCCCCTTGTCCGTCAACCGATGTCCTTCGAGTCGATCCGTACCGCAGACGAAGCGATTGATGTTGTCTCTTCAACCATTCAATCGATCATTAATGAAGCCGCCATCGACAGCAGTCGCGTGCTCGGCATTGCCATCGCAATTGCGGCATTCGTCAAAACCACGACCGGGACTGTGACGAGTGCGCCGTATCTTGGCTGGCAGGAAGTCGAACTCGGTCAGCGCATAAGTGAGCGCACGAATTTACCGGTAAATGTCGAGAACATCGCTGACGCCATCAATATGGCAGAACAGGCAAAGGGAGCGGCGGTCGCATTTGATGACGTGTTCCTTGCGCATCAAAGCGTCACCTGCGGCGCCAGTTATTCGCACGGTGGACAATTGGTTCGCGGCGCCAATTTCTCGGCAGGGCAGATCGGACATCTGCCAGTCAGCGAGAGCTCACTGGTGTGTTCGTGCGGTGACACGCGATGCTTCAATTCTCATGCTTCCGGCTGGTCGGTACTGGCCAATCTGGACAGGATCGATTCACGGCGTTTCGAGGCGCCGAATATCGAAAGTTATGCCCTGGCATTGAGCAGACTGGTCGGGGAAAACCCGAAGCGTGACACACCTGAGGGAGAGGCCCTCTATCATGCGGGGTATCAGTGGGGTCGCACCATGCAGGACGTGGCGCTGATCGTTGATCCGCAGGCGATTGTGCTGGCCGGAAAACTATCCGAAGCGACGGCATATGTAGACGGGTGCGAAAGCGCCTGGCAGGACGCGCCGTCGAAGCACGGTTACAAGCCGCCGAAACTGATTGTCGGGCAGGTTCCCGCGATCAATGCGGCAGGTTACCTTGCGCTGGATACCTATCTCTATTCGCCGCAACTCGATATTGACGGTTTCTTGGACAGCGGTACGAACACTTCAGATCGGCGGGCGGGAATGAGATGAACGCCGAACTGGACAGGGATGCGCCGTGGCCTGCTGTTGATCTCGCTCGTCGCGCCATCGCCATCGTCCTTTCCGTGTTCAGTATCTATACCGCCTATTTTGGTGTTCTGTCCGACATGCTGCAGCGGGGGGTTCACCTTGCGCTGGTCATCGTTCTTATCTTTGCCGCGCATGGTGCACTCGCCAAGCGCTCGTCACCCAAGCTGCAGGTTACCGTCGATACGCTGCTGATTGTGATCGGCTTTTCCGTAGTGATTTATCATGTGGTGTTTTTCACAGAAATTTCGAACCGCTGGGGAGAGCTGACGGAACTCGAATTCTGGCTCGGCACCATCTGCGTGGCGGTCCTGCTGGAAGCAACGCGCCGCGTTATCGGCTGGCCGATCGTTATCCTTGCGCTGGTGTTTCTGGTCTATGCTTTTGTCGGGCCGTTTCTCCCAGGCCTCCTCGTCCATCGCGGATACTCGCTCGAGCGGGTAATCAGCCATCTTTATCTGGGCGGCGGCGGCATATTCGGGACGCCGCTCGGTGTCAGTGCCACCTTCGTGATCATGATCGTGATATTCGGCGCCATGCTGGAACGCTCGGGCGCCGGAAAAGTTCTGATGGATATCGCCACCGGCGCCACCGGCAAGTCACGTGGCGGGCCGGCGAAGGCGGCCGTCGTCGGCAGCAGCTTGATGGGGATGATTTCCGGCACCGCCGTGGCCAATGTGCTGACGACAGGGACGATCTCGATCCCGCTGATGAAACGCAACGGCTACAAGGCGCATGTCGCCGGTGCCGTCGAGGCGGTGGCCTCTACGGGTGGTCAGTTGATGCCGCCGGTGATGGGTGCGGCGGCCTTCATCATGGCGGACCTGACCGAACGGCCGTATCTGGAAATCGCTACCGCCGCGATCATTCCGTCGTTCCTGTATTACGTGGTCTTGTTCATGGTGGTCCATCTCGAGGCAGTCAAACACGACATTCCCATTCTTTCCGGCGAGGAACTGCCCGGTATCCGCTCGACCCTGCTCGGCGGCGGGCATCTTTTGTTGCCGTTGGTGGTATTCGCCTGGATGCTGATCACCGGTTACTCGGTGATGTTCGCGTCTTTCTGGGCGGTCGTGGCGACGCTTGTCGCCAGCTATGCCAAGCGTTCAACCTGGCTGACGCCCCGGCAATTGCTCGGCAGTTTTGTCGACGGGGCGTATGCCGTTTTGCCGGTAGCTGCTGCGTGTGCCACGGCCGGCATCATCATCGGTGTTATTACGTTGACCGGGCTTGGCCTCAAGTTCAGTTCCCTGATCATCGCCATCGCCGGGGATAACCTGGTGATCGCCCTGATCCTTACACTGATCGCGTCCCTGGTGCTGGGCATGGGACTGCCGACGGCGGCCGCCTATATCCTGGTTTCGACGCTGGTTGCACCGGCACTGGTCGATCTCGGGGTAGATCTTCTGGCAGCACACCTGTTCTGTTTCTATGGCGCCATGCTCTCGGCGATCACGCCGCCTGTTGCGATGGCAGCCTATGCGGCGGCAGGACTGGCCAACGCCAATCCGTTCCGTATTGCCGTGACCGCGGTGCGCTTCGGCATTGCCGCATTCATCGTGCCATTCTTCTTTGTCATGAATCCGGCGCTGATCGGGGTCGGCAGCATCACCATGATCCTCATGGCGGCAATCACCGCGACCATCGGCGCGCTGGCAATCGCCAGCGCGGTTCAGGGATGGCTGTTCGTTCGGATGTCATTCATCGAGAGGATTGCCGTGTTTGGCAGTGGCCTGATGCTGATTGCGCCGGAAATCAAGACCGATCTTGCCGGGGCCGCCCTGGTGGCGGCCGGATTTGCTTACCAGTGGTATCGGCGCAACAAGGTGGTTGACGAAAAGCCCCGGGAGACGGGTCTTTAACCGCAAACGCTATCAGACGCCGCGTCTATGAGCGCAGCCAATTAGATCAGGTCCGGAAATATGCACCTGTGCAAACAATCAACCGGACCGAAAAAGAAAAACGATTTAACCGTGGAGGAAAAAAATGACCATTCTATCCAAGCTCAAAACTGTTACGTTCGCCGTCAGTATTGCTGCTGCGACATCCATCTCCGTTTCCGCTTATGCCAAGACACCCGTCTCAATCGGCTCGTGCCCGGTAGGATGCACGGCCTATACCTGGGCCGCCGGCATCGCTGACGTCATCAATAAGAACGTTGATGCCGTGCAAGCCACCGCCGAAGAAACCAAAGGGTACGTGGCCAATGTCAAACTGATGAGTAAAGGCGAGATGGAAGCCGGCATGGCGAACTCGCTCTCTGCCTATAGTGCGTTCAAGGCCGAGGCGCCCTTCGCCAATGCCAAACCCGGTGCCGTGATGAGCTGGCTTTCCATCGCGCCGATGGCCGTGCACATCATCACACTGAAAGATGGCCCTGTGAAAACCGTCGACGACCTTAAGGGCAAGCGGATCGGCATGGGACAGCCGGGTGGGACGTCAATGCTTGATGCCGAAGCCCTCGTCGCCGGTCTGGGCCTGAAGCCGGGGACGGATTTCAAAGATTTTCGTGTACGTCTCGGCAACATGGTCGACATGCTGAGCGACGGTAATCTTGATGCCGCCATCTGGAACGGCAGTTTCCCGTTGCCGCCGGTAATCAAGCTCGCCGCCCAGCATCAGGTCAGTCTGGTGCCGATCCCCGATGCCGTTTATGAGCGCGTCAGCAGCAAATACCCGCCGTACTTCAAGATCAATATTCCGGCGAAGACTTACACCACCGTCGAAACGCCGACGGCGACATACGGTCTGGGGAATGCGCTGGTCATTAGTGCCAGTCTGCCCGAAGACATCGTTTACGATATGACAAAGGCAATCATGACCAATCTCGACACGCTGAAAGGTGTGCATCCGGCCCTTGGCCGCGTCAGCAAGGAAACGGTGCTGAACGGTTTTGCCGCGCCGCTGCATCCGGGCGCGTTGCGTTATTATCGCGAAATCGGGGTTCCGGGTATCGAGGACTTCGTCAAACGCACCATGAGCAACTAAGCGCTGACCCCGCATCCGGAGCCGATCGCGGCTTCCGGATGCGGACGCGGCTTATGATTTTAATACTTCGACTGATTGGTGGCGGCGATGACTTCTCTGCATGACAGACTGGGCTCCGGCAAAAAACCGAACATCATTTTGATTATGACGGATCAGCAGCGGTTTGATTCAATCGCGGCCCTCGGGGCGAACTGGATGAAAACGCCGAACCTGGACCGGCTCGTCAAAGAAGGGGTCTCGTTCAATAACTGTTTCGTGAATGCACCGGTGTGTGTCACTGCCCGGGCCAGTCTGTTCGCCGGCAAATATCCGCACAAGACGGGCGTGTTTCATAATTTTCAGTCGTGGGAGCCGACCTGGGTCAAGTGGCTGGCCGATGCCGGTTATCACTGCGTCAATATCGGCAAGATGCACATCAACCCCTATCAGGAGATGGGCGGCTTTCATCAGCGCTTCGTGGTCGAAAACAAGGATCGCCCTCTGTTCCTCGACGAGCATGCCCGTGCCTTTTATGACGAGTGGGATAAAGCGCTTAAGTCACACAACATCGTCAAGCCGTCACGCTATAACCGTTACGAGAAGGATCCCGACGCCTACGAAAAGGCCGTCGGCTGCTTTCTGTGGGAAGACGACGAACAGCTGCATTCCGATTTCTTTGTCGGCAATACCGCGAAGTGGTGGCTCGAGGATCGCACCTCCAAAGCGCCGATGTTTCTACAGATCGGTTTTCCAGGCCCGCATCCGCCCTACGATCCGTCGCCGCGTTTCTGGGACATGTACAAGGATGCCGATATCCCCGTACCGGCGTTGAGCGAGGCGGAACTGGCTGCTCAACCGAAGGCACAGGCGGCGTTGCGCCAGAACATGATCGATTTCAATTTCGATTCGATCCGCTGGAAAAACATGCCGACAAAAGAGGATATGCTGAAAATCCGTCGTCACTATGCGGCAAATGTATCCATGATCGACGAAAAGATCGGCGAGCTGATGGGAATGCTCGAAAACAAGGGCTACCTGGATGATACCATCGTCATCTTTACCTCGGACCATGCGGATGCGCTTGGCGATCACGGCCATATCCAGAAATGGACCATGTACGACACCGTTCTGCGGGTACCGCTGATTGTCTGGGCACCCGGGATGAACCTGACCCCGGCATCGGTCGACACGCCGATGGAACTGATGGATGTGGCGCCGACGATCCTCGAAGCCTGCGGCGTCAGTGTCCCCGGCGATTGGGATGCGCAATCCTTATGGCCGACGATCATCGACGGCAAGGAACCCGGCGATGGCGTGGTCTATGCCGAACTTGCACGTGATCACATCCAGACCGGTGCAGAGTTCATCGTCATGCGCCGGGACCGGGATTGGAAGATCGTCTGGTATGCCGGCGAGGAAGACGGCGAGCTCTATGACCTGCGGACCGATCCCGATGAGCGTGAAAATCTCTGGTTCGTGCCAGAGCACAGCGAAATGCGGGACCGGTGGATCGACCAGATAAAAGACCGTGCCGTCCTGGGGATGCTCAAGGGTCGCCAGATCGAACTGCCGAAACCGCAACAACCGATGCCGACAACAAATAACAAGAGCTGAACAATCTTAGCGTGACAGGAGTCAAGATATGACCGCACCCAATATACTCTTTATTCAAGCCGATCAATTGGCAGGTCCGGCGCTGCCGATGTATGGGCATAAGGTGGTCAAGACCCCGCACCTGCAGCGGCTGGCGGACAATGGCACGACCTTCCGGAATGCCTATTGCAACAATCCGGTTTGTGCGCCTTCGCGCTTTTCGATGATGTCCGGGCAGTTGTCATCGCGTATCGGTGCCTATGATAATGCCTGTGAGTTTCCGGCATCAGTGCCCACGTTTGCCCATTATCTACGCGATCTCGGCTACAAGACCTGCCTGAGCGGCAAGATGCATTTCGTGGGCCCTGACCAGCTTCATGGCTTCGAAGAAAGATTGACGACCGACATCTATCCTTCCGATTTCGGCTGGACGTCCGACTGGAGCCAGACCGATTTTCCGTTCGCACCCTCGGTGATGAGCCTGCGCGGCGTGGTCGAGGCAGGTCTCTGCAAACGCTCCCTGCAGCTAGATTATGATGAGGAGGTCGCTTTCACGTCCGTCAAGAAACTCTATGATTATGCGCGCGATCGTGATGACCGGCCTTTCTTTCTGGCGGCATCCTTCACCCATCCGCACAATCCGTTCACGATCACTCAGGAATACTGGGATCGTTATGATCACGATGAAATCGATATGCCGTCGGTTCCGTATATTCCGTTTGAGAAACGGGATCCCTGGAGCCAGCGCTACTACCACCTGATCCGTCAGGACGAGCACAACGTCAGTGATGAACAGATTCTGATCGCCAGGCATGCCTACTACGCCATGATCAGCTATGTCGACGACCAGGTCGGCAAACTCCTGCATGCGCTGGAAGATACAGGCTACACCGAAAATACGGTCGTGTTCTTCACCGCCGATCATGGCGACATGATGGGTGAGCGCGGCATGTGGTATAAATTCAACCCCTATGAATGGTCTGTCCGCGTGCCGCTGATCATCTCCGCACCGGGGGCTCTCAAGGGGCATACGGAAGATCGTGGGGTATCTCTCGTCGACTTGTTGCCGACGTTCCTTGATGTGGCGACTGACGGCAACCCGCCGGAATTGATCGACCCCGTGGACGGTCACAGCCTGGTTAAGCTCCTGCACGACGATGCGCCCGAATGGCGCGACGACGTGATGATGGAGTTCACCGGTGAGGGCCTGTATTCTCCGGCGCTGATCCTTCGCAAGGACGGATTCAAATACGTTTATTGTGAGGACGATCCGGGTATGCTTTTCGACCTCAACAATGATCCCGGGGAACTCAATAACCTGTGCGGCGTGCCGGATTATGCAGATGTTGAAAAAGACATGCTGGACGAAATCCTGTCACGCTGGGACCCTGCCGGCATGAAAGAGAAGATCATCCAGAGTCAGAAGCGGCGGCTTTATCTGCAGAAAGTTCTGTTGAAGGGCAACCGGGCATCGTGGGACTACCAGCCGTATCGGGATGCATCCAGGGAATTCGTGCGCAGTGCTTCCGACACCAACACCACCATGACCAAAGGCCTGGCACGCTTCCCGTATATGGAGCCGGTCGCGCCGGATACGCCCAGAGATAAATAATCTGATCGGGACATCTGTCCGGAAATAACAGGACGTAAATGGACTGAATGGGATGATTGGGCGATAAAACCGGACCCAACTGCACTGAATGGGCAGAAGTTCTCTCCCTTCACACGGCAGGGGTCACAGGTTCAATCCCTGTCGCGCCCACCATTTTTTTCAAGGGTTTAGCTGGTATTTCAGGAAATGCGGTTTCTTCCGCTGTGCCCAAATTGTGCCCGTAGATATTCAGCGCTGCGATGGCACGTTCCTGAAAGTCAGGTGCCAAGTGGGCATAGCGTTGAACCACTGAAACACACCTGCGTCCAATTCCCTGCAAAAGCATGGGCTAACTGATTATTGCCGGTGTATCTGCTAGGCTGACGGGTGATTTGAATCACAAACCGGCTTGGGTGTATCGGGGGCATAAGGGATACGCCTAAGGCATCGGAAGCCTTATGCTTCCAAGGCCTAGAATTGATGCTTGTTAATTTAAATCGATCTGTCAGGTCGGGATTGCTGTTACCTCTGTACACAAGTTCAGCCGGATTTCCGATAGACAAAATCAGCCCGTTGGTTTCGAAACAGAGCGCAATGTGATAGAGTCCGGGCTCATTGCTTCCGAATTTGGTGATTGCCTCATGAAAATTGAAACAGGCATAGCCGGCTTCGACGTCGTCACGAATGGCGGCCTTCCAGCAGGTGGCGTAAGCCTGATTGAGGGCGAACCCGGCGCGGGTAAAACGGTTTTTTCAACGCAGTTTCTGGTCAACGGCGCAGAACAGTACGACTCCCCCGGTGTTTTCATCAGCTTCGAGGAATCCGAGGACGAGATCCTCGACCACGCGGCGGGGTTCGACTGGGATATCGGCCGCCATCATGAAAGCGGTATGCTCCATACCGTGGTAGCGCGGTTTGACGGCGACACGATCAGGAGCGGGACCTTCGATCTGCAGGCGCTGTTGAGTATCGTCGCGGAGCACGCCCGGCAGTCCGGTGCGAACCGGATCGTTTTCGACGGGCTGGAGGTCTTGCTCAGTTTGCTGGAAAACGAAGCGCTCGAGCGACTGGAATTCTACCGTCTGAAGGATTGGGTCAAGCAGCATGGATTCGCCTGCATTCTGACCGCGCATCGTCTGCAAACCGGCGCCGGGGCCGAAAGCCGGTTGATGTCGTTTCTCCCCTACATGGCCGACTGCATTGTTCATCTGCGGCATTATCTGATCGATCAGGTAGCGGTGCGCACACTGCAGGTAAGCAAATACCGTGGCACGGAGCATCGCGGCAGCGTCTATCCTTTCGTGATTGGCTCCAAAGGCGTGACGGTCATGCAAGGCGCACGACTGGACCTGGATGATGCGGTTTCAACCGAAACGGTTTCGTCCGGTGTCGAGCGACTAGACGCCGTGCTCGGCGGCGGATACATGCGTGGCAGTGGAATCCTCATTGCCGGCGAACCGGGCACCGCCAAAACGACACTGGCGGCGACGTTTGCGGACGCCGCATGCCGCCGGAACGAAAAGGTGCTGTTCGTGTCCTTTGACGAACCGTCCGGTCAGATCGTCCGCAACCTCCGCTCGGTGGGGCTGGACCTGCAAGGCCACGTGGACAGCGGGCTTTTACAGTTCCGCGCGTTCAGGATGGGGCAGTACAGCGTGGAAGAATACCTGATCGAGCTTGAACATGAGATCGAGAGGGTCAAGCCGGACTGCATGGTAGTCGATCCCGTATCCGCGATTGAAAAGGCAAGGGGCCGGGTCTTCGCGGTCGATCCCGCGACGCGCGTCGTTGATTTCACCAGATCGCGGGGCATCACGTTACTGCTGACATCGCTCCTGGAAGGGTTTGGCGACAGTCCGGAGCACACCAGTGCGCACGTGTCGACGATTGCCGACACCTGGGTGCAGTTATCCTATCAGGTCCGCGGCGGCGAGCGGAACCGTGCACTGAGCATCGTCAAGTCCCGCGGCATGGCGCATTCGAATCAGGTGCGCGAACTGGTGATTGGAAATGCCGGGGTGCAACTTGCGGATGTCTACACCGGCGGCGGCGAAGTCCTGATGGGGACGGCGCGTAAGGAGAAGGAGCAGGAGAACGAATTGCTCGAAGCCAGATACAGGCAGGAGGCCGCACACCGTATTCGAGAACTGGAAGAGAGCGAAACGCACCTTGGCAACGAACGCGACCGCATCAGCAAACAGCTTGAAATCCGGCGCGCCGAGATAGACGCCCTCAAGGCGTCGGAATCCGGTCGGCGGGCTAGCGAGCAGGATGCCAGAGAGACGATCTTTCAGTCACGGCGCGGTGATGCCCGGAACACAGCGAAGGATAGCTGACCCGGCAGGCGAGAATTTTGGGAGACTGCATAAATGCACGCGCAGGAAACGACCATAAGACTGTCACTCTATGGCACCGAAGGCAGTCGCACCACCCTCCGCGCATGGACCAATATCACGCAGGTTCTTGAAGCGCTGGGGATGGACGCTGTTCCTGTCGAGTTCGTTGACGTGCTGCACCATCCGGAACGTACCTTTGATGACGGTGTTCTTGTCACGCCGACGCTCATAGTCTTGTCCGAAGACAAAAGACATGTGCTTGTCGGCACCGTGGAAGATACCAGTATCCTCAGGGAAATCCTTGCCGTGCAAGTGATGGAACAATGAGCGACCAGCCCAAATCGTTTGACGCCGAGGAGCATGATACGGTTAATGTGCGACGTTTGCGTGGTGTGGCGAGAACGGTCGTCGCGGCCATCCTGCTCGCCGCAATCGCGGCTACGGGTCTTGAACTCTACACCGAACGCAAGAATCTGCTAGAGGATGCGCACCGTGAAGCGAAAACGCTCGCGGTATCTCTTGCCGAGCACACCCGCTATGTATTGGAGATCACGGACCTGGCGCTTCAGCATCTGGCGCAGCAGGTCGAACAGGATCTAGGACAAGGCGGCACCGGTCATCAAAATTTGATCGATGCAGTAAAACTGACGGCTGAACGGATTGGCACTGTCCAAAACATCATCGTCCTTGGGAACGATGGTAGAATTCGTGCCTCCACTTTGCAGGGCGTTGCCGCCGGAACAGATTTTTCTGACAGGACGTATTTCAGGGTACAACGCGATAATCCGAATGCCGGTCTGTTTGTCGGCACGCCGATCACGGGGCGTGTGGAAAACATCATCGTCGTGCCCATCAGCCGCCGGATTACGGCCGCAGACGGAACCTTTGGCGGTGTGGTGATGGCGACGATCGGTCCGGGGTATTTCGCGTCATATTACACCACCCTCAATGTCGGCTCGCGCAGCGCAATCCTGCTGGCCCACGAAACCGGTACCGTCATTGCGCGGGCGCCGGCGAACGATACCGTCGGGCTGTCGTTTGCCGAACGTCCGCTGTTCAGTGAATACCTTGAAAATGCGCCGGCGGGCACTTACGTCTCGCCGCCGCAGAGTGACGGTGAAATCCGCATTACGGGTTACGAACATATAGATCGATACGGGCTTGTCGTCGCCGTTGCGAAGCACAGGGGGGAAATCTTCGCCCCGTGGTACCGGAACGTTGCATATCACACATTGGGGTTGCTGCTGCTCACGGCTTTTCTGGCCGGATCGATGGTTTACGCGCAGGGTTTTTTCAAACACGAGGAATTCCTTCTCGTCCGATTGCGCGAAGGCCGGCGGCGTTACATGCGCCGGGCAATGCAGCAACGGGCGGTATCCTTGCTGAGTGAACGCGCAGGGATGAGCGAACAGAGGGATGAGTTCCTTGCAAACGTGGCGCAGGTTATCTGCAAAACGCTGAATGTGGAAATGTGTCAAATTCTCCGGCTCGAACCCGGGGAGGAGTTGTTCCGCAGTCTGGCCGGTTACGGATGGGCCGACGAAGTTGAAGTTTCGGTACACGCGGCCAGCGGCGGTTTTACCCATGCCGGCAAATGTCTGGTTGAGAGTATGCCGCTGGTGACAGGCGATTATGCAACTGAACAACGGTTCGAGGCATCTACTCGCCTGCTGCGGAACCAGGCGCGAAGCGGGGTCACTGTGCCGCTCAGACTTTCAGACGGTGGGCAGGGCGTGCTCGGTGTCTATTCAAGGACGGCCGGTGCATTTCAGGATGACGATACGGTATTCCTTGAATCGGTGGCATATCTGGTGACCGGCTATTTCGAACGGCTTCGTGAATACCGGCTACGCAAGGCGGTTCTGGACGGGGTTGCCGCGAATATCTGCGTTCTTAATCCCGAAGGCCGCATCCTGTTGGTAAACGATGGTTGGCAAAGTTTTGCCGAAGAAAACGGCTTACAAGCAGTAAGGGCATGGAATGATCTCAATTACTTGGATGTTTGCGATGCCGCGCCAGAGCCCGAAGCAGTCGATTTAGCCAATGCCATACGTAGGATCATTGCCGGCGATCTGGATCGTTTCGCCCAGGAATATGCATGCCACTCTCCCGGCAGCCGGAAATGGTTCAGGGCGATGGTTTCCCCGGTGCATCTGGACGAAGGCATTGGTGCCATCGTCATGCATGTGGACATTACCGAGCTCGTTCTGGCGGAAACCGAAGCCGAACAGACGAAAAAACGGCTGGAAACCCTGGTACGTGAAGCCAAAATCGGCATTCTGGTGCACAGCGATTTCAAACCGCTGGTCGCCAACGAGGAGCTTGCCACGATGTTCGGTTATGACGATGCGGGCGACATCATGGCGCTCGGGGATGTCAGCATGCTGTTTGCCGACGATGAACGTGAAAGGATAACCGGATATTACAACAAGCGGTTAACGGGCGATTTTTCTCCGGGTCTTTATTCGGTCAAGGGAGTGCGGTTGGACGGGGCCGAGATTGATTTGGAAAACCGCGCTTTCCCCATCGACTGGGGGACGGGACGCGCTGTCTGCGCGATGCTTACGGACGTCACCGAGCAAAGGTTATTGGAAGAGCGGATGAGCGAAGCGCAGCGGCTCGAATCCATCGGTCAGTTGACGGGCGGTATCGCGCACGATTTCAACAATCTGCTGACGGTTATCCTTGGTAATGCCGAGGTGCTGTCGAAACGCAGCACATCAGATGAGATGTCGCGGAAGCTGGCGTCGATCATGCTGCACGCGGCGAAGCGCGGCGCAGACCTGACGAGCAGACTGCTGGCATTCGCACGCCGTCAGGTACTTGATCCGCGTCCGTCCGATATCGCAACGGTTGTTGCCGGTATGGAAGATCTGCTGACACGTACGCTCGGTGAGGACATCGAGCTGAATGTTGATGTTGTCGATGATCTCTGGCCGGCGATGGTAGACACAGCACAGCTTGAAGCGGCGATCCTCAACCTGTGCATCAACGCCCGCGATGCAATGCCGGGCGGCGGCTATTTGACCGTGGAAGCGCACAATACCCGGCTGGATGAAGAGTACTCGAGCCGTCATGCGGATGTTGAGCCCGGTGAATATGTGATGATCGCCGTTACCGACAGCGGTTTCGGCATGGATGAGGAGACGGCATCTAAGGCGTTCGAGCCCTTCTTTACAACCAAGGAAGTAGGGCAGGGCACGGGACTGGGCCTGAGCATGGTGTTCGGGTTCATCAAGCAAACCAACGGCCATATCAGGATATATTCGGAGGTCGATTCCGGGACGACCATCAAGCTGTATTTGCCGCGCGCACACGACGAAATCCAGGAGACGGATGACGACAATCAGACAGTACACGCTGCAGCCGACTATGCGCATATCCTGCTGGTGGAGGATGATCATCTTGTACGTGAACATGTTTCCACACAACTGGAACAACTGGGTTACACCATTACCTCTGCGCCCAACGGGCCGGAGGCGCTGGCAATACTGGAAGGCGGCGAACCGTTCGACCTTCTATTCACGGACGTCGTCATGCCGGGCGGCATGAGCGGTAAGGACCTGGCGGACCGGGCGGCGGCGCTGCGACCTAATATGCCGGTGCTGTTCACAACCGGTTATGCGGAAAGCGCGATCATTCATCAGGGCCGGCTCGACAAGGGAATTCTGCTCCTGCCAAAACCATATACGATCGGCGAGCTGGCCGAGAAAGTCGCTTGTGCGTTGAATGGTGCGGCGGATAAGTAACAGAAAGGCGGAATGTGAACAGATTGGCAGCATTTAAATTTGAATAATAATTGGTGCAACTGCATTTCGAGAGGTCTCAAAATCTTACGAGAAAAGGCGAGGAGCGTTTAAGATGGCTTGTGTTCTATTGGTTGATGACGACGACCTGATTCTGGAAACCCTGACCCTTGCGCTGACCGACAACGGTTATGACGTTGTTACGGCGTCGGACGGGGACGACGCCTTGTCCAAGTTCGAACAGAATGACGTCGCCATCGTCGTCACGGATATCATCATGCCGAACAAGGAGGGGGTGGAAACGATCCTCCAGTTTCGCCAGGTATCGCCGGATCTGCCGATTATCGCCATGACGGGCGGTGGCAGGTCGGGAAGACTTGATTTTCTCAGCGTTGCGACAAAGCTCGGCGCAACCGATACGTTGAAGAAACCGTTCTCGCCGGACGAATTGATTGCGGCCGTCCATCGTGCATTGAACCCCGCCGGTTAGGAAATTGCACCGGTGCGGAGCGCCTCGCGTATGGGCACCTGTTAAGGGGGGTATCCGGAAAGTCCTAAATGCCAAAGGAAACTGATAAAGATCAGGATTCGATCTGGCGCCGCTGGGCGCGGCGTCTGGGTGGTGGAACCGCACCGGCGGTGCAGGAATCGCGTCGCCGCACTGGGCAGGCTGCGGCATCCGTCAGTCCGGCAATCGCAAAACCTGCAAAGAAAACAGCCATCGCGTACGACCCGGCGGCTGAATTGGCCGCGTTCGAAAAAGAGCTTCGTAAGATTGCCGCGGCACAGGCTTCAGTCCGCGCCGGCCGGCTGCAGATGCTGAATGTCGGCCATGTTGCCGCGCATTTCGGTCCGAAGTGGTCGAAGGTAGTGGATCGGGTTCATGGCATTATAGAACGGGCCCTGCGCAATCGCCTTGGTCCGCGTGATATATTCCGGCGCCATAGAGAGCTTTTCTATGTGGTGGTGTTTGCGGATATCGGCGGTTCCGAGGCGCGTGCCAGAATGGCGCTCGTCAGCGACGAGATCAACGCGGCGCTGTTCGGCGACGAGGAGGATCTGGCGCCGCTGGAATTGCGGAGCGCTGTCTTCGATGTCGACGGCAAGCTCGTGCTGGAGGCGTACTCGGCGGCGGACGCCATCGGCGAATACGCCGATGAACAGGCGGCGGAGACAGAGGCGCCGGATTCCACGCCGGATGAGCGGGAGGATTTGAGTCTGGATGACGGCAATGCCGCAAACCCACCTGTTTCCGCATTGGCGGGGAATGCGCACGATGACGCAAAGCTCCGGGAAGTAAAACGCGCGCACGAAATGATCCGGGCCCGGCTGCAACATTTACAAACAACACCATCAGGCGATCAGAATCAGGAGGTCGAATATCGCATGCTGCACGACCTTGAGGACGAGCTTCTGCGCCTGCACAGCCGGCTGGCACAGCGAGTTCCTCTTGTCGAACGCGAGATGCCGAAGACATTGAAAACCGACGCGGGCACCAAGGTTGATGAGGAAAGTATTTATCCGAGGCCCGCGACACTCCTATTGATGGAAGCTGAAAACGCCTTTATGGCCAACGATTACGACCGCCGGGATTTTGTCAGCGATGAACATGATCTTTGCCTCACGTTTTCCTACCGACCAGTGTGGTACGTTGATGCAAGGGTCATCGGCACCTACTTCGTGACGGCGCATTTTAAGGAGGCGGGTGTCGAAAAGACTGCCGAGCGGGCGTTTCGCAGGAAGCTGAACGACGATGTAAATGCCCTGATTGACCGCTGTCTGCTGCGCCGTGCCTTGCTCGATATTGCGGCCACGGATCGTAGCGCGACGAGTATCGTCGCCGTACCGGTTCACTATGCAACCTTGCGTCACGTCTCGCATCGGCGCACGTTGCAATACTTGCTACACAGCATTCCCAACTGGTGCCGGGAGCACCTCGCGTGGGAGATTCTCGATGTCCCGCCGGACGCGCTGAGGACACATATCGAGGAAGCGGCATCGGTGCTTCGACCGTTCGGACGGTCGGCTATTTGGC
This sequence comes from Rhodospirillales bacterium, assembly GCA_040218645.1. Classification (GTDB taxonomy): domain Bacteria; phylum Pseudomonadota; class Alphaproteobacteria; order Rhodospirillales; family Casp-alpha2; genus UBA4479. The sequence continues at coordinate 831,775 of JAVJQZ010000013.1, forward strand.
GGACCTCGTTATCTGTTCCCAATCTTCCAAATCTGGGGATGACCACGGTCAAATCCGCAAGCGTTCATTTAAATGACTCCATGCACACGGAGACGCAGATATTCGAGGAGATGAACTTGTGGTGCGCGGCGGCCGAAGAAACGGGGCTGAAGAGCTACGTGAGAGGGGCCGATACACGCAGTCTTGCCGTCGCCGCGGTAAGCGCCGGGTTTGACCGTATCGCGGGTGATGCCGTCGGCGAACGTATCGAAACCTTTAAGGGGGTGATGTCATTCTCGAGTGAGCAAATGTACATGAGCATGGTTTCGGAAGCATTCGACAGGCAATAATCCACTTGCGGAGCAATGTCGTAGTTAATTACTTCATGATTTTTCTGGTGCAGATCTAATCCAGTTTTGAATTTTCGCTGGAGATAAAGGATAGCTTTCTTGATAAAGAAGCTGTCCGCACTAACCTCAAAACTTACGCAGCCCACTGTGCCCAAACCGTGCCATACCTATTCCTTTTTAATCCTGATTATCCAGCTTTGTTCCGGAATTGAGTGCGACAACGCCCGAACAATTTATTGATATTGCTAGATTCTAGGTATTGTGAACCCCCTTCACACGGCAGGGGTCACAGGTTCAATCCCTGTCGCGCCCACCATTTCCGTTTCCATAGATCCTCGATTTCTCGGCCAGACTTTTCTTGAACATTTCGACGAAAACGCGAGCGGCTTTCGTCAACGGCCGGTAGCGCGGATAAATCAGCCGTGGACGGATCGGGATCACAGGGGTGACCGGCCGTGCGATCACCTGCGGCGGGCGCTCACTATACAGCAGATACGGTTCGACGATGGCAATGCCGGCGCCGCTCTCAACCATCGAGCATATCGTCGTAGACGCGCCGGCTTCGATCACCGGATCGTACGCGAGACCGGCGTCCGCAAAAATCTTGCGGATGCGGGTGCCGAACGGGGAGTCGAGAAAATACGAAACCATCGGGTAGGGTATGAGTTCCGACAGTGAGACATGTTCCTTTTCGGCGAGGGGGTGGCCGATCGGCATGATGCACACGGATTCGCAATTAAACAGATCTTCCGACTTGTTCGTAGGGACATCTGTGGAATCACCAAGCAAACCCATGTCCACATGCCCCTCGGCTACCTGTTCGGCGATGCTGAGTGACGGAAGGACCTGGATGGAAATCTTCACATTTGGAAGGCCGTTACGGAACGTGCGGACGATATCCGGTAGAAAGACGTTCGCGAGTGTCGGCAGCGCTGCGATGGAAATCTTGCCCGAAGTCGCATCCCGCATGTCGGCGGCGACCCTGCCAAAAGCTTCGACGGCGCCAAATACACGCTCAAGTTCCGGCATGAGAGCGTGCGCTTCCGGTGTCGGATAGAGCCGGCCTTTGATCCGCTCAAATAGTGGAATGCCAAGCTCTTCCTCTGCCTGGCGCAGCACTTTGCTGACGCCGGGTTGAGAGACATTGAGCTTCGAAGCCACGGCGGTCGCCGTATCGTTGGTCATGAGTTCACGGATAATGGCGAGTTGGCGGAGTGACAGGCGCATCTTAAAACCCATAACCTAAAGTTAGAATAATATATTAAAGTAATATTTTTGTTTGATAGAAATCAATGAGAGCATTTCTTCAGCAAATAATGGCCACTCGGGATTAACTCTTCGGAAGCGCAAACATCGCGCAACGTGGCCAAACAGCAAAGGAGGCTTGACGATGTTCTGGAAAAACAGAATTACGAGAAGCATCGCCGCGGCAGCGGTGATGGGTGCCTGCTGGGCGTCTGCGCCGGCGCAGGCGGAAACACTTAAGTTCGCCGCCAGTGGTGACGCGGCGTCACTTGATCCGTATGCCTATTACACGACTTTTACCAGTGGGTTCCTGCAAAATGTATACGAACCGCTGGTTCGTTATGACAAGGAACTGAATTTTGAACCGGCGCTTGCAACGAAGTGGACGCGCACATCCCCGACAACGTGGCGTTTCACGCTACGTCAGGGAGTGAAGTTCCATAACGGTAATCCTTTCACAGCCGATGATGTCGTTGCGTCGCTGAACAGGGCACGTGCCGACAATTCACCGTTTATCGTTGCGACCTCGGCGATCAAGGATGTTGAGAAAGTCGACGACTATACGGTCGATATTCATCTTGATGGCCCGTATCCGGTGATCCTCAACGATCTTGCCGGCGTTGTCATTCTGGACAAGGAATGGATGGAAGCAAATGACACGCTTCGCCCGGTGAATCCAAGCAAGGGTGAAGAAAGTTACGCGACCACAAATGCCAACGGAACCGGACCTTTCAAGATCGAGAGCCGCCGTCCCGACGCTGAAACCGTGTTCGTGGTCAACCCGGACTGGTGGGATGCCCCCGGACACAACCTCGACAGGATCGTGTTTACGCCCATCAAGTCGTCGGCGACCCGTGTCGCGGCGCTGTTGTCAGGCGAGGTGGATCTGATCATGGAAGCGCCGCTTCAGGATCTGGCGCGGATTGAAGGCGCATCCGGATTGCAGGTACTGAAAGGCAAGGACCTTCGGGTCATGTTCTTCGGTCTCAATCAAGGGGCGGCGGAACTCAATGCCAGTTCGATCAAGGGAAAGAACCCGCTGGCCGATGTTCGTGTCCGTAAGGCACTGTTCCAGGCGATCGATATCGACACCTTGAACAAGAAAGTCATGCGCGGTTTGGCGACCCCCACCGGCATTCTCGTCGCAAAGGAAATTCAGGGGCATGACCCAGATCTGGCGCCGCGTGCGGCATCATATGACACAGCGGCTGCGAAGAAGCTTCTGGCCGACGCCGGTTATCCGGACGGCTTCGATGTTGGTTTGGATTGTCCGAACGACCGCTACGTGAATCCGGATCAAGTCTGCCAGGCCGTTGCGGCAATGTTTGCGAAAATCGGCGTGAAGGCTAATTACACGTCATCGACCAAGAGCATCTACTACAAGAAGATGTTGTCTGGCGGAACGGACATCTATCTCTTCGGCTGGGCATCGACGCCGCAGCTTGATGCCTATGCCCTGCTGAACTCGGTGTTCCACAGTAAGGACGGCAAGAAACGCGGCAAGTGGAATCCGGGTGGTTACAACAACGCACGTGTTGATGAACTGGTCGAAAAAATCCAGGTCGAAATCGACATGAAGAAGCGCCAGGAGATGATCTCCGAGGCCTTCAGGCTGCATAAGGAAGATTACGGTACGTTGGCACTTTATCGTCAGCCGTTGACCTGGGCGGCCAAGAATAATGTCGATGCAATCCAGCTGGCCGATAACAAAATCCGGCTTTGGTTGATTTCTAAGAAATAACGCCCGGCAATCCCTGCGGGGAAGTGCGCCTCAATTCGCGCTTCCCCATTTTTTTGACGGAAACGGAGTTCAGATGGTCGCGAAGAATATCGTCGTGGCGAGTGTCAGCCATGAGACAAATACGTTCTCGCCAGTTGCGACACCGCTCAATGCCTTTGGTAACGGCAAAGGGCCGCTTAAGGGTGAAGCAGCGTATGAAGCTTTTCGAGGCACCGGCACTGCGACGGGTGGGTTGATCGAACTGGCGGAGAGTGTCGGCGCAAAGGTTCACGTTCCTATCGTCGCGCGCTGCCTACCGAGTACGTCTGTTGATGATGCCGCCTATCAGCAGATTTTAAAGGACATGTGCGAAGGTGTCGCTAAAGCGGTTGCGGCAGGACAATGCGACGCCTTGTTTCTTGAGTTACACGGCGCAATGGTAACGCAATCACTGGAAGACGGGGACGGCCCGCTCCTGCAGAAATTGCGGAAGATGTTCCCAAACCTGCCGATCGCGCTTAGCCTGGATTTTCATGCCAACGTTACGGACGAAATGGTGACGTCGCCGACATCTGTGGTGGCTTATAAGACATTTCCTCACCTGGATATGAAAGAGACAGGTATCAAGACGGGGCAGATTACGCTCGATGCCATGTCGGGGAAGGTCAATCCGCGTTGTGTGTGGGGGAATATTCCGCTGCTTGTGCACCTACAGCGAATGAATACCTCCGAGCCGCCGCTGAAGGATCTGTTTGATTCCGTCCGCAAAGCGGAGGAAGAACCCGGTGTGCTGTCGGTCAGCGTACTGGCAGGGTTTCCGCTAGCCGACACCCGCGAGGCGGGATTGAGCTGCATCGTCGTGACCGACGGCGACAAGGCGCTGGGCAAACGAATCCGTGACCGAATTCTCTCGCAGGCCTGGGAAGACCGTAAAGCCTATACGATGACGCCGGAACCACTTGAGGTTTCAGTTGCCCGTGCGAAAAAGCAGGACAGCGGGCCGTGGCTTCTGCTGGATGTCGCCGATACCTGCAATTCCGGCGGTACGCTGGATTCAGTATCGCTGCTGCGCGAGATTCTGGCGCAAGGATTGACTGATGTGGCCGCGGCGCCCTTGGTTGACCCGGGCGCCGTGCAGGCAATGCTGGCAGCCGGCGTCGACGCCGAGCTTGAGGTCGAACTGGGCGAGAAAGTAGCTACGCCGTCCGTCGACGGTGAGAAATCTCCGTTGCGCCTGAAGGGCCGTGTTGCCGCCATACATGACGGAGATATTACGGTACAGGGCCCGGTATTTACCGGAACCAGACTAAACCTGGGGCCTACGGTTCTTTTCGAAACGGATGATTTGCAAATTGTCGTAACAACGAATCGAGCTGAGCCCTATGACCCCGGAATATTCCGATGCGTTGGTGTGAACCCCGAAGAAAAAAGGTTTATTGTTCTCAAATCGAGAATGCAGTGCAAACCCGCTTTCCTGCCATTCGCCAAGGGGTACATAGATTGTAATGGTCTTGGTGTGACGACGTCGGATTATAGCGCATTTGAATACAAGCGCCTGCGTCGGCCGATCTATCCGTTTGACCCGGAAGCGACATGGGAACCGGAATCATTTTGACGACGAGTTTGCAATCGCTGGACGAGAGGTGACATGACCGGTTTCATCGGACTCATCGTACATCGCGCACTGCAGGGCGTGCTGGTCATGCTCGTGGTCGCGCTGATTGCGTTTTCGCTATTTAATTACGTCGGTGATCCGATCAACAACATGGTTGGTGAGGAAGTCGGTGAGGCATACCGCACAGAACTGCGCGAAAGCCTTGGCCTGAATGACCATCCAGTTGTGCAGTTCGGCCGGTTCGTCGGCCGAGCAGTGCAGGGTGAGTTCGGCGTTTCTTACCGGAACGCCATCCCCGTTTCCTCCCTGATCGCCGAGCGACTGCCGGCGACGCTCGAACTGGTTGCGGTCGCTGCCTTCATCGCCCTGGTTCTTGGAATCCCGGCAGGCGTTTTCTCGGCTCTGTATCGAAACCGGGTATCCGCACAGATCGTGCAGTTGTTGTCCCTGATCGGCATTTCACTGCCGACGTTCGTAACCGGCATTCTGCTGATCTTTGTATTCTCGATCTGGCTGAACATCCTGCCCTCTTTCGGACGTGGTGAGGTCGTGCAGATAGGTTGGTGGACAACAGGTTTCCTGACGGCAAGCGGTCTGCAGGCGCTGATCCTGCCGGGAATTACGCTTGCATTGTTCCAGCTGACGCTGATCATGCGCCTTGTTCGGGCCGAAATGCTGGAAGTTTTACGCGCCGACTTCATTCGCTTCGCGCGGGCGCGCGGTCTGACGGACAGGGCCGTGTACTTCCGACATGCAGTGAAGAACACGATGGTCCCCGTCATCACGATCACAGGTCTGCAGATAGGTTCGCTGATCGCTTTTGCGATCATCACCGAAACTGTCTTTCAGTGGCCGGGTATGGGGCTTCTGTTTATTCAGGCGGTGCAGTTCGTGGACATTCCGGTGATGTCGGCATACCTGGTGCTGATTGCATTGTTCTTCGTCGTCATCAATCTGGTGGTGGACCTTCTGTATCACGTGGTCGATCCCAGGCTTTCCGATACGGTATCCTCGGCGAAAAGCGGGCGCGTGGCATGAGTGGCAGCCGGCAGATCGGAGACGGTGCCAGGCAGACCACCGTTCCCGGGCCGCTACGGCGGTTCTGGGAAAGCGACCTGATGTGGAGCTTCCGGCACACGCCTTATGCAGTGGTGTCGCTGACGTTGGTTATGGTGGTATTCGCGGTTGCGCTTTTGGCGAACTGGACCGCCCCGCACAGCCCATTTGACCTGGCGTCCTTCAATCTTCTGGACAGTGAGTTGCCACCGATGTGGGTTGATGGCGGCAGCGCAACATTTCCGCTCGGCACCGATACGCAAGGCCGAGATATTCTTTCTCTCATCATTTACGGTGCACGGCTGTCTTTATTCGTCGGATTTGCGTCGGTGTGTTTCGCGCTTGTGGTCGGCGTCAGTCTGGGCTTGCTCAGCGGCTATGCCGGCGGATGGGTTGATGCGCTGATCATGCGAACAGCTGATGTGAAACTCAGTTTTCCGGCGATCCTGGTCGCGCTGCTGATCAACGGCGTGGCACGTGGATTTCTACCTCCCGAGTATCATAACAGCATTGCGATTCCAGTGCTGATTTTCTCCATCGGGATGTCGGGGTGGGTCCATTACGCGCGCACAGTCCGCGGAGTGGTGATGGTTGAACGCAAGAAGGAATACGTTCAGGCGGCGCATATCGTCGGGCGTAACGGGTTCCAGGTTGCCGTGCTTCACGTCCTTCCTAACACCATGAGTCCGGTAACCGTCATTGCAACGATCAATCTGGCGACCGCAATCCTGCTTGAATCAACCCTGTCGTTCCTGGGGGTCGGCGTTCCGCCCACAGAGCCGTCGTTGGGCACTTTGATCAAAGTTGGGAGCGAGTACATGTTTTCGGGGATTTGGTGGATGACCGTGTTCCCGTCGATACTGTTGGTCGTACTCGTGCTCGCAGTAAACCTGTTCGGCGATTGGTTGCGTGATGCGCTGAATCCGAGGTTGAAATGAGCGGGGAAACGGGTGGCGGCCACAAGCTTTTGGAGGTCCTGGACCTTAAAGTCGCCGTGGATGTGCGTGACCAGCAGTTCTCGATTATCAAAGGTGTCAGTCTGTCCATTGCGCCCGGTGAGACCCTGGGGGTCGTTGGCGAGTCGGGTGCCGGAAAATCGGTTTTCGGAAGTGCCGTTGCCGGTTTGCTGGAGCAGCCGATCCGGAAGACGGCTGGAGAAGTCTACCTTCATGGCAACCGTATCGACACGCTTGCCGGCGAAGAGTTGCGGAGGCTTCGTGGCGCCAGCATCGGTATGGTGTTTCAGGATCCCCTGACCAGTCTCGATCCATTGTTCACGATCGGTGATCAGCTTATCGAGACGATCCGCACCCACAAGTCTGTCTCGCATGCCGAAGCCCATGCGCATGCACTGAAACTTCTCAAGGAGACGGGAATTCCGGCGGCAGAACGGCGCATGAATGACTATCCCCACCAATTCTCAGGCGGCATGCGGCAACGTGTGGTGCTGGCGCTGGCGCTTTGTGTGGATCCGCAACTGGTGATTGCCGACGAGCCGACCACGGCTCTCGATGTATCAGTGCAGGCACAGATCATCCGGTTGCTGGGGCGTTTGTGCAGGGACCACGGTACATCGGTAATTCTCATCACCCACGACATGGGGGTGATTGCCGAAGCATGTGACAACGTCGCAGTGATGTATGCGGGATGTGTTGTTGAATATGGACCGACGCGGGAGATCATCCGCAATCCGCGCCATCCATACACGCGTGGTCTGATGGCATCGATTCCGCCCCTCGATAAGCGTCCTGATAGGCTACAACAGATAGACGGTGCGATGCCGCAGGTCGGTCTCGACCTTATCGGATGCGCGTTCCGTCCGCGCTGCCCATCAGCAATGGCAAGATGCGCCAGTGAAGTGCCGCAACTTATCGGTGACGAACGGCGATCGAGCGCCTGCTGGCTTGAGGAGGACAACCTATGAGCGATAGCGGACCGGCTCCTTTACTCGAGTTGAGGCGCGTCGCCAGATACTTTGATGTGTCGCCACTCTGGTACAAGCGTCTGGGGGAGAGGGAACAAAACCACCTGTTACGGGCGGTTGACGGTGTTGATCTCTCGATCCCGGCGGGCAAGACATTCAGTCTTGTGGGGGAGTCGGGTTGCGGCAAGTCGACATTGGCACGAGTTGCCGTCGGGTTGTATCCGGCCTCGGCGGGTGAAATCTTTTTTGATGGTCGGCGTATTTCGCAGGAGGCAGGGGACTTTACCACGTCCGCTGTCCGCCGCCGTATCCAGATGGTTTTCCAGGACCCTTATGCCAGTCTCAATCCGCGTTGGCGAGTGCGCCGGATTGTCGGTGAACCGATCAGCGTTCATGAACCGACCTTGCCGGCGGCGGCGCGAAACGAACGTATTGCCGAACTGCTGCAACAGGTCGGTCTCGACTCTGCAGCACAAGACAAATTTCCACATCAGTTTTCAGGCGGTCAGCGGCAGCGGATTTCAATCGCCCGGGCCCTTGCAACACGTCCCGACCTGTTGATCTGCGACGAGCCCACATCGGCGCTTGATGTTTCTGTGCAGGCACAGATCCTGAACCTGATGCGGCGCCTTCAGGAAGAACTCGGCCTGACATATCTATTTATCAGCCACGATCTCGCTGTGATCCGTTTTGTGTCCGATTTTGTAGGCGTGATGTATCTTGGCCGTATCGTCGAATGGAATACCGCTGATGAGTTGTTCCGAAATCCCCGACACCCTTACACGCAGAAGCTCCTGGAATCTGTGCCTAAGCTCGATGCCGGTGATGACGAGAGAGAACCGATTGCAGGTGAGGTTCCGAGCCCTCTAGCCCCGCCGTCAGGATGCCATTTTCATCCCCGTTGTCCGATCGTGCAGGCAATCTGCCGTGACGTATCGCCGGATATCGAAACCTTTGGGCAAGGCGCGGTTCGTTGTCATGCTATCGGGAATGATCATATGTGGAATAAGGATCGCAAATAACTAGATGCCATCGTTTGTTGTTGTATCCTGCGCTCGGGGAATGCCTGTCCCGATTGAACCTGTCCGGATTGAATTCAATCGGGACATCTGTCCGGAAATAACAGGACGCAAATGGACTGAATGGGATGATCGGCAGGCAAAACAGGAACCAAATGCACTGAATGGGCAGAAGTTCTCTCCCTTCACACGGCAGGGGTCACAGGTTCAATCCCTGTCGCGCCCACCATCCCTAAACCATTGTTTCCTCTGCGATTCTAGAGATCTGCCCAAGGGCTGGCTAGAGAAAATTCATTCACAAGTTTCGCTCTCGTTCACACTAATCAGGGGTGTGAAGTCAGTCGCGAAAGCCTGACGGCTTCGCTGTGGCCCTCCCGCTGAGCTACGCGCTGTTTGTCAGATCAACCGCTAAGGCGAGAAATGCCTCAGCGATACCCCGGTAGGAGGGGGCATAGGGGGTGCTTGTGTGTATGCAAAGTGCCTCGAAAATTTCTCGCGAAAATTATGAGATGTGGACTCAATAACTCAGTGAGGTGGTGTCAGACCAATGCGAACTCGTTTCAGTTTGGCATAGATTGATCGTAATTATGCAGCACAAAGCTGCTGCCATCCGACAAGTGCAGCATTGCGTTGAACTTTGAACTCGCCCCTTGAGATGAGATGTCTTTGAAAGTTGAAGTGGTTGCAGACGGAAGAATGAATCGCTGTGAATTTCTGCAAACTTCGCGCTAATCGAAATCTTTGCATGGCGTGTTCTCTTCGTCGAAATGGTAGATGAGAATTCTCCGCGCGGTTATTAAGCCAACGTCCTGTTGATTGGCGATGCGTATTTCCAAGTTGAGCCATCGCTGCTCGATATGAGCGCAGTCGGTCCGTCACAATGACTTTTGGTGTTCCATATTGTTTCATCGATTTCTTGAGGAACCGGAGAGCAGCTTTGCGATCGCGGCGCTTGGTAACAAACGATTCTAAGACTTCGCCTTCATGGTCAACGGCCCGCCAAAGGTAGTGCGTTACTCCATTGATCTTTTCGAACACCTCATCCAAATGCCATTGCCAGTTTGAATATGATTGAGTATGCCTCATCCGGCTTTTCCGGATTTCTGCGGCGAATAGAGGGCCAAATTGGTTCCACCAATATCGAACCGATTCATGGCAAATATCGATTCCGTGTTCGTGCAGCAAATCTTCCACGTTACGAAGCGATAGCGGAAACCGGACATACATCATGACGGCCAGGCGAATGATCTCGGGGGATGTTTTGAAGTAACGGAATGGATTCTGGTTGTTCATCCACTGAGGGTAGAAAGACCAAATTCACGCCTCAAGGAGTTTTCCTCTGACACTACCGACCGGATAATTCTAACCGATAGCTCGTAGCAATACCTGTCGTTGTCCTGAGACCAATCAGCATCTTGTTCCCGTGACAATATATCGACGCAGAACCAATGGCCCGTCGTCTCCGCAGGAAGTATAAGCAGGCATGCGTATCTTTTTGGTCAGAAATGTGCCGGTGGCAAGGTGGAGTTCGCCCACACCATTGAACCTGCGTCCACGGGTTTTGACACTGATGCATTTATGTTTCGGATTGTTCCTGTTCGGCTTTGGCGAGGCCATGTTGATTGCCAGCGGGGCGGGAGTGAGCCCGTGGACGGTGTTGGCACAGGGCGTCGCACGGTACTTGGATATAAGTATCGGCACCGCGACCTTTGCCGTCAGCATACTGGTGCTGTTGACCTGGATACCGCTTCGTCAGCGTCCGGGGATTGGCACGATACTGAATGTGATCGTTATCGCGGCGACGATCGAGCTAGTCTTGCCTTATTTGCCTGTCGCACCCGATATTACACTGCAGGCTATCGAAGTCATAACCGGCATCCTGCTGGTGGGCCTTGGTAGCGGTATTTATCTGATCGCGAATCTGGGCGCTGGACCGCGCGATGGCCTGATGACGGGCTTGCAACGTTTTACCCGGTTCCCCATCGCATGGGTCCGTGTCGGCATAGAGGTCACGGTCGTGGCGTTCGGCTGGATTCTCGGTGGCGTTGTCGGTATTGGAACGGTGGTCTTTGCATTGGGTATTGGCCCAGCGGTCTCGGCTGGGCTTTATCTAACGGCTTGGGTGAACGGGATCGAGGTTAGGGACGCTTCCCGAGCCCAATAGAACATTGTCATGCATGGACGCCCCCGAAATATTGCAAGGGGATGATTAGATTTGATTGGCTGCGTTACAATTACCAGCAACCATATCGCCCTTTGACGGCCCTCAATGTTATGTTTTTATGGAATTCATAACATGCATGCGTGGGAAGGGCGGGATGAATTATACGCAATTACGGGCATTCCACGCGGTGGCGACCTCTGGAGGACTCACAAAAGCCGGCGGGTTGCTGAACGTGACGCAGCCGGCCATCACACGTCAGTTGAAACTGCTTGAGGATGAACATGGCGTTGCGCTTTTTCATCGCCATGGGCACAGACTCGAACTGACGGAATCCGGCGAAACGCTTTATTCGCTCAGTCAGCGGATATTCGGCTTGATGGCCGAGGCCGAGGATTTCATTTCGAGCGAAGCAAACCTGACGTCAGGCAAAATTCGCGTCGGTGCTGATAGCCCCTATTTCATTGTCGATATCCTCGCTGCCTTCAAAGGCCGGTATCCGGGCATGAATCTGACCGTATCCATGTCGAGCGCCAAAGACCTGTTTCAACGGCTGAGAGAGTTCGACATCGACGTTGCCGTCGTCACGGCAGAGCAGCTGGATGATGACATTTTCGGGATCCCGTATTCAAATCTGGAACTGGTCACCCTGGTCGGCCCGGACCACCCGCTTTACGGCGAGAAAGGTGTTTACCTGAAACAGCTTGCGGACGAGCCGGTCATCCTCCGTGAAAGCACCTCGACGACACGCCGGCTGTTCACCGCCGCACTGGAAACCGTGGGGCTAAAACCGAACATCGTGATGGAGCTTCGCAATCAGGATGCGGTGCGTCAGGCCGTCGCCGCCGGTCTCGGGATCGCACCGGAACTGATCGGATCACAGCGCAATGACGTGAACGTAAAACGCCTGTCGATTCTTGATGCACCGATCGTTTGCAATGAGTTCATCGCGTGCCGGCGTGAACGTTTTGCGATACGGAAGGTGCGCGCATTCTTTGAATTGGCGATTGAAGTGGGCTCGTTCGGTGAAAATATCGATGATATTCTAGCGACTTATGAAAAATCATAACAACAGGTTATGTTTTTAGGAATTTTTTTATTTTGCCTCAATTGTGCAATGCACCAATAGTTGGCGGGATATTAATGCACAGGCGGCATGCACGCCCCACCGCATCCGGTGAGGCGGCAAAAACCAAGGCATAAAGTCGGCCGCCGAGAGAAACAGGAGGCTAGATTGAAAACTCAACTCAAAGTGTTTTGCGGCATACTTGCCGTCGCGCTGCTGGGACTTGTCCCGCCGGCATCGGCGCAAGATAAGGATACTCTGACCTTTGCCATCATTCAGACAGAGGAAATGTCCGTTCTCGGTCAACGCTGGGAAGGCACATTAAAGTACGTCAGCGAGAAAATCGGAAAAAAGATAGACTTTTATGCAACGACGTCTTACGCGTCCGTTGTCCAGGCGATGCTGAGCGGCTTCGTCGACATCGGTAAACTGGGACCGAAGATCTATCTTGTCGCAAACGAAAAATCCGGCGGGGATATCATTCCCGTGGTGGCCACTGGTCGTCCGCCGACCGTGTTCTATCCGGAACCCTGCGCGTGTTATTTCGGGACCCTGGCGACCAAGAAGGGCAGCGAATTCACGACGATCGAATCCTTGAAAGGCAAAGTCCTTGCCCTCGTTGACCCGGGTAGCACATCCGGCAATGCGTTGCCGCGTGCCCTGTTCCCTGACTCGATCGGCGGCCAGTCACTTGATGAGTACTTTGGCAGAATCTTCTATTCCGGTTCGCATTCTGCAAGTGTCCGCGCCGTTCATTCCGGGAAAGCCGATGCGGGGTTCATCTCTGAATCAACGTTCGCGCGGGTCATCGAATCCGGTGAAGTTGCCAAAGATGACTTCAACTACCTCTGGCGTTCGCCCGAGGTGCCGCTCGACGTGGTTGCCGTGAACAAGAAGACCATGTCGGAAGAACTGATCAACCAGGTCAGGGATGCTTTCCACGGTATGTCGAAAACCGAGGAAGGCAAAAAGCTTCTCGAAGCTACGGGCTACTTCGCCTACACGTTGTCAGATGATTCCAAGTTCGATCCGTTACGGAAAATTCTGGCGTCCAAGTAACGATCTGAACGCCCCCGCCCGGTGCTTTCGGTATCGGGCGGGCAGGTCAGACATACGCTCTGCAGAAGAACGTAACAGTAAAACGTTGTCGCAGTGCAACGCCACGCTGTCGTGGCAAATGAGCAGGTGTGAAGAAAGAGTACGATGGCTGTTCTTGAAATCTCCCAATTAAAGAAAACCTACCCCGGTGGCGAATTGGCTCTGAAAGGGGTTGATGTGTCGGTCGAGGCACAGGAGGTCGTCGTGTTGCTCGGGTTGAGCGGCTCCGGCAAATCTACCTTGCTCCGCTGCGTCAACCGGCTTGTTGAACCGGACTCGGGTACGATCGTTCTCGACGGCGTCGATATCACGGCACAGGATAAAAGAACCCTGCGCCGGACACGGTGCTCAATGGGCATGATCTTCCAGGAATTCAATCTTATCGATCGCCTGACCGTTCTTGAGAACGTGCTCTCCGGCACACTCGGCACCACATCCACGCTTCGCGGCATCTTCCGTGCATTCCGGCAGGAAGATATTCAGCGTGCGCTAGCGTTGTGCGAGCGGGTCGGCATCATCGACCACATCCGCAAGCGTGCCGATCAGCTCAGCGGCGGCCAGCGCCAGCGCGTCGGCATCGCGCGCGCACTGATGCAGTATCCCAAAATTCTTCTGGTTGACGAACCTACCTCTGCGCTTGATCCGAAGATCGGCCGCGAAGTCATGGATCTGCTGACCGAAGTCGCCCGCGAACTCAAAATTCCGATGCTGGTCAGCGTGCACGACATCTTCCTCGCCAAGAACTACTCGGACCGGATCGTCGGCCTGCAGGGTGGCGAGAAGATTTTTGATCAGGAAACACGCTCTATCGAAACCGAAGAGCTTGATCAAATCTATCACGAGGCAGGCTAGATCATGTTCAGTGGAGTTTCAAAATGACGGACATGGTCGTCACCGGTAACCCGTTACGGGATCCCAAGAAGATCGCACGCAAGTATTTTGCGGTCGCGCTGTTCGCCGTGCTCGTGATTTATATTGCCGACACGATCATCATCGAGGGAACCGACTGGGAACGCATGGGGTCGTTGGAAGAAGTCGTGAAAACGATGCTGTTCTTCTTGCCCGACTTCAGTTTCTTTCCGCAGACCGTTGTTCCACTCCTGGAAACGGTGCTGATCGCATTTTGGGGCACGGCTTTGGCGGTCGTGTTCTCAATGCCCATTGCCTATCTGGCTGCCAGGAACATAACGCCGCTCCCATGGCTTACCTATCCACTCGGACGCTGCATGATCGTGCTTTCGCGCTCCACGCATGAAATCATCTTTGCCCTGATTTACATTTCGGCGCTCGGCCTTGGCCCTTTGCCGGGTATCCTCGCGCTCGCATCACGCTCGCTCGGCTTCATGGCCAAAACGACATCGGAAGCGATCGAGAATGTGAAGAAAGGCCCGATCGAGGCCATGGAAGCTGTCGGCGCGAACCGGACGACGATCTTCTTTTTCGGCGTGATGCCGCAAATTTTTCCGATATTCGTCGGCAACGCCATCTTTCAGCTCGATATCAACATCCGCCGCGCCTCGATACTGGGGCTCGTCGGCGGCGGCGGCATCGGTCTGATGTTCGCCGAAGTCATGCAGAACCTGCAGTATGACCGTGCAGGGATGATCGTTGTGGGCATTACGGCCATGGTGGTGTTTGGCGAGTTTGTTTCAAACCGCGTTCGCCAACGGTTGGTGTAGGAGATATCGATGACTGCAATCACCGACCAGGCGTTTCTCAGCTACCGCGATGATGAGCGGCGTGCCGGCATCATCAAATTTGTCGTAACGCTGCTTTTCATCGGCTTCGGGTTCTGGTCCGTTGAGTTTCTGAACATTCCGATAGAGCGGCTGCTCGGTATGTTCGGGCGCCTCGGGTACATGATCTCGGAAAACCTTTTCCCGCCCGAAATGTCCTATGTGATGGAGCAACGCGTACTCGATTCCATCATCGAAACCATACAGATGTCGATCCTGGGGGCGACCATCGGTACGCTTATCACCTTGCCGCTGGCATGGTTCGCGGCCTGGAACGTCACACCGAGCCGGGCATTTCTTTATCCGCTGGCACGCGGGATCATTGTCATCACCCGCGGCATGCCGACCCTGATGTGGGCCATGGTGCTGGTTGCCATTTTCGGATTTGGCCCGTTTGCCGGCATGCTTGCGCTGGTCAAGGAAACGATCGGTTTCGCCGGAAAATTGATGGCTGAAAGTGTCGAGTCCATCGACATGAAGCGCGTTGAGGCCATTCGCGCCACAGGGGCCAACGATTTCGACATCCTGTTCTTTGCAGTTATCCCGCAGGTCTGGGCCAACTGGATTGGAATCATAATTTATAATTGGGACGCACAGCTTCGTAATTCGACAATACTTGGGTTTGTCGGTGCCGGCGGCATGGGGCTGTATCTCCGCGAGCAAATATCCATTCTCGAATACCATACTGCGATGGCGATTATCGTCGTCATCATCGGTCTCGTTGTGCTTTCGGAAACCGTATCCCATTACCTCCGCCGCCGGCTCTACTGAGGAAACAGAAAACGGATACGATTATGAGTGGTTCTGTCAAAGATGCCATTGCGCATGCCCGGGAAAACCGGGAACGAAGCATCGCGACGCTGATTGATCTCGTAAAGATCCCAAGCCTGACCGGTGAAGAGGGTAATGCGCAGGTCTATATGTCGGAGTTGTTGAACAAGGCCGGTGCCGACGTGGAAATGGAAGAGCCGGATATTGCCGGGCTTTTCGAGAGTTTTCCCGACATCGCGCAGTATCCGACCCATTGGCAGCATGATCTGATCCTGCCGTATGCTGATCTGCCGTCGCACGAAAGCCTCAAGGAAAGCGGCCTTGAGTCCGTTCTGAATTACGATAAACGGCCGAATGTGGTCGGCGCGTTCAAGGGGAGTGGCGGCGGGCGTTCGCTGATCCTGAACGGTCACATCGATACGGTGACGATCGAGCCGCTTCATGAATGGACGCGTGAACCGTTCGGCGCCGAGATCGATGACGGTCTGCTCTATGGCCGCGGGGCTTCCGACATGAAAGGCGGGTTGCTGGCCGGGTTGCTGGCGATTGCCTATCTGCGCGAAGCCGGCGTGGCGCTGCGCGGCGACGTGATCGTCGAAAGCGTGGTCAATGAAGAACACGCCGGGAACGGCACGCTCGATCTCGTGCGGCGCGGCATTACCGCGGACGGCGCGATTGTGCTGGAGCCGACCAACAACAAGATCGCCGTCAGTCATCCCGGCGGCCTGTACTGGCAGGTAACGGTGCCCGGGCGGCCACGTTCACCCGGCGCACGCTGGCAGTCCGGCGAACTGGACGGTGTCAGCGCCATCGAGAAATTACCAGTCGTCATCCAGGCGCTTCTGTCGCTGGAGGAAAACTACAATTCAGTCAAATCGGATGACCCGATGGAACGCGGCAGGTCGCCGTTCTCGCTGGTCATCGGCCGGGTCACGGGCGGTCACTATGAAACGGTGACGGCAAGCGAAGCCGTGCTGCGCGGCGGCGCCTATTTCAGCCCCGTCACCGGCGATATTGCCGAAGTCATGGCGTCCATGCGCGAAGCCATCGACAAGGCCAACGAAAGTGACCCGTTCCTGAAAGAATACCCGGCGCGTCTGGAGTTCCTGCATCACGACGACGCCACCCGTCAGAGCCCGCAGATTCCTCTGGCGGTCGCACTTTCTAATGTTCTGAAAGAGTTTGGCGAAAACGGGGACATCGTTCCCGGGCCGTTCGCCTGCGATGCCCGTCACCTCGTCAATCAGGGGGGTGTGCCGACGGTGATTTTCGGGCCGGGCACCATCGCCCAGGCGCACAAACCCGATGAGCACATCGATGTCGAAGAATACCTGCTGTGTATCGAACATCTGATCGCCTTTATCGCAAGCTGGTGTAACGAGGATGGACCGCGGTCGTTCAACGACGCGGCACGTGAGCACCTGCCTGCCTGACAGGCATACTGGAGGAAACTGCTTTGAAGAAATTCGTCTGTGCCGTTTTCAGCCATGAAACCAACACCTTCTCGCCGGTGCCGACACCATTTGCGGCATTCGGACGGTTTACGGGCGGCACCGGGCCGGTTTCCGGCGACGCGGCAATTGCGGCTTATAAAGGGACGAATTCACCGGTTGCAGCCTATATCGACATAGCCGCCGAAGAAGGCGCGGAACTGGATTTCGCCGTCGCCGCCCAGGCCGTGCCGAGCGGCCCGGCCGCGGACAGTATCGTCGATCATGTATCGGACGCCGTCTGCGCAGCTGTTGCGGATGGGTGTGACGCGCTTTTCCTGGATCTGCACGGCGGCATGGTGACGGAAGGCTACGACGATCCGGAGGGCGAACTGCTGCGCCGCGTCCGTGAGGCCGCTCCGGATTTGCCCATCGCCGTGGCCTTCGATTTTCATTCTAATCTGTCGGCAGCGACCATCGACAATGCTTCGGTGATTACCGGGTATCGGACCTATCCGCATATCGACACCTACGAGACCGGAGAGCGGGCAGGCAGGACACTGGTCCGGATGCTGAAGGGCGAGGTTGACCCGGTTATTCTCTGGCGCTCGGTGCCGCTGCTGACGCACCTTAACCAGCAGACGCCGTCACGCCAGCCGATGAAGGATATCATGGACCGGGCGATCGCCGCGGAAGCCTCGGGCGAGGTGCTGAATGCTTCGGTTTTCGGCGGCTGGCCGCTCGCCGATATTCCGCATGTCGGCGTGCACGGAATCATTGTCTGTGACCGCCCTAAACAGGAAGCCGCCCAGGCACTGATGGATGAACTGACCCACGAAGTCTGGAAGCGCCGGGACGATTTCTTTTTTGCCGTCGAACCGGTTGAAGATTCGATCACGCGCGCAAAGACCATGACCGAAGGACCCATCGTATTGGCGGATCATGGTGACGTGGCGGGGTCCGGCGGTTCGACCGACGTGCCTGTCGTGCTTGCCGAAGTGCTCCGTCAGGGCCTGAGCGATGTTTGTGCCGGGCCGTTCTGGGATCCGGAAACGGTCGAACAGATGGTCGCGGCCGGGGAAGGCGCGGACGTATCAATCATGCTCGGCGGCAAGGTCGATTTCCCCAACATCGGTGTGCAGGGAACGCCTCTGCCCCTGACCGGCACCGTTAAGGCCATCACCGATGGCCGTTTCGTCGTCACCGCGCCGAAGAATACCGGGCTTCAGATTTCACTGGGGAAAACGGCGGTTCTTGCCGTCGGCGATGTGGATATCGTGATCAGCTCGAAGCGGCACGAACCCTTCGATCTTGGTGTCTTCACGCATGCCGGGATCGATCCGGCTAAAAAGCGTTATATCCTGATCAAGTCGCGTCAGCATTTCCGGGCCGGCTTCGAGCCGATCCTCAAGGACGTGGTCATGGTCTCCGGTCCGGGCATCTGCACATCGGATTACAGTCTGTTCCCCTGGCAGAATGTGCGCCGTCCGATCTATCCGTTGGACCCGGATTGTGACCCCGGTTTCTGATCCCCGGGGGCAGGCCGCACCAACCAGGCGGGAACCTTAGATGCGGCAACCCGGCGAACTGATCAGTTTTTTTGTCGCCGAGTGGCGGATTCTCAGCTTCGGCCTGATCTTCCAGTTCACCTCATCCTTCGGACGAACATTTTATATCGCGCTTTTCGGGACGGAGATTCAGGCCGATTTCGATCTGACGCCCGGGGAGTTCAGCTACATATACTCGGCATCGACGTTAACCGCGGCCCTGCTGATACCCTGGCTGGGGCGCATCGTCGATGACATCGATATCCGGAAGTACGCCTTTCTGATGATATTTGCACTCGCTGTATCCGCGTTGTCGTTTTCGGCAGCGATGCATGTGGCGGTGCTTGGTCTGGCGCTCTTCGGATTCCGGGCAACGGGCGGATCGATGATGAACCATGCCTCCGTCGTCATGATGTCCCGGTATTTCGTGCGGCGCCGGGGCATTGCGACGTCGATCTGTGCAATCGGCATCGCTATCGGCGAAGCCGTGCTGCCCATTCTGGCCGTCCTCATGATGGGCGTCATCGGCTGGCGCATGACGTGGTTTGGCAGCGGCATGCTGCTGTTGGTTGTCGCCGCGCCGGTGTTGCTCTGGTTGCTGTGGTCCATCCCCCTGGATGCAAAGGCCAAGGCACAGGACCGTGATGCCGCTGCTGAACCAGACACCGAAACGCGCCACGCGACACGGCGAGAGGCGCTTGCGGACCCGAAGTTTTACACATTGGCCCCAACGCTTGTGCTGCCGCCGCCCCTGATCACGGCACTGTTTTTCCATCATGGCACGATTGCGGAAGTGAAAGGCTGGAGCCTGGAGTGGCTGGCTGCATGTTTTGTTGGGTTTGCGGTGTCGACGATCGTTGCGGCGATCGTGTTCGGCATGCTTGTTGACCGCTACAGTGCGCGTCGCATGCTGCTGTGGACGACGGTGCCGATGGTCGCCGGCTTGCTGTGCCTGGTTTACGGAAGTTCACCGGCCGCAGCGCTTTTCTATCTGCTCGGCGTCGGATTGACCACTGGCGGGCGATACAGTCTATCGGGGGCGATCTGGGCGGAGGTGTATGGAACACGTCACCTGGGCGGCATCCGGTCCATGGTTCATGTTGTAACCGCCCTGCTTTTCGGGATTTCTCCAGCAGCCTTCGGCTGGCTGATCGATCAGGGCATCGACATCGACACCGTGGTTTTGGCGTTCACGTATCTTTTGGTGGCAAGTATGGTCGTTGCGGCATTCGCGACGAGAAAGCCTCGCTGATCACATCATTCATGACTGCACGCTTTTCATCGGATGGGGGCGGGCTCTGTTTTTTAAACCAAGACCGCTTCTGGGCAGTGTCAGAGTAAACCGATTTGAGATCGGCAAATCCGGACTTTAACCTCTGCGGATGAAGAATCCATTCCGCTATTTCAACTTGTCGCCCGAGATCATCCGCCTGGCGGTGATGATGTACATCCGCTATCCGCTGTCGCTAAGACAGGTCGAGGACATCCTGTTCGAACGAGGTATTGACATCTGCCATGAGACGGTACGGTTTTGGTGGAACCGCTTTGGTCCAATGTTTGCGGCCGAAATAAGGAAGCGCCGTATAAATCACTGTTCGTATTCGAACTGGGGCTGGCATTTGGATGAGGTATTCGTGCGGATCAATGGCGAGACGCATTTTCTGTGGCGGGCGGTCGATCACGAAGGTGAAGTGCTAGAAGTTTTTGCCACGAAACATCGGGGTCGCAAGGCTGCACTTGTCTTTCTGAAGCGGGCGATGAAGAGGTATGGCCAGCCAAAGGTGATTGTCACGGACCGGCTACGGTCATACCGAGCTGCACTGAATATAATCGGCAACGCTGCCAAACAGGAATGCGGTCGCTGGCTCAACAATCGCGCCGAAAATTCGCATCAGCCCACGTCTCAATACACAACTATTTCAACCGCGAACGACATCTCAACCGCCGCGACATTTTCAAACAAGACCGAGCCGCTGCCCTGGCCGAGTGGCGTCAGCTCGCTGTCTAAACGCAAAAACTGACCGCCTTCATGCGCACGTCCTTATTTGTCTGACAATGCCCCCAACTGCACTGAATGGGCAGAAGTTCTCTCCCTTCACACGGCAGGGGTCACAGGTTCAATCCCTGTCGCGCCCACCATACTTCTCTAAGTATCCAGCTTGAGGTGCGCCTGATTTGCTAGACACCATCCGATTTTATTTTGTGCTACGATTCGAACTCCACGGGTGAAAGTTCACGACTACAATTGAGTTCATTTTTGCCCATAGGTAGCCAGGTGTGTCGGTCTCGAATGAACGACAGCCAACGCTGGCCTGGTTGAATAACTGATGGCGGGGGCGGTTTCGTATCGTTTTAGCTAGCGACAGGACGTTTGCTTTGTAAGCTGAACTTGGCGTATCGCATAAGCTCAAAACCGGCCTTTGCCGGCCGGCACATCAACCTGACAAAACCTCATAAAATGCCGTCATACTTGCGTCGTTAACCCGACAGTGCGAATTTAGGATAGTGCTGTATTAAACTGAGATAGTTCAGGGAACATTCACTTGGCAGTAGCCGTTTCAAAACGTGATGCCAAGAAGGCAGCGAATAACGAGACGCTTTCCGTTCTGGCAGGACTTTTCGCGGATTCGCTCAGATCAGGCCAGTCCAAGCACATTCGCGTCCGCCATGCGATCCTCGATGCCATTGTCGAAGGCCATCTGAAGCATGGCGATCAGGTGCCTCCGGAGCAGGATTTATGCAGCGTGTTGTCCGTCAGCCTGGGGACCGTACAGCGGGCACTGCGCGAGTTGTCCATCGACGGCACCCTTGTCCGGGTTCACGGCAGCGGCACGTTCATTGCGGAACCCGGTTTGCCGAATGATGAGATCTGGCAGTTCCGGTTTCGCCGGCTCGGCGACGATCATCTGCTGCCGGTGTCGTCGGTGGTTATTGAAGAGACCACCGTTCAAGGCCCCGGCCGCTGGCAGGACGCGCTTGGTGAGGATACTCTCGGATATCTGAAGGTCGTTCGGATCGTCAGTGTTTCGGATATTCTGGATTGCTATAACGAACTTTATTTCCGGCTTTCCAGATTTGGCAAGCTGAGCGAGATCGCGCTGCCGCAGCTGCGCAACGTCAACATCAAGACGATTCTCGCGCGTGAATTCAATGCCCCGACCCTCTCGATCACCCAATTCGCCCGCGCGGCTGAACTGCCGGATTATGCCTGCAAGCATCTCAAGGTGCCGGCCGGGACCATCGGCATGGAAGTCGACGTGACGGGCCACAGCTACGGGAAGGAAAGTATCTTCCTGCAGCGGATCATGTTCCCGCAGGGGGACTGTTATATGGACCTGACCCACGAAGAAACGCGCCCGCTGACAGCCGGCGGGGCGGCGGTCAGCGAAAACGCCGGCGACGGCAAACGGGCCGCCGGCGCGGGCTGATTTTTCAGTTCCCTATCTGTAGATATAAACCGGGCTGGTCCATGCCTGGTGCCCGTCTTCGTCGGTCACCCGGATGAAAATCGGGTTGTCGCCGGTATCGCGCAACGTGATCTTGCGGGTGAAGGTAAAGTCCGTATGGGTGTTGTCGTCAGGCAGGCGGACGATACTCAGGCGTCTGCCCAGCGCCCCGGCTTCGAGGCTGATGTCTTCGTAACCTATATCTGCGATATCCGCTTCCAGCGTGGTGACGGGGGTATCGATTCTGATTTTGCCGGCGGTCTTATCGCCGAGCTTGGCATGGAACCCGCCGATATTGCCGGTCGTCAGCGCGCGCCATGCGAGGCCATCCGCGCCAAGTCTGTCGAGGGTTTTGTCCTTGTTGAAGAAATTGATCGGAGATGCGTCTTCGATGGAATTACCCGAGACCGTGGCGGTGCCGTCCCAGATGACCTGACGGAAACGGCCCCGGTATTCCGCCCCTTCCCAGGTCACGCGGATGCGCTTGCCAAGTTCGTCAGTACTGTACGGGCGCAGGGTTTCAAGATGTTCCAGGCCGTTGAAGATGTCGACGCGCACGATTGGTGATGATCCTGAAATATCGGCTTTCAGGGTCGCTTCGCCGGTCGGCAAGTGGACGATATCGCCCATCAATGCGGTGCTGGCACTTGTGCCGTCGGCGGGGCCGAGATTGGGGTCTTCGTGATAGATGGTGCCGGGCGCATCAAGCTCGAGCGCAAGATCAATGTACAGCCGGTTGCCGGTGGTTCCGTAATGGCGGCGTTTGCGCAGGCACTCGAAAACTGCGGAACGGGTCAGTTCCGGCATTTGCAGACATGTCAGCCCACCGACGGCGCCGAACAGCGAGGCGCCTGGATAACTGGCCCCCGGACGGCCCTTGTGGCCGTCACTGTTGGACACGATGCCGACCCGATAGCCCATTTCGAAGGCGTCGTGCAGTATCCATTCAAACGTGCCCCACGAGGAATGAATTTCGACGGAGCGTTCGACCGTGCCGTCGTGGGCCAGCTTGATGTCGGCATAGCGGCCCCCGCAATGAGCGAAACAGGCCACGTCTTCTTTCATCTCGCGCAGGGTTTCAAACAGCGCAGCAGCGGTTGAGCGGTCTGTCTCGATGTCGTCACGCTCCGCAATCAGGGCATGCGACGAGCGGTAAATGCCATGGCTTTCGTCGGTGTAATAAACGTTTCGGTCGCCACCGAGGTTGGTGTTGCCGGACCATTCATACCCGGGGAGTGTGATGAAGCGGCCCGGTTCATTGAATTCCGCCGTCAACCGGTTCAACTCGTCCCAGAAGTCCCGGGTGATCTGAAAATCGTTCCCCTGATGCGAGGTTACGTCGAGAAACGCCTTGTCGCGGCCAAACTCGAAATATTGACGGGCGCTGTTGGTCCCGACGGTTTCTTCGCTTTGTCCATGCAGGTCGCCCCAGAAATGGGTGCGGCCTTCGCGCGGGCTTTCGGCAATGCGCAGCGGATTGCTGGTGGCGAGAAGCGTGCCTTTCTCGTCGAGCAGGCTGAACCGGTAGGTGCCCGGTGTATCGATTGAAATGTCAGCCGCTTCTTGCGCGAACATGCCGGGGCTCATTTGGATGGTGCCCGGCAGGTTCATGGCCGGGCCGTCACAGACGACGCGGAGGGTCTGATCACAGTGGTCGGACGGGTTGCCCCATTTATCTTCGCCCTTGATCCGGAGCGAAAAAGGCTCATCAGGGCGTCTCAGTGTCGGCACCACGACACGCCAGTTGACGGGTGCGCCGGGGATAATGGCGATGTGAGGCTGGGACACGACGGGGACATAGGTATAGGTGGCAATAGGGTCGACGAGGACGCGGAACTCAAAAGTGTCCTCGCAGAATGTCTGCAGGCGCATGCCCGGCGAGCCGCCGGAGGTATCGCCGAAGGTAATGGTGATCTTATCGCCTTCCTCCAGAAAACCATGCACGACCTTGATGTAGAGACAGCGGTCCCAGGGGCGGACATTGCCCTTGGGGTCATAACGCGCTTCAAGCACCGCATTGTTGCTGGCTTTTACCGTGACGTAGTTGGGCCGGGCAGGGTCATCGAGCTGGGGGCGTGTCTGGTCGCCCGCGAACCTGAAGACGACCTTCAGGCTGCCGCTGTCATCGATGCCGTGGTAGCCAGCGGTGTATTCGAGGACGAATGTCTCAAACGAGCCTGCTTCGAAGGCACCGGTCGGTGAAATCGTGACCGACCCGACGATATCGGGAGAGATATTCTCGACAAGATTACTCACGGGTACTGATGCAGTGCTGCTCATCTCGGCCTCCACGCCCTTGATTTGTTTTGCAGGCTGGTGACGGGTGCACCAACCATTCCCGCAAAAGATTAAGTTAAATAGTCCTATATAGCTATATATAAATTTCTTGACGGGATATGGATTTTATTTGATGATTTCCTCAATGTTCGGACGTCCCGCCAACCACCGGCGCTTCTGCTTCGGGTGCCGCGGGTGTGCCGCCAAGAAGAATACAAGGGGGTTTGATGCTGGTGCTGTATCCGTATCTTGCAAGGCATATGACAGATGCGTTCCGTCATGTCCCCAGCAATGGCAACTACAGTCATCAGCTTGTCCGGCACCCACGATCCCAGCAAATTTCTGACCGGAGGAGTTCAGCCCCGGCATATTGAACATGAAAAAACCAAGGGCTCGGCGCACTGCCCACAAACAAATACGTGCGTGACGTCATCCGCTTGAAAGCGGCTTCAAGACCGCAGGCGGCAGGGTAGGTATATAGTCGAATAAGGAGACGACCTATGATCAAGACACTCTTAAAGAGCACAGCATTTGCGCTGCTCGCATTTCTCGTCACACTGGGCGCCCAGCCGAGGACCCCCCTCGCTGCGGACCCCGAAATTGTCACGCTTTCAGGTGCCGGACCGCAGGGCCGCTGGTTCAAGGAAGCATCGCTGTTTGGTAAAATTCTCTCCCAGAAAATCGATGGCCTGACCGTCAACGGTGTGATCGGCAAAGGCGTGTCGGTCGGCAACATCAAGAGAACCGCTGCCGGTAAAGTGGATGGCGGGCGCTTCTATCTGTTTGATCTTCAGAACGCGCTGGAGAAAAAGCATCAGTTTGCCGAAGGTGACTATTCGAACGTCAATATCTGGATGAAACTCGGAACCCACCTGTTTCGTGTCGTTGCCGTCAAGGGCATCAACACGTTCGAGGATCTCAAGGGCCGCTCCGTCGCCATCGGTGTCAAAGGCAGCGGTGACGATCTTCTGGCGTTGCGTATTCTCGGCGGTTACGGCGTGACTCCGGAAAATACCGACTTCAAATACGTCGGCCGCAAGGATGGTCAGGCTGCGCTGGCAAACGGTCAGATCGATGCCATCGCCTATGCTTACGCCCGCAACAACCAGGGCCACCTCGGTCCGGTCTTCGCGGCGCGCAAGATCGGTGAAGACGTGGACTTCGTCGAGCCGGACCCGGCCAAGACCAAGGCATTCCTCGCTTCTGACAAGATCTTCTTTCTCGACGAGTTGGGCGAACCGGTGTTCGGGCGTCCGAAGCTCAAGGGGATCGCTTTCTATCAGGGCATGGTGATCCGTGCCGATCTTTCGGAAGACATCGTCTATAAAATGACGAAGACCCTTTACGAGAACTGGGGTGATGTCCTTGCCGGCGCACCATGGTGGGATGCGCCCGGTGAAGCCAGCCTAGAATCCGCACCAGCAATTACGATGGGCACGTACCATCCCGGCGCGGTCAAGTACTACAAAGAAAAAGGCGTCTGGTCGAAATACCACTAAGCCTTTGCATTATGCGTGACGCCGGTTCGGGGTGAAACCTCGCCCCGAACCGGTTCGTCACCGCTGTATGGTTGATTCCGCTATACGATTTATTCAATCGCAAAACCGCTTCCGCGCGCGGGGGCTGTCCGGAGGGGCGACATCATGACAAGTGCGATCGATCGGTTGCTGCAGTGGGCCGCCATTGCCCTGATAGTTACAGGTTCCGCTTTTGCCATGTACACGGGCGCGACAGGCCCCTTTGAGGCCCCCGTCCAGCGCGGTTTCTTTGTTCTCGTATTCCTGCCGCTGGTGTTCATTCTGACGCCGTCCAAGCTGAAGCTGCCGGAGTCTGTGGAATATGTTCTGAACACGGTTCTGTCTGTCGCCGCGATCGCAGTGATGACATGGAACCTGATGAATTCGGAACGGTTGTATTCAGATCCCTTCCTGGACCCGATTGATATCTGGCTCGGTGCCGTTGGTCTCGTACTCGTGCTCGAAGCCGTGCGCCGCACCGTCGGTCTGCCGATCACGATCATTCTGATAGCTTTTCTGGTGTATGCCTATTTCGGCCGTGACGTGCCGATCAACGAATTGCGTCATGCCGGTCTCGACTTCGAAACGATGGTCAGCATCATCTTCTACGGGACGGACGGTGTGTTCGGTACGCCGATTGCGGTGTGCTCGACGTTCATCGTCATTATTATCATGCTGGGTGCATTCCTGACGGCCTGTGGCGGCGCGGACTTCTTCATGAATATCTCGAAGATCGTCGCCGGGCGGCTGATGGGCGGACCAGCGAAGATTGCCGTTGTGGGCTCGGCGCTGATGGGGATGATTACCGGAGCCACGGTCGCCAACGTGGCGACAACCGGATCGGTCACGATTCCGATGATGAAGAAGGCCGGCTACGATCCGCGCTTTGCCGGTGCGGTCGAGGCGCTGGCTTCGTCAGGCGGGCAGTTGATGCCGCCGATCATGGGCGCGGCGGCGTTCGTGATGATCGACTATCTGAATATTTCATATGCGCAGTTGGTGGTGCATGCCATCGTGCCGGCACTGCTGTTTTTCTTTTCAGTGCTACTGATCGTTCACGTGCGCTCGGTCAAGGAAGGTTTCAAACCAATCCCGAAGGCCGAAATTCCCAAACTGGGCGCCGAACTCAAGGCCCGTGGCCATATGATTCTGCCGATCGTGGTTCTTGTCGTCATGCTGTCGCAGCGCTACGGCGTCATGTACGTGGCCTTCTTCGCGGTGCTGACGGCGATGACGGTCTGCCAGTTCCGCAAGGAAACCCGGCTTGATATGAGAGGCTATTACGATGCGTTCTCGAACGCCGCGTCCGGCATGGTGTCGCTGGTCGCGATCTGCGCCGGGGCGGGCATTCTGATCGGTGTGCTGACTGCGACCGGGCTCAATCTCAAGATCACCTACCTGATCGAGTTCGTGGCGCAGGGCGATCTGTTCCTGACCCTGGTGATGACCATGATCGCCTGTATTATTCTCGGCATGGGTCTGCCGACGGTGGCGGCCTATGTGGTGTTGGCAACCCTGGTCCCGGCATCGATGATCAAGCTCGGCGTGCCGCCGGTCGCGGCACACCTGTTCATCTTCTACTTCGCCATCCTGTCGGCGATTACACCGCCGGTCTGTACCGGTGCCTATGTGGCCGCAGGGATTGCCAAGGCGGATCCGGTGCAGACCGGTTTCGTGGCCATGAAGCTGGGACTGATCGTGTTCCTGTTGCCGTTTGCCTTTGTTTACGACCCGGATCTGCTTTTGCTTGGCAACAACATGGGCCAGGCGGTGCTGCATATCAGCACATGCATCATCGGCATTGCCTTCTGGGCATGGGGGCTGGAAGGCTATTTCCGCGGTCACCTGCACTTCGTTCAGCGGCTGATGCTGTTGACGTCCGGCGTGATGCTGGTCTGGCCAAGCACCTGGGTCAGCCTCGCCGGTTTTGTCATTGGGGCGCTGGCCCTTGTCCCGGCGTTGAAGTCGTTCAGCGTTAAACGGGATCAGCGGACCGAAATGGACGGTTAGGATTCGGCACATCCGGCGACGTCAACGATGACCATCATTCGTGAATTGAGAGGAAACGCAGTCAATGAAAATCACCCTCCTTGGTACCGGCACCCCGACGCCATCCCTGAAACGACAGAGTTCTGGATACCTGATCGATATCGCCGGCGACAAGATCGTCATGGACCACGGCCCGGGTGCGCACCATCGCCTGATCGAAAGCGGCAACCGTTCAATTGATGTGACGCACTGCTTCCTGTCGCACCTGCATTATGACCACTGCATGGATTACGGCCGGCTGATCCTGCAGCGTTGGGACATCGGTGCCGACAAGATCCCGGAACTCAAATGCTACGGACCGCAGCCGCTGGCGCGGATGACCAAGCAGCTGTTTGATGAAGACGGCTTCTACGGCGTCGATATCACGGCCCGCATCAAGCACCAGGGCAGTATCGACGTGTTCGAAGCCCGTGGCGGGGTGCCGCCCCGCAAGTGGCCGAAACCGGAAGTCACCGAAGTCAAACCCGGTGACGTGATCGACGGCGGTAAATGGAAGGTCACGGTCGCAGAGGCATCGCACGTGCAGCCGTATCTGGAATGTTACGGCTACCGGCTGGATTCGGACGAAGGATCGATGTGCTATTCCGGCGATAGCGGTGCCGTTTGCCCGGACATCGTCGAACTGGCGAAGGGCGTCGACGTGCTGATCCACATGAACCACTACCGCACCGGCACCGAACCGACGCAGATTTACCGCGCCGTCTGCGGCAATCACATCGACACTGCACATGTCGCCCAGCAGGCCGGGGTCAAGACCCTGGTGCTGACGCACTTCCTGGAACAGATCGACCAGCCGGGCATCCGCGAGCAGCTTTTGCGCGAGATGTTCCAGATTTTCGACGGCGACATTATCTGGGGCGAGGACCTGATGGAAATCCCCGTTACCGGCCCGGCCATGGCCAAGATGGAATAAGCCATGCCGTTCCGGGCAAAGAACGTCGTCTTCATTACCTCGGACCAGCAACGCGGTGACTGCTACGGGTTCGAGGGCCGCAAGGTCAAAACACCGCACCTTGATCTGATGGCGAGCGCAGGCACGCGCTTTTCGGTCTGCATCACGCCGAACAATGTCTGCCAGCCGTCGCGCGCCTCGCTGCTGACCGGGTTATTGCCGAATACTCATGGGGTTCACGACAACGGCATCGATCTGGATGCGGGGCTGGGTGAAAAGGGGGTTGCAGGCACCCTGGCTGGAGCCGGGATCAGGACCGGCTTTATCGGCAAGGCACACTTTACCTCCAACCACACGTTCGCTCGCACCGGATCGCCGGAATGCCGTTTTTCGTCACCGGAATACGGGCCGGACTGGTTCGGCCCTTATATGGGTTTCGAGCATGTCGAGCTGGTCTGCGAGGGGCATAATTTCTGGCTGCCGCAGGACCCGCCCGGCGGACAGCACTATGAACGCTGGTATTACGCCGACGGGCTGGGGGCGATGAAGAACAGGCTCTATCAGACGCAATTGCCTCCGGAAACCGGCGCCGCGCAGACCTGGCATTCGGCGTTGCCGACGGCGTGGCACAACTCGACCTGGATCGGCGATCAGACGATCGACTACATCAAGGACCACAAGGACGAGCGGTTCTTCGTCTGGGCCTCGTTCCCCGATCCGCACCACCCGTTCGATGCGCCCGATCCGTGGTCCAGAATGCATCACCCGGATGAGGTCGACCTGCCGAGCGAGCGCACCAAGGATCTCGACCGCCGGCCGTGGTGGCACCGCGCCAGCCTTGAAAGCACGCCGCAGACGACCGAGAAATTCAAGGACGTGCGGGTCAACTATTCGCGCATGCCCGACCAGGACGACCGCCAGCTGCGTGAAATCATCGCCAACTACTACGGCATGATCTCGCTGATCGATCACAACGTCGGACGGATCATGGCGCAGTTGCAAAGCATGGGACTGGCAGAGGATACCCTTGTCATCTACTCAACCGATCACGGCGACTGGCTCGGCGATCACGGGCTGATCCTGAAAGGGCCGATCAATTACGAAGGGCTGCTCAGGGTCGGGTGCCTTTTGCAGGGGCCGGGCGTGCCGGCGGGACGGATCGTTGATGACCCCGTGTCGACGCTCGACATCGCGGCGACCGTTCTGGATGCCATGGGCGTGAGCCCGGCCATGGACATGCACAGCCGCTCGCTCGCCCCGCTGCTGGACGGCACGGAAAGCCGTGACTTCGCCTATAACGAATGGTCAGTGAATGCGTCCAGGTGCGGGGTTGCGCTCGATCTCCGGCTGGCCAGGACGAAAACCCACAAGCTGACGCTGGAAACGGTCTCCGGCGCCGGGGAATTGTACGACCTCGCCAACGATCCAAACGAAATGGACAACCTATTCGATGATGCCGGCGCCCGTGCCGTGCGCAAGGAACTGGAGGATATGATCGCGAGCCGGCCCGACGACGAAAAGTCGCCGTTCCCGGAACCGGTGGGCATGGCCTGATTTTCGTGACAGCCTGTTTTTCCCGGAAATTCGTGATATCAATTTCGGGATCGGCAGTTTCGGAAAGAATACCATGGACGCGAAAGACTCGGCCACAGACCTGGCCCGGCTCGGCAAGAAAATCCGCGATGCCCGCAAGGGCAAGCACATCACGCTGGAAACCCTGGCCACCGATTCCGGGGTCTCCAAGTCGGTGCTGTCGCAGGTGGAACGCGGCGTTACCAATCCGACCCTGTCGACGCTCTGGAATATTGCCCGCGCCTTGTCGCTGGATCCGCTGGAACTTTTCGGGAGTGCTTCCGGGCCGCATGACGGAGGCGATGCGGGCGGCACGCTGATTACCGAGGTCAATGATCCCGTTATCGAAAGCAAGGAATGGAAATACAGACTGATCATCCTCAATCCACCCGAGCAAGCCGGCAAATCCGAGCTTTACCGGCTGATACTGCGTGCCGGCGGGGCGCTGAAAAGCAACCCGCACGAAGCCGGGGCGATGGAACAGGTGACGGTGATCGACGGCGAGGTCGAGGTGTCGTGCGGCGAGGACAGTCTGCGGATCAGTGCCGGGCGAAGCGTGCGCTATCCGGGCGACCGGCCGCATGCGATCGCGGCTGTCGGCCGCAAGGAAGCAAGCGTTCTGCTTTATGTGACGTTCGATTAAAAACATCCTCCGCCCCCTTCGCGGCGGCGGGGGCGGCATTTTCAGAAACCGGAACAGGCCGGCCCACAAGACCGAATAACCGCATCCCCCTGATGCGGCGTGGTGTCGTGCGTTCGATAAAAAAGAATTGTATAAAAGAAATAAGTTTGATATATCGAATATATGATAAAGAGGAATTGATATTCAGGGGGCGATCATGTTCGGCAAGGCGCACGCGATTGAGGGTTCTCGAAACCCGGAATGTTCCAATGCGGCATTCGGCGTCGGCTTGCGCACGATGGAAAGTCTCTGGGTGCGTCTCAAGGCAGGGGACCGCATTCGTCCGCGCGACGCGCAGCTTCTCAAACGGCTTTCCGTGCCGCCGTTCGACGGTTTCGGGATATACGAGCTCAACGCCTGCGGCTATGTGGTTGCCGTCGGACTGCCGGACAGCGGTCAGCCGCTCGACGCCGAGGCGCTGCTGCGCAGCTTCGAGGACCGCTACGGCATCCCGGCATCTTTTTCGGGTGCGATCCCGGCGGATACCCGCAAGGCATATGGAACATGACGCTCCGGTGATCCTGCCCGTTTCGGGGATGATGTGATCATGCGCTATTCGCTCGCCAGTCTGATCCGGAATGGCCTCAGGGGGAACCGCGACTGGCCCGAAGCATGGCGTTCGGCAGCCCCCAGAGACCGTTATGACGCTGTCGTCATCGGCGGCGGCGGTCACGGTCTGGCCACGGCCTATTACCTCGCCAAGGAACACGGCTTTCAAAATGTCGCGCTGCTGGAAAAAGGCTGGATCGGCGGTGGCAACACCGGCCGCAACACGACCAACGTGCGATCCGATTACATGTTTCCCGAAAGTGCGGCGTTGTATGACTTCGCGCTCCGCCTCTACGAGGATCTGGCCAAGGACATCAACTTCAACATCATGCTGTCGCAGCGCGGCTGGATGACGCTGATCCACGATCATCATCAGCTCGACGCGGCACGTCACAAGGCCAACTGGCTGGCGTGCAACGGGGTCGACGGCGAGATCATCGGTACGGACGAGGTGGTGGAAATGCTGCCTTTGCTGAACGTGCACCGGAACCCCCGCTATCCGGTGCTGGGCGCGTTTCTGCAACGCCGTGGCGGCACCATTCGCCACGATGCGGTGGCATGGGGCTATGCGCGGGCCGCGGACCGGCTCGGTGTCGACATCATCGAGAACTGCGCGGTCGAGGGTTTTGAGACGGCTGGCGGCCTGATCCGCGCCGTGAACACCAGCCGCGGGCGCATCGAAGCGCCGGTGTTCGGCATGGCGGTGGCGGGGCATTCCTCGGTGATCGCCGACATGGCGGGCTTCCGGCTGCCGGTCACCAGCATGTGTCTGCAGGCGATGGTGTCCGAGCCGCTGAAGCCTTTACTCAATCACGTCGTCATCTCACCGGCGACGGGGGTCTATATCAATCAGACACAGAAAGGCGAGCTGGTGATGGGGGGCGTGCTCGACCTGTATCATTCCTATGGCCAGCGCGGCACCTTTCCGACCATTGAAAAAGTCGTCACCGCCGCGGTCGAGATGTTCCCCGCTTTCGCCGGCATGCGGCTGATGCGCCACTGGGCCGGGATCGTCGATATCGTGCCCGACAGCTCGCCGATCCTGGGCGCGACGCCGATCGGCAATTTTTATATCAACTGCGGCTGGGGGACCGGTGGCTTCAAGGCCATTCCGGCGGGGGGATACATGCTTGCCCATTCGATGGCCACCGGGAAACCGCACCCGCTGATCCGCGATTTCGGGCTGGACCGGTTCCGCACCAATCGTCTGGTCGACGAAGGTGCCGCCGCCGGCATCGCGCACTAGGGGGCCGCATGATCATCATTCGCTGTCCGTACTGTCACGAAGACCGCCACGAGGAAGAACTCGAATACGGCGGCGAGGCCGATATTGCCCGCCCGACACCGCCCGCTCAGGCCACGGATGACGCATGGACGGACTATCTTTATATGCGGACCAACCCCAGGGGCGTGCATTTCGAGCAATGGTGCTGCCGGGCCGGGTGCGGGCAGTGGTTCAAGGTTGCACGCCACACGGTGACGCACGACATCACCGAAGTGATCCGTTACGAGGATCGCTTCGCGTATCAGAAGGACCGCGACGCATGAGCCGCCGTCCCGCCCATCACCGTTTACCCGAAGGGGGCTGCATCGACCGGTCGCGGCCGGTTCGGTTCAGCTTTAACGGCAGGCAGATGACGGGGTATGCCGGGGATACGCTCGCCTCGGCTCTGCTGGCGAATGGTGTCGATGTCATTGCCCGCAGTTTCAAGTACCGGCGCCCGCGCGGTTTCTTCGGCAGCGGGCTCGAAGATCCTTTGGCGATGCTGGCGGTGCGCGATGCCTACGGGTACGACGCGGCGATCCGCGCGGCGCAGGTTCCCCTTGCCGACGGCATGGCGGTGCACGCCAATACGGGCTGGCCGTTATCGTCCTTTGACGTTGGCGGGCTGATCCGCCCGTTCGCCCGTTTCATCAAGGCCGGGTTCTACTACAAGACCTTCATGTGGCCGAACTGGCGCTGGTTCGAGCCGTTGATCCGCCGCACCACCGGGTTCGGCCGTATCGATGCGATCGCCGCCGTCCGGCCCGCCGAGCGCGTGCACGCCAGTTGCGATGTGCTGGTCATCGGCGGGGGAACTGCCGGGATGGCTGCGGCGCATGCGCTGATCAACAGCGGTCACGAAGTTGTGCTGGCCGATGACCGGCCGCGTCTTGGCGGCGCACTGGCGTGGACCGACGCCGACATCGACGGGCGCACCGCGGATGCGTGGCTCCACGACAGGTCGGCTGCGATCGCGGACGCGGATAATATTCACCTGCTGAGCAGTACCGTCGTCACCGGGGCGTATGAAGGGAACGTCTTCACGATGCTGCAGTACGTTCATGCCAATGACGGTGTGGTGCTGCAGCGGCATTGGAAACTCAGGGTTGGAAAGGTGATTTTGGCGACGGGCTCCGTTGAGCGGCCTCTGGTCTTTCCCGGCAATGACCGGCCGGGGATCATGCTGGCCTCGGCGATGTCGCGCTATATCAGGGAATTCGCCGTGATCCCGGCAACGCGGGTCTGTGTCTTCACCAACAACGATGCGGGCTATGATGCCGCCTTTACCGCGTCCCGGGCCGGGATCGACGTGGCTTGTGTCATCGATACCCGTGATGTGCCGCCGGTGCGGCTGCAATCGGCGCTTGAGGCGGAAGGCATTTCCCAGATGACGGGATCTGAAATAATCCATACCCACGGCAGCACACGGCTCAGCGGGATTACCGTGCGCGCACGGTCAGGGGGGGCAGCGCGGCGCATCGATTGCGACGGACTGGCGCTTGCCGGCGGGGTCTCGCCATTGGTGCATCTGGCCGCACACCGGGGCATCAAGCCGGTCTATGATCCGGACGTCGCGGCATTCGTGCCGGGGGCGTGGCCGGAAAACTGGACCGGGGCCGGGGACGTGCAGACCCCGATGACACCTGATCAGGCCGCCGCCAGCGGTGTCGCGGCCGCGTCCCAGGTGTTGGGCAAGAAGCAGGATGTCGCAGACGCCGTTCCCAACCCATTCAACATCGAAGCCTACTGGCGTCCGCCAACAGGCGACGCGGGGATGATGTTCGTCGATCTCCAGAATGACGTCACCGTCGCCGATATCGAACTTGCAGCGCGCGAAGGTTATGTCTCGGTCGAGCATCTGAAACGCTACACCACCCTCGGCATGGGCACGGATCAGGGCCGGACCTCGAACATCAACGGGCTGGCGATCATGGCCGGTCTCAGCGGACGCGACATCACCGAGGTTGGCACCACCACGTTTAGGCCACCCTATACGGCGGTGCCGATGGGGGCCGTCGCCGCGAACAGGACCGGCCCGCTGTACCGTGCGGCACGGTATTTGCCTGCCCATGACATCCATGATGCAGCAGGCGCGGTGTTTGAAGATGTCGGCTGGCTCAGGCCCGACTGGTACCGGCAGAACGGTAAAGGGCGTGAAGCGGCGGTCCTTAAGGAAATGGCGGCGGCCCGTCACGCCGTCGGCCTGTTCGATGGCTCGCCGCTGGGGAAGATCGAGGTCGCAGGTCCCGACGCGCGGGCGTTTCTCGACCTGTTCTACGTTTCCAATATCATGACCCTGAAGCCCGGGCGCATCCGCTATTCGCTGATGCTGCACGTAGACGGGGTGATCTTCGATGACGGTGTCGTCACCTGTATCGATGACACTCTGTTTGTCGTCGGGTGTTCGTCGGGGAACGCGGATGCGGTCGCGGCATGGCTGGAACGCTGGCACCAGACCGAATGGCCGTCGATGCAGGTCGCCGTCGCACCGGTGACGTCTAACTGGGCATCGATTGCCGTTGCCGGGCCGCGTGCGCGCGACGTGCTGGCCGCCCTGAATCCGGACGTCGATATTTCGAGCACAGCTTTCCCCCACATGTCTTTTCGCGAAGGGGCTATCGGCGGGATGATGTCACGGGTATCACGGGTCAGCTTTACCGGCGAGCTGCAATACGAGATCAATGTGCCCGCAGCTCAGGGGGACGCCCTGCTCGAGCGATTGATGGAGATCGCCGCGCCGATGGGCGGATGCCTCGTCGGGCTGGAAGCATGGCTGCGGCTGCGTCTTGAAAAGGGCTATCTGCATGTCGGCGCAGACACCAACGGACGGACAACGCCGCTCGATCTCGGCATGGGCGGCATCATCGATAAAAAGCCGGGTGACTTCATCGGCCGCCGTTCGCTGTCGCTGGCCTACGCGGTGAGCGCGGATCGCGAGCAGTTGGTCGGGATCAAATGCACGGCGGCACCCCTCAGGGCCGGCGGACGGATTCTCGCGGGTGACGACACCCGGCCCCCGTGCCGGAGCGAAGGATACGTCACCTCGGCATGTTTCAGTCCATCGCTAGGCTTCCATGTGGGGTTGGCGCTGCTGGAGAACGGCAGCGAACGCATGGGCGAGACGGTGCGGATCTACGACGACGGGGATATCATCAAGGCAGAGGTCTGCCGGCCCGGCGCTTATGATCCCGATAACGAAAGGCTGATGGCATGAATACGCTTGATGCCGCCGGGATGATGCTGGATTTGACGCAGATTGAAAGCTGCGCCGTGGACGGGTACGCGCATGTTCTCATTGTCAGCGCCGTCGATGGTACCGAGGCCGCCGCGGCACTCAACGAAACCTGCACCATCACCGTACCGACGGAACCCGGAACGGTGTGTGATGAAGCCCCGTATATTGCATTCTGGCTGTCGCCCAGATCGTGGCTGTTGCGCGTCGAACAGGACGGCGAAGCCGCAATGTTGGCAGCGATCCGCAAGGGCTTCCCCGACCGCCGCGTTCATGTCACGCCCTACAGCGATGCGCTGCACTGGTTCGAGCTTTCCGGTCCCGGCTCAGCGGCTTTGCTGGCCAGGGGCGGGTTCGTGACGCTTTCGGTAGACGGTCTCGCGGTCGGATGCATGAAGCGTACGCTGATTGCCGATGTGCCTGTGCTGATCTGGCGTCAGGCTCAGGCAGACTGGTCGCTGGCCGTGGAGCGAAGCAGAGCTGGCTATATGGCTGGCTGGTTTGCCAATGCGCGTTCATATCGGTTGTCTCCGGAAGATTAGCCGCACCTTGGCGGTGTCTGACTAAAACGGACGTGCGCCTGTAGGGCTGTCGCTCTCTGTTTTTAGGACGCAAGCTGACGCCACTCGGCCCTCGTGGCGGAGCGGTTGTGGATTGAGGCGTGGCTGATGTCGATACTTCGTTCGAGCAGGACGTCCTCGACTTGACGTAGCGACCGTGGATAACGGATGTACATCATCAAAAGACAGCTCAAATCGATTTGCTCTGACACTGTCCCCTTAACGCTCTATATCAGTTTCGGGGCATATGCTGACATCGAACGGTGCCGGTGATCATCGAGAAATCAATACAGTGGATGAGCAAAAAGATATATCATCAAGATATGTCATCATGTCAGAAAGGAAGGTGTCATGACATTTGATCGTCGTCTCAGCGACAAGATTATTCGCGCGCACAAGCAAGCTTGTGATCAAGAATCCATTGACGTCGCACGCATTCTGTTTGATGCGCTCGAGGTTCATCTGACGTCTATCGGTGGAACCATAGCAGACAAACGAAATGAAATGCCTGAGCTTGACGAGGCCTTCAAGCTGCATCTCGAAGTCTGCAAATAACCACAAACAAGCCGTGCGTCATGCGCATAAACCATATGCCGCGTTGCTCCCAATGCTGTTATGATCAATTTGAAAGAAATAGTTGGCGCGGCTGAGAGTGAACCAGCAAACCCTGTCGTGAGAAGACGGGTAAGGACTGATCAGGGTCAGTAGCCGACGTCAGTTCCGATTTTCGATCTTGTCAGGATGGCTGGAGAAAACAGTCAATATCGTACCTTTGGTACTCGGCAACATGCTTGCCTGTCGCGTATACAGCGACTTCGACAGTTCAGCTGATCCTTCCCGACATTCATGGCAAATCAGGCTGGTCTGGTTCTGTCCACAGCGAGGTTCCTGTTGCCGCGTTACCGGGCATGCCTTGCTTCGCTATTGAACGGGGCTTTCAAGCACCTTTAATAGCAGACGTTCACCATTATGGATGATGTGGTCATGCATGGCCTGAGCGGCCCCTTCGGCATCGCGGATGTTGACCGCATGAAGAATAGGCGCATGAGATTCCACCTCACCCTCCGCATCCGATCCGTAAACTTTCATATGCAGCATCGAGAGCTGGGTTGCAGCTTGTAGCCGCTGCAGCGATTCCAGCAGGATTTGATGACCGCACGGCTGGCAAAGCGCCCAGTGAAACGCCATGTCGGCTTCGATCAGATCCGCAGTGATGCCGTTCTCCGCGCAAATACGCATGTGTTCATAAGCGCCGAAGATTGCCAGGCGTTCCATTTCCTTGATACGCCCTTCAACCATGGCCGTGCGCAACGCGAAAGGCTCAAGAATGGCACGCAGCGTATAAATCTCGCGGGAGCGTTCCGTCGTGAGTTTCGGCAGGACCGCACCTCGTCTTGGATGCAGTTCGACCAGACCCTTGTCGGCCAGCGTGCGAAGCGCCTCGCGCATGGTCTGCCTGGAAGTGCCGTATTTCTCGGCCAGCGGAATTTCTCTAAGCGCGGTGCCTGGCATGAATTCACCGCTCAGGATCTCGGTTCGGAGCGTCTTTGCGATCTTCGCAACGAGTGTCGGTGAGCGGGTATCCGCCGGGTCATTCGCCATTTGGCCGTCCGTTTCATCCCAGAGCGGGCTCTGTTGGCGGCCCGTGTGCGCAAAAGAATAACGGCCCACTGCATTGTCGACAATATATATATTTTGCTGTCGTCTTCCCGGTTAGCTTTGGAAGAGCGTGGTAAAAACCACCTCACAATAAAATATAATTATTATATAAATATATCAATTACTTATGATTTATATTAGGCGGTATTTGCGACGTATCGCCAGCTTGACGGCGTTTATTCCATACATCTCATGGCAGTAAAATCACAGTATCCATTAATTTTTTGTCGACAATTTAAACGAAATGGTGATAGTTGATGAACAAGGATCAAGGCAAAACGCCGTTATGGGCTCCAAAAGGAGCAGGCTCTGAGGGACGAGCAGGGGGCAAAATGCAGAGTGAGAAGTTACAGGAAATTCTTCTCGGGACGTTCGTTCTCGGCATCGGCATCGTCGGCTTTGTGTTCGTCAACCCAACCGACGCGCCGGTGACCGAAGGCCCCGGTGGGGTGAGCTGGCGCACGGTGCCGTTCATTTACTCCGGCCTGTTGATCGCGCTCGCGGTGGTCTTTTTGGCCATCACGATAATTCGCGGTCCGATCCCCGTCGATGAAGCTACACCCGAGGAAGCAGAATTCGACGCCGAGGAAGAGGCGATTGAGGCGGCGGCGCCGCATCCCGCCCTGTTCGGTGTTCAGATATCCACGCTGCGCCGGGTCGCGGTGATCGTCGCGCTGATCATGTACTCGCAGGCGATGAATGCGTTCGGCTTTGCCATGGCGACACCGGTGTTCCTGTTCTTCGTACTCTATGTGTTTGGACGGACCAGGCTGGGGGAAAACCTGCTGGTGTCGATTGTCGGCAGTTTCGTGCTGTGGACGCTGTTTGCTCATCTGCTCAAGATGCCGTTGACCGGCCATTCGTGGGATCCGCTTACGCCGGCTCTCAGTGCGGCACTCAGGGCGCTGGGGGTCTGAGCCATGATCGAGGGACTGCTCGATGCCTTTGTCACGGTCAGCGCCCCGTCCCATCTCGGGCTGATTTTGATCGGTACCGTTCTGGGGCTGCTTGTCGGGGCGCTTCCCGGTCTGTCATCGCCGATGGCGATCATCGTGCTGCTGCCGATTACCTATACAATGAGCCCGCTGTCGGCATTCGAGATTATCATGGGGATCTACGTCAGCACCAAGCTGGGCGGGTCGTTCGCATCCATCCTGTTACGAACACCGGGTACGCCGGCGGCGGCGTGTACGTCCCTCGACGGGTTCCCGATGGCACAGCAGGGCAAGGCGAGCCTGGCGCTCGGTTACTCGGCCATGGGATCGTTCGCGGGCGGCATGATCAGCTGGATCGTCGCGGTCAGTTTCGTGCCCCTGATCTCGGCCGTGGCGCTGCATTCGGAACCCGCCGACATCGCGCTGCTGGCAATTGCCGGACTGACGATGGTTGCGTCCTTTACGCGGGCATCGATGATCCGCGGCATGATGGGTGTCCTGATCGGGTTGATGATCGCCAGTGTCGGATATGATGTGCAGGACGGCATCGAACGGTATTCCTTCGGCCACCCCATACTGGCGTCAGGTGTGTCGTTCTCGGCGGTGCTCGTCGGGTTTTTCGGTATTGCCGTGGTGCTGACCGATATCGATATGGTCGGCCGCGGCTCCAACCTCGTCAGCGAAAAGGTCGGGATGGCACTGCCGCGGCTGGGTGACATGCTGCGGCGCTGGAAAGCATGGGCAATCGGAACTTTCTACGGTGTCGTGGTCGGCGCGATCCCGGGCGTCGGCTCGGACGGCTCGGTATGGATGGCCTACGCGACCGTGCGCAGCCAGTCCAAGAACCCGGAAAATTTCGGCAAGGGTGAACCGGACGGTATCCTTGCCCCGGAAAGCTCGAACAACGGCACAACGGGCGGGACGATGATCCCGATGCTGACCCTTGGTATTCCGGGTGACGGGTCAACGGCTGTGATGCTCGGCGCGATGATCCTGCACGGCCTGCAGCCGGGTGTGACGCTGATGACGTCCAGTGCCGATTTTGTTTACGGCATTCTCGCGTCGTTGTTTTACGCCAACATCTTCATGCTGGTGGTGGCGCTGATCTCGATCCGTTTCTTCATTGCGATCCTGAAACGCGATCGTTCGTCCATCTTTCCATTCATTCTCGTATTTACCGTGATCGGGGCCTTTGCCGAGGACAACCACATCTTCCCGGTCTATATCGCGCTCGCCTGCGGCATTGTCGGGTATCTTTTCGAAGCCCGGAAATTCCCCGTCGTGACCATCGTCCTCGGTGCGATTCTCGGGCCAATCATTGAATACAACCTTCGCCTCGGATTGGCCTACTCGGCCGGCGACTGGACCACGTTCGTGACCACGTGGCCCCGCGCCATCATGTTCGGCGGAATCTCGATCCTTGTTGTCAGGGAATTTTATCTGGGCTTCCGCAGAATGCGCTCAACCTCGAAATTGAAACTCAAACAGGGAGAAGAATCATGAAAAACCTGAAGACACTTACACGCGTGCTGTCGGCTGCCGTGGTCGGTGCAATTTGCATCGGTACGGCGGGTGAAGCGCTTGCAGCGTATCCCGACAACACACTGCGCATCGTCGTGCCGTGGCGTGCCGGGGGCGGCACTGATTCCGTCGGCCGTGCTCTGGCAACTGAGATGGAAAAGATCTCCGGTCAGGCGGTTCTGGTCGAAAACGTGACCGGCGGTTCCGGCACGGCGGGCATGCTGGCGGTGAAGAACGCCAAGCCCGACGGCTACACCATGGTGCTGAACGGTTCCGCCGACATCACTGCGCCGATCGTTTTCAAGAATGTGCCATACAGCATGGATGATTATAAATGCGTCGGTGGTGTTTATGCGACGCCGACATGGATCATCGCCAACGCCGAACAGGGATATAAGGACTTCGGCGATTTCGTTGAAGCCGCCAAAGCCGCGCCCGGTAAGCTGTCGCTCGGTGTCACCGCGCTCGGCACGCCCGATCACGTGACCGCCGATCTGCTGATCAAGAAATACGGCATCGACGTTCGGGTCATTCCCTTCAATGGCGGTGCGCCGCTGAAGAAGGCGCTGATCGGCAACCAGGTTAACGCCGGTGTGCTGATCGCCCCGGTGATGCTCGAAGAGGTCAAGGCCGGCGTTGCCAAAGTATTGGTTGCCGGCGGCTCGCTGAAAAGCATCAAACACGGTCCGCTGCAAAGTATGGCGACGCTGAAGGACCACGGCATCGACCAGGAAATCAGCATGATCCGCGGTGTGTATATGCACAAGGACACGCCGGACGCGGTCATCGACAAAGCGATCGAGATCGTTGGCGGGGCTGCGCAAAGCCAGTCGTTCAAGGACTTCGGCGACAAGTTCGGTTTTGATCCGGTATGGATTCCCGGCAAGTCGTTCTGCGAGTTCATGAAGAGCGAGGACAAGGCATACCGCTCCATCAAGTAATCGCAGTATGGAAAAGGGATGGTGGTTTCAGACCCTGCCGCCGTCCGTGGGTGATGGGCGCTCCGAAACAATCGGGAGCGTCCATCAATCTTTTCACAGGGCGCAAGAACACGTAGACACAATAAACACCCGAAAGATCGACGCATGCCGAAACGCCGCCCCAATATTCTTCTGATCACGACCGACCAGCATCGAGCCGATTGCTATTCGTTTGCCCGGCGCGATATCAAAACCCCGCACCTGGATGCACTGGCGGCGCGCGGCACGCGCTTTGAGCGATGTTATTGCCCCGGTCCGCTGTGCCAGCCGGCCCGGGCGTCAATCCTGACCGGTATGCTGCCGCTGACGCACGGGGTGCGTGATAATGGAATTGATTTGCCCGATGACATGATCGGCCGCGGGTTCGCGCAGCAACTCGCCGATCAGGGCTACCGGACGGCGCTGATGGGAAAGGCGCATCTGTCGACGCAGTTCACGTTCGAGGCGACCGGCCGCCCGGAATGCCGCAAGACCATGCACAAGTTCTACGACGACTGGTTCGGGCCCTACATGG
This sequence comes from Rhodospirillales bacterium, assembly GCA_040218645.1. Taxonomy (GTDB): domain Bacteria; phylum Pseudomonadota; class Alphaproteobacteria; order Rhodospirillales; family Casp-alpha2; genus UBA4479. The sequence continues at coordinate 874,141 of JAVJQZ010000013.1, forward strand.
GGTTCGATTATCTGGAACTGTTTATCGACGGTCCGGTCAAGTGGCCGGATTGGGAGCCGCCCGAAGGCCTGCACTTTACCAAGTGGCTGTTCGCGGACGGGCACGGCAAGGAGAAACACGCCCTGTATCACAGTGGCGAACGGCCACGCAGCGGCGCACAGCAAACGCACATTTCTGATCTGCCCGTCGCCTGCCATACATCAAGCTGGCTCGGTGATCGTGCGACCGACTTCATTGCCAGTCACGACAACGAGAATGACGATCCGTTCATGCTTTGGGTGTCGTTCCCGGACCCGCATCATGAGTTCGATGCACCCGATCCTTACGGGCGGATGTACGATCCGAACCAGGTGGACATTCCGAAGCACCACGACCTCGACCTGTCACGCCGGCCGTGGTGGCACGAGGCAGCACTGACCCGTACCCCGAAAACCACGGATGAGTTCCGCACGGTCCGCGAGAAGCTGTCGCGCCAACGCAGGCTCACGGAACGCCAGATCCGGGACATCACCGCGAACTATTTCGGCATGATCTCTCTCGTCGATCACAACGTCGGCCGCATCATGCAGGCGCTGGCCGAGAAAGGCATCGCCGACAACACGATCGTCGTCATGACCTCCGACCATGGCGAGTTCCTCGGTGATCACGGTCTGCTGTTCAAAGGACCGATGTTCTATGACAGCCTGATCCGTGTCGGCCTGATTGCAGCCGGACCCGGCATCAATCAGGGCAAAGTCGTCAACAACGTGGTGTCGACCGTCGATCTGGCGCCGACGCTGGTTGAAATCGGCGGCGGTACGTTCGACGGCTATCACGGCCAATCCCTGATGCCCGCGCTGTCTGGCGGCGACGTCGCCGCGATGCGAAACATGGCGCACGTGGAATGGGGGCTTGATGCCTCGCGGTGCGGTGTCGACCTCGATCTCAGGACCGTGGTCACCGAGCGCTACCGTTACACCGTCGAGCTCACGAGCGGTGATGGCGAACTCTATGACCTCAAGAACGACCCCTATGAGATGGACAATCTTTATTACGACGCGGCGTCAAAGGCGGTTCGCGAAGAGATGGAAACGGTGCGTGCCACACGGCCGGATGATATCCGCGCCGAGCCTCTGCCGATCGTCGGCATGTTCTGACCGCCTGACGATCACACATAAACATCCCGACAAAAAAGGGCGGCACCGAAATACTCCGGATCCGCCCTTTAGTCTGCCAGGATTGTGTCCTGCAGTTCCAGATCGAAATCACATGTTATCTGCGGCCCAGGCGGTGATGTCGTCGAGTGTCGCCTCGAAACGGCGCAGCAGTTCTCTGATCTGGGCTTCTTCGATGATCAGCGGCGGGCATAATGCGATGCTGTCCTGAATGTTTCGGATGATCAGGCCATGATGATGCGCGCGTTCGAAGAACGCACCACCGATTTTGCCCAGCGGGGAGAAACTCTCTTTCGTCGCCTTGTCCGCGACCAACTCGACGGCGGCGATCATGCCGATACCTCTGACTTCGCCGACCAGCGGGTGATCTTCAAATTTCTTTAGGCCGTCGAGCAGGACCGGCGACATCCGTGCGGCGTGGTCAACAAGCTCGCGTTCTTCCATGATGCGGAGATTCTCCAGCGCGACGGCCGTCGCCACCGGATGGCCGCTGCCGGTAAACCCGTGACCAAGCCCGCCGATGCGTGCCGTGTTTTCGGCAATGCCCTGATATATCGCGTCGCTCATGACGATTGCCGCGAGCGGTTGATAGGACGACGTCAGTTGTTTCGAGAACACCATGATATCCGGCTCAAGCCCGTAGTGCTCACAGGCAAACAGTTTGCCTGTGCGGCCGAAGCCGTTGATGACCTCGTCCGCAATAAACAGAATATCGTAATCTTTCAGAACGGCGCTGACCTTTTCCCAATAGGTGGCGGGCGGTACCAGCACGCCGCCGGCACCCATCACCGGCTCGGCAATGAAAGCGGCAATGGTTTCCGGGCCTTCGTCTTCGATCATCTGGCGCAGTTCGTCGGCGCGGCGCGTGGCGAATTCCTCTTCGCTCTCACCGTCATGCCCAAATCGGTAAAAGTGCGGGCAGCCCGTGTGCAGAAACCGGTCGTTAACCGGCACGTCGAAGGCTTCGTGATTGAGCGGCAGGCCGGTCAGGCTGGCTGCGGCGATGGTGACGCCGTGGTAGGCCTTTTCGCGCGAGATGATCTTTTTCTTATCCGGGCGCCCGAGAGCGTTGTTGTAATACCAGATGAACTTGATAATCGTGTCGTTGGCTTCGGAGCCGGAATTCGTGAAAAAGACGTGATCCAGACCGGGTGGTGTCATCGACACCAGCTTTTCCGAGAGATCGACCGCCGGACCGTGCGATTTATGCGAAAAGATGTGGCTGTAAGGCAATTTCCGGAGTTGCGCCGTGGCGGCTTCGACGAGACGTTCCTCGCCGAAGCCCAGTGCGACGCTCCAAAGCCCGGCGAGCCCCTCGATATACTCCTTGCCGTTGTCGTCATAGACATAGATGCCGTCGCCACGCTCCAGCACGGTTGGGCCGCGCTCCTCGTGACGGCGCGCATTGGTGTAGGGATGCAGGACATGGGCGATATCCCGGGCGGCCGTGGAATTCGGCTTGGCATGCAGTGGCATCGGTTCCTCCGAAATTATTTGTCAGACAATATATTTTATTACTGTTATATTTGTCTGACAATAAAAAAGCCGATGAACAGTGCGGCTGGAGCCGGTTTTCAGGAGGATTGGCTCTATAATATAGGAATATGGAGATTGTATGCGGGCTGGGAGCGCCCGTTGAATCACCGTTGAACGGTATTGATTGTCGACAAAATACTACGAATGACCTTCTTCCGGGTCTGTTTCGAGCAGCTTGATGAGCAACCGTTCGCCGTGCGCGTTGATATGATCACGCATGGCCTGTGCGGCACCGTCGGCATCGCGTTCGCGTACCGCGCGCAGGATCGGTGCGTGGGATTCGACCTCACCTTCGGCGTCGGAACCGTAAACCTTCATATGCACCATGGACTGCCGTGTGGCGTTCTGTAATCGCTTCAGGAAGTCGAGCAGCATACCGTGATTGCAGGGCGAGCAGAGTTCCCAATGAAACGCCATGTCGGCTTCAATCAGGGCGGCAACATCATTGCCTTCGGCACAGGCCACCATGTGATCATAAGCAGCCTCAATGCGTGTCATCTCGGCGCGGCGTATCCGTCCTTCGACGAGTGCTGCACGAAGCGCATAGGGCTCAAGCAGGGCACGTAGCGTATAGACTTCGCGGGCACGGCTGGGCGACATGGTCGGAATACGCGCACCGCGCCGTGCATGCAGTTCGACCAGCCCAAGATCGGACAGGGAGCGGAGTGCTTCGCGCATGGTCTGGCGGGATGCACCGTATTCCTCGGCAAGCGGGATCTCACGCAACGCTGCCCCCGGCTGGAATTTTCCGGCCAGAATTTCTTCCTGCAGGCGCACCGATACCTCCGCGCCGAGCGTCGGCGAGCTGGGCTCTGCCTGATCCTTGTTAGATGCCATTCCCGGCTCCGTCCTATGGTTGCCGGACATCATACCGTGAAGATCCAGATGACGTAATACCTGTATTGCAGTGCCGGACGCGTAGTTTTGGATAAACGTCCGGGTTTCCAGGCCGCATATTCATCATGTACGTTCGGCCCCGCGATCCTTAAATTGCACGATAAGTGCCTCGTTTCCGACGCGGGATCGCAGGTGGAGCTTGAACGGATACTGGTCAAAAGGTTGGATAAATCGAATGCCTGTGAATGAAGAGATGACACACCACAAAATGTTTATTGCCGGCAATTGGATGGACAGTGCGTCCGGCGAGACGATCGCCGTCCAGAACCCGGCGAACAGGCGTGATTTTGCCTCTGTTCCCCGCGGCACGGCCGAAGATGTCGATATCGCGGTCACCGCCGCGGCCAAGGCTTTTGCTTCGTGGAAGCGCGAACAGCCGCGCGCCCGGGGCCGCATGCTTTTGAAGATCGCCGAGAAGCTCGAAAATCATACCGAAGAGCTGGCGCAGATCATATCCCGCGAAACCGGCAATGCGCTGCGCACTCAGGCGCGGCCGGAAGCGGCCATGACGGCGGATATCTTCCGGTATTTCGGCGGACTGGCCGGCGAACTGAAAGGCGAGACGATACCGCTCGGTGAGCATCTCCTGAGCTATTCGCGCCGCGAGCCCATTGGCGTTGTCGGCGCGATCGTGCCGTGGAATGCACCGTTGCTTTTGTCGGCATTGAAAATCGCGCCGGCATTGTGCGCCGGAAATACGATCGTGCTTAAAACCGCCGAGGATGCGCCGTTGTGTATCCTCAAGCTCGCCGAGATTTGTCAGGAATTCCTGCCGTCCGCGGTCCTGAACATCCTGACAGGTTATGGACACGAATGCGGTGCGGCACTCGCCGCACATCCGGGGATCAACAAGCTGTCGTTCACGGGGTCGACCAACGTCGGGAAGGAGATCATGAAAACGGCGGCGGAGCGGATCGTTCCCGTGTCATTGGAGCTCGGCGGGAAAAGCCCGAACATCGTTTTCCCGGATGCCGATGCGGACTGGGTAGCCGACGGCGTCGTCAGTGCGATGCGGTTCACACGGCAAAGTCAGTCGTGCACGGCGGGGTCCAGGTTGTTCCTGCATGAGTCCATCTTCGACTCTTTCCTGGAGAAACTTGTCGCCAAGACCGACGCATTGAAACTCGGTGACCCCCTGGATGAAGCCACCGACATGGGGGCGATCATCAACGAGAAACAGTTCAATCGCGTGTGCGGTTTCATCGAGGAGGGGCTGGAGCATTCAGGCGCCAGATTGATCACCGGCGGTATGCCGCCTGCGACGGGGCCGCTCAGTGAAGGCAATTTTGCCGTGCCGACGATTTTCGCGGACATGACGAATGACTGGCGCCTTGCGCGGGAAGAAATTTTCGGCCCCGTACTGGTCGCCATCCGCTGGAAAGACGAGGAAGAGGTGATCCGCATGGCCAACGAAAGCCATTACGGACTGGCGGGATTCGTCTGGACACGAGACATCGGTGCCGGTTTGAGAACGGCACATGCCATAGAATCCGGCTGGGTCCAGGTGAACAATGGCGGTGGCCAGATTCTCGGCCAGTCCTATGGCGGGAACAAGCAAAGCGGCATCGGGCGGGAGTTTTCGCTCGAGAGCATGCTCGACAGCTTCACCCAGAAAAAGAGCGTCACCGTCAATCTGGAAGCCGGGCAAAGTACCGGCTGATCAGCAGCGTTCTTCCCTTCACTCGACAGGGGTTGCAGGTTCAACCCCAACCACAATCCCTGTCGTGCCGTACACATTGCAGATCAGGCTGTTTGAGCTGGACGCGCACAGATACGGATCGGTATCGAGAAGCGAATGAGCCGCTTTTGCACGTTGTTATGCGTCGCGTTCAAAGGGTGTCGGTTCAACGAACGGGTAGCGTGATTTCGCTTTGACGCCGACCGCACTCGCATTGCGGATATATCTCGCATCGTCACCGGTCCGGTTGACATAGGCCCAGCCCGGTTCACCTTTTGTCGCATCATGAATGAACAGGCGTTCTTTCTGGCTCTGGATGCAACGTTGATTGATGTCTTCGGGGTCATACCCCTGCATCAGTTCGCGGTGCAGCCGCGTTTCGATATCAGCGGTGCCGGCACTCCCCGCGAGGTTCGTGAGTTCAAGCGGGTCGCTTTCAAGATCATATAGCTGCGGTGGATGGCCGTGCGTGTAGATGTATTTGTAGCTGTCACGGCGGACCATGCGACAGGGTGCGCTGACGCCTTCCCCGGTGTATTCGACGATTACCGCGTTATCCCAATCGTCGGCGTTGCCGTCGATCAGGATATTCAGATCCTGTCCGTCCAGCGGCGAAACATCTTCGGGTGCGCTCCCCCCTGCCCAGGAAACGAACGTCGGCAACAGGTCTACCAGCGACGTGATTTCACCAACACGCCTGGTGTGCGCGCCGCCCGGTTGTGTGATGATCAGGGGGACCCGGGCCGAGCCTTCAAAGAACGACTGCTTGAACCACATGCCGCGCTCACCCAGCATCTCGCCGTGATCGGACGTGAACACGATGATCGAGTTGTCCATCAGGTCCATGTCTTCCATGGCGGACAGAATCTGGCCGACCTTATCATCGATGTACGCACACATGCCGTAATAGGCATGGCGGGCATTGCGGACGTGTTCATCCTTGATCGCCAGCAGATCCTGCGCATGCCCGTAATATAACCAGCGGCTCATGGTATCGAGTTCGTCGACCGGAATCGGATCGACTTTCGGCATGTCGATCTTGTCGTGTTCAAACATGTCCCAGTATCGCGGGTGCGTCACGAACGGGGAATGCGGATGCGTGAACGATATCCACATCATGAACGGGTCGGCGCGATTAAACCGGGCCAGATCATATATCTTCTGCACGCCCGCGTGGGCGACTTCGTCGTCATAATCGACCTGCAGATTGCGGCGGCTCTGGCCGGCCTCGACAACGGCGCGTGGGTTTATCCCGGTCGGCCTGTATCTCTCGCCGACAATCCAGTCCGGTGTCCATGCAAAGTTGGACGGATAAATATCCGTCGTGATGCGTTCGTCAAAGCCGTGGACCTGGTCAGGGCCGATGAAATGCATCTTGCCGCACAGCACCGTATGATATCCAGCCGCCCGCATATGATGGGCAACCGTCGGCACCGACGCCGGCAATTCGATGGCGTTATCCCACTGGCCGATGGCGCTCGTCAGCCGGCCGGTCAGCATCGACATCCGTGACGGGACACAAAGCGGAAAGTTGCAATAGGCATTGTCGAAGACAATGCCGCTTTTCGCCAAACGGTCGATATTCGGTGTGTGGGCAATCTTGTTGCCGTAGGCCGACAGGATGAAAGGTGTCATCTGATCGGCCTGAATGACGAGAATGTTCGGCTTTTCGGTTTTTTTGGTCATTGTCTCTCGAAGAAAAAATGGGGCGACGTCAGGAACGCCGCCCCTCAGGGCTGCTTACTTGATGGTCAGACCAAGTCGGCTTGCAACGTTATCGAAAACTTCGTACTGCGTTTTGACGAATTCCTTGGTTTCGGCCGGCGGCAGGATTTGCGGGAAAGAGCCCAGCTTTTCCGTTGCCTCGATCCATTTCTTGTCCTGTTTCAGCTTGGCGAGGACATCAACCCATTTGGCAACGACGTCGTCGGGAAGACCCGGCGGCCCCCACAGGCCGCTCCAGCCGAGAATGACATTCATTTTCGGGTATCCCAGTTCCTTGAAGGCGGGGACATCCGGCGCACGCGGTGACCGCTCGTCGGTCGATACCGCTAACGCTCTGAGCTTGCCGCCTGAAACATGACCGATCACCCCCGATAGATTCTGGAAGAAAATATCGACGTGACCGCCAACGACGGCGGCGCCTGCTTTGCCGCCGCCCTGATAGGGCACATGTTTGAGCTGATCGGGATCGACACCCATCTGATCGAGCAGTACCACAACACCAAGGTGTTGCAGGGCGCCGACGCCCGCAGACGAGTAACTCAGTTTGGCGCCGCCTTTGATGGCTTTTTCGAGATCGGCGAACGTCTTGTATGGAGAGTCCACATTCACCGTGAGCGCGAACGGGTTAAGCTCCAGCAGGCCCAGGAAAGTGTATTCGTCCCAGGCGTACGGCGTTTTCTTGTTCAGTGCGGGAATTGCGGCCTGCGAGCCGACCCTGGACAGCAGAAGGGTGTAGCCATCCGTCTTCGCCTTGACGACCGACATCGAACCGACGACACCTGCACCCCCCGTCTTGTTGACGACGGCAATCGACTGGCCGAGGTGTTTATCCGCCGTTGCGGCGAGGGTGCGGGCTGCAAGATCAGCTGCGCCGCCCGGACCGTAGGGTGAAACCACCGTGACGGCTTTGGTCGGATATTCTGCTTGTGCGGCGAATATCGGGAACGCTGCCAGTGCGGCGGCGGCGACAACCGACGCCATTTTAATTTTTTTGAACAATGCCATTTCAGGCCTCCCTGTCATTAATTTCTCATGTTTTTCCCATGTAAACGTCCGTCGTTTGCACCCAAACCCGGCACATTGCGATTGACATTAGCGAGGATTCATAGTTTATTTGATTGCAGTAATCAATCAAAAAGAAGATCAGGCTTCCCGTTATGTATGATGAACGATCACATCCAAGTGTCGCGCGGCGGAATCTCCGCGATGTGCTGGGCACGATCGTGCTCAAAGGCCCCCTTTCACGCACGGAGATCAGCCGTCATACCGGCCTTCATGCCGCTTCTGTATCGCGGATCACGAAATCGCTGATTGCCGCCGACCTGGTCCGGGAACGTTCAGAGATATCGACGCCGGGCAAACCGGGGCGGCGGTTTATCGAGCTGGAGGTCAAGCCGGACGGCGGCTATGTCATCGGCATCGCGATCAATGCACTCGAACAATCCGTGACGCTTGCCAATATCCGAAACGAACGCATCGACCGCGTAGATCTGCGTTCCGAGGATGTCTCGGACTGGTCTGCCGTGATCGACAGCATCGTTTCCTGCACGCTCGAAATGGCTGAACGGAACGGCGTTTCGCAGGCACGGATGTTCGGTGCCAGTGTCGCGGTGACCGGGGTTATCAACACCGATAGCGGGGCCGTCATTGCCGCACCGCCATTGGGCTGGAAAGATGTCCCACTCCGCGAAAAATTGGCGGAGGGCCTGCAAATGGACGTTACCGTTGAGAACCTTCCGAATGCCATCAACCTCGCCGAGCATCGCTTCGGGATATCGGCTGATTTTTCATCGACGCTGCTGATGAACACGGCACTGGGTGTCGGCTCCAGCCTGTTGCTGAACGGCCAGTTACACAAAGGGCTGCACCGGTCCGGCATGCTCGCCGGTGAAGTGCTGATCAGCGGTGACGACGGCCGCCCGCCCCGGCCTCTGAACCTTGCAACCGGTGGCCGCGGCGTGCTTGTTGAATCCGGCATGTCTGTGGATGAGGCACAGCATCTGTCCGCCGGCGAAGCGACCAGGCAGCTGGCGGCACTGATGGCGGAAGCCGAGAACGGCGACCAGTTTCTGATAAATGCGCTCCGGCGCTCGGGGCAGATGATGGGCAGGTTCATGGCGCTTGCGGGCAGTGTGGTACAGCCCGAAGCATATATCATCTCGGGCCTGTTGGGCCGAACCCCTGCCTACGCCAACGCATGTGCGGATGCCCTGCGCCAACAACTCGGCGACGACACAGTGAATGTTCGCGTCAGCATGATGACGACGCAATCCGCTGCCCGCTGGCTTGCGATCGGCACCTGGCTGATTGACAAGGACCTCGAACTGTCCGCGCTCGGACTGGCGGAAGCGGCATGAATCCGGCCGCCCGCAACGACCTGATTCTCGGATTGGGGGCGCTGGCCGGTGCGGCGTTTCTCCTTTTTTATCTGATTCCGATGGGCATCGTCCGTCCGGGAAATACCGAAACCCGTGCTCTGGCACCAGATTTCTGGCCGATTATCATTGTTGAAGTCATCGCATTGGCAGGTTTTTGCCTGGTGGCGCTGGGCTGGCTCCATCGTCATAAAGCGCACCTCGAGGCAGAAGATGCGGGGCTGAGCACACGAACGGGTGTTGCGATACGTGTCGTCAGCGTCTTCGTGGCCCTGCTGGCCAGCTACTTTCTGATACCGGTGCTCGGTCTCGTCCTCTGTGCAATCGTGCTTTGTGCCCTCCTGTTATGGCTCGGCGGTGAACGCCGGATACATATCGTGCTCGGGGTTTCGGTCCTTCTGCCTGTTCTGCTGTATCTGTTCTTCAACGGCTTTGCTGGCGTGCCCATTCCGACAGGTCTGTTTGAAGGCATGCTGGACGGGAGCGGGTCATGATCGAGAACCTGAGCGAAGCCCTGACCCTGTTTCTGAGCTTCGAGAATTTCGCGGTGATTTTTCTGGGTGTGCTGATCGGGACCCTGATTGGCGCAATTCCCGGCATGACGACGCCGATGGGTGTTGCACTCGCACTGCCCTTCACGTTTACCCTACATCCCGTGACCGGCGTCCTGCTGTTGCTCGGTATCTACAAGGGGGGTCTTTACGGCGGTTCGATCAGCGCGATCCTGCTGAAAGCGCCGGGTACCCCTGCCGCCTCCTGTACGGTCATCGACGGATTTCCGATGGCGCAGAAAGGGGAAGCGAAACGTGCGCTCGATATGGCGCTGTACGCATCGTGCATTGCTGATCTGATCTCGAACCTGGCATTGATCATGTTGACTGGATTCCTGGCCAGCTTTGCGCTCAGCTTCGGCCCGCCGGAATTTTTCACGCTCATCCTTTTTTCGCTCACGATCATTGCCGGGGTGTCCGGTGACAGTCTGCCGCGCGGGTTGATATCGGCATGTATGGGCCTGTTTCTGGCGACGGTCGGTCTGGATACGATCTATGGCACCGAGCGCCTGATCTTCGGCAACTACGAACTGATGTCCGGGTTCAATTTCATACCGGTACTGATCGGGCTGTTCGCGCTGCCGGAAATCATCGATCACTTCGCCCGCAAAGGGGGCGGCGATATTGCCGTCGGCTCTTTGGGGCGGGTCGGCGCCAGTCTGGCCGATCTCCGTAAATGCATGAAAACCATTATCCGGGGCAGTGTGATCGGCGTGATTTTGGGCGCCATCCCGGGGATCGGCGGTGCGCCGTCAGCCTTTCTTTCGTACAGTGAAGCACGCCGCAATTCTAAAAACCCCGATGCCTTCGGCAAGGGCGAAATCGAGGGCGTCGCCGCAGCCGAAGCGGGGAACAACGGGGTTGCCGGCGCCACCATGATTCCGCTTCTGGCACTGGGGGTGCCGGGTGACGTAACGACGGCGGTCATTCTCGGGGCCTTCATGATCCATGGTCTGCAACCGGGCCCGGTGATGTTCGTGCAGAACCTGCCGATGATCTATGCGATCTTTATCGGCATCATGTTGAGTTCAGGGTTCCTGTTTCTGATCGGCAAGGTCATGATCCGGTCCGTAAGCCGGATATCCGATATCCCCAACCGCATCCTCTATCCGATCGTTCTGATTCTCTGCATCTTCGGTTCCTATGCCGTCAACAATGCGCTGCTTGATATCCTGATCATGATCGCCATGGGTGCGCTCGGCTTTTTGATGCTGAAAATGTCCATCCCGGCGGCACCGTTCCTCATCGGGTTCATTCTCGGCCCGCTTCTCGAAGACAGCTTCCGCCAGAGCCTCCGTTTGTCGGAAGGCGGTTATTCGATCTTTTTCGGCAGCGTGATCTGCTGGGTATTCTGGGGACTCGCCGCGCTATCGATTTTCCTGCTTATTCGAGGACGCCTGGTGATCCGGGATTCGGACGTTCAGGCACAAGCGGAAGCCAAGTAACCCTACAATCAATTCGGAGAAAACATGCCGCAGAAACTTCAACCTGGCACGCATCTCGGCGCGTACAGATACGCATTCGGCGTGATCACGGATACGCATCTGAATGAAGACGAGGACAAGTGCAGTTCCCCCTTCGATGTCAACCGGCGCGCCAACCGGAGAATGCGGCACGTGGTCCGTTCGCTCAACCAGCGCGACCTCGCCTTTGTCGTCAATGTCGGTGATCTGATTCATCCGGTACCGGCCCTTAAAGACCGGTACGCAAAGGCCGCGGCGAATTTCCACGAACAGGTCGCAGAATTACGTCACACGTTATACCTGACGCCGGGCAATCACGATATTGGCGACAAGCCCAATAACTGGGCGCCGGCTGCGGGTATCTGTGATGACTACATTGGTCTGTGGCATGAACATTTCGGCTCTGATTTTCAGGCGTTCGACCACGACGGTGACCGGTTCGTCATCATCAATGCGCAGATCATCAATTCCGGACTGGATCAGGAAAAGAAACAGGCCCGCTGGCTCGAGCAGGAACTGGCGGCTGCGGACGGCAGGCGGATATTCCTGTTTAGCCACTACCCGCCATATTTTACACGCATCAACGAAATCGAGAATTACGACAACATCGGCGAGCCCGGCCGTACGTGGATGCTCGATTTATTGGCCAAGCACCGGGTCGAAGCCCTGCTGATCGGCCATGTCCACAATTTCTGGTACAACCGCCACGGCCATACGGATTGCTATCTGCTCGCCTCGACATCCTTCGTCCGCCAGGACTATAGCGAGATGTACCGCATTCGCCCGGGCGACGATGACGAGGCCGGACGAAACGATCGCGCGAAACTCGGGTATGCCGTCGTCCACGTCTATGAGAACGGCCATACCATCGAGTTCGTGCGAACCTACGGCGAGGAAATGGCGGAAACCGGTGCTGCAAAGTCTGCCCCAGCGTATGTCCCTCACAGATTGCATCCGCTGACCAATGTGAAGACCTCTTTCGGATTCGACATGCGGCAGAACTGGATGGAAATGGTCGAAATCCCCCCGACCGGCGGGCTGGACGAGTTCGACCGCAAGGAAGTCCGCAACGACTATCCGTTGATGGCGCTCTGGGAAATGGGTGTGCGCAAGATGCGGGTGCCGGTCCGTGATCTGCTCGTCAGCGACAACAGGGAACGGATGCGCATGCTGACGCGCCACGGGCATGAGTTCACGCTTTTCTCATTCGGTGAACCGAGCGCCCAGGAACAGGAACTGATCAGCAGCAATCAGGACATCTTTACGGCTTGGGAAATCGGTGTGAACTGGAATGTTTTTGCCAACGAAGCCCAGGCGATCGGCGATTTCTCACGCAGCCTCGATATCCCTGTTTACCTGTCCCGGCTACGCTCGAGCGATGAACTGCGCGAAGAAGCGGCGGGACGTTATTATCATGTCATCAATCAAGGCTTCCTTGCCGCCGACGAAGAGCAGATGCGGGGCATTCTCGATATGCCGGAGCTTAACGGCGCGATCGCGGGGTTTGTGTTCCGCGTGACGGCGGAGAAAGATCCGCTGGACGCCATTCGCGTAGCCCATGAAGTCGCGGGCCGTCTCGGTGTGATGGCCTCCGTTCACATCCGTATGTGCGGCAGCAACCCGGCAATCGCCCAGGAAGACGACGACTGGGTCTGTGCGCGGATGGCCGAGTCCGTGCTTGCCGCGTCCGTCTATCCGGATGTCAGCGTTTTCGCCGATACGATGGTCGACAACGACCGCGGTTATTTCGTACGCAACGGCGTGCTTGACCGGCTTTGCAATCCGCGCCCGGCCTTTCACGTGGTCCGGAACCTGACCGGTTTTCTGAATGAAACCGGTGAAGATATCAGCGGCGCATCCGCCCAGACGCTAGCTGCGGGCCGGCAGATATCGTTCAAACGCGGGGATGCGGATTGCACGCTGAAGATTCATACGGCGGCGGGAGCCGGCGTTACACTGGCATACAGCATCGACGGTGAAAACAATCTGCTCGACCTGGTGTCGGGACGGATGATGTCCTGAAATCAGATGCCCGGGCAGACTTCGCTGCATGCGGGTTGACCGCAACAGGCTTCAGCGGCGCAGGACTTTCTGCAACCAGCTTCCGGCGGCCAGTGTCCGGTGGTCGTCGTTCATGCGCCCGATTAGCTGCACGCCGACAGGCAAACCGGTTCGACCGGTCAGGCCCGGTATATTCAGACAGGGTCCTCGAAGTGCCGTGCCGAGACGGTTGAAGACAGGGTTGCCGGTGGCATCCAGTCCTTCCGGCGCTTCACCCGTTGCGCTGGGACAGAGCAGCACATCCACGCCCTCCATGGCGGCATCCAGTGCGGCCTGTGCCGCGGCGATGACGGCAAGTGCCTGATCAAACTGCTCTGGCGTATAGGCTGCACCGGCATCCGCACGCACGGCATAACTCTTGCTGACCCGATCACGGTGGAACGCCAATTCATAGGCGGCGGACAAGGCAGCCTGATAGTCGACGACGATACCCTGGGCTTCGTCCAGATGTTCAAAGACTTCCGGCAATAAGATGTTCACGACTTTCGCGCCGGCATCGGCAGCGAGGCGTGCCGCCGTTTCCAGGGCGGCGCGGGTGTCTTCTTCGGCGTGCGGCCATGCCGGCGTGTGACAGAGTCCGAAGACCGGCTGGGAATCATCTTCCCCGTTTAACCGCAGCGCCGGCCGTTTGCTGAGGACAGCAGCGAAATGGGCGACATCGGCGACATCGCGGGCGAACAGGCCCACGGTGTCGAAGGTGTCCGCAAGCGGGCGGACGCCTGTGCGGTCGATCAGGCGGAAGCTGGGTTTGTAGCCGACGACACCACAGTAAGACGCAGGACGAATGGTCGAGCCGACGGTCTGGGAGCCGAACGCCAACGGTACCATGAAGTCGGCGACGGCGGCGGCCGAGCCGCTGGAAGAACCGCCGGGGGTGTGCTTCGGATTATGCGGGTTGGCTGTTTTGCCCGGTTGGAAATAGGCGAATTCCGTGGTCACGGTTTTGCCCATGATGACACCGCCGGCCGTCCGGGTCAGGGCAACGCTGGACGCATCGGATGCCGGACGGTTGCCTTCATATATGGGTGAGCCGTATCCGGTCGGCATGTCGGCGGTATCGAACAGGTCCTTGACCGCGACGGGTATGCCGCGAAGCGGGTGATCAGCGGATAGCTTGCCGGCCTGACGCGCGGCGGCGCGGGCCATGTCCGGGTCAATGAACTTCCAGGCACCGACCGTCTCTTCACGTTCATTGATGCGGTCGAGGCAGGCTTCGGTCAGGGCTTCGGACGTCAGGCTGCCGCCGCTGATTCTTGCCAGCGCCTCCAGGGCGCTGAATTGGTTCGGTTTTTGAGTCATCGGGTCATTCTTCCGGTACGGGCATTCCAGCGTGTGGCGATTTCGATGTAGGCGTCGACGGCCTGTCCGATCCGCTCGACGACGCAGTACTCGTCGGTCTGATGCGCCATGGCTGTTTCGCCCGGCCCCAGAATGACCGTGGGCACGCCGCCATAGGCCGGGGTCAGGGCCGAAGCATCGGTAAAGTAGGGGGCTGTCTTTACGTCCGGACGCTCGCCCAGGATGCCGGTCATCACATCGAAGACGTCCTGTAACCATTCGTTGTTCGGATCACTCAGGACGCCGCCGACATTGACGAAAGCATCCAGTGAGACCTGCTCTCCCAGATAACCGGCGAGATCGGTTTGAATTTTCGTGTGATCCTGTCCCGGCGTGGTGCGGATATCGATGCCGACCTCCGCCGCATCGGGCACGGAATTCACGTTCAGTCCCCCATGGACTGTGCCGACGTTCAGGGTCGGTTTGCCGAGAATCTCATCGCGGGCAATGTTGAAATCGAAATCTTCAAGCTTGCTGATGACGCGGGCCGCCTTGTAGACGGCATTGTCGCCTTTTTCCGGCATCGAGCCATGCGCTGTGATGCCGGTGGTTCTGGCCTTCAGCCAGATCGCCCCCTTGTGGCCGATCAGCGGGGTGTTGTAAGTCGGCTCGGCGACGACAATCGCACCGGCCTTGCCAAGCACGTTGCCCAGGCCCGCCATATGATATGCGCCTTCGCACCCGGTTTCCTCCCCGGCGGTGATGACAAGGACAACACCGGGGCCGTCGGCCAGTTCTTCGGCCAGTTGCGTGCAGGCGACGACAAAGGCGGCGACGCCGCTTTTCATGTCCGACGTGCCGCGGCCATAAAGCTTGCCGTCGGATATTTCCCCGGCGAAGGGATCGACCGACCACGGTGCGGCGCCCAGGGGGACCGTGTCGATATGGCCGGTGAAGCACAGCGGGGGGACGTCGTCCGACCCGCCGATGCGTGCCACCAGACTGGTCCGGGTGTCGTCGAATTCGTGATAGGAAACAGCGAAACCGGCGGCGTACAGAAGCTTGCCCAGATATTCCGCGCACGGGCGCTCGTTGCCCGGCGGATTGATGGTGTCAAAAGCGACCAGGGTGCGGGTCAGTTCAACGGGATCGGTCGAATAGGTCATGATTGGCTGAGATGATTTCTCGAACTGGGGGTTCAACTGGGGGTTAAGGCGTAACTTCTTCGACTGAAACCCTATCACGGCCCGAGAAGAGGAACCAAACGAAAGCAATCGCCTGCAGGAACAACAGCCCGCCGAACCCGGCCTGATAGGCACCGGGATCGTAACCGCTGGTATCCGTGATCGGCCAGAGCCCGATCACCCAGCCGACAAAATATTGCGCCCCGAAGGCGATGAAAATCATGGCCATGTTCAGGTTGGTATTGACCCGGCCCGCCAGTTCCTTGGGGAAGGCCTGCGACAGTATCGCATAGGCAATGGCCATGGCGTTGATCAGCAAGCCGTATCCGGCCCAGAGAACAAAACTGGCTGACGTCCACTCAAGCACGATGAGAAGCTGGATAAGCAGAAAGGCAGCCGCCATGACGCCGTATACCGACATCATGGAAAAGCCGGCCCGTCTTGCAATGCCCATGGTTATACCGGCCAGCGCCGGGCCGATGGTCAGACCGATGGCGATGACGGACAGGTGCGTGGCCACGGCCTTCGGATCAAGGGAAGCGACATCGCGCAGCCATGTCCCGGCCCATAATCCCTGAACGCTCAGTCCGGTGGCAATGGTCATCACGGCAAGCGGGGCAACGCGTCGGTACAGCGGATTGCCGTATATGGCCGCAAGTCCCCTGAGTTGATCGCGCCAGTCACCTTTCGGGCGGGAGCCGCTGGGGCGGGGCAGGCAGATCAGGATCAATGCGCCGACGATGACCGTGGCAATCGACAGGGCGACGAACAACCCGCGCCAGTCGGTCAATCCCAGCGCCCACTCAACCGGCTTGGCGGCAGCCAGCGCCCCAAGGCCGCCAAATCCCATGAAACAGCCGTTGATCAACGGCAGATGCTGGCGGGGAAACCAGATGGCAAAGGCCGTGAACGACGACATCAGGGCACCGGCGACGCCGATCCCGATCAGGCCGCGTCCCGCTGACAGCGCCCAGATAGACTCCCCCTGGGAAAACAGGTAAGCACCCAGCGCCGCGACCGCCAGCAGTGTGCTTTGCACCCGTGCCGGGCCAAACCGGTCCAGCAAAATCCCCAGCGGCAGTTGGAACAGCCCGAAGCCCAGAAAATAGACGGCTGTCATCAGGCCCAACTCACCGGGCGACAGCCCCAGATCAGCGACCAGATACGGCGCGATCATGGCGTTGATCGAGCGGTATAGAAACGACACGAAATATCCACCGGCCAGGGGCAGGAATATCAGCACCATCATCGCGAAGCCGAAGGCGGGTTTCTCGCCGTCCTGGTCGCCGCCGGTTCTGTTCATGACGGCTTGCCGGCTTCAAATGCGGGTGCAGCGGCTTTTGCGGCGCTGACGAAGTCGCTGACGATACGGCTGCGGTTCAACCGGTTCCAGACCAGCACCGTGTCCACTTTGAAATCATCATGTGCGATCTTGTGAATGGTCACGGAACCGGCCAGCGTTTCGGCAAGGCTCTCGGGGAAAACGGTGATGCCAAATCCGGCGGCCACCAGACCGACTAGTGCCAGTGCGTTCGAGGCTTCCTGTTTGATATGGAATTGCAGTCCCTGACTGCTGAACAGGTCGATCAGACGCCAGCGATAGAATTCCCATTCGCTCAGGTCGCCAAGGATCAGATCGTGCCGGCAGATATCCTCTGGCGTGATTTCAAACTTGCGTGTCAGCGGGTGATTGTGCGGCATGACCGCGTAAAGCGGCTCCGATTTCACAAGCAGGCATGCGTAATCACTGTGATCGAAGGGACCGATCATGTATCCGACATCGATTTCCCCATGCGAGATCGAAACCTTCTGACGTTGGGTGCCGATGTACCTGAGAGTGATGTCGACTTCCGGATGTTCGCGCTGAAACCGGGCGACGGCAACGGGCATCAGTTTTGGCGCGGCGAATGCCATATACGCGATCCGCAGGCGGCCGGATTTGCCGTCTGCGATCCGGCGCGCCGCCCCGAGGGCACGCGTATAGTCTCGCAGCAGATCAAGGCTGCTGTCGTATAGTTCGCGGCCGGCGGGGGTCAGGCAAACTTCACGGGTTGTGCGCTCGAACAGCGGGAAACCGTTTATTTCCTCGAGCTTCTTGATCCGCCGGGTCAGTGCGGAGCGATCGATGTTGAGGATCTCGGCACTGCGGCGGAAGCTGAGTTCCTGTGCCACAATCACGAAGCTGTGGATCAATTCTATCCCGTCGTCGCGCATGAAAACCCTGCAAACAATTGAAATCAAATAATTAAATATAATTGCTGTAAATGCAACAATATATGCGAAATGGCCAATTCCTTCGCTGCTTACCGTCAGTCATTGTCTCATGACGACGTGCCGCACCATCGCGGACAGTTTACAAAGTCATCATGTAACCCGGCCCCACCGGCCAGAAGGAGCGCACTTATGGAAGGGATCGATACCAAGGAACTGGACAGAATGCTGAAGCAGGCATTCGAGGCCTCCAACAAGATATACCAGGAGCGGGGCTTTCAGCGCCGCATCGGGTTCGGCAAGAAACCGGCGCTGATCAGTGTCGACCTGGCCAATGCGTGGACGCGTCCCGGCAATCCGTTTACCTGTGATCAGGATGCCATGGACAACGAAATCATCCCCGGCATGCAGCAGCTTCTGGAGGCCTGCCGCGCCAACGGCCATCCGGTCATCCACATCACCACGGCGTATGAAATCACCGACCGCGATGCGCCGTTCACGGACATGGGGCTTTGGCACTGCAAGATTCCGATCGATGTGGTGAACCTGAAGGACAAGGAACTCTGGGCCATCGATTCGCGGATTGCACCGATTGCCGGCGAGCATACGCTGATGAAAAAACGGGCCAGCGCTTTCCACGGGACGGGGCTTGGCGGGCTGTTGCGTGCCGCCGGGGTCGACACGATTCTGGTCACGGGCGTGACCGCGACGGCGTGCGTGCGCACGACGATATGTGACGGCCTTGCCGACGGCTTCCGGACCATCGCCGTTAGGGAATGTATCGGCGACCGGGTGCCGGGGGCCGTTGCCTGGAACCTGTATGATATTGATGCCAAGTTCGCCGATGTCGAAAGCGTCGAGGACTGTGTCGCCTACCTTCATGCCGTCAACCGGCAAAATGCAGTCGCGGATTGAGTCTGACGTGAACTGTAGTCCTTCCCTGGATACCAGAGCATCCACCATCCCCGCTTCGGTGGGGGTGGTGGATATGGTTATTTACAAACAAGTTGGTTTGTTTTTAAATAACCTCAACAGGGAAAGAATTGGGGTCACTCAAAAAATGCAGGTGGCACGACGGACGCACGAGGAGCGCAGCGCGGAAACAAGACTCCGTATGGTGAATGCGACCCTCGATTGCCTGATCGAAGAAGGTTACGTCAATGCGACGATGAACCGGGTCTCGGAACGCGCCGGCATGTCCCGTGGTGCGCAGACCCACCATTTTCCGACAAAAATAGATCTGATCGTCGCGTCGACCGAACACCTTTTCAACGAATTTGCGGAAAACGTCGATGATCTCGCCCGCGCAACGCGCGACGGCGGCAAATCGCTTGAGGAATTCATCGATGAAATCTGGGCACGGTTTTTCGGCGGCAAGTTCATGTACGCCTCGTTGGAGCTGATCGTCGCATCCCGCTCCGATGCGGAACTGCATGCACGGCTTGTCCCGCTGATCCGCAACCTGCACACTTCTCTCGACCGGACATGGCTGACGTTTTTCAAGGGGAACGATGCGGTTACCGGGCGTTCGGATGTGCTGCTCAACCTGACACTGTGTCTGTTCAGGGGGATGGTGGTTCAGAGTGTGCTCCGCAAGGACCCGCAGTATTACGACGATCTGCTTTCGACGTGGAAGCGGATCATTCCGATGTTTGTTTCGGAACCGGCAGAACTGCCGCTGACGATGGTGCCGCAAAGCACCGGCGCAAAAGAAAGAAATCTTGAATAGGACCGTGAAAAAAAGCGGCACGTGGGGAAACGAAGATTAACCTAACCAGGAGGCATGATATGAAAATGAAATCAAAATATGGACTTCCGCTCGGCGTATTCGCAGCCATTGGCCTGATGGCCGGCGCTGCAATTGCCGACGATACCACTGGCCTGACCGATACCACGATCAAGGTCGGCGTTATGGGGCCGTTTTCCGGGAATGCGTCAAGCTACAGCAAGGCGCAGATCGGCGAGATGGCTTACTACAAGATGATCAACGATCAGGGCGGCGTGCACGGCCGCAAGTTCGAACTGATCCAGGAAGATACCGCCTGCCAGCCGGCCAAGGGCATTGCTGCGGCCAAGAAACTGGTCTCGCAGGATAATGTGTTCATGATGCACGGCAACTCATGCAGCGGCGTCGCCATGGCCGTGAAGGACATCGTCGTTGAGTCCGGTACACCGTAGATCGTTGCGCATGCGGTGAACCCGAACATCTCGATGCCGCCGACCCCGAACGTGTTCCACGGCGTTCCGGCCGGTCCGGCGTATGGTTACACGATGGGCAAGTTCGTGATGTCCAAGCCCGGAACCAAGAACGTCGTGATGGTCGAGCACAGCAACGACTGGGCCAAAAGCTATGCCGACCCGACCCGGGACTACATGAAGACGAAAGGCATCGAGCCGAGCATGGTGCTTGCCATGGAACGTGGCCAGACCGATGCCACGGCCCAGGTTCTGAAAATCAGAGAAGCGAAGCCGGACTTTATTGTTGCCTCGCTTTATGAAGCGGAAACGGTGATTTTCCTCAAGGATATGAAGAAGTACGGCATTACCGACATTCCGGTGATGGGTGCCGCCGGGACCGATCTGGAGAACACGCTGGCCCGTATCGGCGATATCGATACGGTGAAGAACTACTACGTCCCGCATGCCTTCATCGATACTGTCGATGGCCCGGGCATGAAGGAATGGAACGACATGATCCTCAAGTACTATCCGGGTGAGACCATCACCGGGTTCAGCTACGTTTCCATCGGCAGCGCCGTTGCCGTCGTTCAGGCACTCAAAAATGCCGGACCGGACCTGACGCGCGAGAAGTTCATCGCCGAAATGGACAAGATCAAGAACTTCGATACCGGCATCTTTGCGACCAACATCACGTGGGCCGCAGATGATCGTCATGGTGTCAAGGAATCGGCCGTGGCCGGTTTTGTTGACGGCAAGCCGACGGTCATGAAAAGCTGGAACGAACCGATGTAATTCGGTCGAAAAAACAAGGGGCGCCGGCGGTCTGTAAGCGGCTCAACCGGCGTCCCCCTTTTTTTTCTGTTACAGGCAAATAAAAAAATGTTGATGCAACTTACCGTGAGCGGTCTCGCACAAGGGGCGATCTATGCGCTGATCGCGCTGTCCCTGACGGTTGTCTTCCGGGCGACGACGGTGGTCAACTTCGGCCACGGCGATTTCGTGCTTGGTGGCGCCTTCGGCGTATATGTGCTGGTGGTGATGCTGGGACTGCCGTTTCTGCCGTCCGCGATCGCCGCGATCATCCTGATGTTTGCCTGCGGCATTCTGATTTCCCGCGGCTTCATCGATCCGATCAAGGCGGGGCCGCATATCGGTTTTGCCATGATGAGTATTTCGCTGGGGTATATCTTCCGCGGTACGACGCGGTCGATCTGGGGCCGTGAAGTGCTGCCGATGCCGCGCGTGTTCGATATCCCGCCGGTTTTCATCGGGGATGTCGTGATCACCGGCGACGCGATGATTATCAGCGGAATCGTGGCGTTACTACTGGTTGGATTTTTTATCGTCTTTTACAAAACGTCTATCGGCAAGGTCATCCAGGCCGTCTATCAGTCGGAACGCGGCGCGACGCTGATCGGTATCAACGTGCGGCGTTTTCACGACATGATGTGGGGCGCCGGGCTGGCGATGGGGGCGGTCGCCGGTATTCTGATTGCACCGATTTCCTTGCTGCACCCGGATCTCGGCGCGGGTTTCCTGATCCGCGGTTTCGCGGCGATGACGCTGGGCGGCTTTGGTTCGCTCGGCGGTGCGGTTGCCGGCGGATTGATTCTCGGTGTCACGGAACAGTATGCAGGTGCCTATATCAATACGGCGCTGATCGACATCACCAGTTACATCGTCATCATCCTGGTCCTCGTCGTCCGTCCCTCGGGATTGTTCGGCAAGCGCGCCGTGGTTCGTGTGTGAGGGCCTGAAATGACTCAAGAAACGCCAAAAGTGAAGCCATCGCTCATGCACAACACTCGGATTTTCTATCTGGTGCCGCTGGTTGCCGCGATCATTCCATTCTTTGCCAACGACTATCTGCAGTTCATGGTCAACATGATCATGGTCTATGTGCTGGTGACCGTCGGCTTCAATCTGGTCATCGGCAATCTCGGACAGTTGGCCTTCGCCAATACCGCGTTCTTCGGGATCGGGGCTTATATGACGGCGATCCTGATGAACTATGCAGGTTTTACGTTCGAGATAGCACTTGTCGGGGCCGCCATTTCTGGTGGCCTGGCGGGCTTGCTGGCAAGCATTACGGCTCTCCGCGGTATTCGCATTTATTATCTGGCGATCATCACCCTGGCCTTCGGGGAGTTGATGCGCTGGGTCTATATTCACGCCGAAAGCGTGACGCGCGGCACCGATGGACTGCCGCTCCCCGACGTGACGGTGTTCGGCATGTCGATGCATTCGGAAACGGCAAAGTTTTACGTGTTTCTCGTGATCACGGTGCTTGTCGTGAAGGGTACGTCCAATCTGCTGAAATCACGTGTCGGGCGCGCCATCCTGGCGATCCGCGATAACGAACTGACGACCGCATCGCTCGGCATCTCGACGGCGAATTACATCATTCTGACGTTCGTGTGGAGCGGCTCGGTGGTCGGTGTCGCAGGGGCGATGTTCGCCGCGTCGACCGAGCGGGTGTTCCCGGAATCATTCGGCCTGACCGAGGTCATCGTGCATTTCGCCATGGTCATGGTCGGTGGTGCCGGCAGCTTGATCGGCAGCGTTATCGGCGGCGTCGTGCTGACCGCGCTGCCCGAATATTTCCGGCAGTTCCCGGGCATGGAGGAACTGTTTTTCGGTGTCATCATCATTGCCGTCCTGCTGTTCCTGCCGAAGGGGCTGGTGAGCCTGCTGGCAAAGGTATCGCCGCTGTTCCGCGAGCGGTATTACAGGGAGTAGGGCAATGAGCGGTCTTCTCAATCTCGCGGATGTTTCCGTTCACTTTTCCGGGCTCAAGGCGCTGACCGACGTGTCGTTCGATGCGCATGCCGGCGAAGTGCTGGCCCTGATCGGCCCCAACGGCGCCGGCAAAACGACGCTTTTCAATGTGATTTCCGGATATGTCCAGCCGACGGCTGGGGAAATTCACTTCAAGGGGGAGCCGATCCAGGGGCTGACGCCGCACGAAGTGTCGGCCAAGGGTGTTCGCCGGACGTTTCAGAACGGAGGTCTGTTCGGCGACATGACGGTTCTTGAAAATATCCTGACCGGTCTGCACGTGCAGATCGACAGTAATTTCTTCGGGCTGCTCCTCGGTACGCGCAAAGCCGACGAGGCCGAGCGCGCCGCTGCCGCCCGCGCCCGGCGGCTGTTAGCGCTGATGGATATGGACGGCTTTGCCGATCAGCAGGTCAAAAGTCTTTCCGGCGGGCAGCAGCGCATGGTCGAAATCGTCCGTACCATCGCCACGGAGCCGCCGCTATTGCTGCTCGACGAACCGGCGGTCGGCCTGTCGCCGCCGATGCGTGCACGCATGATGGAGGTGATCAAGCGGCTTGCCGGCGAAGAGGGGATTTCGATCCTGCTGATCGAGCACGCCATTGATCTCGTCATGGCGGGCTCGGACCGGATCGTCGTGCTGAACTCGGGGCAGAAAATCGCCGAGGGTAAACCCAACGAAATTCGGGAGAATCGCGAGGTTCTGGAGGCGTACCTTGGATATGCATGAATCCATACTGAAGGTCGACGGCATCCGCGTGTCGTACGGCAAGAAGGAGATTCTTCAAGGGGTCGATTTCGATATTGCGCCCGGTGAGACGCTCTGCCTGCTCGGTGCCAACGGCAGCGGCAAGTCGACGGCGATGAATGCGATTTCGGGCTTCGTCGGCTGCACGCACGGGCGGATCATGCTGGACGGCGATGAAATCCAGAATTTGCCGGCGCACAAGACCTTCCGTCTCGGTCTGGTGCAGGTTTCACAGGCCCGCGATCTGTTTCCGCAGCTGAGCGTCGAGGACAATCTGAAACTTGGCGCACAGGTGCGCTCGAAAGCGACGATGTCCCAGGAACTGGAGCGCGTATACAACTACTTCCCGCGCCTCCGGGAACGGCGCGAACAGCGCGTCATGACCCTGTCCGGTGGCGAGCAGCAGATGGTGGCCCTTGGTCGCGCCGTGATGGCGCGGCCACGCGTGCTTTTGCTGGACGAGCCGTCCGGCGGCCTGTCGCCGCAATTTGTCAACGAAATCGGCACGATCATCGCGGCGTTGAAGGAAGACGGCGCGACAATGCTGATGATCGAACAGAACCTCGGTCTGGCCTTCAAGGTCGCCGACCGGTTCATCATCCTGCGAGACGGAGTCGTCGTCGATGGCGGCACGGTCGCCGATTACGCGGACGATCACGAGCAGATCGTGAAATCCATTTACCTGTAAAAGAAACGATTTAAAGAGAATCTGGAGCATCCATGTCGCAAAGTTCACTTCACGATGACGCCATCATCTTCGACGGTCTTATCATTTCCAACTGGAACGCAGATATCTTCGCCGACATGCGCAAGGGCGGCCTGACCGGGGCCAACTGCACGTGTTCCATCTGGGAAGGGTTCCGCGACACGATGGTCAACATCGGCAACTGGAACCGCTGGTTCGACGAACATGCAGACAAGATCGTCAAGGCGCGCAGAGCCGCCGATATCCGCCAGGCCAAGAAAGACGGGAAGACGGCGATCGTGCTTGGCTTCCAGAATACCAGCGCGTTCGAGGACCGGCTTGAATTCATCCAGATATTCAAGGACTGCGGTGTCGGCGTCGTGCAGATGACCTATAACACGCAGAATCTGGTCGGCAGCGGCTGCTATGAATCGACCGACAGCGGCCTGTCCGATTTCGGCCATGAAGTGGTCGCTGAAATGAACCGCGCCGGCATCCTCTGCGATCTCAGCCACGTCGGTTCGAAAACCTCGCATGATGTCATCAACGCATCTAAGATGCCGGTCGCCTACAGTCACTGTCTGCCGAGCGGTCTCAAGGACCATCCGCGTAATAAGTCTGACGAGGAACTGCGCTTCATCGCTGAAAAGGGCGGCTTCATCGGCGTCACCATGTTCACACCGTTCCTCAGGCGCGGGCCTGAGTCCGGTATCGGCGATTACATCGAAGCCATGGAATACGTGATCAACATTGCCGGCGAGGATTGCGTCGGCATCGGGACCGATTTCACGCAGGGTTACGGCGACGAGTTCATGGAGTGGATTACCCGGGACAAAGGCACCGCACGGCGGCTCACGGAATTCGGCCCGGTCAAGTTTCCGGACGGGTTCGGGACCATCGGCGATTTTCCAAACCTGACGCAGGGCATGGAGAAAGCCGGCTGGTCCGAAACACGCATCCGCAAGGTGATGGGTGAAAACTGGCTGTCGCTGCTCGAAAACGTATGGGGCGGTTGAACGGACCAGTTACCCGTAACACCGCTGGCGGTGCGACCGCCGACGGCCAAATTCCGCTGCGGCTGGCCGTTCTTTTGCTGCCGCAGTTTACCCTGTCGGCTTTTTCCCTGTTCCTGGACCCGATCCGGCTCGCCGCTGACGAGCGTGACGGCAGCCGCCAGATTCGCTGCAACTGGCGGGTAATGACCCTGAACGGCCTGCCGGTCCGTTCGAGCTGCGGGGTCGAGATGTATCCGACGGCCAGCGGGTTCAGCTACGCCGACATCGACTGGCTGGTGGTGGTCGGTGGACTGACCCAGTCGGCCATCCATGATGATGACAGGGTGTTGGATATCATTCGCGATGCGGCACGCCATGATGTCCGGATCATCGGGCTGTGCACCGGGGTTTTCAGCATGGCCGCGGCAGGCGTTATGGATGATGAAGTATGCTGCGTCAGCTGGTTTCATCGCGACGAATTCGTCTCACGCTACGATGTCGCCGATGTCGACACAACGCGGCTGTTTCGGTTCGGTAAACATCATGTGACCTGCGCCGGGGGAATTGGCGCGGCGCATGTCTCGCTGGAACTCATCCGCCGTAGTTTCGGCGATGACGCGGCGGACAAGTGTTCCGGGATCATGCTGATGCCGCAGTATTGGGCTCATGACATCGAGCAGCCGATGGCGCAGCTGATGGCGATCCGCTCGACCAAAGTCCGCGATGCACTTCGTTATATGGAATCCCGGATCGACGAGCCGCTGAGGATGCCGGATGTCGCTGCCGTGGCCGGGGTTTCCGTGCGCCAGCTCGAACGCCTGTTCAGGTCACATCTTGGGCGCTCGCCGCGCAATGCGATGACGTTGCTCAGGATGAAGAAAGCCAGCAGCTACCTTGTCGAGATGGATATGCCGATCATCGAAATCGCACTGGCCTGCGGCTTTTCATCGCCGTCGCATTTCGCGGTCACGTTCAAGGAAATGTTCGGGGTGACACCATCGGCATATCGAAGACAACCTTATTGAAAATGCGATGAGCGATATCAGCCGCATCTGCAGGGTTTGAATGACCCCCGGTTTGAGACGGGCAGCGTATCCGATGTGAAGGTTCAGTGTGCCGTTCATCGCCTTAATACATAGATTGTAGGCATGATATCTGAATATTTTTGTATTTGATCGAATGAATTGAATGGCGATGATAGCCGCAATTCAAATATAGCCGAGATTGCCATGACGACGCACCCACAATCCGAAACAGCCGATCAGACAACGCGCGGCGGCACGCTCGAAATCCTGCGCATTCTCGGGAAGGGGCTGACGGTCTCGGACTTGATCGATGCACACATCCGCGGTCCCGAAGAGCGGCAACGGCAGATCGAGAGCGAACCCCTGCCGCGGAATATCGCGCAAGTGCTGGACGAGGCGGTGGCGGAGATTCCCGATCAGACGGCATGGCATTTCTTTGAGGACGGGATATCCGAAACTTACCGGCAGGTTCAGGAAAACGTAAATCGTCTCGCCCATGGTCTGCACAAGCTGGGTATCCGCAAGGGCACTCATGTGGGTGTCATGATCGCCGGGAATGCGGTTTCGTTTCCGACGACCTGGCTGGCGCTCGGCCGCCTTGGCGCCGTCATGGTGCCGATCAACGACCGCTATTCATCACATGAGCTTGATTACATCATCAATGACAGCGATGCGGAATGGCTCGTCCTCGATCATCAGCTTCTGCCCTGTCTGCAGGGTATGAAAGAAAGGCCGGATCATCTCAGCGATGAGCGGATTATCCTCATCGGCGACGGTGACGGTGATCATGACTATCATCGCTACGCAGATATCATGGCCGGCGGCGATGCCGGGTTTGCGGTCGAGGATGCCCCCGGTCTCGAAGACCTGATGAACATACAGTACACCTCCGGGACCACGGGCCTGCCCAAGGGATGTATGCTGCGTCACAGCTACTGGACAGGTATCGCCAAGGTGGCGGCAAGGCGGGACGGGCTTGTTTACAAGAACATCCTTGCGTCCACACCGTATTATTACATGGACCCGCAATGGCTGACGCTGATGGCGTTCTATCAGCGCGGCACCCTTTTCGTTGCCCGCAGACAGAGCTCGACCCGTTTCATGGATTGGGTGCGGACCTATGATATTCATTTCTGTCTGTTCAACGAGATGTTCTATCGCCATCCCGCGGATCCCGATGACCGAAACAATGCGTTGCGTCGGGTCAATATCTACGGGCTCAGAAGAGAAATACATCGCGATCTTCAGGACCGCTTCAACGTGCAGGCGCGCGAAGCTTTCGGGATGACGGAAATCGGTGCGACCATGTTCATGCCGCTGGAAGCGGAAGACATGATCGGGTCGGGATCGTGCGGTGTGCCGTGCGCATTCCGCGAATGCAAAGTGGTGGATGAAAACGGAAACGAACTGCCGCATGGCGAGATCGGCGAACTGGTCGTGCGCGGTCCCAACATCCTGCTTGGGTATTACAAAAAACCTGAAGCCACGCGCGATGCATTTTTTGGCGACTGGTTCCGGACAGGTGATTTGTTTCGCCGCGATGAGAACGGCTTCTTTTATATTGTCGGGCGTATCAAGGACATGATCCGCAGGAACAGTGAAAACATATCCGCGCGGGAAGTTGAATCGGTGATTGCCCAGGCCCCGGGGGTGAGCGATGTGGCGGCTGTGGGGGTCCCGCACGAAACACGCGGGGAAGACGTGAAGATTTACGTCATCCCGGAACAGCGCGACACGCCGCCCGATCCGGAAGCATTGATCGCTTTTGCCGCCGAGCGGCTGGCCCCGTTCAAAGTCCCCCGGTATGTGGAATGCGTTGAGAAATTCCCTCGCACGCCTTCGGGAAAGATTGCCAAGAATGTCCTGAAGGCCGCCAAGCCTGACCTCCGGGCCGGATCCTGGGACGGCGAGGAAAAGCGGCAGCGCTAGCCGAAACCCCGCTCAGCCTTTCATCTTGCCGGGAAGCTTGCTGGTTATCAGCTTTTGGCGGAGCTGTTCACGGGTGTGTTCGACGAACTGATCGCACATCATGGATTTGGGCCTGTTGCGCGGGCGCAATGTCCGCAACGGCATGATGATGGCGGGTTCAAAACGCCGGGTGACAAGCAGGCCGCGGGATTCCAAAGGTTCTGCCGACAACGGATTGACCAGGGATATGCCGCTCCCGTAAGCGACCATGGCACACAGGGATTCCGACATATACGCCTCGACCGGGCTGTTGATGGATATGCCGTAGCGGTCGAGCATGGTGTCGATGTTGTGCCGGGTACGGGTATCGCGGCTGAAGCTCAGAAAGATTTCGCCTTCCAGATCCGAAGGTTTGCACACTTTGCGTTTTGTCAGCGGATGGCCGACCGGCATCGCCAGGACGGCTTCCAGATCGCACAGGGGATGGCTGCTGACGGCCGGGTGATCGATGCTGTTCCAGCCGAAACCGACATCGGCCTGTTGCGCGATGATCCACTGAACAACAACGCCCGCGTCATGTACGTGAAGTGAAATGTTCGCATTCGGATGCTCCTTGCGGAACGAGCCGATGCAGTCCGGCAGAAGATTGAATCCGAGAACCGGGGACGCAACCATGCTGACCTGTCCCGTCGTCAGGGACTTCAATTCACGCGACATGCCGACGATACGTGTCAGGCTCAGGAACATCTTATCGACTTCGCCATACAGCGTCATCGCTTCCGCTGTCGGGTAAAGGCGCCGCCGCCGGCGTTCAAATAATTTCAGGCCGGTGGAGTGTTCGAGAAGAGAAATCGACTTGCTGACACTCGGTTGCGACAGGCCCAGTGCATCCGCCGCGGCTGTGACGGTGCCGTAGTCGATGACGGCCCTGAGGGCTTCCAGCTGTCGGACGGTAGCCATAAACAATCATAGAATAAGGTTATGAACTTGGCAAATTTGAATATTTGACCGAATGAAGTGTCGCTGCTGTGATATTGCCGACAACAGGTAACGACTGCTTCGGGGAACAGGCAGCACAGGTATCAATCGGCTGAAACAGAGAGGGTTCAAGAAATGATCAGAACTATAACCACGTGTGTAACGGCGCTGGTAGCGACCGGCTTAATCGCAACGACGCCGTTGTCCGCCGCCGAGGTTTGTCCGGGACCGAAACCGGAATCCATTGTCGTCAACGCATCGGGCGGTGCCATGGCCAACGCCATGCGTAACGCCTTCAGCGCAGACTTCGAGAGCATTCACGGCATCAAGGTGATCGATACCAGCCCGACCAACTTCGGTAAGCTGAAAGCCATGGTGACGTCCGGTAACGTCGAATGGACGGTCACCGAGATCGGCGGTCAGGACATCCTGACGGCAGTCGAGGAAGGCCTGCTGATGAAAGTTGATCCGAAGATCGTCGACCGGAGCCGGTTCCCGAAAGAAGCACAGGAACTTGAATACTGGTTCGCGAAAAGCGCCTATTCGACGGTGATGGCCTATTCGACAAAGGCATTCCCGAACGGCCACCCGACGACCTGGGCTGAATTCTGGGATGTGAAGAAATTCCCTGGGCCGCGGTCGCTCAGAAATCACCCGGTCGACAATCTGGAATACGCCCTGATGGCGGACGGTGTCGCGCAGAAGGATCTCTATCCGCTCGATGTTGAGCGTGCCTTCAAGAAGATGGATGAAATCGCACCGCATATTACGGTGTGGTGGAAATCCGGGCAGCAACCCGCGCAGCTTCTGCTCGACGGTGAAGTCGTGCTGGCATCGGGCTGGAACGGCCGGTTCTATAACCTGATCAAGGACGACGCGCCGATGGCGATCGAATGGAATCAGGGGCTGATCAAGCTCAGTGCTTACGGCATCCCCAAGGGTTCACCGCATCCCTGCTGGGCGCAGCAGTACCTGGCGGTCATGACCGACCCGAAGCGTCAGGCCGTTTATGCCGAGGAAATCGGTTATCCCGGTCTGCATCTGGACTCGCCGAAGTATGTGAACGAAAAGCTCGCCAAGAACCTGCCGACACATCCGGACAACATCACCAAGCAGGTCTGGACGGATACGGTCTGGTGGCGCGACCATGGACAGGACGTGCATGAGCGCTGGAACAAATGGATGCTGAAAAACCAGTAACCACATACATCATGCCGGGAGGGAATGCGTTTCCCTTCCGGCAGTATTGGGTATCGTGATTTCATGCGCCCCCGTTTGGCGTAGCTCCGGGCAGAGACCAGAAATGACCAATGACACCGACCTGCGACTTGAACAGGCGTTGAAAACCTTCGGCAATGTTACCGCTCTGGATCATGTCGACTTATCGGTTCGCAATGGGGAATTGCTGACGATCCTTGGTCCCAGCGGTTCCGGGAAAACCACACTTTTGCGTCTTGTCGCCGGTTTTGCGGAGCCCGATGGCGGGAGAATTCTGCTGCAGGGCCGCGATATTACCTGGCTTCCGCCGGCCAAGCGCGACATCGGGATGGTGTTTCAGAACTATGCACTGTTCCCGCATATGACGGTTGCCGAGAATGTTGCCTTCCCGCTGCAGATGCGCAAAACCGCCAAACCTGAAATCGCAAAGCGCGTTAAGTGGGCGCTGGGTATTGTTGAACTCGGCGGCTACGAAGAGCGTCTTCCCCGGCAGTTGTCCGGTGGTCAGCAGCAGCGCGTGGCTTTTGCCCGGGCGATCGTGTTCGATCCGCGGATTCTTCTGCTTGATGAGCCTTTCGGGGCACTCGACCGGAAACTCAGGGAACAGATCCAGCTCGAAGTGCGGCGTCTGCAACAGCAACTCAACCTGACGTCACTGTTCGTGACCCATGACCAGGAAGAAGCGTTGATCCTCTCCGACCGGATCGCGGTGATGAATGCCGGGCGGATCGAACAGCTTGGCACGCCCCATGAAATTTATGAGAAACCCGCAAACCGGTTCGTTGCCGATTTTATCGGTATATCGAACCTGTTTTCCGGTGTCGTTGAAGGCCGCGACAGCGATATAGCCGCCGTGCGTGGCGAAGACGGCAAGCTGTTTCAGGTGGCGGCGGAGAATATACCGGACACCGGCACAGGTGCCGTCGTGCTGGTCCGCCCGGAACGGCTTCAGCTTCTGCAGGGTGATCGCGACCTTGAAAACACGATCAGCGGCGAGGTTGCAGAAATCGTCTATCTGGGCCAGTCCGAAAAACTGCGTATTGATATCGGTGAGGGACGGGATGTCCTGATGCACCGCCAGACCCGGCTGGGCGAAGCCGCCGTGGAGGTGGGTGCGCGGATCAATGTCGGATGGACAGCAGCGGATGCCCATCTCATTGTCGAAGCGGCGGGAGCCGGAGTGTGACATCGCTTATCACCTGGTTTCGGCGTAACGGTGCGATGCGTGAGCACGCGGGGCCTGTTGCACTGTCATTGCCCGCCGTCATCTTTCTGCTGATTCTGTTCGCAATTCCCGTTGTGCAGTTGATGCTGCTGTCCGTGCAGTCGGGAAGTTTTGAACATTACGAAAAGGCATTCACCGACGAGCTTTATGTCACGGTGCTGTTAAACACATTCAAGATCGCGCTGATGGTCACCGTCATCTCGTTTTTGCTTGCGTACCCGCTGGCCTATTACCTAACGATTGCATCGCCGATGTGGCGGGCGATCGGGATGTTCTGTCTGCTGATGCCGTTCTGGACCAGTATTCTGGTCCGCACCTACGCATGGATGGCAATCCTTGGCCGGCGTGGCATCGTCAATGAAGCCCTGCTCTCTCTGGGGATCATCGATACGCCGGTCAGTCTGCTTTACAACACCTCGGCCGTCCTTGTCGGGATGGTGCATGTGCTGATGCCGTACATGGTTTTTCCGTTGTATGCGGTGATGCGCCGTGTCGACCCGAACCTGATGCAGGCGGCCTTCGGCCTGGGTGCGCCGGCATGGCGGGCATTCGCGAGGGTCTATTTTCCGATGACCATGCCGGGCGTGCTGGCGGGCGCAAGCCTCGTCTTCATCCTGTCCATGGGCTTTTTCATCACGCCTGTGCTTCTGGGCGGCGGAAGGGTGACGATGATCGCCGTGCTGATCGAACAGTTCGTGACCGAATTCCTGGCCTGGGAATTCGCCGGCGCCCTTTCAATGGCCCTGCTGGCCTTTACGCTTGTCGTTTACGGCACCTTCAAGTGGTTCATGAAATCAGAGAGGAATCTGGCATGAGCGGAACCGAATACAGCCCGCCCGGCAGACGCCGCAACTGGGGCCGCATTGTGCTCGGGCTTTACTGCGGTCTGGTGCTGTCGTTCCTGATGCTGCCGATTGTGGTCGTCTTCCCGCTGTCGTTCAGCTCCGCCAGCTACCTGCAGTTTCCGCCGCCGGGCTTCTCCCTGCAATGGTACGAGCGATATCTCGAAACGCCCTCTTGGATCAGTGCAACCATCGTCAGCCTGCAGGTCGGCATCGGCACCACCATCCTGGCGACAATTCTGGGGACGATGGTCGCCTTCAGCCTCGTGCGCGGCACGTATCCGGGCAAGCCCTGGGTCGACCGTCTGGTCGCGGCGCCGATTGTCGTGCCGAACATTATCATCGCGGTCGCGATCTACGGCCTGTTCGCGGACCTGAAACTCATCGGCAACTGGTATGGCGTGATGATCGGTCATACCGTCTATGCAATCCCGTTCGTCGTTCTGGTCGTCAGCGCGGCGCTCCGGAATTTCGACGTTTCGCAGGAACATGCCGCCATGGGGCTTGGGGCCAGCCGATTGCGTGCGGTCTTCACGGTGACGTTTCCCCAGATTAAACCGGCCATCATCTCGGGGGCATTTCTGGCCTTCATCACCTCGTTCGATGAGCTGATCATCGCCCTGTTCCTGAGTGGCTCAAACATGACATTGCCGAAAAAGATGTTTGAAAACATTATCTCTGAAATCGACCCGACCATATCTGCGGTATCCGTGCTGCAGATCGTGCTGGTCGGGATTGTCCTGTTTCTGTCACAGCGGCTGGGCGCTGGCGTTTCTCCCATCAAATCCTGACAAGGCCTAACCATGGACGACATTTTTCACCCCGATATTTCAACAAACCCCTACTGGTGGTTGGCTGCGCGGCCAACGGCGGATGGATCACAACCCGTACCCGACGAAACGGATGTCGCCATCGTCGGCAGCGGATACACCGGGCTCAATGCGGCCATTGAACTGGCCGACCGCGGTTTCAAGGTCACGGTGCTGGAAGCAAAGGAATTCGGTCACGGGGCGAGTACGCGCAGCGGCGGCCATGTCAGCAGTGGGCTCAATCTGGGCAAAGGCCCGTCCGCGGCCAAGCCGTCGCCGCTTGAAGCCACGATAGGGCATGATCGCTACAAGGGATTGCTGGATGAAGCTGCGCAATCGATGGAACGTATCCAGATGATGGTGGCGCGTGAAAAGATCGACTGCCATCTGACCATCGGCGGACGCTTTGTCGCAGCGTATACCCCGGGGCATTATGAAAGCCTCAAATCCAAGATGGCGGTGCTGGATCACGACGGCAAATCCGGATGCCGGATGGTCCCGCGTGACCAACAGCGCGACGAAATCGGCACGGACTATTATCACGGCGGCATGGTCGTCGAACGGTCCGGCAAGCTGCACCCGGCGCTTTATCATCGGGGGCTGCTGGATGCCTGCCACCGGCGCCCGGGCATTACGCTGTGCGCCCATGCGCCGGTCACCGATATCCAGCCCAACGGCAGCGGGTTCCGTGTTACGGCCGGGGGTGTCGAACTGCGGGCGGCGTACGTCCTGCTGTCGACCAACGGCTACAGCCAGAAGCCAAGTCCCTGGCTGAAACGCCGGGTCATTCCGCTGGCCAGCTGCATCATCGCCACCGAGGAACTGGACCCGGACGTGATCAAGCGTCTGATCGTCAACGACCGCAGCGTCAACGACACCAAGCGCGTGCTGACCTATTACCGCGTATCGCCGGACGGCAAGCGCATCATATTCGGCGGCCGTGAAAGCTTCTTTACCCAGAACCCGCTGGAATCCGGCCGCAGATTGCATGCACGTATGGTGCAGTTGTACCCGGAGCTTGCGCGGACACGGGTGACGCATTCGTGGACAGGCATGGTCGCCATGACCTTTGATCATCTGCCGCATATCGGACGCGAAAACGGCATCTATTATGCCGCCGGATGCAACGGCAGCGGTGTCGCGATGATGTCCTATCTGGGATACCGGATCGGCGCCACCATCGCCGGGGCCAACGAGCGGAGTGCTTTCGACGGCCTGCCGTTCCAGACGCGCCCGATGTATACCGGAAGCACATGGTTTCTGCCGGCTGTTGGGGCATACTTCAAAAGCATGGATAAATGGGACCGGATGTTCGGCTGATCCCGCGACCCTGAGGAGAGACGCAGATGATCGACTACGGCAGCTCACCGCCGATTGAAGCTTTCCATCCGCCACAGAAGGCACATCTGGAGAACTACCGCAGGATCTATGCCTCCAGTGAAAAACGCGCCGGGCGTCATGAAAGCAAAATCGGTCCCGAGGCGCTGGCCGCCTGGTTTGCTATGTATGACGAGCTGGGGGCCGAACACATCGTCATCAAGGCCCGTGATCTTGAAACCACATTCGGCCTCAAGATCAGGAACGAGGATGTCGCCGAGTTCTGCCAACAGCACGGCCCGCGCGTCATCGGGTTTGCCGGGGTTGATCCGAACAAGGGCATGGATGCCATCCGCGAGCTGGAATTCGCGGTGCGTGAGTTGGGGCTGCGGGGATTGAACCTGCAATGTTTCGAGCACAAGCTGTGCATCAACGATCCGAAGATGTATCCGCTTTACGCCAAGTGTATCGAACTCGATATTCCGGTGAACATTCACGCCAGCATCAATTTCTCGTCCAGCACGGAAATGAAGTATGGCCACCCAATCCATCTGGATGAGGTGATGGTCCATTTTCCGGAATTGCGCGTTGTCGCCTCGCCGCCGGGCTTTCCCTGGATCAACGAGCTGATCGGTGTCGCCTGGCGGCATGCGAATGTCTATATCGGCATCGTCGCGGTGCGGCCGAAATATCTGGGGGTTGCACATTCCGGCTATGAGCCGCTTCTGCAGTACGGCAATACGGTTCTGCAGGACAAGATGATCTTCGGGTCCGCCTATCCGATGCAGCCGGTGGCGCAGGCGGTTCAGGACATCGAAGCGCTGCCGCTCAAGGACGAGGTTCGCAAAAAGTGGATGGGCGGAAATGCTGCGCGACTGCTGGGCCTGGACTGATCCCGGCCCCGGCCCAGGCCTGTTCAGGCAAACCTGTTTATGGTCGCAAGAACGACCTGATCGTGAATTGATAGCGAAAGTGGTATTCACCGTTATGCCTGGAAATCCGTATCTGCATTAAGCTTTGAAATGACAGAGTGCGGGATCATGCCTAGACTATGTGCGCGTTTGATCTGAACGTGTCGCGACGAAATACAAAACCAAAACTCCGAGGAGCAGTGCCATGACGACCCGGCCATTTTCTTTTCTGTCCACATCCCAAGGGCGCAGCATGTCCAAACCCCGCAAGACCGGGCTGACGATGATGATAGACATGGGACTTGGCCCAAATCTGCTTGATGACCATCTAAGCGTTGCCGGTCCGTACGTGGACATTGCCAAGATCTATGTCGGTTCGGCCATGCTGTATGACGAAGACGTTCTCGCGGCGAAAGCCGGCGTCTACCGGAAACACGGGGTCGACATCTTTATCGGCGGACAGTTCCTCGAATACGTGATCACCAAGCAGGGCTATGAGGCCGCCCCGGCCTATTTCAAGGAAGTCAGCCGGCTTGGCGTCAACAGTGTCGAGGTTTCGGACAACTGCATCGAGATGTCCGATGAACAGCGTGCCAGCCTGATCGCCATGGCCCAGGACAATGGTCTAGAAGTGCATGGCGAAGTCGGCTCGAAAGACGATTTTGCCGATATCAAGGAACTGATTCGCCAATCGCAGGTGTGTCTGGATGCAGGGTGCGACATGGTGCTGTTCGAAGCCGCCGAACTGGTAACGGCGGGGGAAACGAACATCGAGTCCATCCAGCAGATCAAGGACGCAGTCCCGGCGCATCAGGTGATGATCGAATTGCCGGGGCCCTGGATCGCAGGGGTCACGTTGAACAATATTTATGAAATGACCAAGCAGACCCTGAAGATATTCGGTCCCGACGCCAACCTCGGTAACGTCGCCTGGGATCAGGTGGTCAATCTTGAAACCATGCGTCAGGGGATCGGGATCCCCGGTCCGCACTATCTCAAATAATACCAACTTGCAGAAATAAACACCTATTGTGACGGCTCGCGGCGGCCCCAGGACGTCGGCAAGGCTTGCTAATACGACGGCATCGCCTGCACCTTCCCTCCTGCCGAAGAAACCGGAAACAGGATCTTATTTCTGCAAGTTGGTATAAGATCGCCGCCCGGGGTCAGGTGCCGGCATCGTAGGCGAGGTATTTGCGCTGGGTCTCGATGTGATCGGCGAGAAATTTTGCGTCGTGCCAGACACCCCAGATGAAGGACGAGCCGCGTTGCGATAGCCACGGCAGGCCCAGAAAATAGACGCCGCGTTCGGCTGAAATGCCGCGGTTATGTTTCGGTCGCCCGCTCTCGTCGAACGCATTGACCTTCAGCCAGCTGAAATCCGTGGTGAAGCCCGTCGCCCACACGATGGACGTGACGCCGGCTCCTTTCAGGTCAAGTTCGATCAGCGGATCGGTCATGCAATCCGGGTCGGGTAGAATGTCTCGGGCGTCCGGTTCTTCCGGTACATCAAGGCCGTTGCGGGCAATGAAGGCATCGGCTTCATCCAGCAAAGACAGATAGTTGGCATCGCCATTTCGGATGTTGTCCGCAATGTCCGGTGCGAAACCCAGCACGCCGTCCTGATAGGATGTGGTCCTGCCGACCAGCGTCATGCCCTTAGCGGCCAGGCGGCGGAAATCAACGGTATGTCCGCCGTGCGCGCCGCTGACGGCAATCGTCACATGCTCGGTGCTGGCGCTGTCGGGTTCCGCATCCCATTTGCCAAGGACACCGAGCCACCAGACAAAATCACGGCCACGATAGCTGCGGGGCGGGCGATGATGCGGACCGACTGAGAGAAAGACGGGCTTCCCGGCACTCAGAATCTCGTCGGCGATCTGTACGCCGGACGACCCGGCACCGATAACTAGCGTGGCCCCGTCCGGCAACTGCGCAGGATTTTTATAGGCGCTGGAATGCAACTGTGTGATCCCTGCATCTTCCGGCACGATGGGCGGGATCACAGGCACCTGGAAAGGGCCGGTCGCGGCCACGACATACGCGGCTTCAATCTCACTTTCTGACGTCTCTACTCGAAAGCCGGGCCGGTCGCGGTTACGTTCGACTTTGGTGACGTCGACACCGCAGCGGATCGGTGCGTTGATCATTTCGGCATAGGCGGCGAAATAGTCCGCGACCCCGTCCTTGGGCGGAAAGCCATCCGGGTCGGTATCTGAAAACAGCATACCGGGAAACCGGTCATGCCAGGCCGGCCCATTGGCGACCAGCGAATCCCACCGTTCCGAGCGCCAGCGTTCGGCGATCCGGTTGCGTTCCAGAACGAGGTGCGGCACCCCGGCATTGCCCAGATGTTCGCTCATGGCGAGACCGGCCTGTCCAGCACCCACCACCAGAACCTCGATTTTCTCCACCGTCATACCTCAGTCCTTCTTGTCTTCAATCTTATCGGCAAATTTAACGGGGGTATCCCGGCCTGCCCAGTACGGATTGAAGCAAGCGGCCTGGCAGTTGCGATTTCAGTTTCCCTGCAGGGCCGCGACAAGCGCTTCGGCAAAGGCTCGTACATGCGCCCCGACGGGACGATTTGCAGCCCGGACCAGCCGCAACTCATAGGGGACACGGGGCTCGAACCGGCGCAAGGCCAGTCCGGGGCCTTCGTAAGCACGCGCCGTCACCGGATCGAGTACGGAAATCCCCAGCCCTTTTGCAACCAGCGCACAGATCGACCCTGAATAGGAACTGTCGAAGATGATGTTCGGCGAAACGCCGGCGGCCTCAAAAGATTTCAGGATCCGTTGCTGCATCGGGCTGTACTCAGAAACCATCAGCATGGGTTCGCCTGCCAGGTCCGTCGGGCGGATGACTTTCTTTTTTGCCAGCGGGTGCGCGGTGGGCAGGACGGCGACGACCGCGAGACCTGGCAGCGGCAGGATTTCCACACCGCGGGTCTGCGCCGGCATCACGGCCAGCCCAAGATCGGATTTACCCGCAGCGACAAGCTCCATCACTTCCGGTGATGAACAACTGCGGAGCGACACCGTGATATCCGGCCAGTCATGGCGGAAACTGGCGATGGCTGTCGGCAGGGCAAAGAACGACGGCGCCAGCGATGCCGTGATGTTGATTCGTCCGCTGCGGTTTCGTTTGAGATCGCGGGCAAACAGCGCCACCTGGTCGAGCCCGTGAAAGCTGCGCTCGACTTCCTCGTATAGCGATGCTGCATCGGGTGTGGGGGCGATGGTCGTGCCCTCGCGGACGAACAACGCAAGACCGATTTCGGCTTCCAGATCGCGGATCAGGCGGCTGACGGCAGGCTGCGTAATATTCATCATCTGACCGGCCGAGGTCATGCCGCCGGTCTGATAAACCGCCCGGAACGCTTCGATCTGACGCATATTGAGCCGCATGCTGACAATCTAATCATAATGTTTTGTTATGAGAACCCCTATAATCCAAATTTGACATTGTGGTTCGTTGACGCTTGAGTCAGCGCAGGAGGAAACAAAATCATGGCAATAAAAATAGAGCAGCTTTGTCCGACGTTTGCCGCGCGTATTGAAGGTCTCGACCTACGCAAGCCGCTGGATGATGAAACATTCGATGCCGTCCACGCGGCCATCGACGAATACGGTGTTCTCGTCTTCAACGGCGAAAAGCTGTCCGAGGAGCAACAGGTGGATTTCGCCTTGCGTTTCGGCCCGCTGGATGCGGTGAACGGGATCATTCAGACCGGGATCAAGAACCGCATAAGCAAGCGTCTGGTCGATATCTCGAACCTGGACGAGAATGGCGAGGTGCTGGACCGGCAGAACCGCCGCCGCATGGCCAACCTGGGCAACATGTTGTGGCACACGGACTCATCATTCAAGGCGGTGACGGCAAAGTACTCACTGCTGCACGCCCATACGGTCGTCAGCGAAGGCGGCGAAACTCAGATTGCGGACATGTGCGCCGCATACGATGCATTGCCGCAGAAAATGAAGGACCGCATCGAAGGTCTTGAAGCCGAGCATTCGGTGATCGCCTCCAGGGCGACCCTGGGTTTCACCGAATTCAGTGACGAGGAACGCGCTGCCCTGCCGCCGCAGATCAGGACCGTTGTCCGGACGTTGCCGTCTGGCCGCCGGTCGCTTTATCTCGCGTCACATGCGTCGCACATTCTCGGCTGGCCGGTCCCCGAAGGCCGGATGCTGATCCGCGAGCTGGTGGAGCACGCAACCAAACCTGAATTCGTCTACACCCACCACTGGCAGGTCGGGGATGTGTTGATGTGGGATAACCGCCGCACCATGCATCGTGCGCGGCCGTTCGACGAAAGCGAGCGCCGCGACATGCGCCGGGCGACGGTCATGGATCCGAACTGGACCGGCCGCGACGTGCTGGCCGCGAACGATTCGGCGCACGCACAAAGCGCGGCAGCGGGGGATGACTAGGGCTCAGGCCCGTTCATCCCGCCCGTTCCGTGCTACAGCAGACCCGGCAGGAAAGTTGCGATCGGCGGGAACCAGTAGATGATCAGCATCGCCAGCAGGAAAATGCCGACGATCGGCAGGCTCGATGCGAAAATCACGCGCAGGTCGACGTCGGGGGCGACGCCCTTGAAAGCGAACATGGCGTAGCCGAAGGGCGGTGTTATGCCGCCGATCACGACATTCAGAAGCATCAGCATCCAGAACCACATGGGATCGAACTGCAGCGCCTCGACCACCGGCAGGTAGATCGGAATGACGACGAGCATCAGGGCCACCTGGTCGATGAACATGCAGAAGATGAACACCACGGCCATCATCAGCAACAGGATCAGCCCCGGCGACAATTCGGAATTCAGGACCAGCGACGCGAGCTTGCTGGTTGCGCCGCTGAAGGCGAGCAGCTGACTGAACATGGTCGATGTCGCCATGATGATCAGGATCATGCTGGCGATGATCGCGGCCTGACCCAGGCTGTCCCAAACCATTTTCAGCGACAGCTTGCGGAATATCGCGGCCGTGATAAGCGCGCCGACAACGCCGGTGGCAGCGGACTCCGACGGGGTGGCAACGCCTGTCAGAATGAAACCCATGACGGATGCAATGATGATCAGGAACGGGGCACATCTCAAAATCTGCAACAGGGCGCTTGAGTCTTTATTCTTCGGGGCATCCGCCGCGGCGGCGCTGGGGGCCAGTGACGGGTTCAGCACGCACCGGCCCAAAGCATAGCCCAGACACAGGACCGCTATCAGCAGACCCGGCAGGATGCCGGCGATCAGCAGACCGGCGACGGAGGCATTCGCCAGGGTGGCGATGATGATGGCCAGCACGCTCGGCGGAATGATCGGCGCCAGGCTGGCCCCGGCGAGGATCACGCCGATGGACAGTTTGGAATCGTAGCCACGTTCGGCCATGGCGGGATAAACCGTGCGGCCCATCATCGCCGCGACGGCCATGTTGGATCCGGACAGGGCGCCAAACACGGTTGCCAGCGACATGGCAAGAACATACTGGCGGCCTTTGACCCGGCCGATCAGGCTGTCGACGGCATCGAACAGCACACCCGTCGAGCCGGACCTGAACAGAATCTCGCCCATCAGGACGAACAGCGGGATCGCCGTCAGGGTGCCGGTGGTCGTCGTATCGAAAACCGAATTGACGACCATGCCGAACGCATTCGGGCCGAGGAACACAACGACACCGCAGACGTTGATTACAAGAAATGCCAGAAAGATCGGCATGCCGGAAAAGAACAACCCCAGCAGCAACCCCGCGGCAACCAGAAGCGTCGCCCACCATTCCATGTATCAGGTCTCCGCCATAGGGGTTGTGTCGTCGTGTTTCGGCAATGTTTTGCCGGTGATTGCAAGACGCAGGTATTCAATGGCCGATAGGGCGAAGCCGATACCGATCCAGACGGAAATCCACCATTTCGGCACCGGGTGCGTTGCCAGCATCTGGATGTTGCGGAGAATCTGCCGGAGCGTTTCACCGGAAGCGAAGTAGGTCATCGCAGCACAGGCCAGAAATCCGAGAATATAAATGAGCCGCATGACGAGCGCGCGGTGTTGCTCGGGCAGGGCGTCGATGACAACGGTGACGGCGACCTGGCTGCCCGTTGCGGTGACGTAGGGCATCATGGTGAAAACCACCACGCACAGAAGATACGTCACAAGATCAGATGAAAAGGAGGTCGGCGTATCGAACAGATATCTGCTGACGACCTCATAGCTGTAGGTCAGAACGATGCCTGCCAGTGCAAGCTTCGACAGAATGAAGCCGGCGGTACGCAGGAATTCGGACATCCTGAGCACCGCCGACCATATATGTATCGCGAGCGTCGTCATCGGCAAAAGCCGCCTTGGCGAAATGCGGCCATTACCAGACCATCCCTACTCGGTCAGTCCCGCCTTGAGGGCGAGATCACGCAGACCTTTGGCGGCATCGCCACAGCAACCGGTTCCCAGTTCCCAGATGCTGCTTATGAACGCGCTTTGCACCTTATCGGCCATCGCCGGTGAAAGCTGTTCGACTTTGACGCCCAGCTTGTCGAGGGCGGCGTCTTCTTCGGCCTGAATCCGGTTCCCGATCCATGGCATTTCGAGCTCGGTCAGTTTGCCGGCTTCAAGCAGCACCGACTTTTCCTTGTCGCTCAGGCTGTTCCATTTTGCGAGGTTGATGAACACGGGTTGCGTCGCAGCGCCGAAGGTCGGACGAAGGCGATGGTTCGCAACTTCATAATGTTTCATCGAGACCATGCCGGCAGCCGGCCAGCCCGCACCCTCGACAATGCCTTTCTGCAGTGCGGAGTATATCTGCGAGCCCGGCAAAACGACGGGTTCCGCGCCCAGCGCCCGGATCACGCCATGATAGGTCGGCGTGCCACGGACCTTGCGGCCAGCCAGATCGCCGGCGTCGGAGAGCGGTTCCTTGGTGAACAGGTGATAGCCGTACATGCTGACGGACATCATTGCCACCATCTTCAGGCCATGCTTGTCCTGATAGAACTTGTCGACGAATTCCCAGACACCGGAATCCCGGCGGGCCAGCGGGTCGACCTTGATGGCATCGACGGTCAGTGCAAGCCCGCCTTCACCGGCATGGAATACAGGGTGGGTATAAAGGGCATCAAAGACGCCCGAAGAAACAGGTTGCAGCTGCTCGAAGATCGGCACGACCTCAGGGCCGCTGATCACGAAAGTCACCGTGTCGCCGCCGATCTTCTTGACGTTCTCGATGTAGCGTTCGAGCACGGCGTATGTCGGTTTCTGGGTGGAATTGAAGCTGGAAAGAATTTTCAGCTCGGCTGCCGATGCAGGACCGGCCGGCAGCAGGGTGCCCCATGCCGTCACGGCTGCAATTGCGCAGGCGTGTATGATTTTAGACGTCCATGTGGTTTTGGGCCTCATGAGAGATGACTGTAGTGGGTTTCTGGAGACGTGAAACATCCAATCCTCCTTGTTGTTAATAAGCCTAATAAATAGGCATATGCCTAGGCTTATGTATAATTATTGCGCAATATTGCGCAAAAAATACTTGATTCAGGCCTATAAGTAAGTAACTTATTACTTACAAGCGAGAAGCGTGCCAGTTTTGACGGGTCCGGTTTGATTTCCTGAACGGTGTACGCGCAGACAAAAACAGAGGGTCCGGCAGGTATGACGCAACGGCTTAAAGGTTTCAGTCTGGAGGATCATCTGGCAGCTCGTGCCAGGTGGGAGCCGCTGCTGGATGCTTGGGCCCATGTCGAGGATGCCGGCGCTCTCCGGCAAGCCGATCATCTGAGCGGACCGCTTGCCGGTGTGCCGTTCGGCATCAAGGACGTCATTGATGTTCAGGGACAACCGTCCCGCTATGGCAGCGAGGCTTTTGAAGACGCTCAACCGTCGGAAACTGAATCGCCGGTCGTGACGGCGCTCAGGGATGCCGGGGCGATACCTGTCGGCAAGACCCGAAGCACCGAGTTCGCCTTCATCGACCCGACAACGACGCGAAACCCGTACGACCCGAAACGCAGCCCCGGTGGGTCGAGCAGTGGGTCCGGCGCTGTCGTCGGCGCCGGGGTCGTACCGTTTGCGCTGGGGACACAGACCGCCGGTTCGCTTTGCCGGCCGGCAACCTATTGCGGGGCATATTCCTATAAGCCCGGTCTGGGCGTTCTGCCAAGGGACGGCATGTCGCCACTGTCACCGAGCTTCGATGCCATCGGTGTGATCGCACAGTCGGCGGATTGGCTTGAAAAAATATACGATTTTCTGGCGGCAGCATTTGAAATTCCGCAATCAGCCCCTGCGGTGGCCAGGCCGCTCAGGATTGGTTTCGTGAACGTCCCTGATCAACAACCCGATGACGGCATGGTCGCGATGATTTCCCGGGTTCGGAATGTCCTGTCGGATGCCGGCCACGCCATCGTTGATGTTGATACGCCCGTTTCGTTCGATGACATCATTCAGGCGCACCGCACCGTGATGTTGTATGAGATGGCGTGGGAACTGCGCCCGCGGGTCGGCGGCAGAGAGGGACTCTTAAAGCCGCTGTTCCGTGCGGCGCTTGCCGAGGGGGCGGAGATCCCGTCCGATCAGCTGGATCAGACCGTTCAGTGGTTGACGCTTGCCCGGGAGAATTTTTGGTCCCGTCTGTCAGCGTATGATCTGCTGATGGCGTATCCCGTGCCGGGGGCCGCGCCTGTCGGCCTTACGACAACCGGTGATCAGACCTACCTGACGCCATGGACGGCGATGGGCGGCCCGCTAATTTCCGTCCCGTCGGGACTTGACCGGGATGGGATGCCGCTGGGCATCCTGCTGGCAACCCCGCCGGGTCAGGATTCATATCTGATGGGCGAAGCCATGCGCCTTGCCGGTCTTCTGCCCGAAATCGCAACGCCGGCCTTGCCCGTTAAAGTTACGGCTTAAGCGCGATCACGGCATCCACTTCGACGGCGGCATTGGCCGGCAGGCCGGAAACGCCGACGGCGGTGCGGGCATGACGGCCGCTATCGCCGAAAAGGTTGATGAACAGGTCCGATGCGCCGTTGATCACTGCCGGGGACTGGTCGAACCCTGACAGGCAATTCACGAAACCGCCGACGCGGACGATCGTGCGGACACGGCCCAGATCGCCGTCGCACGCCGCACGAAGATGAAACAGCAGATTGAGCCCGCAGATCTCGGCCGCCTTG
The DNA here is from genome assembly GCA_040218645.1 of Rhodospirillales bacterium. GTDB lineage: Bacteria > Pseudomonadota > Alphaproteobacteria > Rhodospirillales > Casp-alpha2 > UBA4479. Next base: position 919,030 of record JAVJQZ010000013.1, read on the forward strand.
CGCCCGGTTTCCAGATCCTGAACCTCGAGCCCGTCCGGGGCGGTCTGTCCGGGGGCAAGGACGGGCCCCGCGTAGGGAACGTCACCGTTCCATTCGCAAATCTGTCCGGCCATGAAAATCAGCGTGCCGTCCTGATGATAGGGCAGAAAGTTGCCACGGGGGGTACAGCGCTCAGGCAGGCTCAGGCCCAGTTCTGCGAGACGGGCTTCGAATTGATCTGCCATGACACCTCCTATAAGTAATAATTTACTTACTTATAGACGAAGGCCCGTTTTGGCAATCAGGAATGGCCGCCGTCGTCGACGCCCAGTGTCCGCAGAACCATTTCTTCAACATGAATGCGCCGTGCGTGAAGCCAGTCTTCATTGCCGAGATCGGTCCGGAACACGGCGGACAAGGTGTGTACGTTGGCAAGGTGATGAGAGCTGAGCGCGACAATTGAAATGTACAGTTGCAGCCCGTCTACGTCATGGCGGAAGACCCCTGCAGACACGCCGCGTGCAATCACGTCGTCGATCTGGCGGATCAGCGGCGATGACATTTCCGAGATGGCTTCCGAGCGGCGGATGAATTTGCCGCCGACGAGATTTTCATTGCGGGCGATATCGATAAACAGCCTGTTCGCCGAGATGTGAGCCCAGGTGAAGCGGGTCAGCCGGAGAATGGCATCAAGCGGCGAGAGCGTTTCGAGGTCGAGGCCGTGTTCGCGCTGACGGATGTCGCGATAAACATTTTCCAGGACTTCCAGATACAGGTTCTCCTTGCTCTGGAAGTAGTGATACAGCATCCGCATGTTGCAGCCGGCGTTCCTGACAATGCGTTCGACTCGTGCGCCGTCAAATCCGTAACGGGCAAACTCGTCCGATGCGGCTTCCAGAAGGGCGCCGCGTGTCTGTTCCGGGTTTCGTGTCCGCGCCTTCTTCGCCACACTCAATGTCCTTCACTGTCACTGCAGGTCGGGATATTGGGCCGAGTTTCGGTCAGAACACAAGCAGGGGGATAAATCGCTTCTTTGATTGGGTGGCGCTGCTGACAACAAGAGTTCAGCTAAAATCAAAGCCGCGATTTTTCAGGGCGGCGCGAAGCCCGTCCCGCGGCCGACTGGAAAACTTGCTGTCCACTTCGTCGGTCCATGACGCCTCGGTCGTGGTCTTGCCGATGGCTTCATAGTGCGCCTTGAGATCCGCATTGTAGGGATCGAGAACGCCGAGCGACGCGGAACGATCATATGTGTCGTGATGGATGATCCCGGAAACGGGCATGCGCGGTTTCTGCTTCGGGGCTTCTTCGGGAAAGCCGAGGCACATGCCGAATACCGCATACACCCGTTTCGGCAGGTCGAGAATTTCCGCAATTTCCTCGGGCTTGTTCCGCATGGCGCCGATCATCACACCCTGAATGCCGAGCGATTCGGCTGAGACATAGGCCGCCATGCCGACAAGCGCAGCATCGATCGTGGCCACAAGGCCGAGTTCCAGATTGTTGTCATCGGCGTTGTGGCCGTTTCGTTGAAAGGCAGCTTCGATCCGAGTCAGATCGGCAAGGAAGGCGAGAAACACCGGGCAGGTGACAATATGTTTCTGGTTGCCGCACGGCACGGCGATCTGTTCCTTGATGGCCTGGTCGCGGACCACGACAACGCTGTAGGCCTGCACATTCGATGAGGTCGGCGCCCTGAGCGCCGCGCCGAGGATGGCGTTCACATGCGCGGCCGTGACGGGAACATCCGAATATTTCCGGACACTTCGGCGCTGCATCAGCACCTCGATGGTTTCGCTGGCGATGGCTGGGAGTGGGCTGTCAGGGGGTGTCATCGTGGCTCTCGTTTGTTCGCGTGAGGGTGGCGAGCATCATGCCTGCCGTCGGTATTTGTTTGCAATGCAGCAGATATATTCATCAAATATATAATGTAATAACGGAATGTGTAATTTTACATTCAGGGCGATTGATGTGGATCAATTACGGAAGACGGATTTCTGCCTAGTGTCCCGGCAAGATGGCGTCTTCTTGCGCCATCCCTTGTGTGCAAGACGGGGTTGAGAAAATGAATTTCCTTATGATTCTACCGCTCGGTATCGGTGCACTCCTCGGACTTTATCTGTCCGCAGGGTCGGTCGATACGACGATTTATATGCATGGGATATTGCTGACGGTGTTCTGTGTCGTCGGTATTTTCCGTGTCATTCAGGCTGGTGGTGACGCCGGTGGGCCCGCCAATCCGAATTCGGCCGTGAATTACAATGATGCCGTCATTCGAGCCGGCGTCATCGCAACCACGTTCTGGGGCGTGATCGGCTTTACGGTCGGCCTTGTGATTGCGCTGCAGCTGGCATTTCCGGTCCTGAATCTGGATCTTGAATGGACAACCTTCGGCCGGCTCCGGCCTCTGCACACGTCTGCGGTGATTTTCGCCTTCGGCGGAAACGCACTGCTGATGACCTCTTTTCATGTCGTCCAGCGCACCTGTCAGGCGCGTCTGGCCGGCGGGTATGCCCCATGGTTCGTGTTCTGGGGGTATCAGCTCGTCATCGTCATGGCGGCAACCGGCTATGTCTTCGGGGTGACCCAGGGCAAGGAATATGCCGAACCCGAATGGTATGTCGATCTGTGGCTGACGATTGTCTGGGTCGTGTATCTGCTGGTGTTCCTGGGGACGCTCTGGAAGCGGAAAGAACCCCATATCTATGTCGCCAACTGGTTCTATCTGGCGTTCATCGTGACGATTGCCATGCTGCACATCGTCAACAACCTCGCGCTGCCGGTAAGCTGGTTCGGCGCCAAGTCCTACCCGATCTTCGCCGGGGTGCAGGATGCACTAACCCAGTGGTGGTACGGCCATAACGCGGTCGGCTTCTTCCTGACGGCGGGCTTCCTCGGCATCATGTATTACTATGTGCCGAAGCAGGCCAACCGGCCGGTGTATTCCTACCGTCTGTCAATCGTGCACTTCTGGTCGCTGATCTTCCTGTATATCTGGGCCGGTCCGCACCACCTGCATTACACCGCGCTGCCGGACTGGGCGCAGACACTCGGGATGACCTTCTCGATCATGCTGTGGATGCCGAGCTGGGGCGGGATGATCAACGGTCTGATGACGCTGTCCGGCGCCTGGGACAAGCTCCGCACCGATCCGATCCTGCGGATGATGGCGATTTCCGTGGCGTTCTACGGGATGTCGACCTTCGAAGGTCCGTTGATGAGCATCAAGGCGGTGAACTCGCTGAGCCACTACACCGACTGGACCATCGGCCACGTGCACTCCGGTGCGCTCGGCTGGGTCGGCATGGTCAGCTTCGGCGCGATCTACTTCCTCGCACCGGTCATGTTCAACCGTGAAAAGCTCTACTCGCTGCGTCTCGTCTCGGCCCACTTCTGGCTGGCGACTCTGGGCATCGCCCTTTATGCGGCGGCGATGTGGGTCAGCGGCATTCTGCAGGGCCTGATGTGGCGTTCGTATGACTCTCTCGGCTTCCTCGAATATTCGTTCGCGGAAACCGTCGATGCGATGCACCCGTTCTATGTGATCCGTGCGCTGGGCGGCGGCATGTATGTGCTCGGTGCGCTGATCATGGCCTGGAACGTCTACAAAACCGCCAGGGGCCACGTGCGGACGGAGAAACCCTATGTCGATGCGCTTGCGCATCCGGCCAGCGCGTAAAGGAGATCGAAAATGTTCGACCACGGTAAATTTGAACGCAATTCGATCCTTCTTGTGATCGGTATTCTCGTAGTCGTCTCGATCGGCGGCATCATCGAGATTGCACCCTTGTTCTATCTGGAAAGCACGATCGAGAAGGTGAAGGGTGTCAGACCCTATACCCCGCTCGAACTTGCCGGACGCAACATCTATATCCGTGAGGGTTGTTACAACTGTCACAGCCAGATGGTGCGGCCGTTCCGCGATGAACTGGAGCGTTACGGCCACTATTCACTGGCTGCCGAAAGCATGTACGACCATCCGTTCCAGTGGGGATCGAAGCGGACGGGACCGGATCTTGCCCGCGTCGGCGGTAAATATTCAGACGAGTGGCACCGCACGCACCTGATCGACCCCCGGGCACTGGTCCCGGAAAGCGTCATGCCCGGATATCCGTTCCTGGCTGAAAAGAAAGTCCGCAGTTTCGATATCGCGGATCATCTGAAAGCCAATGCGATCATCGGCGTCCCCTATACGACCGACATGATCGAAGTGGCGAAGGAAGACATGTTCGCACAGGCCGATCCCGACAGTGACGGCGCGGATGCGGTGGCAGAACGCTATCCGGGTGCGAATGTTCGCGATTTCGATGGCAACCCGGGCGAGCCGAGCGAACTCGACGCCCTGATCGCCTATCTCCAGGTCCTCGGCACGATGGTCGATTTCTCGTCCTATAACGCCGAAGACAACTTGCGCTGAGGAGGCCCTGTCATGGATTACACGACACTTGCTGAGTTCGCCCAGACATGGGGACTCGTCTACATGGTGGTGCTGTTTGCGGGCGTGTTGATTTACGCGCTCCGGCCCGGTGCCAAGAAGACCTTTGACCGTGCGGCAAGAATGCCGCTCAAGGAGGATTGAGAGATGGCCGAAAAACACGTTGATGAAATCTCCGGCATCGAAACAACCGGACATGAGTGGGACGGCATCCGTGAACTGGATAACCCGTTGCCGCGCTGGTGGCTCTGGATCTTCTACGCCTGCGTCGTCTGGTCCATCGGTTACTATATCGCCTATCCGGCGATTCCGCTGGTTTCCGGCTACACCAAGGGGGTGCTTGGTTACAGTTCCCGTGCCGAAGTCGCCAAGGACGTGGCAGCGGCAAAGGCAGCCCAGGCGTCGCAACGTGAAGCGATTGCCGCGGCATCCCTGGAAGAAATCCGCACCAAACCGGACCTGCTGGAATTCGCCCTTGCCGGCGGCAAGTCGGCCTTTGTCGTCAACTGCTCGCAATGTCATGGGTCGGGTGCCCAGGGGGCGAACGGTTATCCGAACCTGAACGATGACGAATGGCTGTGGGGTGGCTCGCTTGAGGCCATTCATACGACCATCACCCACGGCGCACGCAACACGCAGAGTGATGACGCCCGCCAGTCGCAAATGCCCGCTTTCGGCAAGGACGGTATTCTGACCAACGAACAGATCGGTCAGGTTGCCGAATACGTGCTGTCCCTGTCCGGGAATGCAACCGATACCGTCGCCGCACAGGCTGGCCAGCCGCTTTTTGAAGATAACTGCGTGGCCTGTCATGGCGAGGGCGGGGCCGGTATGGCAGAGCTTGGCGCGCCGCCACTGAACAACAACATCTGGCTTTACGCCGGTGACAAGAAAACCGTCATGGAGTCGATCTCGAACAGCCGCAACGGCGTGATGCCGGCGTGGGGTAAGATCCTTGATGATGTGACGGTGAAGCAGCTCACCATCTATGTGCACTCTCTGGGTGGTGGTCAGTAAAATCCGCCTGCCGATATGGAATACCGCCATCCCCGCAATGACGGGGATGGCGTTTCCGGGCCAATTCGCAAGGCTTACAACAAATGACTTCAGTGAACGAAATCGCAGATAGCAATAATGCCGCAAGCGCTGACGTGCCGCAGCACGACGTCGAGGCGGTCAACAAAAGCGAAAACCGTTCGCTCTATCAAAAACGCATTAAAATCCACCCGAAACGGGTCTGGGGCACCTTCCGGAAACTGAAGTGGTGGATCATGGCGCTGACGCTTGGCGTCTATTACATCACGCCGTGGATCCGTTGGGATCGGGGTCTGGGCAACCCGGATCAGGCCGTGCTGATCGATTTTCCGCATCGGCGCTTTTATTTCTTCTTCATCGAAATCTGGCCCCAGGAAGTCTATTACTTTGCCGGCATGCTGATCATGGCGGCGGTCGGCCTGTTTCTGGTCACCAGCGTCGTCGGCCGTGCGTGGTGCGGGTATGCCTGCCCGCAGACGGTCTGGACCGATCTGTTCATCTGGGTGGAACGTATTGTCGAAGGTGATCGGGCAGCCCGTATCCGTCTCGACAAGGCGCCGATGTCGGTGTCGAAAGCCTTCAAGCGCGTTGCCAAGCATGCGATATGGCTGTTGATATCGGTTGCGACGGGCGGGGCGTGGATTTTCTATTTCGCCGATGCGCCGACGCTGGCGGAAGACTTCATCTATCTCGATGCGCAGCCCATCGCCTATATCACGGTGTTGGTCCTGACATTTACCACCTATTCCCTTGGCGGTCTGATGCGCGAACAGGTCTGCACATATATGTGTCCATGGCCGCGAATCCAGGCGGCGATGATGGATGAGCATTCCCTGACGGTGACCTACAAGGCGGACCGGGGGGAGCCGCGCGCGCCGTACCGGAAGGGTGAGAACTTCGAGAACCGGGGCGATTGTGTGGACTGCAAGGCGTGTGTCGTGGCCTGCCCGATGGGGATCGACATCCGTGACGGCCAGCAACTCGAATGCATTACCTGCGCACTGTGTATAGATGCCTGTGATGACGTGATGTCGAAAATCGGCAGACCGCGCGGCCTGATCGATTATGATTCCGTCGCGGCCATGAACGGCCGGGTCACCGGTGAAAAGGTGAAGCTGAAGCCGATCCGATTCCGCACCGTCGCGTATTTCTGTCTGTGGGCGGCGATCGGCCTGTTCATGCTGGTTGTGTTCGTGAACAGGACCGAGCTTGATATCAATGTGCTCCGCGACCGCAATCCGATCTATACGAAGCTCAAGGACGGCTCGATTCAGAATGCCTATACGTTTAAGATTCTCAACAAGGTGCGGATTGAACGCTCGGTGTTCCTTGAAGTGACCGAACCAGCGGGCGCTCAGCTTAAGGTCGTCGGCGCTGCGGAAACCGAACCCGCGATGACGGCACTGTTTGAACTCAATCCGGACACCCTGCAAAGTTTCCGTCTGCTGGTCCAGATGCCGGACGAATTGCTTGAGGATGAGGCCACCGACATTACGTTCCAGCTTAAGGATATGTCCAACGGGGAAACAGCAACATATGACAGTGTTTTCAGGAGCCCTGAGAAATGAATACGATTGTGATGAATGAAAAACCGCCACGCAGAATTACCGGCCGGATGGTGTTGTACGGTTTTATCGCGTTCTTTGGTGTCATTGCCGCCGTCAACGCCGTATTCATGTACTTTGCGCTTTCCACATGGCCGGGGCTGACGACCGAGGATGCCTATAAAAAGGGGATCGCTTTTAACCGGACCCTGGACGACGCTGCCCGTCAGAAGCAGCTTGGCTGGCAGAGTGCCGTTATCTTTGATCTTTCGGGCAACCTTGCCGTTTCCATGACCGACAAGACCGGTGCACCGCTCACCAGTGCGAAAGTCGATGTTACTCTGTCACGTCCGTTGGGCAGTGAAGTAGCGCAGAATGTCAGCCTGCAAGAAACGGCTCCGGGCCGGTACGCCGGGAAAGTTGAAACTCCGGCGCAGGGACGTTGGAAGGCCGCTATTACGGCGCACAGGGACAATGCAGTCTATCGCATGCGTCACGAGGTGATGGTGAAATAATGAACGCCGTCAAATCCGCAATCAAAGATGCCTTTCCGGTGGAAGCCGGCAGTGCTGATTGCTGTGATGCCGGTGCTTTGGCAAGTTTTACGGCAGCGGCGGGCGGCCCTCGGGCGGTGGACGAAAGCACGCTCGACCTGTGCGATCCGTCAAGCTTTGTCCGCCATGATGATCAGGGCCTTGCCCATCTCAATCTGCTTGTTGAGAACCTTCACTGTGCGGCCTGTATCAGCAAGATCGAAGGCCGCCTGAAAGCGGACCCCGGCGTTGTATCTGCGCGCGTGAACATGAGCACCCGCCGTCTCGCCGTCAGCTGGCATGCGGGGCAGAGCGATCCGGCGGAATTGATGCGTGCTGTGCAGGCACTTGGCTATCCGGTAACGCCGTTCGACCCCTCCGATCTGGCGGGTGCGGAAAGCCGTGAAGACAGAAAGCTCTTGTCGGCGATGGCCGTGGCCGGGTTTGCTGCGGCGAACGTGATGCTGCTGTCGGTATCCATCTGGTCCGGACACGCGGGCGGGATGGGGGACGGCACGCGGACACTGTTCCACTGGATATCCGCGCTGATCGCCCTGCCGGCGGTGGTCTATGCGGGGCAGCCGTTTTTCAAAAGTGCGCTGGCGGTGCTTCGGGGCGGCAACATGAACATGGATGTGCCGATCAGCCTTGCCGTCATTCTGGCGTCGGGGATGAGCCTCTATCTGACCATTGAAGGGGCGGAGCATGCCTATTTTGACGCGTCGGTCTCGTTGCTGTTTTTCCTGCTGATCGGGCGCTATCTGGATCATCGCGCCCGGGCAAGAGCGCGATCCGCAGCGACGCATCTTTTGGGGTTGCAGGCCCGTGCGGCGACGGTGATTGATGATGACGATTATCAACATGCCGTTCGTATCGGCAACATTGAAAAGGGGATGACGGTGCTTGTCGCCGCGGGTGAGCGTATTCCTGTCGACGGCACGGTGATCGACGGCCGCTCTGACATCGATACACAATTGTTGAGCGGAGAAACTTTGCCGAAGCTGGCAAAGCCGGGCGAGAAGGTCTTTGCCGGGACCCTCAACCTGACGGCGCCGCTGCGCATTCGTACCTCTGCACTGGCCGATGCGACGCTGCTCTCGGAAATCGTGAAGTTGATGGAACTGGCGGAACAGGGCCGTGCCCGTTATGTGCGGATCGCCGACCGGGTGGCGCGTATCTATGCCCCCGTCGTGCACATCCTTGCCGGCGGCACGTTTCTGGGCTGGATGATGTTGACCAATGCCGGATGGCAGCCGTCGCTGATGGCAGCGATTGCGGTCCTCATCATCACTTGTCCGTGTGCTTTGGGTCTTGCCGTGCCGGCGGTCCAGGTCGTGGCCTCTTCGCGCCTGTTGCGGGCGGGGGTGCTGGTCAAGGCCGCCGACGCACTGGAACGCTTGAGCGATATCGACACGGTTGTCTTCGACAAGACAGGGACGCTGACCATGGGGCGTCCGGAACTGGTCGGTGGCGATTATACGCCGGAACATCTGGCGCTGGCGGCAGCGCTGGCGGGCCACAGCCGGCACCCGCTTTCCAGGGCGCTCTGTGCGGTGGCACCGGTGGACCCGGATCTCAAGCCGGGCGACATTCGTGAAGTGCCGGGTTATGGGCTGGAGGGCACTCTCGACGGACGGCAGATTCGCCTCGGCAGCCCTGCATGGTGTGGTGAAGACAGACCAGATGACAGTGTGGGCGGTACGGAAATACGCCTCGCCGTTGATGGCGTGCGTGTTGCGGTATTTCGTTTTGAAGACGAACTGCGCGCCGATACCGCCGACATCGTTGCCGAGCTTTCCCGGATGGGCTTCAGGATCGAGCTGTTGTCCGGTGACAATAATCATGCCGTGGCGCGTGCCGCATCGGCACTCGGCATCGATGCGTGGCGGTCCGGTTGTCTGCCGTCCGATAAAACGGCCCGGCTGGAACAGCTTGCCGCCGAAGGCCGCCGTGTGCTGATGGTCGGTGACGGGCTCAACGATGCACCGTCTCTGGTTGCGGCCCATGTATCCATGTCGCCCAGCAGTGCCGCGGATGTCAGCCAGACGGCAGCGGACCTGTTGTTTCAGGGTGCGTCCCTGAAGCCTGTCCTTACGGCAATCCGCGTGGCGCGGGCGTCGGCGCGTCTGGTGAAACAGAACTTTGCCCTCGCTTTCGGATATAATACCATTGCCGTGCCGATTGCCGTTGCCGGACTTGCGACACCACTGGTGGCGGCGGTTGCGATGTCGTCGAGTTCGATCATCGTGACGCTGAATGCGCTGCGGCTGAGGTGGATCAGATAAAAGACAGACAATGGAAATTATTTCTTATCTTATCCCGATTGCATTATTTCTGGGTCTTGTGGGCCTTGTGGCTTTCCTGTGGTGCCTTAAATCGGGTCAGTTTGAAGACCTCGACGGGGCGGCGCAGCGGATATTGCTTGATGACGAGGGCAAATCCGAAAATAGCTGAGTGCGCTGTGGCTTGATCCTGATGGGGAGAATGCATGCTTGAGGCGTTGAAAAAGATTTTCAAATTCTTTGATGACGCGTCTAAGCGCGCCGAATCCAAGTGCGCACAGTGCGGCCACATCATGTATGGTCACCACACCGACTGCGAGAAATGCAATACGCCGATATTCCCTTCAAGGGAATGAAAAGGACAAGTCCCGTCCAGGGAATGAAAAGGACAAGTCCCGTCCAGGGAATGAAAAGGACAAGTCCCGTCGAGGGATGAAAAGGATAAGTCCCGTACAGGGAATGACGTGATCAAGCTGCAGGTCGGAGCCTGATATTTCCTCACCACAGTACCGCATATTAACCCGTTCATAACGCCCCGCTGGCATAAAGCGGTATGGCCCGTAAATCGACCCGAAACAATAAACGCAAAAGCCCCGGTGTGCCGTTGTGGCGCAGGCTCGGCAAATGGTTCGCGACGCTCGTCGTCTGGGGACTGATCGGCACCCTGTTCGTCGCCGGGTGGATATATACCGATCTGCCGGATGTCGAAGACAGCCTCGCGCCGTCGCGCCGGCCGACAATCTGGGTCATGTCTGCCGATAACACGGAGCTTGCAGCCGTCGGGGATCTGTACGGCATTCCGGTGCGTCTGTCCGATCTGCCCCCGGCGCTGCCACAGGCCGTGCTGGCGACGGAAGACCGCCGGTTCTACGACCACTTCGGCATTGATGTGATCGGCCTCGCACGGGCGATGGTCGCGAATGTCCGCGCCGGCCGCATCGTGCAGGGCGGCAGCACGATCACACAGCAGGTGGCCAAGAACCTTTTTCTCAGTCCCGAACGCACCTACAAACGCAAGCTGCAGGAAGTGATGCTGGCGCTTTGGCTGGAGAACAGGTTTTCCAAGGACCAGATTCTCGAGTTGTATCTGAACCGTGTCTATCTCGGTGCCGGGACGTACGGCGTCGATGCGGCTGCCCGGAAATATTTCAACAAGCCGGCCTCGGCGCTGAATGTCTGGCAATCGGCAATGCTTGCCGGATTGCTCAAAGCGCCCAGCCGCTATAATCCGCACAGCGATGACACCCGTGCTGAAAACCGTACCAGGGTCGTGCTGTCAAATATGGTTGCCGCCGGATACCTGAGCGAAGATCAGGCGAGCAAGGCCCGCGCCAGTTCCAGTCAGGGCGTGACGTCCAGACCCGGACGCCGGGCGCCGTACTTTGTCGATTGGGTGCTGGATCAAGTGCGTGATTATGTCGGTGCGCGCAATCGCGACCTGATCGTCAAAACGACTTTGGATATCAATGCCCAGACGGCGTCGGAAAAGGCGCTTGAAAATGTTCTGGCGAAGTCCGGCAAGGCGCGCCGCATGGGCGAGGGCGCGGTTCTGCTGATGACCACCTCGGGGGCGGTGAAAGCCATGGTCGGGGGCCGCAACTATGCCGAAAGCCAGTTCAACCGTGCGACCCAGGCCCGCCGTCAGCCCGGATCGGCGATCAAGCCGTTTATCTATCTAGCCGGGCTCAAGGCCGGACTGTCGCCGGATGATCCGATTGACGATGCGCCGATCAAGATCGGCGAATGGCAACCGAGCAATTTCAACGGCAAGTTCATCGGCCGGACGACGATTGCCGAGGGACTGTCGAAATCGATCAACACGGTTGCTGTTCGCGTGGCGATGAAAGCCGGCATCAGCCGCGTCGCCTCCACGGCACGTTCGGTCGGTATTGATCCGGGTGAAAATCCCGATGCATCGATTGCGCTCGGTACCGTCGAGACCTCGCTTTTGGAACTGGTCAGTGCCTATGCGCCTTTCGCCAACGGTGGTGACGGGGCGCTTCCCTACGCGATCGAGGAAATTCGCGACGGCGGCGGCGAGATTCTCTACAAGCGCACCGGGTCCGGCCCCGGCGAGGCGATCCCCGCGCGGTTTGTCGGCCCGATGAACCGGATGCTGCATCAGGTGATCACGGACGGCACCGGCAAAGCGGCCGCTTTCGGTCGTGATGCCGCCGGCAAGACGGGGACCTCGCAGAACTACCGGGATGCCTGGTTCGTCGGATATACCGCCGATTATATTTCCGGTGTCTGGCTCGGGAACGATGACGGAGCGCCGATGAAAGGTGTGACTGGTGGCAGTTTCCCGGCCCGCATCTGGCGCGATGTCATGGTTGCGGCGCATGAGGGGATGCCTGATCGGGGGCTGCCGATGCCGTCCGATAACAGGGGGTTCTTTACGCGCCTTTTCGAAACCATCGAAGACGCCAAGGATGAAGCCAGCAAGGTCATTCAAAACGCCGAGCCGAAATCCAATCCGGCCAGCGATCTGCCCTACGGCCGATAGCGCGAGTCGAAACCGGATTATTTGCCGTTTTTGTTGAGGCGTTCGATGGTTGCGGTGGTTGAAAACCCGTCCTTGAGGTCGGCCAGCACGACCGTGCCACCCCACCCCGTCACCAGATCGGCGCCGACCACCTGCGCGACGGTATAGTCGGCTCCCTTGACCAGGACGTCCGGATGCAGGCGTTCGATCAGTTCCAGCGGCGTATCTTCGGCGAAGATGACCACCAGATCGACGGAAGCCAGCGAGGCGAGCACCGTGCTCCGTGCGGCTTCGTTCTGGACAGGGCGTTCCTCACCCTTCAAGCGTTTGACGGAAGCATCCGAATTCAGGCCCACGATCAACCGGTCGCAGGCGGCCCGGGCCTGGGCCAGAAGCGAGACATGCCCCGGATGCAGGAGATCGAAACAGCCATTGGTAAAGCCGACCTTCAGCCCCTGCCGGTTCCAGCGCTGGATACGTTCAATTGCCTGGGTATCGGTCAGGACCTTGGCTTCGGCATCGGAAAGGTCCTTGTGATGCAGGGCTGCGATCAGTTCGCTGGCGTAACAGACGGCCGTGCCGACCTTGGCGACGACGATGCCGGCGGCGGTGTTGGCGACACAGGCGGCATCCTTCGTATCTGCGCCGGAAGCGATCATGGCGGCGACAGTGGCGACGACGGTGTCTCCTGCGCCGGAAACATCGAACACTTCACGGGTTTCAGCGGGCAGGTGGTGAACATCGCCAACCTTGGATACCAGTGTCATGCCGTCCGCACTGCGTGTGACCAGCATGCCCCCAAGGCCATGGCGGCTGATCAGTTCGACGGCAGCGTTCTGAATGGTCTCGGAATCAGGGGCTGATTTTTGCGCAGCCTGTTCCAGTTCCTTTCGGTTCGGCGTGATCAGTCCGGCGCCCTGATAGCGCCCATAGTCTTCACCCTTGGGATCGACGATGACCGGCACCCCGGCTGCGTTTGCGGCATCGATAATGACCCGTGCCCGGCCATCCGTGAGAACCCCCTTGTCGTAATCCGAGAGCACGACGGCGCCGTAACTGCCGATGTCGCCGGTGGCGGCCTTGAGCATCGCATCGGCGGTTGCAGCATCGATGTTCTGATCGGCTTCCCAATCGGCCCGCATCATCTGCTGGTTCCCGGCGAGATAGCGGACCTTGATCGTCGTCGGCCTCGCGGGGTCCTTATGCAGACTGGTCCGGATCAGCGGATCGGCGTTCAGGGCATCGGCAAGTTCACGTCCCGGCGCATCGTCTCCACAGACGGCGACAAACGTGACGTGTGCGCCCAGCGCGGCAAGATTGCGAACGACGTTGCCGGCGCCGCCGGGCATGCTGGATTCGGACGTGACGTGAAGGATGGGGATCGGCGCCTCCGGTGATATCCGCTCGACCCGGCCGTTGACGAACCGGTCCAGCATGGCATCGCCGACGACCAGAACACGGGCGTTTTCGATGCTTTCAACGAGCGGGATCAGGCGCGAACGGTCCATGATCAGACAAGCCCCAGTTCGATTTCCAGCGCACCACACAGCATTTGACCGAGGGTGATGTGCATTTCCTGAATACGGGCCGTGGTATCGCTCGGCACGATGATCAGCGGATCGGCCAGGCCGATCAGTTTGCCGCCGTCTTTGCCGCTTAACGCCGCAGGGACGATATCGCGGTTTTGTGCGGCTTCCAGCGCACGGATCACGTTTTCCGAATTTCCGGATGTGGAAATGCCGATGGCGACATCCCCCGGCTTGCCGAGAGCTTCGATCTGTCGGGCGAAAATGTTTTCGAACCCGAGATCATTACCGCCGGCTGTCAGCGCGGACGTATCGGTAGTCAGCGCAATGGCCGCTATCGGTGCACGGTCAGTTTTATATCTGATCGTCAGTTCCGTCGCCAGATGCTGGCAGTCTGCGGCGCTGCCGCCGTTGCCGAAGAAAATGATCTTGCCGCCGTGCCGGACGCTCTGCGTGCAGCGCGCCAGCAGTTCGGCAAATCCGTCGGCACAGGCGTCGCGGGTTTTCTGCGCAACGTCAGCGTGCTCATCAAACTCGGCATTGTAAAAGGCGGTTATGTCCATGTGTGTTTCTAACTTACAATTCCATGCGGTTGCCAGTCCTGAGACTTTCGAGGACGGCGATGGTGGCCGCCGATGTTTCGATCAACTCGGCCGGATCAATGGGGACGTCGCCATTATCGGTGATGCTTTTGACGAAGGCGGCGAGCTGCTGTTTATGGCCCTTGTCCTGATTGGCGGAGGACGACTTAACCCGGCCGTCGGCGGCGAGCGACAGGGTGCGGAAATCGTCCAGGGTTGCGGCACGGCCACCGGCGAACATTTCAATGTATTCCTTGGCCAGCGCGGTATCGCCCAGTGACGTATAGACGACGGATGCAACCGAGCCGTCGGCAAACCGCATGTCGGCGATGACGTTGTCCCCGGGGCCGCCGGTTTCGGTTGCCGCATCGGCACGGACACTGGTGATGGGACTGCCGGCCAGGAAGCGTGCAAGATCGACGAAGTGACACATCTCGCCAAGGACGCGCCCACCGCCTTCATCCGTGGACTGCGTCCAGTGACTGCCGTCGATGGCACCGCCGTTGATGCGGATGGTGATCATCCGCGGCCCTTCCGTATTCCGGAAATGCCGGATCATTTCGCTGATCTGCGGGGCGAAGCGGCGGTTGAATCCGACATGCAGGACCCCACTGCTGTTGTTGATCGCGTCGATGACGCTGTTGAGCTGTTCGGTATCCAGCGCCAGCGGCTTTTCGACAAACACGTTCTTCCCGGCTGCGAGCGCCCGCGCCGTCAAACCCGCATGGCTGTCGTGGCGGGTGGCGATGACGACGGTGTTGATGTCCGCATCGTCGAAAACGGCAGCGTCATCGGTGGCGGCGATTTCAAAGCCCTGCTGTTCCGCACCGTGTTCCGCCGTCGCGCCACGGGTTGTGACGAGTGTCTTCAGGCGGACTCCTGAAATGGATTTGAGACCCGGTAACAGTACGGCACGGGCGAAATTGCCGGCGCCGATAACGCCAAGGACGCAGGGCCCTTTCGAGGTTGCCGTTTTGCGTGATGCAAGCACCATGCTTCCGGAGGTGTCATCTTCGGGATAATTCAGGACAACGCCGAGATGCCGCTCGGCACCGCTGGTCACGAGTGCGTAGGCGTCTTCAGCATCACCAAGGTCAAAGCGGTGCGTTGTCAGCGCATCGACATCCAGTCTTTGCGGTAAATCCGGCTGAATCAGGCGCAGCGTTTCAGCGAGATTCCCGGTTTCCGTCCAGCGTACCCAGCCTTCGGGATACTTCGCGCCCCGTTGCTCGAAATCAGGATCGTACCGGCCCGGTCCATAGGAGCGGGAGACGATGATATTCAGCTCTTTCTGCATGTAGGCCGTGTGCGGAAAAGCCGTGCCGGTCAGGCCCACCATGACCACGCGGGCCCGGTCTCGGGCAATGTCGGCGGCAAACTCGAAGGGGGCCGAACTGTCGGTGGCCGCTGCGATGACCACGGCATCGCACCCAAGGCCATGGGAAAGCCGCCGTGCCGCATCGATGCTGCCGCTTTCGGGCTTTAGCGCCACTTCGGCTCCCATGCGACCGGCCAGCTCAAGCCGGTCATCGGCATAATCGAACGCGACGACACGCGCGCCCGCCAGGGTCAGAAACCGGATCGCCATCTGTCCGACCAGGCCGCAACCGATCACACCGACGACATCGCCAAGCCCCGTCCGGGCATTGCGGACAGCGTGCAGCGCGATGGCGCCGAGTGTGGCGTAGCAGGCTTCGTCATCGCGGACGCCTTGCGGAATTTTTGCGACCAGATTGCGTGGCACGGTGTTCAGTTCGGCATGATTGGCAATCCCGGCACCGGCCATGGCGACATGATCGCCGACGCGGAATTCACCTTCCAGCCCGGCGCCGACGGCAATCACTTCACCGGCGGCGGAATAGCCGAGCGGCAGGGGCTCGTCGAGCCTGGCCATCACGGTTTTCCAGGTGTTCACAAGGCCTTCTTTTTTCGCCTTTTCAAGAACCTTGCGGACCAGGTCCGGGCGCGCCTGCGCTTTCCCGGCGAGGCTTTTACGGGAAAAATCGATCACCATGCGTTCGGTGCCGGCGGATATCAACGACGCCCGGGTGCGCACCAGAAGACACCCCGGGCGCACTTTCGGTGCGGGCACGTCCTTAAGTGCCAGCTTGCCGGTTTTTCGTGATTGTATGACCTGTTTCAACGTAGCGGGGTTCCTGTGTCGATCGTTCTCAAGACAGTTCTTTGAAGTAACGGATGGTTTTCTCCAGCCCCTCGCGAAGCTGGATCGCCGGTTCCCAGTCCAGGACCGACTTTGCCAGCGTGATATCCGGGCAGCGTTGCATCGGATCATCTTCGGGCAGGGGTTTCAGCACGATTTCGGATTTTGCACCGGTCATGTCGATGATGGTTTCGGCAAGCTGGCGGATCGTGAATTCGCCGGGATTGCCGAGATTGATCGGGCCGGTGTGCTGATCGTCGGCATCCATCAAGCGCATCATGCCTTCGACCAGATCGTCGACATAACAGAACGACCGGGTCTGCTGGCCATCCCCATAAAGTGTCAGGGGGTCGCCGCGCAGGGCCTGCATGATGAAATTCGACACCACGCGCCCGTCTTCCGGGTGCATGCGCGGCCCGAAGGTGTTGAAGATACGGCAGACCCTGATCTGCAGATTATGCTGGCGATGGTAATCGAAAAATAATGTTTCAGCGCAGCGTTTGCCCTCGTCATAGCATGCGCGCGGCCCGATCGGATTGACGTTGCCCTTGTAACTTTCCGGCTGGGGGTGAATTTCCGGATCACCATAGACTTCACTCGTCGAGGCTTGCAGGATTTTTGCGTGCGTGCGCTTGGCCAGGCCCAGCATGTTGATGGCGCCGTGCACGCTGGTCTTCGTCGTCTGTACCGGGTCATACTGGTAATGAACAGGTGATGCCGGGCAGGCCAGATTGAAGATTTCATCGACTTCGACATAGAGCGGGAACGTCACATCGTGACGCAGAAGCTCAAAATTATCTTCTTTCAGCAGATGGGCGACATTGGCTTTTGCACCGGTGAAAAAATTGTCCAGACACAGGACGTCATTCCCCCGTGCCACGAGACGTTCGCATAAATGCGAACCGATAAATCCGGCGCCGCCTGTGACCAGAACTTTTTTTGCCAGTAATGCGCTCACGTTTAATAAATCCCCGCCATGTCCAGTGGTGTCGGAAACTAGCACCGGGGAGCCTGAGGGCCAAGGCGAAAGGGCTTGAAGATATACCGGTATATATACCGTAAGTGCTTGATTCCACCTCTTTCCAAGTTCCCGCCATGGCCTTCTCTGAACGGTTACTATAATAATTTCATGGATTTCTATACTATTAGGTGGCGATTATCGTTAACGGTTTGTGAAACCTCGCGGATTACAAGAAAAGCATGGTGAAGCCACTAGACGCATCAATGACCCAGGAGGCGGTTCTCCTGGAAAAACTGTCGCGGATCGAAGAGAACCCGTCAGGCTATTTTGCTGTGCATCTGCATCTGTCGCATCTGCGGCCGAGCAACCGCCAGCGCCATTTCATCAATATCGCGGTTCGGGTATTCGATAACCTCGTCAACAATGCCGATTCCATCCTGTATCTGATGATGAATCAGGATCTGGTGCTGATCTGCCGCGAAGTGCTGGTCGAAGATATCGACCCCTATATCAACAAGGTCCGCGCCATGTTCAGCGAGGACCCGCTGACGTCCAGCGAAGACGAATACGAGGATCGCCTTTCGACCTGGTACGATCTGGCGTCAAAGGAAGATTTTGCGGCGTTCCTGTCCGCCGCCACGGAACTGTCGGTCAAAGCGCAAGTGATGATCGAAGAGATGAAGCGCAATCAGGACAAGGACGACAAAGACAATTCCGGTGATCCCCTGTCCGCCCGCAATCTGGCGGCGATCAATCAGAAACTGCAATCGACGCGGATCGCCGACCTGATCCGCCAGCAGACCTGTATCCGGATCGCACCCGGCAAGGCCGGTGCATTTGTGTTCCGCGAACACTTCATTGCCATGACTGAACTTCGCGAACGGGTATCGCCCGGCGTCAATCTGTTCACCAGTGCCTGGCTGTTTCAGTACCTGACCGAAACCCTGGACAAGAGAGTGCTCTCGGTCATCGGCCGCAAGAACTTTGACGAGTTGAAGGACCCGATCAGCCTCAATCTGAATATAGGCACGGTCCTGTCCAGGGACTTCACGAATTTCATGCGCGTTGTCGGGGATAACGCCGGCAAGATCATCGTCGAGCTGCAGATCATCGATATTTTCGCGGACATGAACACCTATGGGTATGCCCGTGACATGCTGCAGGACCGGGGCTTCAAGGTGCTGGTCGATGGGGTCAATCCGCTGGCGCTGCAGTTTTTTGACCCGGCCAATCTGCGTCCGGATTACATCAAGGTCGCCTGGGGCAAGGAATTCGAGGAAGATTCCCATGACAACGCCCGGCTCCTGTCGTTTCGTGAAACCGTCGAACACGCCGGCAAGGACAGCATGATTCTGTACAGAGTGGATTCTGAAAAAGCGGTCAAGTTGGGTCTGGCGCTGGGGATCAGCCGCTTCCAGGGTTACTTCATCGACAAATTGGTACAGGCGATGATGCGCTCCAAGGTGAAGCCGCAGGCCAAGGTCAAGGCGGGGTAATCATCGTCATGGCATCCCAACCAGATAAGCTGCCGTCGCAGGAAAAACTGCTTACGGACTATGTTCGCCGTCTGGAAAAGCTCAAGGACGGGCGGGGACTCGCTCATATTCATCTGTCGCAGTTGCGTCCCTTCAACCGCCGTGATCAGCACATTCGCACGGCGGCGCAGAATTTCGACTCCCTGGTCAAGGACATGAGTGGCCAGCTTTTCACCGTCAAGAACGCCGATCTGTTTTTCTTTTTCAAGTCCGCGGCCAAACCGCAGGTCGAAACCGTCATTCAGAAAATCAGGTTCCTGTTCGGCGACGACCCGCTGGTTGACGAGGAAGGCAAGGACGGGCGCGAGTTCGCTACCTGGTATGATGCAACGTCTCAATACGAGGAAATCGTCCAGCTTGTTCAGAATCTGACCGAGGCCGAGGAAAAACGTCAGTCGGAAGTCCGCAACCGGATGGACGCACGCCAGCGCCTCAAGGAAAAACAGAAAAAGGGTGAACCCCTGACGCCCAGCGTACTGGCCAAGGTCGAGGAAGCCCTGTCGCGGGCCGATCTGTCCAACCTTGTGCGCAGGCAGTTCATTTGCCGGGTTGATTCGAAGATGGTGCCGGAGCAACTGTTCAGTGAACTCTTCATTTCAATCCAGGATCTCCGTGAAACGATCCTGCCCGGGGTCAATCTTGTTTCGAACCGCTGGCTGTTTCAGCATCTGACGGAAACCCTCGACCGCCGCGTGCTGTCGATGCTGATGAAAACCGATGCGGTTTCGATTTCGGGGGACATCAGTTTCAACATCAATGTCCGGACACTGCTGTCGGATCAGTTCCAGGTGTTTGATGACAACCTGTCGGCGGCCAGGCGTGGCGCCATTGTTATCGAACTGCAGAAAGAGGATATCTTCTCGGACCTGTCTTCCTATCTGTTTGCCCGGGAATTCGTGCAGACCAAGGGCTACCGTCTGTGTCTGGACGGTCTGTCGATGGAAACGCTGCAGGTCATCGACCGTGAACGGCTGGGGGCGGACATTGCCAAGATCGTCTGGCATCCGAACCTTGCCGACGGGGGAGATGAAATCCAGGCGACGCTGAAAGGCCTTCTGGAGCGTGACGGGCCTGAAAAATGGATTCTCTGCCGTTGCGATAACCGCGAGGCCATCGATTTCGGCCGCTCCGTCGGTATCGAGCAGTTTCAGGGGCGCTTTGTCGAAAATCTGATTGCCGAAGACGGACGCCGCCGTGATCTGCTGAAGCTCAAACGCCGGATCGAACGGTCATCCGAACCACAGGACGAAGACGTCTAGGCCGGTTTATCGCTGACCCCCGCATCGGCGAAACTGGCCATGCCGGTATGGCAGGCCACCGCACCCCGGACGATATTGATCGCCAGCGCCGCGCCGGATGCTTCGCCCAGCCGCATCCCGAGATCAAGTAACGGTTCCATGCCAAGGGCGTCGAGCAGCCGCCTGTGTCCCGGCTCCGCAGAAACATGTGCGGCCTGGGTATGATCGAGGCTGCCGGGACAGGCCTGGGCCAGTGCGGCGGCGGCGGCGGCGCAGACATATCCGTCAATCAGGACCGGGCAGCGCTTGTATCGGGCCGAGACAATTGCCCCGGCCATGGCGGCCAGTTCACGCCCGCCCAACCGGCGCAGGATATCCAAGGGGCCGCTTGCGGCATCCTTGTGAATGGTAACGGCATCGGCAACCACCTGGGCTTTGGTGGAAAGGGCGGTGCCGCTGACGCCGGTCCCGGGACCGGTCCAGTCGCTTGCCGCGCCGCCGAAAAGTGCATGGCAGACGGCGGCGGCGGATGTGGTGTTGGCGATCCCCATCTCGCCGATGGCCAGCAGGTCGGTTTTGCTGTCGACGGCGTGCCAGCCGGCCAGAAAGGCCTCCATGAAGTCGGCTTCGCTCATGGCCGGGGCCGTGGTGAAATCCGCCGTTGGCGTATCGAGATTGATCGGGATGATCCGGAAAGCGGCCCCGGCGACAGCGCTGAGCTGATTGACGGCGGCGCCGCCGGCTTCGAAATTGGCGACCATCTGCGCCGTGACCTCGGCGGGATAGGCGGATACGCCTCTGGCGGCGACCCCGTGATTTCCGGCGAACACGATAACTTCGGGATGGTCGATCCGCAGCGGTGAGCGATCCTGCCAACCGGCCATCCATGCGCTCAATGCTTCAAGCCGGCCCAGGGCGCCGGGCGGTTTGGTCAGGGTGCTCTCGCGGGCGCAGGCCGCTGCCATTGCGGCGTCACCCACCCCTGGCTGTTCCGCCAGAAGCGCTGCAAGATCAATCATCCGTTTCGGTGCGTCCGTCATGGCCCGGACTATAAAAGCACAGGCCATGGCCCTGAAAGCTTAATTCGGTGACATGCCCAGCCGGTCGGGATAGAACCTGCTGTATGCCGATGCCAGATACCAGTTTCAGTCCGGTCCGCGATCTTCGTGTCTGCGTCCTGTTTCTGACCCGTATTCCCGTGGGCCGGATCGGTGGGCTGCAAACAGCTGATCTGGCAGCGGCAGCCTGGGCATTTCCGCTGGCCGGCCTGATCGTCGGCGGGATCGCGGGGGGCGTGTTGTATATAGCTGCCGCGACCGAGATCTCGCCGATTGCCTGCGCATTCGTGGCCCTTGCCGTACAGGTGCTGGTGACCGGCGCGTTGCACGAAGATGGCCTTGCCGATGTGGCGGATGGTCTTGGCGGGCGGGATCGTGCACACACCCTGGACATCATGCGGGATTCGCGGATCGGGGCTTACGGGGTATTGGCGCTCGTATTCAGTATCGGATTACGCGCTGTGATGATCGCGGGGATTCCCGGTCCCGGCTTCGCCTGTCTGACAATGATTGCCGCCGCCGTACTGTCACGTGCCATGCTGCCCGCCGTGATGCATGCAATGCGGCCGGCGCGTCCGGACGGGCTTTCGCACGATGGCGGAACACCTGATCTCAGGATCGCTGGCGCGGCGGCAGTGCTAGGTGCGATCGGCCTCTTTACAATGCTGCCGCTATCCGTAGCCTTGGCCGCCGCTGTGGTGAGCCTTGTGCTGGTCGGTGGCGTGCTTTTGTGGGCACATCGGAAACTTGGCGGGCAAACCGGCGATGTGCTGGGTGCCGTGCAGCAGATGATTGAACTTGCGGTGTATTCATCCGCAGCAGCTTGGAGTACGGCTTTTTATGTATGATGGTACGACGCGATGGTGGCTGGTCCGCCATGCTCCGGTCGTCGGTGTTGCCGGGAAAATTTATGGCGCCGATGATGTCGAATGCGATTGTTCCGACCTGGATTCGTTCCAGTCCCTGGCCAGACGGCTGCCTAGAGGTGTGCCGTGGTACACGTCGCATCTGAGCCGCGCCAAGCTGACCGCGCAATCGATCCGGAACGCCGGTCTGGAAACCGACGACCCTGTTATTGATGAGCGTTTCGGTGAACAGAGCTTCGGCGACTGGCAGGGCAGCTCATGGGATGAAATGCGCGCCGCCGACCCTCAGACATACGATGCGTTCTGGCAGGACCCGGTCCGCAATCGCACCCCCAATGGGGAAAGCTTTGCCGATCAGATCGCCCGCGTCGGTGCCGCCATCGATGAATACACGGATAAGCACCAGGGGTCGGATATCGTCTGCGTTTCGCACGGCGGCACGGTGCGCGCCGCCGTTTCGCATGCCCTCGGTCTCGAACCTTCCGCCGGGATGGCGCTGACGGTGCATACGCTTTCATTGACGGTGCTTGAGCATGTGCCGGACGGCCTGCTCAAGGGACGGGGTGGCGCTTGGCGGGTGGTGCACGTAAACCGGCCCGCCCGGGAAGATCATTAATGAGCACGCTCGCGCCCGTAACGCTGGTGCTTGGCGGGGCGCGTTCCGGCAAAAGCCGGTATGCCGAACAGCTTGTCGAAGCCGACGGCGGTGGGGTCTACATCGCCACGGCGCAGGCCTGGGACAGCGAAATGACCGTGCGAATCGAAAAACATCGTGCACGCAGGGGGGATCTCTGGGAAACGCTGGAAGCACCGACGGACCTGGTGGGCGCACTGTCGTCGAAGGCCTGCCGGGGCAGGGCCGTGCTGGTGGATTGCCTGACGCTATGGCTTTCCAACCTGATGATGGCGGACAGGGATATCGAACGCGAAGTCGCGATGCTGACGGCGATGTTGCCGAAACTTGACGCCCGGGTCGTGTTCGTGTCCAACGAGGTCGGTCTCGGGATTGTCCCGGAAAACGCAATGGCGCGACAATTCCGCGATCATGCGGGCAGCACGCACCAGCAGATCGCCAAAGTCGCCGACCGGGTGGTCTTCGTTGCCGCCGGTCTGCCGATGATCATGAAACCAACGACTGTTCAGGATGGAACGACATGAAAATACCCGCCACCGTCATCACCGGATTTCTGGGTGCAGGCAAGACGACGCTTATCCGTCATATCCTTGCCAATGCCGGCGGGAAAAGGATCGCGCTGATCATCAACGAATTCGGCGATATCGGCGTTGACCGAGAGGTCATCAACGGCTGCGGCTTTGAAGGCTGTGACGAGGATGACGTGATGGAACTCGCCAACGGCTGTATCTGCTGCACGGTCGCCGACGATTTTCTGCCGACCATGCAGAAACTGCTGAACCGCGCCGAACCGCCGGATCACATCGTTATCGAAACATCCGGGCTGGCATTGCCGAAGCCGCTGGTCAAAGCCTTCAACTGGCCGGAAGTGCGCTCGCGCGTTACCGTCGACGGCGTTGTCGCCGTGGTCGACGCCCCGGCCGTTCGCGACGGCCGCTTTGCCGACGATCCCGACAAGGTGCAGCAGGCCCGTGAAAACGATGACAATCTCGATCATCATTCCCCGCTCGAAGAGGTCTTCGAGGATCAGCTGCTGTGCGCCGATCTTGTGCTTTTGAACAAGGCTGACCAGATGAGCGATGCGGACAAGCCCGGTGTCTATGAGGTGCTGAACCGCGAAATCCGCGCCGGGGTCAGGGTTGTGGAAACCGTCAAGGGGAATATCGATCTTGGCGTGCTGCTGGCGATGTCGGCGGCGGTCGAGGATGATCTCGACCAGCGCCCGTCACACCACGATGGCGATGACGATCACGA
Source organism: Rhodospirillales bacterium (assembly GCA_040218645.1). GTDB lineage: Bacteria > Pseudomonadota > Alphaproteobacteria > Rhodospirillales > Casp-alpha2 > UBA4479. The sequence goes on from JAVJQZ010000013.1 coordinate 943,137, forward strand.
TCATGACGATTTCGAGAGCTTTCAGGTGCCGCTTGGCGATATCGACGATGTCGAGGCGCTGGAAGAACGCATCAGGACGGCGACAGTGGCGCACGATATCCTGCGCATCAAGGGGTTCGTCAACGTGCCGGGAAAACCCATGCGTCATGTCATCCAGGCGGTCGGGCCACGTATCGAGCGGTATTTTGATCGTCCGTGGCAGGCCAGCGAAGCACGCCGAAGTGAACTGGTGGTGATCGGTCTTGCCGGGTTGGACAAGGGCGCCATTATGCAGATTCTTAAGGGGTAAAACACCTCTCACGCTTCCCATCCGCAGTGCGGCTGGGTCCCTCCCTCTCCCCGAGGAAAGGGGTATCGATCCAAGAGTCCCCTCTCCCTTGGGAGAGGGTCAGGGTGAGGGGATCAGAGGAAACGGAGTTCGATGCATCTACTCGCCGCACAGCCAGGCGCCATTACCGACGGTGAAGAAGCCGTCGACCTCGGGCAGAGCCCGGGCGACATGCTGTTCCTGTCGGCGGCGGATACGGAACTGGCGCTGCTGGCCGACGCCCGCCAGCAGCTGACGGATGGCGGGGAAGACATACCGCCGCTTCGTCTCGCCAATCTGATGCAACTCGGCCATAACATGTCCGTCGATCTGTATGTCGATGAGATCGTCGCGCATGCCAAGCTGGTCGTGGTGCGGATACTCGGGGGCTACGGTTACTGGTCCTACGGGATCGAACAGATTGCCGAAACCTGCCGCAAACGGGGGATCGCGCTTGCCGTCCTGCCGGGGGACGATCAGCCCGATCCCGAACTGGCATCGTTTTCGACCCTGGATGCCGAGGCACAGCACCGGCTCTGGCAGTACGGTGTACACGGCGGTCCGCTCAACAGCCGCAATCTGCTTTTATATATGTCCTCGCTCGCCGGGGCTGATGCGGAGTGGCGGGAACCGGTGACGCTGTTGCGTGCCGGTCTTTACTGGCCGGGGATCGACGCACCTTCACTGGACGATCTGCGCACGCACTGGCAGGAGGGCCGGCCCGTGGCGTCGCTGGTGTTTTATCGTGCACTGGTCCAGTCGGGAAACCTTGCCGCCGTCGATCAGATGATCGCGGCCATGATCGAGGCGGGCCTGAACCCGTTGCCGGTATTTGCACAAAGCCTCAAGGACCCGGTCTCGGCGGATACGATTGCCGCACTGTATGACAATGCGCTGCCGGACGTTGTCCTGAACGCAACCGGCTTTGCCGTGTCCGCGCCGGGCCGGGATTTTTCTCCGGGGCCGCTGGACCGTGCCGGATGCCCGATCTTGCAGGTGGTCTTTTCCGGCGGCAACCGCGAAGGATGGGCGAGCGGCACACGTGGTTTATCGGCGCGGGACATCGCCATGAACGTGGCCCTGCCGGAAGTCGACGGACGAATCTTTACCCGCGCGGTGTCGTTCAAGGGACGGGCGCGCCGCGATGATGCCACCGAAAGCGATATCGTCACCTACGAGCCGGTCCCGGACCGGTTGCACTTTGTCGCCCGGCTTGCGGCGAACTGGGCGAAGCTCCGCAATACACCGGCGTCGGAACGCCGCGTTGCGCTGGTTCTTGCCAATTATCCGAACAAGGATGCCCGGCTCGGCAACGGTGTCGGTCTCGACACGCCGGCCGGCACGGTCCGGGTTCTGAACGCCCTGTCGGCGGCGGGCTATCGGATTGCGGATGCGCCGGGGGACGGGGCGGAACTGATCGAGCGGCTCAAGGCCGGCCCGACAAACGACATCGAAAAACTCCCGACCCGCACGGTGACGGAAAGCCTCTCTCTGGCCGAGTATCAGATATGGTTCGCTGCGCAGCCGCTTCACGTCCGTGAACAGGTTCTGGAACGCTGGGGAAGTCCGGAAGAAGATCCGTTTTATCGCGCCGGGGATCTGGATTGCGGCAGCTTTTCCATATCGGCGTATCGCTGCGGAAATGCCGTCATCGGTCTGCAACCGGCCCGTGGCTACAACATCGATCCGGTCAAAAGCTACCACGATCCGGCACTGGTGCCGCCGCACGGCTATCTGGCCTTTTATGCATGGCTGGAACGGGGTTTTCGTGCCGATGCCGTCTGCCACATGGGCAAGCACGGCAACCTGGAATGGCTGCCCGGTAAGGCGCTGGCACTGTCGGAAGACTGCTTCCCCGAAGCCGCCCTCGGCGCGATGCCGCATATCTATCCGTTCATCGTCAACGATCCCGGCGAAGGCACGCAGGCCAAGCGCCGGGCCTCTGCCGTCATCATCGACCACCTGACGCCACCGCTGACCCGTGCCGAAAGTTACGGGCCGCTGAAGAATCTGGAACTGCTTGTCGATGAATACTACGAAGCCGCCGGTGTCGATCCCAGGCGCCTGCGGGTGCTGACGGAAAACATTCTGTCGCTGTGCCGGGCCACCGGGCTGGATGAGGATATCGGCATCACAGTGGATGAAAGCGAAGATGACGCGCTCGCCAAGCTCGACGGCTATCTGTGTGAACTCAAGGAAATGCAGATCAGGGACGGTCTGCATGTATTTGGAGAAAGCCCCGAAGGGCGGCTGCTGACCGACCTGCTGGTGGCGCTCGTGAGAGTCCCGCGCGGTTCGGGCGACGGGGCGGACGCTTCGCTGCACCGGGCCATTGCGGCGGACTTCGATCTTGATTTCGACCCGCTCGACTGTGACATGGCATCCCCCTGGACCGGCCGGAAGCCTCAGGTTCTTGAGGCCTTGAGCGACGAGCCATGGCGCACGGCGGGGGACACCGTGGAGCGTCTGGAACTGCTGGCCCACGCGCACGTCAGCTGGGACCTTGCGGTCAACCAGAAACGGACCCGCACCGCCGCGGTCATGAAATGGCTTGAGGACGACCTGCGCCCGCGCGTCGCGGCCAGCGGTGACGCTGAAATCAACGGCATACTGGCTGCGCTGGATGGGCGGTTCGTTGCGCCGGGGCCATCCGGTGCGCCGACACGGGGCCGCCCGGATGTGCTGCCGACCGGACGCAATTTCTATTCCGTCGATACCCGGACCGTCCCGACACCGGCGGCGTGGACGCTTGGCTGGGCGTCGGCAACGCTACTGGTGGAGCGCTATTTGCAGGACCACGGCGAATGGCCGACGACCATGGCCCTGTCCGCGTGGGGCACATCCAATATGCGCACCGGCGGTGACGATATCGCGCAGGCGCTGGCTTTGATGGGGGTGCGGCCGACCTGGGACGGCGCGTCACGGCGCGTCACGGGGTTTGAAATCCTGCCGCTCGATCTGCTCGACCGGCCACGGGTCGATGTGACGCTCCGGATATCGGGTTTCTTCCGGGATGCCTTTCCGGCCCTGATTGATCTGTTCGACAGTGCCGTCCGCGATGTCGCCGCGCTTGATGAATCTGAAGACCAGAACCCGATTGCCGCCCGTGTCGGCTCAGAGATGCAGCGGATGATCGGCGAAGGTGTTGAGGCCGATGAGGCCCGCCGCCGCGCCGGTTTCCGGGTGTTCGGATCGAAGCCGGGGGCTTATGGTGCCGGGTTGCAGGCCCTGATCGACGAAAAGGGCTGGCAGAACGAAAGCGATCTCGCTGACGCCTATGTTGCCTGGGGCGGATATGCCTATGGGGGCGGGGCCGAGGGCACGTCAGAGCATGCCCTGTTCAGAAGCCGGTTGGGCCGGGTCCAGGCCGTGGTCCACAATCAGGACAACCGGGAACATGATCTGCTCGATTCCGATGACTATTATCAGTTCGAAGGCGGTATGACGGCGGCGGTCCATGCCGAAAAAGGGTCGCGGCCGGCGGTTTATCACAACGATCATTCGAGACCCGAGCGCCCTGTCGTCCGGCATCTGGAAGATGAAATTGCCCGGGTCGTCCGCGCCCGTGTCATCAACCCGAAATGGATCGACGGGGTCCGGCGCCATGGATACAAGGGCGCTTTCGAGATGGCGGCAACGGTTGATTACATGTTTGCCTTTGCCGCGACCACCGGCGCCGTGAAGGATCATCATTTCGATCTGGTGTTTCAGGCCTATCTGGATGACGAGGACGTGCGTGGATTTCTCGAAGACAACAACCCCGATGCGCTCCGCGACATTGCCCAGCGCCTGATGGAGGCGCAGGACCGGGGCTTGTGGACGCCGCGCCTGAATTCGACACGCGACGTATTACAGCGCTTGGGTGCGGGGGATCGGCGATAGTATAGTATCGCTGCGAAACGGAGAGGGACGATGAGCGATAAAGACAACATGACCGAAGAAGAACTGAACGCCCGGCATGCCGATAAAATGGCCAAGAAGAAAGCCGCACGGGACAAGATTCTGGCCACCAAGACCATCGAAAAGGGGCTGGTCATCGTCCATACCGGCAAGGGCAAGGGTAAGTCAACCGCTGCCATGGGGCTGGCTGTACGGGCTATTGGCAACGGGATGAAAGTCGGCATCGTGCAGTTCGTCAAAGGTGTCTGGGAAACCGGTGAGCGCGTCGTGCTCGACAAATTTCCCGATCTCTGCGTGATCAAGGCGATGGGCGAGGGGTTTACCTGGGAAACCCAGGACCGTGCCCGTGATATCGCCGCCGCACGTCAGGCCTGGGAGATGGCGAAAGAAATGATTAACGATCCATCGTACAAGATGGTGATCCTGGATGAACTGAACATCGTTCTGCGTTACGAAAATCTGCCGCTCGATGAAGTGATCGAGGTTCTGCAGAACAAGCCCGAAATGCTGCATGTCGCGGTGACGGGCCGGAACGCCAAGGACGAGCTGATTGAAATCGCCGATCTTGTGACAGAGATGACGCAGATCAAGCATCCCTTCCGGTCCGGCGTCAAAGCGCAGGTCGGCATAGAGTTTTAAGGAGTACAAGAATGATCCCCCGTTTCGCGCGTCGACGTTTTCTTGCCGCTGCCCTGGGTACTTTCGTGCTGGGCGGGGTGTCAGGCTGTGCCCAGCTTGAGGAATCACCCACGCTCAAGGCGGATCATCTGGTTGACGCGGCTGTTGCCACGGTGGAGCGGTTTCAGACCCTCGAGGGTCTGCAGAAGTTCTCACAGCACATGCCCGGAGCCGTTGCCGTCGCCATTTTCCCCAGTGTCATCAAGGCCGGGTTTTTTGTCGGCGGTGAAGCCGGAAACGGTCTGCTGGTAGCCAGGACGGCGAACGGCTGGAGTGCCCCTGCGTTCTATACACTCGGTGCCGGCAGCTTCGGTGTGCAGTTCGGTGCACAGGATACGGAAATCATTCTGGTGATCCGCAATCAGGGGGCACTGAATGCGGTCCTCAAGGATCAGGCCAAGATCGGCGCCGACGCGGGACTGACTGCCGGGATTTACGGTATCGGTGCCGAAGCTTCGACGACCACCAACATGGGTGCCGACGTGCTTGCGTTCGCCAACTCCAAGGTGGGTGCCTTTGCCGGGGCCAGCATCGAAGGCGCGGTCATGGCCCGCCGTCAGGACATCAATGAAGCAGTCTATGGCCAGGGCAAGATGCCGCGCGATATCGTCACCGATCCGTCGAACCGTCTGGCGCGGGCCGATCGTCTGGCCGCGGTTCTTTCCAAATATTGAGCATGGCCGGCGGCAAGCGACCCCCGGCCCTGATGTTTCAGGGCACGGGCTCCGACGTCGGTAAATCGTTGCTGGTCGCGGGACTTTGCCGGGCGTTTGCCAACCGGGGACTCAGGGTCAGGCCCTTCAAGCCGCAGAACATGTCGAACAACGCCGCCGTCACCGCAGACGGCGGTGAAATCGGCCGCGCCCAGGCGCTACAGGCCCTGGCGGCGCGTGTCCCGCTGAGCGTGCACATGAACCCGGTGCTGCTGAAACCGCAGTCCGAAATCGGTGCGCAGGTCGTGGTACAGGGTAAGGTCGCGGGGACGGCCAGGGCGCGTGAATACTATGACTGGAAGCCGAAGCTTCTGGAAAGTGTGCTGGACAGTTTCGCCATCGTCGGTGACGGCGCCGATCTGGTCCTGGTCGAGGGGGCGGGCAGTCCGGCCGAGGTCAACCTGCGTGCAGCTGACATCGCCAACATGGGCTTTGCCGACGCCGCCGGCGTACCGGTGGTCCTGATCGGCGATATCGACCGGGGCGGCGTCATTGCCCAGATCGTCGGCACCCATGCCGTGATTTCGGAAAGTGACCGGGCGCATCTTGCCGGTTTCGTGATCAACAAATTCCGAGGTGATCCGACCCTGTTCGATGATGGGATGAAGATCATCGCCGAACAGACGGGCTTGAAGCCGCTCGGGCTGGTGCCGTATTTCGCCGACGCCCGGGTGCTGCCCAAGGAAGACGCGATGGCGCTGGATAACCGTGAAATGGAACGTGAAAAAAAAGAGATCGTCATCGCCGTGCCGCGCCTGCCGCGAATCTCCAATTTTGATGATCTCGATCCGTTGGCGGCCGAGCCGGATGTGCGCGTCGAAATTGTCGAAATGGGCACCGCCCTGCCGGGGAATGCGGATGTCGTGTTGCTCTGCGGATCAAAGGCGACGCTGGCCGACCTGGCGGCGCTGAAGCAAACCGGCTGGGATATCGATATCGCCGCGCATCATCGGCGTGGTGGCCTCGTGGTCGGGCTGTGTGGCGGCTATCAGATGCTGGGCCGTACGCTTTCGGACCCGGACGGATTCGAAGGCGCGCCGGAAACCGCGGACGGTCTCGGGCTGCTGGACGTTACAACGGTTATCGGCGGCGACAAGTCACTGATTGAGGTTGCCGGGATGGAGCGTCTGACCGGGAGCCCGGTCTCGGGCTATGAAATGCACATGGGCCGCACCACCGGTACCGATACGGGGCGCCCGTGGCTGACCATGGCCGATGGGCGATCGGACGGCGCGGTGTCTGCGGACGGGCGGGTGATGGCGGGCTATCTGCACGGCATCTTCGCATCGGATGACTTCCGTCACGCCTTTCTGGCACGGCTCCGGGACGGGCGCAGCTCAGACATCGATTATGCGGCGCGTGTCGATGCAGCCCTTGATGGTCTGGCCGCGCATCTCGAAACCCACATGGACCTGGATGGGTTGCTCAAGCTGGCGCGGTGATCAGATCGCAAAAATGCCAGACATCGATATCCATACAATGTGGAAAACTATTTTCGTCATCCCCGCGAAAGCGGGGACCCAGATAAACCGGACGACTGGGTTCCCGCTTTCGCGGGAATGACGGTGTGGTACGGCAACGGCGGCCATCCTTCGAGACGCTCGCAAAGCTCGTTCCTCAGGATGAGGTCATTCTATCATCCTCGTCCTGAGGAGGCCTCGCTCATATCGAGGCCGTCTCGAAGGACGAGAGCGTGAACTCGTTTACATCTGCAAACGCACAACCGCGATCAATCCGACCAGCCCGCCGGTAATCAGGCACGCGACCCCGTACAGATACATGGCCCGTTCGATATCCTTGTGGGTGAGCCGGGCGCGGCCGTCACCCATCCAGTCATCGTTGACGGTTTCGCCACCGTAGGTGCGCGGACCGGCGAGGGCGATGCCCAGCGCCCCGGCCATCGCCGCTTCCGGCCAGCCGGCGTTGAACGAGCGATGCTTTTTGGCATCCCGAAGCGGGGTCGCGAGGGCGGCTTTCGGATTGGCCGTCGGCACGAACAGGGCGGCGGCGGCGAAGATCAGCGCCGACAGCCGCGCCGGAATTGCGTTCAGGGCATCGTCGAGCCGGGCCGCCGTGAAACCGAAGGCCTGGTGTGTTGGTGTCTTGTGGCCGATCATGCTGTCCAGGGTGTTGACGGTCTTGTAGACGAGAATGCCGGGAAAGCCGAGCAGCACGTACCAGAACACCGGGGCGGCCACGGCGTCGGAGAAATTCTCGGCTAGGCTCTCGATTGCGGCCCGGGCCACCCCCGGTGCATCCAGACTGTTCGGGTCCCGCCCGACGATATGGCGGACCGCATCCCGTCCGCCGTTGAGACCGTCCAACTCCAGCCCCTTGGCGACCCGGGCGACGGCATCGTAAAGCCCGCGCCCCGCCAGCAGCGTGACCAGCAAGGCGCATTCCAAAACCCAGCCCCAGGTCATGTGCAGGGTCAGCCACATCACGCCGATGCCGATGGCGGCGGCAAGCAGCACCATGAAGACGACGACGAAGGCGCCGCGGATCGCGCGGTCGATCTGGGTGCGCTTGGGCCGGTTCAGTTTGTCGTCGAAAAAACCGATGAGACTGCCGATGACGGCGACCGGATGCCTGATCCGCCGCCAGATGAAAGCGGCCTCGCCAAGATAGGCTTCGATCCCCATCGCGATGATGAGGAGGATCAGCGGATCGAACGGCGCGGTTGCGCCTGCAAAGCCGAGAGTGACCATTGTGGAAGTTGACGACACCGATCACGCAAGGTCAACGGACGCCTGCCGAATTTTCGGGAAATGGTTGATAATGATATATTTTTAGTCGAATCTCGGAGACCTTGAGCGGACTACCCCAAAGGAAGACCCGTGGAACTTTCATTCGCTGAATTGCCGCAATGGGCAGGTATAGCCCTCGCAGCCGGAATAGCCGCCATCGTCGGCGCGTTCGTCGGCATGTGGTTTGCGCGTGGCCGCAGCGGTGGTGAACAGCGCTTTGAACCGGCCCTGGAAGATCGTCTGGACCAGCCCATCGGGCGTGAGAATCCGGCCTTCGTCAGCCTGCAAGAAATCCTGCGTGCGCACGGGATCGGGGCCAAGGAACAGGACACCCGGCTCAGGGAGTTTGCGACCGAATACAACATCATCCACCGCAAACTGCGGGAATTGCTGCCGCTGGGGGAGGGGCTTGCGGATTCGCAGGTACAGGCCCTGAGCGCACTGGAAAACGGCGAGTTCGAAACGGCCATCTCGCTGACGGAAAAACTCGGCACGCGCGAAGGCGAAGAGGGCCGCCGGCTGCGCGAACGCGGCCAGAAGATGCTGCAGGCCGCGGCCACGGCGAAAATCATCGCGGCTGATCTGTACATGGTCCTGATGGCACCTGAAAATGCGCGGGGCCTGTATGAGCAGGCGGTTGATGAACTGCCCCCCGCGGCCGACGAGCGCCGGGCCGAAGTCCTGAACAAGCTGGGAACGGCGTGTTATCAGAGCGGCGATTCTGATAATGCGGTGAAATCCTTCACCCGGGGCCTCCGGCTGCTGGAAAAGACACTGGGCAACGATCATCCCGATGTCGCCACGTCGCTGAACAATCTGGCGCTGATCCATTATTCAAAAGGCCGGTTCGATCAGGCCGAACCGCTTTACCGCCGTGCCCTGATGATCGATGAGCGGGTGCTTGGCTATGATCATCCGGGTGTCGCCACGGATCTGAACAATCTGGCGTTGCTCTACAAGAAACAGGGCAACCTCGAAGCCGCCGAACCGCTTCTCAAACGCGCCCTTTCGATCAAGGAACGGACCTTCGATCCGGGCCATCCTTCGCTGGTCACCGGCCTCAAGAACTATGCATCCGTGCTGCGGTCGCTGGGGCGTGGTGAAGAGGCCGCGGCATTTGAGGAGCGGGCCGCGTCGCTGCCGCCGAGCCGCACCGAAAGCGCGGCGTAACTCTGGCTTATCCTGGGCTTATCTTGGGCTTATCCTGGGCTTATCCTGGGCGTAACTGGGGCGTAACTGCGGCAAAATTTGTCGCATCGCGGCTTTAAGCATCAGGCTTGATCTGTCATAGTCCGCTCCTGATCGGGACCGGAGGCAATGACCAGTCCCTCAACGCACGAAGGCAAGGACCACGCAATGACAGATCAAGCCGCCGTCATGATCTGCGGCCACGGCAGCCGCGACAAAGCCGCAGTTGATGAATTCAACCAGCTCTCCGTCCGTCTCAAGGACAAGCTCCCGGACCACGACATCGAAAGCGGATTTCTCGAATTCGCCGAGCCGGTGATCCGGACCGGACTTGAAAAACTCAAGGCACGCGGTGCGAAGCGCATCGTCTGTCTGCCGGGAATGCTGTTTGCCGCCGGGCACGTGAAAAACGACCTGCCGTCCGAAATCAATACGTTCGCGGCTGAAAATCCGGATATCAATGTCGTCTTCGGCCGCGATCTTGCCATCGACCCGAAGATGCTGAGGGCCGCCGAGGCGCGGGTACGTGAAGCCGTCGACGCCGCCGGCGATGACGTGCCGGTCAATGAAACACTGCTGATGGTTGTCGGGCGCGGCACCAATGATCCCGACGCCAACTCAAACATTTCCAAGATCGCCCGCATGCTGTGGGAAGGGATCGGTTTCGGCTGGGCCGAAGTCTGTTATTCCGGGGTTGCTTTCCCGCTAGTCGATGCGGGCCTCGAGCGTGCGGTCAAGCTCGGCTACAAGCGGATCGTCGTGTTTCCGTACTTCCTGTTCACCGGTATTCTGGTGCGGCGCATTTTCAAATGGGTCGACGAGGCGCAGGAAAAATTCCCAGACGTCGAGTTCGTCAAAGCCGGTTACCTGAACGATCAGGATCATGTCATCGACACCTTTATCGAGCGCTTTCATCAGGCACTTGAAGGCGGTGAAGCCAACGCCATGAACTGCCAGTTGTGCAAATACCGTGAGCAGGTTCTCGGCTTCGAGGACGAGCAGGGCATGGCGCAGGTCGGTCACCATCACCACGTCATGGGCGCCGGGGTCGAGGAAAATGCCGAGGATCATGGCGTCTTCCTGGGCCGCGGTCATGGCCACAAGCACGATCACCATCATCATGGTCACGGGCATGATCATGCTCACGGCCATGACCACACACATGCTCACGGCCATGACCACAGCCATGATCATGATACAGACACCAAGAACTGACAGCGCCTGAAGGGCGATGCGGATGGCCGAATATCTCAAGGATCCGGCGGCGATTTATGCGCAATCGTTTGCCACCGTGCGTGCGGAAGCCGAGCTTGCACGATTCCCCGAGGATATCGCCGATGTCGTTGTCCGGCTCGTCCATGCCTGCGGGATGCCGCAGATCGCAGACGATATTGCGTATACGCCGGGTGCCGTCGGTGCCGGTCGTGCGGCTTTGAAATCAGGGGCGCCGATCCTTGTCGATGCGAATATGGTCGGGGCCGGGATTATCCGCCGGCATCTGTCTCGGAACGACATCGTCTGCACCCTTGATGATGCGGGCGTCGCCGAGGCGGCAAAGGCCGAAGGGACGACCCGCTCCGCCGCTGCCGTCGACCGGTGGGCACCCCAACTGTCCGGCGCCGTGGTCGCCATCGGTAACGCACCGACGGCGTTGTTCCGGTTGCTTGAACTGATCGAACAAGGTGCGCCGAAACCAGCGGTCGTGCTCGGCTTTCCCGTCGGCTTTGTCGGGGCTGCGGAATCCAAGCAGGCCTTGGCCGAGAGTGCGCTGGATATTGAGTTCATCACGCTCCGCGGCCGTGTCGGCGGCAGCGCCATCGCATCCGCCGCCGTCAACGCCCTGGCCGGGGGGCTGTCATGAGCCTGCCCGTCACCGTGATCGGGATCGGCGAAGACGGCCTTCAGGGCCTGTCTGCCAAGGCGCGCGAAGCATTGGCCGAAGCAACGCTGATCTGTGGCGGTGCGCGGCATCTGGCGATGCTCGACGACGGCGATCCCCGTGAAACATTGGCGTGGGGAAAAGACCTGCACGCGGATATTGAAAAGATCGGTGCGGCGGCAGCGGATCAGACGATCTGCGTGCTGGCCAGCGGCGATCCGCTGAATTACGGCATCGCGGTCCGGATGATCGGATTGCTAGGCCGGGATGCCGTTCGTGTCCTGCCCCAGGCCGGGGCGTTCTCACTGGCGGCGGCACGTATGGGCTGGCCGCTCAGTGATCCGATGCTGAAATTAATCAGTGTGCATTCCCGGCCGCTGGTGGCGCTCCGTCGCGACATTCAGCCGGATCTGAAACTGATCATCCTCAGCCGGGATGCCGATTCCCCCGCCGAGATTGCCGATACCCTGGCGGCGATGGGTTACGGGCAAAGCCCGCTCACCGTGCTGGAGCGCATGGGGGGAGAAAGCGAGCGCCGTTCCGATGCCCTGGCCTGCAACGGCTTTGATACGGAGTTCGATAATCTGAATACGGTGTGTGTGGATTGCATCGCGGATACGGACATGTTGCCGCTGTCACGTACGCCGGGGCTGCCGGATGATGCCTTCGATCATGACGGCACCATCACCAAGCGCGATGTGCGTGCCGTGACGCTGGCAGCTCTGGCGCCAAAGCCCGGCGAGATGCTGTGGGATGTGGGGGCCGGGAACGGCACCGTGGCGATCGAATGGCTCCGGGCCGAACCGTCGGCCCATGCAGTTGCTTTCGAACACGATCCCGACCGGCTGCAACGGATTCGCAGCAATGCGGATGATCTTGGGGTGCCGGAACTGACGGTCATCGAAGGCGACTTTCCCGGCGCGTTGGACGAAAATCTGCACACGCCAGACGCGGTGTTCGTCGGCGGTGGTATTGCCCGCAACACCGATATCCTTGTTGCCGCCTATGATGCCCTGAAGCCGGGCGGGCGTCTGGTTGCCAACGCGGTGACGCTGGAGGCGCAGGCGCATCTTATGACGGCGGCCCGTGTGATGGGGGGAGAGCTGGTGCGGATCGGCATTGCGCAGGCTGCGCCCGTCGGCACGATGACGGCACTGAAACCGGCGATCGATGTATTGCAGTGGCGGATGAAAAAATCATGAGCGGACGGCTTTACGGTATCGGCGTCGGACCCGGCGACCCGGAACTGCTGACCCTCAAGGCCGTACGCCTGATCTCGGAAGCTGACGTCATTGCCTATCCGGCTCCGGCCGACGGGACTGCGAGTATGGCGCGGGCCATTGCCCAGCCGCATATTCCGCAAGGGAAGACGGAGATCGTTATCGAAACGCCGATGATCCCGGGCAGGTTTCCGGCCAATGATGTCTACGACAGATATGCCGTCGAAATTGCCGAACACCTGAATGCCGGACGAGATGTGGCTGTGCTGTGCGAGGGTGATCCGTTTCTCTACGGCTCTTTCATGTATCTGTTCGGGCGTCTGGCGCAGAACTTCGAAAGCGAGGTCGTGCCGGGGGTGTCGTCCCTCGGCGCCTGCGCGGCCAGGGCTGGTCAGCCGCTGGTGTCGCGCAATCAGGTACTGTCCATCGTTCCAGCCCCGTTGGACGAAGCTGATCTGGAAGCCCGGATCGCCGCTGCCGACGCCGTCGCCATCATGAAAGTCGGACGTCACCTGGAGAAGGTGCGCACTGTGCTGGGTCGGCTGGGGCGGCTGGAAAGCGCCGTCTATGTCGAACGTGCGACATTAGCAGATGAGAAAGTCATGCCATTGAGCGAACTCGAGGCCACGCGGGCCCCCTATTTTTCGATGATCCTGTCCCGTCGGGCCGAGGCTGTGGACGCATGAGCACAACACCCGTTTTCATTGCCCTGACGGAAGCTGGCGAGAAACTGGCGCGGCGTCTGCAGCCGGTTCTGCCGGGAGCCGAAGTGCATGGTCTTGCTCATCGTACGTCTGCACCGGATCTGGCTTTCAGCGAAACGCTCGCGCATATCCGGTCCCTGTTCGAAAGTGGGCGGGCGGTGATCGGTATCTGTGCGGCCGGTATCCTGGTCCGCGCCGTGGCCCCGGTTCTGGCCGACAAACGTACCGAGCCGCCAATGCTGGCCCTCGCCGATGACGGGTCTGCCATTGTGCCGGTATTGGGCGGTCATCGGGGGGCAAACCGCCTTGCACGGGATATCGCAGCGGCGCTTGATATCGCGCCTGCAATCACCACGGCAGGCGATGTCGGTCTCGGGTTCGCCCTGGATGATCCGCCCGCCGGTTGGCGCATTGCCGATCCGGCCCCGGCCAAGGCCGTGATGGCGGCCATGCTGAACGGTGACCCGGTAAGGCTTGAACTTGATCCGCATGTGGCGATGCCCGACTGGCTGGTGGTGCCGCATACGGATGATGCCGCAATTGTCGGTATTCTGTTGACGGATGCGGATTTCATGGCTGATGGCCAGACGCTTGTCATGCAGCCGCAGATGCTGGCGCTTGGTGTCGGCTGTGAGCGAAATTGCGCACCCGATGAACTGGCAGGGCTGGTCACCGAAACGCTGTCGGAAGCGGGCCTGTCCGCCGGTGCCGTGGCCTGTGTGGTTTCGCTTGATCTTAAATCCGATGAGCCGGCGGTGCTGGCGCTGGCGGAAAGCATGAATGTGCCGGCGCGATTCTTTGATGCGGCAACGCTGGAAGGTCAAACGCCACGACTGGCCAATCCGTCCGATGTGGTTTTTGCGGAAGTCGGCTGCCACGGGGTCAGTGAAGGCGCCGCGCTCGCCGCCGCCGGGCCGCGAGGCGATCTGATTGTCACCAAGCGCAAGTCGGCACGCGCCACCTGTGCCGTCGCCCGCGCCTCGCTGCCGATTGAAGCAGCCGGGATTGGCCGTGCCCGGGGCCGGCTGTCGATCGTCGGGATCGGTCCGGGTCAGGCTTCATGGCGCACGCCCGAAGTCAGTGCCTGGTTGGCCGAAGCAACGGATGTCGTCGGGTATGGCCTGTATCTTGATCTGCTGGACGGTGCCATTGCCGGAAAGCAGCGCCATATGTCCGAACTTTCCGAAGAAGAAGCCCGTGTCCGCCGCGCCATCGAACTGGCTGCCGAGGGACGCGAGGTGGCGTTGGTCAGTTCCGGGGATGCCGGAATCTATGCCATGGCAGCCCTTGCTTTCGAAGTACTGGACCGTGATGACGATCCGGCGTTCAACAGGCTTGCGGTCCGGGTCAGCCCGGGGATATCCGCCGTGCAGGCGGCTGCGGCACGTATCGGTGCGCCGCTCGGTCACGACTTCGCACTGATATCGCTGTCCGATCTGCTGACGCCCTGGGCGGTGATCGAAAAACGCATCGAAGCGGTGGCCATGGGTGACTTCACGGTGGCGTTCTATAACCCGGTCTCCAAGCGGCGCCGGACGCAGCTTGCGGCGGCAAAGGAAATACTGCTGCAACACCGTCCCGGAGACGTTCCCGTTGTTCTGGCGCGGAATCTCGGGCGGACGGATGAGAATGTGCGAATAATCACTTTATCCGAGCTGGAAGTTGATATGGTCGACATGCTGACACTGGTTCTGGTCGGCTCAAGCGCGTCACGTCATATCCGGCGTGGCATGCGGGAATGGATGTACACGCCGCGCGGTTATGCCGCCAAGCTGTCCGAATAAAAGAGCCGGAGGAAACGACATGAGATTATTACTGCTGGCCCTGCTGGGCGTCTTCACGGTTACACAGGCTCACGCGCAATCAACGCCGCCGACTCAGGAGACGGGGAGCGGCGGTGTCATCGGTGATATTGCCGATATCGTTTTCAAGGAAGCCGAGAAACGGGTCATTGAGGAATACTATGACCGTGTCCCCGGTGCGAAACCCGCTGATGATGGTGAAGACAAGGACAAGAGCGGCAAAAAAGCCAAGGACAAGGACAAGGACGCCAAGGGCAAGGGACGTGGCAACGGTCTGCCGCCGGGGCTTGCCAAGCGGGACCAGTTGCCGCCGGGACTGGCCAAACGGGGCAACCAGCTGCCGCCGGGCCTGATGAAGGGCGATTTGCCGCCGGACCTTGAAAACAAACTCGGCGATCTGCCGAAAAATGTGGAGCGCGTCATCGTTGATGACGATGTGCTTCTGGTACAGAAGGGCACCGATCTGATTCTGGATGTCCTCGAAGGGGTCATCAGAGGGCAATGACCGTTCATTTCATCGGGGCCGGACCTGGGGCGGCTGATCTTATTACGATCCGAGGGCTGAAGCTCATACAGCAGGCGCCGGTCGTGCTTTATGCGGGATCTCTGGTGCCGGAAGCGATCATTGCCGAGGCTGCTTCCGATGCGCTCGTGATGGATACGGCACCAATGCACCTGGATCAGATCATCGATGAAATACAGAAAGCCGATGCCGCAGGCCATGACGTGGCCCGGGTGCACTCGGGCGATCCGTCGCTGTATGGGGCCGTGGCCGAACAGATGCGGCGGCTCGACGCGCTGGGAATCAGTTATGATGTGACGCCTGGCGTTTCCGCCTATGCCGCGGTATCGGCAGCACTGAAAAAGGAACTGACACTGCCCGACGTGGCGCAGACCGTGATCCTGACGCGCACCGCCGTCCGCTCGTCCTCCATGCCGAACGGCGAAGACCTCGACACGCTCGGGAAAAGCGGGGCCACGCTGGCAATTCATCTGTCCATCAATAATCTGGCGCATGTCCAGAAGACACTGATCCCGCACTACGGTGCGGATTGCCCGGTGGTCGTCGCATACCGGGTCACGTGGCCGGACGAGATGTTCATCGAAGGCACGCTTGGCGATATTCGTGACAAGGTGAAAGCCGCAGGGATTACCCGCACGGCCCTGATCATGGTCGGTCGCGTGATGGGACCGGAGACGTTCGAAGATTCCCGGCTTTATGCCGAAGATCACCACCACGTCCTCAGGCCGCGCAGCGTATAATTCTAAAAATGTTGCCGTTACAATGCCTTGATTGACGCATTTATCTGTCTTCCCTAGCGTAATTGGACGGAGATAGACATGCGTACGACCGTTCAAACCCTGATTGCCGATCTTGACCGCCGCGTTGACGATATCGTCGATGCCTGCACGACGTGCGGGAAATGCGCCGAGGTCTGTCCGACGCCCGCACTGGCCGGCATCGGCGGGGCGTCCCCGGAAATCCTTGCCGGCGGTGCGATCGATATCCTCAAAGGCGAGGTGCATGCGCCGGACGCCGAAGTCTGGGCGCTGAAGTGTTGCGGCACGGGTAAGTGCATTGATGTCTGCGCCGAAGGCATCAATCCCCGTTTCATGCTGACCATGGCCCGCCGCCGCCTGAACGAGAAGGGCGAAACGGCGGATCGCCGCGATGCAGGGCGGCAATCTTTCCAGTTGATGAGCAAGGGGGTGCGGATGCTGTCGCGACTGCAGATGCCGCTCGACGTTCTGGCGCGCCTGAACCCGCCGGCAAAAAGACCGGTACCTGAAACTGCTCCCGATCTGGTGTTCTATACCGGCTGCAACCTGCTGAGGACGCCGCACATCGGCCTGTTGTGTCTCGATGTGCTGGACAGGCTTGGTGCGACCTATGAGGTCTATGGCGGCCCCGGTAACTGTTGCGGTGTTTTGCAGTTTCGTCCCGGTGATACGGAAAACGCCGGCCGCCAGGCGCTCAGTACCATCCAGCGGTTTCACGAAACCGGCGCTTCCGAGGTTCTGGCGTGGTGTCCGACCTGTCATATTCAATTCGGCGAGATCGCGCTGCCATCGGTGGAAAGCGCCGACGGGCCGATGTTCGACATCAACATGTTCCCGGCTTACATGGCACGCCGCCTCGATGACATGAAGAAACTGATGACCCGGCCCGTGAACAGGAAAGTCGCGCTGTTTGAATTCCCTGGGTCGCGGGGTGTCAGTGAAGCGGTGCATGATCTGCTGCGGGCGATACCGGGGCTTGAACTGGTCGATCTGGGGATCGACCGGGCGGGCTATCAGATGTCATCCCTGATCACCATGCCGGATCATCTTACGGAAACCATTTCCGGGGTTTTGCGTGCGGCGGAAGATGCCGGCGTGACGACATTGTGCAGCGTGTTCCATGCGGATCACCGCGAGATATCCTCGCACGAAACCGAATGGCCGTTCGAGATCGTCAACTACATGGACCTGATCGGCGAAAGCATGGGCATCCGCCGCGACGACATGTTCAAGCGTCTGAAGGCGATGCAGGAAGTGGATCAAATCGTTGCCGAAGCCGCCGAAACCATTGCCGAACACGGGATCAGTCTGGAGGAAGCCCGCGATGCTGTCGCCGCCTTCATGATTGAGGAGCAGTTCCTGCCGCGCGACCGCACGCAGCACCCGGGCGTTTCTTCCTAAGCCAGGAGGCCGGCCACCCTTGTCAGGGCATCTTCAACGCTTGTCACCACATCGCTCTCCGGCAGGGCGGGCCGGTCGATCATGATCACTTCGATGCCAAGCGCCCGCGCCGCCTCGATCTTGGCATAGGTCGCGGCCCCCCCGGCATTCTTGGTGATCAGCAGATCAATGCCGAGAAGACGCATCAGGGTGATTTCTTCATCCTTTTTGTAAGGTGGTGTGCCGATGACGATTTCAGCACCGGCCAGCGGCATGTCCGCCGGCTTTTCGATCAGGCGCACGAACAGCTTCGTGGTGAGGATCGGGGAAAACACCTCAAGATCATTGACGCCGGTGGTAATCAGGCAGGCATCGGATTTTCTGGAAATTTCGCGGGCGGCGTCGCCGATGTTCCGGACATGGACCCAGCGGTCCCCGGGCTCAGCCGTCCATGCCGGACGATCAAGAACAAGGCGGGGGATGTTTGCAGCCTTGCAGGCTTCGCTGGCATGCGCGGTGATCCGTGCGGCATAAGGATGGGTGGCGTCGATCAGCAGATCGGCTTTGGTTTCGCGCAGATAGGTGGCGAGGCCGTCGGCACCGCCGAAGCCGCCGTCGCGCACCTCACCTTGCGGGAGCTTGGGATTTTTCGTGCGGCCGGCCAGTGAGGTGATGATGCGCCAATCAGCGTGTGTATCGACGAGTATATCGGCAAGTTTCCGCGCTTCTGCCGTGCCGCCGAGAATGACAATGGTCCGCTCAAACATTTTCCGTGCTGCCTACCTGTACCCCGTTCCGATCATAGACAATGACCTGTACGTCGGTTTCGCCGCCAAGCGACGCCATGGCGGTTTCCCGTGCGCCAAGGGCGATGGCGTCGGCCAGCTTTATGCCGGCTTCGGCACAAAGCGTCTGTGCTTCCATTGCCGTATTTGCGTGCCTGATTTTCTCGGCGAGTGCCGGGTCTGCGCCCTTCGTAGCAGCGGTCTCGGCCAGCCTGTCCATGTCGAGCGACGAGCGCTTGGAATGCAGATCCAGATGGCCCTGCCCGAGCTTGGCAAGTTTGGCGACACCGCCGGCCAGGGTGAGTTTCGGGGCCGGATGGCGGCGCAGATATTTCAAAAGCCCACCTGCGAAATCGCCCATATCGATGAAGGCCTGTTCCGGCAGCTCCGGGTAATCCCGCATGGCGGCGGATTCAGAGGTGGAACCGGTCGAGGCTATCAGATGCGCGATCCCCTGCAAGCGGGCAACGTCGATGCCGCGACGAATGGAATTGATCCACGACGCACAGGAATAGGGAATGACGATGCCGGTCGTCCCCAGAATGCTCAAGCCCCCCTTGATCCCGAGACGCGGGTTCATGGTTTTTTCGGCAAGCACCTGCCCGCCGGGAATGGAAACCGTGATCTCAAGGTCACTGGCGACATCCATTTCCTCGGCCACGGCGGTAACGGCATCGGTAATGATGGCGCGGGGGCCCGGATTGATTGCCGGTTCACCGACCGGAACCGGTAATCCGGCCAAAGTGACCGTGCCGACGCCGTCTCCGGCTCTGAAGATAATACCGGTGCCAGGTTCAAGTTGCCGGACCATAGAGATAACCTCGGCACCGTGGGTGACGTCGGGATCATCGCCCGCGTCCTTGATGACGCCGGCCTGCCATCCATCGCCAAGCTTTTCACAGCGGCTGAGAGAAAACGTCGGGGCCTCTCCCTTCGGCAGGCGAACGGTGACAGTGGTTTGCGCATCGCCGCTCAACAGCGCGCGGTATGCCGCTGCCGCACCGGCAGCCGCGCAGGTGCCGGTGGTCCAGCCGCGGCGTAATTCGCCTTCCGGTTTGCGAGCCGGTGTTGAGCCTGATTCATGCGTTGTCATGGCAGGAGTGTAGGCCGAACCGGGGCTGCCGCCAATGACCGCGACGTGTGAGCGGGCTTGATGATGTGCTGCATCCTCGTATGATTGGCGGCGTGATTACACGGATTGGAAGTGATATGTCCGACGAAAACAAGAAACCGGAATCCACGGATCAAACATCGTCAGAAATGCCGAATGTGCTGGACCCGGTCGAACCCGAAGCATCCAAGTCCCCGCCGAAGAAAAAATCCGGTGGAAAGCTGTTGCTGTTGCTTATCGGGATCGTTGTCGTGTCCTTTGTCATCGTTCTGGTCGGGACGGAGTACTTTGACAAGCGGGGCGGCGAAGCCGGAAGCAGCGCGTCATCCAGCAGCGGTCCTTCGGTCGGCGGCCCCTTTACACTGGTCAATGATGAAGGCCAGACGGTCACGGAAAAGGACTTCCTCGGCAAATACATGCTGGTCTTCTTCGGATACACATATTGCCCCGATGTCTGCCCGACCGCGTTGAGCGATATCGCGGGTGTCTTGGACATGCTGCCGGCGGAGAAAGCCGAAAAAATCACGCCCGTATTCATCAGCGTCGATCCGGCCCGCGACACACCGGAACATCTGAAGGAATACGTTTCCTATTTCCACCCGCAGACGGTCGGGCTGACCGGAACCGAAGAGCAGATCAAGGCGGTCGCACGTGCGTACCGGGTCTATTACCGCAAGCACGAACCGACAGGCGACGATCCACAGGATTATCTCGTCGACCATACCTCGATCATCTATTTCATCGGGCCGGACGGGAAACTGGTAACGCATTTCTCGCACGGTACCGATCCTCAGGCGATGGCCGAGAGGATCGGGAAGCTTCTGTGACGGCGCGCAGATTATCGGGCGTGCCGGGCAGCGGCCTGATCATTGCCGCACCGTCTTCGGGGGCTGGAAAAACACTGATCACCCTGGGCCTTTTACGGCATCTCCGGGAGACCGGGATCGATGTGATATCTGCCAAGACGGGACCCGACTATATCGATCCGGCCTTTCACACCGCGGCGACCAACAGGCCGTGCCGCAATCTCGATCCCTGGGCGATGCGGCCGGAAACGCTGGCCGAGCTTGCCGGGGACATGGCCGCCAAGGCCGACGATATCATCTGTGAAGGTGTGATGGGGCTGTTCGACGGTGCGGTCCCGAGCGACGACGTCCATGACGGCTCCACGGCGGCGCTTGCGGAAATTACCGGCTGGCCAGTGGTGCTTGTGATCGATGCCTCGAAACAGGCGGCGAGTGCGGCGGTCCTGGCCAAGGGCTTTGCCGAACATCGCAAGGGTGTCGACGTGGCGGGTGTCATTTTCAACCGGGTCGGCGGTGCACGTCATGTGGACATCCTCAAAGACGCCATGAAGCGTATCGCCCCGGATCTTGAAATCTATGGCGCACTGCCCCGCAATGAGAGCCTTGAAATGCCGTCACGCCACCTTGGTCTGGTACAGGCGCGTGAGCACAAAAACCTCGAAGTCTTTCTGGATAAGGCCGCGGACTGGATCGGCGAGCATCTGGATATCACCGCCATACGGCGTGCCATGCGGCCTTGGCCGGTTCGCCCCAAATCGGATGCGCCGGTTCTGATCCCGCCGCTTGGGCAGCGTATTGCCGTTGCCCGCGACGATGCTTTTGCATTTGCCTATCCGGCGGTGCTCGAAGGCTGGCGCAGCGCCGGTTCGGAAATCAGTTTCTTCTCGCCGCTCACCAATGAAGCTCCGGATCCGAAGGCGGATGCGATCTATCTGCCGGGCGGATACCCGGAACTGCACGCCGGACGTATCTCCGCGAACTGGGATTTCATGGATGGCCTGCAGCAGGCCGCCGATGCGTCAAAGCCGATCTTCGGCGAATGCGGCGGGTACATGGTGCTGGGCCATGGCCTGACCGATGCAGACGGCCGGCGCCATCCGATGGCCGGTTTGCTGCCGCTGGAAACGAGCTTTGCGACGAAACGCCTGCACATCGGCTATCGCCGCGTCACGCTTGCCAAGGCCGGGCCGCTCGGCGGCGCCCGCACCCGCTTTCGCGGCCATGAGTTCCACTTTGCGACGGTTGTCGAGGAGGGGCCGGGGCTGCCATTGTTTCGCGCTGAAGATGCACGCGGTCAGGAACTCGGCGATACCGGCCTTGCGGATCGCCGGGTCGTCGGGTCGTTCATTCACCTGATCGATCAGGCCTGATGAAACTGGATATGCTGAAAGTCAGAATATGGCGTTACGTAAAAAGCTAGGCACCAAGGACGGCGTCCCTTTCTGGCAGCGCAAATCGCTGAACGAAATGACCGGGCCGGAATGGGAATCGCTCTGTGATGGATGCGGCAAGTGCTGCCTCAACAAGCTTGAACATGAAGATACGGGTGAGATTCTATACACGAATGCCGCCTGCCGCCTGCTCGATCTCGACACCTGCCGCTGTACCAGTTATGAAGACCGTCAGCGTTTCGTTCCCGACTGCCGTCGCCTGACGCCCCAGAACGTCGGCAAAATACCGTGGTTGCCATCGACCTGTGCCTACCGGCTGCTGGCCGAAGGTCAGACATTGCCATGGTGGCATCCCCTCGTTTCGGGGACGACGGATACGGTCATCGAGGCAGGCATATCGGTGTTCGGGCGGATCGTGTCGGAACGCGATGTCGATGACATGGAAGATTATATTGTAGACTGGCCCAAATGAGCCCGCTTACATCTTTAGAGAATGTACAGACCAATCAGTGGAGGACCCTACGTTGACCCATTCACCCTATAAAGGCGTATTCAGCGCCGTTGTCACCGCCGTAAAGGACGATCTGTCGCCGGATCTCGACCTGATGGCGGCCCACAGCAAATGGCTGCTGGCGAACGGCTGCGATGGCCTGGCTGTCCTCGGCACCACCGGCGAAGCAAACTCGTTCGGTCTCAAGGAACGGATTTCAATCATCGAAGGGCTCGTCGAACGCGGCGTTCCGGGTGACGTCCTGATGCCCGGCACGGGCTGTTGCGCGGCAATCGACAGCATCAACCTGACGCAGGCGGCGATTGGCGCCGGGGCCAAGGGTGTGTTGATGCTGCCGCCGTTCTATTACAAGAACATGAGCGACCAGGGGCTGTATGATGCCTTTGCCGAAGTGATCGACAAGATTGCCGACGACCGGTTGAAGATTTTCCTCTACCACTTCCCGCAGATGTCGGGCGTGCCGATCACCTACGGTCTGATCGAAATGCTGCTGAAAGCCTATCCGGAAACCGTCGTCGGCATGAAGGATAGCTCGGGCGTGTTCGATAACATGGCCGGTGCCGCCGAGAAATTCCCGGGCTTTGCGGTGTTCTCGGGCGCCGATGATCTGATGCTGCCGCTTCTCAAGCGCGGCGGCGCCGGGTGCATCACGGCTGCGGCGAATGTAACCTCGTTCCTCAACGCGGCGGTCTACAACGGTTGGGTCGAAAACGGTGAATCGCCGGACGTTCTGGCGGCACACGAGACCCTCAGCGCCATGCGCAAGGTGGTGTCCGGCTATCCTCTGCCGCCGGCCCTGAAGGCGATGACCGCACGCAATACCGGGCAGGCCGGCTGGGAAAACCTGCGCCCGCCGTTCGTGCCTCTTACGGATGCGCAGCGCACGGAACTGTTCGCGGCATTCGACGCCATCGGCACGCCGATCCCGGCGGCGGCCTGATCCAGCACATTGGCGGCCCGCAAGCAAAGCAAGGAATTCAGCTTCGATCTTGAGGGCCGCCCCGTGCCGGTTTCGCTGAAGCGGAACCGGCAGGCGCGGCGCATCATCATGCGGGTCGATCCCAAGACCGACGGGGTCAAACTGACGTTGCCGTGGTACGCCTCGGAGGCGGAGGCCCTCGGTTTTCTGCAAAGCCAGACCGCGTGGTTGCTGCGTCGGCTGGATAAGCTGCCGGAACGTATTCCGTTCGCACCCGGACAGACGATCCCGATCCTGGGTGAGGACCATATCATTGAACACCACCCCGAAGCGCGGCGTGGTGTCTGGCTCAACGAAGGGCGGGTCTGTGTCTCCGGCGATGCCGATCATCTGGCGCGCCGGCTGGGGGACTGGCTGAAAAAAGAGGCCAAGCAACGGTTGTCCGAACTGGCGCTGGAAAAAGCCGCGGTTCTGGGCGTCAAGATCGGTCGGGTCACGGTCCGCGATACCACTTCACGATGGGGCTCGTGCGCCCATGACGGCTCGCTGAACTTTTCATGGCGGATGATCCTGGCACCCGGTTTCGTATTTGACTTTATCGTCGCGCATGAAGTCGCACACATCATCGAGCGCAATCACGGGCCGCAGTTTCATGCCCTCGTGCAGACCCTGACGCCGCACGAAGAGCAGGCCGAAGCCTGGCTGAATGCCTATGGACAGCGGCTGCACCGGATCGGTTGACTTGACTTGAAAAACGGCCTGCTATAAGAATTCCGAATTCTGAATTCACAAATACCGCCAAAGGCCGATAGACCATGCGTCCACTCGCCGTGAAGCCCGACCTGATCATGCAGACACATGACGCGATCCGGACCGCGATCATGTCGGGTGAACTGGCGCCGGGCGCGCCGCTCGCGCAGGAAGATCTGGCGGTATCGCTGGGCGTCAGCCGCCAGCCCATCAGCCATGCGCTGGTGCTGCTCAAACGCGAAGGGCTAGTCGTCGACCGGGGCCGCAAGGGGCAGATGGTGGCGCCCGTTGATGCCCACCGGCTTTTGGCTCTGTATCAGGTGCGTGCAGCTTTGGATGGTCTTGCGGCACGTCTGGCCGCTGCAGGTGAAACGCCGGTTTCTGTCCGGGAAAAACGTCTGAATGCCTTGATGGATGTCGGCATGGCGGCGCTGGCGCAGGGATCGATGGACCGGTTGGTCGAGGCGGATATCGCTTTTCACCGCGCCATATATGATCTTTCCGGAAATCCCGAAATTGCCATGGTGGCGGAAGGAGCCTGGCCGCACATGGTCCGGGCCATGCGGATCGTTCTCGAAGACGCGACGCCGCGCCCGACGATCTGGAGCGAACACCGCGACATCGCCGATGCGATTATTGCCGGTGATGCGGACAAGGCCGGAATACTGGCAACCCATCACGCAGAGAAGGCAGGCGAGACAACGTGCCGCCGCCTAGTTGAAACCACTGAACAGCACCGATGAACAAGGTGCGGAACATGGATATCAGGAGGAACCCCCCATGCGTTTAACCGATGAAGAGTTGAAGAAATTCGATGAAGACGGCTATCTGTTCTTTCCGGGCAAATTCTCACCCGAAGAAGCCGCGCTGCTGAAGCGCGAAGCTGAAGCCATTTACGCGCTTGACCGCAAGGAAGTGTGGCGTGAGTCGAATGGTGTCGCACGGACGGCGTTTGCCGCGCACAAGTACAACGAAGCGTTTCGCCGTCTCGGTGCGCACCCCCGTTTGATTGACCCGGTGTCCCAGGTTCTCGATGGTCAACTTTACATGCACCAGTACAAGGTCAACGCCAAGGCGGCGTTCGATGGTGCCGTATGGCAGTGGCACCAGGATTACGGCACGTGGAAACGCGATGATGAAATGCCGGAGCCGCGTGCCATGAACATCGCCGTGTTTCTTGATGACGTAACGGCGGCGAACGGGCCGCTGCTGTTCATTCCGGGCAGCCACAAGCTGGGTGTCGTCGAAGCCGGGCATGATCTGGAAACGACCAGCTATCCGCTGTGGACGCTTGACCGTGAAAAGGTCACCGAGCTTGCCGAACAGGGCGGTTGTGTTGCGCCGACGGGTCCTGCCGGGAGCATGCTGATGTTCTCGTCACTGCTGGTACACGCCAGCCCGCCGAACATCTCACCGTTCGGGCGGACTATCGTTTATCTGTCGCTGTGCCATGTCGACAATCACATCCGCGCCTTCAATCGCGAGGAATGGATCGCGCATCGTGATTTCACACCGATCGAAGCGCTTTCGGATGATTGCCTCAGCGATCTGATTGCCGAGCAATCCCAGGCAGCGGAGTAATCCATGTATATCTACCAGGAACTCGCCGCACGTGCGGCAGAGAACAAACCCGTTCGCGTCGGCCTGATCGGCGCCGGTAAATTCGGCTCCATGTTTCTGTCGCAGGTGCCGACGACACCGGGTCTCGACGTTGCCGTCATTGCCGATCTTGAACCGGCGCGGGCCAAAGCGTCGTGCACGTCGGTCGGCTGGACGGACGAACTTATTGCGAACACGAAATTCGTCGATGACGCCATGGCGATGATGCAGGCCGGCGGGATTGACGTTGTCGTCGAAGCCACCGGCAATCCCGTGGTGGGTCTGGTGCATGCCCGCGAAGCCATCCGTAACGGCATTCATATCGTGATGGTCAATGTGGAAGCCGATGTGCTGGCCGGCGGCCTGCTGGCCGAAGAAGCCCGCTCGGCAGGGGTTGTCTATTCCATGGCCTACGGTGATCAGCCGGCGCTGACCTGTGAAATGGTCGAATGGGCACGCGCCACCGGATTTGACGTCGTCGCGGCGGGCAAGGGAACGAAGTACCTGCCGGCGTATCATGCCTCAACGCCGGATACGGTCTGGGATCATTACGGTCTCACGCCGGAACAGGCGGCCAAGGCCGGCATGAACAGCCAGATGTTCAACAGCTTTCTCGACGGCACGAAATCGGCACTCGAAATGGCGGCGATCGCTAATGCCACAGGGCTGACACCGCCGCCGTACGGCCTGATGTTCCCCGCCGCCGGGATGGATGATCTGGCGCATGTCCTGCGTCCGGCGTCAGAGGGTGGACAGTTGCATCATAAGGGTCAGGTCGAAGTCGTGTCTTCGCTTGAACGCGACGGCCGCCCGGTGTTCAAGGATCTGCGCTGGGGCGTCTATGTCGTGATCGAAGCACCCAATGACTACGCCGCCGCGTGTTTCCGCCAGTACGGTATGAACACTGACAGCACCGGGCGCTATTCGGCCATGTACAAGCCGTTTCACCTGATCGGGCTGGAACTGAATATCTCGATCCTCTCCGCCGCACTGCTGAACAAGCCGACGGGCAGCACCGAAGGTTTCCGGGGCGACGTGGTCGCCACCGCGAAACGTGCGCTCAAGGCCGGTGAAATGCTCGACGGCGAAGGCGGACACACGGTCTGGGGCAAGCTGTATCCGGCGGACAAGTCGCTGGAGATGGGCGGGTTGCCGATCGGGCTGGCGCACAAGGTCAAGCTGAAGTCCGATATCGCCGCGAACCAGCCGGTACGTTGGCAGGATGTCGAGGTCGACGAGAGCCTCGACGCAGTGAAGATCCGACGCGACATGGAAACAATGTTTCGCCCGAGACTTGCCGCGGAATAACCGAGAAGTTGCTAGATGGCCGGGTCGTCGCGCCCGGCCAGACGGCTTGCGCCGGTGCGGGCGAACCTGAGCGTCTGGGTCCGGCGTCGGTTGCCGTTCATGGGTACTACGTCGGCCGAGCGCAGGATCGCCGCCTCATAGGAATCAGCGATAATCAGCCCGGCATCATCCGGAAGCTGCTCGCGTGGAAAATCCGGATCAACTGCGAAATAGAAATAATCGCAGTAGGGCAGGTATTCATGCCATTTGCCGTCGGTGCGGAAATCGGTGAGCGAGCTTTTGACCTCGATGATCGTGAACCTGCCGTCGCGGTCAATGGCCGCGACATCGACCCGGCGTTTGTTGGTCAGGCGGAATTCCAGCAATGGCGCCAGCCCCATATCGTTCATCAGGCGCACCACGCCCCGGGTGATGCCGTCGGCAACGCTGCCGGGAAGGGGGCCTTGTCGAATACGCATCAGAAGTCTCGGGCAAGTCTCGCGGTTACAAACGTCTCCGGGGATGTTAACAGAAATGCATGGCGCACGCACAAACCCAACTGCAGATTTCGACCAACGGCCAGGGGTTATACGAATTCACCCGGGACGCCGTGACGTTCTGTGCTGATAGCGGAATCGCCTGCGGTATCCTCACAGTCTACTGCTGTCACACGTCGGCTTCACTGACGATTCAGGAGAATGCGGACCCGGATGTGATTCATGACCTGAACGTGTTCTTCAAGCGTCTGGTGTCCGAAGACCCGAAAATGTATCGCCATACCGCGGAAGGTCCCGACGACATGCCCGCGCATATCCGGAGTGCGCTGACGGATGTGTCGTTGTCGATCCCCGTTTCGGACGGTCGGCCGATGCTCGGCACCTGGCAGGGACTGTATCTGTTCGAACACCGTCTCCGCCCGCATCGGCGCAATGTGGTCCTACATCTCAGCGGCGATTAGATCGCGTCGATGATCACCGCCGCCTGCTTGGTGACGATACCGAAGGCGAGGTAGGTATATTTCCAGCCGTGTTTTTCAACGACTTCCTGAAACGCTTTGTACTCGTCGTCACGCCATGTCGGGTTGATCAGGTATTCATCGAACACCAGCACCGTGCCGGGTTTGATCCGGGGGGCAATGCCCTCCAGCACACTGACGGTCGACGCATAAATATCGCAATCAATGTTACAGAACCGGATATCGCCGGGATGGGATTTTAGAAACGGGCCAAGGGTCTCGTCAAAAAGCCCGGCATGCAGGGTGACGTTGTCCGGCACATCGGGCAGTTCGCCATCGGTTGAATATACACCTTCCGGCTCGCCGCCCCAGGCCGACGGCAATCCGTGAAAGGAATCAAAGCCGTGGATGGCCTGTCCGGCTTTTACCGCAAGATGGCGGATCGATTGACCGTGGCGGACACCGAATTCAAGCACCAGCCCTTCCAGCATGGCGGCCTCGAGCGCATGGGTCAGCAAACTGTAGGGGCAGTGGATGATCTCGGTTTTCAGGGTCGAATGACTTTTGACGTAATCCCAGCTGTCACACCATGCCGTGACATCGGGGTCGTCATCCGGCAATGCGCTGAACAGCTTTGACGGTTCGGCGCCCGTCATTTCGGTGGCGACGGCCCGGTAAAATGCCGCCATGTTCTGCGCCGGATCGATTTCAACGGCCTTGCCCAGGGTCCGGATCGCCTGATCGAGACCGGGGCTGATCATTTCGCTCAGGCCCAGATTGCAATAGGCATCGGCGTGATCGGGATTGTGACGGATGGTGGCGTGATATGCCTCGACGGCCTGTGCGTGACGTCCGGATTCGCGGTAGGCATTGCCGAGATTGTAGTGCGCATCGGCAAATTCAGGCTGATACTTCAGGGCCAGTTTGCAATGTGCCACGGCCTCGTTGAAAAGCCCCAGTTCGGAAAGTGTCGTAGCCAGATTGGAGTGCGCCTGTACCAGATCGGGGGCGCAGCGGATCGCCTCACGATACGCCCGGACGGCGCCGGGCTTGTCACCATCCGCACGGAGTGTGTTGCCGAGATTGTAGTGATGGTGCGGCGCATCCGGGGCGAGTGAAATTGCCGTGCGGAAAGCGAAAGCTGCTTCGCCATACTGCTCCATCGCTTGCAGCGCAGTCCCCTTGTTGCCATAGGCATCGGCGGCGTCAGGCGCCAGGGCAATAACCCGGTCGATGACCGGCAGTGCTTCTGCGGCGCGACCCTGTTGCAGACAAAGAATGGAAAGCAGGTGCAGGGCATCCGGATTATCGGGATCGCTGCGGATCACGGCGCGGTAACCGGCTTCGGCTTCGGCCAGCATCCCTTTCTGGTGCAGGGCCAGGGCATCGGCGAGTTCGGTGGGCATTATGCTGTCGTTCATGGAATCACTATAGAGCCCGATGAGCAGACTTGCGAGTTAGACCGTGACATCCGATTGTTTGGATATGGCGCGATATCGAAACCGAAAAACAGAGATGAAACTGGCCCGTGTTCGCGAAGCCCTGGCCGCGCACCGGCCGCAGGATGCTCTGGCCGGTGTGCGTCAGATCCTGGCATCGCGGGTCCGCGACGCTGCCGTCCTTAATCTGGCGGGCATCGCGGCATTCCAGTGTGATGAGCCGGAAGATGCCCGCGCATTTCTGCTCGAAGCCGCCGGGAAAGCCCCAAGGGATGCGGAAATCCGTATGAACCTCGGCAATGTGCTGGCTGCGGGGGATGACACGGATGCCGCGCTTGAAGCGTATGCGGCGGCGCATGATCTGGCACCGGGATATGCAGAGCCTGCTTACAACGCGGGTGTTCTTCTGGCCGGACGGGGCCGTCACGGCGATGCAGCCGATTGGTTCGCCAAGGCCTTGAGCCGCAATCTTGAACACACGGCGGCGGCGATCGGCCGAGCCGAGGCGCTCAGATGTGCGGGTAACATCTCAGGCGCCCGTGACGAGTTGCATGCCCTGATCCAGCGCCGGCCCGATGATGCCGTTGCTTATACGAATCTGGCGGCAGTGCTCAGCGGTCTGGGGGACGATGCCCCCGCCCGGGACGCGGCGGAGAAAGCGGCAGGCCTAGACCCCGGTCTGGCCGCCGCGCACTTCAATCTGGGTGTCGCCCTGCAGGCACTGGGGGCGCATGAACAGGCGATCAGCAGTTACCGGCGAGCCCTTGCGCTCGAACCGGGGCATGCGGCGGCGGCCCTTAATCAGGGCGAGGCCTATATCGAGCAGGGAGATACCGATAGTGCGGCTAAAGCCTATGCACGGGCACTGGAAATAGATCCCGGTTTCGCCAAGGCGGCCATCAATCTGGCCGATATGAAGTTGGCGTCGGGGGATGCCGCGGCGGCGCTTCGAGACATCGACAGGTTTCTGTCGCGCACCCCGTCTCATCCGTCTGCGCTGGCGTTCCGCGCCTTTGCGCTTCGTGATCTGGGGCGCGTTGCGGACGCACGTGAACTGGATGACCCGGAACGGTTTATATTTCGGCAGGCCTTAACCACACCGGACGGCTTTGAAAATGTTCAAGCCTTCAATGCCGCGCTCGGGGCTCATGTGCTGTCACATCCGACCCTGACCCCGTCCCCAAAGGCGCATGCCACTCGCAAGGGACGGCATTCGGGAGAACTGCTGAGCGAACCTCTGGGGCCGATGGCGCAATTCCGCCGTGAAATCGAAAATGCGTTCCACGCCTATAAACGCCGCTTTATCGGTGAGCCGTCGCATCCGTTTCTGGATGCCTGCCCGGATGATGTGATGGTTTCCGTCTGGGGGGTGGTCATGGACCAGAAGGGTCATCAGGTCGCCCACATCCACCCGGCGGCCTGGCTTTCCGGGGTTTATTATGTCGAAGTACCGGACAGCATTCAGGCTGATGATCCCGATCACGCAGGGTGGCTGGAATTCGGTCGTCCACCCGCAGACATTCATGCCCACCATGATCCTGAAGTGACACTGTTCCAGCCGGAACCCGGCCTGATGATCCTGTTTCCGAGTCATTTTTATCACCGGACCGTGCCGCTGGCGGGCGTATCGCGCCGTATCTCGATCGCGTTCGATATTATGCCTGCCGCCCGCGCTGAGAGCTAATCTGCACCGGGAAACTACTGAGACCACGGCCTGAAATGATCCGAAAGCCGGTCTTCCTCGTATTGAATAAGAGGAAGTAAGGTTTAAGTAGTAAATAATGAACACACAGTATTTGAAGAGAATTTTTGCAGGCGTGCTCGCAACAGCACTCCTGTCCGGTCTGACCATCAATCATGCTGCCGCATCGGAAGAGCAGGCATCCATCAGCGAGTATGCCGGCATGGATGTGGGCGACGTGACGCGGGCGCGGGGCAATATTGCGAGTGTCCTGCACAGTTTGCCCAGGACGTTACGTGAAGGCAGCGACATCAAGTTTCTGGACACGATCCTGACCGGTGAGGATACCCGTGCGGAAATAACCCTGATCGACGACAGCCAGCTGTTTATCGGTGATCATTCCGAACTGACCATCGACGAAATGGTCTATGAGCCCGGCAAGCCGTCCCGTGGCGTGCTGACCCTGACCAAGGGCGTATTCCGGATGGTGTCGGGCCGGATCAACAAGACCGCCGGCAGCAGCCTGACCCTGAACACGCCCGTTGCCACCATCGGCGTGCGCGGCACCGACTTCTGGGGGCTGCAGGAGAAGGACAAGCTGACGATGGCGCTGATCGATAACGGTGCCGTTGAAATAACAGGTGCCGATGGACGGACCGTTATCCTGGACACACCTTTGCAGGCGGTGGTCATTGAACGGGGCCAGGCAACCCCGGCTGAACCGTTCAATCTGACACCTGAGGAACTTGCAGAAGCGGCCAAAACCATTACCTACTGATCTGGACATCCAAATCAGGAGCGAATAAATGCCGTCTTCAATCGAACTGCTGATCAAGCCGCGGCCAACAGATCTCGGCGATTTCGAGGTCCGGCGCGTCCTGCCCTACAGAGAACGGCGCATGGTCGGACCGTTCGTCTTTTTCGATCATATGGGGCCGGTAACGTTCCCGCCCGGAAAAGGCATCGATGTCCGCCCGCATCCGCACATCGGTCTGGCCACGGTAACGTACCTGTTTGATGGCGAAATCATGCATCGCGACTCATTGGGTTATGAGCAGGCGATCAGACCGGGTGCCGTTAACTGGATGACGGCGGGGCGGGGGATTGTGCATTCGGAACGCACCGACGATGCCGAGCGGGACAGGGAATCCTCCGTGCATGGTATCCAGGCCTGGGTTGCCCTGCCGAAGACCCATGAACAGACCGAACCGGCATTCAGCCATCATCCGTCGGACTCCCTGCCTGAATTCGACGAGGGCGGTGTGAGCATGAAACTGATTGCAGGCACGGCATTCGGGAAGTCAGCCAGTGTCGATGTGCTCTGGCCCACGGTCTACATCGATATCCAGGCTGCCGCCGGCAAACGCATCACCATTCCGGATGACCACGAAGAGCGTGCCCTGTATGTCGTTTCGGGCGAAATCGACATTGATGGCGAAACCGTTTCCGAACGTGTCATGGCGGTTCTGAAGCCCGGATCGCAGCCGAACGTGACCGCGACGGCGGACAGCCGGGTCATGCTGTGCGGCGGGGCGCCGATGGACGGCCCCAGAACGATCTGGTGGAATTTCGTGTCCTCGGACAAGGGTCTGCTGGAGCAGGCCAAGGCAGACTGGAAAGCCGGGCGTTTTGACGGCGTCCCGGGCGACGACGAGTTCATCCCCCTGCCTGAATAATACCGGAACTTACGGGTCTGCTTGGAAACACCCCGGCCATTTTGTATGGTCGGGCAACGCGGCCACCTGGGGATCAGATAACCATCATGGAAGATACCGAACTTGAAAAATACGAACGCAAGGTGGCCGTCCGCCCCTTGCGGGTTTCTGATTATCCCGCCGTGCTCAAGGTGCAGACGGATGTCTTCAAGAGCATTCAGCCCTGGGAACGCCCACAGTATCTGAGCCAGTTGCGGTCGTTTCCGGAAGGTCAGCTGGGCGTCGAAGTTGAAGGTGAGCTTGTTGCCATATCCTCGTCATTGCTGATTTCCGGCCATGTCGCATCAAGCGCACATGACTTCGATACGGTGACCGACGACGGCTTCATCCGCAATCACCGCGAAGACGGGGAATACCTGTACGGCATCGACATCGCCGTGTCGCGTGAATATCAGGGCTACAAACTGGCCCGGCGCCTGTATGAGGCCCGCAAGGAACTTGTCGTCGCCAAGAATCTGAAAGGCATCGTCATCGGCGGCCGCATTCCCGGTTATCACGAACATGCCGATGAACTGACGCCGGATGAATATGTCGAAAAGGTCGTCGCCCGTGAACTGGACGACCCGGTTCTGATGGCGCAGCTGGCGAACGGTTTCGAGATCATTCGCGTTATCGAGGGCTATCTGGCCGAAGATGACGAAAGCTGCGGCAATGCGGTGCTGATGATCTGGCGCAATCCCGATTATACAGCCAAGCATGGTGCACAGAACCATCCCGGTTCGGCGCGGATCTGTGTCGTGCAATATGAAATGCACCGTGTCGAGACGTTCAAGGATTTTGCCCTGCAGTGTGAACACTTCGTCGGCACGGCGTCTGAATACCGTTCCGACTTCTGTGTTTTTCCGGAACTCCTGACGACACAGCTGTTTTCCATGCTGCCCGCAGACAAACCGCAGGATGCGGCACGTGCACTCGACCAGTTCACCGAGCCGTACCTGGAAATGTTCAATGAACTGGCGATCCGCTACAACGTCAACATCATCGGCGGCTCACATCTGACCATCGAGGATGAACGGCTTTATAATGTCGCCTATCTGTTCCGCCGCGACGGGACCATCGAAAAACAGTACAAAATCCACATCACGCCCAGCGAAGCCAAATGGTGGGGTGTCAGCGGCGGCGAAAAGGTTCACGTGTTCGATACCGACCGAGGGCCTATATCCATTCTGATCTGCTACGATATCGAGTTCCCCGAACTTGCGCGGATCGCCGCCGGCAAAGGTGCCAACATCATCTTCGTGCCCTACAACACCGACATGCGGTCGGGTCATCTGCGGGTCAGCTACTGTGCGCATGCGCGGGCGATTGAAAACCACGTCTATGTCGCCCTTGCCGGGGCCTGCGGGAACCTGCCGCATACCTCGACGGCGGAAATCCATTATGCGCAGTCAGGCATTTACACACCGTCGGATATTTCCTTCGACCGGGAAGCCGTTGCTGCGGAATGCACGCCGAATGCGGAAATGGTGCTGATCCACGATGTCGATCTCGACAAGCTGCCGCATCACAAGCACTTCGGCACGGTCAAGAACTGGATCGACCGGCGCAAGGACCTGTACACGATCCAGTACGATGACGGGACCGAGAAGTTTACGGTCTAGCCGACAACATTTCGCGGACTGCCGGCGACAAAGGCATCGATATTGTCGACCATTTGATCGGCGAGACCCTGTATCGCCTCAATGCTTGCCCAGGCCACATGCGGCGTCAGGATGAAGTTCGGCCGGTCCATGATTTCGAGGAACGGGTGGTCATCGGGAATAGGTTCCGTCGTCACCACGTCAAAGCCGGCGCCGCCGATTTTATCGGCCTTCAGGGCATCGACAAGGGCGCGTTCATCAACCAGACCACCGCGTGCCGCATTGATGATCAGCGGGCGTTTTTTCATCTGATCGAATTCAGCGGGCCCCAGCAGGTTGCGTGTGCTTTCCATAAGCGGACAGTGCAGCGTGATGACGTCGCTTTCCGACAGGATACGCTCGAACGGGGTGTACAGCGGCCCCATGCCGTCGACACCTTTATAAGTTGAGTAGCGGACGTCCATGCCGAAGGCTTCGCCCAGCTTGGCAACGGCCTTCCCCAGAACGCCGTCACCGATGATCCCCAGCACTTTGCCCTTGAGATCGAATATCGGGAAATCGAAATAGCAGAACTGGTCCGCTTCCTTCCAGCGCCCGGCGGCGACGGAATTGTGATAGGGCTGGATGGAGCGACTCAGCGACAGGATCAGGCCCATGGTGTGTTCCGGCACCGTGGCGATGGCGTATTCGCGAATGTTGGAGACGACGATCCCCCGCTCCTTGCAGGTCTTGAGATCGATGATATCGGTGCCGGTCGCCGAAACGGCGATCATCTGCAGTTTCGGCAGTTCGGCCAGTGTCTCGGCGCGGATCGGCACTTTGTTGGTGATGATGATTTCCGCATCCCTGGCGCGCGCGATCACGTCTTCGGGTTTGGTGCGCTGATAGGCGTCCATGGTGTGCTGGAAAGCGGGCGGGCGGACAGTGACCTGCTCGGGTAATGTTTCGCGATCCAGAAATACGATGTGTCTGCTGGCGCCGGTATCGGAATTCGTCATGTCGTGTCTTCTCCTGTTCAAGACCAGCAATGTAATGAACGCATGGCGGCTAATCCAGTCTTGGCCTCTGTTTATTCCCGTCGTACCGTCGCTTCTTCGACAATCAATCCGTCATCACGAGGACATCCAAATGCTTTACGACCACCGCACCTATACCTGCCGCCCGGGCACCATCAAGAAACACCTGGAGATATATCTGGAGCACGGCTATCCGACGCAAACCAAGCATCTGGGCAAACCGTTGCTGTATGCGATGACGGAAACCGGTGACCCGAACAGCTATGTGCATGTCTGGGTCTACAAGGATGCTGCTGACCGTGCCGAGAAGCGTGCTGCCATGCAGGCGGATCCGGGCTGGCAGAATTATCTGAAAATCAGCGCTGAAGCCGGGTATCTGGAAAGCCAGCGGAACCAGCTACTGGTGCCGACGCCGTTTTTCGAGGGCTGAACAGGCCTTGCGTGCCGCCTGAGGATTCCGCAAAATTGATCCATGTTTGAACGGGTATTGATTTTCCGGGTCCTTGGCGGCGCGGCGCTTGCTGCCGCGGCGCTTGGTATGAGTGCCTGCAGCTCGAACGACTCCGAAACAATCGTCGCCTCGTCGCCGACGGCGATCACGATTTCAACATCCCGTTTCTCCGACCCGACGTCTATTGCCGAGGCGCATTGTGCCAAACACGGACGGAAAGCGGTTCCACAAGGCAAGGTCAAACTGGGTTCCGTGGGTTACAAAGCCATGTGGGGCTTTGATTGCGTCAAACCCTGAAGCGGTTTTTGATCCATCCGGGTTTCTGACCCGTATCAGTTACGAATCCATTGACTGAAATCCCGGGGAATTGATGCCAGATACCCAGCCGCTGATCGTCTGGTTCAGGAACGATCTACGCCTTGCAGATCATCCTGCCCTGCATGCCGCAGCTCAGCAGAACAGATGCATTGTCGCGCTCTATATCCTCGACGATGATACGCCCGGTGCGTGGAAGCCGGGCGGCGCTGCGCGCTGGTGGCTGCACTATTCTCTGGCGGCTTTGCAGGACAATTTTGAGAAAATCGGGGGGGCACTGGTGCTGCGCCAGGGGCGGGCCGCTGACGTGATCAGGGACGTCTGTAAGGAAACCGACGCTCAGGGTGTTTACTGGAACAGATGTTACGAGCCGTTCTCCATCGAGCGCGATACGGCAATCAAGGACATGCTCCGTACCGACGGTCTGGACGCCAAAAGCTTTAACGGGTCCTTGCTGTTCGAGCCCTGGACCATCGAAACGAAGCAGGGTGGTTTCTATAAGGTCTATACCCGCTATTGGCATGCGTGCCGCGAGAAGGGGGACCCGGAAGCACCTCTGCCGGCCCCGGAAAAGCTCCAGTCCCCGAACAAGAAAATCAAAACCGACGATCTTGAAGACTGGAATCTGCTGCCGCAGAGACCTGACTGGGCCTGCGGACTGCGGCAGCGCTGGCAGCCCGGCGAAGCGGGCGCGATGCAGCGGCTCACGGATTTTCTTGATGAAGGACTCGCGGATTACAAATCGGGGCGGGATTTTCCCGCCGATGCGGTGACATCTAACCTGTCGCCATTTCTGCACATCGGCGATATCAGCCCACGTCAGGTCTGGCACGAAACACTGCGCAAAACCGGCTGGTCAGACGCTACGGAAAAGTTTCTCAAGGAAATCGTGTGGCGCGAGTTTGCCTATCATGTCTACTTTCATCTGCCGACGTTGCCGGATCAGCCGATGGCCGAACGGTTCAGGGATTTCCCGTGGGAAGACAATGACGGCATGCTGCGCTGCTGGCAGCAAGGCCGGACCGGATACCCGATGGTCGATGCCGGGATGCGCGAGCTCTGGCAGACAGGGCATATGCATAACCGTGTGCGAATGGTGACCGCGTCGTTTCTGGTGAAGCATCTTTTGCTGCCCTGGCAGGCGGGGGAGGCCTGGTTCTGGGATACCCTCGTCGATGCCGACCTGGCGGTGAATGCCTTCAGCTGGCAGTGGGTCGCCGGCTGCGGGGCGGATGCGGCGCCCTATTTCCGCATCTTCAATCCGATCATTCAGGGCGCGAAGTTTGATCCGGACGGCAAATATATCCGCACCTATGTGCCGGAAATCGCGTCGCTGCCCGACAAGTACCTTTTTGCGCCATGGGAAGCCCCCGATAAGGTCCTCGCCGATGCCGGGGTCAGGCTGGGAGAGACCTATCCGAAACCGGTCGTTGATCACAAAAGGGCGCGGGAAAGGGCTCTGGCAGCCTTTAAATCCCTGTCGGCGGAGGACAACGCTTAATCGAGCTGTAGCCAGCGCACGGCTTCGATCGCGACCAGAACCCAGGCAATGAGGGTGATGGCAAGGGCGATCAGCGGCTGGTTGCGGACCCGCTTGAATGGCTGCGGCCGGGACCCCGCATCAAGTATGGCTTGTTCATGGATTTCGAGTTGCCGGTCCCGGCGGATGGTTTTGAGGGTCTCGCGTTCAACTTCCTCGAAACCTTCACGCAGTGAAACGAATTCCCGATGAAACGGGATCACGATGCCGAAGAATAACATGACTACCCCGGCGATCCCGTACCACGGTACATAACCGAGTTTTGCCGCGCCGCTCAGGAAGGTGCCGACAAGAACGAACCCGGCGCCGTTGATGCCGATAAGGGTGTGTACGAAACGGCGGCGGCGCTGTTGGTTATCGTTCATTTTCAGTCCTGCTTCGTACCCGGTTTGCGCAGGATCAGGGTCGACCAGCCATCAAGGCTCAATTGTTTGATGAACTTGAGTCCGTAGGCCCGATGGCGGCTGACAACCCAACGGGCATCGCGATCAATCAGACCCGACAGGACGACGGTGCCGCCGGGGGCCAGATGGTCTGCCGTATCGCCGGCCATGCCGATCAGCGGCCGGGCCAGGACATTGGCGACGATCAGGTCATAGGGTGCCGCATCGCGGACGGCGTCGCTCTGATAACCGGTACTGACACGGGCATCGATACGGCCGTTGAGCCTGTTGTCACGGGTGTTGCGTCTGGTGACGCGAACCGCTTCCGGGTCGATGTCGACGGCCAGTACCTGTGCCGGCCAGAGCTTTGCGATGGCAAAGGACAGA
The DNA here is from genome assembly GCA_040218645.1 of Rhodospirillales bacterium. Taxonomy (GTDB): domain Bacteria; phylum Pseudomonadota; class Alphaproteobacteria; order Rhodospirillales; family Casp-alpha2; genus UBA4479. Next base: position 981,557 of record JAVJQZ010000013.1, read on the forward strand.
ATGCCGGAACCGCAGCCGAGATCGAGTGCGCGGCGGACCTCATGGCGCCGGGAAAGTTCCGCCAGTGCCGCCAGGCAGGTACCGGTGGTGGGGTGCGTCCCTGACCCGAAGGCGGTGCCGGCATCGATTCGGAACGGAATGCAGGCCGCCGGCAACGCGCCGTCGTAATGGCTGGGATAGACGAAAAACCTGCCGATCCTCAGCGGCTCGAACATCGCGAGGTTTTCAGCCAGCCAGTCCCGGGGCGTCAGAAACTCGATACTGAGCGCCGGTGTCTCGATCCCGGTTGCCTCGGCGGCGATGGCAAGACCGGCTTCGACGGCGATGGTGTCGGGTTCGCTGTCCGTATAACCCTCGACCTGCCAGGGGATACCGTCATCCCCGAACGAGGTCACGGCGACGGAAATGCCCTCGAACACGCCCTCGAACGCAGGGACGGCGTGCTTTGGAACCGTTACTTCCAACCGCCATAGCGGCTGCGGATCAGGGGCGGGGATCATGCGGGCAGAACAAAGCTGGCCATGACACGCTTGGGACCAGCTTTCTCAAAGTCGATGTCGAGCTTGTCGCCATCGACGTATGTGATTTTGCCGTAACCGAACTTCTGGTGGAACACGCGCAGACCGATCGAAAAGCCGCTACCGTCGCCGGCGGGCTTGTATGCCGGGCTGCGTGCCGCTTCGATCATGCGCCGGCGCGAACGTGGAATGCCGTCAACGCCGCTGAACGGATCAACCATGGTTTTCGTGGCGGCATCCTGACGGGCATAGACGCCGCTTTCGGAAAACACGTCGATATGATCGGCCGGCAGCTCGTCGATGAACCGGGACGGCGTGGCGCTCTGCCACTGGCCGTAGACACGGCGATTGGCGGCAAACGAAATCATGGCGTGTTTGCGGGCCCGTGTGATCCCGACGTAGGCAAGGCGGCGTTCTTCTTCGAGTGAGGCCAGGCCGCCCTCGTCAAGTGAGCGCTGATTCGGAAACAGACCTTCTTCCCAGCCGGGCAGGAACACGGTGGCGAACTCAAGCCCCTTGGCGCCGTGCAGGGTCATGATGCTGAGCTTCGCGGTGTCGCTGCGTTCTTCGTTCTCCATGACCAGGCTGACATGCTCGAGAAACGAGCCCAGGGATTCGAAATCTTCCAGGGCGACGACGAGTTCCTTCAGGTTGTCGAGCCGGCCCGGTGCATCGGGTTCCTTTTTGGCGCGCCACATATCGACGTATCCGCTGTCTTCAAGAATTTGTCTGCATAGCTCCGCCGGTGCCTGTGTCGCTGACTGAATGCGCCACATCTCGAAGATGGCTAGCAGATCGCCAAGTGCCTTTCTCGCCTGTGGACGCAGCTCATCGGTTTCCAGTAGCGCAGCTATGGCGCGGGTCAGGGAAATCCGCTCGGCCCGGGCATAGGCATGGATGGTCTGGAGTGTGGATTTGCCGATACCGCGCGTCGGCACATTGACGATCCGCTCGAACGCAAGATCGTCGTCGGGCTGGGCGACCACGCGCAGGTAAGCCACGGCGTCCCGGATTTCCTGCCGTTCATAGAACCGGGGGCCGCCGATGACCCGGTACGGGATGCCGAGCGTGATCAGCCGCTCTTCGAATTCGCGGGTCTGGAAACCGGCCCGCACCAGCACCGCCATGTCGTTCAGCTTTTCGCCTTTGCTCTGATAGGCCTCGATCTCTTCGCCGACCAGACGCGCCTCCGCTTCACCGTCCCAGACGCCGCGGACACGCACCTTTTCACCGTCATTGAGATCGGTCCACAGCGTTTTGCCGAGACGGCCTTCGTTGAAGGTGATCAGACCGGAGGCGGCCGCCAGAATATGCGGTGTCGAGCGATAGTTGCGCTCCAGCCGGACCACGCGGGCACCCGGGAAATCATCTTCAAACCTGAGAATGTTGCCGACCTCCGCGCCGCGCCAGGAATAGATCGACTGATCGTCGTCCCCGACGCAGCAGATGTTGCGGTATTCCTGCGCCAGCAGCCTCAGCCACAGATACTGGGCGACGTTGGTGTCCTGATACTCGTCGACCATGATGTAACGGAATCGCCGTTGATAGGATTTCAGAATATCGGGGTGATCCTGAAACAGTTTCAGGCAGAGCAGCAAAAGATCACCGAAATCGGCGGCGTTCAGGGTCTGCAGCCGCGCCTGATAATCCCTGTAGAGATCCAGCACCTTGCCGTCGCCCTGTCCGGCTTCGGAGGTGGGGACCTTGTCGGGCATGAAGCCCCGGTCTTTCCAGCGCTGGATGATCCCGGAGATGGCCCGTGCGGGCAGCCGTTTTTCATCGATGTTGTGGACATCGATCAACTGCTTGATCAGACGGACCTGATCGTCGGCATCAAGAATCGTGAACTGCGGCGACAGCCCGACGGCTTCGGCATTGGCCCGCAGCATGCGTGCGCCGATGGCATGGAAGGTGCCGACCCACCAGCCTTCGACCGGACGGCCGACCAGATGCGACACCCGTTCCTTCATCTCGCCGGCAGCCTTGTTGGTAAAGGTCACGGCCAGGATTTCCCCGGGATTGGCCCGGTTCTGCATCAGGATGTGGCCAAGCCGGGTGATCAGGACCCGGGTTTTCCCGGTGCCGGCGCCGGCGAGGACGAGAACAGGCCCCTCAACGGCCTCAACCGCTTCACGCTGGCTGTCGTTCAGGCCATCCAGGTACGTCGGCGCCTGCGTGGCTGCAGGCGGTGCGGTGCGGGGATCATCATCAAGTTCGAAAGGATTGGACATATGCCGGTTATATCACGTGGACTGCGCGTGTCACCCGGTGAGCCTCATCCTTCGAGACGCGGTTTCACCGCTCCTCAGGATGAGGCGGATTAAGTGAACGCCCTCATCCTGAGGAGGACCGAAGGTCCGTCTCGAAGGATGATCTGGGGCATGTAAAGCTATTGATTGTGTTCTTCGTGGCGCACCTTGAGCAGGGCGCGGTTATAGGCGGTCATGACGTCACGATGATGCACGCAGCCGGTGAAGACCTTGGTGTGCGGGTCGCGCAACACCGCGATATGATCCTCGCCGGAATCGCGCATGACCATCATCGCGGTCCCCAGGTTGTCCCCTTCATTCAGGACCGGCGGATGCAGCCGGGCAACGTCCGCGGCGCGCAGCAGTTCATTACATTCGGTATCGAACAGGGTCACGCCGCAGTCCTGCAGGGTGATGGTGCCGTACAACTCGCCTGTCGGCTGGACAACGAACAGTTCCCCGGTACTCGACGCGCTGAGTTTTTCACGGATTTCGGAGATCGGTGTTTCCATGCTGATGGTTTCCGCCGTGACGTTGGTGCCGTGATCGAGGATATGGCGGACCTTGATGGCATCGAGAACCTCGGTCTCGAATCCGTCCCGAAGATCGACATTTCGCCGCCGCAGGGTCTCGGCAAAGAAAGAGGCGCCGAACAGATTGTGTGTCAGTTCGGTCGAGACCACGATGGCAAGCATCACCGCCAGTGACAGTTTATAGTCCCCGGTGATTTCAAATATGATCAGGGTTGTCGAGATCGGCGCACCGAGTACGGCGGCGGCGACGGCCCCCATGCCGACAACCGTATACACGCCGACACCGGAGGCCAGTTCGGGGAACACGTCGGCGGCGATCAGCCCATAGGACGAACCGACGGCCGCACCCAAAACAAGCGCCGGTGAAAACACACCGCCGGAAAAGCCGAAGCCGAGACAGAGCGCGGTCGCGAAAATCTTGGCGATGCCGATGGCGATCAGCAGCTTTACCTCGAATTGTCCAAGGATGGCCCATTCAATAAAGCCGTACCCGACGCTGAGGATTTGCGGCAGCCAGATGGCGATCACCCCGACGATGGCCCCGGCGATGGCGGGTTTGATCCAGACCGGAATATTCACTTTGTCCGAGAGTTGTTGCGACAGAAAGATGCTTTGCATCAGAACAATGGCGGCAACGGCGGCGACGACACCCAGACCGATGAAGGCCGGGAATTCCCAGAACGAGGTGATATAATTGTCGCCAAGCAGGAACGCCGATACTTCACCGAAATGAATATGCGACAGCGCCGTACCGGCAACGCTGGCGACGACGATCGGGGCAAAAGTCTTGAGCGCATATTGACCGACGACGACTTCGGTCGCGAACAATGCGCCTGCGATCGGGGCATTGAACGACGCGGATACCGCGGCGGCGACACCACACCCCAGCAGCGTTCTCGACAGCGACCGGGACAGGTGCAACTTCCGGGCGATCAGCCCGGCCAGAGACGCCCCCAGGTGCACGGCAGGGCCTTCGCGGCCGACGGATGCGCCGGTGCCGATGGACAGCGCACTGCAGACGGCGGATACGATGCCGACCCTGGAAGACATGTGCCCCGCCCGCATGGCAGAAGCTTCAACCACGTCTGCGACGCCCTGATTTTTTCCACCCGGCATGAACTTCCAGGTGATCAGCCCGACAAGCAGGCCACCGATAGCGGGAATGATGATGAGTTTCCAGGGTTCAACGGATATGTCATAGCGGGCCAGCATGCTGGTGGTAATCCCGAACGAGGAAACTTGCACGAACTGGATGGCTTCGCGAAACGCGATGACGGCACTGCCGGCAACACAGCCGACAACCAGCGCCAGACCCACCAGCAACAGATGCTCGTTGCGGACGGTCTTGCGAAAAGCGGACTGGACGTGTCCGTATGTGAAACGCGATTGCGGCATGAGTGGCCCCGGCTTCTAAAGTGAAGCATAGGCCTGAATTCCTTAAAGAAAAGGCTAACGCCGCTTTTTGTTTAAGGAAATCGCCGTCTTTAGTGCCTGTATCAGTACTTGGCGGCGTCCAGCGAATATCCGGCCGAGCGCACGGTGCGGATCAGATCCGCTTCCGATCCCGTGTTCAGGGCTTTCCGCAAACGCCGGATATGCACGTCGACGGTGCGAAGCTCGACGAAAATATCCCGGCCCCAGACCTTGTCGAGAAGCTGTTCGCGTGAGAACACACGGCCGGGCTTTTCCAGGAACGAGCGCAGCAGACGAAATTCGGTCGGCCCGAGCTTGATCGCCTTGCCGCCCCGCGTGACACGGTGCGACGTGATATCCATTTCGATATCGGCGTAGCTCAGCAGTTCGCCGGCCTGTTCCGGGTGGGCACGCCGCAGGACGGCCTTGATCCGGGCCGTCAGCTCTGCCGGTGAAAACGGTTTGACGATATAATCATCGGCACCGGTTTCCAGCCCGCGGATGCGGTCGTTCTCTTCACCCTTCGCGGTGAGCATGATGACCGGCATGCTGCGGGTTTCCGATTTCTGCCTGAGTTGGCGGCAGATTTCGATGCCGGACACGTTCGGCAGCATCCAGTCGAGCACGACCAGATCCGGGATGTCGGTGTCGACGGCTTCCAGTCCGGCTTCGCCGTCACGGGCAACCGCAACATCGAAGCCTTCGTTCTCAAGGTTGTATCGCAGCAATTCGACGAGTGACGGGTCGTCCTCGACGATAAGTATGCGTGACGTTTCGCTCATTTTTTGTCTCTAACTCAGTCTTCACCACCGATAACGGTGTAACTCGATTGATCGTCCTTGGGTCGCATTTCTTCAGGCAGCGAGCCATGGACGAGAAAATGCACGTGTTCGGCTATGTTGGTCGCATGATCGCCGATCCGCTCGATATTCTTGGCCACGAACAGAAGATGCGCACACGCCGAAATGCTGCGCGGGTCTTCCATCATATAGGTCAGCAGCTCACGGAACAGACTTGTGTGAAGCGCATCGACCTCTTCGTCACGCAGGCGTACATCCTGTGCCAGTTCTGCATCACGTTGAAGGTATGCATCCAGAACCGTCTTGATCATACCCTGAACGACGTTGCCCATGCGGGAAATTGTGCGGCTGGGTCCGACGGGCGGGGTCTGGGTGATGGCCACCGTGCGTTTGGCGATGTTTTTCGAGTAATCGCCGATCCGCTCGATGACGCTGGCGATCCGAAGCGCCGTGATAACCACGCGCAGATCGTCAGCCATCGGCTGGCGCAGGGCCAGCATGGAAATGGTGTGCTGGTCGACACTTTCCTCGATCATATCGATGCGCTTGTCATTGATGATGACCTTTTCGGCCAGCTCGCTGTCACGCCGGACAAGCGCCTTGATGGCGTCGGCGAACTGGTGTTCCGCAAGTCCGCCCATCTCGGCCAACAGGTTGTCGAGCTGATTCAGGTCTTCGTCAAATTTGGAAACAATGTGGTCGTGTTCTTCGGGCATAACGCTATCCTTTTTGATCAGCCGAATCGTCCGGTGATGTAATCCTGCGTGCGTTGATCCTTGGGGGTCGTGAAGATTTTGCCGGTTTCGCCGACTTCGACCAGATCACCCATGTGGAAGAATGCCGTACGCTGCGAAACCCGCGCCGCCTGCTGCATCGAGTGGGTGACGATAACGATGGTAAAGTTGTCACGAAGCTCGTCGATCAGTTCCTCGATCCGGGCGGTGGCGATCGGATCAAGCGCCGAGCACGGTTCGTCCATCAGAATGACTTCCGGCTGGACGGCAATCGCGCGGGCAATGCACAGACGTTGCTGCTGGCCACCGGAAAGACCGGTGCCGGGCTCATCGAGGCGATCCTTCACCTCTTCCCACAGGCTGGCTCTGACCAGGCTTTGCTCGACGATGTTGTCGATTTCTTCCTTGCCGGTGGCAATGCCGTGAATGCGCGGGCCATAGGCGATGTTTTCATAGATCGATTTCGGGAACGGGTTCGGTTTCTGGAACACCATGCCGACGCGGGCACGCAGGTGCACGACATCGATGGCGTTGGAATAGATGTCGGTGCCGTCCAGTTCGATGGTGCCTTTGACGCGGCAGATATCGATGGTGTCGTTCATCCGGTTCAGGGTCCGCAGGTAGGTCGACTTGCCGCAGCCCGACGGTCCGATCAGGGCCGTGACCTCGTTCTCGTAGATGTCCAGATCGACATCGAACAGGGCCTGCTTCTCACCATAGAAGACCTGAACGCCACGGGTATAGAACTTGGTTTCGCGCTCAACGCTCATGTCCCTTGCGGCCGGAGCCGTGGTGGTAACGGAATTGCTCATATCTATTTCGCCCATAATCAGGGTATCTCCTACCAGCGCCGTTCGAATTTCTTACGTAACACGACGGCCAATGCGTTCATGAAAATCAGGAATGACAGCAGCACCATGATGGCCGCGGACGTGCGGGCAACGAAGGCGCGTTCGGGGCTGTCCGCCCACAGATAGACCTGTACCGGCAGTACCGTTGCCGGGTCGGTAATGCTGCCCGGGATGTCGACGATGAAGGCAACCATGCCGATCATCAGCAGTGGGGCTGTTTCCCCAAGTGCCTGTGCCATACCGATGATGGTCCCGGTCAGAATCCCCGGCATCGCCAGCGGCAGCACATGATGCGTGACGACCTGCATGCGCGATGCGCCCAGACCAAGCGCGGCTTCACGGATCGACGGCGGCACCGCTTTCAGCGCCGCGCGGCTGGCGATAATGATGGTCGGCAAGGTCATCAATGCCAGCACCATGCCACCGACCAGCGGCGCCGAACGCGGCAGGCCGAAGAAGTTGATGAACACCGCCAGACCCAGCAGACCGAAGACGATCGAGGGGACGGCTGCGAGGTTGTTGATGTTGACTTCGATAATCTGCGTCAGGCGGTTTTTGGGTGCGAATTCTTCAAGGTACACAGCAGCGGAAACGCCGATCGGGAATGACAGCAGAAGCGTTACCAGCATCGTAAACAGTGAACCCACGGTCGCGCCCCAGATGCCGGCCAGTTCCGGTTCGCGGGAGTCGGCATTTGTGAAAAAGGTGGTGTTGAAACCCGACGTAATGGTGCCTCTTTCTTTCAGAGTGTCGAACCAGGCCATCTGTTTGTCATCGACACGGCGATCAGCTTCATCGGTCGACTTGTTGATGACGCCCTTGTGATACAGATCGAAATCCGCAGAGACGGGCAGGTCGATCTCGATGGTTTGCCCAATCAGGGATGGATCCCCGGTGACCATTTTCTGCACCTGGAAACTGGCGCCCGCGCTGAGGATTGCCGTCAGTGCGCGGCGGTCAGTGCGCGACGTGACGTCAGGGAATTCCAAAAGCAGGGTATCGAACACGATTTTCCGGTAATTGGCATTCACCAGTGTTGCCGGGTCGCGCGTCCCTGCGGGATCGATCACGTCTTCCTTCAGTTCGACATTGAGCGTGATGGTGGTTTCCGTGAATGCCGGCAGCCCGCTCGAGATGATCGTCGTGAACAGAATGACGATGAAGCACATGGCAATGGCGATGGCGCCGATGCCATAGGCACGAAACCGGGATTCGGCGGCGTACCGCTTCTTCAGGCCACGTTTGACGGCTGCAGAGGCATGGCTGGCACGATCCCGTGCGGCCTGTTCACTTGCGTTTTTGTCTGTGTGTAATTCATTCATAACGGCATCAGTCATACTGCTCTCGGTATTTGTTGACCACCGCCATGGCGATGATGTTGAGGCAAAGGGTGACACAGAACAGCACCAGGCCTAACGCAAATGCGGCAAGTGTTTTGGCGCTGTCGAATTCCTGGTCACCGACCAGTAGCGTGACGATCTGCACGGTCACGGTGGTGACCGCTTCAAACGGATTGGCGGTCAGGTTGGCCCCGAGCCCGGCGGCCATGACGACGATCATGGTTTCACCGATGGCGCGTGAGATGGCCAGCATGAACGAGCCGACGATCCCCGGCAGCGCGGCCGGCAGGATCACCCGCTTGATGGTTTCGGACTTGGTGGCACCGAGACCGTAGGAACCTTCACGAAGGCTCTGCGGCACGGAATTGATGACGTCATCGCTGAGCGACGAGACGAACGGGATGATCATGATCCCCATCACCAGACCGGCGGCCAGGGCGCTTTCGGACGATATGTCGAGGCCGAACAAGCCGCCCTGATCGCGCAGGAAGGGGGCCACGGTCAAAGCCGCGAAGAAGCCGTAGACGACGGTCGGAATACCGGCGAGGATTTCCAGCAGCGGCTTCACCGTGCCGCGGACCTTGCCCGGGGCGTATTCGGCCATGTAAATGGCGGACAGCAAGCCGATCGGTCCGGCAACGCACATGGCGACGAGTGAAATCAGCAGGGTTCCGGCGAATAGCGGGATTGCGCCGAAGGCACCGCTGGCGCCGACCTGGTCTGAACGCAGCGCCGTCTGCGGGCTCCATTCGAGACCGAACAGGAATTCGACCGGAGAGATTTTCTCGAAAAACCGCCAGGACTCGAAGACCAGGGACAGGACGATGCCGATGGTGGTCAGGATGGCGATGATCGAACAGACGATCAAAATCGTCATCATCGCTTTTTCGACCTGGTTACGGGCGCGAAGCTGCGGCGCAATTTTGCCGCGTGCATAGGCCAGGGCGGCAATGCCGATAGCGAGGATGACCACGAACTGAGCCAGGATGCTTGTCCGACTCAGGCTGACGTAGTGATCGGCGGCGGCCTGCATTGTCGGGGTGATTTCACCCGAAGTGATGTTGCCGGACGCGAGGTTGCGGATGTCGTTCATGATCAGCGACATCTGCGATGCGTCGGTATTGAGGAACTGATCCGGCAGACTGCTCTGGACCATGGCTTCGACGATTGGTGTCTGGAACACCGTCCACAGGCCGAGGATCAGCAGCGTCGGGATGCCACACCAGAGCGCGACGAAGTAACCGTAATAATGCGGTCTGGAATGCAGCTTACTCGCGGCGCCCCCGGCGCTGGCCAGGGAACGGGATCGTCCGAGATAAAAGCCTGCGATTGTGAGGACAATCAGCGTACCGAGTACAAGCGTGAAGGACATTAATCTGACTTTCTACTGCGCTGAAAAAAGCGGAATGGACTTTAAAATTGAAAAACAAATAAGAAGACGAAGGGGGTCCCCGGGAAAATTCCGGGGACCCTTTATCCTTACATCGAGATGTTGTTCGCCATCATCTCGCCGTCTTTCTGGAACTTCTTGCGTTCCGCATCCGGCATCGGGATCAGGCCGCGGTCGGAGAGAGCGCCGCCAGGACCGAACATTTGCTCAGCGGTAAAGGTGGCAACATATTCCTTGATGCCCGGGACTTTACCAACGTGCGCGCCCTTCACGTAGAAGAACAGCGGACGTGAGACCGGGTAGGTGCCGTCGGCAATGGTTTCGAACGTCGGGGCAATGCCGGCGATCTCAGAACCCTGTACTTTGTCGGCGTTCTGTTCGAGGAACGAGTAACCGAATACGCCGAATGCGTTGGGGTTGGCTTCGAGTTTACGGACGATCAGCACGTCGTTTTCGCCGGCTTCAACATAACCGCCGTCTTCACGAACGCCGTGGCAGATGGCCTTGTATTTTTTCGAATCGGACTTTTTCAGAGCTTTGATTTCATCAAAAGCCTTGCAACCACCTTCAAGCGCCAGTTCGGCGAAGGCGTCACGGGTGCCGGAGGTCGGCGGCGGGCCGAGCACTTCGATCTTGATGGCTGGCAGCGAGCTGTCGACGTCCGACCACTTCATGTTGTCGTTGTCCTTGAAGCCGCCTTTGCCGTCGGGGATGGTTTTGGCAAGCGCCAGGAAGATCTGCTTCTTGGAGATTGCCATCGGCTTTGCGGTCTTGGCGTTGGCGAAGACGATACCGTCATAGCCGACCTTGATTTCGGTGACGTCGGTGACGCCGTTCTTGGCGCAATTTTCGACTTCGGATTTTTTGATCCGGCGCGAGGAATTGGTGATGTCCGGGTGTTCAACACCGACACCGGAGCAGAACAGCTTCAGGCCGCCGCCGGAACCGGTGCTTTCGATAACCGGGGTCTTGAACTGGGTGGTTTTACCGAACTGTTCGGCGACAACGGTCGCAAACGGATAAACGGTCGAGGATCCGACGATACGGATCTGGTCGCGGGCTTCTGCGGCTGAACCGGCGATAACGAGGCCGGTAACAACGGCGATCCCGAGAAACTTACGATACATGGCTAACTCCTGCCTAATTGCGTTTCGGAGACGTCTCCGTGGAAGCAGGTACTCTTCACGTCCCAACGTGACCAAAGCACCCAATCACGGCGGAACCTATGCCTGGATCGCTTACTATATATGACAGAAAGACTACAGTTTTATGACATAGTGCTATGTCTTTGTGGATAAGGCTTCGAGACGGTCAGGGGCGGTCAGAGCCGGTCAGATTCGTTCATTTCGGGGCTGTAAATCCGTGGGGATGTAAACCGTGAACGTGCTGCCCTCGCCGATCGTGCTCTGTGCCGACAAATGCCCCCGGTGGCGGCTGATGATGTGTTTGACGATGGCAAGCCCGAGCCCGGTGCTGCCGATGCCCGTATCCGCATTGCTGGACCGGGCTTCGTCGACGCGGAAGAAACGTTCGGTCAGGCGCGGGATCAATTCCTTGGGGATGCCGGGCCCGTGGTCGCGAATGGCGATCGACACGCCGGTGCGGGCCGCGCCCGGAATCCGCTCGACGGCGCGGAGCGTAATATCGATGGGTTTGTTTTCTCCGCCGTACTTGATGGCGTTTTCAATCAGATTGCGGAAAACCTGATGCAGCTGATCGGAATCGGCGATGACCCTGGGGAGGTCCTGGGGGCGGTCGATATTGAAGGTGATGCCGCGTGCCGCGGCTTGCGGTTCCAGTGCTTCCAGAACGTTATTGATGGATTGCACCGCATCCACGGCTTTACGGGGCGGCACGTGCTCGTTGATTTCAACGCGGGTCAGCGACAGTAGATCATCGATCAGGCGCGCCATGCGCTGCGATTCGCGGTGCATGATGTCGAGAAAGCGTGTCCGCGCCTCGATATCGTCACTGGCCGGCCCGCGCAGGGTTTCAATGAAGCCGATCAGCGCGGTCAGGGGCGAGCGCAATTCATGCGAGACGTTGGCTACGAAGTCGGCGCGCATTTCTTCGGCTTTCTTGGCCGCCGTGATGTCATTCAGTACCAGCGTGGCGACGGAACTGTCGCTCAGCGGCGCATCGCTCAGGCGTTCGATCCGATAGGCCATTGAATGCGAAACCGGCACCGGCAGGGTGAATTCGCCGTCGGCGCTCGGCGCACCTTTCAATACCAGATCCAGCCCGTCCAGCACGTTCGGGTGGCGCAGACTGAGGGCAAGGTCCCGGCCGACAGCATTGTTGCCGATCAGATCCAGGGCGGCCTGATTGGCATGCAGCACCCTGCGTTTGTTATCGACGACAATAACGGCCGTCGGAATGCGGTCGAATACGTCCTGGGAGATCAGCGTCATAGCCGTTAAAGCCCAACAGTTGGCGGAGAATGCTGCAGATTACGTCCCCTGGCGGCGGCGGATACCGATGACACGGCCTTTCCCTGCCGGGTCCATCAGCGATCTATGCTTATTATATATGTCACCGATGCGGTCCTGCACATGATCGATGAACGGGCCGACTTTCCGGGTGTTCAGGTTGACCTGCAGGATCATCAGCTCATTGGTGGCGCATAAGCTGTCATCCTTGCAGTTATGCATGCTGTGGAACAGATGCAGCCTTTTTTCATCATGGTCGAGGACCTGCGACGTCACATAGACCTTTTCACCTTCCATGACTTCGTTGTCATAGGTGACATGTGCTTCGGCGACAAAAACCGAACTGCCGGTTTCCATGCGCAGCTTTTCGTCCATGCCGATTCTTTCCAGAAACGCATCGGTGGCATGATCAAAGATCAGCACGTAATAGGCAACATTCATGTGCCCGTTGTAGTCGACCCAGTCGGGGGCGACGGTTTCTTCCCAAAGGCGTTCCGGAGATGCGTCGGTCATGGTCCCTCACGTGTTCGGTGTCTTAACCTGTTAGCGCATCACTGCATGCTTGTCGACGTGCGCCGGCTCCGGCACCATACGGCATGCTGGTCGTCGAACAATTGTCGCGTGCCGTTTTAAAGCCGGTGAACCTTGAATTGGCGCAAGGGGCGTGCATTGCCGTTCGCGGCGCATCCGGTTCGGGAAAATCACTTCTATTACGCGCCATCGCCGATCTGGACCCGGCTTCCGGGACGGTTTCACTGGACGGTCAGGACCGCAATGCCATGCCCGCGCACCAATGGCGCCGTCAGGTGACTTACGTCGCCGCTGACAGCGGCTGGTGGCTGGACAGGGTCGGAGCGCATTTCGAATACCCTGATATCGCCGCTGGATACCTGCTGCGGCTCGGCTTTCACGGCGATGTGATGTCGTGGCCGGTCAGCCGCCTGTCGACGGGCGAAAAGCAGCGGCTGGCCTTGCTCCGGGCCATGGTGCAGGGCCCCAGCGTATTGTTGCTGGATGAACCGACATCGGCGCTGGACCCGGAAGCCACGTCGAAGGTGGAAAGCATTCTGCATGAGAAGATTCAGGCGGGCGTTTCGCTCATTCTTGTCACCCACGACGCGGCGCAGGCAAAACGCATGTCGCAGCAACGCTTCCTGATGACGGACGGCCGGCTCACCCCGGAGATTTCATGACATATATTCAGCTGACCTACTGGGATATTGCGCTGGCGGCATTGCTGCTGACGGTGAATGCCGGCCTGTCGATCTATTACCGGCTGGGTACGGAAAAACGCCTGATCATCGCTGCGGTGCGCATGGTGGTACAATTGACCCTGGTCGGGCTGGCACTCAAAGCGTTGTTTCATACGGTGTCGCCGTGGCTGACGCTTCTGGTGGCGCTGGCGATGGTTGCCTTTGCAGGCCGCGAGGCCATGGCGCGTCAGGAGCGGACATTCATCGGTTTCTGGGGTTATGGTCTCGGCACGACATCCATGCTGCTCTCCGCCGGGATCGTGACCATGTTTGCGCTGCTGACCCAGTTGCATGCCGACCCTTGGTACGATCCCCGCTACACGATCCCCATACTCGGCATGATCCTCGGCAATACCATGACCGGGGTCAGTCTGTCGCTGGACCGGCTGCTGGCGGAAGCCGACACGGGGCGTGCCCGGATCGAGGCCAGGCTGGCCCTCGGCCATACATTCAGAGAAGCCATGCAGCAACCGTTGAAAAGCGCCATGCGGGCTGGTCTGGTGCCGACCGTGAACGGCATGGCGGCGGCCGGGCTGGTGTCCCTGCCGGGGATGATGACGGGTCAGATTCTGGCCGGTGTGGACCCGGTCGAGGCGGTGAAATATCAGATTCTGATCATGTTCCTGATCGCCGGAGGGACCGCGCTCGGCGTTTTCTGTGCGACGATGATCGCATTAAAACGCCTGACCGACCTGCGTCAGCGCCTGCGATTGGACAGGCTCAGGGTCGAATGAGCCCTGATTGATGGAAAAACACCGAAAAAACCCGGTTTTTGTTGGCCCGCAGGGGGTCTGCGTTGTAAAAGCGCTGCACCTGACACTGAAGACTTCAAGGAGACCGCGCGCGAATGGGTGATGCCGGTCGGGATATTTCCATGGTCGATGTTTCCGTTGTGGTTCCGGTCAAGGACGAGACGGAAAATGTTCTGCCGCTGATCGGTGAAATCGTCGCGGCGCTCGATGGCGTCTGCCCGTTCGAGATCGTCTATGTGGATGACGGATCGACGGACGGCACGCAGACGGTATTGCTTGATGCCAAACAGACCTATTCATTCCTGCGTGTCGTTCGCCATGACGGCTGTTTCGGCCAGTCGCAGGCCATTCAGACGGGGGTCCGTCACGCCGCGGCACCGCTGATCGCAACGCTGGACGGGGACGGCCAGAATGACCCGGCGGATATTCCGGCACTGTTGAAACGTTTCGCCGACGAGGGTGGTTCCGCGGATGCGCTGCTGATGATCGCGGGCTGGCGGGCCAAGCGGAAGGATACGTGGCTCAAGCGGGTATCGTCGAAGATCGCCAATGCGGTGCGCGGTGGCCTGCTGGGTGACGCAACGCCGGATACGGGCTGCGGGCTCAAGGTGTTCCCGCGTGTCATGTTCATGGCTTTTCCCGGCTTCAATCACATGCACCGTTTCATGCCCGCCCTGACCATCCGTGCCGGTGGCCGTGTGGTCTCGGTCGAAGTCAATCACCGCCCCCGTGAGCGTGGCCAGTCCAAATATGGCCTGTTTAACAGGCTGTGGGTTGGCATCGTCGATCTGTTCGGTGTGATGTGGCTGAATCGCCGGGCCAACCGGGTGCGCGTGATCACCGATCTTTCCGACGGGGCACAATGACACCGCGTATCGTTATCCGGTCCATATTGCTGTTTGCGCTGCTGATCGGGGTCGGGGCGGCGATCAAGCTGACCCCGCTCGGCAGTGTTCTTGATGAGGGCTGGATCGATACCTACGTCCGGGGTGAAGGCATCCGCGGCGAGTTGATTTTCCTGGTTGCCGGTGCGTTGTTCACGGCGGTTGGCCTGCCGCGTCAGGCCGTCGCTTTTATGGCCGGGTATGCGTTCGGTGTTGTCCTCGGGACCGTAATCAGTGTCTTTGCCGCGGCGCTTGGATGCGTCATGACGTTCTTCGTGGCCCGGTTTCTGGCCCGTGACCTCGTGGCGCACAGATTTCCCGACAAGCTGCGTCGTATGGATGCGTTTCTCAGCGAAAATACCTTCACGACAACGCTGCTGATTCGCTTTCTGCCAGTGGGGTCAAACGTGCTGACAAACATGCTGGCCGGTGTGTCTCGGGCGCACCCAGTCCCGTTCTTCGCCGGATCGGCCATCGGATACATCCCGCAGATGCTGATTTTTTCACTGGTCGGCTCAGGGTTTGCCGTCGAGCCGGGGGCCCGGCTTGTTGTCAGTGTTATCCTGTTTGCGGCCTCGGGTGTACTTGGGGTCTGGCTGTACCGCCGCTACCGCGATAGTCATAGGCTTCTGAATGCGGGCGTCGTGGATGCCAGCGATGTGGGGGCCAGCGAGGCGGCAGAGAAATGAAGCGTATCGACGTGCCCGTCTGGGCCAGTTGCTGGTTGATCGTCGTCGCGGCTGCGGTGCTGCTGCGTCCGCCCTTGCCGGTCGATGAAACCCGCTATCTGGCGGTGGCCTGGGAAATGTGGCTGCGCGATGATTTTCTGGTCCCGTATCTGAACGGCGAGCCCTATCACCACAAACCGCCGCTGCTGTTCTGGCTGATGACGGCAGGCTGGTCGGTGTTCGGGGTCAATGACTGGTGGCCGCGGCTGGTGGCGCCGCTGTTCGCGCTGGCATCGCTTTACTGGACGGGCCGGCTGGCGCTGAAAATCTGGCCGGACGACGATGCGTCGGCCCGGATGGCACCGGTTATTCTTGTCGGCGCCGCGTTCTGGAGCATTTTTCAGACCCTGACCATGTTCGACATGATGCTGGCCGCCTGTGCGCTGGCGGGGATCGGCGGCATTGTCAGTGCTTGGCGCACCGGTGGCTTCGGCGGATGGCTCGTGACGGCCCTGGCGATCGGCGTCGGCGTGCTGGCCAAGGGGCCGGCGATCCTGCTGCATATCGCGCCGGTGGCGCTGCTGGCGCCGTGGTGGGGCCGCGCCTTGCCGGGCGGGCCGGACCAGCCGCTCATTTCATGGCGTGCCTGGTATGGCCGATTTCTGCTGAGTGTGCTGATCGGCGCGGCGATTGCACTGGTGTGGGCGATTCCGGCCGGGATCCGCGGCGGCGAGGAATATCGCAACATGATCTTCTGGGGCCAGTCGGCCGGCCGGATTGTTGAAAGTTTCGATCATGCACGGCCGTTCTGGTGGTATGCGGTCCTTTTGGGACCATTGTTGCTGCCTTGGCTGGTCTGGCCCAGGTTGTGGCGGGCGGTGTGTCAGAAGGGGATTTTCGCCGATGGCGGGTTTCGCCTGCTGGTTGCCTGGGTTGCGCCTGCGTTCATCACCTTTTCACTGATCTCGGGAAAGCAGCTACATTATCTGCTCCCGGAATTCCCGGCATTCGCCTTGCTGTTCGCGCGTCTGCTGGCACAGCCGGGCATGACGGAAGGACGCCGGCTCGACGGCCTGATTGCGGCACTTTTATTCATCGTACTCGGCGCGGCTGCGATGCTTTTGCCTGACGATCCGACCTTTTTCGACGCACCGGAGTGGTTTCACAAACTCGACAATCACTGGGGTGTTTTGATTGTTATTTCGGGTTTGTTCTGCTGGCATTTCACGCAAAGTACCGTCTTTCGGGGTATTTGTGCCCTGGCGCTGTCGATGACAGTGCTGGTGTTCGTCGTGCATCTGACGGCACGCGATGCGCTCAGCTTTGCATATGACCTTCGGCCCATCGCCCAGGGGCTTAAAAAGCTTGAAGACAAGGGCGTGCCCCTCGGCAACTTCGGCACCTATCACGGGCAGTACCAGTTTCTTGGCAGGTTGACGAAGCCGATGACCGAACTAGGTGTGGACGGCAGGAAAACCGACGCATTTGTCCGCCAGCATCCGGAAGGTGTGATCGTCGCCTATTATTACACAGACGAAATGCCTGATTTTCCGGACGGGGTGACACCGCTGGAGATTTACCAGTTCCGAAGCTACGCCGTTTATTTTTGGCGTGCCGGACTTCTCAATCGCTATCCAAGCCTTGCCGACCGGTCCTGACGGGGGCAACAGGACGCGCTTGACATGCTAAGGTATCTTCTCTACATCACTAGCACTCACTTACAGTGAGTGCTAACACTTCAACGAAATTAAGATTTTTCAAACCGTTACGGAGACGAATTCTATGAAATTCCGGCCTTTACATGACCGTGTCCTGGTTCGCCGCGTCGAAAGCGAACAGAAGACCGCCGGCGGCATTATCATTCCTGATACCGCACAGGAAAAACCGATGGAAGGTAAGGTTATCGCAGTCGGTTCCGGCCACAAGGCCGATGATGGCAGCGTGACCAAGCTTGATGTCAAAAAGGGTGACAAAATCCTTTTCGGCAAATGGTCCGGTACCGAAGTCAAAGTTGACGGCGAAGACCTGATCATCATGAAAGAGTCCGACATTCTGGGCGTGATCGAATAATCGATCCCCGGTATCGTCGGCACGAAAACAGACAGAACCCAAAAGGGGAATATTAATGGCTGCCAAAGAAGTTAAATTTTCCGCAGATGCCCGTGACCGCCTGCTTAAAGGTGTCGACACGCTGGCCAACGCGGTCAAAGTGACGCTGGGTCCGAAAGGCCGCAACGTCGTTCTCGACAAATCATTCGGCGCACCGCGCATCACCAAGGACGGTGTCACGGTTGCGAAAGAAATCGAGCTTTCCGACAAGTTCGAGAACATGGGCGCGCAGATGATCAAGGAAGTCGCGTCACGCACCAACGACGAAGCTGGTGACGGCACGACCACGGCGACGGTTCTCGCCCAGTCGATCGTCCGCGAGGGTGTGAAGGCGGTTGCCGCCGGCATGAACCCGATGGACCTCAAGCGCGGTATTGATCTCGCGGTTACCGCCGTGGTTGCCGATGTCAAGAAACGCGCCAAGAAGGTTTCGACCAACCAGGAAATCGCCCAGGTCGGCACGATCTCGGCGAACGGCGACCGCGAAGTCGGCGACATGATCGCCTCGGCCATGGACCGCGTCGGCAACGAAGGCGTGATCACGGTTGAAGAAGCCAAGTCGCTGCACAGCGAACTCGACGTCGTCGAAGGCATGCAGTTCGACCGCGGCTACACCAGCCCGTACTTCGTCACCAACGCCGACAAGATGACC
>JAVJQZ010000012.1:0-562468 GCA_040218645.1 Rhodospirillales bacterium
GCATCGCCTGCGCCTTCCCTCCTGCCGAAGAAACGGGAAACAGGATCACAACAGATGTTTATTTCTACAAGTTGGTATAAGTCATTCACTATGCCTTGCAAGCCCCGCCGCAGAAGGTGTGCGGTGATTGCCTCCGCAGAAAAGATGTCCCGACGTGGCAGCCATTCGCTTGACGGCAAACCCCAGTCGGCAATAATTGGTTGCATATAAAACATATTTGACGCGCAATGCCGTCAGATTTGTGACTGATGGTGTATATGACCGAATATAATATCGAGCGTCTGAATGTTCTGATCGTCGACGATAACCGGCATATGCGGTTTCTGGTCCGGATGATTCTCAAATCACTCGGGGTCCGCGATATCATGGAAGCGGAAGAGGGCGAAACGGCCCTCAAGACCTTGAAAAACTTCGAAGCCGACATCGTGATCTGCGACTGGAACATGCAGCCGATGGACGGAATCACCTTCACCAAGTTCATCCGCACCAGTGACGATAGCCCCAATACCTATGTGCCGATTATTATGCTGACAGGGCACACCGAGATCAGCCGTGTGGTCACGGCACGCGATGCCGGGGTCAATGAATTCCTCGCCAAACCGGTATCGGCGAAGAAGATATACCAGCGGATCAAGGTTATTCTAGATAACCCGAGGCAGTATATCCGCACGCCGTCCTATTTCGGTCCCGACCGCCGTCGCCGTGATGACCCCGAATACAATGGCGAAGAACGCCGCAAAATGGTCAAAGGTGTAACGCCCGCTGAAGAAGTCAGGGTGCTATAAGGTTCTGACCCTGGCACAGGGCGTTACGTATCAGCGCTTCCACGCACCGCGGGTGTCGATGATGTCCATGCCTGCGAGTTGTTCGCCGGTGATTTCCAGAAACACCTTGTGATCGGTCAGAAGAACCACTGCCCCCGCTTTGGCCAGAGCCTCGTCAAGGGTGCTGAGCGATACGTCCGCCAGTATTGCCAGAGGATCGGGCAGGGTATCGACATGCGGCTCCACGACCAGAATCGTATTGCTGATCCGCTTGCGAATTTCTTCGACCACGTGCACGGAAGGGCTTTCGCGAAGATCATCGATATCCGCCTTGTAGCTGAGTCCCAGACAGGCAATGGCCGCACCGCTCTGCACGGACGGCAAAGCCGCCGTCTGCTCGGCGATGGCCGCCGGGCGGCCGTCGTTGACGCGCCGCGCCGTCTGGATGAGCGGCGTGCGATCCGGTGCGGTGGCAGCGATGAACCAGGGATCGACCGCGATGCAGTGACCGCCGACACCCGGGCCCGGGTTCAGGATCTTGACGCGGGGGTGATAATTGGCGAGACGGATAACATCGCGGACTTCGATGCCCAAGGGCTCGGCGACGTTGGCAAGCTCATTTGCAAACGCAATGTTGACGTCGCGATAGGCATTTTCCGACAGTTTGACGAGTTCCGCCGTCGCCGCCGTGGTCAGGTGCATGTCGCCTTCGACAACGGTGCTGTAAAGCGTCTTGGTGCATTTGGCACAGTCGTGGCCGAGCCCGCCGATGACGCGGTCGTTTCGGACCAGTTCCAGCAGCACACGCCCGGGCAGGACGCGTTCCGGGCTATGCGCGATGCAGACGTCATGGGGTGTATCCGGTGCCGCCGGGTCCGGGAAAACCAGATCGCTTCGCAATTCGGTTAGCCAGAGCCCGACCTGGCGGGTGGCGCCGACAGGTACGGTGGATTCAACGACAACCAGATCGTCTTTCTTGAGCACAGGGGCGATGGCGTTGGTCGCGGCCTGGAGATAACTCAGGTCCGGCTTATGGTCATCGGTAAACGGTGTCGGCACGGCAATGATAAAGGCCTCGGCTTCGACCGGCTCGGTGCGGGCCTGCAACTGGCCTTTCGATACGGCGCCATGCACGACCATGTCGAGATCAGGTTCGATGATGTGCGGCTTGCCGGCATTGATGCTCTCGACGGTTTTCGGATTGACGTCAACACCGGTGACACGAATACCGCGGCTGGCCAGAACGGCGGCAGTCGGCAGTCCGACATAGCCGAGCCCGATCACGCATACGTGTTTAAATGCCATAATTCAGAACCTCCGTTGCGATGCGTCCTGCCGCCTTGCCGTCGCCATAGGGATTGTGCGCACGGCTCATGGTTTCGTAGACATCGTTGTTGTCCAGAAGCCGGGTCGCTTCGCTGACGATCCGCGTGCGATCGGTGCCGACCAGCCTGACGGTGCCGGCATCGACGGCTTCGGGACGCTCGGTGACGTCACGCATCACCAGAACCGGTTTGCCGAGGGACGGGGCTTCTTCCTGGATGCCGCCGGAATCCGTAATCACGATATGCGCCTTCGACATCAGCCGGACAAAGCTCGGATAGTCGACCGGTGCGATCAGGTGCACGTTCTTGATCCCACCGAGGATATCATTGACCGGCTTTTGCACGTTCGGGTTCAGGTGCACCGGATAGACGATGTCGATATCGTCACGCGCAGCCAGTTCACGAAGCGCATGGCAGATGTTTTCAAAACCGTCGCCGAAATTTTCCCGCCGGTGCCCGGTCACAAGGACCATGCGCCGGTCGGAGGACATTGCTGGCAAAGTGCCGTCAATGGATGATCCGAGAGCGGTATCATCGGACAGCCGGTCACGGATCATGAACAGGGCATCGATTACCGTATTGCCGGTGACGTGTATGTGTGCTGCGTCGGTGCCGGCGTTGAGCAGGTTCTGACGGGCGCCTTCGGTCGGTGCGAAATGCAGCGTCGACAGGCTGTCGGTCAGGCGGCGGTTCACTTCTTCGGGGAAGGGGGCATAGATATTGCCGGTCCTGAGCCCGGCTTCGACATGGCCGACCGGGATGCGTTTGTAAAACGCCGCCAGCGCGGCGGCGAAGGTGGTGGTCGTGTCACCATGCACCAGCACCATATCGGGTTTCATATTTTCGAGTACCCCGCTGACACCCTCGAGCACGGCGGCGGTCAGCCCCTCAAGCGTCTGGTTCGGGCGCATCAGGTCAAGATCCGCATCGGGTATGATATCGAAAAGCGCGAGCACCTGATCAAGCATGCCGCGATGCTGCGCCGTGACACAGACCCTTGATTCCGCGCCGGCATTCTTAAGGGCGTGCAGGACCGGTGCCATCTTGATCGCTTCAGGGCGTGTACCGAAAATGGACAGAACGTGCACGGTCAGCCTTTCAGGTCCGGGCAGCGATGCGGCAACAGGTTTAAGGCCATGACGCACGGTGCTGCTTACGGACATCTGGATATATGCTGCCCCGGGGCTTGGCAAGTTTGCCTTTCACGCTCAAGGTGCTTTTCATATGCTTGCGTATGACGAATGAAATAGCGGAGAATTCAATGGTAAGGCGCCCTGCGCTTCTGGTTCACATCACCCGGATCTGCATTTGCACGCTGATCTGGATTTCGGTGGCGGCATCTGCGCAAGCCGACATGACGCCGCATCAGGCGATCTACAAAATGACGCTGTCGTCAAAAAGCCCGGCGTCGAGATTCAACGGTGTTTCCGGGGCCGCTGTGTCGCAGGTCGAACGGACCTGCGAAGGCTGGGTCGTCAACGAACAGGTCGTGTTGACCATGCTGACGGTCGCCGGCGGTGAAATTCAGCGCGAAATGCGCTTCACGGCGTTCGAAAGCCTGGACGGGAACACCTATCAGTTCGAGAGCAACAGCCTGACCAACGGCAAGCCCGAAAAATTCTCCGGCACCGCAAAACGCAAGGCTGACGGCACCGCGGAGGCGGAATTCGTGACACCCCGGCCATTCGAGATGCCTTTACCCGATGCCACGCAGTTTTATATTTCCATGTCCCGCTGGCTTCTGGACCTTGCCGAAAGCGGCAAACGCGCGGCCGAAACCTATACCTTTGACGGAACGGACGATGAAGGACCACAAAAGGTTTCCGCTTTTATACTCCCTGATACGTCCAAGCCGGTGGATATTGCCGGCGATCCCGAACTGCTGGATCAGAAAGCCTGGAAAATCAGGATGGCGTTTTTCAAGATCGATACCCAGGCCGCACAGCCTGAATTCGAAATGTCGATCCGCTTGCTGGCCAACGGCATCATTACGAGTTTCGAACTGATCTTTGAAGATCTTGTGGTTGATCAGGTTCTGCAGGATGTCATGTCCGCCAAGGATGAACGCTGCAGTTAAGCATAGGTGACATCGCTGTTGTGGCAACTTGTTGGAATCGTTAGATTATAAGAAATATCAAGCGCCAAGGGAGGCGACGCTCATGTTCGAAACGGAAACGAACCGACGTAGCTTTGGCGTTTTATTCGTGCTTACGGCTTTTTGCATCTTTTTCTATTCCGAGCGTGTGCAGGCCGCCGAACGCGGGTTCCTGGGCATGCAGGTTCAGGGGAATTCACCAAAGATTGCGGCTGCGCTGGGGATCGATATTGCCAGCGGTGTTCTGGTACGCGATATCAGCGTCGACGGTCCGGCATCCAATGCCGGGATTGCCCGGGGCGATCTGATTGTCGAAATGAAGGGCACGGCGATCGACACATTCGAGCGTCTGGTGCAGGTCGCGGGCAGTCTCAAGCCCGGTGATGAAATCGACATCAAGGTGCTTCGGCTGGGCAGGATGGTCAGTCTCAAGATGTCGGTGTCGGGATGGCCGGACGGCTGGGAAATCAGCAAGTCGGCCTTTGCGGCGCAGCCCGACCTCGGGGTTACCTTTGCCGCACTGACCCCGAAACTCCGTAAAAACATGGGGATCCGCTGGGGATCGACAGGGATCGTGGTGTCGGTATTTAACGACATGTTTGCCGGCGTCACCTCACTTCGCCGTGGCGATGTCGTGGCGCAGATCAACCAGGCTCCGGTCTGGAAGCCGCAGCAGTTTCTTGAAGCTTATGCCAAAGCGAAAGAGGAAAACCGCCCGGCATTGCTGTTGCTGGTCGAGCGTCCGGATGGCTTCAAATATGTCCTGCAGCCGATCCTGATGGCACCGGGGGCGGTCGAGCCGCCCGTCTTCAAACTGCCCGGTCAGCAGGGCGGCTGAGCCTGCCCGTCTGTGTTCGGGTCAGCTGCCGCGTGCTTCCTTGATGAGTTCTTCCAGGCTGTCACGGTCCATGGCGCCGGGCACCAGGGTGTTGTTGATCACGAACGCGGGTGTGCCGCGAATGCCGAGCGCTTCTGCCAGCGCCATGTTATGACGCAGTTCGGTGTCGATGCGCGGATCTTTCATGTGCTCCCTGACGGCACCCCTGTCGAGGCCGATCCCGGCGGCGATATCGAGAATCTTGTCCTCGTTAAGGCCGCCCTTGGAGCGCATCAGCGCGTCATTGAAGGCAACATATTTGTCGCCGGCGTTGTAATAGACGCCAAGCGCGGCGCGGGCGGCAATCAGCGATTCCGGGCCCAGGATCGGGAATTCCTTGTACACCAGACGCACGTTGCCGTCGGCGTTGATGGTTTCCATCACCGTTTCATGAACCCGTTTGCAGTAGCCGCAGCGGTAATCGAAAAACTCGACCACGGTAACGTTGCCTTCAAGGTTGCCACCGACCGGTGACAGCTTGGCGTTTTCGAGCTGCTCGCGCATGTCGACCAGGCGTTTCTGCTGCGCCATTTCCTCGGCTTCTGCCTGGGCCTTCTGATGTGCCTGCACGGCATCGAGAATCACCTGCGGGTTATCCATGATGTAGTCGCGGATGATCTTCTCGATCTCCTGCTTCTGCCTGTCGCTCATCGCCGCTTCATCGGCCGAAGCCGGGGCCGGGAGCAAGACGGCTGCGCACAGGGCCGGGATGCAGATCAGGTTCAGAAAGCGTCGGAGCATGGTCATATCCATCTTTGGTTCAAATCGGCGACATGATGGTGGAGCCGGCAGGGCAAGGCAAGAAATAGCGCTATGGCCGCAATAATCTCACGCTCTTGTGACGTCAGATTAGGTGCAGGGGGGCGTTGGCACTATCGCATCAGCCGCATGGCGGTGACGTTCATCGAAGGGGCCTCGGATGTTGAACCATTTTTTGGGGGCGGGGCCGCCTGAACGGCAATGCCGATGTAGCGGATGTCCACACGTGACAGGTCGTCGCCGGGCCATACCTGACGGTGAATAAGCGAAAGGTCGACGGTGTCGAACCACCAGCGGTTGGCTTGCTCGGGGCCGCCGCGGGCGTTGTAGCGAGCGCTTTCCGGCCGTCCTTCCTGCCTTCGGGGACCGACCACGGTGCCGCGCCCCAGCGCAGTCGCCTGCCACACCACCTGTATGACGCGGATCGTTTCATCGCCGCCGCCGCCGACCTGCCACCACGGTCGATTGGTTTTGACGCCATGCGCAACCAGCCCGACGATGATACGCACCGGATGCGCACCGTTGGGGACGCTTGGCGTATGCCAAGCCCAGCTCAGATAAGGCGTGGCCAGCAGGGATGCCTGAGTATGGCGAAGCACGGCATAGGGGGCGGTCCCGGCCTTGAGGGCCAGTGCGTTATAGCTTTCGATGCGGCGTATCGAAATGGCATCGGCGGGCATCTCGCCGGATATTTCCCAGCCGGGCGGCAGCGTCCCCCGGCTCACGGCTTCTATCAGCACCTGATCGGGGCCGAGGACGCTGAGCGTGCCGCCCAGCGGCACGGCGTCCCTGGGCTGGGCGCAACCGGTGAGGATGAACAGGGCGGTCAGTAAGGCTGTAATCAGTCTCCCGGAATGCGCACTGTGCATCATGGGCAACACCGTCAATTCTTGCGGTTGTTTACGGCCAGAAGCAGATCTTCGGCTTGCAGCCATTCCGGTGAACCGCGCGGGAACATTTCCGCCGCACGGCCGGCATGAAAGCGGACTTCTCCTCCATCGCCGCGCATCAGAGCGGCTTCGGCAAGGGCCAGTGAACTGCGGCCGACATCCCCGAGCTTGCCGTAGGCAATGCCGAGATATCGCCATGCGGAGGTGGAGTTCCTGTCCCGTGACAGGCCGAACTTCAGGTGTTCCACCGCCTCTTCAAGGTCTTCCTTGCGCTGGCTCTCGATCAGGACCTGGGCAATTTCGGTGCGAAGCAGCGGCTCGTTCGGAAGCTGTTCCACGGCACGGCGGAACGGCGGAATGGCGTCTGCGACATGGCCGTTCTCGAACAGGATCTGCGCCTTGAATTCCAGAAAATAGGGGTCGTCGGGCACCGCCTGCAGAAGGGCATCCATTTCGGCGAGCGCCTTCTCGGGTTCAGGAATGCGGGAGTATGCAAAGGCCCGGGCATAGCGCGCCGGGACCGAGGTATCCGATGTCGGATACAGGCGAAGCGTATGCGTCGGTTGTTCGAAATACCCGATCAGCTTGGCCTTGGAACGGGCAAAGGCCTTGACGAGTGACGGATCTGTGTTGCTGTCACTGTAGGAGGATCTGGAAACATGTGCGCGAATAGCTGAAATCCGGTCTTCGGAAAGGGGGTGGGTGCGGGCATATGGGTCCTGGTTTGCGGCGTTCAGCAATTCCTGTCCTTCAAGTATTTCCATGAACTGCAGCAACCCGCGTGCGGATTCCTTTGTGTCGTCGAGGAATTTCAGGGCGGCCTGGTCGGCCGAATTTTCCTGTGTTCTCGAAAAGGAGAGAAAGCCGCGGGTGGCAGCCTGTTGTCCGCCTGCAATGATCGCCCCGCCGACATCGCCGCGCCCCGTGCCGATCCCCGCCGCGACGCCGATAATGGTGGCAATCAACGCCTTGGCGGTGCTCTGTTCGATGGCCTTGCCGAACCGGCTCAGATGGCCGCCGGAGATGTGACCGGTTTCGTGGGCGATGACACCGATCACCTGCGAGGCCGTATCTGCTCGCATGAGAAGCCCGGTATTCATGAACATTCGCTGACCATCGGCGACAAATGCGTTTAGACTTTTGTCGTTCACCAAATGGATGGAAACGGAATCAGGATTCAGACCGGCTGCCTTGAAAAGTGGCGTTGCCATCTTCCGGATGTTATCTTCAATCTCGGCATCCCTGATCAGGGAAATTCCCTGTGCCCGTGCGGGCAAAGCAGCCAACACAGAAAGAACGACGACAATGAATAGACGAGAAATGAAGCCTGTACGAAGCACGTGTTTTTTCCTGAGATCCATCCTTGAACGTAGTCACGCCGCAGTTTGCCGTCAAATGACGGATCTGTCATTGACCCGGTCCACACGCAGGATGATGCCGGTGGCCCTGGCATCTGCTTTGCTTGTGTCATGTGGCGGTACGGATGATCAGGATGTGCCGCGCGGGACCATCGGCTTCGTCCCCGGTGCGCTCGGCGTGATTTCTGTCGAAGAGCCGCAGGCGGCGCTGGTGGCAAGGGACGTGCTGTCGTCGGGAGGCACGGCAGCGGATGCGGCGACGGCGATCGGTTTCACGCTTTCCGTCACCATGCCGTCCTCGGCCAGTCTTGGCGGCGGCGGGGTCTGCATCGCCCGTGACGGGCGCGGTGAAAAACCGGTCGTGATCGATTTCCTGCCGCGTGCGCCGAAACAAGCATCCACCAATACCGAGCGTCCGAGCGCCGTCCCTTCGATGCCGCGCGGGCTGTTCCTGCTGCATTCGCGTTTCGGGGTGCTGAAATGGGAACGGGTGGTGGCGCCGGCCGAAAACCTGGCCCGTTTCGGATTCAATGTACCACGCGCCTTTGCATCGGAATTTTCCAAGGTTCAGGATGTTCTGCTGCGTGATCCGGCGATGGCCGGTGTCTTCAGACGCCCGGACGGATCGCCGATGTCAGAAGGAAGCTTTCTGAAGCAGACCGAACTCGCTTCCGTGCTGGGACGTATCCGCATTCGTGGCGTCGGTGAATTCTATATCGGGAACGATGCCAAGAACCTAGCCGAGGCCGTTCAGCGGGCCGGCGGTTCCTTGAGCTTCGAGGACCTGCGGGATTATCGGCCGGATATCCGGGAGCCGATTTCCTTTTCCTGGGAAAAGGGTTCCTCCTGGCACTTTGCCGGTCCGCCGAGCACCGGCGGGGGCGTTGCCGCCGAGACCATGGCGATCCTGATGACGGACATGTTCTTCGAGGATGCGGGTAAGGTTGAACGCGAGCATCTGCTGGTTGAGGCCGCGAAGCGGGCCTTCGTTGAACGGATGAAGAATCTGCAAGCCGACGGCACATATCGTGAGAGCGCACAGCAGCGTGTCGGCGAGGATTATGTCGACAGCATCACCGACAGTATCGCCGGCGACAAGGCAACCCCGCTGAATTCCCTGATTGCAACGCCCGTGGACTGGCCGGAAACGCCGTCCGCCGTCAGCTTTGCGGTCATGGATATTCGTGGTGGTGCGGTCGCGTGCACGCTGACCATGAACAATCTGTTCGGGACCGGGCGTATGGCCGATGGTTACGGGATCGTTCTGGCTGCGGCCCCGGATGCTCGCGGGCGAACCTTCACGCCCCTGGGTCCGGCTTTGCTGACCAATGAAACCAACAATCGTGCGTTTATGGCGGCTGCCGCATCCGGTGGCGTCACGGCACCGACGTCCCTTGCCAATGTGCTGGCGCGGGCCGCTGCAGGGCCGCAGACGCTTGCGGAAGCGATGAGCGCGCCCCGCACGCACTATGCCGGTGTGCCGGACAAGGTCTTCGTCGAGACCGAAATGCCGGATGAGACCGTCTCTGCCTTACGTGCATATGGTCACGATGTCGTCCGCACCAATTCAATCGGCCGGGTAGCCGCTGTGTTCTGCCCAAGCGGTATCCCGGTCAAAGAAAATCTGTCTTGTTCCAGTGCCACGGATCCCCGTGGTTTCGGGATCGCGCTGGGTGGAAATTAAGGTTAGGTATGGTTTTGAAAGTTTCCAAACGCGGGCAGGTTGCGCCGTTTATTGTCATGGATGTCATGCATGCTGCACACGATCTCGAAATTGAGGGCGAGAGCATCATGCACATGGAGATCGGCCAGCCCGGCACCGGGGCGCCGCAGGGCGTCATAGAAGCGGCCAAGAAGGCGCTGGATACGGAACAGCTCGGCTATACGGAATCCTTTGGCATCGCACCGCTCCGCAGTGCGATCCGTGATCATTACGTCAGGAAATACGGCGTCTATGTGCCACTGGAGCGCATCGCTGTCACGACAGGTTCAAGCGGCGCGTTCATTCTCAGCTTCATTGCCGCGTTCGACGAAGGCGACAAGGTCGCGATGGCGTCGCCCGGCTATCCGGCGTATCGCAACATTCTGACAGCGCTCGGGATCGAGGTGGTTGAAATCCCCGTCGGCCCGAACACCAATTTTCAGCCGTCTGCAGACCTGCTGGCGGAGTGCGGCGAATCTCTCGACGGCCTGATTGTTGCCAGCCCGTCCAATCCCGCCGGCACCATGATCGATCCGGCAGGGCTCAAAGAATTGTATGATTATTGCGCCGAGCATGAAATCCGGCTGATCTCGGACGAGATTTATCACGGCATCACCTATGTCGATCCGGCTGAGACAATGCTGCGCTTTGGCGATGACGCAGTTATCATCAACAGCTTCTCGAAATATTTCTCGATGACCGGCTGGCGGCTGGGCTGGATGGTTTTGCCGCATGACCTGATTAATGCCTGTGAGCGGCTGGCGCCGAACCTGTTCATATCCGCCCCGGCCGTGTCGCAACACGCCGCCGTCGCGGTCTTCGATTGCGAAGAGGAACTGCAGCAAAATCTGCGCATGTATACCAAGAACCGGGAACTGTTGCTGCGCGAGTTGCCGAAAGCCGGGTTCGACAAGCTGGCCTCCGTCGATGGCGGTTTTTACATCTACGCCGACGTTTCCGATATCACCGACGACAGTACCGCATTTTGCGAGGCGATGCTGAACGAGGCAGGGGTTGCGGCGACGCCGGGGGTCGATTTCGACCCGAAGCGCGGACATCGCTACGTCAGATTCTCTTTCGCCAGCGACCCCGAAAATATGGCGGAAGCCGCCCGGCGGCTTATCGCGTGGCGGGGTAAATAACGTATCTCATCCTTCGAGCAGGTCCCTTGCCCGGCGCCTTCTCAGGATGAGGGCAGCCTGACGGTCTTCCTGAGAACCTCATGCTGAGGAGGGCGCGGTGCGCCCGTCTCGAAGCATCACCTGATCAAAACGAATAAGGGCGGCCCATGGGCCGCCCTTTTTGATCGAAACGGTAGTCCGTTCGGCTTAGCCGCGGCGCCACCAGCCGCGCTTGGACGGCTTATCTTCGTCACTGAGTTGCGCCACATCGATGATCGTGGTTTTGGCCATCGGTGACGGCGCTACCGCAATCTCTTCGCTGTCGGCGTCTGCGGTCTCCGTCGCATCCGCGGCGATTTCAATGGCAGTGGCATCTGGTTCGGCGGTGTCGGCGGCAGCGTCGTGGGCGCCGCCATTGCTGCCGTTCCCGGGCTTGCTTTCCGAAGCACTGTTTTCACCTTCAGTCGGCTTGCCGCTGTCCGTGTCGGCAGGGGCGTCGTCCTTCGCGGATGCCTTGTTGTCCGCGTCATCCGATTTGGCATCTGCGGTCTTATCTTCGGCAGTCTTGGCATCGGCCTTCTTGGTGCGGCGGGCACGCGGGCGGCGCTTGGGTTTCTCGTCGGCAGGCTTGTCCGCGTCATCGCCATCAGACGCAGCGCCGGCCTTGGCGTCAGCGGCATTATCAGCGTCTTCCGCAGCCTGTTCCGGCTCGGTTTCGGCGTCATCCGTCTGTTCGTCATTTTTATCGGCAGATTTACCGGATGCGCCGTCATCCTCTGCCGACGCAGCCTGTTCCTCGTTACCTTCGGACTCACTGCTTTCGTTTTCGTTGTTTTCGTTATCGCCGTCTTCGGCGGCACGGTTGCGGCGGCGTCCGGCACGGCGTCCGCGACGGCGGCGGCGCGGGCGCTTCGGCTGCTCCTCACCATCCTCGTCACCGTCGGCGCGCTGGGTCTGTTCGCCGCTCTGCTCTTCGCTCTCTTCAGCCTCTTCTGCGTCCTCGTTCGAGGCGGCATTCTGCTGTTCGTTCTGATCCTCGTCCTTGCGGCCACGGCGGCGGCCACGGCGGCGGCGGCGCTTTTTGCCCCCGTCTTCGTTCTCGCTGTCGTCATCGGAGGCGGCGGCGGATGGTGCCGACGGGAAAGCAGCAGGGGCTTCCGGCTGCTGTGCCTCGACGGTTTTGCCGTCGGTGCGGACGCGGTCCATGCGGTAATCCGGCGGGATCAGGGTATCGTCGTTTTCGAGGAACACCTTGAGATCATAATCGCTTTCGATGCGGGCCAGCATTTCGCGTTTTTGGTTGAGGATATAGAGCGCGACCTGAGTCGGAATCCACATGGTGATTTCCGTCGAGCGTTTGCGCATCGCTTCTTCTTCTATGATCCGCAAAATCTGCAGCGCGGTGGTGTCGGCGGAACGGCGGATGCCGGTCCCGGCACAGTGCGGGCAGGGCTCGGAATGGATTTCCTGCAGGCTCGGCCGCAGACGCTGACGTGACATCTCCAACAGTCCGAACGGTGAAATCCGGCCGATCTGAATCCGGGCACGGTCGGTGCGCATCGCGTCTTTCAGAGCGCGTTCGACCTTGCCCTGGTTACGATGGTTTTCCATGTCGATGAAGTCGATGACGATCAGCCCGGCGAGGTCGCGCAGGCGCAACTGGCGGGCCACTTCTTCGGCAGCTTCGATATTGGTCTTGTAGGCCGTTTCCTCGATGTTGCGTTCGCGCGTCGAGCGGCCGGAGTTGACGTCGATGGCGACAAGCGCCTCGGTCGAGTTGATGACGATGTAACCACCGGACTTCAACTGCACTTCGGGCTGGTGCATGCTGTCGATCTGGGTTTCCACCTGATAGCGCTGCAACAGAGGTACGTTGGTGTCCTTGTACGGCTGCACGCGCTTGGCATGGCTCGGCATCATCAGTTTCATGAAGTCCTTGGCGGTGCGGTAGCCCTCATCGCCGTCGACAACCACTTCCTCGATATCCTTGGTGTAAATATCGCGGATCGACCGCTTGATCAGATTGCCTTCCTCATGAATCAGCGAGGGCGCGATGGATTCCAGCGTCTTTTGCCGTATCTGTTCCCAGAGCCGGATCAGGTATTCGTAATCGCGCTTGATTTCCGCCTTGGTACGTTTGTCGCCGGCGGTTCGCACGATGACGGCCATGCCGTCGGGAATGCCGAGATCGGAAAGAATGGATTTCAGACGCTTGCGGTCCTGTCCCGACGCGATCTTGCGGGAAATGCCGCCGCCCCGTGCGGTGTTCGGCATCAGAACGCAATAGCGACCGGCCAGGGACAGATACGTGGTCAGAGCCGCGCCCTTGTTGCCGCGTTCTTCCTTGACCACCTGGATCAGCAGAATCTGGCGGCGCTTGATGACTTCCTGAATTTTGTAGCGGCGCCGGTCCATGATCGGACGGCGGGCCTTTTCGGCTTCGTCGATCTCGTCCTCACCACCGCCGACTTCCTCGACGCCGGCGTCGGGTTCTTCGTCCTCCAGCGCCTGCTGGGCCGCGCGCTGGGCGTTTTCTTCCTCGGCAAGGAGGGCTTCGCGGTCGGCGACCGGAATCTGGTAATAATCAGGGTGAATTTCGCTGAAGGCCAGGAAGCCGTGACGGTTGCCGCCATATTCGACGAACGCCGCCTGAAGCGACGGTTCGACCCTGGTTACTTTTGCGAGATAGACGTTCCCTTTGAGTTGACGGCGGGTTTCGACTTCAACGTCAAAGTCTTCGACCCGATTCCCCGACAGCACAACCACCCGTGTCTCTTCCGGGTGGGAGGCGTCGATTAGCATGCGTTTGGTAGCCATTTAAATTGAAACTCCGGGGCACGCACGGGCTTGTCGTTCTGCTTAGAGGCTGGACGGTCAAGGGGTGTACGCACCGATTGGTGTGATGAAAACCGGCGGCGCCTCGGGATTCGACAGCTTGAAAGCCCCGGACGCATTGAGGCGTACGGTTGATTTTCGTGTCGATCTTGCGGGCGGCTTGCACCGGCATGTGAAAAAACCTCGAATTTGGTGGCGCCGGAATCTTGGCCGACACCTGAAATCTCGGCCCGTTGGTGCTCAGCACCCGGGCGGTCGATCAGAAACAGGATCGCTTAATCGCGATCTTTGTTAACATAACCGTAGGATTTCAATTCCACAATGTCATAATGACAGGGGTCCGTACGCCGAGAATGCTTGAGATCAGGCCCGGCGGGCGTTTATAACGACCCTATATGGTGAATTTTTTGGATCGGCGGACGCAAAATATGGGCATTGGCGGTCTGCGCCGGGTTTCCGGTCTGTTGTGCATCCTGGGCGCACTCATGGCGCTTTCGGCAGCGTTGCCGGCGGCTGCATACGCGGCGGATGTGGAAGTCACGGACATCCGTGTCGGCAAGCACGGTCTGTCGACGCGAATCGTCGTCGATCTTGACCGTCCCGTCGAGGCCAGGGTGTTTACCCTGGCCGGCCCGGCGCGACTTGTCATTGATCTACCCGAAGTCGGCTGGCGGCTGCCACCCCGGCCTTTGCCGTCGAATACCGGTTTGCTGTCAAAACTCAGATACGGCCTGTTCCAGCCCGGCAACTCGCGGATTGTCGTTGATCTGCGTGAGCCGTCGCGTGTGCATGATGCGATTTCGCTGCCCGGCAGCGGCGACCAGCCGGACCGTCTGGTGATCGATCTGGCCCGTGCCACCGGCAAGGTGTTCCTGCAAAGTGTCGCCGCCCCGCCGATGGTGGTGCGCGGTTCGGAAACCCAAATCGTCAGCGCCGAGCCGGTGACGGAATCCCAGCCTAAGTCCCTGCCGAAATCCCAGCCGGCGTCAAAGCCGTCGGGTATCGCCAAAACCCCACCGCCCAGCCCGGCCGCGCCGAGTCCGGCCGCCCGCAGTGTCGAGGTCCCGGTCAAACCGTCGGCTCCCGCCGCCGCGACGCAGCCGGCAACAGCCGCGCCGGCCGTCAACGGCGTCGGCAACCTCAAGCTGGCCTCGCTCCGGGTGCCCCGCAAACCGGCGGTACCGGGTCTGGCCCGCAAGCGGATCATCGTCATAGATCCGGGTCACGGCGGGGTCGATCCGGGCGCGATCAGTGTTAGCGGCGTCTATGAAAAGCATATCACTCTGGCCGCGGCTCGGGCGTTGCAGGCGCACCTGGAAAGCACCGGCCGTTTCGAGGTCCGGCTGACCCGTGACCGCGATGTTTTCATCCGGCTGCGCGACCGCATCGAAATCGCCCGCGAAAAGAAAGCCGATCTGTTCATTTCGCTGCATGCCGACACCATCCGCAACAGCGGGGTCCGGGGACTGTCGCTCTATACGCTGTCCGAACGGGCCTCGGATAAGGAAGCGGCAGCCCTCGCCGAGCGCGAGAACAAGGCCGACCTGATCGCCGGCATCGACCTGTCGCACGAAAGCGCCGAAGTGACGAACATCCTGATCGATCTGGCGCAGCGCGAGACCATGAACCAGTCGGCGAAACTGGCGGCGCTCCTGGTCGATGAACTGAAGGAACGGGTGAGAATCCTGCAGAACCCGCACCGCTTCGCGGGCTTCGCCGTGCTCAAGGCACCGGATATTCCGTCGGTGCTGATTGAACTGGGATTCCTCTCGAACCGAGACGATGAACGCGCGCTCCGCTCAAAGGCGCACCGCCGCAAGCTGGCGCAGTCCATCGCCGGCGCTGTCGACCGCTATTTCACCAAGATCGAAAGCGCGAGCCGGTAAACTGTTCCCGGATTATCGTTTAGTACGCATTTTCTGTGCCAGCCCTCTTTGCCACGGATTGGTCACATTCTCGAGATAAGGGATCGTACGGACTCTGTTATGGTGAGCGGGTATGCTAAACAGAGACGCAATCGATAACGGAACCAGCTCGGGCCTATGAAGTTTTTTCTGCGATTTACCCTGATCACCCTGTCCCTTCTGGTGTTGGCGGCTGCCGGCGTCGGCGGCGGTACACTCTGGGTGCTGCACAAGTTCGGACGCGACCTGCCGGATTACCGGCAGCTGGCCACCTACGATCCGCAGGTGATGACCCGCGTGCATGCGGGTGACGGGCGTTTGCTGGCCGAATTCGCCATTGAAAAGCGTGCCTTCGTGCCGATCGAGGCAATGCCCCGGCGCATCATCGATGCCTTCCTGTCCGCCGAGGACAAGTCGTTCTACCTGCATTCCGGGATCGATTTCACCGGCGTCGCCAGGGCCGTGGTCACCAATCTGCAGAACATCGCCACCGGCCGCCGGCTGGTCGGCGCGTCGACGATCACCCAGCAGGTCGCCAAGAACTTCCTGCTCACCAACGAAGTGTCGTTCGACCGCAAGATCAAGGAAGCCATTCTGGCGGTCCGCATCGAACGCGCCTTCACCAAGGACAGAATCCTCGAGCTGTATCTGAATGAAATCTATCTGGGGTATGGCTCTTACGGTGTCGCGGCGGCGGCGCTGAACTATTTCAACAAATCCCTGAACGAGCTGTCGGTGGCCGAAGCCGCCTATCTGGCGGCGTTGCCGAAAGCACCCAACAACTATAACCCGGTCAGCAAGCATTCAGCCGCCAAGGGGCGGCGCGACTGGGTTATCGGGCGGATGATGGAAGACGGCCGCATTTCCGCAGAAGAGGCCCGCGCGGCGACGGAACAACCGTTGCTGGTCGCCAGCCGCGAGGAGACGGAGTTCGTGCAGGCGGATTACTTCACCGAGGAAGTCCGCCGCGAACTCGTCGGCCGCTTCGGCGAGGATCAGCTCTATCAGGGCGGGCTGTCGGTCCGCACCACGCTGGACCCGAAACTGCAGGCGATTGCCCGCCGCGTATTACGCCGCGGGCTGGAAGACTATGACCGCCGCCACGGCTACCGGGGGCCGGTGACGACGGCGCCGGCCGGTCAGCGGCTGGACCTGCCGATCGACTGGCGGACCTATCTCGGATCAATCACCCGGCCCAAGGGGATGGGCGAAAAACAGCTCGCCGTTGTCGTCGGTGTCGATGACGCCAAGGGCTATGCCAGCATCGGGGTCGAGGACGGCAAGCCGGGTATCATCCCGCTGGATGAGTTGGCCTGGGCCCGCGAAGCACTGGATGACCAGAAACGCGGCGCGCAGATCAAGAAACCGTCCGATGTGCTGACCGCCGGGGATGTGGTTCTGGTCGAGCCGGTGACGGCATCCGGGAAAGACAAGAAAGTGCCGGAGAATGCCTACAGCCTGCAGCAGATCCCGGCGATCAACGGCGGGATCATCGCCATCGATCCGCACACCGGGCGGGTGCTGGCCATGGTCGGCGGCTATTCGTTCGAGCGCAGCCAGTTCAATCGGGCGACACAGGCGTCACGTCAGCCGGGCTCGGCGTTCAAACCGTTCGTCTATCTGGCCGGGCTCGATATGGGCTATACCCCGGCGACACGGATTCTCGATGCGCCGTTCGTCATCGATCAGGGCCCGGGGCTGCCGAAATGGCGGCCGGCCAACTACGGGAACAAGTTCTATGGCGCCTCGACCATGCGGCTCGGTATTGAAAAATCACGGAACCTGATGACGGTGCGTCTGGCGCAGACCATCGGCATGGACCGGATCGCCGAATATGCCAGCCGCTTCGGCATTGTCGATAATCTGCCGCAGACCCTGGCGATGTCGCTGGGGGCGGGGGAAACCACGCTGATCCGTCTGACCACGGCGTACGCAATGCTGGTCAACGGCGGCAAGCGAATCACGCCGACGCTGATCGACCGGGTGCAGGACCGGCTCGGACGGTCCGTCTACCGCCACGATGACCGGGCATGCCCAGATTGCCGCGCCGATGCGTGGGATCAGCAGCGCGTGCCGGAAATTCCCGACAAGCGGCCGCAGATCACCGACCCGGCCAGCGCCTATCAGATCGTCAGCATGCTCAGGGGCGTCGTCGAGCGCGGCACCGGGCGGCGCGTTTCCGAGGTCGACAAACCGCTGGCCGGCAAGACCGGCACCACCAACGAGGAACGCGACACCTGGTTCATCGGCTTTTCGCCCGACCTCGCGGTCGGTGTCTTCGTCGGATTTGATGAACCGACGCCACTCGGCCGTCATGAAACCGGCTCATCGGTTTCGGCCCCGGTGTTCCGCGATTTCATGAAGGACGCGCTGGAAGGCCAGCCCGCCATTCCGTTCCGCACCCCGCCGGGTATCCGGCTGGTGCGCGTCAATGGACGGACCGGCCAGCCGATCAGACCCGGCGAGAGCGACGTCATTCTTGAAGCGTTCAAGGAAGGCACGACACCAAGCGCGGAAGAAGCGAGCGTGATCGAAGGGCAGGGCTGGAGCGATACCTCGAGCGGCACCAGCCTGTCCGGCGCCCCGTCGACCGGCACGGGCGGTCTGTACTGAGCTGATTGCCACCGGTCTTCTGTGCGCAGACTTAGAGTTGGGCTTGAGCGCGACCGCCCGTCCGGTTAAAAACACCTCGAACTTATTTACAGGAGCCCGCCGCATGCGCGCTGAATTTCAATCCATGGCCGACGAGATCGAGCAGTCCGCAGGACTGCTAAGGAGGCATCTTTGACTACGATCAGGCCGTCCTCCGTCTCGAAGAACTGAACGCGCTCGCCGAAAGCCCCGATCTCTGGAACGATCCCGACAAGGCCCAGGCCCTGATGCGTGAACGCACCAAGGTTGAAGCCGGTATCAAGGAAGTCGACGCCCTGTTCGGCGATCTGCAGGACATTTCCGATCTGCTGGAACTCGCCGAAGCCGAGGATGACGCCGATGTCATGGCCGAGGCCGAAGCGGCGATGCAGGAACTTCTCGGCCGTGCCCAGAAAGCACAGCTCAAGACTCTGTTGTCGGGCGAAGCCGATGAGAACGATTGCTTTCTGCAGGTGCAGGCCGGTGCCGGCGGGACCGAGGCGCAGGACTGGGCGGAAATGCTTTTGCGCATGTACACCCGCTGGGCGGACCAGCACGGCTATGGTGTCGAATGGCTGGAAGAAAGCCCTGGGGAAGAAGCCGGCATCAAGTCGGCGACGCTGAAGATTTCCGGCCCCAATGCCTACGGCTGGCTGAAAACCGAAAGCGGCGTGCACCGGCTGGTGCGGATTTCGCCCTACGATTCATCGGCCCGCCGCCACACAAGTTTCTCCTCGGCGTGGGTCTCGCCGGTCATCGACGACGACATCGATATCGATATCGACGACAAGGATCTGCGCGTCGACACCTACCGCGCGTCGGGCGCCGGGGGCCAGCACGTCAACAAGACGGAAAGTGCGATCCGCATCACGCACCAGCCGTCCGGTATCGTCGTGCAGTGCCAGAATGACCGCTCGCAGCACAAGAATCGTGCCCAGGCGATGTCGATGCTGCGCGCACGCCTGTACGAGATGGAACTGAAAAAGCGCGAGGACGCGGCCCAGGCGACCGAGGATACCAAGACCGAAATCGGCTGGGGCCGGCAGATCAGGTCATACGTGCTGCAGCCCTATCAGATGGTCAAGGACCTGCGCACCGAGGTCGAGACGTCGAACACCGGGGCGGTGCTCGACGGTGATATCGACATGTTCCTGGAAGCGGCGCTGGCGGCGAAGATCAAGGACGGCGACGAAAACGCGGCCTAGCCTCTGCTCCTAGTGGATATGCAACCCGCCGTTGACATCGAGCACGGAGCCAGTGACGAACGATGACATATCGCTCGCGAGAAACAGACATGCGTTGGCGATGTCGTCCGATGTGCCCAGGCGTCCGAGCGGTACTTTGGCCGCGAGGTCGGCTTTGATCTCGGGTGTCATGCGGCCACCGGTAAAATTGTTGTCGACGGGACCGGCGGCGATCGCGTTGGCGCGGATGCCGAGGGGTGCAAGCTCGCGGCCGAGCGCCTTGGCAAGCCCCATGATGCCCGCCTTGGCGGCAGCGTAGTGCGAGCGTCCGAATACACCGCCACCGTTCTGCCCGGCGATTGAAGCGATGCAGACGATGGCGCCGCCGCTGGTGCGCATCGCGGGCAAGCATGCCTGGGACATGAGGAAATTACCCTTGAGGTTGACGCCGAGCACGCTGTCGAATTCATCCTCCGTGATATCGGGGAAGGGCGTGCCCATAACGATACCGGCATTGTTGACCAGGATGTCGATACGCCCGAGGTCGGCGGTGATGGTCGCGACCGTGTTCCTGACGGCGGCTGCGTCGGCGACGTCGCATACATAGCTGCTGTGCGGCGACCCCATTTCCATGACTGCTTCGTCTAGGCCTGCCCTGTCGATGTCCGTGATCGCGCACACCGCGCCTTCGGCTGCGAAAAGGCGTGCCGTGGCACGCCCGATGCCGCCCGGCGACCCCGCGCCGGTAATGACAGCTGTCTTCCCAGAGAGGAGGCCGGTCATTGTACCACCAGTTCCTTGAACAGGATCGTGTGCACGCGGGCCGGCTGGATAATGTTCTGAATGATCTGCACCAGTTCGAAGCGCAGCCGTTCCGAGCCTTCCTTGCCGACCACGTGCTGGCGTTCCTGGCCGCGCAGGTGCGTCAGGATCGCGTCCATGACCTGCATTTCCGCATCCTGCAACCGACCGAC
The DNA here is from genome assembly GCA_040218645.1 of Rhodospirillales bacterium. Classification (GTDB taxonomy): domain Bacteria; phylum Pseudomonadota; class Alphaproteobacteria; order Rhodospirillales; family Casp-alpha2; genus UBA4479. The sequence continues at coordinate 20,420 of JAVJQZ010000012.1, forward strand.
ATCCTCGGGCATCAGCTGCACATGGATTACGGCGCGCATGAACGGTGCGCGGCATTCACCGGTTTTCAGGTCCGTGCGAATTTCGGGCATGGGATGAAACACCGGCTTGCCGATTTCCAGCTGCGCATGGTGCTGCGGGCGTTCCCATCCCATCACGGCGTGTATCCAGCCCATGTAATAGGACAGGCCGCCGCCGACGACGAGAAACACCAGCACCCCGCCGAGGATCGGGATCAGCAGCATGGCCTTCGATTTTTTCTTCTTCTTGCCTTTTTTAGGTTTCGCGTTTTCTGCGTCGGCCATGTCCAGGCCCTCCTGATTTATCGGATACTGAAAAGCGGGGCAGAGAGGTTAGCCACTCTCCGGTCCCGGGGGAAGACCTTGCAACTGTGTGATGCCGGTCAGGAAACGATGACCCTGTCGCGGCCCTGCTGTTTCGCCTTGTAGAGATTTTCGTCCGCGGCGCTGATCAGATCACCGATTTCCGATGATTTTTCAGGTTTCATCATGGCACCGCCGACGCTGATCGTGACGTGACCGCAGACACTGGACGACTTGTGCGGAATCTTCAGGAAATTCACGGCATCGCGCAGGGTCTCTCCGATCTGGTTCGCCCCTTCCAGGTTGGTCGTCGGCAGCACACAGACGAATTCCTCGCCGCCATAGCGGGCAACCTGGTCCCCCGGGCGATGCACGGATGACGACAGGGCCTTGGCGACCATCGTCAGACAGGCATCGCCGGCCTGGTGACCGTAGGTGTCGTTGTACTGCTTGAAGTGATCGATATCTACCAGAAGCAGCGACAGTTCGGTCTGGCCTCGAATGGCCCGCTGCCATTCGGCGCGGACATGCTGATCGAAGCTGCGGCGGTTCGGGATCCCCGTCAGTCCGTCGATGAAGGCGATGGTTTCCAGATAATCCCGGTATTTTTTCAGCTGCAGCTGATTTTTGACGCGGGCAACGACAATCGGGGCGCTGATCGGCTTGGTCACGTAATCAACGGCGCCGATTTCAAATCCCTTCGCTTCGTCGCCATCATCCGAAAGGGCGGTCGCGAATATCACGGGGATATTCTCGGCGCCGGGCGTTTCCTTGAGTTTCTGGCAGACCTGATAGCCGTCCATGCCGGGCATCATGACATCGAGAATGATGATGTCGGGATTTTCACGCGCCGCAAGTTCGATGGCTTCCTCGCCGGTCGACGCGAATAGAATTTCACCTAGCTCCTCGAGGGTGCCCCCGAGAACTTCGATATTCAGGGGTTCGTCGTCAACGATGAGAATCTTCGGATCGGTTGCGGGGATATTCAGGGTATTCACGCCGTACCGCCTTTATGTTCGCTGAGCTCTTTACTTATTCTGCCTAGAATAAGCCTGGCATTTTCAAAGTCGAGCTTTTCCGCTGCCTGCTTCAACTCTCGGTAGGACGCCGCAGCGGAACCGTCCAGGAGGTTTTCCAGTTCATTGATTTTGTTGCGGGCCGACATCCGCTTTGACTGCAGGGCCGAGTCGAGTTCCCTGATCAGGCCCCAGACTCGTGGATCAGGGCCGGCATCTCCATCCGTGGACGTCGTTTCAATTTCTGCGCCTTCGCTTTTGTGACCGCCGATCTGGTCCAGACCTTCTTTGACCCGGGCATGGGCGGCAATCACGGCGGTTATGTCGACATTGTCTTCCACGCCTTCGTGCAGGGCATTTTCGACCGCTTTGCATTCTTTCTGCAGGACAGGCGCACCGATCGTGGCGGCGAGACCGCCGACCGTGTGAACCAGGCGTGAAGCGGTTTCGAAATCCCTGCCGGACATTGCCGAGGACAACTGAATCTCGAAATCCTCGTATTTCCTGTTGAAGTCGTTGAGGAGTCTGAAGAAAAATGCATCGTCGAGGCCGAGCCGGTTTTTCGCATCCTCGAAATTGAAAAACCCATCTTCGACTTCGGGCAGGGAAGATGCGGCTTTCGTTTCGTCGGCAACGGCAGGTGGGGCCGGTTTGTTTTCTTTCGCTTCTGGCTCTTCGGTTTCTGGCAGGTCTGTATTCTTATTGCCGGTTTGCGGTGCCCATTTGGCCAGGGTGCGGAACAGGTGCGACGCATCGATCGGCTTGGAAACGTGATCGTTCATGCCTGCGGATATGCAAGCATCGCGTTCCTCGTTCATGGCATGGGCCGTCATGGCGATGATCGGCGTATCCTTGAAGGCCGGCATGGCGCGGATGGCGCGTGTCGCTTCGTAACCGTCCATAACGGGCATCTGAAGGTCCATCAGGATGACGTCGAAGCTATCAGGATTGTTTTGCAGGCGTTCGACGGCAAGTTTGCCGTTGTCGGCGATTTCGACCTTTACCCCCGGCTCTTCAAGAATGCCGGTTGCGACCTGATGGTTGATGATGTTGTCTTCGACGACAAGCACACGCAGTCCCTTGATGGCGCTGAAGATTTTTTGATCACCGAGGTCGACTTTCTTGTGGGCTGCGGTTTTGTTGGCACCGCCTGAGAAATGCTCGGTGATGGCATCGATCATCAGGGATGTGTTGATGGGCTTCATCAGGAACCCGGCCAGACCCAGCTTCCCGGCCTGCCGCAAAATATCCATGCGGTTGTGAGCGGATATCAGGAAGATGGCAGGTTGCTTGCCGGGGTCGCAGACCGAGAGAATCTGACGCGCGGTTTCAAGTCCGTCTTTGTCGGGCATGCGCCAGTCGACGAAAACGAGATTGTATGCTTGATCATTGCTCTGTGCGGCGACGAATTTCTGAACCCCGTCGGCAGCAGTGGATACGCCTTCGACCTCGGCGAGCTTAAGACTTCGCAATGTATCGCCGAGGATATCCAGCGCCGTTACGTTGTCATCGATAATCAAGGCGCGCATTTCAGACGGGTTGATGTGTCGGGGGAAACTCTCGGCGGTATCATCATCACGGATGCCGAGTTGGACCTCGACCGTGAATTTGCTGCCCTTGCCGATTTCGCTTTCCAACAGGATGGTGCCGCCCATCAATTCAACCAGTTCCTTGGTGATCGTCAGGCCAAGACCGGTGCCGCCGTACTGGCGTGTCGTGGATGCATCTGCCTGGGTGAACGGTCTGAACAGCTTGTCCTGCTGTTCTTTCGTCATGCCGATCCCGGTATCGCTGACGGCGAAGCTGAATACGCCTTGCCCGTCCGTACTGCTGACCAGGCCGACATCGATCACCACTTCGCCGCTTTCGGTGAATTTGACCGCATTGCTGGCAAGATTGGTCAGAACCTGTCCCAGCCGAAGCGGATCACCGGACAGCGAACGCGGCAGATCGGGGGCGGTCCGGAACAGAATTTCGATATTTCTGTCACGCACCATTTCGCTCATCAACGTGGCGATATTCTGCAACACATCATCGAGCCGGAATGGCACATTCTCCAGATCGATGCGTCCGGCTTCAAGCTTGGAGAAATCAAGGATGTCATTGATGATCCCGAGCAATGACTGCGCGGAGCCGTGTACTTTCTCCAGGTAATCACGGGCCCGATCCGGCAATTCGGTTTTCAAGACTAGCTGGCTGAGACCGATGATGGCGTTCATCGGGGTGCGGATTTCATGACTCATGTTGGCCAGGAACGATGACTTTGCCACGTTTGCGGCTTCGGCGGATTCCTGCGCTTCCTTGAGCGCCGTGATGTCGACACGGAACCCGACGATGCCGCCTTCGGGGGTTCTGCGTTCGGCAATTTTGAGCCATCGTCCTGATTTGAGCTTTTGTTCCAGCGTCGAATTGGCCTGACGGTGCACGGCAATCCGATGCGCGACCCAGTCTTCGGTGTCCATGTCGCCAATGTCGTATTCGCCGCGTTTCACGCCTTCGCGAATAATGTATTCAAAGGTATTGCCCGGCACCTGAAGGTCCGCGGATTTCGGATAATATTCGTGGTACCTGTCGTTACACAGCACCAGCCTGTCTTCGGCATCGTAATAAACGAATGCTTCATCCATGACCGAGAGGGCATCGACGAGGCTGGCCCGCGCTTCACGGGCTTGTTTCTCGGCCCGAACCCGGCGTGTGGTATCCGTGTAGGTGGTGACAAAACCGCCACTTGGGATCGGCGTGCCGCGGATTTCAAGAACCGTGCCGTCCGGACGTTCGCGGACAAATTCATGGGGTACCGTGTTGCGGGCCAGTTCCAGACGGTGCCGGATATGCTCTTCGACATCTCCAGGGCCGTATTCACCACGTTCTGCATTGATCCGGAAGGCGACTTCAAGTGCCGTGCCCGGCGGCATTCTGTCCTTGGGCAAATCGAGGAGTTCGTAAAACCGGTCGTTCATGACGACAAGGTTCAATTTGTCATCGACCATCGATATGCCCTGATCGATGGATTCAAGGGTCATTTCCAGGAGATCAGACTGCCGCTTGTTCTGCCTGCGCATCTCGCTGATCCGGTAAATGTAGCGCACGATTACCAGAGCCCCGATCAGGATTACCGGCAGCATGACCAGACCGGCGATCAGAATTTGCAGGGTTTCAGCCATGGCATCGTCAACGGCTTTGACGATCTGGTTATTCTCTTTCACCGTCAGGCTCTGAATAAAGGAAATCGCCTCGGTTATCCTGGTATCGTCGACACGTACCAGCTGGTCGACTTCGCGGATTGAAAGGTTGCCGGCAAAGGCCAGTTGCGCATCCCCAAGCAGGGCGCTGTATTCCTCAACGACGATCTGGATTTCATTCAATGCGGCGGCTTCGGCGGGTGTCGAATTGAGCGCGATGAGCTGGTTGATGGCCTTGAGCGATTGCGCCAAATCTACTTCGGCATGAACGCGGTATTTGTCATCGCCGCGCAGAATGTAGTTTTTGAAATTGTGAATCAAACCGCTGTAGCCCAGATGGCGGTTCAAATCCGTAAAGGCTTCTGATTTCAGGACATGTTTTTCCTGCTGCGCCTGCCAGTTTTTGTTGATCGTTTTAACACGGTCATAACTGATATAGATGTAAGTCGAAAAGGCGATGGCCAGCAGCATTGCAATCGCGATGACGAGACGTGAGTCGGATGTGTGGTCGTTATGTTTACTGAACATTGATAACGGACTCCGTCCTCGCCGAGGGGTGTCTCTGTATCTTTGCTGCCGGTGCGGCAGCCAGGTGATGTTGTCTGCTCTTGATAATTTAAAGTTCCCCGACCACACCCAGCACCTCTTCGGCATGTCCCTTGACCTTGACCTTCGGCCAGACGTGACGGATGACACCCTTGGCATCGATCACGAAGGTCGCGCGCTGAATACCCATGTATTTACGACCATACATGTTCTTTTCCACCCACACCCCGAAATCTTCACAGAGCGTGCCGTTTTCGTCGGATATCAGCTTGAACGGCAGGTTCTGCTTTTCGGCAAAATTGTCATGGCGTTTCACGCTGTCCTTGGAAACACCGACGACAACGGCACCGGCTTTATCGAATGCCTTGATGTTGTCGCGGAAATCCTGGGCTTCGGTGGTGCAGCCCGGCGTGGAATCCTTGGGGTAAAAATACAGTACGGTGGTTTTGCCCTTCAGATCCTTGAGCGTGAGGTTGCCGCCGCCATTGACGGGCAGATCGAAGTTCGGGGCTTTATCGCCGGTATCAAGCATTGAAGTCTCCTGTGTCGCCTATATTGAGTATACGTGTTGAAAAGTGGATATGGATTAATTTTCGGCTGATTGAAGGTCTCCGGCGGTTTTCGGATCGCCGAGGGTACGGATGAAAATCTCGCGTACACCGGTCTCCGTTTCCCTGAGCCGGTCCGAGAGTTCATGGAACGAGGACGTCTTAGTGATTTCCAACAGGTCCTCGCGCAGCGGTTCGGAAAACGCCGCGACTTTCGCATCCGTCAGATCGCCTTCGATGGTCAGTGCCAGAAAGGTCTGCAGGTTGCGGTACAGTGATTTGGCCGCAGCCAGCGCGGTGCCATCCGCGGCATTGATCAGGCCCTTGCCGGCGGCTTTCTCAAAGACGCTGGAGGCATCCGCCGAGATGATGTCCGGGTGCGCGGCGGCGTGTGCCAGAACCAGATACTGTGCCAGGAAATCCACATCGACCTGACCACCGGCGACCTGTTTGATCGACCAGATGCAGTCGGTACCAAAATGCTTTTCGATACGCCCGCGCATGCTTGAGACTTCTGCTGCTGCGGTTGCCGCATCGCGCGGTCTGGCCAGCGACTTATTGATGATGCTCTCAACCTTGCCGGCGATGCCGCCGGTTTCGAAGATCGCGCGGGCACGGACCAGGGCCATGAATTCCCACGTCCATGCGGTTTCGGCGTAGTAGCGTTCAAATCCGTCGAGCGAGGTGGCGACCGGCCCCTTGTTGCCGCTCGGGCGCAGCCGCATGTCGATCTCGTACAGCGTGCCTTCGGCGGTCATGGACATGACGGCATTGATGATTCGCTGGCCCAGCCGGTTGTAGTACTGGGACACCGCGAGCGGGCGTTTGCCGTCGGACTGACTGACGTCCGCCCCTGCGTTGTAGATGAAGATCAGGTCCAGATCGCTGGCCGGTGTCAGCTCCCTTGAGCCGAGCTTGCCCATCGCCAGCACGCAGAAGGCACCGCCCGCGATCGTCCCGTGGTTGGTTTCGAACTCGCGGATGACTTCCGGGATCAGGGTCTGCAGGACCGCATCCGCGATATCGCTGAAGCAGCGGGCCGCCGTGCCGGGATCGATGACCCCCCGCAACAGTTGAATGCCGATCTGGAAGCGCCGGTCATTATTCCATCTCCGGGTCGCATCGAGGATGTCTTCGAAAAACATCACATCGGTCAGTGCCTCGGCACAATCGGTCCGGAGCGCCGCCGCATCCGGCAGCGGGTCGTAGAAGTCTGCGCTGAGCACACTGTCCAGCAGGGTCGGGCGACGGCTCAGATGGTCCGCCAGCCGGGGTGCTTCGCCCATGATCTCGGACAGCAGCTGCAACAGGTCGGGGTAGGCCTGGAACATCGTGAAAAGCTGAACCCCTGCCGGCAGCCCGGAGACGAAGGCATCGAAGCGGATGAACGTGGCATCCGGGTCCGGCTGCTTGCCGATCGCCGTCAGCAGGGCCGGGGTCAGTTCGGTCAGCAGTTCCCTGGCCCGGGTCGAGCGGGTGGCGCGAATGCGGCCGTGGTGCCAGGCGCGGATCGACTTGTCGATCAGGGCCGGATCGTTGAAGCCGAAGCGCGACAGGGTGTTCAGGGTTTCCGGATCGCTTTCGGCGCCGGTGAAGGCCAGATTGCCGGCGTGGCCGTTTTCCGCGGTCAGCGCCGGGGCGTCCTCGAACAGCGCGCCATAGCGTGCCTGAACGCTTTCCAGATGCCCAAGAAGATCGGTGCGGAATGTGTCTGCTTCCGCATAGCCGCAGAACGCCGCCAGATCGGCAATGGCGCCGTCGTCGTCTGGCAGCTTCTGGGTCTGTTCGTCCCGCAGCATCTGCAGACGGTGTTCGACCCGCCTGAGGAATTCATAGGCGGCGTTCAGTGTTTCCGCCGCCGCGTCCTCGACGATGCCGAGATCGACCAACCGGCGGATGGCGTCGATGGTACGGCTGGTGCGCACCGACGGCTCACGCCCGCCCCAGATCAGCTGCTGGGTCTGCGCGAAGAATTCGATCTCGCGGATCCCGCCCCGGCCGGTCTTGATGTTATGGCCGTTGATCGCGACTTCGCCGCCGCCCTTGTGGGCGTGAATCTGCCGTTTGATCGAATGGATGTCCTGAATGGCGGCAAAGTCGAGGCTCTTGCGCCACACGAAGGGCCGCAGATGCTGCAGGAAATTTTCCCCGGCCGCGATGTCGCCGGCAATCGGCCGGGCCTTGATCATCGCCGCGCGTTCCCAGTTCTGGCCCAGGCTTTCGTAATAGGTTTCCGCCGCCAGCACGGATATCGCCAGCGGTGTCGAACCGGGATCGGGTCTGAGCCGCAGATCGACGCGGAACACATATCCGTCCTGGGTGCGCTCATCGATGATCTTGGCCAGGGTCCGGGTCATGCGGATGGCATGCTGTTGCAGGCCGTCGTGATCGTCGGTGTCGATGACGTCGTTGTCGTAAAGGCAGATCAGGTCGATGTCGCTGGAATAATTCAGTTCGCGGGCCCCGAGCTTGCCCATGCCGATGATGATGAAACCCGATTCCTTTTGTGGATCGTCCGGGTGTTTAAGCCGGAATGCACCGCGATCAGCAGCACGGCGGATCACGTAACTGGCCGCCGCACCCGCCGCCGCATCAGCGTAATTCGATAACGCCTCGGTCACCTGGTACAATGACCACTGTCCGGCAATATCGGCCAGTGCCGCCGTCAACGCGAGGCGGCGCTTGCCGACCCGGAGCGCATGCATGATCTGCGCTTCGTCCGTCAGCCCGGCGGTGTCGGTCTTCGTGTGTTCGATGATTTCCCGGCTCAGGGCATCGGCACCTTCGGTGGCAAGACGCCCGACCCATACCGGTTCGCGGAGCAGCGACTGGGTCAGATAGGGGCTGTCGGCAAAAACGCCGTTCAATAACCGTTTGCCGTCCGGCGCATTGGCAAAATCAAGGGCCGCGTCAATCAGGGCCGGGTCGGTATCACGGGCGTCATGGCAGCTTTGAATAAAATCATCAAAGCCGCGTTCGGCGGCTTCGCTGTCGGTGGGGATCGGCAATCCCTGCGTATCGATGCTGAATGCGGTGCTCATGACGGCTTCAATATGTCACTCGTCGGGGCCGGGAAAAAGGGCCGGAAACCGCCTTTAGGGAGAATATCTCCACCGATTTGACCCGTTGCTGCGGAATCCGTCCGAAATTGGTGGAAATCGGCCCAGTGTTCGACTTAATCCCCGGTTTACTCGGTGTTAAGTGAAGGCTATGCATATTAAAGGCATCAGTTCGGCCGGATTGCCCGGTCAGCTTGATGTTTAGGCGGAATAAACAAGACATTGATTTTCAAACGGACATTTATCGGTGTCGTACAACTGATCGGCGGTCTCGGCGCGGGGCTGGCGATCATTACGCTTCTGATTGCGTGGCAACTGCAAAAGGGACCGGTGTCCCTCTCTTTCCTGACGCCATATGTCGAACGTGCCCTGAACAGCGGTCACCGCAGTTTCCGCCTTGCCATTGATGATACCACGCTGACCTGGGCCGGCTGGGACCGGGCCATCGAACTCAGGGTCAAGAACGTGCGCGCCATCGGCGACAACGGTGCCGCACAGGCCCGTATTCCCGAACTGTCCATGTCGCTAAGTGGCAGGGCGCTGATTCGCGGCAAATTGGCCCCCAAGTTCATCGAGCTTCTCGGCCCCGAGATTCGCGTCCGTCGCGAAACCGACGGCGGCCTCGGTATCGAAGTCGCGGCTGAAAGTGGTACAGCGGACGAGCGGTTTGCGACCGGTCTGCTCAGCTGGCTGCTCCGCAAACCGGACCCCGGGTCGCCGATGAGTTATCTGGAAAGGGTCCGCATCAGCGGCGCCACCATGACACTCGACGACCGTCTGACCGACAAGGTATGGCAGGCACCGGTCGGTTATCTTGTTCTGAACCGCGCGCCGCACGGTCTGCTTGCCGAAGGTTCGCTGCAGATCGATATCGAAAACCGTATCGCCGACATCTCGCTGCACGGATCGTATCAGAGCGAAACGCGGCGGCTCGACCTGACCGCCTCGTTCGCGGAGATTTCGCCGGCCTCCTTTGCCTCGCTGGACCCGAAATTCACCGCGCTGCAGGCCGTCAACATGCCGCTCAGTGGCCGGTTGGTCATCGGCACGTCCCTTGACGACGGCATCAACACCATCGGTTTTCATGTTGTCGGCGACGAAGGCTCGCTCATGCTGCCGGCGCCATTCGATCAGGAACTCAGCGTCGAGAACGTGACACTCGACGGCATTTACAACGGGCGTAACGGTTCCGTGACGCTGGATAACGCAGAGATCACGCTGGCGGAAAATTCGATGCTGAATGTTCCGGCACCGATAGATCATGCGCTGCCGCTGGTCAGTATTTCAGGTGCCGGCAAACTCGACCTGAAGGCGGGCAGCATGGATATCCAGCGGCTCAGCCTCAACCTGAATGGTCCGGTGTTCGATATGAAAGCCCGGGCGACCGGGATCGGCGACGCTGAAATCAAGCTTCAGGCGGAAACCACGCTGGCCGATGTGAACGTCGAACAGCTGACGACCTACTGGCCGGCAGCGTTGGGGCGGGATGCGTATAACTGGGTGACCGGGCATCTGCGGAACGGCCGCATGGTCCGCTCGGATGCCGTGTTGTCGGTTCGTATTAAGCAGGACGGCGCATTCATTCTCGACAGCATGGACGGCACCATGAGCGCCGAAGGCGTCGATGTGACATACCTCGAAGGCATGCCGGTGGTGAATGACGTCCAGGCCCTGATGTCGTTTGACGAAAACACGTTCGATATCGCCATTGAACGCGGCCACAGCGGCCGTATCAATGTTGCCGGTGCGGTGATCCATATTACCGGCCTTCAGGACGTCGATCAGTATATCGATATCAATCTGCATGCCGAGGCGCCGGTACGTGATGCGCTGGAACTCATCGAACGCAAACCGTTCGAGTTCGCCAGCGCCATGAAGATCGACCCGAAAAGCACCAGCGGGGATGCCAAGGTCAATCTCAATCTCTATTTCCTGCTGGCCAAGGATCTTGCGGTGGAAGACGTCAAGGTCAAGGCCGAGGCGGACCTGACCAATGTCGCCATGGAAAACGTGGTGCTGGGCCGGGGCATCCGCGACGGCAACCTGAAGCTCACCGTCGATACCGAAAAAATGGACGTGGACGGCAATGTGCTGATGGGGCAGGTGCCGGTGGCGCTGGTCTGGAACCAGAACTTCGACGCACGGGCGCCATATCGTTCACAGTACCTGCTGGCGGCCAAGATCGACGATCTTTCCAATGTCCGTGATCTGGGGGTCGATCCGGGGCCGGCGGGTGATTTCGTGTCGGGCGGGGTCGATGCCACGGTGCGTTATACGGTGTTCGACGGCCGACGTGGCCGGGTTGAGGTCAACGCCAACCTGGCGCGCGCCGAATTGCGTGTGCCGCTGATGGAATGGCGCAAGGCCGCCGGTGATGCCGGTTGGGTCGATGTGACGATCCTGCTGGAAAACGGGCTGGTGAAAAGCGTGCCGAGTTTCAACGTCGTTGCCGGCGATCTGTCGGTCAAGGGAGACGTCAAGTACGCGCCTGCCGGTCTGGGGCTTGATCGGGTCAATCTGAAACAGGTGCTGTTCGGACGGACCAACGTGTCGGGGGCCGTGATCTCGCGCCCGGACGGCGGTTGGGAAATCGGTCTGCAGGGGAGCGAACTTGAATTCTCGCCGCTGTGGGAACGCCTGATCGGCGATCGCCCGGGCCAGGACGACCTGACGCTGCCGGACCTGACCATCGCCGTCGAACTCGACAAGATGTGGGTCGAGCCGCGCAAGTTCCTGTCAGGTGTATCCGGCACGTTCGTGCATCAGCGCGGGATCTGGCGCACGGCACTGCTGGACAGCAAGCTCAATGGCGGACCGAACCTGAACATCAATCTGGCGCCTGATCTGGCCGGTAATCGGCTGCTGGTCGTAAAGGCCGAAAACGCCGGCGAAACACTGCGGTTCTTCGATCTGTTCGATAACCTGCACGGCGGGCAGCTTGAAGTGCGGGGCCGTTATGATGACGCGGCGCCGCTGAGGCCGCTCAAGGGCAAGATGCGTGTCGTCAATTACCGGGTTCGCAATGCGCCGCTGTTGACCCGCGTCCTTTCGATCATGGCCCTGACCGGGATCGTTGATGCATTGACCGGCGAAGGCTTGAACTTCGCCGAACTGGATGTGCCGTTCACCTATACCGACGGCGAGGTGCAGATCAGCGAAGCCAAGGCGACCGGCACCTCGATCGGGTTCACGGCGTCCGGTACCGTCTATACCCATGCCGACGTGGTGAACATCGAAGGCACGGTGGTGCCGGCATATGCCATCAATTCACTGCTCGGCAAAATCCCGCTGCTCGGCAATATTCTGACCGGCAACGAGGACGGCGGAGGGATATTCGCCGCCAATTTTTCGATCTCGGGACCGGTCGAGGACCCAAGGACGACGGTCAATCCGCTGTCGGCGCTGACCCCGGGGATTCTCAGGAACCTGTTCGGTGCGTTCAAGGGCGATGAACAAAAGCCATCACTTCTCGGTAATCCCACCGTCATCCGCTGATTTTTCTGAAGTGTCTGGTCCATCCTTCGAGACCCCCGAATGCGGGCGCCTCAGGATGAGGACCGGTTGCTCACCGTGCTCTCCATGATACATCCTCATCCTGAGGAGAGCCGGAGGCTCGTCTCGAAGGATGAATTTCAACTGCGAAGGTGATTTAGACCGGTCTGACCAGCGCGTGGCGTTTCTTGCCCGCCGACAGCTTGATGACTCCGTCGGCGTTCAGGGCGTCGAGGCCGATGCTGGCCCGTTCATCACTGACGGCGGTGTCGTTGATCTTCGCACCGCCGCCCTTGATCAGGCGCCGGGCGTCACCGTTTGAAGACGCAAGCCCGGCCAGCGTGAACAGCGTCAGCACACCGATGCCGGCGTCAAGCTCGGCCCGTGCGACGTCGACACTGGGCAGGGTCTCGCCCATGCCGCCCTGCTCGAACGTGGTTTCCGCCGTCCTGCGGGCCTCGGTCGCGGCGTCCGCGCCCCGGCACAGCATGGTTGCCTCGTCGGCGAGGCGTTTCTTGGCCTCGTTGATATCCGCCCCCTCCAGTGCTTCAAGACGGGCGATCTCGTCCAGCGGCAGTTCCGTGAACAGACGCAGGAACTTGCCGACGTCGGCGTCTTCCGTGTTGCGCCAGTACTGCCAGTATTCGTAGTGGCTCAGCGCATCCTCGTTGAGCCATACCGCGCCGTCGGCGGTCTTGCCCATCTTGGCGCCCGATGCCGTGGTCAGCAGCGGCGTGGTCAGGCCGTACAACTGCTTCTCGGCGACGCGGCGGCCCAGTTCGACCCCGTTGACGATGTTACCCCACTGGTCCGAGCCGCCCATCTGCAGCGTGCAGCCGTACAGTTTGGACAGTTCGACGAAGTCATAGGCCTGCAGGATCATGTAGTTGAATTCGAGGAACGTCAGCGGCTGTTCACGCTCCAAGCGCAGCTTGACGCTGTCGAAGGTCATCATGCGGTTGATGGTGAAATGCGGGCCGATATCGCGGAGCAGTTCGATGTACTTGAGTTCATCCAGCCAGTCGGCATTGTTGACCATGACCGCATCGGTCGGGCCGTCGCCGAAGGTCAGGAACTTCTGGAACACCTGTTTGATGCCGTTCATGTTGGCGGCGATGCCCTCGTTGGTGAGCATCTTGCGGCTTTCATCCTTACCCGACGGATCGCCGACCCGCGTCGTGCCGCCGCCCATGAGGACGATCGGCTTGTGGCCGGTCTGCTGCAACAGCCGGAGCAGCATGATCGATACCAGCGAGCCGACGTGGAGGCTCGGCGCCGTGCAATCAAAGCCGATATAGGCCGTCACCGGCCCGGCGGCGCACTTTTCGTCAAGCGCGTCGAGATCGGTACACTGATGCATGAACTGACGCGCGGTCAGTTGTGATATGAAATCGGACTTAAAATCGGCCATGAACGAGTCTTGCTGTTTTTGTTAAGGGCGCGGATGATTAGCACATGCAGACACTGCCGCACAACGATGTAGAGGAAAGAGCATTGCCTGAAAAAGGTCAGGTCCTGACCGCCATCGGCCTGATGAGCGGGACATCCATGGATGGCATCGACGTTGCCGTTATTGATACCGACGGTGAAACCGTCAAACGGCGCGGCAGCTTCGCCGCCTATCCCTACCAGGCGGCGCTCCGGAAACGGGTGCAGGCGCTGGCCGGACACCTGCCGGAAGCGGACGATGCGCTGACCCAGGCTGTGCGAGACATTACCGATGCGCACGCCGAAGCGGTTGCGGATTTCATGGGCCGGTCGGGGCTCAGTGCGCACGACGTCGATGTCGTCGGATTTCATGGCCAGACCGTGTTTCACGATCCCGGGAACGGCATTACGGTGCAGCTGGGCGACGGTCAGCGGTTGGCGTCAAAGCTCGGGATTCCGGTGGTCTGTGATTTCCGCTCCGCCGACGTGGCGGCGGGGGGCGAGGGCGCACCGTTCGCGCCGCTCTATCACGCCGCGCTGGCAAACCCGCTGCAGCCGCCTGTTTGTGTTTTGAACCTGGGCGGTGTGGGTAATCTGACGTGGATCAGCCCCGACGGCGGCATCGTCGCCTTCGATACCGGCCCGGCGAACGCGTTGCTGGACGACTGGATTCTATCGAAAACCGGTGATGCCATGGATGCGGACGGCACGATCTCCAGAAAAGGGCGGGTCGACGAAGACGCCCTGGCCGCGTTGCTGGCGAATGACTATTTCGACCAGCCGTATCCGAAGTCTCTCGACCGCGATCATTTCGACCCGTCGCCGGTGATGGGTCTCACGCTCGAAGACGGTGCGGCGACGCTGGTGGCGTTTTCGGCGCATGCCGTGGCACGGGCCCAGGACATGCTGCCGGCGCTCCCGGAACGCTGGCTGGTGACCGGCGGTGGGCGGCACAATCCGGTGATGATGGCGGCGCTCAGATCGGCGCTGGACCGCCCGGTGGAACCGGTCGAGGCCGTCGGCTGGTCCGGCGATGCGATGGAAGCGCAGGCGTTCGCCTACCTCGCCGTGCGCTCCATGTATGAATTGCCACTGAGCCTGCCGTCGACGACCGGCGTCACCAAACCGATGCCGGGGGGCGTGCTGTTCAGGCCTTAACACATACTTATCCCGGAATGGCGGCGTGTCCGACGTGTCCGTGTCCTACTTTCGAAGCGAGGCAATATTTCAGGTGCAGGCATAGGCCCCGGATCAAGCCCGGGGAACAATTGTCTCTGAAGGAACTGGCAGGGATACGGTGGCTGATTGACTTCGCCGCCCGCTGCGGGTTCGATCTCACCCCATGACGACGCCTCTCGACATCTCCGCTGCGCAAGCCCGACGGCTGGTCCTTGATCTGCAAGGGCTGGCGGAAAGCCCGCGTCGGCGGTTGGACCGCAACGGTCTGTTGGATCTGATCCGCAAGCTCGGCTTCGTTCAGGTCGATTCTATCCAGTGGGTCGAGCGTGCGCACCACATGATCCTGGCGAGCCGCTGGGACGGTTACCGCCAGAAGGACCTGACCCGCCTGATCGAAAAGGACCGGCTGCTTTTCGAAAACTGGACCCATGACGCGGCCATTTTGCCGGTCGAGTTTTTCCCGGTCTGGAAAGGCCGCTTCGCGCGTGAGGCGTCACGTCTGGCCAAGCGCTGGGCGCATCGGCAGGGCAGCGATCACCAAAACGAACTGGCACATGTGCTGGCGCACGCAGCGGCGGGCGGGCCGATCACGTCCCGCGACATGCCGGACAGCCGCGATGATTCGGGGAAGGCGGGCGGCGGCGCATGGTGGGACTGGAAGCCGTCAAAGACGGCGCTGGAATATCACTGGCGCACGGGTGGCCTGTGCATCTGCCATCGGCGTGGTTTCCAGAAAGCCTACGACCTGACCGAACGGGTCATCCCCGACGCGTACCGCGGTGCCGGGTTGGCGGCGGACGCCTATGTCGACTGGTCTTGCCGCGAAGCGCTGAAACGCCTTGGATTCGGCACGGCAGGCGAGATCGCCGGCTACTGGGCCAACATCACGGCCGCCGAGGCCAAAATCTGGTGCGATGCCCGCATTGACGGGGATGTCGTCGAGGTTCGTGTTCACGGGACGGGCGACAGTGCGCCGCGCAAGCTCTATGCCTTCGCGGATATTGAAACGCGGCTTGCCGGAACGCAAAAACCGAGCGACCGCCTGCGCATCCTCAACCCCTTCGATCCCGTCATCCGTGACCGCAAACGCCTGAAGCATCTGTTCGATTTCGACTACCGGATAGAAATCTTCGTCCCGGCACCGGAGCGCACATACGGGTATTACATTTTCCCGTTGCTTGAGGGGGAGCGAATGATCGGCCGCATGGAGATGAAAGCGGAACGCGCCGACGACGCGCTTGTGGTCAGCGCCCTCTGGCCCGAACGCGGAATCCGTTTCGGAGACGGCCGCATGGCCCGGCTGGAAAGCGCGCTGGAGCGTATGCGCAAGCTGGTCTGTCTGTCCGAGGTCCGGTTTCGTAACGGGTGGCTGCGGCTGCCGGTATAACCAGCCGTTCCCCTGAAAGTAATTGGGGCCTATCCTTCGAGACGGCCTTGCAGGCCTCATCAGGATGAGGTGGAAAAGCAAACCTCATGCTGAGGAGCGAAGCGTCTCGAAGCATGAGCATGGATCCCGAATCGCGTTCAGGATAACGCGTTCGGGTTTACTCCACCGTTGCGAGATTCGTGTCGAGGTACTTCTCGACGTGCTTTTCCAGGGTATCCATGTGCTGGCGGAAGAAGTGATCGCAGCCCTTCACCACATTATAGTCGATGGTGATGTTCTTCTGCTTGCCGAGCTTGTCGGCGAGCTTGGCGACTGAATCTTCGGGAATGATGTCGTCGCTGTCGCCGTGCACCATCAGGCCGCTGGCCGGGCAGGGGGCGAGGAACGAGAAATCGTGGATGCTGGCCGGCGGGGCAACGGCGATGAAGCCGTTGATTTCCGGACGGCGCATCATCAACTGCATGGCGATCCAGGCGCCGAACGAAAATCCGGCGATCCAGCAGCCCGACGCATTGGGATTGTGCCCCTGCATCCAGTCCAGTGCCGCAGCGGCATCGGAAAGCTCGCCTAGGCCGCTGTCGAATTCGCCCTGAGATCGTCCGACACCCCGGAAATTGAAGCGGAGCGTCGAGAATCCGCGCCTGGAAAAGGCGTGATACAGCGAGTACACCACCTTGTTGTTCATCGTCCCGCCGTGCTGCGGATGCGGGTGCAAAATCAGTGCAACCGGCGCGTCATCGCGCTTCGCATGCTGGTAACGGCCTTCCAGGCGGCCTTCCGGTCCGTTGAATATCACGTCGGGCATTGGTGGGAACCTCACTTGAACGAAAATTAAAAGTTGATCGCATTTGTCGGTTAATTGTTAAAAGCCTGCTTTTGTGCCATAGCGGCACAGGTAAAATACAGTGCGAAATACTTGACCGCTTTACTCGGCTTTCCTATATAACCCTTAAGAAATTGCGCTTATCTGCCATGACATCGTCGTGACCGGGCCATGGCGCAACCCCGGGGCGATGTGAAGATAAAGATCATGCCATGCTTTTCAAGAGATTAAAGGCCGACCTGGATGCCTTTCTTGAGCGCGACCCTGCCGCGCGCTCGCGTCTGGAAGTGGTTATTCTGTATCAGGGCTTCCATGCCGTGGTGTTTTACCGCTTCGCACACTGGCTGTGGGGGCTGAACCTGCGTTTCCTGGGCCGGCTCGTTTCGCAGTTCGGACGGCTGTTCACGGGCATCGAAATTCATCCCGGCGCGACCATCGGCTGCTGCTTCGTGATCGACCACGGGGCCGGAGTCGTGATCGGTGAAACTGCCGAGATCGGCGACAACGTGACGCTTTACCACGACGTCACCCTGGGCGGCGTGGCCCCCAGTGTCGACAGCCACGAACAGATCGGCGTCAAACGCCACCCGACCCTGGGCAGCGGCGTCATCGTCGGCTCCGGGGCGCAGATACTGGGTCCGATCACGGTCGGCAACGACGCCCGTGTCGGCGCCAATGCGGTCGTCACGTCGGATGTGCCGGCGGGTGTGACCGCGGTTGGTATCCCGGCCAAGATCGTCATGCCCAAGGACAAGAGCAAGGCCGGCGAGTTCCGCGCCTATGCGACGACGCCCGATGGCGTGCCGGATCCGGTGCAGCAGGTGCTCGACCAGATGCGTCAGAGCCTGAACGATCTCAAGGGACGTGTTGATGAGCTGGAAACCGAACGCAACGAGTTGCGCGCCAGGCTCGACGGCAAGGACAGCAAAGATAACGAAGACAGTGACAAAGACGACGGCAAGGGCCGCCGTAAATCCTCAGTGGCTTGATAGCTAAAGGAGTGAAACCGTGAAACTTTCAACAAAGGGACGCTACGCCGTCATGGCGATGGTTGATCTTGCGACCCACGGGACCGGCAAACCGATTGCGCTCGCCGATGTGGCGGAACGTCAGGAAATTTCTCTGTCCTACCTGGAGCAGTTGTTCGGACGTCTGCGCCGCGGCCAGCTGGTCAAAAGCGTGCGCGGTCCGGGGGGCGGATATCTGCTGGCCCGCACCGCCGCCGAGATTCGTGTCGCCGACGTCATCATGGCCGTCGACGAGCCGATCAAGGCAACCCGGTGTACCCCGGGCAGCCCGTCGGGCTGTCAGGGCCGCCAGCAGCGCTGCCTGACCCATGACCTGTGGGAAGAGCTCGGCAATCAGATTTATCTGTTTTTGAGCACCGTTTCCCTCGAAGACGTGGCAACGCGCCGGGTCCTCGGCTCCAGCGGCGTCCTTTACGCACAGGGCCGCGACCAGCACGTCGCTGCCGGCGAATAGAAGCACGGGACAAGACCGATGACGGCCTGTTACCTCGATCATAACGCGACGACGCCGCTGGGCCTGCCCGCCCGCGATGCGATGGCGCGTGCCATGGAGGCTGCAGCCCGAATCGCAGGCAATGCGTCATCGGTTCACGGTTTCGGCCGTGCCGCCCGCAAGATCGTCGAAGATGCCCGCGCCCATGTCGCCGAGCTGGCAGGCGTCGCGCCCGCCAATGTGATCTTCACGTCCGGTGGATCGGAGGCCAACAACGCCATCCTGCGCGGTATCGGTGCCGATGTCCGGGTGACGAGTACCATTGAACATGCCTCGGTGCTGGATGCGGTCGACGCGGTCCGTGCGCCGGTCAATGCCGATGGCGTGATTGATCTGAATGCGCTGGCCGAGATGCTGAACGAGGTTCAGGGCCGTGTGCTGATCTCGGTCATGGCCGCCAACAATGAAACCGGTGTGGTGCAGCCGATTGCCGAGATTTCGGCACTGGCGAAGAATCATGACGCCGTATTTCATGTCGATGCGATCCAGTGGGCCGGCAAGCGGCCGCTGTTCGAAGTCACCGCTTATGCCGATGCGGTTTCGTTGAGCGCACACAAGTTCGGCGGGCCGCAGGGTGTGGGTGCCATCCTTGTCAAGGACGGGACAGCCTTTGCACCGCTGGTGCGCGGCGGCGGACAGGAACGGCGGCGCCGTTCCGGGACCGAAAACCTGATCGGGATCGCCGGGTTCGGCGCGGCGGCAGAGGCCGCTCTGACCGGTGTTCATGACTTTGCCAGGTTGGCTGGTCTCCGGGACCGGATCGAAAACGAGCTTGGCGATGTCGCCAGAATTTACGGACAGGGTGCCGAACGCCTACCCAATACCACGTGTATCGCCATGCCGGGGGTATCCGCTGAAACCCAGGTCATGGCGTTCGACCTGGCTGGCATTGCCGTCAGTGCAGGCTCAGCCTGTTCGTCCGGCAAGATCGAGCCGAGCTATGTGCTGCTGGCCATGGGGCTCTCGAACGAAGACGCCGCGGAAGCGATCCGGGTCTCACTCGGCACCGGTACCACGGAACAGGATGTCGAGCGCTTCATCCAGACTTGGCGTGATCTTTACGAAAGGCACGTCAAGACGGCGAAGCCCAAAGGAACGGGGGAGGCTGCGGCATGAACAGTACCCATCGTCCGGTCTATCTCGATTATCAGGCGACGACGCCGGTTGATGCACGTGTCATGGATGCCATGATGCCTTACTTCACCGAAGCTTTCGGCAATCCGCATTCCACGTCCCATGCCTATGGCTGGGAAGCCCGCGATGCTGTCGAACTGGCGCGTCAGCAGGTGGCGGCGATGATCAATGCCGACCCGCGTGAAATCGTCTTCACGTCGGGAGCCACGGAAAGCAACAACATGGCGATCAAGGGCGTGGCGCGGTTCTTTGCAGGCCGCAAAGCGCACATGGTCGCGCCGGTGACCGAGCACAAGTGCGTGCTGGAGTCCCTGAAATACGCAGAAAAGCTCTGCTACGAAATCACCTGGCTAAAGGTCGGTGCCGACGGGCTGATCGACCCCGATACGGTGAAGGCGGCGCTGCGCGCGGATACCGCGCTGGTCAGCGTGATGCAGGTGAATAACGAAATCGGTGTGATCCAGCCGATGGCAGAAATCGGCCGGCTGTGCCGTGAAGCCGGGGTCTATTTGCATAGCGATGCCGCACAGGCGGCGGGCAAGATCCCCATCGACGTTGCCGCCATGAACGTCGATCTGCTGAGCCTCAGCGGTCACAAGATGTACGGCCCCATGGGCATCGGTGCGCTTTATGTGCGCAGGAAGCCGCGGGTCCGGCTGGAGCCGTTGATGGACGGCGGCGGGCAGGAACGGACGCTCCGTTCCGGTACGTTGCCGGCCCCGCTTGTCGTCGGCTTCGGTGCGGCGGCGGGCCTCGTCAGCGAAGGTTGTGACATCGATGCGACACGTATCCGCGATCTCAGGGATCGGGTCCTGAAGGGGTTGCAACAGCGCATCCCCGATCTCTATGTCAATGGCAGCATGGAACAACGTGTCGCCGGCAATCTGAATATCGGGTTCAGGGGCATCTCTTCCGAAACACTGATGGATGCGCTCAAGGACAGGGTCGCCCTGTCCAGCGGATCGGCATGCACGTCGGCGGCGGTCGAGCCGTCCTACGTGCTGCGGGCACTGGGGCTTTCGGACGAGGATGCCCATGCTTCGGTGCGGCTGTGCATCGGGCGGATGACGACGCAGGATGAGGCCGAAGCGGCAATCGAAGCGATCTCGGAAGAGGTTGCAAAGCTGCGCGCTATGGAAATGCGGGGTGTGGGGTAATGCCTGTGACGGTTTGCAATATTCGTCATCCCCGCGACAGCGGGGACCCAGATTTTACCATCGCACTAGGTTCCCGCTTGCGCGGGAATGACGAGGTGATGTTGAACCTCTCGAACGTGAACGAAGCCTAAAGGAAGGACGCAGACACTATGTCAGCAACAGCGGAAACAGTCGATCAGGTCCAGTCGATATCGGGCGAGAAGTACAAGTACGGCTTCGTCACCGATATTGCCGCCGACAAGGCGCCGAAGGGGCTGAATGAAGACATCGTACGCTTCATCTCCGCCAAGAAGAAGGAGCCGATGTGGCTGCTCGAATGGCGGCTGAAAGCCTATCGCCGCTGGCTGGAAATGCCCGAGCCGAAATGGTCGAAAGTGCAGTTCCCGCCGATCGATTATCAGCAGTATCACTATTACTCGGCGCCGAAGAGCGACGATGACCGGCCGAAAAGCCTGGACGAGGTCGATCCTGAACTGCTCGCAACCTATGAAAAGCTCGGCATTCCGATCAGGGAACAGGAAGTGCTGGCCGGCGTTGCCGTCGACTATGTGTTCGACAGCGTATCCGTCGCCACCACTTTCAAGAAGAAGCTGGAAGAAGTCGGAGTCATCTTCTGTCCGATCTCGGAAGCGCTGGAACGCTGCCCCGATCTGGTCCGCAAGTATCTGGGCACCGTCGTGCCGGTCGCCGACAACAAGCATGCATGCCTGAACTCGGCGGTCTTCACCGACGGTTCGTTCGTCTACATTCCGCCCGGCGTCAAATGCCCGATGGAGCTGTCGACGTACTTCCGCATCAACGAGATGAACACCGGCCAGTTTGAACGCACCCTGATCGTTGCCGACAAGGGATCGTACGTCAGCTATCTCGAAGGCTGCACGGCGCCGATGCGCGACGAGAACCAGCTTCACGCCGCCGTCGTCGAACTGGTGGCGCTGGACGATGCCGAAATCAAGTATTCGACGGTGCAGAACTGGTATCCGGGCGATGAAAACGGCAAGGGCGGGATTTACAACTTCGTCACCAAGCGTGGTGCCTGCCGGGGCAGGAATTCCAAGATTTCCTGGACCCAGGTGGAAACCGGCTCGTCGATCACCTGGAAATACCCGAGCTGCATTCTGCAGGGCGACAATTCGGTCGGCGAGTTCTATTCTATCGCCATCACCAACAATGCCCAGCAGGCCGATACCGGCACCAAGATGATCCACCTCGGCAAGAACACCACGTCGAGGATCATTTCCAAGGGTATCTCGGCGGGCAAGTCGGACCAGACCTATCGCGGTCTGGTGAAGATTTCACCGAAAGCCGAAGGTGCCAGGAACTACACCCAGTGTGATTCGCTACTGATCGGCGAGACCTGCGGTGCGCATACGGTGCCGTATATCGAAAGCAAGAACAAAGCGGCCATCGTCGAGCACGAGGCGACGACCTCGACCATTTCCGAGGATCAGCTTTTCTATCTGCGTCAGCGTGGCATCCCGGCGGAAGCCGCCGTCGCGCTGGTGGTCAACGGCTTTTGCCGCGAAGTGCTGCAGCAGTTGCCGATGGAATTCGCCGTCGAGGCCCAGAAGCTGGTGGGTATCAGTCTTGAGGGCAGTGTCGGCTGACGATGATTAAACGCTCATGCTTCGAGACGCGCCCGAAAAGAGACGGTCGCTTCTCAGCATGAGGATATGAAATGTAACCTCATCCTGAGGAACGAGCGAAGCGCGTGTATCGAAGGATGTGGCCACGAAATTGAAGCCTCATCCTGAGGAGGTCCGAAGGACCGTCTCGAAGGATGACGAAATAGAGAGCAAACAAGGACGAAAACGAATGTTGGAAATCAAGGACTTGCACGCCACCGTCGACGGCAAAGAAATCCTCAAGGGGCTCACCCTGACGGTCATGCCGGGCGAAGTGCATGCGATCATGGGGCCGAACGGGTCCGGTAAATCGACGCTGTCGTATGTGCTTGCCGGGCGCGAAGGATATGAAGTGACCGGTGGCCGGATCATTTATGAAGGTGAGGACCTGACCGATCTTGAACCCGAAGAACGCGCCGCCAAGGGAATCTTTCTGGCGTTTCAGTATCCGGTCGAAATTCCCGGTGTGCCGAACTCGACGTTCCTCAATGAAGCAATCAATGCGGTGCGCCGCTACCGGGGCGAGGACGAACTGGACAAGATTCAGTTCATCAAGATGCTGCGGACGAAGACCAAGGAACTGAACATGTCCGACGAGATGCTCAAGCGTGCCGTCAACGTCGGCTTCTCGGGCGGTGAAAAGAAACGCAACGAAGTGCTGCAGATGGCGGTGCTTGAGCCGAAGCTGGCGATCCTGGACGAGACCGACTCGGGCCTTGATATCGACGCGCTGAAAATCGTCGCCGACGGCGTCAATGCAATGCGCTCGCCGGAACGCTCCTCGCTGGTGATCACGCACTATCAGCGTCTGCTCGACTATATCGTGCCCGACAAGGTGCACGTGCTGGCGCAGGGCAAGATTCAGAAAACCGGCGGCAAGGAACTGGCGCTGGAACTGGAAGCAAACGGCTACGCCGACTATGCCGGCGAGGAGGCTGCCTGATGACGGCTGTTTCTTTCCTCGAAGGCGGTTTGCAGGGTGGCCGTGCGCTGCCGGGCGATGACCTGCCATGGATCAAGGCCCGCCGCGATGCGGGGGCCGAGCGCTTCAACGCGCTCGGGTTGCCGACGCCGAAGCTGGAAAGCTGGAAATACACGCGCCTGCGCCCGCTGGACGATACCTGCTATACGCCGATTACCGATGCCGCAGACGACGGCGCCATTGCCGATCTGCCGAGCATCGGTGACGTTGCAGCCAGGATCGTTTTCGTCAACGGCAAGCTGCGCACGGATCTGAGCCGGTTTGACGACCTGCCGGACGGTGTCCGCTTCGGTCCGCTGGACGATGTCCTCGCCAGTGATCCGGCTTGGGTCGAGGCGCATATGGGCAATGTCGCCGGTGGCGCGAAAAATGGTGCCGATTCCGGCAACGACCAGGCCATGCTGGCACTCAACGATGCGATGATGGACAGCGGTTTCGTGCTTCATGTCGCCAAGGGTGTCGTGCTGTCGAAGCCGCTCGAAGTGGTCTATGTCGGCGGTCTGACGGATCAGGCCGTAGCCTATTTCCCGCGCAACCTGATCGTCTTCGAAGCCAATGCCCAGGCGACGCTGGTCAAGCATCACGTCGGACGTGGGGTCGGCGCCTACTTCGCCAACGCGGCGACGGAAATCGATCTCGCCGACGGGGCGATCTTCAAGCATTACAAGGTTCAGGCGGAAAGCATTCAGGCGACCCATGTGTCGAGTGCACATGTCCGGATCGGCCGTGATGCGACGTATGAAAGCTTCCAGTTGTCGATCGGCGGGCTGCTGTCGCGCACCGAAACCATGATCACGCTGGCGGGTGAAGGCGCGCATTGCGGCTATCACGGGGCCTACATGATGCGTGGCAACGAACATTGCGACAACACATCGTACATCGACATGGCGGTACCGCACACGACCTGCAAGCAGGTCTTCAAGGGGGTCCTTGATGATCAGGCCCGTGCCGTGTTTCAGGGCAAGATTCACGTTGCCCGCGATGCCCAGAAAGCCGACGGACGCATGCTCAACAAGACGCTCCTGTTGTCGAACGGTGCCGAAATCGACATGAAGCCGGAACTGGAAATCTATGCCGATGACGTGCAGTGTGCGCACGGTGCGACCAGCGGGCAGCTCGATACCACGGCGCTGTTCTATCTGCGTTCACGCGGTATCCCCGAAGCGTTGGCCCGCAACATGCTGGTGCAGTCGTTCCTGGGTGATGCGCTTGAGGAAATCACCGACGAGACCGTGCGCGCGGCCTTTCTGGACCGGGTCGTGCACTGGCTGCCGGCGCACTGCTACCTGGCCGGCGAGTGGAAGGCCGAAGAAAACAGGGAAAGTGCGTGATGAACGAACTCGCAACAAAAGCGGGCGCGGGCGACAACTCAATGCAGGCCTATGACGTGGCCCGTATCCGCGAGGATTTTCCGATTCTCAGCGAAAAGGTCTACGACAAGCCGCTGGTCTATCTCGACAACGGTGCCAGCGCGCAGAAGCCGCGTCAGGTCATCGAAGCGATGACCGAGTGCATGATGCACTATTATTCCAACGTGCATCGCGGCAACCACCGGATGAGCCAGCTGTCGACGGATGCCTACGAACAGGCCCGCCACAAGATCGCAGGTTTTTTGAACGCGCCGGATCATCACGAGGTCGTCTTCACCAAGGGCGGGACGGAAGCCATCAATCTGGTTGCCGCCAGCTATGGGCGGACGTTCCTGAACCCGGGCGATGAAATCATCGTCACCGTCATGGAACACCACGCCAACATCGTGCCGTGGCAGCTCTTGCGGGCCGAGAAGGGCATTGTCATCAAGGTCGTGGACTGCGACGACGACGGTAATTTCCGCATGGATCAGTATGACGAGCTGCTGTCGGCGAAAACCAGGATCGTCGCCTGCCCGCACATTTCCAACGTGCTCGGGACCGTGCTGCCGGTTGACGAGATCATCCGAAAGGCCCACGCCGTGGGCGCAAAGGTCCTGCTCGACGGGTGTCAGGCGGTGCCGCACACGAAAATCGACGTGCAGACCCTGGGTGCGGATTTTTACGTGTTCTCAAGCCACAAGCTCTATGGCCCGACCGGCTCCGGGGTGTTGTGGGCGCCGAAGGATATCCTGAACGCGATGCCGCCGTATCAGGGCGGGGGCGACATGATCGACCGTGTTACGTTTGAGGAAACAACGTTTCAGGATGCACCGCACCGTTTCGAGGCGGGGACCCCGGCCATCACCGAGGTGATCGGCTTCGGCGCTGCCGTGGACTATGTGGAAAGCATCGGCCTCGACAATATCCACGCCCATGAAATGGGTCTGCTGCACTACGCCACGGAACGGCTGAACACGATCGAGGGCCTGCGCATCGTCGGCAATGCCGAGGACAAGGCCTCCATCGTCTCGTTCGTCATGGATGATGCACATATTTCCGATATCGGGACGATCATCGACCGCGCCGGTGTCGCGGTCCGTGTCGGCCACCACTGCGCGCAGCCGCTGATGGGCCGCTTCGGCATTCCGGGCACGGCGCGGGCATCGTTCGGTCTGTACAATACCAAGGAAGAAATCGACGCCCTTTATGACTCCCTGATTTTGGTGAAAGAGATGTTTGCGTGATGTTCGGATTATTCAAAAAGAAACCCAAGGAAGCGGATCCCAAGCCGATGGCAAACGATACGGCAGCACCTGCGGAGAAATCCTCGGACGAAATCTCTGCGGCGGAACAGAAGGTCCGGGATTCCCTTGTCACC
The DNA here is from genome assembly GCA_040218645.1 of Rhodospirillales bacterium. Classification (GTDB taxonomy): domain Bacteria; phylum Pseudomonadota; class Alphaproteobacteria; order Rhodospirillales; family Casp-alpha2; genus UBA4479. The sequence goes on from JAVJQZ010000012.1 coordinate 46,550, forward strand.
CGCGATCAGGTGGAGCGCGATACCTTCGTGCCGCCGTCCTCCATGCAGGGCATGACGCCCGGCGGGCCGAGCGGCATTCCGGGGTTCGATTATTCCCCCGTCGATCCGAACGAGGAATTCAAGGCCACCGGCGGCCAGCCGCTCGAGGATGGTGTCGCACCGGCCAGCGAGGAGGCCATCGTCGCCGCCCTGCAGACCGTGTACGATCCGGAAATTCCGGTAAATATCTATGACCTCGGCCTGATTTACGGCCTCAAGATCGACGACAAAGGCGAAATCAAGATCGACATGACGCTGACCGCACCGGGCTGTCCCGTTGCCGGCGAAATGCCGGGCATGGTGGCCCGCGCCGTCGAACAGGTGGAAGGTGCCGGCGAGATTGAGGTAACCCTCGTCTGGGAACCCCAGTGGACGCCAGACAACATGTCCGAAGACGCCAAGCTGGCGCTCGGCATGGGGTTCTGATGACTTTCATGCTTCGAGACGCCCCGGACGTAATCCGGGGCTCCTCAGCATGAGGATAAATTATGAAACCTTATCCTGAGGAGCGAGCAAAGCGAGTGTCTCGAAGGATGAGTGGGTTGAACTCGAAACAAGAACGGATTACCTCTATGGTAATGAAACTGGAGCGACACTGATGACCGAACAGAGCAAACCGACGCTGATTACGCTGACCGACACCGCCGCCGATCATGTGCGCGCGCTGATGAGCAAAAGCGACACACCGGTTGCCGGGCTGCGCGTCAGCGTCTCCACCAAGGGCTGCTCCGGACTTTCGTACGTCTTTGAATACGCCGATGAAAAGCGCCCGTTCGAGGAAGAGGTGGATCACGACGGCGCACGCATCTTCATCGACCCGATGGCCACCATGTTCCTGGTCGGCGCGGTCATGGATTACGAGGAAGGGGCGCTGCGGTCCGGCTTCACGTTCAATAATCCGAACGAAAAAAGCCGCTGCGGCTGTGGCGAAAGCTTCTCGGTCTAGAGCACTTCATGAGCATCTACAAAATGACCTTCATCCACCCGGATGGACGTGAGCAGGTGTGTGACGCCCCTGAAGGCCTGTCCGTGCTGGAAGTCGCGCACCGCAACATGATCGATATCGAAGGCGCATGCGAAGGCTCCATGGCCTGTTCGACATGTCATGTCATCGTCAGCCCGGACTGGTTCGACAAGCTTGAACCGGCGGTCGAGGAAGAGGAAGACATGCTCGATCTCACGTTCGGGCTGAAAAAGACGTCGCGTCTTGGCTGTCAGATCAGGATGAACGAAGACCTGGACGGCCTCGTCGTGACGCTGCCGAAAGAACATCGCAATCTGATGTGATCCCCTCACCCGGCGCTTCGCGCCACCCTCTCCCCGGGGAGAGGGGACTCACGCATCTAAACCCCTCTCCCTGGGGGAGAGGGTGGTGAGCGTCAGCGAGCCGGGTGAGGGGCTTATCCCGTGCGCACGCTCTCGAAATACACCGCGAGGCCGACCACCAGCAGCATGGCGACTGCCATGGCGATGTTGATTCGCCGCTGGCCTTTGGCGCCGAACGGCAGCCGCTTGATCGATGCGCCGATGAAGTTCCACAGGAAGTGGATCGGGAACGACAGCGACGAAAACAGCACGAATTTCAGCGCGATCTCGATGCCGGGGCTTTCCGGATAGAAATTGAAGCCGCCGACGATGGTCGTGAACACGGCATACCCTTTGGGATTGATCAGCGACAGGCTGAAGCCGTTGAAAAAGCCGAGCGGCTTGTCGGTTTCGATGATGGCGATGCCGCTGCCGCTTGAGGCGATGCGCCATGCCAGATACAGCAGATACCCCAACGATGCGGTCAGCAGAACTTCGCGCACATAGTCGATGGAGAACACCAGCGCGGCAAAGCCGCTGGCGACCATCCCCATGACCACCAGCGATCCGAAAACGATCCCGAGCAGATACGGAATGCCGGCGCGAAAGCCATAGGCCGCCGCGTTTCCGGCGACGGTCAGCACGCCCGGTCCGGGGGTGATGATCAGAAAGAAACAGGCGGCGAGGAATGTGCCCAAGGATCAGGCCAGCTTGACCAGCTGCTTGCCGATGTTCTTGCCTTCGAGCATGCCGATAAAGGCGGAAGGGGCGTTTTCGATGCCGTCCGCGATGGTCTCACGCGAGACCAGTTTGCCGGCGGCGATCAGCGCGGCGATCTCGGCCCGCGCTTCGGGCCAGCGGGCCTTGTGGGCGTTGAGCACGAAGCCTTCCATGGTCAGCGATTTGTCGAAAAACAGATGCAGGTTCTTGACCCCGTAGTGTTCGCCCGTCTCGTTATACGCCGACAGCACGCCGCAGACCGGAATCCGGCCGAGCTTGTTCATGTTGGCGAGTGCGGATTCCAGAACTGCGCCGCCGACGTTGTCGAAATAGATGTCGACGCCACCGGGGGCAGCGGCCCTGATCTGGCCTTCAAGCTCCGGCGCCTTGTAATCGACGCAGGCATCGAAGCCGAATTCGTTGACCACCAGATCGCATTTATCCGGTCCGCCGGCGATGCCCACGGCCCGCATGCCCCAGGCCTTGGCCAGTTGGCCGACGACACTGCCGACCGAACCGGCGGCCGCCGATACCAGCACGGTTTCGCCTTCGTTCGGTTTGCCGGTGATCTTGAGCCCGACCCACGCCGTGGTGCCGGTCGACCCGCAGGCACCGAGATAGGCGCTGAGCGGCACACCGTCGACGGGCTCGACCACGAAATCCAGATCGGAGCCGTCGGATGTCACGAATGTCTGCCAGCCGAGCCGCCCGACAACATGGGTGCCGACCGGATAATCCGGGTTTTTGCTTTCGATGACTTCACCCAGCACACGCCCGATCATCAGATCGCCGGGTTCAAGAAACCGCGGTGCATAGGTCCAGCCGCCGCCCATCAGCATGCGTTGATAGGGATCGAGCGAAAGATACAGGTTCTTCAAAAGGAACTGTCCCTCCGTGACGGTCGGCATCGGCGTTTCGACGATGTCGAAGTTTTCCGGCGCCGGCATGCCGTCGGGGGTGCTTTTGAAGAGGACCTGTGTATTGGACATTTATCGCTCCGTCTCTCGTAATTTGTGCGCTGTTTCATTATCTTGGGATGAGAGGCCGGTCAAACAACCCGACACGGCCCAACCGTTTCGATTGGGGAGGAAACAACATGGACGCCGCAGTGCGCCAGAAACTTGAAAATGTCGCGGTGGCGACGCTGACCACGGTGATGCTGAAAAAGGGCCTGCGCACGACGTGGCTCAAGGGCACGATGCCGTACTGCTTCACCGACAAGCGTGTCGTCGGGCCGGCTTTCACCATGCGCTTTGTCCCGGCCCGCGAGGATCTGGCGACACCGGAAGCGTGGAAATCCCCGAATTCGACCCGCGCCGCGATCGAAGCCATGCCCGAAGGCTGCGTCTGCGTCATCGATGCTCGGGGCGAAGATGCCGCCGGGGTGATGGGCGATATCCTGACCGCACGGATGAAGAAACGTGGTGTCGCCGCCATGGTCACCGACGGGGTGATGCGCGACAGCGCCGGCGTGAAGGCGGTCGGTCTGCCGATCTGGTGCAACGGCACCGCAGCCCCGGCGGCTGTTCACAAGATGGCTTTCGTCGGCTGGCAGGAACCCATCGGCTGCGGTGAAACGGCGGTCTTTCCCGATGACGTTATCGTCGCCGACGACGACGGCGCGGTGGTCATCCCCAAAGCGATTGTTGCCGAAGTCGCCGACGCCGCGGTTGAACAGGAACACCTGGAAGCGTGGATCGTCAGTGAAGTTGAAAGCGGCCGCGAACTGATCGGCCTGTATCCGCCGAACGAGGAAACACTGGCCCGCTACGAAGCCTACAGGAAGGGAAGCTGATCATCATGGACGACGCACGCAAACCCGCCATTCCCGATCCCTATACCGGCCCCAACGTGACCGATGGGATCGCCGAGATCTTTATTCAGGACGCCTTCGCCAATGACGACGAACGATTATGGGTGCCGCTGGCCCCCGGCCGCTGGTCACGGCCTTTGTGCCTGAACGTGTCGCAGGGCTACTGGGTGCATCTGACCAAGGTGGTCGGCGGCGGTTTCCTGTCGCGGCATCGTCACCCGGCACCCGTGCACGGCTTCGTCATCAAGGGCTCGTGGCGCTATCTGGAAAAGGACTGGGTGGCGACGCCCGGCTCCTACCTGTTCGAGCCGCCGGGCGAGATACACACCCTTGTGGTCGACGAGGATTGCGACGAGATGATCACCCTGTTCCACAACACCGGCGCGCTGCTGTACTGCGACGAGAACGGCAAGATCACCGGCTCGACGGATGTGTTCGACCGTTTGGAAGCGTGCCGCAAGCACTTCATCGACGTCGGCCTGGGTGCCGATTATGTCGACAACTTTATTCGTTGAGGCCCCGTGATGGCGCTGTCCGGCCGTACCCCCGTTCCCCTGATCGCGGCGGTAATTCTGCTGGCGACGCTGCTGGCCTATAAACTTTATGCGCCGAAGGCCGAGGCGGTCGACATGACGCTCTATCCCGACGATCTGCAATTCGTCAGCGAAGGCAAGACCGTCTACGAGGCGCACTGTGCAAGCTGTCACGGCATCTCGCTCGAAGGGGAGAACAACTGGCGTCAGCGCAATGCCGAAGGTCTGCTGCCCGCTCCGCCGCACGATGAGACCGGGCACACCTGGCATCATGCCGACGCGGCGCTGTTCAAACTGACCAAGTACGGCCCGCAGTTCGCCGCCGGGTCCGACTACAAAAGCAACATGCCGGCGTTTGAGGGGATTTTGACGGACCGGGAAATTCTGGCGGCGCTGTCGTACATCAAATCCACCTGGCCGCCCAAGGTTCGCGCCACGCACGACGAAATCAACAAACGGACGCGGGCGCAGTAACCCTCTCCCTTGGGAGAGGGAAACCAGGCCCAGAATACCGTCACCCTGAACTTGATTGGGGGTCCGTCGGCATGCTTCGAGACGGTCGCTACGCTCACTCTTCAGCATGAGAGCCTATTTTCCTCATCCTGAGGAGCGCGAAGCGCGTCTCGAAGGATGGATCCCAAATCAAGTTTGGGATGAAGACTTTAACTCTGCGCCAGACTTGCGGGTTCCCTCTCCCTTGGGGAGAGGGTGGCGAACAACGTGAGCCGGGTGAGGGGACAAACGCAATCTGCGTTGAAGAGACGCCTGGAACGGCGTAAAGAAATCAGCGACGTGGGAGAGGAAACAAAGAAATGACCATCAAAATTGCTGAACGCATGTCGCGGATCAAACCGTCGGCCAGTTCCGTCGCATCACAGCGCGCCCGTGAAATGAAAGCCGAAGGCCGCGACGTCATCGCGCTTTCCGCGGGAGAGCCCGATTTCCCGACGCCCGCGCATGTCGTGGAAGCCGCGTTCGAGGCGGCCCGGAACGGCGAGACCCGCTATACCAATGCCGCCGGGATCCCGGCGCTCAAACAGGCGGTGATCGACAAGTTCAAACGCGAAAACGGTCTCGACTATGCGATGGATGAAGTGATGGTCGGTTCCGGCGGCAAGCAGCTGCTGTTCGATGCCCTGGTTTCGACGGTCGAACGCGGTGACGAGGTCATCGTCCCGGCGCCGTACTGGATTACCTATATCGATCATGTGAAGTACGCGGGCGGTACGCCGGTGATCGTGACCGCAACGTCGGAAAACGGTTTCAAACTGACCCCGGAACAGCTTGAAGCGGCGATCACGCCAAATACGCGCTGGCTGATCCTGAATTCGCCCAGCAACCCGTCCGGCGCGGTCTATGAACGCGACGAGCTGCGGGGCCTGGCCGACGTTCTGCTGCGTCATCCGCATGTTGCGATCTTTGCCGATGATATCTACGAGCACATCATTTTCGACGATCTGGAATTCTGCACCATCGCCGCCGTCGAGCCGAAACTGAAGGACCGCACCGTGACCATGAACGGGGCGTCCAAGGTCTATTCCATGACCGGTTGGCGGATCGGCTATTGCGGCGGCCCGGCGCCGCTGATCAAGGAAATGACCAAGCTGCAGCAGCAGATCACCGGCTCCAATTCCTCGGTGTCGCAGGCTGCCGCCCTGGCCGCCCTGAACGGACCGCAGGACTTCGTGAAAACGAACACCAAAAGCTTTCAGGAACGCCGTGACCTCGTGGTCTCGATGCTCAATCAGACGACGGGGCTGAAATGCCCGACGCCGAAGGGCGCGTTTTACGTGTTCCCGGATTGCAGTGCGTTGATCGGCAAGAAGACCCCCGACGGCACGGTGATCGAGAACGACACCGATCTCGTCATGTACTTTCTGGAAAGCCACGGTGTCGCGTGTGTGCAGGGGGATGCATACGGCATGTCACCGTATTTCCGCATATCCTATGCGGCGGCCGAGGATGAGCTTCGCGATGCCTGCGAGCGGATCCAGCGGGCCTGTGCGGCGCTTACCTGAACGAAGCCGTTTTGATGTAGTGGCTGAGCGCGGCCTTGAAGATGACGCGCTGGTCTTCGCGGGCGAAAACGACACGGACTTCCTTGGTGGTCAGGTCGTCTGACATGCCTTCGATGGTCAGCCGGTGCTGGTGGGGCATGTGTTCATGCAGCCAGTCCTCGATCGGGCCGATGGCGCGTTCGGTCTTGAACTTCAGGCCAAAGCCCAGCCCCCGGCGGTCGACCCCGGCGCGGCGGTCCAGCCCTGAATAGTGTGCATCGCTGCCGGTCTTGCGCCGGTCGCCGTCGCGCGGGTTGGATTTTTCCGGGGCAGGACGCCCCAGATCAAAGAATTTCATGGTTGTTTCATCCCGTCTTAAAGCCGTTTTTCCGGATATTCGGATTCTTCCGGCAGAAACTTACAGTATGATCGCCGGGTTGTCGGTGACGTAGCGCACGCCCGGCCAGATGGCTTCGGGGGACATCCGGGGCCGTCAGGTCCTGTCAGACGCTTCCTTGACGGACTCGGGTGTCAGAAATTCGATGATCAGGGCGGTGACGAGAGCCGCGGTGCCGATCTGAAACAGAATATCGTAGCGTCCGGTGATTTCGAAGATATAGGAAAAGGCATACGCGGCACCGGCCTGACCGACGGAAAAGCCGACGGTGGCATAGCTCCAGGCGCTGCGCTGCAGAGCGGCGTTGTTGCCGCTGAGCCCGTGCACCCGGCCGACGATCAGCGGCACGACACCTGGCACCACGGCACCGGTGACGAAGCTTGAGACGGCAAGCGACAGGCTGCCGGTATCGATGAACGCGAGCGCGACGGCGGCGGCCTGCAGGGCCAGCAGAAGACGGAGCGTTTTCTTGAAACCAAGGGTGTCGGCCAGCCGTCCGGCGGTCATCGGGCCGAGCGCGGCGCCCAGACCGAACAGGACCCAGTATCCGGCGCCGACATGTATGCCCATGCCGAGGCCACGCGCCACGTAATCGACCAGAAAGATCATGTGTGCGACGAGGCCGGCGGCCACCAGACCATAAACCAGATAGAGACTGGTGAACGGCCACGAAAATGCCGATGCGGGGACCGGGCTGACGGTGTCGCTCCGGGGTTCGGCATCCGGCCAGAAGCGCCATGCGGCCAGGGTCAGGACAAGCGACAGTGCGCCCAGCCCGAGCCATGTTTCGGCCAGTCCGATGCCGATCAGTGCCGGCACCAGCGTGCCGCTCAGCGCAATGCCCAGACCGACGCCGGTAAAGATGATGCCGCCCGCGACGCCGCGTTTGCCGGCAGGTACATGCGGCAGCACGATCGAAGCCGCGAGGACCATCAGCACACCCCCCGCGAGCCCGGCGGCGAACCGCCAGGTGAAATACCACGAGAATGAAACCGGCGCGGCGCAGGCGATGAACGAAATCGCGGCCAGCAGCATCATCCCCTTGAGCAGGGTCGTTGCGGACACCCGTGTCGCCATCCATTTGCCGCCGAGCGCCCCTGCAAGATACCCCGCGAGATTGGCGGCGCCGAGGTAGACGGCCGTCGTTTCGGCGAACCAGTGGGCTTCGATCAGGGCCGGCAGCAGCGGGGTATAGGCGAATCGGGCCAACCCGATACCGACCAGACTGGCGCAAAGTCCGGCCAGCGCATAGGGAATCCAGGTGCCGGCAGGGGCAGCAGATGAGGGGGGTTCGGCCATGAACGCAGCTTAAGGCGTTCCAGCACGGCATAAAACGGTTAGTTGGCGGTGTTTGGCCTGGATGTCACTATCCAGCTTTTTGGTGTAACACAACGTCACAAATTGGGTCTGTCTATTCCCGGGCGAACATGTATCTTGGGTTGTGCGCACTTTTTGTGTGCTTTGAGGGTCATCTGTTTTAGCGAGATCATTTTGCTGGGATTCACGAAAAAAGAACGCTCGCGCAAGGAGCTTCTGGCAGCGTTCGATCTGATTTTGATCGGCCGCAAGGATGACCGCGTCGAAATTCTCAAAAGCGTCGAGAAATCCCTGCCGGCAATGACCGAAAAGGTCACCAATGGCGCCAATACATATGAAGTCGCGGCGAAGGTGGTGCTCGATTACATTCTGGCGACCCTGCAGAAATGCAGTGCCGAGGAACGGGTCGATCTGCTGAAGCGGATCGCAGACAACAATTACAAGAAACAGCCGCATATTTTCGAGCTGATCTCGCACGTCAATTACTGCCTGATCATCCTGGAAGATGAAAAAAAGCCGCTGATCCCCGTCGGCTCGGCAGAATACTTCGTGACCGCGGTGTCGCGATGGTTCGACAATTCCGGCAAGCTCGTGCGCCGTGTCATCGCGTATTTCGAGGAAAGCACACAGCAACACCGCTACCATCTGCAACAGAACCGGCGCCGCAACGAACGCAAATTCCGCTGAGAATCACCTGCCGATAGGGGTGGCAGGGTGGCGCATGGATTGGGTAAGCTGTGCGTATGTTTCAACTGCACCCGACCCTTGAAAAAGATTCGCTTCCCATCATCGAAACCGGTTCCCTGCTGATTCGTCTGATCAACGATGCGCGGTTTCCGTGGGGGCTGATTGTTCCTCGCGTGACCGGCATGACCGAGCTGCATGATTTGCCGGATGAGGTCTGCACCGAGGCCCTGAGGGCGTCGCTAAAGCTGGGCCGGGTGATGAAATCTGCCTTTGCCGCCGACAAGATCAACACCGCCGCCATTGGTAATATGGTGCCGCAATTGCACCTGCATGTGGTGGCCCGGACCCGGGGTGACGCCGCGTGGCCCGGCCCGGTGTGGGGGGCCGGGACGATGGTCCCGCTCGATGCCGCCGAGGCTGACCGCCGGATTGCCCTGATCAGGGATGGCATGGGCTGAGACATCTATGGTGGGTCTGTTTAATTGACGGACCTATTGACAGTCACACGCAAAAATTTCTAGCCTAGAACAATTCCAGTGTGCTGAAGAAACAGAGGGAAGCTTCCGCTGTCCCAGCCGCGTACGGAGACGGCGGGGGAAGGCAAAATGCTTTTCGCGCGCGTTTTACGTCATGTCGTCAGGACCGGCTGCATCAAGGTTATCGGTGCGGATGGCCGTGAACATGTGATTTCAGGCAGCCCCGGCCCCGCGTTGACGATCCGTCTGCATGATCCTTCCCTGCACTGGAAACTGTTTATCAACCCGAACCTCTATCTGGGCGAAGCCTACATGAACGGCACGTTCACGGTCGAAGACGGGGATATCTATGACTTTCTCGAATTCGCAACCCACAACATGGAAGTCACCGGCGAGCATCCGATGATGCGCCTGACGGCATTTGCCGACAGCCTGTTTCGCCGCTTGCAGCAATATAATCCGTCGTGGCGGTCACGAAAGAACGTGGCGCACCATTATGATCTGTCGGGACAGCTGTATGACCTGTTTCTGGACAAGGACCGGCAGTATTCCTGTGCGTATTTTGAAAACCCCACCGACGATCTTGAAACCGCGCAGTCGAACAAGAAACGCCACATCGCTGCCAAGCTGCTATTGCAGCCCGGCATGAAGGTTCTGGATATCGGCTGCGGCTGGGGCGGGCTTGCGCTTTACCTGGCCGAGCAGACCGGCGTCAGCGTCACCGGGCTGACCCTGTCGACGGAACAGCTCGACGTCGCGCGTGCACGTGCCCGCAAGCGCGGGCTGGAGGACCGGGTCAGCTTTCATCTCCGCGATTACCGTGATCAGACCGGGACCTTCGACCGGGTGGTCTCGGTCGGTATGTTCGAGCACGTCGGCGTCAATCATTACGCCACCTATTTCGACGGCGTCAAAAATCTGCTGAACGATGACGGGGTTGCGCTGATTCATACGATCGGGCGCACCGAAGCGCCGCGGGCGACGAATCCGTGGATCCGGAAGTATATCTTTCCGGGCGGATACATTCCGGCCCTGTCGGAAATGATGCAGCGCATTGAGCGCAGCCATCTGGTGACCTGCGATGTCGAGGTGCTCCGCGTTCACTATGCCGAAACCCTGCGTCACTGGCGGGCGCGGTTCGCCCGCAACCGGGACAAGGCCAGGGGTATCTATGACGAGACATTCTGCCGCATGTGGGAATTCTATCTGGCCGCCAGCGAAGTGTCGTTCCGCCATCTCGACAATGTGGTGTTTCAGGTGCAACTGGCAAAAGACCGGCTCGCCGTGCCGCTGACCCGCGATTACATGGTCGAACGTGAAAACGTCCTGAAGAGCAGACCAGGCACCGCTGCCTGAGAACAGACCAGGCATCGCTGCCTGAGAACAGACAAGGCACCGCTGCCTGAGATTTCAGGCTGTACGATATATCCCGCTTATCTTGATCTGAATCAAATCCCCGACGTTGCCGCGCCGATATAGTCACGGGAACGAACGGAGGATTCCTGATGCAGCAGTGCAGCCCCTTGAGCGGCCAGACAGATGATACCCAGCTCGCGGTCCGTTATGGCGGTGCCGTGCCGCGTTATACGAGCTATCCGACGGCGCCGCACTTTTCAGCGGACGTAAACGCATCGCGCTATGGCGGCTGGTTGCAGGACATTGGCGCCGGTGATGATGTTTCGGTGTATCTGCATATCCCGTTCTGTCAGGAAATGTGCTGGTATTGCGGGTGTTTTACCAAGATCGTCCGCAAGTACGCACCCGTCTCCAACTATGTCGATTCCCTGTTGATGGAAATCGATCTTGCCGCGAGCCAAATGGCCGGCCCGGCGAATGCCAGGTTCATCCACTGGGGCGGCGGCAGTCCGACGATCCTGCAGATCGAAGACTGGCATCAGCTTCTGAACCGCCTCCGCCGCCATTTTGTACTGGACGATGAAACCGAAATTGCCGTCGAAATCGACCCGCGCACGATGACGGAAGATTACATCCGGGGCCTGGTATCGGCCGGCGTCAACCGGGTCAGCATCGGGGTGCAGGAATTCGATGCGGATATCCAGCGGGCCATCAACCGCATCCAGCCGTTTGAGGTCACGTCACAGGTTGTCGACTGGATACACGCCGCCGGAATCGACAACCTGAACCTCGATCTGATGTACGGGTTGCCGCGTCAGACGCTCAGTCATGTTGAAAGAATGACGATGCGCGCCTTATCTTTCAGGCCGTCCCGGATTGCCCTGTTCGGTTATGCCCATGTGCCGTGGATGAAGTCGCATCAGCGCATGATCAATGATAATGAGCTGCCGGGCGTGGCGGACCGCTGGCAACAGGCCCAGCTGGCGGCGTCGATCCTTGTCGAGGCCGGTTACGTGCGCGTCGGCTTTGATCATTTCGCCCTGCCGACGGACCCGATGGCAAATGCCGCCGGCGGCGTCGGCCGAAATTTTCAGGGTTATACGTCCGACACGGCGGCACATCTGATCGGTTTCGGGGCTTCCGCGATCAGCTCATTGCCGCAGGGATATGCACAGAACGTGGCATCGCTGCCGTCTTATATGGCGTCAGTCGGCAACGGCCAGCTGCCGACGTCGCGGGGCTTCGAGTTGAGCCGTGACGACAAGCTCCGGCGGTACGTCATCGAACGGCTGATGTGCGACATGACCGTCGATATCGATGCCGCATGCAAAAGGTTCGGCGCTGCCGGGGACGTTCTCGATGAATCCCTGTCCAGGCTTGCGCCGATGATTGCCGACAATATGGTCGAACTTCATGGCCGGACCATCCATGTGCGAGAGACCGGCCGGCCACTTGTGCGCAATGTCGCCGCCGTCTTCGATGCCTATCTGGAAACCGTGAATCCGGCACAGGGCCCCCGGCATTCGGCGGCGATCTGAACGGGATCCGGCGTTTATTTCTTGTCGAGAACCGTCGCGCCGTTCCATTCCGCCGCCGGCGGGGTTTCCATGAAATTGCGGCATTTAACCCGGAGTTGGGCAACCACGGCATCATCGGGATGACTTTCGGCCAGCTGATCGAGGATGAAAAGCGCATCCGAGAAATCACGGTGCAGATAGAAATCGAAAGCCTGTTCGTATTTCGACGCCAGCTGCATCGTCTCCTTGCCGACGTAAAACGCTGCGTCTTCACCGCGTTCGCCCATCAGTTCATAGATGGTCAGCGGCTGGGTGGTGCCCTTGGCTTCGACGATATCGACGCGCCGGAACAGGAAGTCCGATGAGGCCTTGCGGCGGACGGTATCGCTGGCGAGGACCTGCGTGCCATAAAACTTGTTCAGGCCTTCGATCCGTGCCGCGAGGTTCACGCCGGAACCGAGACAGGTGTACTGCATCCGGTCCCGGGCGCCGATATTGCCGACCAGGACGTCGCAAGTGTGCAGGCCAAACCGGGTCCGCAACGTGGCAAGTCCCTTGGCCGCAAATTCCTTGTTCAGGTCTTCTGAAATATGATGCGCAGCGAGCACTCCCCGGCAGGCGTTGTCGACATGGAATGCGTCATCAATCGGGGCGTTCCAGATCGCCATGATTGCATCGCCGATGAATTTGTCGATGGTGCCGCGATTGGCCTGGATGCCGAATGACATGTTCTCGAAATATTCCGACGTCTGGGACATGATCTGTTCCGGCGTCATTTTTTCGGAAATGGTGGTAAAACCCTCGATATCCGTAAACAGCAGGGTTACTTCGCGCCGTGTGCCGCCGATGCTTGCCGTGCTGCTGGATTTAATCAGCTCACGGACAACATCCCGGGGGACAAACCGCAGGAACGTGTCCAATGCGGCGCGCATGCGGTCCATCGAAGACTGCAGCCGTTTGATTTCCTCGAACGGGGAATCAAAGGACTTGATATCGCCGAAATTGAGGGTCGTGACCTGATCCGCCATCTGACGCAGGCGAATAACCGGCAGGGTGATCCAACCGGCCATGGCGGCAACGCCCGTCACGGCGATGACCATGATGACCGCGGCGATCAATAATGAATGATACAGGGTGGTCATCAGGGGGCCTGTATAATCTTCAACATCGGCAACGCTGATGACTTTCCATCCGGCGTAATTGTCATCACTGCTGTGGTTGATGTAGCCGATATAGCTTTTGCCATCGATCGAGAACGAAAGATGTCGGTTCCGGGTGGATGGCTCGTCTACAACCGCTTTCTGGATGCGGCGGTCGTTGATACCGGCAGCGGATACAATATTCAGACCGGATTCGGTGTCACTTTGTGCAACGGTCTTGGTCATGTCCGGATAACCGACGATCTGACTGTCCTTGTCCAGTATCGCAACCACGCCGTTCTTTCTGGGCTGCAGACGTTTGGCGAGGCCGGACAGATCGTTCAGGCTCAGATCGACGCCGACGGTCGCGGTAGGGTAACTGTACAGCGGCTGTGCGACGGTCACGCCGGGCTGCAGCAGACTGGCAAAAACATAGGCCCGGGAAATCACAGGCTTTTTCTCTGCCTGAGCATTTATGAACCATGGCCGGGTGCGGGGATCATAGGTGGCTTCCTTGATGCGGCTGTCCGCGTCGGTGGTAATCTCCTGGCGGTCCTTGTCGAAAAACCGCCAGCTTTCCAGTCTTTTGGCGGACGTCATTTCAGGCAGGATGATGCGCCATGCCGTGACCGCTTCCGCGGGCATGCCATTGACGATCCGCCGGCTGCCGTCCGGACTGAGTAGATTGATGGCCTGAACGAACGCCCCGTCCGGAAAGCCGACGAAGACCCCGTAAATTTCGGGGCTCGTCTTCATGCTGATGGTGAGGGCACTCAGAAGCGGGTCGGGGGTCTGCCAGTCGAGCAGATGACGGGGCAGGGCAGCTATGGTGTCCGCAGCGACAAAGGCCCGGTTGAGCAGAAGATTGACTTCGCGTTCGGCGGTTCCGGCAGACGAAGCAATACCGTTCTGTGCCGCTTCGTATATCGCTTTCTGGTTGCCGTAGAAATTGACGGCGGCCACGGTGCTGACCGTGATCATCGTCAGGACGGTGAATGCCGTGGTGATTGTAATCCGAAGCGGTAATCTCATCAGTGTAGATGCGGAACTGACCGCTCCCTTGTCCTCTGAATAATGGACATTCGTTTTGCCAAAATAAAAAACTGCCCGAAGTGTATTTTTCTATGTGCACAACCTACCAGAAAATTCCGGCAATCAGGAAGTAAATTACATATCTTTTTTGCAAATTTATGGGGCTATACATTCATCATGCCAGCACCCCCCCAATCGAATCTGGGTTCCAAACTAACAGCTTAAATCTGTCCTCAGGCTGGCTTTGAGCATTAATCTGGCTGTAATGGCGTCAGAACCTGACCGATACACAATTTCCAGGAATGTTCCGATTGGAGCAGGCCACTTCGTACCGCTTGAAAAATTCATATCGATGTCGAGGCCGATAATTCTTGTATCGCCGTTTCTGTTTACTTCGCGGGGCGGCGAAGAAAAAGAGACACTGTCCTCGGTAGAAATAAACAAGTCCCATGGTTGAGAGTTTTCCAATCGATCACAAACGGCAATAAGCACACCCTCATTATCTTCGTCTGCAGCGACATCAAGTATTCGCGGATTGCCGTTTCTGATCGGATTATCTCGTGGCAAACCCTTTAAGGCGGCAGTGAGAATTTCCGCTCCGCCCTGGAAATGATTCCTGCCAGTTTCCTCTGAGTACTCTATCCCGGCTTCGTGAAGGATGCAGACGTCCGAACAGATGCCGAGCGAGATTTCGGCGGAAAAATTTGATTTCCTGCCAGAGGCCTTACGCCAAATCTTGATCGGAAGGGTTACGGTATCGGCATAGCCGATGACCGAAAGCTCAGGCATGGACGTGTTTGTGAAACGAGAGGGAACAGGCCAAAGAATATCTATCTGCCGGATATTTTCTGTTTTCTGCAAGGCCATGGACAGGGGCAGTCCAAACTGTCCTGGATGTTTCCAGTAGGTTTTCCACCCTGGATTAAGTTCAATTACTAATGCCGTTAACGCGAAGTCTGGAGACTCCATCGTACGCGATGCATCAGAGATGATGCTTATGCTTCGCACACCGTTCTCAGATGCTGCATAAGCAGGTATCGAAGTGATCAACATCAGAAATATGCAAAAGGCGGTTAAACGCTTTTGCATATTTCCTGTGTCAAAATTTGCGCATAAGCACACTAGAAGAGGCATGCTATGAGCGGGCCAGCCTTTCAAGTAACGGCAAGACGTCCCTTTTCCACGCACCCGTCCCCTTCTTGTTTGCCTTTATATTTCTCCCTTGAAGAACCACGAATCTTGGCGTTCCCGATGTGGCCTTGGTTTCGTCACGCACCCAACGCAGATGCTCCGGCCAATAGGCATCCTGCCCCGTATCTTGAAAACGCTCGGCTTTGATCCAGGTAAAGTACACTTTCGCGGCAACCGGAGAATTGCTGTATTCCTTGAGCTCCCAACCTTCCCAGCTATGGCAATATGGACAGTTATCAGCGCCGACATAAACCAGGTGTACGGCGTTATCTGCGTACAAAACCTGGGGGTCGTTAGAAATATTGAGCGGTTGCATGGCTGGTGTTTGACAGGCGGCAAGAATTAACAAACAGAAAGCCGCGACAGAATTTCTGATAACTAAGCGCATGATGGTTCATCCTCACATGTTGATTAAATTTTTGATGGCGGACCTGATGTAGGATTCCATTGAAGCGGCCCTATAATTGTGACCTGCCCCGGGAATTTCGATGAATGTGGCCTGAATTCCGGCAGCCCTTGCACGGGCAACATAGTCGTTGGCGAGATAAGACCCCGTATTATTGTCGTCCGACCCCGTCAGGGCGATGATCCGCGTTCCGTCAGGAAGACTGCTCACATATTCATGAGGGGACGCGGCACCAACGTAGGGCTCCCAGCCGTTGCGCTGCCGCCACGTAGCAACATCACAGGGGCATGCCAAAAGAACGAGGCCATTCACAAGCGGTGCCGAACGCCCCGCGATGACACCGGAAATTGCAGCCCCACCGGAATGTCCGAACATGATGACTCGGGATACATCATGATGAGCTTTTAAGGCTGTAACCGCTGCCCCGATGTCATCAGCTTCCTCAGCGCTATACCTGACATGTCGGACCTGATTGCGAGTGGGTGTTCCGGATGAAGTTTTTTGGCCCCCGGTATACCCTGGACGCATTATTGACACGCCTATTGCACCTTCTGACGCAGCGATTTTGGCAATATCGAATGTGTAGTCAGCCTTTCCGCCACCCGACAAATCGCCGTGCAAGGTGATAACCAAAACAGCTGCCTTGCTGCCTGTGGGTTTATAGGTTTCGACTGCGAAACATGTTTTAATCCCCTTCACCCAATTTAGCATATCTTCGGACGGGCAATGATTTGAGACGGTCGTTGTGGTCTGACAGGCCGAAGCGAACAGCAGAGTCAGGATGACTGTGATCAATGTGCGAACGGTAATGTTACTTTTATAATTGACGCTCATTGGGTCCAAACCAATTTGTCGTTTTCAAAAAAGATCACACACGGATTCTCGGAACGGTAAACAGGTTTCTTGCGACAGCTTTCGAGTGCTTTTTCACGAACCGTCTCCATGGATTCATTTCGGCTCCAGCGGCCGCCGTAGGCACCGTCCTTTGAGACGGCAAAGGCTTTGTTGAATTCTGCCGGTGCGAATTTTTCCAAAAAGCATTCGACGCAGGTTTTACCCCCGCCTGCAGTTTCGAGCATCGGCACGGCTGCCGAATAGATTGCCGGGTCTCCATCTGCATGAACTACTGAAGGCGACGATAGCGTCAAGGCAGTACAGCTGATGAAAATTCCGAGTATCCGCATATGTAATCCGAACATGCTGCTTTCCTTTCATTGCGTTTCGGGCGGTTCTACGCCGTACAGATTCTGCTATAGGTCTATTGGGAATATCTGGGAATGGGAGACCCGCGAAATTTGGGAAAACCAAGAAGTTTTTTTCTAATTGTCTAGCATTAACAATCTGCTAGATTTCTTGCGGTCAGCTCCAGACATGGGATGAAAAACGTGAATCAGACTGAAACTCCGTCCTGTTTTATTGACTGGCATCAACTATTCGATGCGATTTGCATTGAAAATGGATATGAAGATAACTCCACCCTCGCCAACGAACTGTGCGTGCACGCCGGAACCCATGACGAGGCGGCATATGGTGCAGCCGTAAAGAATCTCAGCAACTGGCGGCGCGGACAGCATTTGCCGAATCGCCGGAATTTCGGCGCTCTGACAACAATCCTCAAGATTGACTCCGACCCGGAACGATTGGCCGAATGGAACCGGCTTTACAACATCGCAAAAGAGACACCGAAGGCGATAGAGAGTACGCCCAGTCCTGTCGACCAGTCCAAGAGCATGCCTGGCCTATTAAGGTCGCCAGTGGTTGGAGCGGCCGTCGCAGCGCTGATCCTCGTCGCCGGTTACGGGGTTTATCAATCTATTGCTCAGGATCCCCCGCACTCGTTGCCACCCGAGATGATTATCAGCCAAGACCCGATCGACATGACGGGCAAACAAATCTATTGGCGCGAGATCACTGAACTTAAGGTTGGGGATTTTGCCGTAATCCATGCCGCACGTGGAAAATGCGGCGAGCAGCCGCCTTCCTGGCCGGAAACAGTTGAAAAATTGCCTGAACTGCCGTTGGGGGTCTGGCTTGACGGCGGCGTCGGTTACCGGGTTAGCCGTTCATGCGGTGGCGCAACGCCGGCCCGGGCGGTCGTCTTCAAGGCGACCGTGCCCGGGTCCGTCAATTTTATGCTGTATATGGACCCGATAACAATCTCGGTGAAATGATAAGTAATCGAATCCGAAGGGCAGCTAAATCCTCTGATCGAAAACCGAAGGGATTGACGTGATCCAGTCCTATTTACAGTTGTTATGACGCCGCCACATTTCCGGGTCGTGACCTGCGGGGACCTGCGCACAGTCAGATGTTTTGTAACCCCTGAGTGAATTGTACGTTGCGATCTGCTCCGTCGTCAGGATCGCGGGGGTCTGCAGATGCGTCGACAGGTGGATATATCTCAACCGTGACCGGCTCTCACCGATGACGGACAGGCTTTCACTGAGGTGTTTCTCGGTCATGCCGCCGGACCTGAAACGGTTTTCCAGTTCGCGTTCAAGTGCAATCAGCCTTTCGCCTTCTGCAATGGCTTTTGTTTTCATGTCCTCATAAAGCGCACGGATCCGCGCGATCTGTTCCGGATCCAGAGGGATTTTATCCTTCAGTTCAAGCAGATGAGCAGGGCCGGGTACACCGTTGAGTTCCGCGGCACGCGCCAGCCCCCAACCCCCACCGCGCTTCAGTTCAGCGATATCGTCATCTGACAGGCTCTTGATGTCGCGGGTTTCCTGGCCTGCGTATTCAGACGCATGTCCACCGCTGCCGTGGGTGTGCTGTTGCGCCGAAGCGACTGAAATTCCGGTGAACACGAAAGCCAGTGCCGCCATAAGCGGGATGAGGTCTCGGCAGGGGATGGTCATGTTGTTTTTCCACGGATTTCCATATGGGTGTTCAATTTTCATTTCCGGCGGCAGGCAGGCAGACGGTGACGCGGAGACCGCCGCCTTCGCGATTGGCCAGCGCAATGTCACCGCCGTGGCGGCGTATGATATCCCGCGCAATTGACATGCCGAGGCCGGTGCCGCCCGTTTCGGCGTTGCGGGACGGGTCCAGCCGGACGAACGGCTCGAAAATCCGTTCCATTTCGCCGGCCGGTATGCCGGGACCGTCGTCCTCGATGGTAATCTCGGGGGCGCCGTTCTGCATCCTGAGACCGACGCGGGCCTGATGGCCATAGATCGCCGCGTTCTCGATCAGATTGGATAGGGCACGGCGCAGCGCCAGCGCCCGGCAGGGGTAAGTCACGCTTTCGCCGGCATCGACCTCGACCTGATGGCCCAATGTGACAAGATCGTCGGCGATGGCGTCCAGCAGACCGCCCAGATCGGTGGGGCGGGTCGGCTCGCCGGACTGCTCTTCGCGGGCGAAGGCGAGAGTCGCTTCGATCATCGCCTGCATGTCGTTAAGGGTCGCGATCATGCTTTCGGCTGTATCGCGTTCGTCGAGCATTTCCGCTCTCAGCCTCAGGGACGTGATCGGTGTCCGCAGGTCGTGGCTGATTGACGCCAGCATCTTGGTTCGTTCGTTAACGAAGGTGCGTAGCCGGTGCTGCATCTCGTTGAAGGTGCGGATGGCGTCCCTGACGTCGGCGGGGCCTTCTTCGGGGACCGGGGCAACCTCTTCGCCGCGGCCGAGTTTCCGCGCCGCCCCTGACAGCGCATCCAGCGGCCGGGTGATGCGCAGCAGTGCGATTATGACCATGATGCTGATGACCACGGCCGTGATGAAGAAGGTGATCCAGGCATCCGGCCGGATCAGGCGCTGCGGCGGACGGGATTGCAGCGCAGCATTCATCCAGCGACCGGGCGCGATGCCGATTGAAACAACCGTGGCGTCGTGCCGAAAGGCGTCTGGTCCGCCTGGCATGCCGCTGTTCTGCATGGCGGCACGCATGTGGGCCGGCATGCCGTGCTCATGGTGATCGTCATCATCCTTGCGCAATCTGAAAACATGCACGGGGCCCTTGATATCATCCCCGAGTTCGCTGGTGATTCGCGACGCCAGGCTTTTGCGGCCATGGTCATCATCATGGTCATCATCATCGTGGCCATTCTCGCGCTCGTCATCGCGATCATCGTCATCCCGGTCGACCACCGGTGTGTCGCTCATCCACACATGCAGGCGTCTGTTGCTGAGTGCGCCGGCGATCCTGTCCTGCTGATCCGCAGGCATGTCATTCATCAGCACGGCGATCGGGGCGATGCGGACCGCGATAAAGCGGGATTCCGCGCCTCTATAGAAATCCTGGGCTTCAGAGCGGATGATCAGTGCCGAGATGATCTGCGCGCTGAACAGGGCGATGAGGATCAACAGGACCGTCTGGCCCATCAGCCGGGTCGGCCACAGGCCGGTCAGGAAACGTCTGATCCGGGTCATGCGCCGCTGTCCGGCGTGACGATATCTCCTGTGAATTTGTAGCCGCCGCTCCAGACCGTCTGGATCAGGACCGGGTTCTTGGGGTCGGCCTCGATCTTCTTGCGGAGCCGGCTGACCTGGTTGTCGATGGCGCGATCGAACAGCGCGGCTTCGCGCCCGGCGGTGAGGTCCAGAAGCTGGTCCCGGCTCAGCACCATGCCGGGGCGCTGCAGGAAGATGCTCAGCAGCCGGAACTCCGCCGTCGACAGCGGCATCGAGACGCCGTCGGCGCCGACCAGTTCGCGGCGTTTGGAATCCAGGGTCCACTGATCAAAACGGATCTGCGCGGCCTCCGGGACTGAATCGGTACGGGGAATGGCATTGGCGCGGCGCAGGACGGCCTTGATCCGGGCCAGCAGCTCGCGCGGGTTGAACGGTTTGGTGACATAATCATCGGCGCCGACCTCGAGCCCGACGATGCGGTCGGTATCGTCGGCCATGGCGGTCAGCAGGATCACCGGCAGGTCGGTATTGTCCCGCAGGTAGCGGGTCAGGGTGAGGCCGTCCTCGCCCGGCATCATGACATCAAGCACGACAAGGTCCAGCGCCGCCGATTTGAGCGTCTCGCGCAGTTCCCCACCGCCCGATGCAATGCTGGTGCGCATGCCGTTCCTGGTCAGGTAACGGGCCAGCTGGGTGCGGATTTCTTCGTTGTCGTCAACGACGAGGATGTGCGGTGTTTTGTCCATGACCCATTGTATAACGCCGACGCTGCCTGCGTCTTTAGGGGAAAATTGTATCAAGATGTCGCGACGGCGCGATCCGGCATGATTGGCGACAATTCCCCCCTGTTCCCGGCATAGTTCTGCGACAAACACGGCCTATGTTTCGTTTGTCACCGCAACAAGCAACAAGGTTCAAATGATGAAAAACAAAACGAAACTTCTCGCCGCGCTCGGCCTCGTCAGTTCTCTTGCCGTCGGCGGTTACGCCGTCACGGCCTATGCACACGGCAGCGACCATGACCGCGGCGGGGACTCCCGCCATGGCAGCATGCATGACGGTCACGGCAAGAAAGCAAAGCACATGATGCGTATGCTCGATCGCTACGACGCCAATAACGACGGTGTCCTGCAACTCGACGAATTGTCGCAGGGTCGTGCGAACCAGTTCAAGAAATTCGACGCGAACGGCGACGGGATGCTCACGCTCGATGAATACAAGGCGCTTTGGCTGGATGCCATGCATGAGCGCATGGTCGACCGGTTCCAGAAGCATGATAACGACGGCGACGGGAAAATCTCCGAAGAGGATTTCTCGAAGCGGTTCATGCGCATGATGACCTGGATGGATCGTAACGAAGACGGCAAGCTCGATCGCGATGACCGTCGCGGCTACGGCAGCCGTCATCATGACAAAGACGATGATGACGACCATCACCGTCAAAAGCGCGACTAAGCAGCCGCGTGTAACAGAGGCCGGTTTCTTTATACGGCCATGACCGGTCAGGCCCGTAAAAAGGGTCTGACCGGGTCATTTGTAGGGGCTTATTTGCTTGCGGGCGCCTGATCCGGCAGGAAAATACGCGTAATGAAACGTCTCGGCCCGTCCTCGCTCAGATCAATTTTGCCGCCGTGCGCCTGAACGATGGCGCGGATCAGCGGCAACCCCTGTAAAAGACCGTTCTGTTCGGGGGCGCCGATCGTGCGTTCGCTGTCGGCACGCGCCGTGGTCGCCGGTCTGGTTGGCGAGATCACTTTCAGTGTCACGCCCTTGCCTGTTTCAAAGGAGGTTTCGACGTCGATGGTCTGTCCCCGGCCGTTGGTCGATACGGTGGCTTCGACCAGACGCCGGACGCATTGCTTGAGCCGGTCCTGATCGCCACTGATCCGGCCCTTTGCCGATCCCCACTTGCGGCGCAGGATGACGCCGCGCCGGTCTGCGGCGTGCGCTGCCTCCCGGCACGTGGAATCGACGATTTCCTCGAAATCGAGCTGTGACAGCGGTCCCAGCGGGATATTGACGCCGTATTCCGCAAGCGTGGTATCGACCAGATTGTTCATGGCATCCAGCAGGTTCGATGCCGCATGACGGATATCACGGGCGTATTCCGCATACCCGACCGGATGCACCGGTCCCAGCGTTTCATCGGCAATCATTTCCGAGAACCCGACAATCGCCGTCAGCGGCGTGCGGAGCTGGTGGCTGAGCTGATTCAGAAGATCGATCAGCGGTTCCTGACCGGTCCCATCACTACGCCGCTTCGCGACCTGGGCCTGATCGTCCGCCTGACTGAGCGGTTCATAGGCAAAGCCCAGCCGCTCGCCGGACTGGGAGATGAACAGATCCAGTTCCCGGACCACGCTCTCGGAAATATCGATGCGCCGGCGGCGGGCATCCTCGCGGTCCTGCACCTTGTGGATCGCCCTGCGGCGTTCCAGTTCGGCAAGGCCGGTTATCGCAGTTCCCTTCGACAGTCCGGTCGCCAGATAGATGTCGGTGACGTTCGGTGTAAATTCCTGAAGGTGGCTCTGGATCAGAAAATACAGGATGTCCCATGTCGAGCGGTTGAATGCGTCGGGGTCCTCGTTGACCCTGAGCAGTACGCGAAGTTGTTCGGTGATGTCGCGGTGGCGAAACAGTTCATAGCGCAGAATATGGTCCACGACGCGCTTGCGCCGGGCGGCATCCTCTATCGTGCTGGGCACTTCGGTTTGTTCCGTCATCTCCGGACCTCATCAGTACTCTACCTAGAGCATAGAAGGTGCAACGGTGAGCAGATATAAGTGTAATCCGCAATCCTAATTTAAGTGCTTCACTCTCAAGGGGATTTATTGCTGCGGGATTATTTACTGCGTTTCATCGCCGCGCAGCCCCAAGTGGAGCATAAGACCAATGATCATACCTTTTATGCGCGGTAAAAGCCAGAGCGTCAGTATACCTGTCAGGGGCAGCCACACCATCAGGTGCTGGCTGATCGACGGCTGCATTTCCCGTTCTACGAGCAGGATCAGCGGGACGATGATGTGTCCGACGACGACCATTGTCAGGTACGGCGGAAAATCGTCGGCACGGATATGGCCGAGCTGCTGTTCGCAGGCGGTACAATGATCGGTGGTTTTCAGAAAGCTGCCGAACAGCCGTGCATTGCCGCAGCGCGGGCAGGTTTTGCGGAATCCACGCCACAGCAGGGTGCCGAGGCCGGGGGCCGGTGGGGCGGAAGGGTCGATCATCGTTTCCATGGCCGCCTTAGATCACGAATGCCCAATGCCGACAAGAAAATATGACAAACTATTTCGGTACAATTGCGTGTCGTGAAGAGTTACGCTTTGATGCGTTGGCAACGGTGACTGGAAAGCGGCGGAGCCGCTCTGTATGGTCATGTTCCGGATTTACCTAACCGTACTGGAACAGGCAGATGCCCAGCATGTACATACCGGTCTACGACGTTTGCGCGCTGGTGATATTTTTCGCCGGCTGGATCGGCTATTCACTGTATGCCGACAAGATGGCGCGCGAGCGCCGCCCCGTCGCGGTGGTGATGAATGATTACCGGCTGCGCTGGATGGAGCGCATGCTGGAGCGTGAGAACCGCATGCCGGACGTCAATATCACGGTTTCGTTCGTGCGCTCGGCGATGATGTTCGCATCGACGACGATCCTGCTGATGGCCGGCGCTCTGGCGATGCTGGGCCAGATCGAGCATGTCCGGGAAATCATCGCCGGTCTGCCCTATGCGCGGGCCGCATCGCGAGGGCTGATGGAAATCCAGCTGATTATCCTGACGGCGATCTTCGTGTTCGCGTTTTTCAAGTTCGTGTGGTCGATCCGGCTTTTCAACAACATGCTGGTCCTGCTCGGCGCCGCGCCGCAGCCCAACGACTGTGACGAATTGATCCGCCGTGAATACCCGAGCCACATGGCACGTTTCCTGGACCGGGCGCAGCATAACCAGAACCTCGGCGTCCGCGCCTATGCCTTCGGTCTGGGACTGCTGCCGTGGTTTCTGCACCCCTTGATGCTGGTGTTCTCGACAATCATTGTTGTCGCCATGCTGCACAGACGGGATTTCCGTTCGCTCTCGCTGAAGGTTCTCGAGGAACTCCGCGCGCATCACTGACGGCGGTCATGCGGAACCCCTCTCCCTTGGGAGAGGGAGGGACCCGCGTGCGCCAGCACGTGGGAGGGTGAGGGGATTGAAAGTCCCGCGTGCGTCAGCACGAGGGAGGGTGAGGGGAAGGGTAAAATCATATCCTCTCCCTTGTGATCGCAGCATGAAAGCGTATATTCCCGCCCATGAGCACGGACCTGCACAATCTGATCGACCCCGGCAAGGCGCCGTCCGAGACGCGCGTCGTTGTCGCCATGTCCGGCGGTGTCGACAGTTCGGTCACGGCGGCGCTGATGGCCGAGGCCGGCTACGATGTGGTCGGCGTGACGCTGCAGCTCTATGACCACGGCGAAGCGGTTCAGAAGAAGGGGGCCTGCTGCGCCGGTCAGGACATCTATGACGCCAAGCGGGTCGCCGATACTCTCGGCATTCCGCATTACGTGCTGGATTACGAAAGCCGGTTTCGCGAGCAGGTGATGGAAGATTTCGCCGATACCTATCTGCGCGGTGAAACCCCGATCCCGTGCGTGCGCTGCAATCAGACCGTGAAGTTCAAGGACCTGCTGACCACGGCCCGCGATCTGGGTGCCGATAAGATGGTGACCGGCCATTACGTGCGCCAGCTTCAGGGGCCGAACGGGGCCGAACTGCACCGCGCCGTCGACCGTTCCAAGGACCAGAGCTATTTTCTGTTTGCCACCACCGGGCCGCAGCTCGATTTTCTGCGCTTTCCGCTGGGCGGCATGGACAAGGCCGAAACCCGCCGTCATGCCGGACGCTTCAATCTGCCGGTGGCGGAAAAGCCGGAAAGCCAGGACATCTGCTTTGTGCCCAACGGATCATACGCGCGTGTGGTCGAACGCCTGCGCCCGGGCGCCATTGATCCCGGCGAGATCGTCGATCTGGACGGCAACGTACTGGGGGCCCACGACGGCATCATCAATTTCACCGTCGGCCAGCGCAAGGGCCTGGGTGTCGCCACCGGTGAGCCGCTCTATGTGGTCAAGATCGATGCCGCAACGCGCCGTGTCATCGTCGGCCCGAAGGACGCGCTGTTATGTCCGGAAATCTGCGTCAGCGAACTGAACTGGCTTGATCACCAGCCGATGTCGGCAACGCCCCGCGCGGTCACGGTCAAGGTGCGCTCGACCACCGACCCTGTCGGCGCCGGCATTTTCCGGGATGGCGATACGGTGCGGGTGCGCTTCGATACGCCGCAACCGGGTGTCGCGCCGGGACAGGCCTGTGTCGTCTATGACGGCGACCGGGTGCTGGGCGGCGGCTGGATCGTTCGCGACTAAACCCTCTACACGACCCTCACCCGGCTCGCGATGCTCGCGACCCTCTCCCAAGGGAGAGGGTTGGAGATTACCCCTCTCCCATTGTCCCGCGCCAATGGATTGGCGACGGGAGAGGGAGGGACCCGCGTGCGTCAGCACGGGGGAGGGTGAGGGGTTAAGAAGCACGCGGCCCGAACAGGATCACCAGCGCCCCGATCACGCACAGCATGACTCCGAAGCCGTCCCAGCGGTCCGGTCTGGCGCCTTCGACAAGCCACATCCAGCCCATGCTGGCGAGAATATAGACGCCGCCATACGCCGCGTAGGCGCGTCCCGCGAACGCCGTATCGACCCGGCTCAACAGCCATGCAAATACGATCAGCGCGGCGATGCCGGGGATGATCCAGAGTGCCGGCTTGCCCAGCCTCAGCCACGCCCAGAATGCAAAACATCCGGCGATCTCGCAGACCGCGGCGGCAATGTAATAGGGGAGGGCGCTCAGGGTCATCCGGGCAGCGTAGCGGACATCTTGAAGCGCGAACAGATGTCCCTCACCCTCTCATGCGGGAGAAGGGGTGAGCCGTGCGTGTTACAAAACGGATTAGATAACAAAAATGCCGATGATGCCCCACACGGCAGCCACGAGCGCGAGTGCGATGGCGCCGCCGCCAAGCATGACGTAAGACACTTTTTTCAGAGATACATGATTGCCATTGCTCATATTATGCCCCCCTACGACAGGTTCCTGTTTTTGATCGTATTCCTGATGGGACCTATTTTCGTTGCATGAGCATAGGACCCGAAGTTCTGTAAAATGGCGATCCATGAACCGGTGCGCAAGTTGATTTTCGAAAAGATTCCCCTCACCCGGCTCGCTGCGCTCGCCACCCTCTCCCCGAGGAGAGGGTTAGTACGCCCCTCTCCCTTGGGAGGGTGAGGGGAGTTTCGTTTCCTCTAAGATGCTTCGAGACGCGTTACACGCTCCTCAGCATGAGGTGGATTCTTGCCTCATCCTGAGGAGGCCTGAAAGGCCGTCTCGAAGGATGATGCTATTCGCCTGTCAGCTCATCCAGCTTGGCCTCGGCCTCGCGGGCCTGCTGCTGGCGCTGCCACATGTCGGCATAGGGGCCGCCGGCCGTCAGCAATGCCTGATGCGTGCCCCGTTCGGCGATCTCGCCGTCGATCAGAACCAAAATCTCATCGGCATCGATCACGGTTGAAAGCCTGTGCGCGATGGTCAGGGTCGTGCGGTCGGCGGCGACGTCCTTGAAGCTGGTGAGGATTTCCTGCTCGGTGCGGCTATCGAGCGCCGAGGTCGCCTCGTCGAACACCAGGATGCGCGGGTTCTTGAGGATGGTCCGGGCAATGGCGACGCGCTGCTTTTCACCGCCCGAAAGTTTCAGGCCCCGTTCGCCGACCTTGGACTGATAGCCGTCCGGCAGGCTCATGATGAAATCGTGGATGCGCGCCTGTCTGGCCGCCTGTTCGACGGCTGCGGGGCCGGCGCCGGGATCGCCGTAGGCGATGTTGTAATAGATGCTGTCGTTGAACAGCACGGTATCCTGCGGCACGATACCGATGGCCGCACGCAGGCTTTTCTGGGTTATGCTCCGGATGTCGTCGCCGTCGATGCTGACGGTGCCCGCGGTGACGTCATAAAAACGGTACAGCAATCTTGAGATCGTCGATTTGCCGGCCCCCGACGGTCCGACGATGGCGAGCTTGCGTCCGGCCGGCACACTGAACGACACGTCCTTGAGGATCGGCCGGCGTTCGTCATAGGCAAAGCTGACGTTTTCGAAGCGCACCGCGCCCGGGCCGTCGGAGAGCGGTCCTGCCCCCGGCGCGTCATCGATTTCATTGGGTTCGTGCAGCAGCTCGAACATGGCTTCCATGTCGGTCAGCGAGCGTTTGATCTCGCGGTAGACGAACCCCAGAAAGTTCAGCGGCATGAAAATCTGGATCAGATAGGAATTGACCAGAACGAAATCGCCGATGGTCATGGTTTTGTCGACGACGCCGTATCCGGCCATGATCATCGCCGCTGTCACCCCGGCGGTGATGATGATCGCCTGGCCGACATTGAGCAGCGCCAGCGACGTGCCGCTTTTGATAGCGGCGCTTTCATAGGCCCGGAGCGCCTGGTCGAAGCGTCCGGCTTCGTGGTCTTCATTGCCGAAGTACTTCACGGTCTCGAAATTGAGCAGACTGTCGATGGCGCGGGTGTTGGCTTCGTTATCGGTTTCATTCATGGCGCGGCGGAATTTCAGCCGCCATTCCGTGATCAGCAGGGTCCAGGCGATGTAGATGACCAGAACGCCGAGGGTCAGCGCCGCATAGGCGATGCCGTAGAGGTGCCAGAGAATGCCGCAGACCATCGTCACTTCGAGGATCGTCGGCAGGACGTTGAACAGCATGAAGCGCAGCAGGAACTCGATGCCGCTGGTACCGCGCTCGACGGCACGGGCAACGCCGCCGGTCTTGCGTTCGAGGTGGAACCTGAGCGACAGGTGATGCAGATGGCGGAAGGTCTTCAGTCCGGCCTGGCGGATCGCCCGCTGGGCGACGCGGGTAAACACCGCATCGCGGAACTCGCCGAACGCCATGGCCGCGACCCGGCACAGGCCATAGGCCACGATCAGGGCGACCGGGACGCTGATCAGGGCATCGACCTTTCCGCCGGCTGTCAGGGTGTCGACAGCTTGTTTGTAAAAAATAGGCACCGAGACATTTGTTGCCTTGGCGGCAATCAGCAAAGCCATTGCGATGACGACACGTATGCGTAGCCCCATCTCGCCGCTTGGCCACAGATAGGGCAGCAGGGTTTTGATGGTTGACCATTCGTTGGCCGGAGAGATGGGACCCGGACCGGGTTCGCGGCTGCGCATGACGTTCTCGCGTTGCAGTTAAGGCAACCTTTATATAGGGTGCGCGCTTCTTTGTGCTACTGAATGCGCGGCTTGAAAAGCGTTAGGGCATTGTTTTATGTGGCGATTTGGGTGTTTGATTGAGTTACGGGCCACATATCCGGGTGATATGCTGACGAAACCGGGGAAAAGCTGAGATCAATGTCCGGTTACGACTTTGAAACGATGAAGGTTCTGGTTGCCGACGACAGCAGGCCCATGCGCTCGCTGATCAAGAGCTTTCTGCACGGGTTCGGAGTCAAGGAGATGTTCGAGGCCGTCGACGCCAATGAGGCGTTCTCGGAAGTGAAGGCCGGCGAGCCCGATATCGTGATCACCGACTGGCGCATGCCGCCAACCGACGGGCTGGACCTGGTGTGGGAAATCCGCATGAGTCTGGACAGCCCGAACCCGTATCTGCCGATCATCATGCTGACCGGATTTACCGAACTGCACCGGGTCAAGCAGGCCCGCGATGCCGGGGTAACGGCGTTTCTGGCCAAGCCGATCTCGGCGCAGGCGCTGTATCGCAGGCTGTGCACCGTTATCGATGATCAGCGCCCGTTCGTGCGCGTCGGCGAATTCTTCGGCCCTGACCGCCGCGCCAAGCGCCGCAGCGAACCGTACATGGGTGTCGAACGACGCCGTGACGCGCAGTAATCCACAGGCTATATTCGGCGTCATGGCGAACAGACCTCAGAAATTCCAGCCCCCCAACAAGCTTGCCAGGAAGGTCAAGAAACCTGGCGGGCCAAGCCCGGAACAGGCGATCCTGCGCGCGCTCAATGCGGCCGAGGATCTGATCGACAGCTATCAGGGATGGGCCGTCGATGATCTGGCGGAATTGTGGAAGACCTTTCAGGAAACCCGCACCGCCAGCGGCAACCCCCGGCAGATTCTGAAAATGTTTGAAATCGCGCACGGCATTCGCGGCGAGGGCGGCAGTTTCGGTTTTCAGCTGATCTCGACGATCGGGGACTCGCTCTGCAAATTTCTCGAAGGCCGGAAAAAACTCAGCGCCGCCGAGTCCGAAGTGGTCAAGGTTCACATCCTCGCCATGCGTGCGGTGTTCCGTCAGGAACTGAAGGGTCCGCAGCCGGCGATGGAACGCGACCTGCGCCAGTTGCTGGCACTGCTCCGCGAGCGCATGGGCTGAGGCGGGGGCCTTATACCCTGATCTCGAGCGACGAGATTTTATCATCCGTCAGCACGAAGAAATAACGCAGGTCCACCGGGCTGCCCGGGAAATTACCGGCGACGTGGGCGGTTACCACGGTCTTGCCGTCTTCGTCCTGAACCGAGAACGGCTCGACCGTATAAGTGAACCTGCGGGACGCTTCTTCCTTCCACCCGATGATAGCCTGGCGACCTGTATGGGTATTATTCTCGTCGGTCACGACCGCATCCCCCGTGAAGCAGTCTGCAACTGCAACGGCATCTTTCAGGTCAGCCGCGTAGTAGTCTGAGACCGGTTTTGGCAGAAAAATTGTCATGGGATTTCCTTCGTTGACTATAGCTGTGTTGAACTGCCGGAAACCTATTGTTATATTTTAAAAATGACAAGTACTGACAAAAAAGTAAGGTACTCACCTTATAGTAATGAGGCTTACACGCCGGTCACGGCGGCGCGGGATGCGGAGCAGACCCTTAAACTTCTCGAAGGGCGATGGAAGCTGGTCATTCTTTTTCATTTGTTCGGGGGGAAGGTCATGCGCTTCTCCGAACTGGAACGGGCCATTCCGGCGATTTCGCAGAAGATGCTGATCCAGCAACTGCGGCAGATGGAGACGGATGGCATCGTGTACCGGATCGTTTATCCGCAGGTGCCGCCAAAGGTGGAATACGGTTTGACCGATTGGGGCCAGGCGTTATGCCCGGCCCTTGATGCCTTACTTAAATGGGCGGCGCTTCGCCCCACAGATCCACAAGCCCCTGAAAATTCCTGACGTGCCCGGTGAATCTGCCGGCGAAATCCGGTTACGCCGTTTCAGGTGTCGCGGCTGTCCATGACGATGGTGAACGGGCCGTCGTTGATCAGCGACAGTTTCATGTCGGCGGCGAAGATGCCGGTTTCGACCGTCATGCCGTCTTCGCGCAGCGTGTCGCAGTAGAGTTCATAGAGGGCTTTGGCCCGCTCAGGGGTTTCGGCATCGGAAAACCCGGGGCGGTTTCCCTTCCGCCAGTGGGCGGCGAGCGTAAACTGGCTTAAAACGAGTAATTTGCCCTTAACTTCGTTAACATCGAGGTTGGTTTTGCCGGTGTCGTCGGAAAATATGCGTATTTTTGCAGTTTTATGCGCAAAGGTGCGGGCATCATCATCGCTGTCGCCGCGCTCGGCGCAGAACAAAACGACGATCCCGTTGTCGATTTCCCCGACGGTTTTTCCGTCAACCGCCACGGAAGCTTCCGATACGCGCTGCAGGACGGCTTTCATCTCAGACCACGGCGACGCCGAACAGAAATTCGTGGAAATGCACGATCAGACCGGTCAGCACAAATCCGGCAACGATCGTCGTGATATCCCGCCAGACCGGGGTTTTCTCTTTTCTCGGCGCCGCACCCCGCAGGTTCGCTGAAATCATCGCCGCGGGGGCATAGACAAGGAAGCTGCCGAACAGCAGTAGCGATTCCAGATCACCGTTGTTGAGCAGATGGACGCCGGACCAGATGCCGACCCCCCACAGCATCGGATGCGCGGTGATGCGTTTGATGTTGGATTTGAGTTCCGCCGAGACCGCCAGCAGGATCGCCAGCGGGACCAGCATGTAGGCGAGTGAGCGTGCGCCTTCCGGCGGGACCCAGAGGAACGTCCGATCAGATGTCGCATAGCCGTAGATCATGAGGCCGAGGCCGATGCCCGCGATCAGGGCGAACGCCCCCTTGTAGCGCATGATACCGAACCGCGCCACGGCGGCGTCCCGGCGTACTGAAAACCAGGGAAACAGATGGATGCCGAAAAAGATGATAATGCCAGCGATCAGATAGGTCATTGGAACCTCTTTATGGCACGGAGCCTCAGCTTATTCCCACTCGATGGTGCCGGGCGGCTTCGAAGTGACGTCATAGACGACGCGGTTGATACCCTTGACCTCATTGACGATGCGGCTCGACACACGGCCCAGGAATTCATGATCGAAGGGATAGTAATCCGCCGTCATGCCATCGGTCGAGGTGACGGCGCGGAGTGCGCAGACGAAATCATAGGTCCGGGCATCTCCCATGACGCCGACAGTCTGAACCGGCAACAGCACGGCGAAGGCCTGCCAGATGGTGTCATAGAGTCCGGCCCGGCGGATTTCGTCGAGATAGATCACATCGGCGGCGCGCAGGATATCAAGCCGGTCCTTGGTGATCGCGCCCGGTACGCGGATCGCCAGTCCCGGTCCCGGGAACGGATGCCGCCCGACGAAGCTGTCCGGCAGCCCAAGCTCACGGCCCAGGTCACGGACTTCGTCCTTGAACAGTTCACGCAGCGGTTCGACCAGCTGCATGTTCATCCGCTCGGGCAGGCCGCCGACGTTGTGGTGCGACTTGATGGTGACACTGGGCCCACCGGTGAACGAGACGCTTTCGATGACGTCCGGATACAGCGTGCCCTGGGCCAGGAAATCAGCGCCGCCGACGTTTTTGGCTTCTTCCTCGAAGACATCGATGAACAGTTTACCGATGGTCTTGCGTTTGATTTCCGGATCGGAAACCCCGTCAAGTTCGCCCAGAAACAGTTCTTCGGCATTCCGGTGCACAAGCGGGATGTTGTAATGATCGCGGAACAGGGTCACCACTTCGTCGGCTTCGTTGGCCCGCATCAGCCCGTGATCGACGAATACGCAGGTCAGCTGGTCACCAATGGCTTCGTGCAGCAGAACGGCGACGACCGAACTGTCGACGCCACCCGACAGACCGCAGATCACCCGGCCTGAACCGACCTGATCACGAACCTTCTGGATTGCTTCGTCCTTGAACGAGGCCATGGTCCAGTCGCCCGACGCGCCGCAGATTTTGTGGGTGAAATTCTTCAACAGCCTGGCGCCGTCTGGCGTGTGCATCACTTCGGGATGAAACTGCACCCCGTACAGCCGCCGGGCTTCATCGGCGATGATCGCGAAAGGTGAGCCGTCGGACGTGCCGACGACATCGAAACCGTCGGGGATGGCATCAATGCGGTCGCCGTGGCTCATCCACACCTGATGCTTTTCACCCGGTTTCCAGATGCCTTCGAACAGGCAGCAGTCTTTCTGGATTTCGACGAAGGCGCGGCCGAATTCCCGGTGCGTGGAGGCCTGAACCTGCCCGCCCATCTGCTGCACCATGGTCTGTTCGCCGTAACAGATACCGAACACCGGCACCCCCAGATCGAACACCGCATCGTGGGCGCGAGGCGTCGTCGCTTCGTGGACACTGGCCGGTCCGCCGGACAGGATGATCCCCTTGGGCGCAAAAGCCGTGAGGCTGTCTGCGGTGATGGTGTTGAACGGGTGTATTTCACAGTAGACCCCGGATTCCCGAACCCGCCGCGCGATCAACTGCGTGACCTGCGAGCCGAAATCGACAATCAGAATACGGTCGTGTTGGGCAGTGATATCAGTCATGACGTCTGATACCGGATCGCCCCGGAAAAGGAAAGGGGAGATGGTTACGGAATATTAACCATTTCGACACGGAATCCGTGAACAATATGCGGTCGTCAGAGGAGGGTGCGGAATTGACCCCAACGTGCAGAAAATCAAGGTTTTCGTCGGCGCTGCCGGTAGCCCTTATCCTGCCGGTGCTGCTGATTTGTGCGACGATGGCGGATGCGCAGGAAACGCAACCGTCGACGCCGTACCCCGCGGGGGACGGCGAAAGCGTCCCTGAAGCCCCGAAAGTGCGAATCACCAAGAAAGACTGCAACCGGCTGGTCCGCTATCAGGCCAGTGCCGGTGTTGCCTATCAGCAGGGTGTCGATGTGCGCGGCAACCCCGTGGCGCCGGCGGATGCGGGTGGCGGGTTCACGATCCCGCTGCCGGACGTGTATGAGTTCGCGATCACCAAGGACCTGTCGGCCTATCTGGACGGCCCCGAAGAACAACTTGCCGCCGATAAGGCAGCGGCCATTGCCGCCGAGAAATCCGTCGCCGCCACCAAAGCCGCTGTTGAGTCCGCCGAAAGCGCGGTCACCAGCGCTGAAACCGTCTATCAGGACGCGCTTGCAGATGCGACGGCGGCCCAGGCGGCAGCCGATGCGGCCCCCAACGATGCCGCCCTGGCGACGGCGGCGGCAGAAGCACAGGCCGAAGCGGATGCGGCAGCAACCGGACTAACAACCACGCAATCGGCCTATACGGCGGCGCAGACGGCGGCGACTTCGGACGATGTCAGCGGTGCTGTGACAGCCGCGAAAACAGCTCTGTCGGCGGCTCAGGTGACGGCGCAGGCAGCAGGGCTGGATGCGGATGCCGTCGCGACGACCACGGCCGATGCGTCGACAGCGGTCAGTACGGCAGAGCAGGCGGCTCAGGATGCCACGGCAGCGGATGCGGCAGCCCTGGCGGCGGCGGAAACCGTGGCGAAAAGCTCAGGGATGACGCTCAACGTCGGTACCGTACGTTACAACATCAACACCGGCAGCATGACGTTCAACGGCAAGCCGCTCAACGATAGCTCGGAAGCCGATCTGGCGGCACTTTGCCAAACCATGCTGAAAGCGAAGTAGGTAACCACACATCCTTCGAGACGGCTTTTCAGGTCTTTTTCTCAGATATCACGGTGCAGGTTTCGTTGGCATCACGACTTCCCACACTTGCGAAACCGGGGGAGAGCGCTAACCTGTAATCAGTAAAAAACGGCGTTTCAGCCGTATGCACCCCTCGGAGGAAGATTTTTCATGGATGGAAGTACGCACCCGCACGATCAGTGGTCGCGGGTATTGTTCAAACAGTTCAAGGACGCCGGCGTCCGTCTTTACAGCTATATCCCCGATGCCGGAAATGCCCGGCTGGTAGAGCTTGCGGATGAAGACAACGAAACCCGAACGGTTCTGTTGACGACCGAGGAAGAGGGCGTGTCGCTTGCCGCGGGCGCCGATCTTGTCGGTGAAAAGGCCGTTTTGATGATGCAGTCATCGGGTGTCGGCAACTGCCCCAACTTCCTGTCGTTCGTAAAGGGTGGCAACTTTCCGATCCTGATGATGGTGTCCATGCGCGGCGATTACGGCGAGCAGAACCCCTGGCAGTATCCGATGGGTGAGGCCGTGGAGCCGATCCTCGAAGCGATGGGCGTGCTGGTGTTCAAGGTCGAACGCGCGGAAGAGCTTGAGGGAGCTGCAGCGGCAGCCGTCAGCACCGCGTTCAAGGCCGGGAAATCGGCAGCCCTCGTCCTCAGCCAGAAATTTCTCGGCGCCAAGGGGTTCTGAGATGAGGTTGGTGCATTGCCGACTTTAACTTCAATTGTCATTCCCGCGAAGGCGGGAATCCACAGGTTCTGGTCCCCCGCCTTCGCGGGGGAGACAGTATTGTATGATACAGGAACGAATAAATGACCGACATTACACTGAACCGCATCGGCGCCCTGCCGCAGATTTTTCCAAACCAGGAAGACTACCTGTTCGTCACCGGGCTTGCCGGTCCAGCCCGCGACGCGGCGGCGCTGACCAATGACGGGCCGAACATGTACACCATGGCCGGTTGCATGGGGGCCGCCATGACCATGGGTCTCGGCATGGCGCTGGGTGCACCCGACCGCGAGATCGTGGTGATTGCCGGTGACGGTGAAATGATGATGAACATCGGTTCGCTGGCGACGATTGCCTCACAGGCGCCGAAGAACCTGACCATCGTCTGCGTCGATAACGGCGGTCATGGTGAAACCGGCGGGCAGGACGGGCACACATCCGTTCGCACGAACCTGGCCAAGGTTGCCGACGGCTTCGGGATCGAAAGCATCCTGACGGTGACTTCGGAAGCGGGCCTTAAGGACGCTGCGGACTTCGTCAAATCAGGTACTGGCCCCCGCTTCCTGTGGCTCCGCGTCAAGGCCGGCGAGCCGACCAGGTTCAAACGTAACATGAACCCGGCGGAATGCCGGGTGCGGTTCAAGACCGCGTTTCAGGCGGCCTGAAGTTCCCCTCACCCGGCGCACTGAGGTGCGCCACCCTCTCCCCATGGAGAGGGACTGTAGGCTCTGGTGAACGCCGCGTTCGGATCGGACGGGATGTTGTCGACACCGTACTGGGGCGTTTTTGAAGGTGCTGTCGTCGGGTTGTTGATCGGTTATCTGTGCACGAAATTCGGCGGCGAGGGGAAGGCTACTGTGGATGCGGTGACGGCGCCGTCTTAAGGCTTGCCCCTTACCCTGACCCTCTCCCAAGGGAGAGGGGACTCTCGGTCTTGCTACCCTCTCCCTGGGGAGAGGGTAGCGAGCGAAAGCGAGCCGGGTGAGGGGATTAAACCCTAGTTGTCCTCGCCGGCGGCGGGGACCTTGTTGGCTTCGTCCAGGTATTCTTCCTTGTACAGTTCACCGCCTTCGGCCTGGAAGCGTTCGGACATCTGCTTCATGCCGTCGTTGGTGTAGTTGCGTACCAGGTTGGTGATTTCCATGGCGCAGAACTTCGGCCCGCACATGGAACAGAAGTGTGCCGTCTTGTGCGCTTCCTTGGGCATGGTCTGATCGTGGAAGTCACGCGCGCGATCCGGGTCGAGGCCGAGATTGAACTGGTCTTCCCAGCGGAACTCGAAGCGTGCCCGCGAAAGCGCATCATCGCGCGCAGCTGCGCCCGGATGCCCCTTCGCCAGATCGGCGGCGTGCGCCGCGATCTTGTAGGTCACCACGCCTTCCTTCACATCGTTGCGGTCAGGCAGGCCAAGGTGCTCTTTCGGTGTCACGTAACACAGCATTGCGGTTCCGTACCAGCCGATCATGGCGGCGCCGATCCCGGACGTGATGTGGTCGTAACCCGGTGCGATATCGGTGACGAGCGGGCCAAGCGTATAGAATGGGGCTTCGCCGCAGACCTTGAGCTGCTTTTCCATGTTGTACTTGATCTTGTGCATCGGCACGTGGCCGGGGCCTTCGATCATCACCTGGCAGCCTTTTTCCCAGGCGATCTTGGTCAGCTCGCCAAGGGTTTCCAGTTCGGCGAACTGCGCGGCATCGTTGGCATCTGCGCCGGAACCCGGACGGAAGCCGTCGCCCAGTGAGAAGGCGACGTCATACGCGGCACAGATGTCGCAGATGTCCTCGAAATGCTCATAGAGGAAGCTCTCGGTGTGATGCGCCAGGCACCACTGGGAAATGATCGAGCCGCCACGGCTGACGATACCGGTAACCCGGTCCGCCGTCAGGTGGATGTGCTTGAGGCGGATGCCGGCATGGATCGTGAAGTAATCGACGCCCTGTTCAGCCTGTTCGATCAGCGTGTCGCGATAAATTTCCCACGTCAGGTCCTCGGCACGTTCGACTTTTTCAAGCGCCTGATAGATCGGCACGGTCCCGATCGGCACCGGTGAGTTGCGGATGATCCATTCACGGATGTTGTGAATGTTACGGCCGGTCGACAGGTCCATGACCGTGTCGGCACCCCAGCGGATCGACCACACCATCTTGTCGACTTCGTCGGCCACCGACGAGGTCACGGCGGAGTTGCCGATGTTGGCATTGATCTTGACCAGGAAATTACGGCCGATGGCCATCGGCTCGGTTTCCGGATGGTTGATGTTGGCCGGGATAATCGCGCGGCCACGGGCGACTTCGTCACGTACGAATTCGGGCGTCACGATATCGGGGATTTCGGCGCCCCAGCGTTCGGCTTCTTCCTTGAGCTTGGCCAGCTCTTCGGGTGCAACCTCGCGCAGCATGTTTTCGCGGATGGCGACGAATTCCATTTCAGGCGTGATGATGCCCTGTCGCGCATAGGCCAGCTGCGAGACAGATGTCACGCCGCCTTTTGCGCGTTTCGGCTGATTGGCGACCGGGAACTGCGGCACCAGCTTGTCGTCGCCGACATTGCCGTTGTCTTCCGGCTTGATTTCGCGGCCTTCGTAAAATTCGGTATCGCCGCGGGCATCGATCCAGGCCTCGCGAATGCGTGGCAGACCGGCTTCGATGTCGATGGTGGCGTTGGTGTCGGTGTAGATGCCCGAGGTGTCGTAGACCGTCAGCGGCGCTTCATTTGCGCTTTCGTGGACGTGAATCCTGCGCATCGGCACGCCGACGCCGTCAAGTCGTTCGCCATCCACATAAAATTTTTCAGAGGCCGGCAGCGGGCCGTGTGTCAAGTCAGCGGTAGCGGGTTTACGTATCTGGTTCATCCTGGGGTCCTCTCCAATAAATCAGGGAGACCCGGGACGGTTTCAGGAGGGAAGAACGGTGATATCGTTCAGGTTCCGATCCCTACGCCGGTGTCACCCGGATCAGGTTCAACGGGTCACCACGGCCGCGAAGCTAACTTCGCCAAGGTGGTATCTCAGCCCCTCAACCAGGGCCCCCCGCGGAACAAATTACCAGCGGATGGTGCGGCTTATCCGCGCCGGGGTCAAGGGCATGATTTCCATGATCATGGGAAAAGCCGCAGAAATCCTGTGGTTTTGGGGTGATTCTGCCGAGCCGGGAAAAATATTGCGGGAAAGGTGATCCAGCGCCTGGCCTGACGCGTAACAGGTACAAGATCAACGGCAGCTAGCCTGTAACGTCTTCTCCCCTGAGGGTTGTCGTGATCTTCTTTGACTTGGGCCGCCGGACACCCCCCTTCCGGCGGCCCAATGTTTTTCCGGGCTTATACGTCCTGCAATCAAAACGACACTGTCACAAAAGCGACATGGCTAGGCGATACGATTTACGGTGCCGCCGTTAACGTCTGCATACCGTATTGAAAGTAGAAGCCTTTTCATGACACTCGTACATAATAAAGACGCAGGAAAACAGGATGATCCCTGTAAATCCGCGCCAACGGAGTTGCCGACAGAAACCGCGACTCTCCAGAACCGGCATTTCAATCTGCATGATATTGCCCACTATGTGGAGCCTGTCCCACCGGACATGCCCGGTGCTGCGGCGATCGAACTGTTCAACCGTGACCCCGGTTTGAGCGCGATGCCGGTGCTGGATCGCGGCAAAGTCGTCGGCATACTGACGCGCCAGAAAGTCTTTTTGAATTTTTCCCGTCAGTTCGGCCATGCGGTTTTCGCCCGGCGTCCCGTCTCGCGGTTGATGATCCAGAACCCGCTGGTGGTGGATGCGCGGACGACGCTCGACAACTTGCGGCATCGGGTCATTCATGAAGCGCCAACCGCGCTTGAAGACGGTTTCGTCATCATCAGCGGAAATCAGTATCTCGGGATCGGCACATCGCTCGGTATCCTCCGGCTCGGCATGGCGCAGACGGAAACCCGTGCCCGTGAGCTTGCCGAAGCGAAACATGCGGCCGAGCATGCCAATGCCGCCAAGTCACGCTTTCTTGCGAACATGAGTCACGAACTCCGCACCCCGCTGAATGCGATCATCGGGTTTTCGGAAATGATGGCGAGCGAAGCCTTCGGTCCGCAGATATCGGATCGCTACAAGGAATACGCGCAGGATATCAATGCCAGCGGCAGGCTTCTGCTGGACATCATCAATGACATTCTCGACATGTCCAAGATCGAGTCCGGGTATTTCAGCATGAAACTGGAAACTGTGCGGCTGGAAAAAATCATCGAGCACACAGTTAAACTCGTCGACGGACGCGCCACCCGCAAAGGGATCAGTATCGTCACCGATCTGCCGGAAGAAATCCCGGCTGTACGCGCCGACATCCGTGCGACACGGCAGATCTTGATCAATCTGCTGAGCAATGCCGTCAAATTTTCGGGCGAGGGGGCGGTGATCAGTATTCGGGCCAGGGTGGCAGGAAAGCGTCTTACACTCGCCATCGCCGATCAGGGGATCGGTATTCCCGCCGACATGCTGGACAGGATCGTCGAGCCCTTCGTACAGGTGGAGAACGAACTGACCCGCAAAGAGCAGGGCACCGGTCTTGGTCTGCCGATCGTCGCCTCCCTGGCGAAGCGCATGCAGACTGTATTCAGACTGGAAAGCGAGGAAGGCCGCGGCACAACAGCGTATCTGACGATCCCGCTGGCGTAGCTTAACTCAGGCGGCAGCCGGGACTTTTTGTCCGGCCTCCTGAG
This sequence comes from Rhodospirillales bacterium, assembly GCA_040218645.1. GTDB lineage: Bacteria > Pseudomonadota > Alphaproteobacteria > Rhodospirillales > Casp-alpha2 > UBA4479. The sequence goes on from JAVJQZ010000012.1 coordinate 86,269, forward strand.
GCGGGGTTATGCCGTCGTCACTCAGATCGGCGTCGTGAATGACTTCATCCCCCCATTCATCAAGGATCTGCTTTTGTGTTTTGCGCAGTTGCTGCAGGCGCCGTTCGGACATGACCTGAATGAACGACGCGATCACCGGCGGCAGCGAGAGATACAGCATCCATCCCATGCACGCGCCGCCATACATGACAGCAAGCGCAAAGACGTCCGTCAGAATATGCATGGCCTGGCCGAGGTCGTGATCCTCGAACCAGAGTTCCATCAGGTACGGAAAGACACCGCAGAAATTCAGTCCGCCGACACAAAACGTCGCCGAACGCTCCTCGGTACGGTCAATGATCAGAGCAACAATAGCCGGCAGCATGCCGAACCCGAGCAGCAATACCGTCGGCAATGCGACGATCAGAAGCAGGACAAGGATCAGAAGAGCCCATACAAGAGCACGCATAATTCCCGGCCCTCCTACAGTATTTCCGAAAAGAACATGATCGTTACGGCGATCATGGTCGTGATGATGGAAAGTGTCGCAGCCGTTTTCTGCCCGGTCTTCTCGGCATTCTCGGTCATTTCGTTGCCGTTGCCTTCGATCTCGCGGATTTCGTTGGCGCAGACGGTGTATTCTTCAACCGCATCTGCATACCCGTCCTGATCCTCCTGGCGCTTTTCAGCATTATCGATCAGGTCGAACATGTCCGGGAGGCTGCCGCGCCGGACCAGCTTCGGAATTTCCTTTTCCAGATCGCGGCGTGTCGTCCGGCTGTGATAGGCATTGATCGCAGGGCCGAGCAGCCCGCCGATCCAGCTCGTCAGGCCATACAACGGTTCTACCCTGAGCTTCCATTGCAGGAACGCAAGCAGGCTCAACATGCCAATCACGGACGTGCTTTCCTTGGTGGCGGAGAGCGCGCGAAGGTGCGGCTGAATGTCTTCATTGAACCGGGCGGCAATGAAAGCGGCGATGTGGCGGTCGATGGGCTTGGAATGGCCTTCGGCATGACCGGCAGCACGATCCAGCGCCGGCAGCAGGTCTTCGACGAAAATAATGCCGTCCTCAAGAATGTGCGGGCTGTGACAGGCAAGACCGGGGTTCAGTTCATAAAGACAGCGTTCCAGCCCTTGCCCGGCCTCCTTGCTGGCAAGCCAGGCTTTCAGCTGGGCGAATTGTTGGGCTGTTTCGAGCGTGTCCAGGAACGTCGCACGGTCGCTGACCCAGAACTGGTAAATTTCCCTGTTGATGATCTCGGTCAGTGCCTGAACGTTCCCGTTGCGGATGATCTCCATCGCAAGCATCGGCCCAAATCCATCGAGATAGACAGAAATGCCCTTGTAGCGGATCGGTCCATGCGGATCCATGATGGCACAGCAGCGTGCAATCAGATATTCATCCGTGCCCTGATAATCGTCTTTGTGAAAATTCGCTGTATCGACGAAACCCTTGAGGGATTCCGACAGATCACCTTCGCCCGCCGAACGCTTCAACCAGGCATGAAAGGTTTCGTCTTTCAGGGCCCGGACGGCCTCTGGTATCTGGCGGTTGAAAGCGTGCGCAAGTGTACGGACATTGGTATGCTCGCGACCGCCAAAACGAAGCGGTGTGTCGCCTTTGCGGGCCGGTTTTTTCTGCTGCGGTGTCTGTTTCAGGCCATTCAGCCATTTCGTTATTTCGTCCAGACCCCAGCGTTCGGAAGGACTGTCGGACATCAGGCCGCGCAGGGGTTCAAGTAACGATAACGGTATCCGGGCGTTGCCGCAGACGGCTGCATAACTGCCGAGGTTGGTCCGGCGGAACAGCAAATCCTCACCCTTCATCCGCTCAATCGGATTGGTGCCGAGAGTCAGGACAACCAGCGATGCGCCGAGTGCATACATGTCATCGGTGGCAGAACCGGTTCCGCGGCCGGCCGGACTGCTGGCCAACGCGCGTTCGAGGGGTTCGTACATCAGAGGCTGATCAAACCCCTCGGGAGCGGTGACAAAGTCACCTATAACGAGTTCCTGAAGATCTTCATCGAGAAAGAAAATATTCTCCGGCCGCAAGGCGCGGTGTGCCGTGTTCAGCGTTCGCACATGACGAAGCCCGTCGACGATCGGCTGGATGATCTTGCGTGGAATGTCGTATTCGGTAATGCGCGCCTGGCCGTTTCTGATCTGATCGATGACACGGCCACCCATGGGGCGTTCATAGACAATGATCATGGTGTGCTGACCAATGGCGGGCCAGAACACGGTTTCCCAGTCAACGAGTTCAAGAACACCCGGTCCCGGTGTTGCCTGCAGTTTCTTGATTTCACGGGTGCGGAGCGGGATGCCCGGCGTGCAGACGAGGGCAAAAAGATTGCGCGACAGATCATGCCGGTCTTCCGCCATGTATGCCTTGGCATTTGGCGAATTGAGACCGGGCAACGGCTTGTCGCCGTTGATCAGAAAGCGCTCACGAAGAACTACTGAACCTCCCCTTGGCGGGGCCGGTTCGTCGATCTCGTCCGCGTCAAAAGGCTCTTCTGCCATCGCACGCGTCCTTAAAGAACGTTATGCCAGCCTGCACATTCGCACACCCGGCTCCTTGGCCAAACCAGATTCTCTTCGGCCTATCGCCGCATTGAATCGCTAAATGTTAAAAATCGCAAGCTTTTCCTCTGCTTTTCGGGGATTATGGTTAATGGCGAGGGTTACGAATCAAGCAGGGGACACCGCTGCCGGATGCCTGAAATACCGCACGTTATCCGTGTTGCCGCCCACGTTGCGGGCTCTAGGTTCTGACCCTAGTCCTCGAACGGATCGTGGACGAGGATAGTGTCTTCGCGCTCGGGGCTGGTCGACAGCAAGGCAACCGGGGCGTCGATCAATTCCTCGATGCGGCGGATATATTTGATCGCGGTTGCCGGCAGGTCGGCCCAGGAACGTGCGCCCTGTGTGCTTTCATCCCATCCTTCGAGGGTTTCGTAGATCGGTTTGACGCGTTCCTGCCGCACGGTGGAAGCGGGCAGGTGATCGACACGTTCACCATTGATGTCATAGCCGATGCAGACTTTCAGTTCCTTTAGGCCATCAAGTACATCGAGCTTGGTCAAGGCGATCCCGGTAATACCGTTGACCTTGACGGCCTGGCGCACGAGGACGGCATCGAACCAGCCGCAACGCCGCTTGCGGCCTGTGACGACACCGAATTCACGGCCCCGCTCACCCAGGCGTTGCCCGACTTCATCTGTCAGTTCGGTCGGGAACGGGCCTGAGCCGACCCGGGTCGTATAGGCCTTGGTGATGCCGAGCACATAGTTGATGGCGCTCGGACCCTGGCCGGAACCGATGGCGGCCTGACCGGCGACGGTGTTGGATGACGTGACGAACGGATATGTGCCGTGATCGATATCGAGCATCGTGCCCTGTGCGCCTTCGAACAGAATCCGGTGGCCCTTGCGGCGCATTTCGTCCAGATCCTGCCACACCGTGGTCGCGAACGGCAGCAACAGCGGCGCCATTTCATTGAGTTCGCCGAGCAACTGATCGCCGTCGACCTCGGGCATGCCCATACCCCGCAACAGCGCGTTGTGGTGGAACAGCAGGGCATCGACCTTGTCCGCCAGCACGTCGGTATCGGCCAGATCGCCGACACGAATGGCACGGCGTGCGGTCTTGTCTTCATACGCCGGGCCGATACCTCGCCCGGTGGTGCCGATCTTGGCTTTTCCTGCGGCCTGCTCACGGGCCTGATCCAGGTTCTTGTGAAGCGGCAGGATCAGCGGGCAGTTTTCAGCGATCCGCAGGTTTTCCGGCGTCACCTCGACACCCAGTTCCTTGATGTTGGCGATTTCCGTCATCAGCGCCCAGGGATCGACGACCACACCGTTGCCGATGATCGACAGCTTCCCTTTGCGGACGATCCCGGACGGCAGCAGGCTCAGCTTGTAGGTGACCCCATCGATAACCAGCGTATGACCGGCATTATGGCCACCCTGAAAGCGGACCACGACATTGGCGCGTTCCGAAAGCCAGTCGACGATCTTGCCTTTACCTTCGTCGCCCCATTGCGAGCCGATCACGACTACGTTGGCCATGCGAATTGTCTCCTTCGGATCAAAGATCGCTGAGCGGTACGGCTTTGCCGTCCCGCAGAATGTGAGTGCATTTCATGCGTTTTGCTTCGGCGGCGTCATCGCTGCCGTTTCTGTAACCTTCAAGGGTGCGCATGCCGCTCTCGCGCAATGCGGCGCCTGTTGCACGCGGCGTCCCTTCGGGTAGATAGACTTTCTGCGCCGGGACGGGGAGCTTTATGGCACGCAGGATGCTGTCCAGAAACAGCGTGAAACCGGTCGCAGGTTCACCATCTGCATGCACGTCCGCATCATTGAGCCCGGCGATGTAACGGCCACCGGTACCCAGTTCGCCACGTACCCCGGGCGCGAACAGGGTAAAGGTCACGCCGGTGTGATATTCGAAGCCACGGTTTTCAACGGCATCGATGGTGAGATCAAGCTTGGGGTCGGCGCGCTCGACCAGGCTAACCGTTTCAAGCAGGGTGGCGCGGGCGTCAGCGGCATCGCCGCTTAACGGCAGATCAGCGATCTTCGGGGCAACTTTTTCCGATGGACCGGAAGCAGCCAGCAGCTTGACGAAGAGTGCCTGCGCTTCCTTGCCCAGCGCGGTGGAGAGGGCTTTGACTTCTGCCGCATCCTTGGCATCGAGGGCGGCGCGGAGAACGCGGGCGGCGTCCCCGCTGACGCCCAGTTCAGCCATCACCAGCGGCACCAGCGTCGGCTGACAGAGGTCGACCTTGATGTCGTCAATGCCAAGCATCGACAGGGTTTCCGCAGCCATAAGCACCATCTCTGCGTCGGCACGGGGGTCGGCAGTGCCGATCAGTTCTGCGCCGGCCTGACTGAACTGGCGCTCGGGCCGCAACTGCGTTCCGCGAATGCGCAGAACCTCACCGCCATAACACAGCCGCAATGGACGGGGTTCATGAGAAAGCCGTGTCGTGGCAATACGTGCGGCCTGAGGGGTGATATCGGCGCGCAGCCCCATCATCCGTTGCGAAACCGGGTCCATAAGCCGAAAGGTCTGACCGGCCATGGCAGCACCTGTGCCGGCCAGGAGGTTATCTTCAAATTCGACCAGGGGCGGCGAGACGCGGTCAAAGCCGCGTCCGACGAAAGAAGCGACCAGACGCTCGCGGACATCGGCCTCGAATGCTGCGTCGGGCGGCAGCCCGTCCGTCAGCCCGGCAGGCAGAAGCGCTTTTTCTGTCGATTTCGTCATCCACTGAAATCCAAATGAAATGAACCGAGGGATCGCCGGAGATATTTCCGGGCAATGCCCACACATCATGCCATATGTGCGCACGTTTCGTAACGGTTTTGCACGCTGAGGGCAAGCTTGGGGGGCGTGGATAAGAGCGGTTATTCGCTGCGGACGGTTTTACCGATGTTTTCGATGATCGGTTTTACCATGGACTGATGTGTCATGTCTTCTTCCGTGCTTGAACCCTGGTTCGAAACACTCCAGCCCTGCCACAGGCGTTTGCCGGTTTGGCGGTCCTCGATACTGGCATCAATCCGGAGCTGGCTTGGCGAAACCTGGGTAATCCCGGTGTCACGTTTCGGGTTCAACAGGCCGCCACGCTTTGAATCGAAGATGTTGACCCGCACATCCGGGGCATCCTTGCCGGTGTGATTGTCGCTGTTGCCGATTTCAACCAGACGGTTGGGGCCGCCGCCGCTCCATTTGCCCGATGAGTCCTGGGTTTCGAAGCTGAGGATAAGGCGCCCTGAATCGTTGACGGTATACCCCTGCAGACGGAGTTCTTCCTCGAAGATTTCCTTGAGCTTCAAGATTTCCTCAGCATCGTTGAAGGTTTCCACGGCGACACTTTCACCCTGTGGAATATCCGCGAAGGACACGGCATTAAGCTCCACGCCCTGTGCCGACAGGGGGGACGTATAAATCAGAACGCCCAGAACACAGGCGCTGAAGGCGAAAAAGCCGCGTCGCATATACGGATCCTCAAATAAACCAGAGTAAAGTCCAGATTCAGGGAATCACCTTCCCATGGGAGAGTCAACATTTGGCGATTTTATGGCATTTGCCGCCGGGAGCTTCCAATCATCAGATGATGGCGTGGCGGACTTTGGCGGAGACCCATTCACTGACGATAACGGTGGCCAGAATGACCAGCAGGATCAGCGAGACCTGTGTCCAGGCCACGTTGTTGATCGAGGCATTGAGCTGCAGGCCGATGCCACCGGCGCCGACCAGACCCAGCACGGTCGATTCGCGGATATTGATATCCCAGCGAAAGACGGAAATGCCTGCAAATGCCGGCAATATCTGCGGCACGATCCCGTAGTGCAAAATCTGCGGTCCGCTGGCCCCGGTCGCGGTGACGGCTTCGACCTGCGTGGTATCGATTTCTTCGATCGCTTCATACAGCAGCTTGGCGCAGAACCCGATCGAGCGGAATCCGATGGCCAGCACACCGGCCAGCACACCGGGGCCGATGATCGTCACCAGCATCAGGGCCCACAGCAGTGAATTGATGGAACGTGAAGACACGATGATGAAGAGCGCAACCGGCCGGATGAAGGCTTTGGAGGGCGTTGTGTTGCTGGCGGCGAGAAATGCGATGGGGAAGGCGAGCACGACGGCCATCAGCGTGCCCAGCGTGGCGATGTTGATGGTGTCCCATACCGCGAGCCACAGTTTGTCCATGTAATCCCATGCCGGCGGCACCATGCGGGACGCCATGTCGCCGGCCTGATGCGGGGCGTCGTAGACGAATTCCCATATCGTCTTGTCGGAAACAAGCGACCAGCAATAGACGAAGATCATCAGGCAGACGAGTTGCACCCCCCAGATGGTCAGTTTCGTCCGGCGGTCCCGGCGCTGCCAGAGTCTTGTTTCCGCGCTTTCTGTCACCGGCATGCTACTGAACCCACTTTCTGATGTAGCTGGACGAATATTCCACGGCCATGACGATACCGATGATGATCAGCAGGATAGCGGCCGCGGAATCGAATTCATAGCGGTCGAAGGACGTCAGCAAGGTGGCGCCGATCCCGCCGCCGCCGACGATACCGACAACGGCGGATTCACGGAAGTTGATATCGAGCCTGTACATGCCGAGGCCGATCATCCGCGGCATGACCTGCGGCTGGACGGCGTAGTTCAGCCATTGGAACCAGCCGGCGCCTGTGGCCTTGACGGCTTCCGCCTGGGACGGGTCCATGTCTTCGATGTCTTCGGCGAGAAGCTTGCCGTAGAAGCCGATCGTGCCGACCGAAAGGGCGATGAAACCGGCAAACGGCCCGAACCCGAACAACTTGACCGCAAACAGAGCGACGATGATCTCGGGGAAGGTCCGGGACAGGGCCAGAATCGCCCGTGATACCAGATAGACCGGGCGTGGCGACAGATTGCGCGCCGCGCCGAGGCCGACCGGAATTGACAGCGCGATCCCGGCAACCGTCGAGATGATGGTAATCCACAGGCTTTCCATGATGCCGTCGAAGATATCCCCGGCACGTGATACGAAATCAGGCGGGAAGAACGCGGCAATAAAGCGTTGGCCGCGCGGTATGCCATCGGCAACACGGCCCCAGTTGACATCCATGGTACCGAACACCAGGGCCAGATAGGCGGCGGCGCCGACGATCAGCGACCAGCGCAACAGAGAACTGCGGATGAACGGCGGCTTCTTCCAGTGGCGACCGGCAGCGGCCGTGGCAGGAGGGGTGATGTCACCGCTCATGGTTCGATTTCTTCTTCCTCGTCCTCGACCTTGGCGATGGTGGCTTCCCAGTCTTCCTCACCGTAAATCTGCGTCAGAACGTCAGGTGTCAGACCATCCGGCGGTCCGTCATAGACGATCTCGCCCAGTTGCAGGCCGACGATCCGCTCGGCGAACATCTGTGCCAGCATGACGTCGTGAATGTTGATGATGGCAGACAGATTCCGCTCTTCACACAACTCGCGGATCAATCTCATGATCTGTCGTGATGTTTTGGGGTCAAGTGACGCCGTCGGCTCATCGACCAGAAGCAGTTCGGGGTTCTGGATCAGCGCCCGGCAGATTCCGACACGCTGGCGCTGTCCGCCCGAAAGCTCGTCGGCACGCTTGTCGACCATGTGATCGAGACCGACGCGGGCCAGAAGGCGGAATGCCTCGTCCACGTCGGATTGTGGGAATTTGCGGAAATAGCTGCGCCAGAACGGGACATAACCGAGCCTGCCGGACAGCACGTTTTCCATGACGCTCAGCCTTTCGACCAGCGCATATTCCTGAAAGATCATGCCCATGCGCCGCCGTGCCCGGCGGAGCGCACCCTGACCCAGTGACGATAACTGCAGGTCGCCCAGATATATCTGACCCGATGTCGGCTCGACGAGACGGTTGACGCAGCGGATCAATGTCGATTTACCGGCCCCCGACGGGCCGATCAGGGCCATGACCTGACCGTCAGGCACCTCAAGGTTGACGCTCTTGAGCGCCTTGTCTCCGGTCTTGTATTGCTTGACGAGATCAACAAGTCGCAGCATCGCCAACACGCCCCCTTCTTCAGACCTTATAAAAGGATCGAGGTGCCGGTTGTTCGCCGGCACCTCGGATCCTCAAGCACGGTGGCTTACTTGCACGTATACTTGACGCCGTTGGCGGCATCGATCTTGCGGATCACATCCCAATCCTTCTTGTGGGTGATCGGGATGAACTTGCCTTCCTTCTTGAACTCCTTCTGAAGCTCGGAGCCTTCCCACGGGAAGGAGAAGAAAGCTTCCTTGATCTTGGCAGCAAGAGCCGGATCAAGGTTATGGGCAAGGCCGTAACCGGTGGTCGGGAAGGTCTGCGATTTGTAAATCGAACGGATCGCATCCTTCTTGACGACATCGCGCTGAATCATCCGGTTCATCACCGAGTTGGCGACGGCGGCGGCTTCATAATCCTTGTTGGCGACACCCAGCACGGAGTTGTCGTGCTTGCCCGAGAACGTGGTCTTGAAGTCTTCGTCAGCAATCAGGCCGAATTCGCTTTTCAGAAGCGCAGACGGTGCCTTGAAGCCGGAGTTCGAGGTAGGTGAGGTGAAGGCAAGGGTCCGACCCTTGAGACCGGCCGGGTCCTTGATGTCACTGTCCGCCGGCACGATGAGTTCCATCTCGTAGCCGTAGGAACCATCCTTGGCGGCCATCATGGCGAACGGAACGAAACCGGCGCAGGCAACGGCGATCGGGTTCGAACCGGTGTTGAAACCGGCAACGTGCAGACGGCCGGAGCGCATGGCTTCGATCTGTGCGGCGTTGGACTGAACCGGGAAGAAGACGACCTTCTTGCCGGTGGTTTCTGACATGTGCTGGATAAATCCGTCCCATACCTTCGCATACACGGCCGGGTCTTCGACCGGCTTATAGGCAAAGATGATGGTGCCCGGATCAGCGATTTTGCTCTTGTCCGTGGGTAGATCGGCGGTCAGGTCGCCGTCCCTGTCGCAATACTGCTCATCAAGAAAGCTGCGCGGACAATCTTCGGCGCTGGCAGCGCCGCTCAACACAAGGCATGCCGCAGCGATTGCGGCACCGATAAACTTTTTCATGAAAACCTCCCAATCTCCAATGTGTCGTTTATGTTGCATTCTTTTGACAACCGACAGATGGATCATGCAGTCATTTATTGCCGGAATCCAGCAGCGAATGCAGGTGCGAACGTTTATTCGATTGCACGTGGCTCACCCGGGCCTTTATCAAGTCGGACCGGGTTGATCACGATGATCGTTGGAGCAAATGGAGAGCCTTGATGAGAGCCACCGTTGATGCTGACTGGGCTTTCCGCCGTTATCAGGAAATCCGGGACCGCCTTCCCGATGCCGTTATCCCGAACGCCAGCGAACAGGCGGCCGATCTGGGTGAAATCGCGGATCGTTTTGATGCCTTAATATTCGATTCTTTCGGGGTATTGAATGTGGGCAATACGGCCATACCGGGAGCCGCAGCGCGGATCGCGGCCTTACGGAGTGCCGGCAAGCAGGTGATCGTCCTGACCAATGCGGCAAGCCTGCCGCTCGGTGCAAATGTCGCAAAGTACGCGGCGTTCGGGTTCGACTTCAGCGATGGTGAGATCGTCTCGTCACGGGCCGTGCTGGCAAAAGCTCTGTTGGAATATGGTGACGGTATGCTTTGGGCCGTGGCCGCCCCGCAATCGTCTTTTATTGATGAACTGCCGTGCACAACCTGCCCGCTTGATGACCAGGGACTCAGCAACGCGGACGGTTTCATTCTGCTCAGCAGTGCAGACTGGACAGAGGATCGGCAGGTTGGACTGGAAAGCGCCCTGCGGCTCAGACCCCGGCCGGTGCTGGTCGGCAACCCGGATCTGGTGGCTCCCCGCGAAGATGGTTTTACGCGCGAGCCTGGATCGTACGCGCACGCGATGGCGGATGATCTGGAAATTGAGCCTATCTTTTTCGGAAAGCCCTACGCCAACGCCTTCGAGATGGCACTGTCCCGGCTGACCGCCAAACCGGACCTGTCACGGGTCCTGATGATCGGTGACACGCTGCACACGGATATTCTCGGCGGCGCGGCGATGGGCATAAAGACCGCTCTGGTTACGGGTCATGGTGTGATGCGGGGTATGGATGTCGCAGCGTGCATTGCGGAATCCGAAATTCGTCCGGATTTTATCTTGCCGTCGATCTGACGGTCTCGCCACGCCTGCCGTGATATGTAAAATCAGACGATGAGTTTGGGTGAAGGACATAAAGCCGGCGTTGCTGCCGGACACCGGGAAACCGCCAAGGCGGCGCTAGAGGTGCTGAAAGCTGGCGGAAATGCCTTCGATGCCGCGATAGCCGGCTTTCTGGCCGCCTGTGTTGCCGAACCGGTGCTGTCTTCATTGGGAGGCGGCGGTTTTCTGGTCGCCAAACCCGCAGACGGCGATGTCAGCGTCTTCGACTTTTTCACCGAAACGCCACTCAATCGTCCTTTGCGAGACGACGTTGATTTTCATCCGGTGACGGCTGACTTCGGTGTCGCACAGCAGGAATTCCACATCGGCATGGGGGCCGTCGCAACACCGGGGGCGGTCGCCGGTATATTCGAGATACACAATGCCCTCGGGCGCATGCCCATGGCGGAACTGATTTCACCTGCCCGCATGCTGGCGCGTGACGGTATCAGGCTCAACCGTTTTCAGGCATACCTTCTGGGAGTCGTCGGGCCGATCTATCAGACTTCCGCCGGTACCAGGGCCATGTTTTGCAGAAGCGGAGGGGACGAACTGCTGTCTGCAGGGGATTATTACCGGCCGGAAGCCTTTGCCGGTTTTCTCGATGCGATGGCAAGTGAGGGGCCGGACCTTTTTTATCTGGGCGATGTTGCGTCGCGCATTACTGCAATGGATGGCTGTGTGCTCAGCCGCGAAGATTTGGCAAAGTATCGGGTTGTCCGCCGTCATCCCCTGCATACACGGATTGGGAACCATGAGATTTTTCTCAATCCGCCGCCGGCCATCGGCGGGGCATTGATCGATTATGCTCTAAGATGCCTGTGCCTGAGTCAGCTTCGTCCCGGAGACTTCGGGAGTGAAAAGCATGCCACTGCGTTGATCCATGCCATGGACACAGCTAACCGGGCGCGTTTCGACTGCGGTATTGACCGGGATGCGAATGCGGGGGCGCAGGCGCTGGCCGGGATGGACCCGCACCCGCCGTCTTACCGCGGAACGACGCACATCAGTATTGCCGATGCCGATGGGAATCTGGCTGCCTTGACTGTATCGAATGGTGAAGGGTGCGGCCATGTGGTGCCGGATACCGGCATCATGCTCAACAACATGCTTGGTGAGGATGACCTGAACGCCGCCGGATTCTTCGAATGGCCCGAAGGCGTGCGTCTGTCGTCCATGATGACCCCCGGTGTCATGGTCGATCCTGATGGCGCCTGGACGGCATTCGGGTCAGGCGGATCAAACCGCATCAGGTCGGCGCTGACACAGGTGATTTTGAATATCTGCGTTTACGAATCAGACCTCGCCGAAGCGCTCAGCAGACCGCGACTGCATCTCGAAGGGAACAAGCTTTCGGTTGAGCCGGGGTTTGAGCACACGCCGTCATGGTCGGGTGAGGTTCATATATGGCCCGAAGCCAACATGTTTTTTGGCGGGGTTCATGTCATGCAGCGCGACGCTGCCGGAGGTGTGCAGGGCGCGGGTGATCCGCGCCGGGACGGGATCAGTCTGGGTTTCTGAGTTTCGGTCAGCCCTCAGTATTGACGAGGTGTGCCGGTTCTGTCGGCTGGTGCCGGGTGTCGTGACCGATGAAGGCAATCAGCATCTGCATGCCGACGATGATCGCCAGTGCCGACAGGATCGCGGTTCCGGCGGTAGCCGGAATCCCGGTGGCAATGCTGAGCCACCAGTGAATGCTTCCATAGAGGATGCCGGCCATGAGCAGTATTGCGCCGAACATCAACTCAAAAGAGGCAATGCCGATATCGCGTACGAAATAGGTGTCGATCAGGCGGCGCCAGGTATTGCAGGTATGACCCTTGATGAAAGGCCAGAAAATTCGGTGGACGACAAGATGGCTTGTTTCCTTGCCATAGTGAGCACGCATGGCAACATCCCGGACGACGGCTCGTTGCTCTGACAGCCGGTACAGCATATCGGATTCGAAAAAGTACCCCTTGGCCAGATCATCCAGGGGGAGTTCCCGGGCCACATCGGCATGGATCGCCGTGAAGCCGTTCGTCGGGTCCATGATGTCCCAGTACCCGCTCGACAGTTTCGACATCAGGGTCAGCACCATATTGCCGAGCAGACGGATCACGGGCATCCCGCGTGCACTGTCGCGCCGATGCAGGCGATTGCCTTTCGTGTAATCGGCCTGATGCCGTTCGATGGGCAGAACCAGATTGGGGATAAGTGAGGGATTCATCTGTCCGTCACCATCCAGTTTCACAATCACGTCGCAGCCGGCATCGATCGCGGCCTTGTAACCGGTAACGGTAGCACCGCCGACGCCCAGATTGACCGCGTTATGAAGAACCGTGATGCGCGGATCGGTAGCTTTGTCCCGGACATAGTCACCGGTGCCGTCAGGACAGGCATCATCCACGACAAAGATCGAAGCCACTTCGGGGCCGATCCCGGCCAGCACGTCGAGAATATGGTCTTTTTCGCGCCAGCAGGGGACTACAACGGCGATTTTCATTGCCTTGGGGGTGCTTGGTTTGTTTGCGGTTTTTGCCATGTGTTGTCCCTCGGCGTCCTGCGCACAATAGATCACGCGGGATTCACACCGCAAGCTTCAGGAATCAGTGCCGTAAACAATATTTGACGATCTTGAATTCGCGGGTTCGCATTTCATGAAATATAGGTCTAAGATAAAACCTATTAACCCGGAACCAACACCGGGAACAGGAGAGTGTGTGCTTATCGGGGGACCGGATGTCGGACAGTGAGACATCAACATTAAGTGAAATCCGCATACTGGACGGTGTTAGCAGACAGGCGATTGCCGAACTGGAAAAAGCCTGTAAATGGCGCCGCTATGCCGACCACGAACAGATTATCGACCGCCAGAGCGATTCCACGGATGTATTTTTTGTCGTCGAAGGCCGGGTACGGATCGTCAATTATTCACTTTCAGGTAAAGAAATCACGCTTGAGGATCTGGATTCCGGAAGCCATTTCGGCGAGCTTTCCGCATTGGATGGACAACCGCGCTCAGCGAGTGTGATGTCTCTCGATAACAGCCTGATTGCAGCGTTGCCGCAGGAACGCTTTCTCAACCTGTTACGTGAAAATGCGGATATTGCGTTCAGGGTTCTGCGGGCGCTTGCCGGTATCATCCGCAATTCAACCGACCGGATCATGGATCTCAGCACCCTGGCAGCGAACAACAGGGTGCAGGCCGATCTGCTGCGTCAGGCGCGGAGTGGTCTGATCGGCGAAAATCAGGCTGAAATTCGCCCGATACCGGTTCACGGCGATATCGCAAGCAGGGTGTCGACGACACGTGAAACCGTGGCCCGTGTGCTCAGCGATCTGGCCCGGCAGAATATAATTGAACGTAAAAAGAATGCGCTATTGATCAAGGATCTGGCGCAGCTTCGTGAAATGGTTGAAGAGGTCAGGGGCGAATAGCTCATTTTTGCTGCATACAATCATGTGCGTGAGCATGATCACAGACCATTAACCATTTTTTTGCCATCTTCTATTCATATCAAGTGATTGCCTGTCAGACCGATTGCACCTGCATTTCAGGTCTGAAGGACCGGAGGATAGAAAAATGGCGACGTGGAAAGCATTCAGCCTCGCCCTGACACTGACGATCTTGACGGCAATGCTGGCTTCGGAACTGAATGTCGGGCTTGTCCCGTACTGATTGTGTCCGCAAGGAGGGTTGCTTAATAGGTCGGGGTCCCGACCCAGCATCAATTGACTTACATACTGTTATATTCCATTCTCATCGGGACTATCCGGCGGGAATATTTCTGCAAAATTGGCCACAGTTTAAAGGCCTACAAGGAACCGACCATGGCGAGTAAAATCCTAATCGTTGAAGACAACGATCTTAATATGAAGTTATTCAACGATCTTCTTCAGGCACACGGTTATGAAACGGTGCAAACCGTTGATGGACGGGACGCTCTCAAGCTTGCTCGTGAACATTCACCGGACCTGATACTGATGGATATCCAGTTGCCGGAAATTTCCGGACTTGAAGTCACAAAGATGCTGAAGGCAGATGACGACCTCAAGGGCATCCCCGTGATCGCCGTGACCGCATTTGCGATGAAGGGTGATGAAGAAAAGATTCGCGAAGGCGGCTGTGAAGGCTACATCGCCAAACCGATCTCGGTGCCGCACTTCCTCGATACGGTCAAAAAATTCCTCAACTGACGACTGGGCCTGCAACGCCGGGCCAAAGGTCCAGGCTCGGCACTTAGCGTGTCCCCAAACGAAAATGCGCCGCTTTTCAGCGGCGCATGGCGTTTGCAAGCGGCTTTTTGTGCTGCTTACTTGATTTTCGCTTCCTTGAACATGACGTGCTTGCGGACCACGGGATCGTACTTCCGCATCTGCATCTTTTCGGTGGTATTCCGCGGGTTCTTCTTCGTGATGTAGAAGAAGCCGGTGTCCGCCGTGCTGACGAGACGAATTTGAATGGTCGCCGGTTTCGCCATGACTCTGTGTCCTGTCCAAATCAGTGAACGCCACGCGTTCGAAGAGGCGGCAAGATAGCGGCAAAGACGCTCAAGTCAAGAGGGTTTCCGACAAATTGAGACAACGGAATTTTTGAAAGACGATTACGGGGGTGCTAGTTCGTCGCCTGGGCGGTCGCCGTCGACATGCGCAGGGCACGGGTATGCAGGCGGGTGTTGAGAATCAGCCGTTTGGCAACTTCAAGATCAAGAGCGCTTTTACGGGTTTCCGCCGGGCAACCACTCCGGAGTAACTGGCGCTCTTCATCTCCCAGAAGTGCGCGCCGGCGCCAGGAAACGGTCTTTGCGGCCTGATCCCCCTCAAGGGAAGCCTCGATGATTCCCGCGGCCTGGTGCATTTCTTCCTGCCCGCTGGTGCAGACTGTCGGCACGACACCGAGGCCGTGCAGATAATATCCTGACGGGGCCACGAATTTCGACCATGTCAGGGTGATTTCGCCGTCGTTGGGCAGGCGGATCACGGTCTGTACGCTGCCTTTGCCGTACGAAGACGTGCCGATGACGACAGCGCGGTTCCGATCCTGCAAGGCTGCGGCGACGATTTCCGCCGCAGACGCGGATTTGCCGTCGATGATGACGACAACGGGCAGACCGGCGGCGAGGTCGCGACCGCTGGCGATGTAATGATGCAGGCTGTCCGGATGCCGGCCTGACGTGCGCAGGATATCGCCCTGGGTCAGCAGCATGTCGGCAACCTCGATGGACTGGCGTAGCAATCCGCCAGGGTTGCCCCTGAGATCAACGACCAGACCTATGAGCGGTGTTTGATCAGGCGCCATGGCACGGTTCAGGATTTTCTCCATGGAATTGGCGGTTTCGTGGTTGAAACTTGAAATACGAAGAATTCCGATCCCCTTATCGATCTGCCAGTGAACGGTATCCGGCACGATATGCACCCGTGCCACGCCAATCGAGAAGGGCTGAACGGCTTCGGGCCGTGACAGCGTCAGGGTGACCTGGGTGTGCACGGGGCCACGGATGAGCCCTGTTATATCACTGCTTTTCAGGCCTTTGACGGATCGTCCTTCGATCTTGACGATATGATCGCCTTCGCGCATGCCACTTTCGTGGGCCGGTGTCCCTTCGATAACCCTGGTGATGACAGCGGCGTCATTTTCGATCCGAAACCGGATTCCGATGCCGCCGAAACCGTCCCGCCGGGCGCGATTGCGGCTCGCCTCTGTCATCCCGGCGTATCTGGAAAAAATATCGAGATCTGAAAGCGCCCCGTCGAAGATGGCTTCGTAGATCTTTTCAGCAGGGGCGGCACGGATGTCCGACGAATTCTCACGGGCCTTTTCCGTCAGCGCGACGACGGCCGCCGCCCAGGCACGGATATCGGTATCGGCGGGCAGCTGCATACGGCCGATTTCATTGCCGTTTTCGTACATGACGATCTGGCCGCCCTGTTCCGTGAGGCTGAGCCCGGCATCAATTGCGCCCAGGCCCCGCAGGCCCTCGACACCGATCCGGCTGATACGTACCGGTTCGATGTACTTGTCTGAGATGTTGTCGAAGCCGACGGCGATGACTTCCGCCGCGGCCGGTTTGGCGAAATTATCTGTGGGCGGGGTCTTTTCTGTGTTCGGCAGGGCCGCGCACGCAGAAAGTGCCAGCGCTGCAAACAGCCCGGTCAGTTTACGCAAAGCTTTGATATGCCCAGTCATAAAGCGCATTTAAAACTATCTTTTGGGGTATGTATATGGTCCGCATCACATATGCGCGTGCCGGCCTCATATCGTTAGATGTTCTCAGTCGCGTTTTTTCGGTGTGCTTCGTTTCTTGATGCCGGTATCCGCGGCATTGCGTTTTTGCCGGCGCGATGCGCGGCTCTTGCCCTTGGCCTTTTTCGGTTTGTTCGCCCTTGGTGGCTTTCCCTTGGACGTATTGCGGGTCTGTTTACGGCCCGGGTGGTGCTGACCCGGGACCCCCGCATCGCCTTCCGATCGTCCCATGACCTCGAACAGCATGCCGCCGGTCACCGGTGTAACTTCCCTGAGCACGACCTCGACCCGATCGCCGAGACGGAACACGAGACCGTTGGAGCGCCCCGTCAGTTGGTGGCGCTCTTCATCGTGGACATAATAATCGTTGGGCAGGGTCTTGATCGGCACCAGTCCATCGGCACCGATGTCGTCAACGCGGATGAAGATGCCGAACCGCGTCACGCCGGAAATCCGGGCCATGAAACTCCCGCCGACCTTATCGCGCATGAAATATGCGCTGTAACGGTCCATGGCATCGCGTTCGGCAGCCTGGGCGCGGCGTTCGGTCACGCACAGATGTTCGCCGATCTTTGAAAAGTCGCCGGGGTCCTCGCCCAGGGCGCCGTCATTCGGCTTCATGCCGCGAATCAGGGCCCGGTGGACAAGGAGGTCGGAATACCGCCGGATCGGCGACGTGAAGTGGCAATAGCGTTTCAGCGCCAGTCCGAAGTGGCCGATGTTGACCGGGTCGTACATGGCCTGCGCCTGGCTGCGCAGCACGACGTCGTTGATCATCTGCTGGTGCGGTGTGCCGTGGGCTTTCTTGAGGATCTGATTAAAGCGGTGCGGGGTCACGGTCTGGCCCCGGTCGAAACGGATATGCACGCTGTCTAGAACCTCGCTCAGGGACTCGATCTTCGCCATCGACGGCTCATCGTGTACCCGGTACATGCAGGGACGCTTTTTCTCTTCCAGAAATTCCGCCGCAGCGACGTTGGCCAGCACCATGAATTCCTCGATCAGCTTGTGACTGTCGAGACGCTGGCGCGGTTCGATGCCGGTAATGTCACCGCCGTCGTCGAGAACCACCTTGCGTTCATCGCCCTCGATCTCCAGTGCGCCGCGGGCTTCGCGGGCCTTCAGCAGGATATCGAAAGCGGCATAAAGCGGTGTGATCACGCTGTCGATCAGTGGCGCCGTCATCTCGTCGGGGTGGCCGTCGCGGGCCATCTGCACCTGTTCGTAGGTCAGCCGTGCGTGCGACCGCATCAGGGCGCGTGAGAAGCGCTTGGCGAGGAGGTTGCCATCGGCGTCGATTTTCAGGTGCGCGACCAGACAGGGCCGGTCCTCGTGTGGTTTCAGCGAACACCAGCCATTCGACAACTGTTCGGGCAGCATGGGCACGACCCGGTCCGGAAAATAGACGGAATTGCCGCGCTCGAACGCCGCCTTGTCCAGCGCATCGCCGGTCCGCACATACCAGGCGACATCGGCAATCGCGACCATGAGCCTGAAGCCCCCCTGGTTTTTCGGATCGTCATCGGTTTCGCAGTAAACGGCGTCATCGAAATCCCGCGCATCGGCGCCGTCAATGGTCACCAGCGCAGTGTTGCGGAGATCCTCGCGTGGGCCCAATGGGGCGGCTTTCGATTTCTCCGCCTGTTTCATGGCGGGTTCGGGGAAAGCGACGGGGATGCCGTGCTGATGCACGCAGATCAGACTGATCGCCGACGCGCCTTCGGCCTCGGCAATCCGTTCGATGACCCGGCACCGCTTGAGGCCGAGACGCGGCCCCTTGACCCCCTGGGCTCGAACCAGTTCGCCGACCTTGGCGCCCTTGTCCTGGCCTTTGTCGATCACGAATTCGTTGCGTTCGCGTTTATCGACCGGGCGGATACGCAGTTCTCCTTCGGCTTCAAGGACAATCCCCAGAATATCCGTAGGTGCGGCGGCGATGCGGCGGATGATTTTGGCGTCATAGCCGTCTTCGGACGGCGTCAGGCGGGCCAGAACCTGTTCCCCCGTGCCCAGTGCAGAGCCGCTGCGGCCGTCCGGATTGACGTAAATTTTCGGCGGTGTCGCTTCGCTGTCCCATTTGACGGGGCGGGCCAGGACTTCACCGTCAAGATCGGTGCCGCTGATGACCAGGACGCAGACATTGGGCAGGGTCTCGGGATCGCGTAGTTTCTTGCCGCGATCACTCTTCAGGCTGCCGTCTTCCTGCATTTCCTTGAGAACTTTTTTGAGGCGGCGTTTCTGGGGAACGTCAAGTTTGAAGGCGCGTGCAATCTCGCGTTTGCCGACATGGCTTGTGGAGTCGCGGATAAAGTCTGCGATCTGCTGCTTCGATGGAAAAGGGGTGTCATTCATCGCTCGAAGGTAAGCGCAGGCCGGGTCTGCTACAAGGGGCGTTCATTGAGACGGACATTCCGGCAGAGGCCGTAATCCGTAATGGTATGCCGAATCGTATGTATCTCTGGACCCCGGCCTGTGCCGGGGTGACAGGACAAGCTGTGGGTGGGATTACTCCGCCGCGTCGGATTCTTCGGCAGGCTTCTTCTTGGCGGCGGATTTCTTTTTCGCTGCCGCTTTCTTTTTGGCGGGGGCTTTTTTGGCAGCAGCTTTCTTGGTCGTACCGCCACCCTTGCCGTTTGCACCCTTGGCATCAACCAGTTCGATGGCTTTTTCGAGGGTCACATCCTCTTTCGCCATGTCCTTGGGCAGACGTGCCATGGTCCGGCCCATCTGGACGAACGGCCCCCAGCGGCCATCCTTGACCATCAGCGGTTTCTTGCTTTTCGGATGCTTGCCGAGCTCGATCGGCGGATCCTTGCGGGGCTTGTCACCCAGTAGGGATACGGCCCGGTTGAGGCCGATGGTCAGCACGTCGTCTTCGTCGCCCTTGAGCGATACATAAGTCCCACCGACCTGCAGGAACGGGCCAAAGCGGCCGATCCCGGCGCGGATTTCCATACCCGATACCGGGTCGGTCCCGACAAGACGGGGCAGGGACATCAGGCCCAGCGCCTTTTCCAGATCGACTTCGTCCGGATTGACCCCGGCGGGCAGGGATGACCGCTTGGGTTTGATCTTTTTCTTGCCGACGACCTCTTCCTCACCCAGCTGGATGTAAGGCCCGTACGGTCCCTGGCGCAGCGTGATCGCCTTGCCGGTATCCGGATCGTTGCCGAGTTCCTTGGGGCCGTCACCAAGCGTGTTTTCCGATGGATCGGCGCCCAGCGGCGTCGTGAAATTGCAATCCGGGTAGCGCGAGCAGCCGAGGAATGCGCCGTGCCGTCCGAGCTTGATCGACAGTTCGCCTTCCTTGCACTTCGGGCAGCTTCGGGGATCCGAGCCATCCGCGCGTTCCGGGAAGAAGTGCGGCTTGAGTTCCTCGTTCAGAACATCGAGCACGTCACGGACGCGCAATTCCTTGGTCTCGTCTACCTTCTCCTTGAAGGCCTTCCAGAAATCCAGAAGGACCTGCTTCCACTGGATGCGGCCGCCGGAAATATCATCGAGCTTCTCTTCGAGATCAGCTGTGAAATCGTATTCGACGTAGCGCTCGAAAAAGCTGGCGAGGAATGTAGTTACCAGCCGGCCACGGTCTTCGGGAATGAAGCGGCGCTTGTCGATGATGACGTAATTGCGGTCCTGCAGCACGGAAATGATCGACGCGTATGTTGAGGGCCGGCCAATGCCGAGTTCTTCAAGCTTCTTGACCAGAGACGCTTCGCTATAGCGCGGCGGCGGCTGGGTAAAGTGTTGCTCTGGCAGGATTTCGGTGCGTTCCTGGCCTTCGTTCTCGTTCAACTGCGGCAGGATGCGATTGCTGTCGTCATCGTCGGCGCTGTCATCGCGGCTTTCACGGTAAACCTTGATGAAGCCGTCAAAGGCAATGACCGAGCCGGTGGCGCGGAAGGTGACCTGATTGTCGCCGGACGTGATATCGACACCGACCTGATCCAGGACGGCGGCTTCCATCTGGCTGGCGACGGTCCGTTTCCAGATCAACGTATAGAGTTTGAGCTGGTCGGGACTAAGGTACTGGGCCACCGAATCCGGTGTGCGTCGGATGTCGGTCGGGCGGATTGCTTCGTGGGCTTCCTGTGCGTTCTTCGCCTTCGACTTATATATACGCGGGCTATCGGGCAGATACTTCGAGCCGAACTGTTCCTGAATGACGTTGCGGCTGGCGGCAATGGCCTCGCGGGCCATCTGAACGCCATCGGTACGCATGTAGGTGATCAGGCCGACGTTCTCGCCACCGATGCGCACCCCTTCATAGAGGTTTTGCGCCGTCTGCATGGTTTTGCGGGCGCCGAAGTACATCTTGCGCGATGCTTCCTGCTGCAGTGTCGAGGTGGTGAACGGCGGAGACGGAAAACGGCGTGTCTGCTTGCGTTCGATTTCGCCGGTGGTAAACGACTGGGTTTCGATCGCGGCAACAGCCTGACCGGCCAGCGCTTCGCTGTTGATGGTGAACTTGCCGAGCTTTTCGCCGTTGATGCGGGTCAACGAGGCCTTGTAGGCGTCTCCCCTGGGGGTCTGGAACATCGCATCGATGGACCAGTATTCCTCCGGCTTGAACATCTCGATCTCAAGCTCACGCTCACAGATCAGGCGCAGCGCTACCGATTGCACACGGCCCGCCGAACGAGAACCCGGCAGCTTGCGCCACAGCACCGGTGACAATGTGAAACCGACCAGATAATCAAGAGCACGGCGCGCCATATAGGCGTCGACCAGTTCATGATCCAGGTCGCGCGGGTGCGCAAAGGCATCCTGTACCGCATCCTTGGTGATTTCATTGAAGACGACGCGCTTGACCGGTTTGCCGTCGAGAAGCTTTTTGCCGTCGAGCACTTCCTTGATGTGCCAGGAAATCGCTTCCCCTTCACGGTCAGGGTCAGTCGCGAGATAAAGCGCATCGGCGTTCTTGACTGCCTTGGCGATTTCATCGACATGCTTTTTCGAGCGGCTGTCGATCTCCCACGTCATGGCAAAATCATCGTCCGGGTCGACCGATCCGTTTTTGGACGGAAGGTCTCGAATATGTCCGTAGCTCGCGAGGACGGTGTAATCGTCTCCGAGGTACTTGTTGATCGTTTTGGCCTTGGCCGGTGATTCGACGACGACGACGCTGGTCATTTTCATCCGTTCGAATTTGTCTATCAAATAAGTCCCGGTTGATTGCTCAGGTCCGGGGCCGGGGAGAATTGGCGATAAATGAACACCGCGTCAACAGGTGAAATTTACGTGATGTCGGAAAAGGAGACTCTGAAGGCTTAAAAAATATAATTAAATCAATCTGTTATTTAGTAATAAAAATTTTTATAGCTGAGTTGACATGTAAATGATCAGTTCAGAGGGCGATCAGAGTGACCACGTTCCCGGCCTGACGCTCCAGCCGGCCGGCAATTTCAAGCTCCAGAAGCACCACGAAAACGGCAGCTGCACTGCAGCCGGTATCACGGATGATGGCATCGATTCCGGTCGGCCCGTAATCCAGCGCCTGGGTTATTTTTCGGCGGGCGGCATCGATTTCCGGCCCGCTGGCCGAAGCGGGCGCGGGTGCCGTGAGATTGTTGCGGCGGCGTTCATGCAATGCGCCGGACCCCATCTCCGAGAGGGTGCGGATGACATCGTCGGCAGTTTCGGTGAGTTGGGCCCCGTCACGGATCAGGGCATTCGATCCCTTGACGCGCGGGTCCTGCGGCGCGCCGGGGACGGCGAACACTTCACGTCCCTGTTCCAGTGCCATACGGGCGGTGATCAGTGAGCCTGACTTTGCCCCGGCTTCGATCACGACGATGGCTCTGGCGATCCCCGAAATAATGCGATTGCGGCGCGGAAAGTGCCGGGCCTGGGGCGTGATGCCGGTTGCAACTTCAGTGCACATACCCCCGCTTTGGACCAGGGCGTCGTACAGGTCCTGATTCTCGCGCGGGTAACACACATCGACGCCGCCCCCCATCACGGCGATGGTCCCGGTATCGAGGGCGCCCAGATGCGCTGCGGTATCGATGCCACGAGCCATTCCCGAGACCACGAGATATCCCGCCGCGCCCAGACTGGCCGCCATGTCTTGGGCAAAACGCTTCCCATTGATGGACGCATTGCGGGACCCGACGATCGCCACCGATTTCTTGCCGAGCAGATGCGTGTGGCCGCGAACGAACAGTACCGGCGGTGCATCTTCGATATGGGTGAGCAGGGGCGGGTAAGCGGCCTCTCCCCGAAAAAGCATGGCCGCCCCGAGTTTCTGCAGTTCGGCGGCTTCTTCTTCAACCTCACCAAGGGTGCTTATCCGTATGGGTTTCCGACGGCCTCCCTTGCGCGCCAGTTCAGGCAGCGCATCCAGCGCGGTCCGGGCGTCACCATAGGTATCGATCAGCCGGTGAAACGTGACCGGCCCGATGTTTTCAGATCGGATCAGCCGGAGCCGCGCCAGCTTTTCAGCATCGCTTAACGCCGTTGAGGCGGGCTGTATTTCATTCCCGAGCGTACCGTCCATGGAACCTCCTTCCCTGTACGGGGAGAGCTATGCAAGGGCGGGCCGGAAAATTTCGCAGCCGGATACAGGAATCAGGCTTTTTTTCGCGATGAGCGGGCCAGCATCATCGATGGGATCAGGGCAATGATGAAGGCGACCGAAATGATCATGAAGGTGTCCTGAAACCCGAACGTCCGGGCCTGGGCATAGATGGTCCGGCTCAGGTAATCGTAGGCACCCCATTCCAGAGCGAGGTCGGACAGTCCCCCCTCGGAAAGGAGTCTGCGCACCTGTTCCAGCATTTCGCGGGTGAAATCATTCCCCGACGTCTGTGTCGCCGTGAGCCAGTCGGCATGATGTGCGCTGCGGTATTCGATCAATGCGGCGGTGATATTGACCCCGAAGGCGCCACCGGATTGGCGGATGAAGTTGTAGGCGCCCGCCGCGGCATTCAGTTTGTCGGCGGAGATCGAGCGCATTGCCGCACCCCCCAGATTCGGCATCACCAGGCCAAGGGCAGCGCGGCTCAGGACCGTCAGTCCGGCGATGGTCCAGAACGCCGTGTTCACGTCCGATGACGAAATCAGATACGTCGCGACCGCAAAGATCAGACAGCCTGCCGTGATCGGGTAATGTGGTGGTACGGTATCGGCGATACGCCCGGATATCGGGATCAGCGTAAACAGGAACAGTCCTGCGGGGACAAGCACCAGCCCAGCCTCGGTCGGCGAGAAATGCTGGATTGTCTGCACGAACACGGGGATCGCGTAGTTGGTGGCGAAGTTTCCGGCACCGAAGGCAAACCCAATGGCCATGGCGGCGGCGAACTTGGGATCGAGAAACAGCGTCGGGTCGAGCAGCGGCGACTTTGTCTTCAACTGCGTATAGATGAAGCAAGAAAAGGCGATGATTCCTCCGGCGGCCGTCATCAGCGTCAGGTCCGAAGTCCAGCCCCATCGCTGACCGTTCCCGATGGCCCGCATCACCATCACCAGTGAAATGCAGAGCAGAATGAAGCCGGACCAGTTGAAGGGCGGCAGCCGTTTTTCGAAGGGTTTGGACGGCATGAAGAGCAGACCGCCGATAAATGCCAGCAGCACCAGCGGCAGGGGCATCAGAAATGCGTGCCGCCAGGTCAGCAGGTCGATGGTCACACCGCCGACGAGCGGGCCGAAGCTGGGCGCAAGGGTCACGCCGAGACCATACATTCCGACGGCGAACCCCCGGCGGTTTCTCGGAAACACGGAGACCATCGTCGCCAGCACCAGCGGCTGGATAATGCCAGCCGAAAAACCCTGCATGATCCGGCCGATGATCAGCAGGTCGATGTTCGGGCTGAGCGCGCAGACGAACGCTCCGGCAACGAATATGATCAGCGTTATTGAATAGGCATAACGCTGGCCGAGAGCCCGCACGACCCAGGTGTTCAGGAGCTGGCTGGCAACCATGGTCGAGAGGAATGCGGTCGCGGCCCACTGTGCGACATCCTGACCGACCCCGTAGGCGCCCATGATGCTGGGGACGGCGACATTGACGATGGTTGCCGACAGGATCATGGCGATCGCGCCGGTCAGGCCGCTTATCGTCACCAGCCAGCGATAGGCCGGGCCGTATCGGTCAAATTGCCTCTGGATTGCCGGATCGTCGTGAGTCTCGGCCAAGGGCGGGGTTACTCTTGTATGGCGATCTTGACGACGACCATCATGCCAGGACGTAAACGCGGATCTGGCTTCTTGATGGCAATGCGGATCGGCAGGCGTTGCGTGATCTTGGTGAAGTTGCCGCTCGGGTTCGGTGTCGGCAACAGGGCGAACTGGCTGGTGGCGGCGGAACCGATGTTTTCGACCGTCCCGGCAAAGGCTTCATCCGGATAGGCATCTATATGGATGTCGACGTTCTGGCCGGTTTTGAGTTTGCGGATCACGGTTTCCTTGACGTTGGCTTCGACCCAGATGTTATCGGGGTTATGGGTGAGCAGAAGCCTCTGGCCCGGCGTTACGTATTCGCCGGCATCCACGAAGGTCTTGTCGATGATACCGTTGATCGGCGATTTGATTGTGCGATCGGAAATATCCAATCGCTGACGGGAAATGCGGGCGCGGATTTCCGCTTCTTTCTGCTCCAGTACGAGAACCTCGCCGGCCAAGACGTCGAGCCGTGCACGGTCGGCTTCTACTTCGGCGATCCGTGCCTTGGCGGATTGCAGTTCGGCAACGGCAATCCGGTACTCGCGGTCGATCTGCTGATGCGAGGCTTCGGCCTGATCAAGCTGACGGCGTGAGGCAACCTTGTCATCGAAAAGTTTCTTGGTACGGCTCAGTTCGCGCTCCGCCAGCTCGCGTTGCGGACGCAGTGACGAAACCACCACTTCGGCGGCGGCGACACGGGCACGCTCGGACTGCAGTCGGCTGTCGATTTGCCTGCCGATCAGATTGCGTTCTGAATCCAGCCGGGTGCGTTCGGCATTGGCGGCTGCGGCCTGGGCCTCGAGTTCGATCAGAAAAATGCGGGATTCACGATCGTCGATCTGCACCAGAACGGTGCTTTCCTCTACGGTCTCACCTTCGGAGGCGGGCATTTCGGTAATCCAGCCGGCAACGCGCGATGAGACGGTAACGAGTTCGGTATGGATGCGGGCATCTTCCTCGAAAATATAGGTCAGCCGTTTGTGCACTTCCTGGAAACCGAAATAGACGCCGGCGACCATCACCAAGAATGCGACAACGAAGAGCGGGCGGATACGCCGAGCCGGTTTCCTAGTATTCGTCGGGGCTTCTTCAAAGGCCTGACCGTCCGGTGCGACGCGACCTTCTGCTTTGGATTCATCCGGCATGTTTCTGTTCCCAAGTGCTCTACGACGGGTTTCTGAAGACCCGAGCACGCGGATAAGTTTGCATCCATTGAATGAATTTGGAAAGACCCGGAGGAGAATTCTTTGAATTCAGAGTGTTGAATTGAATAAGGAAACTTCTTGATCTTCCAGTTACTGGAAGCTTTATGCTGCACCTGATAATGAATGAAGAGGTATATAGTGCAGATATCAAGCGGCACTTCGACTGGGAAATCCCTGAATTTCGGCATAGCCGGCATGACGTGTGCGGGATGCGCGAGCCGTGCTGAAAAAGCCCTCAATGCCTTGCCGGGTCTGGCTGAGGCACGTGTCGATTTTGCTTCCGAGCGGGCATTTGTCGTTATCGATAAGGTAACTGCCAATGAGATCAGGACCGCCATCGATGACGCCGGTTTCTCAGTCGAGCAGAGCGAGCTTGAACTCAATATCGCAGGCATGACGTGTGCCGGGTGCGCGTCGAACGTTGAAAAAGCTCTGAAAGCGGTGCCCGGAGTCGTCTCCGCCGAGGTCAATCTGGCGCTGGAGCGTGCGCATGTTAAGTGGCTCGGTCCCGACGTTTCCGGAGATGCGCTTGTTGAGGCGGTTACGAATGCCGGCTACCGCGCTGAAGTGACGGCATCAGATGCAGAGGTCCGGCGCCGGCAGGCAGCCCGTCAGGCAGAGGAAGAAAAGAGCCGGCAGAAAACCGAGTTGATCATGGTCATTCTCTCTGTGGCCTTGACCGCCCCCTTGCTGGCGATGATGGTTCTGCCCCCATTGGGGATCGCCTATCATGTGCCGGCCTGGCTGCAGCTTCTGTTGTGTCTGCCCGTTCAATTTTGGGTCGGGGGCCGGTTTTACGTCGGCGCGTACCGGTCGCTCCGGGCTGGCAGCGGAAACATGGACGTTCTGGTCGCGCTCGGCACGTCAGCGGCCTTCGCACTCAGTACATGGATCGTGTTTACCGAAGGTCTGTCGACATCCTCACATCTGTATTATGAAGCTTCCGCCGTTGTCGTGACGCTTGTCGTGATCGGGAAACTGATTGAAAGCCGGGCCAAGCGGGGAACGACCGCAGCCATTCGTGAACTGATGGCGCTCAGACCCGAAAAAGCCCGGATCGACCGTGACGGGCAGATTATGGAAGTCGCCGTTGAATCCGTCCGGGTCGGTGATCTGGCAATTGTGCGGCCGGGTGAACGCATTCCTGTTGACGGGGTGATCGAGGCCGGCTCATCGGAAATTGATGAGTCCCTGATCACTGGAGAAAGTGCGCTGATTGCAAAGCAGGCAGGTGCGCGCGTCACCGGCGGGGCAATCAACGGCAGCGGGGAACTGAAAGTCCGCGTCAGCCGCATCGGCGAAGATACGACCCTCGCCAAAATTGTCCGGCTCGTTGAAAACGCCCAGTCCGGCAAGGCGCCGGTGCAGCGGCTTGTCGACCGGGTCAGCGCGGTTTTCGTCCCGGTGGTGGTCGGTGTCGCATTGATTGCCCTGATCGGTTGGCTGGTGGCCGGCGCCGGGGTTGAGTCGGCGATCATCAATGCGGTTTCCGTGCTGGTCATTGCATGTCCGTGTGCACTCGGCCTTGCGACCCCAACTGCCATTGTTGCGGGTACCGGTGCCGCTGCCCGTGCTGGAATCCTGATCAAGGATGTTGCGGTGCTCGAACAGGCCTATCGCGTCGACGTGGTTGCCTTCGACAAGACCGGGACACTCACCCGTGGCCAGCCCGTGCTGACGGATATAAGGCCGTTTGAAGGCAGCGAGGAAGACGTCCTCAAAATCGCAGCCGCGGTGCAGGCGGGATCGGAGCATCCACTGGCCCGGGCCATACTGGACGAAGCCAAATCCCGGCATATCTCGTTCACCCCCGCTTCCGATACCAAAGCCCATGTCGGTGCCGGTGTCGAAGGTGTGGTTGACGGGGGTCGCGTGCTGATCGGAAATCGTACGCTGATGGAAACGGCAGGCATCGATATCAATCAAGCCACCCCGTCACTTGGCGATCTTGAAGCTGACGGAAAGACCGCGGTCATGGTTGCTGTCGATACCCGCATCGTCGGTGTCCTGGCGATCCGCGATGAAGTGCGGGCAGAATCCGCACGCGCGATTTCGCTGCTCAATGATCACAATATTTCCAGCGTGATGCTCAGTGGCGATGCAGTCCGCGTCGCCGAAGCCATCGGCCATGCTGTCGGCATCAGCGATGTGCGTGCCGGTTTGAAGCCGGAAGACAAGGTTGCCGCTCTGGAAGACCTTCGCAAAGAAGGGCGTCATACGGCTATGGTGGGGGACGGCATCAACGATGCGCCGGCATTGGCGGCTGCGGAAGTCGGGATCGCAATGGGATCAGGAACCGATGCGGCCATGGAAACGGCGGGAATCACCCTGATGCGGCCGGATCCGCGCCTCGTCGCCGCCGCCATGCAGATTGCCCGCGCCACATGGCTCCGGATCAGATGGAATCTGTTCTGGGCGTTTATCTTCAACATTATCGGGTTGCCGCTGGCGGCTCTTGGTTATCTGTCGCCGGCCATCGCAGGCGCGGCCATGGCGATGAGTTCGATAACTGTCGTCAGCAGTTCGCTATTGCTGCGCGGATGGAAACCGCAGGGATTGAATGACACGCATGGAGCAGAATCATGAACGTCCGCGAAGCAGCTGAACGGAGCGGCCTGCCCTCCAAGACAATTCGCTATTACGATGATATCGGTCTGGTCGTGCCTGATCGCCGCAATAACGGCTATCGCGATTATGACAATCAGTCAGTGCAGAAACTGGCGTTTCTGAAGCGCGCCCGCCAGCTAGGGTTTTCGATTGATGATTGCCGTCAGCTGTTGTCGTTGTACGAGGACAAGGACAGGGCAAGCGCCGACGTCAAGGCGCTGGCTGAAACGCATCTTGCGGAAATCGACAAACGTCTTGCTGAACTGGAACATCTGCGCGGTACGCTGAAACATCTGATCCACGCATGCCGGGGTGATGATCGGCCGGATTGTCCGATTCTGGCTGATTTATCTGGTGATGAGTAAGTTTTGCTACCTTACCGTGCCTAGGGTAATCCCTTATTTTCCAACGCATTGAGTTTCGGCATCCTTTGCACCCGTTGCTGCAGCACCTTCGGAAACCACGTCTGCAGCCGGGATAAGGATGATAGACCGATCATGGCGCAGGTACTGTTGGATAACACACTGGATGTTGAATGCAGTACACCGGGCTTCCTGATGTCCGGAGAAATCCGTGCCATGTGGCGGCACGTGACGCAGCTTGCCGGTCATGATCACATTGCGAGCAGCATCAAATTCGATCTGATGGACGTCCATCTGCTGGCACCGGATACTATTATATGCGATGTGGACACCTTAACCTGCCGACACAGGCTCCGGTTTGTCGGGACACGTTACGCAGCCGTGTTGGGCGAAGATCCCACCGGATGGTATATTGACGAGGTCAATCTCGGACCATATCGATCGCAGCAATTGTCCGCATTCAATCAGGCTGTCGCAACAGGCTTGCCGCAATGGAACTGCGTCAGGGTTGTCGGCAGGGATGATTACGCATCGGATTGTAAAACACGCTCAGGTGTTTCATATGAACGCCTGATCGTGCCCTTGGCCGGGATCAACAAGCCGGTTGAACGATTGGTGGCAATCACGCGGATTGACGAAATAATGTCAGACAGGAACACGTTCGAACACGAAGAAATCGTGCCGAATATGACGTATTTTCACGCTTAGGCCTTTTGCGCGACCAAAGTCGAAAGCATGTCACCGAAATCGAACAGAAGTGCCTTCAGTTCCGGTTCCTCGACAGCTTTGGCGGCACTTTCAAAGTCCATCCATAAACGGTCGCGTTCGTTTTTTTCCGGCCAGTCGTCGGCCAGGGAAGAGACTTCCATCGGATAGACTTTGACGTGATAGGCGTGGTCTTCGGGTTTATCGACTTTCGAATAGCTATAGGTGCCGATTTTGGTTGCAACTTCCCCCATGATACCGGCCTCTTCATACGCTTCGAGAAGCGCCGCCTGTTTGGGAGTCTGTCCTTCCTCGATACGGCCTTTGGGCAAAACCCAGCGTCCCCGTCCTCTGGAGGTAATCATCAGAACCTTGGGTATACCGCCTTCGAAACAGTAGGCCAGGACTGCGGATTGTGGAATGTTGTTGGCGCTTGCCATTGGATGTATTCCGTTTCACTACGCAGCCGAATTACCCTAGACCGGCTACTTTTCCCCAGATAAGTCCATAATACCTAAGGTATCCGTCTTTTTATTTGGTTAACTATATGACACTTTTATGACAACGCGTAGGCATAGCTAAATATCTATTCAGTCTACGCTATTTTTCAACCAAATCTGAACGTCACAGCGGGTTTTCAGTCAGAGCATGAATTTTTTGAACGAAAAGCCGAAGCAACCGAATGATCTTAAGGCACAATCCCTAGATAAGGATCTGAAGCGGCTCAATCAGCTGGAAAGTGCGACTCGGACAGTCGGTGCGAGTGTCTACGCGCTTGGGATGGGGCTGCTGTTTCTGGTCGGGGTCTGGGTTTTCACCTTCATTTACTCGGGCGGCCACGCGAGCGGGGTACTGATTGCTGCAGCCGTCATCGGCGGCTACATGGCACTGAATATCGGGGCCAATGACGTCGCCAACAACGTCGGGCCGGCAGTCGGCTCGAAAGCGTTGAGCATGGCAGGGGCGCTGGCAATTGCGGCAATCTTCGAAGCTGCGGGTGCCCTGATTGCCGGCGGCGAAGTGGTTTCGACGATTTCCAAGGGGATCATCTCAGAAAATTCGCTCACGGATGTGGATACGTTCATCTGGGCAATGATGGCGGCGCTTTTGTCTGCTGCGCTTTGGGTGAACCTGGCGACATATCTGAACGCCCCGGTCTCGACCACGCATTCCATCGTCGGCGGCGTGATGGGTGCCGGGATCGCCGCTGCCGGGCTTGGGGCCGTCAACTGGCCGGTGATGACCGCGATTGCCGCAAGCTGGATTGTCTCTCCCGTTATGGGCGGGGTGATCGCGGCGCTGTTCCTGATTTTCATCAAGGGGGCCATTCTGTTTCGCAAGGACAAGATTGCGGCAGCCAGAAAGTGGGTCCCGGTTCTGGTGGCGATCATGTCATCAGTATTTGCCGTATATCTGATGATCAAGGGGCTGAAACGTATCTGGCACCCCGGCATGCCGACGATCATCCTGATAGCCGTGGCGATATTTGCTGTGTCCTTTTTCTGGTCACGCAGATCGGTCGCCAAAGCGGCCGCCGGCATGGAAAACAAGCGAAAGTCCGTAGCCAAACTATTCACATTGCCGCTGATCTGTTCCGCAGCCCTGCTGTCGTTTGCGCATGGTTCCAACGACGTCGCCAACGCGGTCGGCCCGTTGGCGGCCATCGTCAGTGCAGTCGATTTGGGGACGGTGTCTGCCAAGGCGCCTTTGCCGTTCTGGGTTCTGCTGATCGGCGCCGCCGGTATCGCCGTCGGGCTGGCTTTGTTCGGACCCAAGATCATCAGACTGGTCGGCGAGAAAATTACCAAGCTCAATCAGGTGCGGGCTTTCTGTGTTGCGCTGTCGGCCGCGATCACGGTTATCGTCGCGTCAGGCCTGGGGCTGCCTGTCAGTTCCACGCATATCGCCATCGGGGCTGTTTTCGGCGTCGGTTTTGTGCGCGAAGCGATCACCAACCGGGGCGGGGTCAGCGCTGAGGGTCGACCGATCAATCCGCAACAACTAAGTGCTATCGATGAAGGCAAGCTGTTCAAGTCCTGGCGCAAGCACCGCAAACGCAAGCTGGTTCGGCGTCAGCACATGCTGTCGATTGCCGCCGCGTGGGTGGTGACGGTTCCTACATCAGCGCTTTTGGCAGCGATGCTCTACTGGCTGATCACGCACCTGACTTAAAGCCTGTTTGTCTTTTCGCTTGCTGTTCAAGGGTGCATCGGCCAAGAACGAAGCACGGGTGGGCCGATGCTGTTCAATTCATACACATTTCTGTTCGCGTTTCTGCCGCTGACGCTGCTGGGATTCTGGATTTTGGCGTCCAGGGGCAATGCACGCGGGGCCATGCTCTGGCTGCTGGCGATGTCGCTGGTGTTCTACGGCTGGTGGAACCCTGTCTATCTCATCCTTCTGGTTGGTTCCGTTGTCGTGAATTACTGGATTGGGAGCGTATTGGCGGACGCGAGCCGTGCCGGGATGCCCAACCGCTTTGTGCTGTTTGCCGGGATTTCGCTCAATCTGGGGCTGATCGGCTGGTTCAAGTATCTGGGCTTTTTTGCGGGCATCGCCGATGCTGTCGCCGGGACCGGGTTCGGGCCGGTTGCCGTCGCCTTGCCGCTGGCGATTTCATTCTTCACGTTTCAGCAGATCGCCTATCTGGTCGATTGTCACAAGGGCATCGCGGGTGAGACCGACATATTTAAGTACGCGCTGTTCGTCACATTCTTTCCGCAGTTGATAGCGGGCCCCATCGTTCACCATTCGGAAGTCATGGGGCAGTATGAGCGGGCTTTCGCGAAAAAGCTGTCCAGTCTGAACGTCGCCTGCGGGCTGACCCTGATCGCCGTCGGATTGTTCAAGAAAGTCGTGATCGCCGATCATCTTGCGGTATATGCATCACCCGTATTTGCCGACGCCGATGCCGGGGTCGCCGTCGGTTTTGCCCGTGCCTGGTCCGGTACGCTTGCTTACACGTTGCAGATCTATTTCGATTTTTCAGGTTATTCGGACATGGCGGTCGGTCTGGCCCGGCTGTTCGGGGTGCGGCTGCCGATCAATTTCTTCTCACCCTACAGGGCGACAAGTATCATCGATTTCTGGCGCCGCTGGCACATGACGTTGAGCCGCTTTCTAAGGGATTACCTCTACGTGCCGTTAGGCGGCAGCCGCCGCGGCGTGCCCAGACGATATGTCAACCTGATGATCACCATGTTGCTGGGCGGGTTGTGGCATGGGGCTGGATGGACGTTCGTTGTCTGGGGCGGTCTGCACGGGATGTTTCTGGTCATCAATCACGGCTGGCGGCATGTCTGCGGGCGCCTGAACTGGGGGGGCAATGGCGCTGTGTTTCAATTGCTTGCCTGGGCGTTGACGTTCCTGGCCGTCGCGTTGGCCTGGGTATTCTTCCGCGCCGAGACCTTTCCCGGAGCTCTGGCGATGTTGTCCGGTATGGCGGGGGTAAACGATCTGTTGCCGTCATTGGGACTGATCGACGCGGCATCCGTGAACACCGAAGCCGTCAATACGATGACAGGACGGCGGGTCTGGCGATGGATTGCAGCGGGGATGCTGATCGCCCTGGTTATGCCGAACGTCTATCAACTGATGCGGCGATATCGCCCCGCATTGGGGGTGCCGAACCGGCGTTACAGGCTGCCGGGCGGGCTCCTGCTTCGCTGGCGGCCGAGCACCCCCTGGGCCGTCGGCAGTGCCGTGCTGGCACTGGTGGCTTTCCTGATGCTGACCCAGGTCAGCGAATTTCTGTATTTCAGATTCTGAGCCATGCGCCGTTCAGCACGCAGATATACGGGAATTCTTTTGGGGCTTGTCTTAGGGCTGTATACCGCCGTTGGCGCTTTCAATTTCATCGTTGATCCGTTCGGCCTGTTTCCGGGACCGGAGATCAGGGGCTTCAATGCGATCAAGGCGGATGTCGATGCCCATGTCCGCATGGTCAAGGCGTATCAGGTACGACTGAATCCGCCGTCAGGGCTCGTTGTCGGATCATCACGTGCGTTGCTGGGGGTGCCGACTGTTGACCCGGCTTGGCCCGAAGCGGCGCGGCCTGTTTACAATCTCAGTCTCTATGGCGGGTATCTTTACGAAACCATGCGGTATTTCCAGCACGCCCTGGCGCTCGGCACGGTGAAGCATGCGGTTCTGTCACTGGATCTATGGATGTTCGACCGTGACTGGGTGACCCGGCCGGGATTCGACGAGAATCGTTTTCTGGTCAAGGTCGACGGTACAACGAATACGCCGGATGCGTTGGAACCGCTTCGTGCACTGTTCGCCTGGGATACGCTCAGGTCCAGTCTCCGCACCATCAGCCGTCAGGATAGAATGGATATTCTCGTGCAGAAACCGGACGGCGCGAGCATCTGGCGGAGCGATGCGGCATGGCTGCAAAGCAAACAATCACATCGCCAGCAATTCGGCTATATGGAACGGATGTTCGGCACGGAAGCATGGCAACCGGCGCAGGAAAGGCGCTGGGATATCAACGATACGGATGATCCGACCTCGCCGGTCCAGATGTTCCGTCAGATGGTCCGCGACGCCTATGCGCACGACGTTGATCTCAGGATTGCGATTTCTCCCAGCCATGCACGTATCTGGGAGGTCATTTATGCCGGCGGCATGTGGGAAACCTGGGAAGACTGGAAACGCGCCCTGCTGAAAATCACGCTGGAAGAGGCGGCACGCGAGAACAAACCGCCGTTCCCGATCTGGGATTTTTCCGGATACAACACCATCACCACGGAAGACGTGCCTCGGGATGGTTCGCCGATGCGCTGGTATACGGATGGCTCACACTTCAAGCCGTTGGTCGGATCGATGATGCTGCAGCGGATATATCAAAAGCCGACGGATCAACTGCCGGCGGATTTCGGGCGCCGGCTTGAACCGGACATGATTAATGCGACTTTGGCGGATATACGTACCCGGCGGGACCACTATGCGGCAACTCACCCCGACGAGGTTCGCGAGGCCGGCCGCTGGGCGCCGAAATGACCGCAGACCAAGCGCACCGAATATCTTTCAAAACACCCTGCCGCTCATTAAGCTATACGCAAATAAGAATATATAATCGGGCGCAACAGCCCAAGGGAGGACGCGTGAAATCCGTATTGGAACGGAAGGCACGGACAGGCGGCACGGATCGGGGAATCAAGTTCATCGATCAGCGCAAGACCTATGCCGCGATTGACCTCGGTACCAACAGTTGCCGGATGCTGATTGCCGTGCCGGACGAAGCCGGTTTCAATGTCGTGGACGGCTATTCGCGGGTGGTGCGTCTTGGCGAGCGGGTTTCGGAAACCGGCATGTTCCAGCGCGCTGCCGTCAACCGGACGATTGCTGCGCTCAAACATTGTGCGGAGCGGATGGCCAGTCGGAATGTCGCCATGGTCCGCGCCGTCGCGACGGAAGCCTGCCGTCAGGCAGCCGATTCCGCACTTTTCCTGGAGCGTGTTCGTAATGAAACAGGCCTCGATCTGGAAATCATCAATGCCGGCGAAGAAGCTGCCCTGACGGTCGCCGGGTGCGGTGATCTGCTGCGTTCGGGATATGAAAATGCGCTTGTATTCGATATCGGCGGAGGCTCGACGGAAATCATCTGGGTCGAAACGGCAAGGGGCCAGCTCCCAAAGATGCTGGATATGATCTCGCTGCCGTTCGGCGTGGTCTCGCTTCGCGATGAATTCGGCCCGGAAGCCTTGCCGACGGATGTCTTCCATGGCCTGCTGAAGCGCATTGATGATGCCATTGCGCCGTTTGATGCCCGTAACAGCATATCAGAAGCCATTGCCGGGAACCGGGTCCGGATGGTCGGGACGTCCGGCACTGTCACCACGCTTGGGGCGATGTACCTGGAATTACCGCGTTACAGGCGGAACCGGGTCGACGGGCTGGAAATTCGCTTCGACAGCATTCGTCAGATCGGCGCCCGTCTTGCCGGCATGTCGTGTGACGAACGGATTGCACATCCCTGTCTGGGCCAGGGCCGGGGGGATCTGATGCTGATGGGGCTGGCAGTATTGCGTGCGGTTTGCGAGCGCTGGCCGGTCGGCAAGCTGGGCATCGCCGACAGGGGAATCCGCGAAGGGATACTTGCCGAGTTGATGACAGCCGATGGACATGACAAATTCGGCGGCGACATGGACATCCTGGAAACTCAGACAACCGAACTGCCCCTTGCACGGGAAAGCGGCGATGGCCGGTAAAGGCCCGAAAAAGGGCAGCGGCAATCGTGGACTGCATACCCGGGTGAAAACCGCCAAGGGTCGCAGACTGTCCTCGACGCGCTGGCTGCAGCGTCAGCTCAATGATCCGTATGTCATTGAGGCCAAGCGTCTGGGCTATCGATCACGGGCCGCTTTCAAGCTGATCGAACTGGATGACAAATTTCATTTTCTGACCAAGGGTGCCAAGATTATTGATCTGGGGGCTGCACCCGGGGGCTGGACGCAGGTGTCCATGCAGCGCATCGGTGATGCGGGTCATGTTGTCGGTATTGATCTGCTTGAAATGGAAGCGATTCCCGGCGCGGACCTGATCCAGGGCGACTTTCTGGAAGATGATGCGCCGGATCGGCTCAAGGCATTGCTGGGCGGGTCGGCCGATATCGTGCTGAGTGATATGGCTGCGTCGTCGACCGGGCATCCGCAGACGGACCATCTGCGGATCATGGGGTTGCTCGAGGTCGCGGTCGATTTCGCCGGCGATGTGCTGGCACCGGGCGGCTCTTTTGTCGGCAAGGTGCTGCAGGGTGGCACCGAAAACGAGCTCCTGAACGCCCTGAAACGGGATTTCAAAACAGTCAAACACGCCAAACCGCCGGCTAGCCGGAGCGACTCGGCAGAGGTTTATGTCGTCGCCATGGGCTTTCGAGGCGGCGAATAGAGGCCTGAGTCCGATGACGCGGGTGCGGTTTTAGCAGACTCAGTCACAGTTTCTTGAAATCGGCCTTCTTCGGCGTGCACTGCGCTTGTTAAAGGGTTCGGCGTGTGTATTATGACGCGCCAACGCCACAGCGGTAATCGGAGGCGTCATGGCACCGCCCAAGATCGAAGAAGCTCTTACATTTGACGACGTTCTGCTGGTGCCCCAGGCATCAAGCGTTCTGCCTGCGGGGACCGATACCCGGACCCGTCTTACCAAGAATATTGCCCTCAATATCCCGCTGATTTCAGCGGCCATGGATACGGTGACCGAACACGAACTGGCCATTGCCATGGCACAGGCCGGTGGGATCGGTGTTCTGCACAAGAACATGACCATTGAGGAGCAGGCGGCCGAAGTCCGTCGCGTCAAGAAATTCGAAAGCGGCATGGTTTCGGATCCGCTGACGATCCATCCTGACCAGACGCTTGCCGATGCGCTTCGCCTGAAAGCGGAAACAGGATTTTCCGGTATGCCGGTGGTCGAACGGGGTTCGCGTAAGCTGGTCGGTATTCTGACCAATCGTGATATCCGTTTTGCTGATAAGCCCGATCAGCCGATCAGCGAACTGATGACCAAAAATGCACCCGACATGCCGCTGATCACGGTCAAGGAGGGTGTCGACGGAACAGAAGCCCGGCGGTTGCTGCATCAATACAGGATCGAACGTCTTCTTGTCGTTGATGATGATTATCGCTGTGTCGGCCTGATTACCGTCAAGGATATGGAAAAGGAAGAGCGCTTTCCGAATGCCTGCAAGGATGAACACGGCAGGTTGCGCGTCGCTGCGGCGACCGGGGTCGGCGATGCCGGGCGTGAACGCGCAGAAGCTCTGCTGGAAGCCGGATGTGATGTCATTGTCGTAGATACGGCGCATGGCCATTCCGAGGGTGTGCTGGGGGCGGTTTCGACAATCAAGAAGCTTTCAAATTATGCGCAGGTCGTGGCTGGAAATATCGCGACGCCGGATGCCGCAAAGGCGCTTATCGATGCCGGTGCGGATTGCGTCAAGATCGGCATCGGACCCGGGACCATCTGCACGACTCGGATGATAGCGGGTGTCGGTATGCCGCAATTCACCGCCGTCCTTGAAGCATCGGAAGTCTGCCGCAAAGCGGGCGTCCCGTGTATTGCCGATGGCGGCATCAAGTATTCCGGTGATATTGCCAAGGCCATCGCCGCTGGTGCCGACGCCGTCATGATCGGTTCGCTGTTTGCGGGTACGGATGAAAGCCCGGGCGAGGTCCTGCTGTTTCAGGGGCGGTCCTATAAGATTTACCGTGGCATGGGATCGCTTGGTGCCATGGCGCGGGGCTCCGCAGACCGCTACTTCCAGGAAGAAGTGTCGGATAATCTGAAGCTTGTCCCCGAAGGCGTCGAAGGGCGCGTCCCGTATAAGGGGCCGATCGGGACCGTGATCCACCAGTTAACTGGTGGGCTTCGCTCGGCGATGGGCTACACCGGCTCGGCGACGATCGAGGATATGCGCAAAAACGCGAAATTCCGCCGCATTACCAATGCGGGTCTGCGTGAAAGCCATGTACACGACATCACCATCACCCGCGAGGCGCCCAATTACCGCGCCGACGGCTAGGCTGGCGACAATGGCAGGGTGCACGACATGACGCCCGGCGCACGCGTACAGGCAAGCATCGAACTGCTGACGGCCATTGAAGCTGAAAACCAGCCGCCCGATCAGATCATCGACGGCTATTTCCGGACACGCCGATATGCGGGCTCCGGTGACCGGCGTGATGTAAATGCCCGTGTCTACGACATACTTCGCCGGCGCGCCAAGCTGGACTGGTGGATCGAACGTACCGGATTGCACCAGGAAAGCACACCGCGCTCACGCATCATTGCACATCTGATATTGCAGGAACGTGCCGAGCCCGGAGATTTCGCCCAGATGTTTTCCGGGACACGGCACTGTCCGGATCCTCTTGATGATCTTGAAATCCAGCTCACGGATGCGCTGTACGGGCGGCCCATGCTGAATCGGGACATGCCCGATCATGTCAGGCATGAATATCCGGAATGGATGGACCGCTCTTTCCGGGCGCTATGGGGCGATGCGCTGGAACGTGAAATGTCCGCGCTGAACCAGCCCGCACCACTCGATCTCCGGGTCAATACGATCCTCTCCACACCCGAGGATGCTCTGGCACGGCTGCAGGAAGATTACATCACCTGTGCGCCGACGGCGCTCTCTCCGCTGGGAATCCGCGTCGAAGGGAAGGTTCGGCTGGGGGGCGCACGAGCCTTCAAGGAAGGCCTTGTCGATGTTCAGGACGAAGGCTCCCAACTCGTTTCGCTGCTGGTCGGCGCCAAGCCCGGTCAGCGCGTCATCGATTTCTGCGCCGGCGCAGGGGGGAAGACGCTGGCACTGGCCGCGCAGATGTCTGATGGCGGCAAACTGATCGGACAACTGTTTGCCCTGGATATATCCAAATATCGAATGGACCGGATGATCCCGCGCCTCAAGCGTGCTGGCGCGATGGCGGTGAAACGCCGTGTGATTTCAGCCGTCGATGAACCGTGGATTACAGAGAATACCGGAACGGCGGACCGGGTTCTCTGCGACGTCCCGTGCACGGGGACCGGCAGCTGGCGCCGAAATCCGGACGAACGTTGGCGCTTCACGCCTGAGAATCTGGCGGAAATCCGGGAAAGCCAGCAGCGTATCCTCTGCGATGCCGCAAAGCTGGTGAAGCCGGGTGGCCGTCTTGTCTATGTGACCTGTTCACTGTTGCAGGAAGAAAATGAACAGCAGCTGGCATGGTTTGTCGAACAGGACCCGCGCTTTAACCCGCTGCCGATCGATCAGGTCTGGGCGGAAACGGTCGGTGGTCCGCCACCGCCTGCCGGGCCTTGTCTGCGCCTGTCACCGGCATCGACCGGGACCGACGGTTTTTTCTGCGCGGTTCTTGAACGGCAAAAATAGTGTCGCCTGTAACAAAATCTCAATAATTAGACGAGAGCATCATAAATCGTCACTGTCTGGAGAGATGACATGAATGCGATGCGTATGATGCCTGGGACCGAAGACGAACATCCGCTGCAAGGGCCGCACCCGACCGATATCTTCGCGATCTGAACATCGGCAAGGCTGCCGTTAACGCAGCCTTTCATGACGCTCGAACTCGGTTTCGAGGTCTTCGAACTTCTTTCTCGCTTCCTGATCCTGCGCCAGGTCAGCCAGTTGGGTTGCTTCGCAATGCAGGCAGACCCGGTCCCGTGTCGTTTT
The DNA here is from genome assembly GCA_040218645.1 of Rhodospirillales bacterium. Taxonomy (GTDB): domain Bacteria; phylum Pseudomonadota; class Alphaproteobacteria; order Rhodospirillales; family Casp-alpha2; genus UBA4479. Next base: position 126,428 of record JAVJQZ010000012.1, read on the forward strand.
GGCGTCACGGCTCCAGTTTCCTTCTTCTCCCGGCAATTTGGGGGCTTCCGGGTATCTGGACCGCATAAAATAATAAAATCCGGCGCGCTGTTTATCGATCGCCTTGCACAAGTCCGTGGCACGGCGAACCGCCTTCACACCGGGGTCCAGACCGTCATCAGCATCAGACGGTGCTGCGGGAAACTGGGGGGAATCATCCTCAATCTGGTCATCCAGACGTTCAGCCACTGCGGCCAGCGCCTCGGCAGCCTGACCCATCTGGTTGGCATAGGCATCGAGGTCATTCGTATCCAGATTGCCGCCGCTGCCATGAGCTGGGCCGGGGCCGCCACCCGAATAATCCGGCATATTCGCTTCTACGGGGGTGTTTTCAGCCGGCGGGGAGGGGCTGTATGCACGGGTACCGCTGCCGCCAGTTCCCATACCAACGCCTCCATCAGCTCTATTTGGCAAATCCGACCCCATAGGAGCAGCAGCGGGTGCGGCGCTCTTTGCTGCAGGGGGTGTGTTGACTGACTGCGGTGCAGGAGCAGGTTGAGGCGCGGCTGTTGCTTGATCGGATTTGATCACCCGGCGGCTGACATTCTCCAGTCTGGCGCGCCGCTTGTTCGGGTCTTCGGCTTCCTTACCCAAAGGTGCGTCATTGATGACCGGCAGATAAGGTTTGATCCGTGCACGTGGCTTGCGGACACGACCCAGCGTTTCAACATCCCCTTCGCCTTCGTAAATGGCGATTTCCATTTCCAGCAGCTGGCCGTTTCGCGACCCGACGTCCAGCCCCTTGAAGGGATGATCTTCCTCGTCATCCGGAAGCTTGAACGTCACCGTCCGACCGGAGGAACTGCTGTCCCCCCAGCGTAAAAGCCGGACCCGGTACACGTTCTTTTCAGTCAAAAGACAACTCCTGTGCGATAGTGTATCCTGTTATGATCGTTCGTCGTCAGTGCGATGACGATACTGGAATCAGGCGCATAAAAAAACACTGAGGATAAGAATATGGGAAGCGTCATAGCTTCGTTAAGTGACTTTTATCACGGGCGTATGGAGCGTCAGCGCAATCGCCCGTTTCTAGAAGGGGTCATGGCGGCCTGCGCTCTGGTTGCAACAACCGACGGTGAGGTCAGCTTTACGGAACAGGTTCGCGTTGATCAGATTCTGCAGACCCTTGATCAGCTCAAGATTTTTGATCCGCACGAAGGCGTCGAAATTTTCCGTGAATTCACGGAATCCATACTGGAAAACCCACACGAAGGGCACGACAAAGCCGTCGCCGCCATCGCCAAGGTTTCAGAAGACCTTGAAGCAGGGGCACTGTTACTGCGGATATGCATTGCCGTCAGCGAAGCGAGTGGTGAAATCAGTCTCGCCGATCAGATTGAAATCGTTTCAATCTGTTCGCGTTTCGGCATCGACCCTGCGGATTGCGGCCTCTATATCGACCTGCCGGTAGAGGAATTTCTCTCCGGGCGTCCCGACAAAGAAGTCTGACCCTAGAGAATCCGGTCTTCGACGGTTTCATCATCGTCGGCTGACAATGACAACGCCGGGGTAGAGGTCGGGGCTGCAGACATCAGGTCAATATCCGCTTCGGCCAATTCCTGCATCGCGGCTTCGTTGACCAGATAGCGCAGTTGGAAATACCGGCTCGACGGGACCCAGAAACGGATTCCCATCACGATGCCGCCATAGGTGAAGTCGTGGATACCGATTTCCGGGGAGGGGCCACCAGCGATGTCGGAAACGCTCTCGACCGCTTTTCTGAGGGCGGTCTTGGCTTTTTCAATATCCTGACCGCCAACGATGGCGATCTTGGTCTGCACGACTCGCCGGGTATCGGAATTGACGATGATCCGGCCGACAATTTCCTTGTTGGGCACGGTGATTTTTTCGCCGTCTTCGCCGATCAGGATCGTGTGGGCGAGGGTGATTTCCTCAACCACGCCGCTGGCACCTCTGTTGACGGAGATCGTATTGCCGACAACGAACGGCCGGGCGAGGATGATCGATACCCCAGCACCATAGTTCGACAGCGGCCCCTGAATGGCGACCGTGGCACCAAAGGCGCCGGCGCCGGCCAGGGCGATCAGCGGGGCGATGGATACCCCGAAGTTGCCGAGGGTGATGATCACCAGAAAGACGATGGCGATGATCTTCACGACGTTGCCGATAAACCGGGAAAGTGTCACATCGATGTCGCGTTTTTCCAGAACGACGGAAACACGCCCGCCAATCCATGAGGCGACCTTGAGTCCGATCAGCAGGAAGACAAGGGCGCCAAGGAGCTGGAACCCGTATTCAATCCCGAATTCGACCAGAAGGTCGACGTATTTGTTTACCGTATCCAGATGTTCACCGACGGCTGCCTGAGTGGTCTTGTCCATGGGAGAGTCCTATTTCGGCTCGACTGTGACAGCCGTGCCGCTGGCTACCAGAAAAAGCATGCTTTTCCCATCACCTGAAATTTCGTTATAGGCGAGATCCATGCCGATCACGGCGTTGGCACCGACCATAAGGGCTTCACGGCGAAGTTCAGCCAGACAGGTCATGCGCGCATCACGAAGCACTTTCTGCGACGATTTCGAGCGTCCGCCGAAAATGTCCGTGATCGAGGCAAAGAAATCCTTGAACAGGTTCATCCCGAAGACGCATTCCGCCGTGATGATTTCAATGCGTTCGGTGACGCGGTATTCGGCCATGCCATGTTCGGTGGTCAGGATGATGTCGTTGGCAAGGCGTTCGATGACCTCCTGGGGAAGTTCATCATATTGCTTGTTGTCGATCAGTTCCTGTATCTGCTCTTCGCTTTTGCCGAATAAACCAAACATATGGTGCTCCCTGAAAATACCATGCGACCTGTATTTGCCCGAGTATGCCACGGAATTGAGATGTTGAAATAGCTTCCGGAAATATCTCTGAGGGTCTTGTTCAAGGCGTGATGATCGGACATCTTTTCCATCCCGCCAACAGGAGTTCTCCCCCGATGACTGCAGACCCCGCTGATCCCAAGACCTATGTTGATCAACTACTTGCCAGGGCAGAGGTTGTGAAAACGCCGTGCGGCGATGGCGAGATGGTCTGGCAGTGCTGGGGGACGGCAACTGCAAAAACACCCCTGCTGCTTTTGCATGGGGGCTTCGGGTCATGGACGCACTGGATCGCCAACGTCGAGGCCCTGTCGCAGGACAGGCTGGTCGTCACCTGTGATATGCCCGGGCTGGGCGATAGTGCCTCCGCGCCGGGTGATCTGACGCCAGGCAATTTGGCAGCACCAATCATCGCCGGACTTGATGCGGTCTTTGGTGACAACAAGCAGATCGATCTTGCGGGTTTCAGCTTTGGCGGGCTGATCGGTTCACAGGTCGCCAGAGCGGTCGGGGATCGGCTCCGGACATACGTTGCCGTCGGCGCCAGCGGGTTCGAGAAACTGCATGTGAGGGTTCTCGGCATTCGCGTTCCGGACCAGGATATGAGCAATGCGGAAAAAAGCGAGATACATCGCGACAATCTGAAATTTCTGATGATTTACGATAAAAATAAAATTGATGATCTGGCCGTTTATTTGCATAGGAAAAATGTGGGTCGTTCCCGCGTTTCCTCGCGACGGATGTCGCTCGGCAATCATCTTGTCGAAACGTTACCGGACATCAAGGCGCGTCTGGCCGGCATTTGGGGCGTCCATGATGCGACCGGCGGCGGTCGGGAAGATATCCTCAAACGGCGTGATATTTTTGCGTCTTACAGGGATGACGTGCCCTTCATCATCATCGAGGATGCCGGCCACTGGGTGATGTACGAGACCCCTGATGAATTCAATGCCGCCTTGCTGGGGATACTGGATCGTTAGCGCCGCCGTCATCCTGAACTTACTTCAGGATCCATATGAACGGAATGACGGCGCCTTTGGGCCCTGAAACCAGTTCAGGGCGACGAAATATCTTGTTTCAAAGTGGCTTCCAGCCTTGACCATCCGTCATCATCCCCTGGAAGACCGAATCTCAGCCACGACGATTCGTTATCGAATTTCCGGACCATGATCCCGGCGCGACCGAGAGTTTCGTATATCAACGGCGCATCTTCCGTCCGGGCGAGGCGGTAAAGTGCCGTCCCGCCGACGATTTCAAGTCCGGTGCGGATCAGGATCTGATCCAGACGCTGTGAATCCCTGTTGAGGCGGGCAAGCGTCTCAGCGTGCCAGTCGGTATCACAAAGTGCTCTTGCACCGATGCTCAGGGCCGGACCGGCGACAGACCAGTTGCCGAGGGCATCCCGCAGCAGGCCGGTGTCTTCCGGCGTGCCCGCTGCGAAGCCGAGACGAATCCCGGCAAGGCCGAAAAACTTTCCGAAAGACCGCAGGACCAGAAGGCCGGGACGGCCACAGGCGGCAGCGACGGATATGCCGGGGTGGACATCAGCGAATGCTTCGTCGACGATCAACATGCCGTTTCGCTCGGCCTGATGATCGGCAAGATCGAGCAGTGTATCCGGCGGGATCGTACGGCCGTCCGGATTATTCGGATTGACGACGATCACCACGTCGGCATCGGCAATCGATAAATCTTCAATAATTTCAACCCGATGGCCGCAGGCGTGCCAGCGTGCGACATGCTCCTCGTACGTCGGCCCCAGTACCTGAACCCGGCATGGTGCAGGAGAAACCGGCAGCCATTGAATGATGGCCTGTGTGCCGGGCGCGAAGATCAGCCCGGCGCTATCCGGTATGCGGTAATAACTTCTGGCGGCATCGATGAGCCGTGTTTCATCACGCTTGATGGGCAGCCGTTGCCAGATGTCGGTGGGAATAGCGGAAACCGGATAGGCAACGGGGTTGATCCCGGTCGAGAGATCAAGCCAGCCCTTTGCAGGGGTGCCAAACGCGCGTTCCGCTGCGTCCGTATTTCCGCCGTGCCTGAGTTCTTTGCCCATTCTGCATCACAAACTGAAAACAATCATCATCACGCCGGACAGCAATAACACCATATAGACAACCCGGTCGAATCCCCTGTCGCCGAGTTTTTCGTAAAGCCGCCGTCCGATCCAGACGCCTACAAGCGTGCCGGGCAGGGCGATCAGGGTCACCCATCCGACCTCACGGGTGATCAGGCCGCTGGCGGCCTGACTGGCCAGCGCGATGCTGAGGATCGTCAGATTGAAGGCCTGAAAAATACTGCGTTTTTCATCCTTGCCCCAGCCGCGCAGACCTGCCCACATGGTCGCGGGGGCGCCGGACAGTCCGGCAATGCCGCCGAGGACGCCGCCGATGAACCCGATAATGCCATCGGCAATGCGCCCGCCGAAGGTGATTTTGTAGGCTTTGCCGCTTGTCAGCATGTAGCTGCAGAACATGATCAGAAAAACACCGATGAATATCTTGAAGGCACTGACCGGTACCGACGGCAGAAGCCAGGTGCCGACCGGAACACCCATCACGCCACCGATGATGAAGGGCATGACACGTTTCCAACTGATGGCGTGCCAGATTTTCGGCAGGGTCTGTACCTGGCCGACGATGGAGCAGATGACAACCATCGGTGAAGCGACGACCGGCGGGACGACATAGAGCCAGAATGTCAGCGCGGTGAGCCCGGTACCGAAACCGGTCAGCCCGTTGACCAGCCCGCCCGCCAGCCCGCCCAGCAGAATGATGATTTCATAATGCTCCATGCGCTGAAGCCCCGGCATGGTGTTCCAGGGGCAGAAAGACGCTCATTCGCCAAGCCGTTTGGCGAGTGTTTCCGCAAACACGGCCACACTGGTTTCCATGGTGCGCGACGTATCCATATTCTGTCGGGTTTCTGCGGCAAAGGGGGTTTGGCTCATAAGCTCGAACATCCATCGGGCACCTTCGTGGAACCCGTTGGTCACGCCGGCTTCGCTGAAGGTCCTGGCGATTTCTTCCATCTCCCCGATCCAGCGTTCGCTGTCGGCGGGCAGTGCGGAAATTTTGCCTTGCATATTGGCAAGGGTGGACTGTTGCGAGTGCTCGAATTCCCTGATCAACGGTTCCAGCAGGCCGTTGCGTTCCGCGGTTAGCATGACAGCTGACCACAAGGTCCAGCTGCCCTTCGTGAGGGCGGCATAGACCATCTTCATTGCCGAGGCGCGGCCGATTTCATCGCCCAGCGCCAATACTTCGAATCCCTGCCCATTCAGGGCCGTCATCGCAGATGTATCCGGGCCCGAGACATAAAAGCGGGTGTTTTTGCTTTTGTTGGGGGCGAGGCCGATGATCCCGGAATCGATGAATGTTGCGCCTGCCGCAGTGATAATGCCGCCGATCTTTTGGGCAGTACCCGGTGAAATCGCGTTGCAGTCCACATACACGGGTGTTTTGCCGGTGCGGCTCATGGCGGTGGCAACGTCTTCGGCGAGTTTCATGGCCGCCGTTGGGGGCAGAATGGATAAGATCATGTCGGCTTCCGCAACCGAGGCATCAAGCTCGCCGGCATCACGCACATTGCCGGCTTCGGCCAGGCTCCGGGACCGTGCCGAGCGTCCGCTGAGCGATGTAATGACATCGTGACCATGCTGGTTCAGGACATGTCCTACACCATGCCCCATATCACCGGGCATCAGTATTGCGATGGTCTTTCGGCTCATGATGTTTTCCTTGGTTTCAGGCGGCAAATTCGGTGAGGACCTTGCCGGCGTTATCGGAACTTTCGACGGGGCCATCCTGATTGACGACACGGGTGCCGTTGATCCACACCCCATGGACGCCTATGGCGTCGGTCGTCAATCTGTGCGCCCCGGCGGGAAGATCAAAGATACGGTGCTTTTGTCCACGTGCCACCGTTGCTGGATCGAACAGCATCATATCTGCGGCGTAGCCATCGTGTATCAGGCCACGCCCGGCAATGCCATAGATCGCGGCTGGCTTGCCGGTCAGTTCGTGTACGGCGGCAGCCATGGTCATCTTGCCAAGATCGCGAGCCCAATGCCCGAGCAGGCGCAGCCCGAAACCGGCGTCACAGAAAAATGTCAGGTGTGCACCGGCATCGGACAATGCGACGGAAGCGGCCGGGTGAACCAGCATCCTGCCGACGGCATCTTCATCGGAATTCAGAAGAACGGCGGTGAATATGGTGCCGAGGTCCTCATCTATGGCGATGTCGAGCATCAGATCGAGAGGATCGGCTCCGCGCTCTTCGGCAAGTTCAGCAAGGGTCCGATGTTCGGCGTCGCGGTATTTATCCGTGGCGGCTTCGGTGATTTCGATCTTGTGCCATTCGCCGTTGAAAAGGCGTACACCGGCGGGGGCGGCCAGTTCATCCTTCACCGCCTGACGCAGAACCGGATCATTGAGTTTTGCCTTTAGTGCGTCGCCTGACAATTTCATCAACGGCTGCCAGCTTTCGAAGCTTTCCAGCGGATAAGCGGATTTGAGTGTGAAATCCATGGTCAGCGGACAGCACGAGACCTGACCCCACAGCTCACGGCCACGCGCCCGGGCGTCCGCAATCCGCGCCAGTTCGTCCAGCGTGCCGGTCGGGTTGGTGGAATTGTGCAACAGCGCGGCGATCATGATCGGCCGGCCCGTCTTTTCAGCCAGGGCTTCCAGATACGGCACATCCGTCCGGTTGCCCTTGGTCAGCATGAATATGCCGCGCCCGGACCGCGCCATGGCCTGTACCAAAGCCAGAAGTTCGTCATCATCGGCCAGGCGGGACGGCATCGGCACCCCGCCCCAGCCGTTGTGCTGAGGCGCGGTCGAGGTGGCAAATCCAACTGCACCAGCTGCCATGCCCTGTTCGACAATGGCGCACATCTGATCGATTTCTTCCGGGGTTGCGGCGCGTTCCGTCGCGGCGGCGCCCATCACATAGGTGCGGATCGAGCTGTGGCCAAGGAAACAGGCGACGTTCGGCACGACACCCCTGGTGCGCAGCATGTCGACGTATTCCGGGAAAGTTTCAAAGCTCCAGTCGATACCATCCCGAAGCGCATCCAGCGACATGCCTTCGACCTGAGTCAGGTTTTTCATGACGAGATCGCGGTCGCGTTCCTTGCAGGGTGCAATGGTGAAACCGCAGTTTCCCATGACGACGGTCGTCACTCCGAGCGCGGGTGAGGGGCGTACGCCGGAATCCCAGGTGATCTGGGCATCGAAATGCGTATGACTGTCGATGATGCCGGGCATCAGGGCGAGACCTTGCGCATCGATGGTGTCTGCGTCACCGGCGTCCAGATCGGAGCCGACCGCAACGATTCTGCCGTCCTTGACGTGGACATCGGTGCCGGGGCGTGCGTCCGCGCCCGAGCCGTCATAAACCGCAGCATTGCGGATAATGAAATTCATGGGGCCTCCTGAAGCGGGTTTTATGCAGACTGCGGGCAAGTTTAGTTGCCGCCCGCGCTAGGGTCACGCCCTAAGCCGCTAAATTATTTAAGAAACTCGATCTCGACGAAGGCACATTCGAAGTCGTTGCCGTTGATGACATCATGCTCGACGCCGACCTCGCGAAAATAAGGGACGCCGTTCTGCATCGGCGCGATGGTCCGCTCACCCGAACCGGTATCGATTTCCAGCTGTCCGTCGAACAGCGGCACAACGACGTAGTCGTATTCATGCCGGTGCCAGCCGGTGTTGTCGCCACGTGCCATGAAACGCCACTCCGTCACCCGGGTCCGGCTGTTTTCGATGAATATGGTTGGAACGGCATTTCCGGGTTCATTCGCGCACATGTAGATTAATCCTTGTCCGAGTGGCCAAGGTCCTTGCCCGGCGCGATCACATCGCGAACAAGCTGTTTCAGTTCCTTGCTTTCCGGGAATCTGCCTTCGGTCTTGCGGTCAAACAGCACCTTGCCGTCGGTGGTCTGGATGCGGAAGGTGCCGCCTTCGTCCGGGACCAACGTCAACGCCCCCAGATCATCTGCAAACGTGAACAGCAATTCCTGGGCCATCCATGTCGCGCGCAACACGAACCGGCAGGTGCGGCAGTAATGGATTTCGATCACGGGTTTGGACATGACGGGCTCCTTAAGCGGGAAATCAGTTGTTTCAAGATTGGCCGTCGGCGGGGCTTTGCGTCAATGCCGATTTGATCAGACCAAAGAAAACCGGCGGCATCGCTGTACCTCCGAAGCGCCAGCCGAGATGCACCCTGCATCCCAGACAGATCGCCAGATTCCAGGTATAGCCGGGGAACCAGGTAAATTCCTCGGTCGGCGTTCCTTCGTCCGCGGCGCCTGGGACCTCCCTGAAGCAGGCGATGCGGAAAACGCGTCCGGCGGGATTGATAAAGACTCGTTCATGCCCGCCGATATCAACGGCCCAGCGCATCCGCGTGAGTAGATGGCCGCACCGGGCGCAGTAAATGGCATCATCCGTTCCAGCATCGGCGTCTGTTTTCTTTTCGGGTTTCGGCGACTTTTGCAGCATGGGTCATTATGGCACAAACGAAGACCGTGATCCCCGCGAAAGCTTGGACCTTGCTTGTTAGGCTGTCCCAGTGGTTTCTGGACCCCGGCCTTCGCCGGGGTGACATCCAATCTTGAGTTGCCGAATACGTCATTCCGGCGCAGGCCGGAATCCAGGGATTTAACTCACGACGAAGGGGGTGTGTCTTCTGACTCAGCCTTCTTTTCGGCCTTCTTCTGGCCGATCCTGCTTTCCTCACCCTTGAACAGGCGGCGGATGTTGTCCTTGTGACGGATGATCGAAAGAACGGCGAGACCGGCGGCCATGATGGCGACCGGCTGATTGCCGCCGCCGAACCACATGGCGATGACCGGCGAGGCGAGGATCGAGAGGATCGACGCCAGTGACGAATATTTGAATGCTCCCGCAACCAGGAGCCAGACGCAGCAGGTCAGAATGCCGACCGGCCATGACACGGCGACCAGTGCGCCAAGCGTTGTTGCCACGCCCTTGCCGCCCTTGAATTTCAGCCAGACCGGGAAATTGTGCCCCACCACGGCAGCAAAAGCGGCAACGATGCCGGCCAGCTCGCTGAACTGCATGAAGATCAGGGCCGCTACCGCGCCCTTGGAGGAATCAAGAACAAGCGTCAGAAAGGCCAGAAACTTGTTGCCGGTCCTGAGCACGTTCGTCGCCCCGATATTGCCGGAGCCGATCTCGCGGATATCGCCAAGGCCGGCCATCCGGGTAAGCACCAGACCCCAGGGGACCGAGCCCAGCAGATAGCCGCAAACTGCCGCGATCCCGGCAAGCATTTGAGGGTCCATATTGTCCATATGCTCAGTCGGCCACTAAAACCGTGCGTCCGTCAATGACTGTGCGGACAACGGCGCCCTGCATCAGACGCCCGTCGAACGGCGTGTTCTTTGACTTCGACAGCAGCTTGTCGGCTTCAACCTTCCAGCCCTGCTCAAGGTCGAACAGAACCAGATCGGCGGGGCGGCCCTGCGTCAGTTTGCCAGTGCGCAGTTTCATCAGATCGGCAGGGGCCGCCGTGACGAACCGGAGTGCATCCAGTATCGGCACGTGACCGTTGTGGTAAAGCTCAAGGGTTACGGCGAGCAGGGTTTCAAGTCCGACGCCACCCGTCGCGGCGGCGGAAAACGGCAGACGTTTGGATTCCTCGTCCTGTGGCGTGTGATCCGAGGCAATGCAGTCGATGGTGCCGTCCTTCAAGCCATCTACAACGGCACGGCGATCACTTTCGCCCCTGAGCGGCGGGGACAGCTTTGCAAAAGTCCGGTAATCGCCGATAGCGACTTCATTCAGGGCGAAATACGGCGGTGACGTGTCGCAGGTCACGGGGAGCCCGCGGGCTTTTGCGCTCCTGATCGCGTCAATGGCTTCGACCGTGGAAACATGGGCAATATGCAACCGGCCCCCCGTCAGTTCGACAAGGCGGATATCGCGTTCGATCATCATGATTTCGGCCTGGCGGGGTATACCCGACAAGCCAAGCCGGGTCGCGGTCTCGCCAGCATTCATGGCACCGCCGGCGGCCAGTGACGGTTCTTCCGGATGCTGGCAGATCAGAAGATCGAAGGTCCGTGCATACATCATGGCACGGCGCATGACCTGGGCATTGGCGACGGCGCTGAAGCCGTCCGTAAAGGCGACGGCACCGGATTCGGCAAGCAGCCCCAGTTCGGCAATTTCCTTGCCCTTGAGGCCCTTGGTAACAGCGCCGTATGGATAGACTTTGGACAATCCCTGCAGGCGTGCCCGGCGGGCGACGAATTCGACGACGGACATGTCATCAATGACGGGATCGGTGTTCGGCAGGCAGACCATCGAGGTCACGCCGCCCTTGGTTGCGGCACGACCGGCGCTGGCAAAGGTTTCCTTGTAATCCTCGCCGGGTTCTCCCAGATGCACACGCATGTCGATCAGCCCGGGCGCCAGGCAAAGCCCGGTGCAATCAATCACGGTCACACCTTCCAGGGCGAGGTCAGCGGTGACTTTGGCGCCGACCTGTTTGATCAGTTCTCCCTCGGTCAGGATGCCGCCGATCTCATCAAGACCCGTTGCCGGATCAAGGAGCCGGGCGCCGACATAGGCGACCCGTCCCGGTGTGCGATCCGCCTTCAACGCCATGACAGATTCCCCATCACAAATTTCTCTGCTGCTGTTCTTCGAGGTTGGCGGTGAGGATTTCCAGTGCCGCCATGCGGACAGCGACGCCCATTTCGACCTGTTCGTGAATGGCGCTGCGACCGAAATCATCCGCGACTTCGCTGTCGATCTCGACGCCCCGGTTCATCGGCCCGGGATGCATGATCAGGGCATTCGGTTTCGCGCCTTCGAGCTTTTCGTAGTCGAGGCCGAAGAAGTGGAAATATTCACGAACGGACGGCAGATAGTTGCCGTCCATGCGTTCCTTTTGAAGGCGCAGCATCATGACGATGTCGCAGTCCTGCAGGCCCTCGCGCATGTCGTAGAATACCTCGACACCCATGTGCTCGACCCCGGTCGGGATCAAGGTCCGTGGCGCGATCAGGCGGACCCGGGCACCCATGGTGGTCAGCAGGTGAATGTTCGAGCGTGCGACACGTGAATGCAGGATGTCGCCGCAGATGGCGATGCGCAGGCCTTGTATCTTGCCGACACGGCGGCGGATCGTCAGGGCATCCAGCAATGCCTGGGTCGGGTGTTCGTGCTGACCGTCACCGGCGTTGATGACGGCGCAGTTCACCTTTTCAGACAGCAATTTGACCGACCCCGATTCCGGGTGGCGCACGACCAGCACATCCGGGTGCATGGCGTTCAGTGTCATCGCCGTATCAATCAGGGTTTCGCCCTTTTTGACGGAGCTTGTCGCCACCGACATGTTGATGACATCGCCGCCGAGCCGTTTGCCCGCCAGTTCAAACGAAGTGCGGGTACGGGTCGAATCTTCGAAAAACAGGTTGATGATGGTGCGTCCGCTGAGAACCGCTTTTTTCTTGTCGGCCTGACGGTTCTGCTCGACGTAGCTTTCGGCACGGTCGAGAAGAGCGGTAATTTCAATGGGATTAAGACCCTCGATGCCGAGGAGGTGCTTATGAGGAAAGCCGAATGGGCCAATACCGTCGTTCATAGGCGCGCACTATATGTCCGCATGCATGTTCACCGCAAGTGAGAAGATCAATGCCTTGGTGAGCGTTGCGGCATGGCTTGCCCGGGCGGGATCGCGTAGTATGTTCCGGTATCGCCGATTCGCTGCAATCGGGCGGTACGAACCGCTGTTTGCGGTCAAAAGGGCGGTCTCGGGAAAGTTTTATGGAAGAGTATTTGAAGGCCCACGACAGACTGGGCCGGCTCATGAAAAAGGATTTCGTGTTCGTCGTCGGCGCGACGCGCTGGGGTACGTCATGGGTGCAGCAGTGTCTGGACACACATCCGAAGATTCTTTGCAAGGGCGAGGGGCATTTCACGGACAGTCTTTTTCCCGGACTGGCCAAACTCGTCGATCAATACAATCAGGATGCGGAGCGGATCGGCAACCGCATGCAACTGGCCGGACTGCCCGGCAATGCGGCAGGGTTCACCTTCGATGACGTCGAATATCTGATGCGCACTGCGGTGATGCTGATGTTCCAGCGCTGGGTGCCCGACGATCAGGAAGACGAGATTACGTGTATCGGCGAAAAGACACCGGAACACGTGCTGTCACTCGAACTGCTTGATCGCCTGTTCCCGGAAATGCGTATCGTGCATGTCGTCCGTGACGGCCGTGACGAGGCGGCAAGCGCCTGGGATTTCAATATGGGCATTTCCAGAGGTGAATTTCCAAGGCGGTATCCGAGCTTTGCCGATTTCGCCGAAACCTTTGCCCGCAACTGGTCACGCTCGGTCGGTGCGGCCCGGCGGTTCGGGCGGCTTAACCGCCGCCGCTATTACCAGATCCGTGCCGAGGATCTGATCGAGGAACCGGCACCCATTGTGCGTCGTTTGTTCCGGTTTTGTGATGTCGAGGACAAGGAAGATATCGTCCAGGCGGGGATCCGGCATGCCTATCAGATCGCACCGCTGGATCTTGACCCCGGGGTCTGGCAACGGCGCTTTGACGACGATGCGACAAAACGCTTTCACCGCCAGTCCGGTGAATTGCTGAAACTGCTCAATTACAACGTCGCGTCTTAACCGATACCCGGCAGTCCAGCCAGGTTATGTATGACGGTCAGTGCTGCAACAGCATTAACAGCACCGGCAGCGTGACGATGGCGGCCAGATGGGTCACCGTGACGATGGCCGCGGCGGCCGGGGCATCACTGCCCATCTGGCGAGACACGACATAACTTGTAGATGACGTCGGCAGAGCGGCAAAGATCACCGGCACGATCAGGGCGTATCCTTCAATTCCGAACGCGAGGCCAAGCCCATATGTCAGTGCCGGCTGCAACAGAAGCTTGAGGACACATGCCAGGATCACGGACAATCCGGCATTGCGGACGGCATGCAGGGTCAACCCGGCGCCGACGGCCATCAGCGCCATCGGCAGGGATGCGCGGCTGAGAAGATCAAGCGTCGAACTGACGACCGGCGGCAACTGCCATCCGGTCAGATTGAACAGGCCGCCAAGAAGGCAGCCGAGAATCAGCGGATTGCGGACACTGTCGAGGATGACACCTTTCCAGCCTTTTGATCCGCCGGGGCGGTCGAGCCATTTCAGATGCCCCCAGACGCCGAGATAATTGATGGTGACCGCGACGGTAAAAAGGCTGACCGCCAGCTCGCCTGTAGCCGCATCGCCGAGAATGCCCAGAACTATCGCGATCCCGACATAGGCGTTTGAACGAAATCCACCCTGAAAGACGGAAACAAACCGTTCAGGACTCATCGCGAGCGGGCGTCTGAAGGGGAGCGCAGCGCACGCCGTCAGATGAATGCCGATGACGATGATCGCGGCGACCGGCAAGGCCACGCCCCAGTCGATATCTGCGCCGGATATTTTCAGGAACAGCAGCGCCGGAAACAGCCAGTTGAAGGTGATTTTTTCGGCATAACGCCAGAATTCGTCTTTAAACCCGGCTTTTGCCTTGAGAAAGGTCCCAAAGCCGATAATCAGAAAAATCGGTACGATGGCGGTAAATACATGCTCCATCAGCTACGCCCGGACACACTGTCGAGAGCGCCCTGAAGGATGTAGCTGGCGGCCATCTTGTCGACCACATCCTTCCGGCGTTTGCGGGTCATGTCGGCTTCGCTGACCAGAAAGCGTTCGATGGCCGACGTCGACAGCCGTTCGTCCCAGAATGCGTAGGGCAACCCCAGCTGTGACGACAATTCGCGGGTCAGATCCCGGGTTGCCTGCGCACGGGGGCCTTCGCTGCCATCCATGCTGAGCGGCAGGCCTGCGAGCATGCCGCCGACGTCCTCGGCGGCGATCAAAGTCCTTATTTGCTGGACCGAGGCAGAAAACTTTTTCCCGCGTTCGATGGTTTTCAGTGGGCTCGCCACCATGAAAAGTGGGTCCGATATAGCCAGCCCGATTGTCTTGTCGCCGATATCCAGGCCCAGCAAACGCAGGCCTTTCGGCAGATTGTCGATCAGATTCTGTATCGTCTCGTGGTTCATCGGGGTGGGCATGTAGCAGAACTTTTCAACGACTGGTGTCATGTGAAAGACTTGGATATCATAGACTTAGTCGGATGACATACGGTTTTCGGCAATTTCGGACACTTCCAGGAGTATTGTGGTGTCCGCAAGGAAGTGTCAGACGAACCGGGGCGAGGGGGCAACGCATGAAAGCCAGGTGGCTGCATCAGACCTTGCGGACGTTTCTAAACGCCCTTGGCGGGGGAATCGTTGCGTTTGCGGCGCTGTTTAGCCTATCGGTTGATGCCGCCGATATGGATTTCATGGGAACCCCTGTTACGCCGGCTCCCGGGAAGTATCTGGTTGAAAAGGACGTTAATGTCCGCGATGAACCGAAAACCAGCGGGAAACGTCTGGCGGGTCTGAAGGCAGGCGATATCGTCAGTGTCGTCGGGCGTGCCGGCAATACGGCCTGGCTGGCAGTGATCGAGAACGGCAAGCCGCTCGGCTTCGTTTACGGAACGGTTTTGTCTCCGGTGATCGATGGAGAAATCAGTGAAGACGTGACCGGGGAAATCCGGCTTGGTGCAAACCATCGATGCGGTTATCGGGTACATTTCATTGGCAAGGCCGGAGACGATCAGGACAGTGCGGATCAGTCCTTCCGGGCGTCGGATTATGAAGTCAGCATCGTCTGTGAACGCAAGCAGCGCAGGATCAGGTTCCCGGCGCAGATGTTCATGACCGAAGTGCCGTTTGACGGTTCGAACAAGCGCCAGGTTTTTCAGATCAATGTCGATCTGCTGGACGGCGTCCATGGGTTGCCGGATGTGTTCTCGACCATCATGATGTTCGACCTCGATAAGGGTGAAGTGCGTTTCGACAGTATTTCCGAGGGTGTCTATGCGCGGAAAGAAGGGGCGCTCGAATCGCTGCCGTCGACCAATGTTATGCGGGCGCTGTCATCGGCCCTCGAAATCGCTCTGACGCACTGGTCGGACAAGGCCTGGGACGACATTTTTGCCCAGGCAATCTGATCGCTAGCGTCTTTACGATGTCCCGGGCGAATGTTAGTTTCCGCGCGCATTTTCGCACCACCCAAGCCTTACGGAGACCTTGATGTCGTTAACCAAGGACGATGTCCGCAAGATCGCGTTTCTGGCGCGTATCCGCGTTCCCGACGACCGTCTGGAACCGCTTGCCGGCGAGTTGAACAATATCGTCGGCTGGGTCGAGCAGTTGGGCGAAGTCGACACCGATGGTGTTGCGCCGATGACCAGCGTCGTTGAAACGGAAACGCCGATGCGCGAAGACAAGGTCACGGATGGCGGCATCCCTGAAAAGGTGCTGTCCAACGCACCGGATGGAGAGGGGCCGTTCTACGGCGTGCCGAAGGTGGTGGAATGAGCGATCTTCGTGACTGGACGATTACGTCTGCCGCCGACGCACTGACGAAAGGCGAGGTTTCATCCGTTGAATTGACGGATGCCTTCATTGAGGCGATGGAAGCCGGGCGTACCCTCAACGCCTTTATTACCGAAACACCGGACGTGGCCCGCGAACGGGCACAGGCATCGGATGATCGCCGCAAGAACGGTGATGCCCGTAGCCTGATGGACGGCGTGCCGATCGCCATGAAGGACCTGTTCTGCACCGAAGGGGTGCGGACCACGGCGGCCTCGCACATTCTGGATAATTTCGTGCCGCCTTATGAAAGTACGGTCAGCGGCAATCTGCGGGATGCCGGGGCTGTTATGCTGGGCAAGACCAACCTGGACGAATTCGCCATGGGGTCTGCCAACATCACATCGTATTTCGGGTCCGTGAAGAACCCGTGGACGCCGGAAGGCGCCAACGCAAACCTGGTGCCGGGCGGCTCGTCCGGCGGGTCCGTTGCCGCTGTTTCAGGTGGCCTTGCGATTGCCGCCACCGGGACCGATACCGGCGGTTCGATCCGCCAGCCGGCATCTTTCACCGGCCTTGTCGGGATGAAACCCACCTACGGCCGTTGCTCGCGCTGGGGCGTGGTGGCGTTTGCTTCAAGCCTCGATCAGGCTGGCCCGCTGACCCGTACCGTCGAAGATGCGGCGGTCATGCTGCAGGCGATGGCAGGTTTTGATCCGAAGGATTCGACATCCCTGCCGATGGACGTCCCTGATTTTCGCGCCGCCTGCACCGGTGACGCAAAGGGCCTGCGCGTCGGCATCCCCCGAGAATACACCCTCGACGGGATGCCGGCCGAAATCCAGAAACTGTGGGAGCAGGGGGCACAGTGGTACAAGGACATGGGCGCTGAAATCGTCGACGTGTCGTTGCCGCATACCAAATACGCACTGCCGACGTATTACATCGTCGCCCCGGCGGAAGCATCCTCGAACCTGGCGCGGTATGACGGGGTGCGCTACGGCCACCGTGTGCCGGGTGACAGTCTTGATGAAATGTATGAACTGACGCGGGGCGAAGGTTTCGGGGCCGAGGTCCAGCGCCGTGTTCTGATCGGCACCTATGTACTTTCCGCCGGTTATTACGATGCCTATTACGTCAAGGCGCAGCAGGTCCGGACCCTTATTGCCGAGGACTTCAAGAAAGTCTTCGCCGGTGTCGATGTGCTTTTGACGCCGACGGCGCCCAGCGCGGCGTTTTATGAAGGCGAGAAAATGGACGATCCCATCGCCATGTACCTGAACGACGTGTTCACGGTGCCGGCGTCACTCGCGGGGCTACCGGCGATATCGGTGCCGGGCGGGCTGGATAAAGACGGGCTGCCGCTGGGTCTGCAGTTGATCAGTGGCGTCTGTCAGGAGGAAACATTGTTCAGAGCCGCAAGCGCGCTGGAACAGGCGGCGAACTTCACCGCGCGCCCGGAGGTCAAGGTATGAGCTACCTCATTCAGGGCGAAACGGGTGACTGGGAAGTCGTCGTTGGGCTTGAAGTCCATGCCCAGGCGATCACGAATTCAAAACTCTTTTCCGGTTCACCGGCAACGTTCGGCGCCAAACCGAACGCGAACGTCTCGCTGGTCGATGCGGCGATGCCGGGCATGCTGCCGGTCATCAACGAAATGGCCATCGAACAGGCGGTGCGGACCGGGCTCGGGCTGCGGGCGCACATCAACAAGTATTCGGTCTTTGAACGTAAAAACTACTTCTATGCCGATCTGCCGCAGGGTTATCAGATCAGCCAGTTCCAGCATCCGATCGTCGGTGAAGGCGTGGTCACGCTCGATCTTGCCGATGGCTCCACCCACGAGGTCGGGATCGAACGGCTGCATCTGGAGCAGGATGCGGGAAAATCGATGCACGATCAGGACCCGAAGCGCTCGATGATCGATCTCAACCGGGCCGGTGTCGTTTTGATGGAAATCGTTTCCAAGCCCGACATCCGATCACCGGAACAGGCCGGGGCGTACGTCCGGAAATTGCGGGCCATTCTGCGTTATCTCGGCACCTGTGACGGCAATATGGAAGAAGGCTCCATGCGCGCCGACGTCAACGTCTCGGTGCGCCCCAAAGGATCGGACGAACTTCGTACCCGTGCCGAGATCAAGAACGTGAACTCGGTGCGCTTCGTCATGCAGGCGGTCGAGGCCGAGGCCGAACGCCAGGTTTCGGTCTGGGAAGACGGCGGCGAGGTGGTTCAGGAAACGCGCTTGTTCGATCCGGATCGTGGCGAGACTCGCTCCATGCGCTCCAAGGAGTTCGCCCACGATTATCGGTATTTCCCGGACCCGGACCTGCTGCCGGTGAAGTTTGATGACGATTTCATCGAACGTATCAAGGCGACCTTGCCGGAACTCCCCGATGACAAGAAGCAGCGTTTCATCGCCGATTTGGGCCTGTCGGCATATGATGCCGGTGTGCTTGTCGCTGATCAGGAAACCGCTGCCTACTTCGAAAATGCCGCAGAAGGTCACGATGCCAAGACCGTCGCCAACTGGTTGACCACGAACCTGTTCGGTGCCCTGAACAGAATGGGTCTGGAAATTTCCGACAGTCCGGTTTCAGCCGGGCACCTCGGCGAGTTGGTCGGTCTGATCGAGGACGATACGATCTCGACCAAGATCGCCAAGGACGTGTTCGAGGACATGCTCAAAACCTCCAAAGCACCGGGCGAGATCGTCGAGGAAAAGGGTCTGAAGCAGATCACCGATACCGGTGCCATCGAAGCGATTGTCGATCAGGTGATCGCCGACAACCCCGATCAGGCTGACGAGGTCCGTAGCGGCAATGACAAGGCCATCGGCTGGTTTGTCGGTCAGGTCATGAAGGCGTCGCAGGGCAAGGCCAACCCGGGGCAGGTCAACGGACTACTCAGATCAAAGCTGCTGGGGTAAGGTGTCTACGTTCGTTCAACGAGAGTTCCTTCTCCCTTTGGGAGAAGGACAGGATGAGGGGCCCCTCACCCGGCGTTAGCGCCACCCTCTCCCCAGGGAGAGGAGTTAGAACTTTTCCCGATACCACGCGTATGTCTTCGCAAGCCCGTCGTCGAGTGAGACCGTCGGTTGCCATCCCAGTTCCAGTAACCGTGACGAATCCAGCATGCGTTTCGGCATGCCGTCGGGCCGCTCGGTATCCCAGACCAGTGTTCCCCCATAGCCGACGGCGTTTTTGATCATGTCGGCCAGATCGCGGATCATGGTGCCTTCACCGGTGCCGACGTTGATCGGCACGGGATCGTTATATTGCTTCAGCAGATAGATCAACGCATCGGCGAGATCGTCGATATACATGAACTCGCGGATCGGGGTGCCGGTGCCCCATAGCTCGACGGTCGGCAATCCTTCAGTTTTCGCTGCGTGAAACTTGCTCATCATCGAGGCGACGACGTGGCCTTCTTCGGGGTCGAAATTGTCTCCCGGACCATAGACACTGGATGGTTGGGCGGAAATGAAATTACAGCCATGCTCGGCCCGGTACGCCTGACAGAGTTTCATGCCGGTAATCTTGGCCAGCGCATACCATTCGTTGGTCGGCTCCAGCAAACCGGTCATCAGAGCATCCTCACCGATCGGCTGATCGGCGAGCTTGGGATAAGTGCACGCCGCGCTGAGATACAGAAGCTTCCCGACGCCGGTTTTTCGTGCAGTTTCGATGACGTTCAGCGCAATGGCCGCGTTGTCATACAGAAATTTGGCTGGAAAGGTCGAATTGGCGCGAATTCCGCCGACGTGCGCGGCAGCGACGATGACAGCATCGGGTTTGTTTGCAGAGAACCAGGTTTCGGTGTCTGCCTGCCGGGTGAGGTCCAGATCATCATGCGTCACATTTAGGATCGTGCAGTCTTCGCCGGTAAGCCGCGATGCGAGTGCGCTGCCGACGAGCCCTGTGTGCCCGGCGATAAAGATGCGCTTACCTGTAAGGTCGAAATCCATGCGTTAAATGACCCGATTGACGGCATGGATGCAAGAGGCGGAGATTGGCAGGACATGCTTCGTGGCTTACGTTCGCGGCATGACAACCCCCTGGCTCCCTGACCCGAAGATTGAAACCGGTGACGACGGCACCCCCCGCTCGGGTGTGTCGGGGGATGTGTATTTCTCCGTCGAAGGTGGCGTGGCGGAAACGCGGCATGTTTTTCTGGCCGGCATCGGGGTGCCTGAAATCTGGAGGGATCAACGCCGGTTCCGGATTGGCGAGTTGGGATTCGGGACCGGCCTGAATTTTCTGGTAACCTGGCATGACTGGAAAAAGTCAGCGCCTGCCGATGCGCAACTCGATTATGTGGCACTTGAAGGCTATCCGATTACCCTGAGCGTGTTGCGTGAAATCCTGAAAGTTGCGCCGGAACTGGCCACCGAAACCGGTGCTTTGCTGGAGCAGTGGCCGCCGCGTGTCGGTGGCGTACACCGCTTGCACTTCGACGGTGGGCGGGTGCGGCTGACATTGCTGTTAGGTGCGGTTGAAACGATGTTGCCGCTTGCCGGCGGTCAGGTTGATGCATGGTATCTGGATGGTTTCGCACCATCGAAAAATCCGGAAATGTGGACGCCGGAAGTGCTGAGTGAGGTCGCACGTCTGAGCGCACCCGGTGCCCGTCTGGCGACATTCAGCGCGGCAGGCAACGTGCGGCGGGGGCTTTCAGATTTGGGTTTCGAGGTCGGCAAGCGCGATGGCTTCGGCCACAAACGGGATTGTGTCGAAGCGACCTATGAAGGTCTGTCGGTTACCGATGCTTGCAGGACGGTGGCCATCATCGGCGCCGGGATTGCCGGGGGCGCACTGGCTCGATCGATGGCACAGCGCGGCCATCAGGTCACGTTAATCGACAAGGCAGCCGGACCCGGTTCGGCGGCGTCGGGCAATCCTGCAGCATTACTGGCGCCACGGCTGCCGCGCGAGCGGACCGTTCTTGGCCGGATCATGGCAGCGAGTTATCTGTTTGCGCTCAGGTATTACGACGCCCTGGCGGCGGAAGGGGCCGATGTTTGGCTGGGGGCGCGGGGCGGTCTGGCGATGGCACGCAATGAGGATGAAGCGGAGCGGCAGCGACGCGCCGTCGCGGCCTTCGGCTGGTCCGAAGATATCATGCGCCTTGTCGATGCTGCGGAGGCTTCATCGCTGACAGGGATGCAAGCGTCGACCGGTGGGCTGTGGTTTGAGCGTGCCGGAACTTTGAACCCGCCGGCGATTACGGCGCATTTGTCGTCTTCGGCAACGTATTTTCACGCAAATGTCGGGAAAATGAGCAGGGAATCAGGTCAATGGCTGATTAAAAACACCACCGGCAAGGAAATGGGACGATTTGACATTGTTGTCCTTGCCGCCGGTGTTGGCGTGATGGACCTGATGGGCGACCGTGCATGGCCGCTGCGCGCCAACCGCGGGCAGTTGGCCTATATCCCGGAGCTGACTCCTACGCCGAGCGTGCCGGTGACGTATGGCGGATATCTGTCGCCTTTAATCAGGCTGCCGGGGGGCGAGCAGGGGCATGTACTCGGTGCAACGTACGCACGCCGTGATGAAATCCCGGATGCGGACTGGGAAACGCTGCGTCCGGATGATGAAGCGCATATGCGGGCGCTTCTGGATGAGCATCTGCCTGCGGTGAGGGCAGGAACATCCCTCGGTGGCAGGACGGCACTGCGCGCCACAATCCGGGACTATGTCCCACTTGCGGGCTGCGCTGATGACAGTCTTTACGTGCTGGGCGGGCTTGGATCCCGGGGTTTCCTGACCGCACCGCTGTTGGCGGAATTGATCGCCGACCTGGTGACGGGCTCGCCCTTGCCGCTGGAGGCTGATCTCGTCCAAGCGCTTGATCCCAAACGGTTTACCCTTACGGGATGACGTACGCGCCAGGGGAGGGTATCAGGAGGCCTGTGCCTTGGCGTGGCCGAACATGGTCTGAACCATCGCATGCAGCCCGTTGGAGCGGCTCGGACTCAGGTGTTCGTTCAGGCCGATACCTTCAATAAAGTTTGGCGGCGTGGCGAGGATTTCCTCGGGCGTGCGGTCTGAATATATGCGCAGCAGAATGGCAATCAGGCCGGACACAATAGCGGCATCCGATGCGGCATGAAACACGAGACGCCCGTCTGTTGTTTCCGGCTTCAGCCAGACCTGTGACTGACAGCCGCGCACCTTATAGACATCGTTCATCCATTCCTCGGGAAACGGCGGCAGTTGCTTGCCGAGATCAATGATGTGCTTGTAACGATCCATCCAGTCATCAAGAAATTGAAATTCCTCGATCAGTTCTTCCTGCACATCCGCGATGCTCGGTTTTCCGTTTTCCTGGCCGCCTGCCATATTTCGTTCCCATTCGTGCCGGGGGAGATATCTGTTAAGCTGTTGACCCTGCTAGATAACCTGTTCACCCGGGTATTTCCAGCCCGATCAGGGTTGCAAGTGCATGCCGCATCGCTATTTTAGGCTTAACAAGCCCCCTGTGAGGGGCAAACCACCAGGCAATAGAGATTTTCCCGTGAAACGTCTCAAGAACACTGCGAAATACACCATCGGCGAACAGGTTCGTCACAGAATCTATGGATTCCGTGGCGTGGTTTTCGATGTCGATCCGGAGTTCGCCAATACCGATGAATGGTATCAGTCGATCCCGGCGGAATCCCGCCCGCGCAAGGATCAGCCTTTCTACCATCTGTTCGCGGAATCAACCGAGCAGTCGCCCTATGTCGCTTATGTATCAGAGCAGAATCTTGTGCGTGACGACGATGATGATCCGATCAGCCATCCTGAAATGGTTGATTACTTCGAAGGGCTCGAAGACGGCCGTTATGTGCCCCGGATGCTGCTGAACTAGGGTATCCTCGGGTCGCCGTAAGATTTAAGCGTATTTTTCCAGATAGTCGCGGACTTCGAAAACGAGGTCCGGCTGCGGCTTGGTGAACTGAACGGCCAGTTGATCATCCCACTGGCGGACGACCTTGGCGTGCCCGCGAAGTTCAAAGTCACCGCCATCCGGTTTCAGGATCACGTGAAATTCGAAATATTGATTTGCCTGAAGGGTGTCGTTGTAGCCGGTCACCCGCATGCCGCCTTCGGAAAGGTCGCCAAGATCGTAGGTCTCGCCGTATATGCGGACCTGCTCCCCCTTGGCGGCGATGCGATCATGCTCGCGCTGGTTATCGCCGTCTTTCTTTTTTCCAAAACCGAACATGCAGTTATAATCTCACGAGTTGCAAACTCTGTCCATGAGACGTTCAAGAAAAGCCTCTCCCTTGCCGACTTGCTCTAAGCTTATGAATTCATTGGGTTTATGAGCCTGATCGATGCTGCCGGGCCCGCACACGACGCAAGGGATGCCGCCACGGTTCTGGAAAAGGCCGGCTTCGGTGCCGAAAGCCACCTTGGCGTGGTCGTTGCGTCCGGCCAGCTGCTTGACGAAGGTTACGACTTCATCGTCGACCTTCATATCCAGTCCGGGCATGTCGTTGTAGCAATTGATCTCAATGCCCGTTGACGGATCTATCGCTTTCATTTCAGGCTCCAGCACCTCTTTCGCATAGTGCATGAAGTCGCCTTCGATGGCGTCCGGATCGTCGCTGCCGATGTAGCGGAATTCAAACTGCACCCGGCAGTCCTTCGGTACGATGTTGAGCGCGGTGCCCCCGTGGATGACGCCTGTATGAACTGTCGTGTGCGAGACGTCGTAAAGCTCATCGAACGGTCCGTCGTTCTGCAGCGTACGGGCCATACCCTGCAGATGGGCAATCAGGCGGGCGGCATATTCAATGGCATTCACACCCTGCGGCGCCAGGCTCGAGTGCGCCTCCAGGCCATGGACGTGGGCGTCATAGCTGCGCTTGCCCTTGTGGCCGGTGATGACCTGCATGCTCGTCGGTTCACCGATGATCGCCATCCGTGGTTTGATCGGCAGACCGTTGATCATGTCGATCATGGGCCTGACACCGACGCAACCCACTTCCTCGTCATACGAAAAGGCAAGATGCAGCGGTGTTTGCAGACCGCGCTCGAGGAATTTCGGCAGGGCAACCAGAACCAGAGCGATGAAGCTCTTCATATCGGAGGTGCCGCGCCCGAACAGTTTGCCGTCCTTTTCAATGACGTTGAACGGGTCGGAATCCCAGTTCTGGCCATCGACCGGAACGACATCCGTATGGCCCGAAAGCATCACGCCCGGCTTGTCGGCCGGCCCCACGGTCGCGTACAAATTTGCCTTGCTGCCGTCATCGTTCGGCACCAGTGTGCTGTCGATGCCGAGACCGGAGAGGTATTCCTGAACATACTTGATCAGGTCCATGTTGGAATCCCGGCTGGTCGTGTCGAACGAAATCAGCTTCGAGATCATTTCCAGACTTTCCGGCGTCGGCATTTATATACTCTCCAAATCAGGTCACACAGTCACTGCATCCAAATTGACGTTTTGCGCCGGGTTTGCAAGGGTTTCATCTAAGACAGGATTATTGATGAATACGACACTGAACGAAACGATTAATGACGTCATGACCAAGCAGCGTGCCGGTCAGTTCACGCTGCTGAAGAAACTCGTGCAAACGGCAACGGAAACCCGTTCAGCCGGGTTGCTCAAATCTTCGGAGAAGATTGCCACACTGCTTGAGGCTCTTGATTTTGAGGTTGACCGGCACGCTCCGGACAAGGATCGCCTTGAGGCGCTTGGACGTCTGCCGTTGCAGAATCTTGTCGCAAGAAAAAGCTTTGGTGACGGCCCTGTCCTTGCCTTCGTCAGTTATGTGGATACGGCAGATGCGCATCCCGGTTGGACGTTCGAACCGCTGGGTGGGGAAATCGTCGATGGCCGTCTTTACGGACTAGGTGCGGTTTCAGGGAAGGGAGACCTTGCGGCACAGATTTATGCCGTGGAAGCACTGACGCAGATCGGTGCCACGCTCAAGGGGACGATTGAGCTTCATATCAGCTTCGACGGCGAAAGCGGCGGTGCATTGGGCGCCAGATGGATGTTGTCGGAAGGGCTGGTCAAACCGGATATGGTCATCGCCGGCGGTCCGGCGCGAGCGGTGGCGACATACTCGACCGGCACGATGATCATGAACGTCGAGGTCCGCGGCAAAACCGCACCGGCACATGCGCCCGAAGCCGGTGCCGATGCCCTTGAGGCGGCCAGTCATGCCCTTTCACGTCTTTACCAGTTCCGCAGTGGCTTGAAGGCGCATGCTTCGGCGGTTCCCGGGTTGGGGGCACCCTCGCTGGTGGTTGAGACCATCAATGGCGGCGATGAGACGGGCGGCGTGCCGGATTTTGTGACGTTCCGGATCGACAGGCGATTGATGCCGGATGAAGACCCCGTGCAGGTCGAAAAACAGTTGACCAACCTGATCGGCAGCACGATCGCAAAAATGCCGGGGACGCGATGCCGTATCCGGCGCTCGGTACTTATTCCCGCCATGGGCAACGACAGCAATACGGAAAATCTTGTGTCCGTGCTGTCAAAACATCTCGAAGCCATATCCGGTATGGCGGGAGAAACCCGGGGCATTGCCCATGATCATGAAGGACGTCATTACGCGGCGGCCGGTATTCCGACGGTCATGTACGGTGCCGGTCCCCTGGATGTGGTGGAAGCCGGATTGTACAGCGCTGATGAAAATATCGTCCTTGATGACCTGCGCCTTGCAACGCAGGTCCTGGCACTGGCGGCGTTGGAATTGCTGTCCTAGAGCATTTTCCGGCTGGAAAGTGCTCTAGCTGATTAGTCGAGATCGAAGGCGTTTTTGTAATCGAGCTTGAGCGCGGGGTCCTGATCTTCTTTCTTGAAATAGCAATTTCCGCAGACCAGTATTTCGATATCGGATCCCATGAAACAGGGGAAATATACTGTTATCAGTTCCCCGCTGGGTAACGGGTTGAGTCTGATAATACCAGTTAATTCAGGTTTTGAATCCAGGGACTGGAAATCTCCCGGATACGACACGCTTCAACCAGTGAACCGGATCCGGCGGCAAGCGGTCTGCTGTCATCAGGGCTATGGCGAGTGGTTTGAGGGAGCCCTTTCGGCTGAACGTCAGGCTGGTGGTTTTCTGTCTGATGCCATAGGACGGTGAATAGAAGGCTTCCCCGATTTTACCCTCCCAGTCATCCGGCGATGAGGCGATCATTGAAAAGGTCTTGCCGTCACTTGTTATGTGCCAAATCCCCGGAGCGGTCTTTTCGACTACGCATCCCGGCGCGAAAGTGTAAGGAACCTTTATATCGTGCTCACCCGTCCCTTCAAAGCCGTCGGCGATGAACAGGCGCTGGCTGCTGTGCTCAAGCATGATCCCGCGCACGGGTGTGACGGGCTCGGCCAGGCGTTGATAACCCGTGTGGCTGGCGATAAGAAGGTCAATATCCGCTGAGGTACTCCAATGGCGGATTTCGGGTTTTGCGTCGTCTGACAGATACCACAACCAGTCATCGCGGGTAATGCGATTGATTTCCTCGCCATCGATCATAGGTGTATTGTGTGCGGATGTACCCCGGAACCAATTCCTCGCACGCCAATCCGACGTATAGACGTAACAACCTGGATCAATGATCAATGGTTGCCCATTCATGAAAAGATCGAATGCCAGGCAATCGTTGTGGCCGTGCCCGCCCCGGCCGGCCATGCCGACGGGGCCTGCATCTACGAACACATTCGCCTCAGGCCCACGCATTATATATGCGCCAGCGTCCTTGAAGGCGGTTGAAAGCGGAGGAGGGGTGTCCTGTGGTGTAGCCGCACCTGGACCAAGCCACCAGAGTGTTTCATCCCATTCGGGTTTTGCCGGTGGGTTTTTGAGATTTCTGAGGGTTTCGATCAAATACCGATGATCATTGAGGGGTTGCGTGCCGAACGGCAAGGCGCGCCCGTCATCGGCATCGCCCCACATGGGGATGCTGCCGTCTGGTCGTGTATACAACTCGATGAAATCAGCCATCTTCTCCAGCCGATTCCAATATGCTTCGTTAACCGAAAGGCCGCAGGCGTGCCTTGCCAGTGCAGGCAGCAAAAACAATTCGGCGACCAATCGGTGATAGGGAACGGATGCTTCACGGCAGACACCATCGTCCGGCACCTGCATCGGGAACTGCTCTTCCAGAAGTTGCCAGCCTTTGTCGATCCAGACTTTTGCCCGGCCTTTGCCACCGAGCATCAGTCCAATTACGACAAGTCCCGCCAGATCGGTTGTCAGATGATTGCCTGCGATGTCCGACCATTCTAGGTGCTCCAGAACAAATTCGGCATGCAGCGAAAGTTGAACCAGCAAATCTCCACGGAATTTTTCATCTGACCATGCAGGGCTTTCATTGCAAGCATAGAACAGCCATGACATGGACATCGCCCGCATCGCGACATCCATGGCGCAAATCCAGTTGGGGCCGACACAAACGGGGTTTGCGTCGAACCATTCCAAGATCACATCCCGCGCACACTCTGCATATTTTTCATCATTCGTCAGGATATATGCCTGGCCGGCCGGCAACAGCCATTGCAGTCGTGATAATTCCCAGGGGATCTTGATGTCGGTGGCGCGGTCCAGGTCCAGAACCTCAAGGCTTTTGCTGGGTTCCATAGGCCAACTGATACCGCTCTTGAAGTCCTTCGCCCAATCAATCGTGGTTCCTAAGCTGACTTCCTCGGAGCCCAGGAACTGAACACGTCTTTCACATGCGGCGTCAGCACGTTCGATGATATTCTTTTTAAATCGTTCGTTCAGACGGATGGCGATGTCTTGCGGGGGGTGCGCAAAGATTGGATAGGGTGGGAATTTAAGGGCAGATTCGAATACGTCCTCAGGCTTTTCATAGCCCAGCCTTTGTGCGGCTAAAACCGGCGTCATTTTGGCGGCAAGTTTTGGCAAGCGGTTTGCAGCGCGTCTTTCCGAGAACTTGCGCCAAAGCCACAGTGCAATCACATGAGGCGGTTTATTATAGCCACGGCGGACCAGATCAAGCGTCTTGCCAAAGGCGCTTCTAAGCGGCATGGCCGTCGATCCAGTGATCGTGCCAGGCCGTCATGTTAAGAATCACCCAAAGGTGCAGGGCACTGTCAACGCGCCCGGCCCGGTGTTCGATAAATGCATGCTTAATGGCATCGGCTCGAAGCAGGCCGCTTTTGCAAAGAGGGGAGTTCAAGATCATGGATTCAGCTTCCAGACCGAAATCTTCCTTAAACCAGTCTGAAACAGGGGCGCCGAAGCCCATTTTCTTTCGGTCAATGATCTCATCGGGAATAACACCACGGACAGCCTGCTTCAGGAGTGCCTTTGCATCGTAGCGGCCGACCTTCAACTCGCGGGGGATATCCATCGACAGTTCAACAAGTTCATGATCCAAAAACGGCACCCGCGCTTCAACCGACGTCGACATGGTCATTTTGTCGACCCGCATCAAAAGAAGTTCCGAGAGCCTGAGGCGGAATTCCGTATGAATCATCTGATTCAGGTAATCGCCGCCAGGTGCCGCTTTGCGGTAATCCCGCGCGTAGGCGTCCATCACGAAACCGCTGTCTATATTGTCCGCGCCGCAAAGGTCGAGGCCGACAACCCCGGTATCGATGTCTTCAGGTGTTGGGGAAAGGGCACTTTCATTGATGAATTTTTCCCGGTGCACGGCCCAGAACGCATTTGCCCCGCTGTAAAAGAATTCGTGTCCGCTGAATAGCCGACGGCTGACTTCCAGTCCCTGTTCGAAAATCGACCGGCGGCCTGGCATGGCTTTGGCGAGCATCCCCAGCAACGGCGCCATGGCTCCAAACGCTGTTTTGGCCCCCGGAAAGCTCATGCGGTCACTCAACTGCAGGAATTTCATGTATGACGCATAACCGGCGAATTGTTCGTCCGATCCTTCGCCGACCTGCACGACGGTGACGCCCGAGTCTTTGGCGAGTTTCGAGACAAAATATAGTGGGACACAAACCCAGTCAGAGATCGGCTCATCCTGGCTGACGATCAGATCGGAGAGGTATCCACGCATGTCACTGCCATTGACCTGAATGACGTGATGATCGGTCTTGAAATGCTTTGCCACTTTTTCGGCATAGTCGAGTTCGTTCAGGTGGGTGTAATCGGAAAAACCAACTGTAAATGTCTTGATGGGCTGGTCTGAAATGCGGCTCATCAGGGCGACATTTGCCGAAGAGTCGATCCCGCCCGAGAGAAATACCCCAAAAGGTACGTCTGACATCATGCGGCGGTCGATGGCGGTCTCCAGGCGTTTCAGCACTTCTTTCGAGAGAAAATCCTTGGCCTCAGCCTCCGGCATGCTGCGGATTTTGTCGCCAAGACCCGATCTGCCGGGAGTGGCGTCCCAGTAACGACGGGCACGGGCGCTGCCGTCAGCTTCAATTTCCATGATGTGGCCGGGCGGCAACTTGAAAATACCACGGAACATGGTCAGCGGCGCTGGTGTGATCATGAAGCTGAGGTAATGGGAAACCGCTGTGCCGTTTACCGCCCGCGGTACGGCAGGGTCGCTCAGGATCGCCTTGATTTCTGAGCCGAATAAAAAACGTCCGCCGGCACGGGTAAAATAAACGGGCTTTACGCCGACACGGTCGCGGACAATCGTAAGCCTTTTTTTCCGCACGTCCCATATCGCAAAGGCGAACATGCCGATGATTTTTTCTACAAGTCCGTCAATGCCCCATTCCTTGTAGCCGTGAATCAGGACCTCGGAGTCCGAATGGTCGGTCCGGAAATTATGTCCGGCGGCCTCCAACTGGGCGCGAAGCTCCAGGTGATTATAGATTTCGCCGTTGTACGTCAGATAAACCGAGCCGTCGCCATCTGTCATCGGCTGCGCTGCGTCGTCGGTCAGATCCACGATTGCGAGACGGCGGTGCGACAGGCCGATTTTTCGGTCCTCGGCAAGCCAAGTGCCAACCCCGTCCGGACCGCGATGCGGCATGGCGTTGTTGAGCTTGACGAGTTCAGATTCTAATACTGAAGCGGCACTTGAAAACGCTAATATTCCTGCTATTCCACACATCCTAAGGCCGTTCTCCGGTAAATAAGCACCAAAATATCATGGGGGGACGATTAGACGACTAACTGATAGCATCCTTTTCGGAAAGCGATAACTTCAAGAACCGCCGACAGCGTAGGTAATCATACAAAAATGCCCCTAAGGCAACTTAGGGATAAGCCGATAATCAAACTGCCATTGCGGAGTTCTATCCAACATTCTTTCTAATGGAGTCTGAAAAATCTTTCTTTATGTGAAAGAGCGTCAGTCTTTTTGAATCATCTTAGGGATTGTGGTTTTGTTGGGCGAATACTCAACATACATTTAAGCTCCACGTGAGCATGGTCGGGATCTGAAGAAATGAATGCTGGTAAGGTTTTAATCACGGGGGTCTGCGGGACGATCGGCAAAGCGATTCTGTCGACGCTCTCCGTGAACCAGAAATTCAAGGTCATTGGTCTGGATATCAACGAAACGGCTCTTTTCGATCTGGACCGCGAATATGCGTCGATGAATAACGTTGAATTCCAGCTTTGTGACATTGGCGACACAAAAGCAGTATCCAATGCATGCGAAAGTGTCGACACAGTTTATCATACAGCGGCATTCAAGCATGTGGGCTTGTGTGAACGGGCACCGATGACGGCCATCCGCAATAATATTCTAGGCCTTCAGTCTGTTATTGATGCGTCCGTGTCGGCTGGCGTTTCCCAGCTTATTTTTACAAGTTCCGACAAGGCGGTGAACCCAACGAATGTCATGGGAACCTCAAAGCTGATGGGGGAACGTCTAATGACTGCCGCCAGCACGGTTTTCAAGGAACAGGATACGAAGTTCGTATCGGTCCGGTTTGGTAATATCTTGGGCTCAAGCGGCTCAGTGGTGCCGGTATTTGAAGATCAGATATCCAAAGGTGGGCCAGTAACAGTTACTAATCCTGATATGACGCGATTTGTGATGTCTTCCAACGATGCCGTTTCACTGCTGATCGAGTCTGCATCACTTGCCCGGACGGGGGATGTTGTTGTTACGAAAATGCCGTCGATACGTGTGGGAGACCTTGCGACAATCATGATTGATGAACTGGCCCCAAGGTACGGGTTTTCGATATCGGATATTGAAGTGGTTGAAATCGGCAGCCGGCCCGGGGAAAAATTCTTTGAAGAACTCATCAACGATGAAGAGTGTCGGCGTACCATAGAGTTGGAACAGTATTTTATCATTCGTCCGGCATTTTCGGATCACGATGAAAACCTAATCAAAACATATCCTGGGCTGGTAGCTAAAAGCGTCGGTGTCCCATATAAGTCAAATACACAACAGTGCCTCTCCCCGGAGAAACTGCGACGCTATTTGCTGGACGGCAAGATCATCACAGGGCAGAGCCTTTAGGGTGGGCGGCAATCTGGATCATTTGAAGTCAGGTTTTACATGAAAGCGTTGATCCTGGGAGGAGATGGTTACCTCGGTTGGCCAACCGCGATGCGGTTCGCTTCAAATGGGTATGATGTTAGTGTTGTAGACAATTACCTGCGTCGCGATATTGCATCAGAGACAGACTCCAGTGCCTTGGTTGAAACGCCGCGATTACCAGATCGCGTAGAAATTTTTGCCACACATGGCAATTCCCGAATCCGTGTTTTTGAGGGCAGTTGCTGCGATTGGGAATTTATCGCCGGTGTTTTCGATGATGTGAAACCTGATTGTGTCATTCATTTTGCTGAGCAGCCTTCAGCACCGTATTCCATGCGAGGGTTGGATGAGGCGCGGCTTACACTAAAGAACAATATCGATAGCACCTTTAATCTGATCTGGTGCGTTATCCGCTTTCAGCCGGAATGCCACATAATCAAACTTGGAACGATGGGGGAATACGGCACTCCCAACATAGATATCGAAGAGGGCTGGATCGATATTGATCATAAAGGCCGCCAGGACCGGTTCCTGTTTCCTCGTCAGGCATCAAGCCTGTATCACACCAGCAAAATACTTGATACCGACCTGCTGTGGTTCTATGCGCGTCTCTATGGAATCCGCGTGACTGATCTGATGCAGGGGCCGGTTTACGGTATTTCGAC
This sequence comes from Rhodospirillales bacterium, assembly GCA_040218645.1. Lineage (GTDB taxonomy): Bacteria > Pseudomonadota > Alphaproteobacteria > Rhodospirillales > Casp-alpha2 > UBA4479. Next base: position 158,829 of record JAVJQZ010000012.1, read on the forward strand.
ACCGGAAGCTGATCTCGATGAACGATTGATGCCGAATTTTCATTACGACGATATTTTCGGCACCGTGGTTAACCGTTTTATCGTTCAGGCGGTTGCTGGTATCCCGTTAACGGTTTATGGCGCAGGAAATCAGGTGCGTGGATATCTGAATATTCTAGACACCTTGCAATGCCTGGAACTCGCGGCAGCATCTCCACCGGGTCAGGGCGAATTACGCATATTTAATCAATTCACCGAGACATTCAGTGTCAACGAACTGGCCACGCACATTGCCGACGTGGCTACCGGGATGGGGCTTGCGGTTGAGATCGCTCATCTTGAAAACCCCCGTCAGGAATCCGAGGGCCATTATTATAATCCTGCACATTCGGGATTGCGTGAACTCGGTTTGCAGCCTCACCCTCTGACGGATGATGTGATAAAGCACTTTTTGGGCTGGGTCGGTGAAAATAAGGGAAATATACGTGAGGAACGGATCATGCCCCGTGTTACGTGGCGGAACGCCCGATGAAGTGGCTAATCACTGGCGGCGCGGGATTTATAGGCATAAATCTGATCCGTGAACTTTTGCAGACGGACGGAAATACCATCCGGGTATTTGACGATCTTTCCGTAGGCACGTTCGAGGCGCTTGCAGAAATCGCTCGGGTTATTGAACTGGATGACAGTGATTCTTCCTGGTTATCAGATGACACCGGTCAAATTCAGTTGGTCAGGGCATCGATCCTGGATGAGGATAGGATTGCGAAAGCCGCCGCCGGTTTCGATGTGATTGTACATCTGGCTGCGAACACCGGTGTAGCGCCATCCGTGGCGAACCCGCGTGCTGACTGCATGGCTAATGTCGTCGGCACACTCAATTGCCTTGAAGCAGCAAGGCATGGCGGCGTTAAAAGGTTCATTTTTGCTTCTAGCGGAGCACCTGTCGGCGATGTTGATCCGCCCCTGAATGAAAACTCCATCCCAAAGCCGATCTCGCCATATGGGGCGAGCAAGTTAGCGGGGGAGGGGTACTGTTCAGCATATTACCGGACATTCGGGGTGGAAACGGTGGCGCTCCGATTTAGTAATGTCTATGGGCCGCATTCAGGCCACAAGAACAGTATCGTCGCGGCCTTCATCAGCAGGGCGCTGGCTGGCAAGGTTTGCGAAATATATGGAGATGGCGAGCAGACCAGGGATTTTCTGTATATCGGCGATCTTATAGGCGCGATCAGCAAGGCAGTGGCGGCCAAAAATATTGGGGGTGAGATTTTTCAGATTGCAACGGGGATTGAGACAAGTGTGAATCAGTTGGCCGGGATGCTTGATCAATCTCTGTCTGTATGTGGACATGCAATGAAGATAGAACACCTAGCTTCCAGAGTTGGAGATGCTCATCGGAATTATGCTGAAGTCGAAAAGGCAAGAAAGAAATTAGGATGGTCTGCTGAAGTCAAAATCGAAGAAGGCTTAAACGCTACGGTGAAGTGGTTCCATGATGAAATGGACGCAAACTAGTTTAAGTGTTGCTGAATATTAGCATGCTCACGCGTTTGGTTCCGATGACGTAATCTTCTTGTTGTTGGCCACCCATACTTAGATAGAAATTGATTGCAGCAGAATCTTCAACATCAACTGTTACTGCGAATTTTCTGCTGCCTATGATCTTAAATCTATCTCTGATAGAGCCAAACAATAGGCGCCCAATTCCCATGCGATGGTATTCTTTGCAAACGCCAAGATAGATGAGTTCATGATTCATGATCTTGCTTGATGGGCGGCGCGGAGCGAAAGCAAGGTACAAGAAACTTGAGAAAATTTTTGGTTGGAAAATCGTTCGTGCCAGGAAGATAAAAAGTTTCTTTATGCCGAGAACATTTCTAATAGAATACTGCAATGAAGTTTTAATCAGGAAAAAACCGACGATCTTTTCTTTGTCATGCGCGACATGAAGTTCACAGGTATTGGAAACCAATACTTGTTCATAAAACCGGGTAAGGAATTCACGCCCAAAAATAGCAATATTGCCAATCTGAAGTTCTTGATGGAGTTTGGCGACTTTTTCAGCATCAGTGGATCTGCAGGGCCGAATCGATATTTGCTCCAAACCTTCGTGGCTTTCATAAATCAAAAAACCGAATCCTTATGCGCGAATATTCTCTCATGATCTTATATCAAGGTGCTGTGCCGATAAGGATATTATTATCTGGCCATGTTAAACTGCCGATATTATATGATCGTCATAAGCCCCGGCATTTAGTTAGTTTTCCCCTCATGCAAATTTATTTTGCAGAGTGGTGTATTTGGCACAGTTGAGTGATGTCCATTAGATTTTTTGATAGTTTTTTTCTCCCAGTCCGGGGATTGTTCATCGGCACGGAAGGCCGGTTCGGACTCACATCCATACGTGAAGAGAGAATGCAGGTCGTCGCTGCGCGATGCCGCGGTCGGGTCCTCGATATCGGTTGCGGGCCGGGTAACATACTGATCAATGATTATATCGGCCATGATAACGGCACAGGCATCGATGTTTTTCAATACGAGGGTGTGGAAAACCTGGTCGAGGACATGGCCAAACTACCGTTTGAAGATGAATCTTTCGACACCGTCACGTTGGTCGCCGTCGGCGGCCACATCCCCAAGGATAAGCGTGTAGAGGAATTTAGGGAATTTGCCCGTGTTCTCAAGGTTGGGGGCAGGCTTATAATGACCGAGGGTGAGCCAATCACCCAGTACCTCAGACACAAGTGGCTTGATTTAATCAGCGGCGGCACGGATATGGATTCGGAACGCGGTATGGAAGAAGAGGAAGAATACTGCATGCCGCGTGAAGAAATTTTTGCATATCTGAATACAGCGCCGCTGAAACTGACTGAGCATACGCGCTTTATGTGGCGGCTAAACAATGTTTATGTGGCGGAAAAGCAGCCGGTGGCATGAGACGTTCCGAGCCGTATTCCCTGAGAACGGTTCGGAAAATGGGCGGAGTAAATCAGCTTGAATAGCCAGTCAGATAGCCCCCCTGTCGAAGGGAAAGATAGGGGAATCCTCCTTTCAATTATTGTTCCCGTTTTTAACGAGGAAGAGATTTTACCGTGCATGGCCGACGGCATTATCGCGCATATGAAAGGGGTTCTGCCACCCGATCAATGGGAGTTCGTCTTCTGCGACAATGGGAGCCGCGATGCTTCCAGAAAGGTGATTGGCGAGATTGCTAAACGGCACGTGAACTGTCAGTGCAGGGAGCTTCCGAAATCCGATTTCGGGGCCGCAATCTCGGACGGCATGCTGCATGCCAGAGGCCGCTGGGCATGGGTCATCAATGTCGACTGGTGGGATATCCCGATGCTTGAGTGGGCATGGCAGGCTCGGGAGTCATATGACATGATCATTGGTTCCAAACGGGCCGACCCAACACTGAATCAACAAAACCGATACCGGCGCACCCTGAGCTGGGGGTTGAATGCCGTGCTGCAATTCGCTTTCGGATTTGTCGGATCCGATACCCATGGCCAGAAATTACTGGACCTGAACAGTATGCGGGAAATCATCTCGGCCTGCCAAATGACCAGAGGGCAGTTTGATACAGAACTCACTCTTCGTGCCCTGCGACAGGGGCTTTGGTTGGCAGAGGTGCCGATCCCTGTCCGTGAAGTACGGAAAAGCCGGAATCTGATGATCCGGAAAATCACTCAAAACATATATGATATTATCCGCTTGAAATTTGTCATGCTTGATGTCCCGTCAATGGGTGTATGCAGATATCATCGATGGTCTCGCGAAGATGTCCTGAATAAAAACGTCATTTTGCAACGATCGAAAAACACGCCTGAACAAAACGAGACGTCAGCAAATGATCAAGCCATTTGAAGCCTATGAGAACGCAAGAAAGGCATTTATCGTAAGTTCGACGGTAAGACGGAATACTCTTCTAGCGTTGATAGCCGTTACGGCTCTCGCATTCTCTACCGCACTTTTGCTTGCCCGTCATATTGAAGGGCAAAACCAGTTCGAGCGTTTGACCGCCATGTCGGAACACCCGGACGCGATAGATTTATTGACCGGCGGGCTGCCCCAAGGAATTCGAAAAATTGACGAATGGCGGTACCTTGTATCGAAAAACACTACCGTAAATGTAATTATGGCAGAGGTGGATGTTTCCTGTTCTTTCGCAGTACTTCGGGCTGTGAATGAGGAAGGTAAGCTGCTGGAGCGACAGTGGGACTACAGATATGTGCGTACAGGAGATTTGGGCAGATACTGGCTTGTAACGTCCCTTGCCGTCAACATGGGGTTTGTTTCGGAATATACGATCGAACTGCTTGGAAGCCCTGCTTGCGTTAACGTTGAAAGATGGTTGCTGGTCCCTGTAAAGGATGCCGGAAGTTGGCCGCATCTCCTGTACAATGATGGCTTCAAGCTGGATCAAGGTACGGCTTTGCCGCTTCTGTCTAACGGATATAAAACCATGCCGACTGACAGTGATTCTCTTGCCGTGCCAAATTAGATCCAAAAAATTCAATTAAAATAAAGTATAATATATATATAATTTAATTATAGTTTAGAAGTTTGATGTAAAAAATAAGATTTTGTATTTTAAGTGTTAATCAAAAATTGTTGTGAATTTCGGTGGTGCATTGTACCTCTCGCCGTTATATTGGAATTCATATAATATGCTAGAATATGCAGCCGGGGAATCCATTATTCTCATTAGGACAATCTAACTTTTTCATGTGCTGGAGTGCTTAAAATGCGATCCGTATTGCTCGTCGACCCGGGTACAGATTTTGCTGAAGGGGGTACGCGACATGCCACACGCCAGACACCCCATATTGGATTATGCTATCTGGCTATGGTTTTGCGGAAGCATGCGCATGTAACAATGCTTGATATGCCACTTCTCGGTCTGAGTGTCGATGATCTTCGGCGGGAGTTGGAGAAACTCAAAGCAGGTGATCTGGTTGGGATAACGACAGCGACATTCAACGTCCCAGAGGCAATTGAAGCAGCCGAATTGGCGAAAGAAGTCAATCCTGAGCTCAAAGTGATCCTTGGTGGCCCACATGTTAATGCTTATCCAAAGGATGTTTTGGAACGCTCAGCATCGGTAGATGCTGCCATTGTTGGCGAAGCTGAATTTATACTAAGTGAGATTGTCGCCAACCTTGATAATGCAAATTTTGACATTGATTTACCGGGTGTTGTTCACCGAGCGCCCGAAGGGATCACTTTTCGGCCTGTGTCTCCTGCATTTGTTGTTTCCAATATGGATGATTTGCCTTTTCTGGACTGGAACTTCCTTCAGTTGGGAAAATATTGGAAACGCTATTCGGTCCGATTCGACTCAATGGTCCAAATGGCTCCGCTGTCTACAAACAGAGGATGTCCATATAAATGTTCGTTTTGTGATGGGGCAAATCTGACAAGCAAATTACGTTGGCGTTCAGCAAAACATACTGTGGATGAAATAGAACACGCACTTAACACATACGGATTGCGACACTACTACATTACAGATTCTGTGATGTGCATACCGAAGCCAAGGTTTCGGGAATTCTGCGATATGATGATAGAGCGTGGGCTTCATAAAGAGGTGTCATTTATCGGACAAGCGCAAATAAATTCCATTGATGAGGATATGGTTGAGGCCTTCGCCCGTGCCGGCGGAGAATATATCTTTTTTGGTCTGGAGAGCGGAAACGAAGAGGTTTTGGCGAAGAACGGTAAGCCAATCACTAAAGATAAAATACGACGAGTTGTAGATACTGCTTATAATAGCGGTCTTCATCCACGGGGTTCATTTATACTTGGCTTGCCATTTGAAACTGAAGCGAGCGCACTGGATACAATTGAATTTTCACATGAACTAAAATTACACACAGCCAACTTCTTTATTCTGGATTTTTATCCAGGCACTCGCGCCAAAAGAATGCTGGAACAAGGTGAAGGCGGACTTGTGGAGTTGGACGGAGGTATTGATTGGGATACTTATATCCCAAGCCGGGGTCATGCACACGTATCCGTCAACGATCTTTCTCCAGGCAGGCTTGAGGAACTTCTTCAGTATGCCAAGAGTTTACCAATGCCATTCCAAGATTCAGACCTTATGTTCCGGCAAAAATTGACAGAGTTCATTTATCTTGCTGAACGAGGGAACCTGATTGGTGAAAGATTGGAGAACTGGCTGACAGATATCGAGAATGCGATGGAGATGGCTTCCGCGCAGCAGATCGCAACTTGTAAGCCCAGGCTGCAAAGAGCCCGTGAAATCGCTGAACAACATCGACAGGCTCAACGGTTAGCCGTTTTTGAAAGCTCGGGTGCCGTTAAATCGATCTGAATTGATGAATTGCACGATCCCTTTTTTAATGAATTTGGATAAGATTACTTATGTTTCGTGCGAAGTATCTCTGGCTTCTCATTGCGTTGGTTCTGGCTATTGGACTTCGGATAGTGGTACTAGCCGGAGACAGGTATGAGTTGCCGGTAAACGGCAGCATGCAGCGTGAGGGTGCTGCTTATGCTTTGTACAAAGGCTGGGGTTTTAAAAATTTTACCATTCCCCAGTACCGTAATTCTGGGCATCTTGTTGATCCGATCGACTACCTGAGATGGAAAGGTGCTGCTGACCCGGATACGCCGCCGAGCAACATGGCGGATCTGTCGATACGTCCTGGTCCCTCATATATACTTTCGCTGACATATGAATTTTTTGGGCTACGATATATCTATTATCAGACAGCGCAAATGCTGATCACAGTTTTGGACGTGGCGCTGGTTTTCTTCATTGGGTATGTGTTTTTTCAATCACTCCTAGCTGCCGTTATCGCATCCTTATTATGTGCCGGTTGCCTGTATGAAATGGAATTGGCACGCGCAATTGCGCGCGAAGTCGCCTTCAAGGGAGCGGTCGTTCATGTCCTCGCAGGACTGGCACTCCTGGTATGGCTGTCGCGAAAATATGGATACAAACTGGTCCTTGGCGCTGGTCAGAATCCGATACCATGGCAGGCAGTGGTCGCTGTCGGTGCTTACATAGGTGCAATCATCGGTGTGACGGAATATTTCAGGGGGGTCCTGGTTCCTGTTCTTGGAATTTCTGTATTCGGTTCACTGTTGCTGCTGCCCTTACGAAAAGCCATGGCTTGCATGTTGGCTGTCATCGTCGTCGCCGGAGCGGTTATGTATCCCGGCATGCAGCGCGGTAAGGAAATATTCGGCACCTGGTCCATAGGCCAGGACGCAAGATATCTCGCTGCTTGGGGCGGGCTCGGATACGGCGCGAATGCCGTTGGCATGAATGCGACGGATACTGTTTCGCTGTCTTCTGCAGCGCTTAGGTTGCGGCTGTCCGGAAAAGAGCCGCCGTCATATTATGATGGCGGTACTTATGCTTACGATCAGGTGGCAAAAGAAGCGTTCGTCCAATATATCGAGGAAAATCCATACAGCTATCTGAAACTTTATATATCGAACCTATGGGAAAATTTAACAAATGTAACTGAGTGGGCATATTACGATTTGCGCTCTGCTATTGTACCGCGATTTTCAGTCGTTGAATTGTTGCTCGGTAGCAACGGAACCGCAGTGCTGATTCATCTGTGGATAATGGTCCATAAAGTCGTGCCCTTTCTTGGTCTGGCTGGGTTGGTCTGGGCTGCGATACGGCTTCCTTACGCAAGCGTGCTTCTGTTCCCTGCGATTTTCATTGTGCTTGGTGTCTCGGTAGTTGCTTCACACCATATCAAATACATTATGCCGGTGCTGATTATGTACTATCTGGGAATAGGCTTTCTGTTCTCCCGCATATACGAGCTTTTCAAAGCCAGGAATTGATCACGGGGGAACCATGCGTACATCATTTCATATCAAGTAAATCCCTTCGTCGACATTCAATCCGCCCTTCGGACAAGGGAAAGTTGCCACCACATTATATCGAATGTACTTTTCTTAATCACCGGCAGGTGATTTTTCAGGCGAATTTTATTGTTCTCAGAAACGGATAGGTAATGGTCAAGGTTATCGTTAATGCGGATGACCTGGGTGTTCATTCTTCTATAGATGAAGGCATCTTCCTGGCCTTCGATAAGGGGATCGTAACCTCTGCTTCCTTACTGGCCGTGGGCGAGAATATTCAACAGGCAGCTCACAATGCGGCTGCCTTTGGGCTGCCCGTTGGTTTGCATCTATCGCTCAGTGAAGGAAAACCAATACGAATGCGAAAAGGGTATCTAGTCGGGAATAACGGTCATTTCAGCCGCTCACCGTTGGATATTATTATGCGCTATAACCCATTAAGGGACGGTGAGTCAGGGCTCCATGATCTGCGTGCGGAAGTCGAAGGTCAGTTCGAACGTCTACTCGATCTTGGCGTTGACTTAACGCATGTCGATACCCACCAACATGTCCACTTGAATAAATTTGTATCAGAAATAATCTCAACTTCGGCAGCCAAATATGGGGTTACGCGGATGCGACGGTGCCGTGAGCCCCTGTTTTATTCTATGTTGGGGATGTCTTTTCTGGGGAATGTAAGGAGACTGAATTTTGCGAAATGGATGCTTGCGCGCCACCTTACGTCCCTCAGACAGGTCCCGCTCCGTTCCAGCGATGCCTATTTCGGTCTGAGTTTTTCCGGCAACATGACAGTTTCGGTATTGAAGCGCTTTTTTGAAACTATTAGCGGTAACGAAACATGGGAAATAGCGATGCATCCGGGCAATCCGGTTTCGACAGGCGCAACAACCACAGGACTTGCTCCTTTCTACGCGTCCCCGCGACGTCGCGAGGAGCTTGCGGCACTCTGTGATCCTGAGGTGAAGGAGGTGATTTCACGACGGGGCATTGAACTTGTTTCCTGGACCGCAGTTTGACATGGCGGAAAACGGCATTGATATCAAAAGAACAACAAATCCAAATGATTTAAAGGGTTGGAATTTTGCTGGCCGTGTACCGGAAATATCTAGCTTCGCGGATCAACCCGAATGGACTCAATTGGTATGTGAGCATTTCGGCACGGAGTTTGTCGGGTTTCATACACCGCTGCAAAGCCATGCAAAGGGCATGGCAATGTTCTCTGTAAACCGCAGTTTCCTTGCCGGGTATCACGGCAAAACGGCACCGCTGGCTGCAAGTGGTGGCGGTTTATTAAGTAATTCCGCCGAAACCTCTGATGCTTTGATGGGCGCGATCGAAGGATACTCAAAGGCTGAAAAGCTTGAGTATGTATTGCTCCGCTTGCTAGAGCCGAATCCGTCTGCGCAAGCCCGAGGATGGGCTTTAATTGATCGATATTTTCGCTTTTTGATAGAACTGAATCATGGCACCGAGCATATCTGGGATAATGTCTTCCGTGACAAAACCCGTAATCAGATACGTAAGGCTGAATCGTATGGTTTCGATATTATCCACGGCGGAGCCGAATTGGCCGGTGAATTAAGCAGTGTGGTTTTGCGGTGTATGCGCGACCTTGGATCACCGGCGCCGGACATAGGCTTTTTTCGAAATTTAGCCGACTCATTTCCTGAAACTGTGCGTTTCATTGTGATCCGCGATTCAGGGAAACCTGTCGCTGCATCGGTTATTACTTTTTTTCAGGACTGCGCTGCCGTGCCATGGGCGATAACCATGTCCGAATACAGACCAAAATGTGTGAATTCCTTGCTCTATTGGGAAAGCATAAAGCTTGCCGTCGAGAGGAATGGAAAAGTGTTCGACATGGGCCGGAGTGCCGAGGGACAGGGGACGTTCGACTTCAAACGGCGCCTGGGCGGCATGCCTGTGCAACTATACTATTATATCTTCTCTCCCATAGGGGTGAAACCACATATCCCAGACGGTACAGGCAAGTTGTCATTGCCCCGCCGAATCTGGAGCATGATGCCACTGCCGCTAGCAAAACGGATCACCCGCCGAGTGTATCGCGAAATCGTCTGATGGCTGCTTTTTTTAGAAAATTTATCTTTAACGAATATTCCCTCATGGTAGGGGCCAAGTTTGGCTTTAAAGGGTTTCTACTGATCTTTTCCTTTTTGCTGGCAACCCACTTGTCGCAAGAGGATTTCGGCGACTTCCAGTTTATCAGCAGTATCGTTAATCTGATAGCGCAACCCTCAATCGCCTTCACGTTAATGGCGACAAGGATATCATTTAAGATACCGGAGTATGACAGGCTTTCGAGTATCAGGTGGCTGATGGATAAGACGCTGACGGTCGGTTCTGTTCTCGGCGTTTGCTTTCTAGCCGTTGCCTGGTTTGCTGATCCGCTTCTCAGGTCCTACGCAAGCGTATCGATGCCAAACTCACTGACATTCGCCAGCTTGATAGTTGTGCCGGCGATGATTTTGAATCTGATTATCGGTTATGCGCAGGCACTGGGCCGGTTTGCTTGGATCGCAGCGACCTTTTACCTAATGGGGGGCGTTACGGCCTTGTTTGGGATTTGCATCGTCGTCTTTGATTTTGGAGTCGTGGCTGCCTACGGGGCGCAGGCGGCGGCCAATATCATCGCTCTGGCATTCCTTATCGTTGTGTTGATCAAAACCCTGCCGGGCATACGCAAAAAATTAAACCGTTTTATTTTCGAAGACGTCAAATTTTGTATGAAGTCCATGCTATCGATGCTCGTTTTCTTTGCTTTCCTGAATTTTGATATCTTCATGGCAAAGGGTATGTTCGACAGGATCGATGCTGGGTTTTATATCCGTACTGAATTAATTGCGAAGTTCTTTTTTGTCTTTGCGTCAGGCGTCGGCATGGTTTTGTTCACCTTTTCGGTCAGTGATCGGGGGGCGGCCGAGGCCGCGATCGCAAAACTCAAACGAGGGTTGCTGTATTTCCTCATTTTGTCGACGGCTGGGCTTGTTTTCCTTTATCTGCTCTCCCCGTTTGTCTTCAACCTGCTGTATGGAGAGACTTTCGCCCCGGGTGAGCCACTTGTCGGGGGAATACTGCTGGCACGTTTCGCCCAGGCAGTAATTTTCGTTATATTGAGTCTTCTTGGGAATGCGATAAACCGTTGGTCGATTGTAACATTGCTTGCCGCCATGGTCGCTGAGTACTGGATTTTACAAGCGATTGATTTGACAATTGAAAATATCGCATTTGCGGCAGCCGTCTCTTCCTTTATAGCAGCGGGTGTGCTTCTGTGCATCGCGATGATGACGCGTCTGAAAGCCTTTAAGCCTGAATTGGATTACGGTGAGTGAGAAAAGTTTTTTTCCTTTTGCCTGCGTATAACGAAGAGGAATCTATCGTTCCGGTGATTACGGGTATTCTCAATGACTCTGGGTTGAAGAAAACGTTCATAAAAATCATCATCTGCGATGACGGCAGTACAGATGCGACAGCCGAAGTGACAAGAAGATTGATCGCTGAAGGTTCTCCGATCGAGTTGATTCAACATAAAATGAATCGGGGCTTAGGCGAGACGGTGCGAGATCTCCTGGAAACGGCTGCAGATCAAGCAGACGATGATGATCTTATTATCAGGCTCGATTGCGACGCAACACATGAAGCCCGGTTTGTTGGCGACATGCTCAAGAAAATTGATGCCGGCGCGGATGTTGTTATCGCTTCACGTTTCGTTGAAGGCGGCGGACAGGTTGGGGTGGTGGGTTTTCGCGCCATGCTGAGCCGTCTTGCAACATTATTCATGCGCTTGTTTTTCCGGATCCCTGGCATATCCGAGTACACGTGCGGTTATCGTTGCTACAGGGCATCGCTTATCAAAAAGGCGATACGTGCATATGGCAACGAGTTGATTCAGCTGAAGGGGCTGGGTTTTGTATGCACCCTTGAGAAACTCGTGAAGTTGGCACTACTGGATGCAAAGTTTGCGGAAGTGCCGTTTGTGCTTCGCTACGATAAGAAAATGAGTTCCAGTAAAATGGTCGCGAATGTAACGACCCTTGGATACCTGGTTCTCGTACTTCTCTACTATTGGCCGTTTGGCGGTTGGATATTTCGCCGCGATGAGCTGATACGGCGGATCACGGAAAACCAAGTGGGATGATGTAGGTTAATATATATGCCGCTGCCACCGTCAGAAAATAGTCATGGCAGAACCGTTGTTGTTTACGGTGATGATAAGATCGGTCGTGCTGCAGCTGCCCGCCTTAAAAATAAGAAAATACGACTTGTTGCTGATCAATCTGGCGGTTTCTGGCGTGGGCTGCGTATGATATTGAGGCGGCGAATTTCCATTGCCAATGCAGCGGTAATGTTTATCGCAGATCTCTGCAGGAAGGATCTTAGCCTGTGTGGAGGCGAAAAAATCAACAGTAATGCTCAACTTGCCGAGGTGGTTACTGAATATAAGGCAAGCAGAATCATTTTATTCCGAGCTAGTTTAATCATTGATCTCGATCTATTGCCTGAAAAAACAGAAGTTATAAATATACATTGTATATCAATTGATAATTATCCCGGTCTTGGGGCAATTTGGCGGGCACTCGGAAATAAGGACCTAGATCAATTTGCAACGGCCCATCAGGTTACATCGGTCATTGATTGCGGAAAAATTATTGATACAGAACCATATGCTTTTAAATCCGAAAATTCATATGCTGCGAATGAAAATATAGCTTATGAGGCTGGAATCCGACTTCTGCTGCGCTTGGTAACGCCTGTAGATGGCGAGGAAACATAAAACTCAAAAAGCAGGTGAAGCGAAGGTACTGGCGAATATGCGCATAGTAATAAGCAAAGAGTTGTTGGAGCTGATTTCGAAGTGGTTTTTAATCGGATCTCTTGCCCTGCTTTTTGCAATAAGCCTCCATCTTATTATGAAATTTGCCGGCGTTGTCCCCCGCATCACTTATGATGAGGCGCTTGGGAATGTTGCTCATAACTTGGCTGTTTATGGCCGTCACAGCATCACGACAACCCCAATGCAGCCTCATGCCGCGTTACCTCGCTCCGATGTATTTTTTAATTATGGCCCATGGTATTTTTGGGTTTTGGCAGGGCTTCAATGGATATTTGGTCAATCGATTGAATTGGGCAGAATGCTCCATCCATTGGGCTTGGCCCTTGCCTCGATTATCTCAATAATAACTTTCCGACGGGCATCAATGGCGGCAGGATCGGCTACCGCGTGCATTTTATTTGTTATCTTCTTTAATTTACATTTCCCAATGATCCGGCCGGATATTTCCGTGAGCGTGTTTGCAGCTCTTTGTCTTTTATGTGTAACTCGGGCCGTGGAGCACAACAGTACGGTTACATGGTCACTGGCAGGTGCGTCTGCAGCCGGAGCTTTTACTTCTCACCAAATTGCTTTTTCCTTGCCGATATTTGTCATCGCCTTTTGGGCGTTTTCTTCTCTACATTTTAATTTACCGAGTAACAGTCATAAGAACTTAATTCTTAGAAACTTCATAGCGATTGCTATCGGCGGGCTGTTTGTAACCTTAATCTATCTATGGGCCGTTGATTTTAATTTAAAGACTCTGATCGGACTTTGGTTGGGGTACAGTGATTTTGTCGGTGCAAAAAATAACATCCCGTATATTGAAACATTAATGAACCACATAAATTATTTTGGTGGTTCAAAAGCGAAAATCTTACTGTCCGTTGAAGTCGTTGGCTTCCTTTTTGCGCTGACACTTGTTGTATTGAATTCCCTCAATCCCAGTGACCATTGGCGGAGACACATCGCGTATTCGCTGCCAGGTCCAGTTTTATTTTTTATGTATCTCATTTCCTTATCGTTCTACCCAAATTTTCATAGTGGGTATGTTATTGTCTTGCATGTGGCTATGGCGTGGACAGTTTCCGGCATCGGTGCAGCGGTGATCTGCATGCTAAGTGCTGCTAATAGCTGGCCATTGAAGGGTGCTGAGGTTTACTGCCGAATAATTGCCGTTTTCGTGATTTTATTTGTAGGTGGTTATTTTCTTGCCGTGCCTTCGTTTTGGGAGAAACAGGCATATGGCAATGTTAAGTATGAGCAATTGAAGTCTCATATTATTGAGAGTTTGCCCCCACGTGCGCGTATTTTCGGACCTGCTGAGCTGGGTAATGATTCTGGAAACAGATACCAACTCATCTCTTTCTATGAGGGGCTTGCTCTAGCATTGGAGTTTGCAGTTGAGGATCGCGCAAAACTGCGTCCCGATGCGGTTGTGTTTAGTCGGACTGCAAGTACGGCCTTTGCTCAAGCGATCCTGCGAGGAAGGTTAGCCGATTGGCCTATCGAGTCGGTATTTCCGAATACCAGTATGCATTTGATTAAGAGCATATACGCAGAACCCTATGGAGAAATGAGGATATATAAAGTCGGTAATGGTGAGGGCAGATTTAATGAGGCCGCCAGCTTTGGCGTCATGGATGGTATTACAGGTCAATGGATCGATCGGTTTATTTCGATTGATGACTTCGGCTTTGTACCGGCGCCGCCCGTAAAGTTATCGTTTGAATATCGTCGGCCAGGTGTGGAGACAAAGTATGCCGCTCAAAGCTGGAGGACCAGGGACGAATTGCCGCCAGGGCAGTATCTCATAGAAGTGGAAATCCAACATGATGGTCAAAAGGAATCAGGGTTGCTCGCAGCGACGCCCACTGATCATTTCACTATTCCGGTCTATGATGATTCTTTTCAGTTCGATCATGCCTATTATTTCAAGTCAGAAGATCGTACCTATTTACAGGTGAAACATGATGGAGGTTTTCTGTATTTCAGCCACTTTAGTATCTCACCCGCATCCAAGATTAAAATTATTGGCCTGAGTAAAGGCATTCCTGCAGTTTCAAATAGAGAGGAACTCAGCATAGCCATCCCCAGTTATGACAAATGGTCATCGATATCTGCATCAAGCCAGTTGTTAGCAGAAGGTAATGGCATATACATGCTGAAAGGGCGGGGGCATGATTGGGAGCATCTTTTTGAAAGTCCGAATATTCCGGTTCCTCCGTCATCCATTCTGAAGATTTCCATGCCCGTTAGTAGTGGCGGAAATGATCTGCTTGTAGGTGTAAAAGACAATTCTTTTGGTTGGCTTATGCCGCCCAGGCCAATCCTGAATGAGCTTGTTTTCGAAACGAAGAATGCCAATTCAGTAAAAATTATTCTTCAACAAGGGGACACCAATTCTGGTGATAAAAACAAAGCGACATCGCTTATAAATGGGAAACTCGTAGCAGTCGGAGGGGATGCGGGCCTATATGTGGATTGGCTGACAATTTGCAGATATCGGAAAATCAACTCTAAGAGTACGCACTTAACCGACTGGGGCAGCATGAATCAAAATTCTCTGAAGTGCTTATTTGAGAAAAAGCATTAATGAATGACACAAAAAAATCCATACCTAGTCCAAACCTATGCAACCCTGCCGCGGTTACTGGCCTGTTTCGAGCAGGATCCGACAAGCCCGCAATTCGGCGTTGGTGATCGACTTCGGTGGGCTTGGAAACTCTCGGATTTTACCAATGGGACCTTTCAAGGAGCAGCGCACGGTCTTGCGCGGCTGGTGAATGCCGGACTGCTGCCGACGTGGCTTGACGAACAACGCGTTGTTGAGCGTATCCTTTCAATCCTCCGTGCGATCCGATCCATACGTCGCCCCGACGGCAGTCTCGAAGAAGCGTTTCCTGGTGAAGCGTCCTATTGCGTGACTGCACTTGTCGCTTACGATTCACTGTGCGCACTGGAACTGCTCGAGAGTCGAATCGATCAGGCGGTTTCAAAAGAACTCGTCGATTCTCTTGCTCCGTTGATACGTTTTGTCCTCGCCAACAGGGAGAGCCATGCAACCATTACTAATCACCTGGCGACCGCTGCTGCGGCCATTATCAGATGGGAGAGGATATCCGGTCAGAATACTGGCGGGGCAGGGGATGCACTCGTCGCGGAAATAATCTCTATGCAATCAGCGGAGGGATGGTTCCCCGAATATGAGGGCCCAGACCCGGGATATCAGTCTCTTGCAATGACGTATCTTGCAGATATTAACGATATCCGTCCCGATCTGGGATTAAGCGCACCTTTGCAGCGGGCAGCCGAATTTCTTGCATACTGTGTCCACCCGGATGGGTCTTTCGGCGGTCTGTATGGCGCGCGAAACACAAGGATTTGCCACCCTGCAGGCATTGAGGCGCTGGCATCGTTTTCTGACGCCGCTGCGTCGATGTTGCCGGCAATCCGATCGTCCATAGAGAACCGGGACTGCGTAACGCTGGACGTGTTGGACCCGAACAATATGGTCCCTGCATTTAATGGGTATTGCTGGGCGGCCGTTCTGGCCGACGGACGCCCGGAACCGGGTCACGGAATGGTGCCGGGCGTTGCAGACGGGGTATGGCGCAAACGGCTGGATCACGCAGGGCTGCTGCTAGACAAAGGGGCCAATCACTACACCGTCATATCTTTCAAGAAAGGCGGCGTCGTATATCATTTTCCGAAAGGCGGGCGCACGGTTGTTAATCCAGGCGTCGCGGCGACCCGGGGAGACGGCGATCTGTACATGACGCAATCCTGGTTTGATGGTAACGTCGTCACATTTGAAGACGACCGGATCACAGTCAGATCGGAATTGACCAAGGCGCAAAGGGAGTGGCCCTCGCCGTTTCAGTTCATCGTGCTCCGTGCTCTTGCCCTTACGGTGCTGAAAATCGGCCCCATCCGTAATTTGATAAAGAAGATGCTGGTCGAACGACTGATCACCGGTCGGAAGTGTATCGGCATCAGGAATATCAGGACAGTTTTTCTTGGTGAGGCATTGCACATCGAGGATCAATGGGATGGCGATGTTCGAGATCTACGCCAGGTGGATACTGCCATGCCGTTCAGCGCCATACACATGGCGAGCCAAGGATATTGGCAGCGGGAAGATGATCGATGATCCCCCGTTTAAAACCCCGGTTCGGTCTGGCGGAAATACTCACTGCGGCGCATGTCGGTCATGATGGTGATATAAAACGTTTTGAAAATGAATTCGCCCATCTGGCCGAACAAAACCGGGCGGTGACATTCCCCTATGGACGGACGGCGCTGGTAGCTTTGCTTGATACCATGGGGCTGAAAGGTAAGGACGTGATACTCCCTGCCTATACCTGTGTCGTCGTTGCTCATGCGGTCATCATTAGTGGCAACAAGCCAGTGTTCGTCGACAGCCAGGAGCATGATTTCAACATGGATATCGAAGCTGCGTCGGCTAAGGTCAACGAAAATACCGGCGCGATCATCATGACTTCGCTCTTTGGTTATCCGGTTGACCTGGATGCATTGGATGCTTTTCGGGAAAGGTTTCCACATGTGAAAATCATACAGGACTGTGCGCACAGCTTTCTTGCAGACTGGAGGGGGCGGGGGGTCCAGAAAGAGGGGGTTGCCGCCATCTACGGATTGAATATCAGCAAGCTTATGTCTTCGATCTTTGGCGGGATGGTCACAACTGATGATGAAGAACTCTACGACGCACTTCTGAAATGGCGGGTGAGGCATCTGCAGCCGTCAAGTTGGTCAAAATCGCTGTCCCGGATGTTGTATCTCTTGGCCACTTATCCGGCTTTCTATGGCCCGCTGTACGGATTCGTCAATTACTTGGAGCGCAACGGTTTTCTTGATCGCTTTGTCAGATATTATGACGAATCGCTTATCGAGATGCCTGCCGACTACCTTGTCTGCATGACGCCGCTGGAAGCACGGGTGGGGATCGTGCAGACACGGCGATACGGCGATATTATCCGTCATCGGCGGGATATCGCTGCTTATTACAATGCAACTCTGGCGCCGTATGCCGGGAAGTTGGGTATCCTATTGCCGCCGAATGTCGAAGGCGCCACATATTCGCATTTTGCCGTCCAGACAGCCCGTAAGGCGGAACTCATGGAAAAGGCGCTCAATCATGGTGTGCAGCTTGGTGAAGTCATCGAGTATTGTGTGCCAGCTATGTCATCCTATGCGGGCTCACTTCAGCCTGACGAGAGTTTTCCTGTTGCTGAACGGTTCTCACATACTGTTATCAATTTACCGCTATCTTGCTCGTTTGCGGAATCACGGCACGTTGCCAGTGTATTATTAAGTGAACTGAATTGATTGTCCTGACCGCTCAAGTATTACGGTCTATGTAATTGTCAAAGGTCGTGGCGCGTTGCTAACACACGAAGAGATCATCGATTTCGTTGTTGATGCCGGTCATGAGTATTGGCCCGCCGGTCAGGGATACCTGCGGCAGCTTCCGATACCGGATAGCGGTTCTGAAACGTCCATAGAAACCGTTTATGTCCCAGTCCCGGAATGGGGACTTACACATATCGAGCAGAGTCCCCCGTCAATCCTGGTCGAGCGTTCATTTATCGTTGATGGTGAAGGGCCGCTTTGGGAGCGATGCGATTGGTGGTCCGCCGCATTCAGCTATATGAACGGTCTCGCGGAGAGAAGGTTGGAAGCTGAAAATGGGCCTGCTCATTCTTACGCACAAAGATTGTCTGGTTTTGATGGGGCCAGGTTCGACCGTGCGTGGGTAAACTGGATATTCATGTTTCTCAGGCGATGGGCAGCCCGTATCGAAGGTCGTGATGAGATTGAACTTTTCGGTCCGCGCCCTTTGCCGAGAATTGTCCTTACCCATGATGTTGATGCGTTGTCGAAATCGCTTCCCTTACGAATCAAGCAGTGCGTATTCGAAGGAATAAACCTCCTGCGTTCATTTTTGCGTGGGCGGTTTAGCGATGCCTTGCATTCAGGCCTGCAAATGGTGCGGTTCGCCATATTCTCAGGAAATTACAATCAAATTGGCGCCCTCATGGATATCGAGGAGTCGCACAGTTGTCGGAGCATTTTCTTTTTCCATGGCGGCGCAGGTCAGCGTGCCAGCTTTCGTAAATGGTTGTTTGATCCTGGGTATGACACATCGGATGCCGAAGTGGGTGCAAGCATTTCGGTGTTGAAAGATGGTGGATGGCAGATCGGGGTGCATCCGGGGTACGAGACGTTCAGTTCGGCATTGGGAATTGCTGCCGAGCGTGAAAAGATTGAAGCCGTCATATCGGAAAAGGTGAAGTGTTGCCGTCAGCATTGGCTGCGTTTCTCATGGTCGCTCACCTGGGATGCCCAGGAGGAAGCCAGCCTGCAAGAAGATCATACCTTGGGTTTCAACGACAGGCCCGGCTTTCGAATTTCATCCGCCCTTTGTTTCTCCCCCTGGTCGGGCCCCGGGCAAAAGAGACACAGTATACATATTGTGCCATTCATGCTCATGGATGCGCATCTATTCCTTTATGGCATGCTGCCTGTGAAAGAACGTCGCCGGGCTATCGACCGATATGTTGATGAGATTGCTGCTGTTGGTGGTGTTGTTGGTGTCATATGGCACCAGCGTGTTCTACACTCTGACTACGGTTGGGGCGATGATTACAAGTATCTTCTTCGCAAAATGGCCGAGACCGGTGTAAAAGGCGTGGCAAGTCCAGACGCTGCATGAAGTGTCTATTTATGGAGAAGTAAGTGCGGCAGTTGTTAGGTACACAGTCCGGCGTGATCGTCGCGAACATGCCGGTTCCATCCCCGGAGCCGTACGAGGTTTTGGTGCGTAATGCATTTTCCGTCGTCAGCCCCGGAACCGAGCTTGCAAGTCAAGCACAGTCGGTGTTAACGGACGCAAATCCACTCGGCCGAGCCGTCAATACCGTTCGTACTATGGCTCATTACACTAAGCTGTCGATCAGACACCCAGAGAAAGCCATTCGCCGGGTTCAACGCATGGCGCGCGGCACACTTTTGGGCAAGTCAGGAGATGAGGGGCTCGTTGCTCGTACGGACTGCGATGATCAGGGCTGGTCACTGGGATATTCCTGTGCCGGTGAAGTCGTTGCCGTTGGTGAAGGGGTAACATCCTTTTCAGTTGGGGATCTTGTCGCTTGCGCCGGTACCGGAAAGGCAAACCACGCTGAATACGTCGTTGTTCAGCAAAATCTGACGGCTCATGTCCCGGCCGGTCTTGATCTGCGGTTGGCCGCCTTCACGACACTGGGAGCGATCGCGATGCAAGGTGTTCGCCGCGCTGATCCCGCGCTTGGAGACACGGTCGCTGTGATCGGACTTGGTCTTCTTGGGCGACTTGCTGTGGAATTACTGGCAGCAGGCGGTTGTTGTGTCATCGGATATGATCCGGATGAAACTCGCGCTGAAGGGAGAGTGGAGAGAGGTAACGTTTTTCTAACGTCCTCACTGGATCAGTTCAACAAACGCATCGCCGTTGCTAGTGCAAATAATGGTGCTGATGCCGTCATCATCGCCGCGGCTTCGGATTCCGATGAGCCGGCATCGCTGGCGGTAGCCATTGCCAGAAGGCGCGGTGTCATCTCCTTGCTGGGGGATGTCCGGCTATCGTTTGAGCGTGCTGAATTTTATCGTAAAGAGCTCGATGTCCATATGAGCACGTCTTACGGGCCAGGGCGCTATGACCCTGTCTATGAAAAACGCGGGATTGATTATCCTAGAGCATACGTGCCCTGGACGGCCGGTCGAAACATGCAGGCTTTCTTGAATTTCTCTTCCCAAGGCCTGATCGACGTCGCTTCATTGATTGATCAGGAGATCGATCTGGAAATCGCCCCTTCTCTATATGCCGGGATGCTTGATGAAAAACCGCGCCCCGTTGGCGTTTTGATCAGATACCCGGGCGGGGACGCTGCTGGTATTGTAAGTAAATCGCTTGAATTGACTGGTCAAAAGGCACGTCAGAAAGATGCTGTCGGTTGGGCGCTAGTCGGCGCCGGTGCTTTTGGTATATCGACCCTCTATCCGGCATTTCAAAACGCTGAGACTAGTGCTCAATGTCGTGCGGTCGTCAGCAGCGATGCCGTGCGAGGCGGCAATTTCGCCAGAGCAGAGGGTATCGCAAACCTATGTAGTAGCATTGATGCCTTGACTGAAATCGACGATGTGCAGGCCGTCGTTATTGCTACACGTCATGACCGGCATCTGGAACAGGTACTCAAGGCCTGGCAAGCAGGTAAGCACGTCTTTGTCGAGAAGCCGCTGGCCATCAACTGGGATCAGTTGAACAAGTTTTGTGACACATTGGACGTGCAGCCGCCTTCAAGAATATTGATGGTCGATTTCAATAGGCGTTTTTCTCCGGCGATCCAGGTCTTGAATGAATGTCTCTCGGGGCGTCTTTCGCCGATCCTTGCCACTTACAGGGTCAATGCAGGTTATATCGATCCATCACATTGGGTGCAGGGTGTCGAAGGCGGAGGCAGGAATATCGGAGAGGCCTGTCACATGTATGATACGCTCAGATATTTGGTAGGAGCTGCGCCTGCCACGGTTACTGCGGGGGCTCTTAATGATGGAGCCAAGCGGTATGCGCGGAACGATAATTTTGCTGCTACCATCAATTTTGCAAACGGCAGCATCGGCAACCTTATATATTCGTCCGCCGGGCCAAAATCCGGGCTTCCCAAAGAGAGGCTCGAAGTGTTCTGCGATGGGGAGGCTTATGTCCTTGATGATTTCACATCGCTGGTTCGCTGTAGTGACGGACAGGTTTTGTGGCAAGGCACGCGGGACAAAGGACACATAGCGGCTATCAACGCATTTTTGTCGGCAATTGCCAATAATGGCCCCGCGCCTGTTGCAATTGAGGAATACGTTGAGGTCACAGCACTCGCCCTTCAGATTGAAGACTGTATATATGGTCGGCGTGACTTAACCGACGATGAATGAAGATGTTTCCTCGTTGTCTTTTGAAAGAAAAATAACAGACAAAGAATCTGGCCGCGTCCTCGTTGTGTCTCCTGACATTTCTTCATCTCATTGGAGCCATGCTGGCAGTTACGATGCGCTGTTTGTCCGTGGTCATATCAAAAACACCCCAGGCAATATGTCCCCGGACCCGTCGCCGTTGAACACGGCAATTGTGGGGAATGCCACAGGTGTCGTCATCAGTTGCACGCATGGGTTCGTCAATTATCAACAGCTCATGTTTGCCCGCCGTGTTCTCAATTCCGGTTTTCGCGTGTGGTTTCACTGGATCTTCGAGGATATTGCTGAGTCTGCTGATAAAGTGGACTTGCGGCGCCATTTCATGCAATGGCTGCTAGCCGTCGGCGTTGTTTTACTTCGTGCTGTTTGGCGTGTTGCAAGGTTTGTCCGGGCCTTGTTGAGCAGCAATGCTGCTGAAAAATTATTGGTGGCAGAAGATTTTCACGCTATTGGCCGCTGGTTCTCCAGCTTGGTGCGAAGCCAAGATAACGACATGGTGCAACTCGAAATCGTAGCGATGATTAGACAGCTTCAGGCGGACCCGAAACCGTTGGAAGCCCATCCGTTGTTGCAGCAAACATCGGACCAGATTGTCTCCGGGAAGGGGGTATATCTGCGTTTAGATTTCTGGGCGGCTATGATTGCGGGCGGTAGCTATACCCATACATGCTTTGTAGCTAAGGAACTGTCGGCACGGACAAAACGGTTTATGGCATATTTAGCAAATACGTTTGAGCTTCTTGACGAATTCGGCGTGCATCAAACCGTTTTGCCAAGGCCGAAAGTCTTGCCTGGGGAGGAAGGTATCCTGTCAGCGAATGCACATTATGTAAGTTTGCTGCGGAGAGAGTTCGAAAAAGAAAAGCCTGCTTATGTTTATGAGCGCTATTGCCTCGGAAATGTCGTCGGCGCTGCATTGTGCCGGGAATTTCAAATTCCGTATATCCTGGAATACAACGGATCTGAAATCTCAATGTCTAAATCGTTCGGTGGTATCGGCTATGCACTCGAGCAGATTTTTGCGGATGCGGAAGATTTTTCACTCTCACAGGCAACGTATATCGTTGTCGTTTCGTCAGTACTTCGCGATCAACTCATCGAGCGCGGGATCGACAAGACTAGGATCATTGTAAATCCAAATGGTGTCGATACCGAGATATTTACACCAGCATCAAAGCCGCATAGGGACAGCGTCCTCAACGAATTACAATGGCCACTGGATTCGTTCGTTGTCGGGTTCATCGGTACATTCGGCGGCTGGCATGGCATATCCATTCTGGCAGAGGCATTACCGGGAATCGCCAAGCGGTGTCCCAAAGCACGTTTTCTGCTAATCGGAGACGGTACTGAGCGTGCTCATTTTGAACGCCAACTGAAGAATGCCGGCATCGGCAATAAAATTCACTTCACAGGGTTAGCCGGCCCGACCGAGGCTCGACGTATGCTCGGTGGTTGCGATCTGTTCTTGTCGCCGCATGACAGGCATATGAAAGACAGTCCGTTCTTCGGCTCACCAACGAAGCTTTTTGAGTACATGAGTCTTGGAAAACCGATCGTGGCCAGTGATTTGGAACAGATCGGAGCTGTTCTGTCGCCTGGTCTTCATCACATAGAAATTGATGACATGAACGCTGAAGCCGGGAACTGGAGAGGGGTTCTCTGCGAACCGGGCAGTGCATCCGACATTGTAGAAAGCGTGGTAAAACTTTCGGAAAAGCCGGCTATGTGCCGAATGCTGGGGGAGAACGCCAGAAATGCCGTTATCGAACATTTTTCCTGGCATGCGAATGTGGCGCGAGTGCTCAATGGTTTGGATGGGGCTCATCTTGTATCGGGGGGACCCGGTGCCAAGCGCACCTTAAATTATCTGGTGAAGAAGCAGGCGGATATTGAGTATATTGACGTTAATGGTAGCTGGGTCGCTGATCTGTTGCGCACAACGTTTTACGGAGTTTCAAGTGTACTCGACGTATCCTCCGTCGGAGTGTCTGTCAAATTCGAGACAGGCTCCGTCTGGCAACCGAAAATGTGGCTCTCGTATCAAAATGCATCAGATATCGAAGCTGAAAGTGTTGATGCGATTTTTGGATATGTAGCCATCTCTGGCAGCAACGAACCAGTGAAATTGATGCGTGATGCCTTGCGATGTTTGAAGCCAGGCGGGAGGTTCATGCTGATAGAGTTTTCCGAGCGGTCTTTTTTTTATTGGTACAACATATGCCTTTGGCGCGGGCTCAGGTGGGCTTGGGCATATCACAAATCTTTCGGAACGCTTCTTGAGGAACTCGACAATGTATTTCCAGGCGGAACGGTCTCTGTTCGTCGTTCGCTGCGTGAAGGCCATGTCCGTCAACTGTTGAAAAATACCAAGGCTTTGCACTTCAGTTCCGGCCCTCCAGACCCCATCGAACACATCCCATCCTATATGGTGCCACGGGGTATGCGTTCTCGTATTATGCTTATTTCGGGTGAAAAATCGTGATTTTCTGGAGATCAAGTAGCGATAAAGCAATTTATTGGAACATTCTGAATTGCTCTAACCAACTTGATATGGGGCAGGTACCATGGCAAACAATGGCCAAATTGAAGTCTTTATTTGATTGAAATAGTAAATGAATAATATTCCAAAGTCGGCTTCTGATATCGGTATTGCAGTCATTGGTGCTGGTTTTTGGGGCAAGAACCTGATTCGAAATTTTGCGGAACTAGGTAGCCTCAAGGCAGTGAGCGATGCTTCAGATGGCGTAGCCGCGCAATTTGCTGAACAATACGGCGTTGAGGCGCTGCCTTTCACTTCGATTATAAAGAGAGACGATATTCAAGGTGTGGCGATCGCAACGCCGGCTGCCCTGCATTATGAGCATGCCAAATACTTCCTTGAAGCAGGCAAGCATGTTTATGTCGAGAAACCACTCGCGCTTGATTTGCAAGAAGGAGAGACTCTTTGCCGGATAGCCAAGGATCGCGGGTGCATGCTGATGGTGGGGCATTTGCTCCAGTACCATCCGGCATTTATCAAGTTGAGGGAACTGGTTAACTTAGGGGCCTTTGGAAAACTGCAGAATATTGCCTCGACGCGCCTGAATTTCGGAAAAATCCGGCGTGAAGAAGATATATTATGGAGTTTCGCGCCGCATGACATTTCCATGATCCTGTCGCTGGTGAATGATATGCCGATAAGGGTCGATGCCATCGGTGCGCACCACCTGCACCAGAATATTGCCGACGTTACGACGACAAGCATGACATTCCCGGGCGGTGTTGCTGCGCAGATTTATGTTTCATGGTTGCATCCGTATAAAGAACAACGTCTGTCCGTGATCGGCGAACGAGGGATGGCGGTTTTTGACGACGGTGAACCATGGGAAAGGAAACTGACATTATATGGCCATGAAGTTGATTGGTCGGATGGAAAGCCAAATGCGAAGCGCGGAGATGGCACCGCGGTTGAACTGGAACAGAATGAGCCGCTGAGAATGGAATGCCTTCATTTTCTTGAAAGCATTCAAACTGGCAATACACCTCGGACTGACGGTGCGGAAGGTCTGCGCGTATTAAATGTCCTGAACGCAGCGGCAAAGTCACTAGAATCGCATCGCATGGATGGAAAGCCATCCTTTTCGGGACGTGAGCAAGGCATGGATAATAATATCAAAATTCACGCAAGCGCAGTCATTGATGACGATGTCGTCATAGGCGAAGGGAGCAGAATCTGGCATTTCGCACATGTTCTCTCCGGTTCGCGTATCGGAAAGAATTGCGTTCTTGGCCAGAATGTTATGGTTGGCCCCATGGTATCCATCGGGGATGGATGCAAAATCCAGAACAATGTTTCGGTTTATAAAGGTGTGACGCTCGAGGAAGGTGTATTTTGCGGTCCCAGCGCTGTCTTTACCAATGTTTTGAATCCCCGCGCAGGCGTAGAACGCAAAGATGAATTTAAGGAAACACTGGTTAAAAAAGGTGCGACGATCGGTGCTAATGCGACTATCGTTTGCGGCTGCACGGTTGGTGAATTTGCATTCATCGGTGCCGGTGCCGTGGTGACGAAAGATGTGCCGCCACACGCTTTGGTGGTTGGCACGCCGGCTCGTCAGACCGGGTGGATGTCGCATGCAGGCGAAAAACTTGGAGAAGACCTGGTCTGTCCTCGCACAGGTCAGAAATATTTTCTTGGGTATAATAATCAGCTTTTGCTTGCTGAAAACAAATAAACGAGAGTACCGGAATGATGAACACGACGGCTAAAGCGATACCGCTTGTTGATTTGCATGCCCAGCGGGTACGCATAAGCGATCTGCTGGAACAAGCGATTGCTGATGTATTGACGCGCGGTCAGTTCATCATGGGGCCCGAAGTGGCCGAATTCGAAGACGCACTTGCAAATTATGCGGGCGCCAAGCATTGCATATCATGTGCAAACGGGACCGATGCATTGATGATAGCCTTGATGGCCCGTGGGATCGGACCTGGTGATGCCGTATTCGTACCGGCTTTCACTTTTCCTGCAACTGCGGAAGTCGTCGCACTTCTCGGTGCTACGCCGTTCTTCATCGATGTATTGGAAGATACTTTCAATATCTCTCCGGATTCGCTTCAGCGCGCAATTGGGGAGTGCACATCGCGCGAATTGAGACCTGCTGCCGTTATTCCCGTAGATCTTTTTGGTCTGCCTGTGGATTATGAAAGCATATCTGCGATTGCCGAAGAGCATGGCTTGTTCGTTCTATGTGACGCAGCTCAGAGTATGGGCGCCATATCCGCCGACCGAAAGGCCGGTTCCTTTGGGCATGCGACCGCTACCAGCTTTTTCCCGGCGAAGCCATTGGGTTGTTATGGCGATGGCGGGGCCGTGCTGACCGACAATGACGAATTGGCCGAGGTACTTCGCTCTATTCGCCAACACGGCAAAGGCGGTGGAAAGTACGAGCAGGCTCGGGTAGGGGTTAACAGCCGACTTGATACGCTGCAGGCGGCGATTCTTCTTCCTAAGCTGGAAATTCTTGAAGATGAAATGACTTCCCGTAATCGCGTGGCGGCGCGTTACGCCGAAAATCTGGCTGATGCTGTCAGCGTACCAGTGATCCCTGAATACGGGAGATGCGCCTGGGCGCAATATACGATCAAACTGGAGCATCGAGACAAGGCACAAGCGGCCCTAAAAGATGCGAATATTGCCTGTGCTATTTACTATCCTAAGACGCTGAACCGACAAGCCGCGTATGCCTCTTATCCGGTCGTCGGCAATGGTGTGCCTGTCTCTGAGAGCTTGACGAAAACAGTCCTGAGCCTGCCAATGCACCCTTATCTTCAAGATGAAGATATCGACCGGGTCGTTCAGGTTATCCTTAAAATTGCTATGCAATAATTACTGAATAGCGAGGAAACGTGGAACTCAAAGGAAAAAGGTTTCTGGTTATCGGCGGTGCGGGCCTGATCGGATCTCACACGGTGGAGAAGCTTTGCAAGGAAGATGTTGGTGAAATCATTGTCTATGATTCTTTCGTCCGTGGTGTGCCGGAGAACTTGTCGGAAGCCTTGAAAGACCCGCGAGTTCGAGTATACGAACCGAAAGGGGAAATACTGCAGACTGAGGTCCTTGCTGATGCCATGAAAGATGTCGACGGGGTTTTCCATCTCGCCGCGTTATGGCTTTTACATTGCCACGATTTTCCACGGTCAGCATTTGACGTGAATATCGAAGGGACTTTCAATGTAATGGATGCCTGCGTCCGTTCAGGTGTTAAGCGTCTTGTCTATTCTTCGTCGGCATCTGTCTATGGTGATGCCGTTTCTGAACCCATGACGGAAGATCACCCTTTCAACAATAAGACGTTCTACGGCGCGACGAAAATTGCAGGCGAGGCGATGCTACGTGCCTATCATCACCGTTACGGGCTGGACTACGTCGGGCTGCGATATATGAATGTTTACGGACCACGTCAGGATGATAAAGGTGCTTATGTTGCGGTCATCATCAAGATTCTTAATGCTCTGGAGGCTGGTGAACAGCCGGTCGTATACGGCGACGGCAGTCAAGCTTATGACTTTGTCCATGTGAGGGATTGCGGCAGGGCAAATGTGCTGGCGATGGCTGCGGATACTAGCGATGAGTACTATAATGTCGGGACAGGTATTCGGACGTCCATCACCGAGCTGGTTGAACTTATGATCGAGATTTCAGGCGTAGATACTTCGGTCAAGTACGAGCCGGGTGGAACCACGTTTGTCCGCAACCGGATCGGCTGCCCGCAAAAGGCGGCACGAGAACTCGGATTCGAGTCCGTCATATCTCTGCGTGACGGTCTTGTTGATCTGATCGAGGCTCGCAGGGCAAATAATTAACAGCATGAGAGCTGTTCGTTTGCTATGCGCTGTATGAATAGAAACATGGCGCGTCCATTGGTAGGCAGACTGAAGCTTAGCAACTATGCTACTTTATTCTGCAATATTTGATTTGGGATTGTTGAAATGAAATGTTTTTCAGCTTGGACGCATGTTTTCGCCAATAGCGACAACACCATAGGTCCATGTTGTAGCCCGATCGATATCAGCGGGGACAAGAATGCTGCTCCGTTTGATCCTTTCCAATCTGATGTCGCCAAACGGCTTCGTGAATCCCTTATCAGTGGCGACAAAAGCCGAATGAATAGTAATTGTGTGTCATGTCCGCACCTACTTAAATACGATCAGCATTCTAATATATTTGATTCAAGCTTTCCTCTATCTAATCCATCAGCGCGTAGCCTGGCAGGGTTAGATGCTTTTTATGCCAATTTCTTTTTGCTTCGTGACTGCTATGAGGCGGGCCAGGTCCCGCCAGCCTCGGCAAAGCCGATATGTGCGAACGTCCAATTGGGTGAGCTATGTAATCTGCAGTGCATCATGTGCCCGCAGGATCACGCCAGTAAGCAAAAAGTAAGCCGCCAGCGCATTGAATATATAAAGTCCATTATTCCCTATCTGCATACTTTGCGACTGACCGGTGGTGAGCCGATGGTATTCGGAGAGTTTCTGGACATCGTAGAACATTTTAACCAGCACGCACATCCTGAAGCCTGGTTCAAAGTTTTGACCAATGGGAAACTATTAGATGAAAAAAGAATATTCAGAAACTTAGCTGAAGTAAAAAATGTTGATATAGGTTTGAATATCGATGCAGCGACCAAAAACACATACGAACACATCCGCAGGGGTGGTCGCTGGGAAAAGTTAATGTCTAACATAGACTATTTTATTCAGTACGCAAAAGACCATAAGAAGAACTGGAAAATATCCCTTACAGCAACTGTCATGAAAAGTAACATCGGTGAAATGGCGGATCTTGTGAAACTTGCCGCCAAGCTGGATGTTGGATTTGCCTGCGGAGCAATTTATGGCGACTCGCTTCCTGCCAAGAATGCCCGAGCATATTTCGAAGAAAATATTTTTAGATTTTCCCATCTCGGATACAGCCGGCAACGAATTGACGAGCTATTAAGTGAAGCGGTCGATGCATGCTCTCTTCTTTCCGAGCAGCATCTTGATAGTGCATTAGGGACGTTACGAGGGACGATAGACTATGCGCACCAAGTGTCGCGCATCGATATTCCGCAATATCAGTTAAATCGTTTGCGATCGCTAGACGATTACAGGCTTTCACAGGAGATCGGTGAGTACGCGAATGAACTGAAAAATCCGTTCAAAGAGAGAGTGAAGCATATGCTTGGTTTAATGGGTGTTCACCAGAAGTTTGCGGCAACCCAAAAATCAGACAGTAATATTCCACATTAGATACATGGAATTTCTGATTTGTAATCCTCAATGAAAAAGGGATCAGTATCAGCTAGGGAAGGAAATGAGTGTCTACGAGTGCTTTTACTCTGTGACACCGAAGCCCCCGGGATGCAGAATGCCATACTGGATCATGTCGCGGCATTCGGTGCTCATAGCCGGCATGCCATCGTTCCGTTCAACCCACGTACTGTCCTTTCCAGGAAGGGATTTTCCCTACGCGGCTTTGATGCCGTGGTTATCCATTTTTCATTGTGTGCCCTCTGGGATAATTATTTACCGGTACCTGTCCGCGATGAGATTTCAGCTTTTCAGGGACTCAAAGTACAGTTCATTCAGGATGAATATCGTTATGCAGATTTGATGTCCGATCGAATACACGAGTTGGGCATTCATGTGGTTTTTACGCTGGCCGACGACGAAGCGCGTAGTCTTATCTATCGACACCTGATCGACGATGAAGTGCAGTTTATCAGGACAGCAACGGCCTATGTGCCGGATTATCTCATCGAGGCCAGCCGGACGCCGATAGAGACCAGAAGTATTCAGCTATCATACAGAGCACGGGAGGTGCCGTATTGGTGGGGCGCGCTGGCCCAGGAAAAAGTCAGTGTCGCACAGGCATTGGCCGCGAAACTTAAGAGTAAGGGCGTTCGGTTTGATGTCGATACGTCAACGGCGGGGCGTATTACTGGTGAAGCTTGGGTAGATTTCCTGAAGAACTCAAAATCTGTTCTGGTTACCCAGAGCGGCACCAGCATCACCGACTATGACGGCAAAGTGGAAAAAACCGTTACGTCTTACTTGGCCGAACATCCCCATGCATCTTTCGAGGAAGTGGCCAAAAAGGTCCTGGCTCCATACGAAAATAACGTCCGATACGTGGCGCCATCGCCGAAGATACTCGAGGCGGTATCCCTTGGTTGCGCGCTTGTAATGACAGCAGGGGAGCATGGTTATGGATTACGCCCTGGGGAGCACTATTTCGAATTGAATAAAGATTTGTCCAATGCCGAGGAACTTGTCGAATTCCTGTCATCCGATGAGATGATGCAACAGATTGCGGATGCAGCTTACATGCATGTCATTGCATCCGATGCGTGGACTTATCGTCGTATGATTCGTGAATTCGATGACATTGTCGTGCGCAACTATCTTCAAATTTCCGATGCCGCCCAGGACCGTCGTCTGCCTCCGGGGAGTGCAAGGGTGATATTGGGTCTTGGACTTCGCTTGCGGCTCGCCATCGATCATCAGTGTGCACGAGCAGACTTGGCAGCCCGCTCTTTTATGGGCTTCGTTGTTGGTAGAATTGAAATTGTAAGGGCTTACACGATGGCTTTGTCGACGCCTGCTTTCTGGGCTCTGGTCAGGGCCGGCAATGTCAGGTGGGGGCATTTGCTGAAGGACATAGCAACGGTTCGTTACGGCATCCGGCATACAGCAAATACCGAAAGCCGGCGGTTTCTCGGAGAAGTGGATGCTGCAACGGGGCTTCTGCAATTATCGATCATCGACATAGCTGAAGAATCCGAGGGAAACGACCTTGCCGATGTTTCAGACTGGATCGCTCAGGGGAGGGTCCAGGGAATCCATTGGGAAAACGAAGGTGACTGGCAGAAATTCCCAAAGCCTCTGCGATTTTCAAGTGTGGAATTGAATACGCTGGGAAGACTTGCCGCAGCATCAGGGAAGCAAGTTTCCAGGATATTTTCACACTGATTTTTCAGCTATTGCCACGTTTAATCAAGATATCTACAAGTGCTCGTTATGTGCGGTATATCAGGCATTCTTTCATTAAGCGGCAATCCCGTCCCCAGACTTGACCATAGACTACAGGTCATGAACGACCTGTTGGCGCATCGCGGGCCTGATGGAGCGGGTGTTTGGTCCAACCGGGATCAAACAGCGGGACTGGCGCACAGAAGATTGTCAATTATCGATCTCTCTGCAGACGCTTCCCAACCCATGCATGGCGGAAGCGGTGCGGTAATCTCCTATAACGGTGAGATTTATAATTATCGTGAGTTACAGAAGGATCTGGCGTACGGACACACTTTCCTTACGCAATCGGATACCGAGGTCATTCTTGCCGCTTATGAGAAGTCCGGTTATTCGTGCCTTGACCGGCTGCGCGGCATGTTTGCTTTTGCCATATATGATGGTGATACACTTTTCTGTGCCCGTGACAGATTTGGCATCAAGCCATTCTATTATGTTGAATCGAACGGAATATTTGCCTTTGCATCAGAGGCAAAAGCTTTGCTGGGCTTTTTGGATAGTGTTGAAACTGACCCGACAGCCTTTTCCGATTACATCACTTTTCAGTTCCCCCTTGAAGGGAGAACTCTTTTCAAGGGTGTCAACGAATTGCCACCCGGGCACTTCCTAGTTGTGCGTGACGGAAAAATTCGATGCGAACGATATTGGGATGTTCATTACGAACCGGATTTCGACCATGATTTGAAGTGGTTTGAAACGAGATTGCAGGACTTAATGGCCGACAGCATCAGTGCCCATCTGGTCAGCGATGTTCCGGTCGGCACGTATCTGAGCGGCGGTATAGATTCCAGTCTAGTGACGATGCTGTCAAAAGATGGGATTACGCGAGCCTTTCATGGGAAATTTGCAGAAGACCCTGCTTACGATGAAAGTGCCTTCGCTCGCATCAGCGCCGATGCAGCCGGCGTACCACTGGAAGAAACCGTCATCACCTCGAGGGATTTTATCAGCCATATCGAAGATGTGATCTATCATCTGGACTTTCCCCTGGCTGGGCCAGGCTCGTTCCCACAATTCATGGTTTCGAAGCTGGCCTCCCGGCATGTAAAAGCCGTTTTAGGAGGGCAGGGGGGCGATGAAATATTCGCTGGTTATGCACGTTACCTGATTGCTTATTTTGAACAATGCATTAACGCTGCTCTCGAAGGAACTTACCGGAACGGTAATTTTGTGGTGACGCCCGAGACCATAATTCCGAATCTTGAAAGTCTGAAAGAGTATAAACCGCTGATCCGGCGCTTTTGGAGCAAGGGCCTGTTCGGGCCGATGGATGAACGTTACTTCTTTCTTATCGACCGGGCCCCGGATATAGAAAACGAACTCGTACCTGAAGCTGTAGATCGACAGGCCGTATACGACAGATTTTGTGCGATTTTCAACTCGTCGAGAAATGTCCGGAAGGAAGCTTATCTCGACAGTATGATGCACTTTGACTTCAAGACCCTGTTACCGGCATTGCTTCATGTAGAAGATCGCATGAGCATGGCGCATGGGTTGGAGAGCAGGGTGCCTTTCATGGACCAGGCCCTTGTGGAATTCGCAGCGACGGTGCCGGCTGACATCAAGTTCAAGGCCGGTAATATGAAACATCTGCTTAAGAAGAGCTTTGCGGGGATATTGCCTGAGGCGATCG
Source organism: Rhodospirillales bacterium (assembly GCA_040218645.1). Taxonomy (GTDB): domain Bacteria; phylum Pseudomonadota; class Alphaproteobacteria; order Rhodospirillales; family Casp-alpha2; genus UBA4479. Next base: position 191,711 of record JAVJQZ010000012.1, read on the forward strand.
CCAACCGACGGGATAAAATGGGGTTCCCTGTGCCGTTGCAGGAATGGATGCAGGGCTCGATACACGAGTTCGTCGGGGATACCCTGGAAAAAACACAATCACGGTCGTACATGGCGCGTGGCAATAAAGCGGCAAATTTTCGGGAGAATGGTCAGTTTGGCCGTAAAACATGGGGGCTATTGTGCCTTGAACTGTGGCAGCAGCGTTTTCATGATCGCGGCCACGAATTTCGCACAATGTTGAACTAGAACTATCGAGGATTTCTATGCGTGTACTAATTACGGGCGGTGCCGGTTTTATTGGCTCAAATATTGCGGATCAGTTGTTGTTGCGAGGTGACAAGGTCTTAATTCTTGACGATTTTACTACAGGACTACGCCGGAATGTGCCGGATCATAATAATTGTACTTTAGTCGAGGGGTCGATTGTAGATCAGGCGCTGGTTTCGTCGACCTTTGAAGAGTTTAACCCTGATATTGTCATTCATGCTGCAGCTTCATATAAGGATCCAGATGCATGGCAGCAGGATAGCCTGACGAATGTTTTGGGTACCGTGAACGTTGTTAAAGCCGCCTTGGCATTGCCGAATTCACGGCTGATATACTTCCAGACTGCACTTTGCTACGGCGTTGATCCTGCAAAGCAACCCGTTCCCTTGGATCTGCCGATCGATCCTGCCAATTCGAGTTATGCGATCAGCAAAACGGCCGCCGAGCAGTATATCCAGATTTCAGGCATCGATTATGTCAGCTTCCGGCTTGCAAACGCGTATGGTCCAAGAAACGTTTCGGGTCCTTTGCCGACATTTTTTCAGCGTCTTTCTCAGGGCAAGGGATGCTATGTGGTCAATACCAGAAGAGATTTCATCTTCATCGGCGACCTGATTTCCTGTGTCTTGCCGGCAATCGACGGCAAAGGCAGTGGAACGTACCATATTTCGTCTGGGGCGGATGTCTCCATCGAAGAGCTTTATGACGCTGTCGTATCAAGCATGGGGATCGAACCGAAGGTAGCTCTCGAAAAACGGGAGCGGGCGCCCGAGGATGCGTTTACCATCCTCCTGGAACCGACACGTGCACAGAAAGATTTTGACTGGTGTGTATCGACACCGCTTGCGGATGGGGTTGCGAAAGCAATCGCCTATTATGAGGAATACGGGATTGCCGAAACCTATACCCACCTATCTCATAATTGAAATCACTCCTGGTCTATTGGGGGCCGAAGGCAATCCGACACATTGATCGTGAACGCTGATATAATGACGATTAAGCAAGTGAAAGATTCAGTGGCTGTCATGGATGAGCATAAGATCAATATTGCGGAGCCTCTAATCGGCGCTGAGGAAGAGCAGGCGGTTTTGCACGTCCTGAGATCTGGTTGGCTTACGCAAGGTTCCGTCGTCGGGGAGTTCGAACGGATTTTTGCTGGAATCCACGACGTTAAGCATGCCGTTGCAACGACATCATGCACAACAGCGCTGCATCTCGCTTTAACGGCAATGGGAATTGGCCCTGGCGATGAGGTTATCGTACCGGCCTTTACTTGGGTGGCTACGGCAAATGTTGTCAGGCAATGCGGTGCGACCCCCGTATTTATCGATGTCATGTCGGATACCTACAACATCGACACCGAGAAAGTGCCCGCGTTGCTGACAGAGAGGACGCGGGCAATAATTCCTGTACATCTGTTTGGGTTATGTGCCGACATGGACGCGCTGAAATCACTGCTGCCAGACCATGTCCTTATTCTCGAAGACGCAGCTTGCGCTGTTGGTGCTAAATATAAGGGAAAATCTGCCGGCTCTCTTGGAGATGCCGCAGCATTTTCGTTCCACCCGCGCAAGATGGTCACGTGTGGTGAAGGCGGGATGGTGACGACGGACGACGACATCCTGGCGCACAAGATGAGGGTGTTGCGAAATCACGGCGCGAGCATACCTGAAGAGACACGGCACCTATCTGCTCGACCTTATGACATGCCTGAATTTCATGAATGTGGTTTTAACTACAGGCTTACGGATATACAGGCAGCTATCGCAATCCCTCAATTGCGGAAATTGGATGCGCTGCTGGATTTTCGTAGAACCATTGCCGCGCAATACCAGCGTTTGTTGGCAGATATTGAATGGTTTCGTACGCCTTTTATTCCAAATTATGCCGAACATTGTTGGCAGGCATATGTAGGTGTCATTGATCGGGATATAGCGCCTTGTCGAAGAGACGATATCCTTGAAATCCTTAATGAGAATGGAATATCGGCGCGTTGCGGCACACATGCAATTCCTGAACTGGATGCATATGCCACTGATAATAAAGCAATATGTCCGGTTTCTGCCGAGCTCTCACAAATGTCGATCGCCTTGCCTATGCATAACGCGATGCGCAATAGTGATGTGGACAGGATCGTTCGTGTTCTTCAAAAAATTTGATCTTCCCGGCGTAATGGATGTGATGAGAATACGGTGCGGTGCCGGGTGGGAGATGGATTGTGGCTAACATCAAGATACGCAATCAGGATGAAATGGATGTGTATAATCGAGAGTTCTGGAATGAACTTTGCGGAACGCCGCTTGCCCAGGAGCTGGGTGTAAAGGATTCAACGAAGAAATCGCTCAAGAAATATGACGAAGGTTATTTTGATTTTTATCCCTATTTGAAGGGCTACTTCCCGATTTCTGAAATGCGGGGCCGGCAGGTGCTTGATGTTGGCCTTGGATATGGAACCCTCGCTCAATGGTTGGCCGAAAACGGTGTTATTTATACAGGCATGGATATTGCCCGCGGGCCCGTCGAAATGGTCAATCGGCGGATCGCGCAAAACGAATTAGAAGGGCACGCTATCCAAGGCTCCGTATTACGCTGTCCATTCCCGGACGAAAGTTTTGATTATTTTGTGTCCATTGGCTGTCTGCACGCCACGGGTAATTTCGAGGCGGCGCTCAATGAGGCTTACCGGGTGCTTCGCCCAGGTGGGAAACTTATATTCATGGTGTATTATGCATATTCCTACAGGCGATTAAGGTTTCATGCCTTCGATACATTCCGCTATTGGCTCTGGGACAGGTTCAAATTGCCTCTTTCTACATCAATGAAATTCTTGCCGTCCGATCGTGATTTCCATCTTGATGGAACGGCAGCACTCGGAACCGAGTACCTTTCAGAGCGGGACATCAGGCGTCTTGCTGTTAACTTCAGTAGCATCGACACCAAGCTGGAAAATTTCTGGCCTGAAGGGAGATATAGAAACCAGTCTCGAGAAAAACTTCTGGGAGAGGTTTCAAAAAAGTGGGGCATGGATATCTATGTCACTGCAGTGAAATAACGGCATACGAATGTGTTCTCGTCCGGTAATCGGTTTGTGACTACTGGGCGTTTCCGGATCACAGTTGGCTTTATAGTTTAAGGGGGCAAAATGTGCGGTCTCGTGGGGGTCTTTAATAAAGACCGAAGACCAGCCGATCCCGAACTGCTGACAAACATGTGCGGTGTGATTTCCTATCGTGGCCCGGACGCGGAAGGGGTGCGGTGTGAATCCCATGTCGGATTTGCCCATCGACGGCTTTCGGTAATTGATCTGCAATCCAGGTCAAATCAGCCGCTTAGTTCCGCGTGTGGCCGGATAACGGTCATTTTTAACGGGATGATATACAACTTCCAGGAACTACGCCGTGCGCTGGAAAAAGAAGGAGCTCAATTTTCAACTCAATCCGATACCGAGGTTCTGATCTGGGGATACCTGATCTGGGGAATTGAGAAGCTGGTCCGCAGCTTGAATTGTATGGCAGCATTCGCTTTATGGGACGCAGCCGAACAACGCCTTTTTCTCGTCCGCGACAGGTATGGCTGCAAGCCGCTGTATATCTGGGAAACATCAGAGAGCATTTTTTTTGCTTCTGAAATCAAAGCGTTTATCCGTCATCCCGATTTTAAGGTTCAAGTAAATGAGTCGGCGCTGAACGAATACTTCACTTTCCAGAATCTATTCCGTGATCACACCCTGTTTAAGGGAGTGGATATCATTCCTGCCGGCGTAATCGGTGAAATAGGTCAAGGGACTATTGATTACCGGCGCTATTGGGATTTTGACTTTTTGGCCCAGGACGAAACCCTTGATTTCGAGACATCGGCCGAGCAAACAAAGGAACTGTTGAAGCAAGCGGTTCATCGTCAAATGCAGGCCGATGTGCCGGTCGGTGCATATTTGTCCTCGGGTATGGATTCAGGATCAATCGTATCTATTGCCGCCGGGCACGCCGAAAGTCTTTCGACATTCACCGCGGGCTTTGAGGTATCAGGCATCGAAGGTATCGAAGCGACATTTGATGAGCGAATTGGTGCCGAAAGTCTCGCACATCATTTCCATACTGAACATTATGAACGGATTATTCACGCCAGTGATATGGAATCGGTACTGCCTCGTATGATATGGCATCTTGAGGATATTCGCATTGGAATGAGTTATCCCAATTTCTATGTTGCCCAGCTTGCATCCAAATTCGTCAAGGTGTGCCTGTCAGGGGCGGGCGGCGACGAACTTTTTGGCGGCTATCCTTGGCGGTATTTCAAATTGCTGGATGGCGGTTATAACCCGGAAAACTACATGACTGGTTACTACGATTTCTGGCAGCGACTGGTGAAAGACGACGAGAAGAAAAAGCTATTCAGCAATGGCATCTACCAGCGGACTAAAGACGATCATATGCTGGATGTTTTTAAAGGCGTTTTCGAAGGCAATCTTCCGAGGCACAATGAAAGCATCGAAGACCAGGTAGCTGCGGCTCTGTATTTTGAGTCCAAGACATTTTTGCATGGTTTGCTAGTTGTCGGCGATCGTTTATCGGCGGCCCATGGATTAGAAGAACGTTTTCCATTTCTTGATAACGATCTGGTCGATTTCGCGCAAAAAATCCCGGTTCGTCACAAGATTGCCGACTTGAAGGGGGGGCATGAATTCGATGAGAATCTTACGAACAAGCGGCTCCAGCGCGACTGGCGGTTTTCGTCCGGAAAGAGCGTACTTCGTCAGGCGATGTACGGTTTAATCCCTCAGGAAACACGGCAACGTTACAAGCAAGGATTTTCAGCTCCAGATGAGACCTGGTTCAGAGGAGAAAAGCTGGCTTACATCCAGTCTCTGCTTTTGAACGGAAGCCCTGCGAGTGCGGATTTCATTAATCCCGATTACGTGCGTGGTATTATTGAAGAGCATACGAGCGGTCGCTCGAATCATCGCCTGCTTATCTGGTCATTTGTATGCTTTGAGTGGTGGTGCAGGGTTTTCCTGTTAGATGATATTGCTAAAGGAGACCATATCGTCTGCAGGATATAAGTATGAATGTGAATGGCTTTAATGCAGACTATGCAGATGGACCAATTGCCTTTCCGTGCAAATCAAGAATGTTCAATTAATTTATGTATTGACGGCAGTGGTTGTAAGAATGGGCATTGATGCAGAAATGGCTGCTTGTTTTTAATATTTTACTCCATTACCACTTTCGTAGATTGATATTTTCTGACTCATGAACACTGATCGAAAGAGTATATGATAGTCGTTAAAGTATACCTTATGACGATCCAATTTTGTTGCACCAAAACACTATGATAATTTTAGGTATCGGTAGTCATAACCACGATGCGAGCGCCTCGTTAATAATTGATGGTGAGATCGTTTTTTCCGCTGCTGAAGAGCGCTTTGACAGGGTTAAGCACTCATCCGGGTTCCCCATACGAGCAGTTGAAGCGGCGTTAAGATACGCAGGGATTGGAATTAACCAAGTTAATGCCATCGCCTACTATATGGATTACCGAAAATATCTAGACTGGTTTGTAACCGAGAGGGCTCAAATCGGAGAAGCTGGCGAATTTAGCCCGGATGCAACCAGCGAAAAACAACTCAGTGATGATCTGCTTTATCGCCAGAATCTTGCTGACCTTAGATTGCGCCAAACGCGTGAAATCTTGCAATATTCGGGCGAGGTTGTGCCGATTGAGCACCATTTGGCACATGCAGCGTGTGCCTATTTCAACAGTGGGTTTGACGACGCTGCAATACTGACAATCGATGCGATCGGTGAATGGGAGACGACTTCTTTAAGTGTCGGACATAATTCTTCTATTAAGAAATTAAAGTCTATTAGATATCCGCATTCACTAGGAACTGTGTACAAAGCTATTTCTGTATTTCTGGGATTTGGGGAGAATGATTCAGGCAAAACTATGGGTTTGGCAGCTTACGGCGACCCAACTGTGTATAGGCATGTTTTTCATGACTGGATACGGCTTCTTGAAGACGGCAAATTTGAGCTTAGGCACGGGTATCTCAAACATCAATATGTCGCAAGATATTGGTCTCGTTCGGAAGAGGATTTTGGCGATTTGCTGATTTCGGCCTTCGGGGCTTCCCGAAAAGCTGGCGAGGAATTATCAGAGAGAGATTGTAACATTGCTGCATCTCTACAAGAGAGGCTTGAAGAAGCCGGGGTTCATCTTGCGTTAAATTTACAAAAGGAAACACAGCAGAAAAATTTATGTATTGCAGGTGGTGTTGGTCTTAACGGTGTGATGAATTACCGTATTTTATGTGATACAGAATTTGAAAATATTTATGTGCCGCCTGCATCTGGAGATGACGGTGCTTCACTGGGCGCTGCTCAATATCTTGCACATGTTGAACGTGGTGAAGAGCGCCCTCGGTCGACATTCACGCCATATCTGGGATCGGAATGGACAGAGGAATGTATCAAAGATGCCATAGATGAGTATGGCGGAAAGGCAATCTATGTATCCGATCCTGCTTTTGAGGCGGCAAGCCGTATAGCCGCAGGGAAGGTGATTGGATGGTTTCAGGGGCGTTCAGAAATAGGCCCTCGTGCACTCGGAAATAGAAGTATTCTTGCCGACGCGCGACGTGCAGAAATGAAAAAGGTTGTTAATGAGCGAATTAAATTTCGTGAGTCATTTCGTCCTTTTGCACCTGCATGTCTAGCTGAACACGCAAGCGACTATTTCGAGATGCAATTACCGTCCCCATTTATGCTTATGGTACCGCCGACAAGGCCGGATAAGCGGCAAGTTATTCCTTCAGTTACTCATGTCGATGGAACTGCTAGACTGCAGACGGTCACAAAATCAAATAATCTGATGTTCCATAAGCTGCTTACGCACATATACACTATGACGGGCGTCCCTGTTGTCATGAACACCTCTTTTAATGTACGTGGAGAGCCGATCGTAGATTCTCCAAAAGATGCAATCGCTTGCTTTAGAAAGACGAATCTAGATGCACTCGTTATCGGTAACTGGGTCTTGGATAAACCAGAAGCATAATATCCATGATCTGAAGCCGGATGGTTGACTATGGGCGTGGGCGTTGCAGCATTTTGAAGGGTTACATATTTGCATATGCTTGATAACACGCATCCAATTAGCGTGATGTGCTTTGGCAGATTTTACCTGAAAAATTCTAACTCATTGGGTTCGGGTGATTTAGTCTGCATTTCGACGTAACCATGCAGATGTAATTTTTAATAAAACAAATGTTTGGTGCGTATAAGTTTTTCCGTATGGTCCAGAGTTATACTTCCTTGCTTGCGTTTAAGCTGATCCATTTTATCGATGCAGGGCTATAGATGTCACGTAATCGGCCAGTCATACCCCATTCGTCACCTTGGCTAACGGAAGAAGACGAAGCTGTTATTACCAGGGTTTTGAAGACCGGGTTGATAGCTCGGGGTTCCCTATGTGATGAGTTCGAGAAAGGCTGCAAGGATTATCTTGGAGCAGTCATGACGCGTGCTGTCGGGAGCGGCCAGAAAGCGTTGAGTATAGCCCTTCGTGCTGTAGGAGCTGCTGGGAAAGAAGTGATTTTACCAAGTTATGTTTGCGATGCAGTTCTTTCCGCGGTTCAGAGTGTTGATGCCATTCCCGTCCTTTGTGACGTGGGGGTCGATTGGTGTGTAGACAGGTCATCGGTAGTGCCCCATCTCTCGGATAAAACGGCAGCAATAATTGTTGTCCATACTTTTGGAATACACGCAGATGTTCAGTCGTTGACGGATCTGGGCGTTCCCGTTGTGGAAGATTGCTGTCAGTATTTTGCTGCGGGAATGGGTAAGAGCGGGGACATTTCGGCTTTTTCATTTCATGCAACGAAATGCTTGACTATGGGGGAAGGTGGATTGGTTGCGACCAGTAAAGGCGGCATGGCCTCGGCTATGTTTGAGCTTCCCGAAAGCTCCGCAGCCCGAATTAGCGATATTCAGGCTGCTTTGGGGCTCTCGCAACTATCCCGATATGATGAAATGTTGGCACGTCGAGCTTGGATTGCCGCTAGTTATTTAGACGTTCTTCCTGAAAAACTCACAGCGAGAATTCGATCGGTCAAAGATCGAAGTATGTTTTTCAGGTTTCCGTTGCAGACAGAACATAACTTCGAAGAGGTAAAGGCGGCTTTTTATGACCGTGGAGTACATGTCCGAAAAGGTGTGGATACTCTGCTGCACAGAAAGCTTGGTATGGGCGATGAAGGTTTCGAACAGAGTGTAAGACTATTTGATGAAACGCTGTCGATCCCGATATATCCAGCTATGAGTGATGAGGAAGTTGCAAGTGTTGCTGCGGCTGCCAAGGAGATTCTTGATTGAGTATTTCTGTAGAATCTCTGAAAGAGCACGATGAATCAGACGTTGAAAATTTCATTTTATCCCAGCCAACTGGGATGTTCTATGGGTCTCTAAAATACCGGAACTTGCTCAAAAGTTTTCTGGAAGCTCAGGATATGTACCTTGTGGCAAAGAATGGGTCTGGGGCGATTGTCGGTGTCTTGCCAGCATTCATGCATGCATCCGGGAGTTCTAAACCTGTGATGAACTCGCTTCCATTTTTTGGAAGCCATGGCGGAGCAATTGCGGACAATATAGATGTAAAGAGGCTTCTGGTGGAGAGGCTGCATACAATTGCTAAAGACAACGATTGTACAAGTATAACAATAATAACCTCTCCATCTGAGACGAATCTCGATGTTTATGAGACAGGTTCGGGGGGGCTATTTCGAGATGAAAGAATCGGGCAGATCAGCGAGCTTGTAGAGCCAGGTGTAGATGCGCATGCAACTGTGATGCAGATGATACCCTCAAAAAACCGCAATATGGTGCGTAAAGCTCAAAAGAGTGGTGTAAGCGTGTCCAAGGACAGGTTTCCTGGAATGTTTGACTTTCTGTATCGGGTTCATGAAGCGAATATGAACGATATTGGCGGCACCTCTAAGCCAAGGCACTTTTTTGAATTGGTTGATGAGATCTACGATTATGGTGATGACTACCAAATATTTACTGGTTGGGTTGATGGCACGCCTGTAGCGGCAATGTTGTTGTTCTATTACAAATCGTTCGTTGAGTATTTTACGCCTGTGATTTTGAATGATTATCGATCCTTTCAGCCATTGAGCCTGCTGATTTACCAGGGAATGGTGGATGCTGCTGAGGCAGGTAGAAAATACTGGAACTGGGGTGGGACATGGAAGCAGCAAGTTGGCGTCTATCGCTTCAAAAAAAGCTGGGGAGCAATTGATTTCCCATATCAATATTTCACGAATGTCTTTGACACGAATATTTTAAATACTCCGAAAGATGACATTCTTCGCAAGTACCCCTACTTCTACGTATTGCCATTTGCGGACTTAGAATCATGAAAATCGTATTTCTTAGCGCTGGTGCTAGAGAAAAGCCCTACAAAATCAGATTTCACTGAAAACACTGTCAGCTTTGGTTTTTATCAGTTGATTGGTGCCACTGGAAAATGGCGCATGTAAAAAAAATGGATGAGGTAGTAAGCCTGCACTATAATTTGTTGTCAGCGGAAGATTGGGATAAAAAGTTACGCTCTCGATATGGTTTTGAATTGATCATCAACGAGGTATATTCCCGTAATCAAGCTCTGCTGTATGACATGGCTTCAATGGGGCGGCGGGTCCCCGATTTTTATTTCCACCATATGGCGTACAGGGAATTTAACAGATTTTCCTTTATGAAATGTATCGTTGGATGGGCTGTTGGAGTGGTTGCAGCAAGATTTGCAAGGATGAAAATGGAACCTGGCCAAGGAACGTTGTTCACAATTTGAGCCAGGAAAATAGAGACACATTAGGCAGGGTAAGATGTTAAAACGTTCTATCGATTACAGATGAGATGTATCTTAGGTCACCACTCAGTCTACTTTTTGAAATATGAGGATTTGTTTTGAGCTTTATAATTAAGACAGCAAAAAAAATAGCAGGCTTGGTGTCCGCAAAGGGTAATGCCAAGCCGGCTTCATATTTGCTGGTCGATAAAGAGCAAGACAAGATCGATACCGCACGGCGTCTCCTTTCTAACGGCGTATTGCCAAGTAATTTTTCGATTGGTTTAGGTGCAGCGCCTTGTAATCATTCCTGCTTGTTCTGTCCGCAATCCGTTGAAAAGCCGAAGAAAGCAGATTGGCTCGATTTGGCGCTCCTCGAAAAAGTGCTACATGAAATGCCGGAGAAGGGTATTTCTTTAGGGTTGTCCTCGTATTCAGAGACACTTGCTGCACCAAATCTTATTCCTGCGGTTCGATTGATTAAAAAAATTCGCCCGGGTCTGCCGGTTATCATGGCAACGAATGGAAGTCTTTTCCGCCCTAAGGTCATTGAAGAGCTTATCGATCTTGGACTGGATTGGTATTCATACAGTTTTGATGCGGCATCCAGGGACGATTATGCCGCATTGATGCAAAAGGACGATTTCCAGATTGTATGGGACAACCTGGAAGAACTGCTGGCAATGCGTGCGGCCAAATCGTCATCGATGAAAATTACCTCTCACATAATGGCGTTCAAAGGTAGGGAAAAAGATTTTGAAAAGTTTACCGAATATTGGGGGCCTAAGCTGGACGGAATCAATTTCCGACCGGTCGCCAATTGGGGAAGCAGCGAAATTGGTTTGAAGGAAAATCTTGCCAGGGCAGGATTCGAAGGAATCCACGAGGCGCCGGAAAAGCGCTATCCCTGCATGTCGATTTTTCAGCATTTCAAACTTCAGTTTAATGGGAAATATTACCCATGCGTTGCAGCTATTCCTGCCTATCACACGGAAATGATCGATCCCTTGGGGCATGCCAGTGAAATGACGTGGGGGGAGGCATGGGCACAGTTGGGCACTATGCGACGTGCTCATTTAGAAGGCCGTTGGGATGAGTTCGCCAGTTGCCGGAATTGCAATGTATGGGGTGTTTCCTATAGCAACGTCTGGGATGAAGAGACGGCGTCAGATGGCCACACCAGATTTAAAATAGACGGTGTTGAATATTCTCAGTAAGGGTGATGTTGAAAGAACAGCAATAAATCATTCCTTTACTGCATGTACCGTTATTCCTGATGGTTCAACTACTAATCTGTAGATATTTAAACCAGCTTCAGCGCACCATGAACGGACTTCTTCTGGGGTTTGACGATGACAATTGGCGGGCGCAAACCAATCAAAATTAATGTGGTTCATTTCTTCAAGCGTTAGCTCTGGAGAGTAAAACGCTTTGCATACTTTATAGTAGAACCAGCGTTGAAGAGGGATGTTTAATTTCCCCAGAAATACCCCCAATCTTGTTAACGGGTAAAGCGCATTCCATTTGTCTGTTTCATTCTTTCCGCTCAGTCTTGCGCGGATGAAATCATCAGTCCATTCACGCAGCCATCCCTTTTTATTGTAAACGTAAAAAATAAACCGTCCATTTGGCCTAAGGTGTTTTGCTAGGTGTACAATCGCAGCTTTCGTTGAATCTGTGTGATGCAAAGTGCCTTCAGCAAATATGCAATCAATCGGAGAATTCCACGTCATCATATCTGTTTGATAAAATTGGCCTTCGTACCCTTCTTGCTCGAAACGTTGTTTGGCGACTTCAATGGAATTAGATATATCGATTCCTATATATTTAAGTTTGTTAATTCTCGATCCAAATACCTCCATTGCTGAGACGCCGGCGCCACAACCGGCATCCAATAATACCGGCTCTGAATAACTGTCCCACCAATCCGCATTCTCTAAATCACCATACCTTTCATTAAACCACTTCTTACGTTTGGAAACCATTTGCTGAGACAGATAAGTTGATTTGCGTGACCATTTTAGCCCGAAGGCTTCTCCAGTCTGGCGTTGATTTTCAGTTTGTATGGAGCAAATCATTTGTCGGTCAACTATCTTCTTCTAATGTGGAGTGCTGTTTTTTTTATGAGACGAATTAATGCAGTACAATTCAACAATATCTTTATCTTTGATGGTCTACGGGGCTTTCTCTAACCTCTTGGCGTGAATACAGAGAATGATGACCTGCCCCACGCACGAAATTGGTTTTTAAGGTGGATTTGTCTCCGTTGTGAAGGCCCGATAAAGCTGGTGCCCATCTGTAGCGTCGGCTTGATCGGGCATTTGTTCTCTGCAGGACGAAGTATTCTCGGTTATTTATGAAATTATTGGGCTGCTCTGAATTAAAGTTGGTTATCATATGATCGTGACATTTTTTCAGAACAAGCAGAAGCACTATTAAACTGAGAACGAAACGGGCAACTGAGGTCAGATCAAAAGCTGGGACTTAACCTCGAAGTGGGCTACTCTTTGCAGGAGAAACCTGCTAATTTTTGTCGTAGAAATTCACCCGTAATTCAAACTGAATACATTACGATATTCCTTTGGAAAATTGATGTCCGTCCGAAATGATCATTCAGCGCCAACATGGGGTGTAGTGAATGAAGAAGTTGTGGGTATGCCTGCTGTCGCCTGTGTAGGGATCGGCAAGGAATTTCGTGCGCTGACGGGAAGTGACTGCTGGCGACTTCTTGTTGGGAGTGCGGAAGACGTCGGGTGCAAAGACACGGTGCTTGAAGATGTACATTTTAGTGTGCGTTGTGGAACGTTTGTCGGGATTATGGGAGCTAACGGCGCGGGGAAGAGTACACTCCTGCGCGTTATTGGCGGCATACTGAACGCGACTGCTGGTTTTGTTGATGTTAGCGGTGAGTTGACAGGGCTTTATGAACTGGGCCCCCTCGGAGATGATCGGCTGAGCGGTCGGGAATATGCCAGACGTTACCTCTCGTTTCAGGATATGGGAAAGCAGCCCATTGATGAAGCGGTTGACTGGATTTGGAATTTCTCGGAACTCGGAGATTATTTCGACCTTCCGATATACACATACTCTTCGGGCATGAAAGCTCGCCTTTTCTTTTCTGTTGCGACGGTTCTCCCACGCGATATTTACCTCGTTGATGAAGCAATGAGTGTGGGGGACGAATACTTCACATCGAAGTGCTGGCGGCATATGCGCAGGCAAATTGCACAAGGTGCCGCGGGAATTTATGTCAGCCAGAGTTGGGATTCGATCCTATCGTTCTGCACCGAAATGCATGTAATGGACAAGGGGCGGATTGTTCAGTCGGGCCCGGTAGAGGAACTGGTACCGGCACTGTTGCCGGTCCAGAAACTGCATACGGAAATAGCTCATTTTCATGAGAGCCTAGGTGATAGATTTACAGCCGTGAACGGGGAGGATGTTGAGTTTATTTTCCCGGTTGTGGCATCTATGAGCCGCACCGTTCGTTTTGTTATTAGCGTCGATGTTTTTCGACCAGGGTTTGGCTGGATCCTCTTGTTGTTGCAAGGCAGAAATTATATCGAGCTAGTACCTGGGCGTAACGATATCCGGGTTTCTATTCCCGCGTTCCCTCTCGCGCCGGGTAAATATGCGATGAATATTGCCTTGTCGGATGCATATGATGAGAGCGATCGGCGTGGCGCAAAAGTTATGCTCGATAATCGTAACTGGAGCCTGGGAAACCAGTTGCAATTGGATGTAGCCGGAGACACAAAATCCAATGCCGCTGTCTTAGCGGTGAAATGGAAATTAAAGGAATCCGCATAGATGTCGTTCCATATTACCGCAAGGCATCTGGCAAAAAGTTACCGGACCGGCGCCCGCTGGCGACGAGGCTCTCACATTCTCTCCGCAAATGAAGGAAAACCCGACATAGGTGTTGCGCTTAAGGATCTGAGCTTTTCCATTAAAGCAGGAGAACGTGTGGGCATAATTGGACCGAATGGTGCTGGCAAATCGACGCTGTTGCACATTCTGGCAGGGATTTCAGAGCCGTCTTCAGGGGAATTGTCTATCCAGGGGCAGGTTCACGGGATTATGAGCCTGGGAGTTGGTCTCCGGGACGAACTCAGTGGACGTGATAATATCTATATCAACGGGCAGGTCCATGGCCTCACCCAGCCCGAGGTTGAAGCTAGGATCGACGATATAATATCGTTTGCAGATATCGGCGATTACATCGATCGTCCAATGCGGACATACTCATCCGGTATGAAAGCACGTCTGTCCTTCGCCATGCTGGTTTTTGTTGAGCCCGAAATCCTTCTGATAGACGAAGTTCTGTCGGTCGGTGATCCGGCATTCAAAGAAAAAGCTTCAGGGCGAATTAGGGAACTGTGTGATCGTGGAAAAATCGTGATCTTCGTCTCTCATGAAATGAATACGATCGTGGAATTTTGTGATCGCTGCCTCCTTATGCTTAATGGAGAAATCGTTCTGGATGATGCTCCGAATATCGTTGTCCCGGCCTATCTGGAACGCATAAGACATGAAAATGGAACTGCGCTTGCTGCGAAATTCGGCGTTGAAAGCGGTACATCATTGAACCTGCCTGATTGTAATATCGAAAATCTGTCTGTCAGCGGCGGGGAGATTTCCAAGAATGTGTTGAAAACCAGCCACCCGGCATCTGTCTATTTTTCCCTGCGCCTGAACGGCAAGGTTGAAGTCGATGATTTGGTCCTTCTCGTTGAACGTATCGACGGTCTTTTGATCAGTGAGAATCGTTTTAATGGCGATTTGGGGCAGCCGAAGATTCCACGAACCGGGGCTGAATTCGAGATTGACTTATCGCCGCTTCCGTTAAGTGCCAATATATATCTTTTTTCGGTGGAGGTTCATCTATCAGACGGTCGTCTTGCCCGGAGATCATTGGTTTGCGAGGTGGATGACGATCAACCGCCCATTGGTGGCAACCCCGCATTATCGCCTGATATGGAAATTGTTCGCGAAAGTGTGGGACCGATAAAATCCGATGGAATGACAGTTTGATGTTTGGCTATACGTCCAGCGATATCCGGCTGCTTGGTAATTTCCTTAAAATGATGTTCAGGGACCGATATCTCGGATCCATGCTGGGAAGTGTGTGGGGGGTCGCTAACCCACTTATCATGTTAAGTATTTTTACGTTTATCTTTGTCTTTGTTTTCAGATCAAAGCTGCCCGGCGCTGATTCAACATTGGCGTATACCATATGGCTAATCAGTGGCTACGGTCCCTGGTTGGCACTGAATGACAGTATGATGTCAGGTACAAATTCGGTCGTATCAAGCACAACTATTCTCAAGAATCTGGCATTCAAGAGTGAGATTCTTCCCCTTGCTGGAACGCTGATGGGGATTGTCCCACTGGCTGTTAGTCTGAGCTTCCTTTCGATAATTATTTTAATCGACGATATGACAATCGGGATTGCGGTTTTTTACGTCCCGATTGCTATATTGCTCCAGTTCACCTTCATCGCCGGTATAACTCTATTATTGTCCGCAATTAATGTCTTTGTGCGTGATGTTTCCCATATTCTACCCAATGTGCTTCTGGCCTGCCTCTTCTTGTCGCCGATCTTTTATTCAATTGATTCTTTACCAGGCATTTTTAAAGTCATCAGCCAGGCCAATCCTTTCTATCTGATTACAGAGGGATATCGGCAACCGATATTGTTCAATCAGCTTCCCCCTCTCGGCGGTCAGGTGTTTCTGGCAGTTGTCTCCGGGGGTATGTTTTTTTTCGGGTTAAGAACATTTCGGCGCTTCAAGCCTTATTTCGATGCGCGTTTATGAGGATATCTAGAACGTGAAAAATCTTTTTTCGCGATTTACCGACAAGCGGAACCACCCGGTTTCCAGAGGCGCTGAAAGCCCGGGGAAAACGAAAAGTCCGCGCAGTGTGCTCTTCCTGCACCAGAGTTATTATCAGCATTACATGCTTGCGGCGGCTTTGCGTCGTCGTGGCTGGGACGCAATCCAGGTGAGCATGGAAGCTCCAAATTCAAACGATTCATGGCTGTACCACGGCGAAGACCTCAATCTGTATGATCCGGACCCGAAAGCATTCAGAGCAAACGTCGATCGGTTTTTCAAAGAAGCACTCGAACGCTTCGATATTGTTCACTTTGCCAGCAATGGCTACATGGCGTTTCACCCTGAAGATTTCGACAATTCGATGTATCGCGACCGTGTTCCCTGGGATTTTATCCGCCTTCGGGAACGAGGGGTCCGAATAGCATTCACCACCGGCGGGTGTTATGACGGTATCCTTCAATCGAGTATCGCCCGATGGACCGGTGGCGCATGCAATAAGTGTAGTTATCAAAATCAACCGGAGATATGCAGTGATGTTAAGAATGCGGCTTGGGGCGCTAAAATTCTTACCTATTGCGACCTGATATCAGGCGAGATGGTGCCTACGCTAGATTTTTTAACTTCACCGAAAGTCTGCAGAGAACCGCTTACGACTGCATTGGATGATAAGTTTTTCTCTCCCGATATTGAAGTGCCGCATCAATATGATCTCCGCAAATCTGAGGGTGAGCTGATCGTGTTTCATGCCATGGCGAATGCCAGTCGCAGAGACATGCGAGGTGAAAGTATCAAGGGGTCCAGATTTGTCATTGAAGCGGTTGAACGATTGAAATCGGAAGGTATGAACGTTCGGCTTGTCTACAGCACTGACGTGCCGAGCAAGGATATGCGCTACATTATTGTGCAAGCCGATGTGGTGGTGGATCAATTGAACCTTGGTTGGTATGGGGCGACTGGTCGTGAAGCCATGATGTTGGGTCGGCCATTAATATGTAAGGTTCAATTGCCTGGGCCAGAAGAACCCGACAGGTTGTCATGCTTGGATGAGTGCCCTGCTATCTCAGCTACCGAAGATTCGATCTACGCAGCGTTAAAGGACATTCTTTGCTCACCGGGAAGACGTGATGAGCTGAGCATGGAAAGTAGGGCTTATGCCCAAAAATGGCATTCAGCGGACGCCTGCGCCGCGCGGTATGAAAAAATATGGGATCTTGTTGCCGCCGGCGTATCGCCGCGCCAGGCAGGGATGTCCATAGGTGCGAGTTATGAGGCATCTAAAAGTGAATAATGCCGAATTTTCAACGGGGCATATTTACCTGACATTGGATATCGACTGGGCACCGGATCCGGTGCTGATCGATACGCTTGAATTTCTTGAAAGCCGGCAGTGGAAAGCCACCTGGTTTGCCACGCATGAAACGCCTTTTCTGGATATGTTGAGGAACACAGGTGGGCATGAAATCGGTATTCACCCAAACTTCAATCCACTTTTAAAAGGTGAACAGCCAGGCGAATCAGTCGACACCATTGTCGATCGATGCCTATCGATTGTACCTGAAGCAACGAGTGTGCGAAGCCATTCATTGACACAAAGCTCGCAAGTTATTGGCTTATTCTCAAGAAAGGGGGTAACGCATGAAGTCAATACTTTCATTCCCTATGAAGCTTTCCCGATACAAAAGCCATGGGCGGATGGAGATAACTTAGTTCGGGTGCCTTTCGGGTGGGCGGATGACTTATATTTCTCTGGTGAGCACAGTATTTTGCCTGGCGGCCTCTCTGACATAAAGCCACTGTGCGTTTTGTGCCTTCACCCAATCCATATATTTATGAATACGCATTCGCCGGGATTTTATGATGTGTTCAAGCCGAACTATCATGATGCTGCCGCGCTCCGAATAAAGCGGCGTCCGGATTCTGCGCCTGGCGTGAAAAGGTTTCTTTTGGACTTTCTGGATCAGGCAAAAAGTCGGAATTTAGGTGGTTCACTTATAAGCTCACTTTCGCCGGGGCACTCAATTGCCCGAGCTTGATCTTTCAACTGAGGCCGTTTGCGCTATTCATCAGCCAAATTTTTTTCCATGGCTGGGGTATTTCGACAAAGTAAGGCGAGCAGACGTTTTTGTTATTCTTGACCTCGTCGGTTATCCGAAGTCAGGCCATAGTGGGATGGGATCCTGGCTAAATCGTGTGGCACTCAATATCAATGGAGAGGGTCGCAGGGTTCGTTGCCCGCTAGTCAGAAAACATGGCTTTCTGCCTGTGCGTGAAGTTATGATCGATGACAGTAAGCCTTGGCGTAAGAAATTATTGAAAACGATAGAGTCGAGTTACAAAAAATCTCCAAATTATCTAAAGGCATTGGATTTATTAGAGCCATTAATTCTTTATGATACACCTAATTTGATGGAATTTAATTTGAACGCTATACATCGAATCAATAAGGCGATGGGTATTTCATCTAATTTCGTATACCAATCCGAACTTGGTGTAACTGGAACAAGGACACAATTACTGATAGATATTTTGCAATCATTTGGCATAACCAACTACATGTGCGGTGGTGGTGCTGGCGGATATCAAGAAGATCATCTTTTTGAAGAGGCAAACATCAATCTCATCTATCAGAATTTTACGCCAAAGCCGTACGGTGACCCAAAGCGGTTTTTGCCGGGCTTGTCGGTGATTGATTTCTTGATGTGGGCCGATGACTGGCAGGAATGAAGAAGTGGCTCCTCATCCAACCGATGTGATTCTGGTAACCGACAAAAAAATCGGGGAAGTGCTAGCGACAAGCATCCGTAATGTTAAGCCAAAAGCTGAGGTTATAATCGTTGAGACGCCGGAGAAGGTCGCGGCGCTAAATCCGGAAATATCCCCTGGAACTCTCTTGATCGGTTATGGCACAGGAATCATCATTCAGGGCACGGTGCTTAAACGGTTTTCGAGACCTGCCATTAATTTTCATGCCGCTTCGCCGGAATATCCAGGAAGGGATCCCCATCACTGGGCAGTATATGAGGGAGCCTCCGAATACGGTGTAACCGCGCATGAAATGACAGAGCGGGTGGACGAAGGGCCAATAGTAGCTGTTCAGCGGTTTCCTATTCCATATGGAATAAAGCCAGAAGAACTTGTTTGTTTGGCAAATGAGTATTTGTACAAGTTATTTTGCAATCTATTGCCGCAATTAATTGATGGCACATATGAATTATCCCGTGAAGTGTGGGCGGGCGTAAAACGTTCGCGGCAAGATTTTTTGGATATGTGCAGCTTGAACCCATGGATTGGTAGCAAAGAGTTTGCGAGACGTTTCAACGCTTTCGATGGAGGTCGTTACGACAATTTGACACTTGATCTCCACGGACAACAATTTCGCATAGAAAAGACTTCGGCAACGAGCAGCAAGGCAAAAGAAGTAGCCGTCGATTGGAATGATTTCACGTTGGTGTCTTATCGAGAAAACCTCCGGCTTGCCAAGAAAAGTTACTTATTTGCATCTTTTGGCGAAACAGTAGATGCCCCACATGTCCTTTGGCGTCATGACATTGATTTTTCAGTACATCAAGCAGCCATTCTGGCGAAAATTGAGGAAGAAGAGGCTTGCAAGGCAACGTATTTCGTTAGTCTGCACAGCTCGTTTTACAATTTATTCGAAGTGGAAATCGTATCCTTAGTTCGAGAAATCATTGCCTGTGGGCACGACTTGGGACTTCATTTTGACGCAGCGGCTTACCCTAATGAAACATGGACATATGAGGCTCTAGTCAAATGGGCAGGATTTGAACAGTCCGTCCTTGAGCAGTTTTTCGGCGTTGAAGTGAAATCAATCAGTTTTCACAATCCAGATATCAGCAACATGCTTGACCTCGATTGCGACTCTATTGGCGGGATGGTGAATGTTTATGGAAAAACCATCAAAACGGAATATACGTATGTTTCAGATTCGAATGGATATTGGCGTTTTGAGCCTATCCCAAAGATACTTACTGAAGCGACAAGCCCGAAACTCCATGTATTAACCCATCCAGCATGGTGGGTTGACGAGCCAATGCGTCCCTACAAACGAATAGAACGGTGTGCCAGCGGCAGAGCTTCAAATGTTTTACGGGAATATGTTGAAGGTTTGAATAAGCACGGGCGTAAAAACCTATAACATATCAGCTAATCAACGGAATTTTGATCGCGCATAAAAAATCGATTTAATTGCCGAATGGCCTCTTCATTAAAAGCGTCTGATATTGTATTCCGCTTTTTGATTAATCGTTAAGTTGTCGATGTAGAATGGAAGTTAGAATTATGCGGTGGAATTTTTAGCCTTGAAACCAGAGGGTAAGCTCAGGATTGCAATACTTGGAAGAACGCATTGGCTTCTGAATGCTGCAAAAGCGATTTCAACGCGAGGCCATAATATTGTTTTCGTGGCAACAGCGTCTCCAGCTAAAGAGTATCTGGCAAATGAGCAAGACTTCCAACAAGCGGCTCAAAGGTGGGGAGCGAGTTTTTATTCCGATATCGACATCAATTCTGAAGAATGCATTCGTGCTATAGAGTCATGTAAGCCAGATCTAGCAATTTCAGTAAACTGGCCTACCCTGATTTTAGCTGCGACAATCAGCGCTTGTGGCCGTGGAATCTTAAATGGCCACCTGGGAGACTTGCCTAGATATCGGGGGAACGCGTGCCCAAATTGGGCAATCCTGAATGGGGAGAATCGGATTGGTTTAGCAATCCATTTTATGAACCATGAAAGTATAGATTCCGGTCCAGTAGTATATCGTAGGTATATGGATTTGGATGATAATGTATATATTGAGGATGTTTATAATTGGCTGGATACGGTAAATGCTGAAAGTTGGTGTGCTGCATTAGAGAATTTGGTCAATCCGGATTTCCAACCGGAGGAACAGGAGGCCTCAGATATCAGGCCCTTGCGTTGCCATCCGCGCCGCCCAAGTGACGGACTGATAGATTGGAAGCTTGGTGCGGCAGAAATTTGTCGCCTTGTCAGGGCGTCTAGTCGGCCATTTGAAGGTGCATTCTCATATATAGAAGGGCGAGAAAGAATCACAATTTGGCGTGCTTCACCCGTTACTTTAGATTACGACGTTATGGCTGTTCCCGGGCAGCTTATGAAAGATCATAATGGCAGTGCGATTGTCATTTGTGGTGATGGCTTCGTTCGCCTCGATGAAGTCGAAACTACAGGTGATGTAAAGTTGTTACGATCAAACAAAACAAGATTATTGTCGCCTATTGAGCACTAGATACTTAGAATCTAGTCTGTTGGTGTTTGGTGAAATCGCGTTAACTCTGTTCCGCGCATATCTTAACTTTTTGGGCTGTAGTTTATCTGCTTACGTTTTAAGCTTTGATCTCTTTGGGGCCCAGTGGCAAATCCAGTTAATGCTTAATTATCAGATTCAGTGCTGTTCAGCACAAGTGTAAAATTTCCCACACCCCAATTGCCGAGATGCCTCTCTGATTGCAGTTTTAGTGTAAACAAATGACACTCAATAACCTCAAAATGCCGAAAACTTCAAACCAATGACATTAAGAATCATCACCGTTATCGGCACGCGCCCTCAGTTCATCAAAAGTGCCCCGGTGAGCGAACAGTTTCGGCTGAAGGGTATCGACGAACAGGTCATCAACACTGGCCAGCATTTTGATCCAGACATGGCAGGGGTCTTCTTCAAGGATCTCGAACTTTCACCGCCCGCCATCAACCTTGATGTGCATGGCGATACGCCGACAGAAACTCTGGGCCGGATGATGTCCGGGCTTGAGGGTGCATTTGCAGAAATGAAACCTGATGTTGTCGTCGTATACGGGGATACAAATACGACGCTTGCAGGTTCGATCATCGCATCGCGGTGCGGACACCCCATCGTTCATATCGAGGCAGGGCTTCGCTCGCACAACAAGGCCATGCCCGAGGAGATCAACAGGATCGTTGCCGATCATTGTGCGTCATTGCATTTGTGCCCAACCAGGACAGCGGTACGAGAGCTTGAACGTGAAGGCATCATGGGTGAAAGCGTCATTCATATAGGTGATGTGATGCTCGATCTGGCGCTGCGCTACCGTCCGATCGCCGCGGAACGTTCGAAAATCCTGGCAGACCTTGAATTAACCGGTAGCGAATACGCAGTTGCAACCGTGCATCGTCAGGAGAACACGGACGACCCAAAAGTCTTGAAAGCCGTGTTCGATTATCTCGCGGCGGAGTCCCGGCTGTTGCCTATCGTTTTGCCGCTTCATCCCCGTACCAGAAAATCGATCGAAGGTTTGGGTATAGATTTCGCAGCAATAAGGCTGATCCCGCCGCTTGGATACATCGACATGGTACGCCTGATGTCAGAAGCAAAATGTGTCTATACGGATTCAGGCGGACTGCAAAAAGAGGCATACTTTTTTGGCGTTCCCAGCGTCATTCTACGCAACGAGACCGAGTGGGTGGAACTGATTGATAGCGGCTGGAGCCGTTACTGGCGTGATCCGAAAAAGGCTATATCGACGGGAATCCTTGGCAGGATAGATGATTTCGGCGGTGGGAATGCGGCAAC
Source organism: Rhodospirillales bacterium (assembly GCA_040218645.1). GTDB lineage: Bacteria > Pseudomonadota > Alphaproteobacteria > Rhodospirillales > Casp-alpha2 > UBA4479. Next base: position 214,235 of record JAVJQZ010000012.1, read on the forward strand.
CCTTGCTGTTCAAGCGATCTGCGACAGGTTTGTTTAAACCGCTGAATTCCTGGAGTATCGAAGCAGGATCATTGCGACCCGATCACCAAGATCGGGAGAAGTAACACAAAGGCATCAAATGACGGCATCAAACGGGAACCGCAGATGGTACATTCCATTGCTGGCATATCTAATTTTGGCCAGCATTTCTCTTGCTTTTCTGGAAGGGGCAAGCAGGCTCGCTCTTGGTCATCTTGAGGAAATTTCCCGGGTAGCAAGAATTTTCTCTCAAGGATCCGGACAGCAACTAGATGCGTATGAAGTCGCCGCAGTAGATAATCCGCTGCACTGGCGGCTCAAACCTGGATATGAGGCCGATGTCAAAACCGTTGTCAGCCAGAAAATGGAGCAAGGTAAATTTCTCAGCGTGGATGCACTGATCGAACAGGGCAACCTCAAAAATATTCCCGCGCGGGGTGTTCTCAGGGTCAATTCCGCTGGTTTCAAAGGGCCGGAACTGGCCACTGATAAAGCAGACACGCGCGTCGTTACGATAGGTGAATCGACGACTTTTGGCTTCGGGCCGTTCGACTACCCTTCGGCCATGCGCTGGGAGTTTTCCCGACAAGGTAAGTCCGTGGAAGTCGTTAATGCAGGAATCGAAGGATATTCAACGCGCAATATTCTCATCGAACTGGACCGTATCATCTCCATCAAGCCAGAAATAGCGGTCATTTATGTCGGGTGGAATGATCTGTTCATGGATGATGAATCTTTTTGTGTTCCATGCCGATATTCGTCATTTGCAAAAATTGTTCTAAACGTTTTGAAACGGATGCAGAAAGTAGACTCGAAAACACAAAACATTGCCATCGCAGATGATCCATCGTTTTCACGCCTTGATGGTTATGAACCTGCGGCAATGGAAAATATTCATGAAATCATTCAGCGGCTGAAGGCGGCAAATGTGCAACCGGTTCTGGTTACGCTTGCTGGTCTGTATCTAGAGGGATTTGAGAAAAGGCCAAAGGTAGGCGGCTTCGCACCGCTTCCAGTCTTCATCGATAATCCAGTCTACTTTGCGAAGATGTCGGCCATTTTCAATCGGCGATTACGGCTTCTGGCAAAGCGCGAAAATATTCAGTTGATTGATGCAGAAGAATGGTCGAGGGAAGCACTCAACCCGCGCTTCGAATATTTTACCGACAGCGTCCATATGGATGCACGTGCATTGTCCAAAATGGGGATATTTATCGCTCAAGCCCTGATAGATGACGGCTTGGTTTTTTAGTGCTTCCATATGCAACTTTTGGAAAACTTATTTAAATGGTCATCGTATATCGTTGCATGTGTTAGTGCGGAGAATTCGGGCATAAGTCGGAATATACCTTTAAATGAAAGCTTCAATGGAGCGAACAAAAAAGTGATCGGTGTATGACTGTAGTCGCAAAAAACAAAGTGCTCATTCTTTGCCAGTATCCCGTTGTTAAGGGCATCAGGGAGAGGATTAAAGATAATCTGGACGTTGACAGTGAATTCTTTGTGGTCTCGACAGAGGCATCCGCCGGGTATCGAGGCCTATTGAAAATTCTGCGAGCACGAACTTTTGAAAAAATTTATGTGCTTATTGCCGATACGACGGTGGCTCCATTGGCAAGCATTTTGCAATTCATATCGTTGGTCGTTCCTGCCTCCGAGCGTTATCTTCTCTATCCCGATGGGAGGATTGAATCTTTCTCCATTTCGAATGCTCTCTTGGCGGCGGGTCGTGTCGGGGTGGTCAGCGTACTCGGATTCATCTCGATATTGTACATGGGCTTGAAGGCATCACGCCTGTTGCGCCGTGCTCGCGTAATACCGATCGTCGATGTGGAAACATGCGATAAAACCTTCGGGTATCTTAGAACTAATTTGTGGTTAGGCGTTCAGGCTGGTGGAGCAATCACCCATACTCGGGGAGTTGTCGGTGCAATGCTTAAGCTTGGTTGGAAGGTCTTGTATTTCTCGTATGACAAACCTTCTTTGGATGTAGGCAATCAAGTTACCCATATCACAATAGCACCGAAACACCCTTATATAATTCCCCGCGAATTCAACCATTTTCTTTATGACACTGCGTTTACTTCTTCCGTACTCAAGGAGTTAAAGAATTTTAGAGGGATTCTTTATCAGAGGGCATCCCTCGGGAATTTCTCAGGGGTTAAGATATCGCGAAAACTTCGATTGCCGCTGGTCATAGAATACAACGGATCGGAAAACTGGCTGTCCCGCAACTGGGGGACGCCTTTCATATTCAAATCCATCATCGAGTCAGTAGAAGCCGCCACTTTGCAGCATGCGCATCTTATAACAACGGTGTCAGAACCATTGCGTGAGGAGCTTATTGCACGCGGTGTTTCTGATGATCGAATCGTCGTGCACCCTAATGGCGTCGATGTAGACAAGTTCGATCCCTCACGATTTAGTGTTGAAGAGATAAGAAGTATACGCAGCCAACTAGGTATCTCCGACGACGCCATCGTCATCACATTTGTCGGAACCTTTGGCCCCTGGCATGGAGCTGAAGTTCTTGCTGATGCCGCACGATATTTTTATGAACACAAAGATGAAGAATTTCCCGACGTACCGGACCTGACATTTCTGTTCATAGGCGACGGAGTCCGGCGTATGGAAGTTGAAGAACGGGCAAAAGACCTTGTGGCTTCCGGGAAAGTTATACTGACCGGACTTGTCACTCCGGATGAAATACCCCTGCATCTTGTTGCATCAGATATTCTGGCAACCCCGACATTAAGAAATCCTGATGGAAGTGTTTTTTTCGGCTCTCCTACCAAACTCTTTGAGTACATGGCTGCGGCGAAACCTATTATCACCAGCGATTTAGGACAGATCGCAGACATATTTTTCGACTCGCCCTCAATTGATGATTTAAAGCGTGAGGGGTTATCCGCAACTGAGTGCCGTGAAGGTGAGTTTGGCGTGCGGGTGGCTCCGGGAAGCATGCGGCAGCTATTGGATGCGATAATAATTGCAGCACAGAATCCAGAATGGTGTGGAAGTGCGGGCAAAATGGCACGAAAGCGAGTGTTGGAGCGCTTCACGTGGGATCACCAAGTAACAGCCGTAATTGATAAATTATCTAGTTTGTTGACATTGGAGAAAGATAAAAATCAGACACGGATATTGGTCAATGCACTCCATTCCAAAAGCGGCGGTGGGTTGACATATCTAAAGAACGTGCTTCCGCGCATAATTGCCGATAAGGCGCTAGATGTTCATGTTTGCCTGCAGAGGGGACAGGAGCAGCTTCTTAATCCAAGCCTGATGGATGCTAAGATTCATTACATTGATCAGGATAATAACCTGTTTAAAGTTTTGCTTGCCGAGCAGATTTATCTTCCGGCTTTGGCAAAGCAAATTGAAGCCGATGTGATTTTTTCTCCTGCCAATTATGGGCCAATATTTTTCCACACTTCGGTCATTTTAATCCGAAACGCATTAAGTGTTGCGTTCGTTGAGAGAAGAATCAGAAAGCTCCTCTATTGGTCTCTTCTTTACTTTGCGACGGCTATTTCTGCATTTAAAGCAAGACGTGTAATCTTTGTGTCGAATTACGCACGCAATTCGATCTCCAACGGTATAAAATATCGCCATAAGGATAATACCGCGGTCGTCCCCCATGGTGTAAACTTTGATTTGTATTCACCTGGCCCGATGAATGAACGCGACACAGAAACTATGCTTCTGGTGTCAGACATTTATGTTCAAAAGAATATCCATAATTTACTGCTGGCGATGGAGAAAATCGTCAAGAAGCGTCCTGGCATCAAACTTAACATTGCAGGCGATTCTTTAGATGCGGAGTACACGAGAAGAATACACAGGCTCGTCTCGGATCTCAAAATTGGCGGAAATGTAAATTTTCTTGGAAGCGTGAAATCGTCAGAACTGTCTAAACTCTATAAGACTTGTGGCTTATTTGTGTTCCCTTCTACAGTTGAAACTTTTGGCAATCCGCTTGTCGAGGCAATGGCAAGTGGATGCCCGATCGCATGCTCCGACAGGGCCGCGATGCCTGAGGTTGGCGGCGACGCTGCAATGTATTTCAATCCCCATAATGTCGAGGAAATCGCAGAGGTGATAATCGGTTTACTCGAAAATGATGAACAGAGACGAAAACTCAGCGAGAAAGCTATCAAAAGAGCCGAGCAGTTTTCCTGGGATATAACCGCGAAAAGAACCATCAACGTACTTACTGAAGCGGCTAATCAATGACTGAGGGAAGGCCGCCGCTTGAAATTATGCAATGTAAGTTTTTTGCCCTAGCCGTGGCGGTGTCAATCCTAACCCCGAAAGCCGTAACACTAATTGTTATTATCGCAGCAATTTTTTTTCTCTACCTAATCTTCAGAACGGGGATGAAGGTGTTCAAAGATACACTTGTGCTGATGTTTTTTTCTGCGATCTGCATTTGGATGGCAACAACGTCGCTATGGGCGGTATACCCCCTTCAAGGGCTTGAAGTTGCAATTAAGGTTGCTGGCATTGTTGCGGCTGGGTGGATTTGTTTTCAAATGGCAGGTCTCTCTCAGGTGAAAAAAGCCGCATTGGAATTCCCGCTATACATCGGGGCTGGGGTAGGGGTGATTGGTATTGTTTCAGCCATGCTATATGCCTTGATAACTGACGATTCCCTTTGGGGTAGTTTCTTCAATGATCCATTGACGACATTGAATAACAGCGCCGTAATCTTAGCGCTTCTGCTCTGGCCATTCGCTTGGCTTCTGTGGGGCAGGTCCAGACCACTGGCAGGCGTGACCGTCGGTATCTGGTTCGTAATTTTGTTTTGTTTATCCAGTCTAGCGGCTGTTTTTTCAATTTTTATCGGCATTTTCACGTTGTTGATGTGCCGGTTTGGCGGCCGGACTGGCGGTATCATTACGGCAGGTGCTGTCGCGATGATCCTTATCCTAGCACCATATATTGTAAAAGTTTCCCATCTAGATTTCTTTGCCAATCCAAGAGTATTCCAGTCTCAATCTATGGTGCCGAATTCAGTGATGCATCGCTTCGCAATGTGGTCATTTGCAACGGAGAAAATAGACGAGAATCCTTGGTTTGGGTGGGGGGTTGGAAGTTCGAGGCATATTCCCCAAAACGATAGGAGGGTGGCAAAAAATATGGAAATCATGCCCTTGCACCCGCATAATATGGCCCTGCAAATTCGATTGGAACTCGGCGTGCCTGGGATACTCTTATTTTCGGGTCTTGCATTTCTAATTCTATACAAACTTGCTACCTTCTCTGATAACGTCTGGAAGTGTGGCGTGGCTTCGGCTACGGCTGTCAGTTGGCTGTTTGTCGCGAATGTATCCTTCGGTATTTGGCAAAGTTGGTGGATAGCAACTGCGTTTGCGTTGGCCGCATTAACGCGGATCGTAATTGTTCAAGAGAAATAATGTTCTGCATACAAAACGGATCAATTTCTATCCGCCCCAACGCCTGAAAATCACCAAACAATTTTACGGAGTTTGAGTTTTCTGAATAAAAAGTGTAGCTTCCAAATGCGAGGGGAAACATATCCGGCGACTTTAAAAATCCAAGGACATTCGCATAAGTCCAAAAATGGTCGCAAACCGGATACCTTCACGGCGGGGCTTGAAAACATAATCCTCACGTGTTGGACTAAAAGAATAAATATGCACGCATTTAAATGCGGCAGATCGTGTAACAGGGATGGCGCAGGGTGGTATGACGGAAAATAATGATCCGCTCGTTCGATTTGAATCAGTACAAAAAAGTTATGATGGCGAAACGCTCGTCGTAAAAGACCTGAATCTGGATGTCGCCCGTGGTGAGTTTCTCACCATGCTTGGCCCCTCCGGTTCGGGCAAGACGACGTGTCTCATGATGCTTGCAGGGTTCGAACCGGCGACGCATGGCGAAATTTATTTGGATAATTCACCAATCAACAACGTGCCGCCGCACAAGCGCGGTATCGGCATGGTGTTCCAGAATTACGCACTTTTTCCGCACATGACGGTAGCGGAAAACCTGGCATTCCCGCTGGAAGTCAGGAACATACCGAAAAGCGAGATCAAGGAGCGTGTCGTTAAAGCGCTCGACATGGTTCAACTTGGCGCCTTTGGCGGCCGGCGGCCGGCACAGTTGTCCGGCGGCCAGCAGCAGCGTGTTGCCGTCGCCCGTGCGCTGGTGTTTGACCCGGTGCTGGTTCTGATGGACGAGCCGCTGGGTGCGCTCGACAAGCAATTGCGCGAGCAGATGCAGTACGAGATCAAGCACATCCACGAAAATCTTGGCGTGACCGTCGTTTATGTGACGCACGATCAATCCGAAGCCTTGACAATGTCGAATCGCGTCGCGGTATTCAACGATGGCGTCATTCAGCAGCTTGCGCCACCGGATGAGCTTTACGAACGGCCCGACAATGCCTTCGTTGCCCAGTTCATTGGCGAAAACAACACTCTCAATGGGACCGTTCAGGCCATCAACGGCGAAACCTGCGAGGTCACCATGGACGCCGGCGGTACCGTGCAGGCCCTGAAGGTCAACGTTAATGCGATCGGTGACCGCAGCCAGATGTCGCTTCGCCCTGAACGGGTCGAGGTGAATCCGCCCGATGGCAAGTACCCGAATGTTTTCGAAGGCGTCGTCGAAGAACTGATTTATCTCGGCGACCATATCCGCACCAGAGCAAAAGTGTGCGGACACGACGATTTCATCGTCAAGGTCCCGAATGCCTGGGGACATGTACACCTCGAGGAAGGTGAAAAAGTCAACTTCGGATGGACCATCGAGGATTGCCGGGCGCTCGATGCCTAAGACGGGATACCTCCTGTCGAATTGCCCGGCGGCCGGATCGTCGGTGACGTGTCCGGCCCTAACGTGGACAGAAACTAGGAATTAATGATCAAGGGAGAATTGATAAAATGCTGAAAACGATTTCAGGTTTGGCAGTGGCAGGCGTTTTCGCCGTTGCTGCCGCAGCGTCGCCGACGGCGGCCGCTGCCGACGACATGACCATCGTGTCGTGGGGTGGTGCCTATTCCGCATCGCAGATGAACGCGTATCACAAACCCTACATGAAGAAGAACCCGGACGTGAACATCATCAACGATGAAAGCTCGCCCGAGGCCGTTGCCAAGCTTCGCGCCATGAACGAGGCCGGCAACGTCACCTGGGATGTCGTTGACGTCGTCGCCTCCGACGCCATTCGTCTATGTGACGAAGGTCTAGCGATGGAAATCGACCCAAACAAGCACTTGGCACCGGCACCGGACGGCACACCTGCGTCCAAGGACTTCGGCGATCTTCTCGTCTCCGACTGCTTCATCCCGCAGATCGTTTATTCGACGACGTTCGGTTACCGCTCCGACGTTGCCCAGTGGGGTGGCAAGGAGCCGGAAGATATCTGCGCCATCTTCGACACTAAGACTTTCCCGGGCAAGCGTAGCCTTGAAAAGCGCCCGATCAACAACGTCGAATGGGCACTTCTGTGCGATGGTGTCGCGCCGGATAAAGTGTATGACGTCCTCGGCACACCGGAAGGCGTCGATCAGGCGCTGGCTAAGCTCGCCACCATCAAGGATAACGTGATCTGGTGGGCGGCCGGTGCGGAAACACCGCAACGCCTCGCCGACGGCGAGGTCGTGATGGGCTCGACCTACAACGGTCGTCTGTTCTCGGTCATTGAAGAGCAGAAGCAGCCCGTCAAGATGCTCTGGGACTGGCAGGTCTTCGACCTCGACGGCTGGATCATTCCGGCCGGTCTTTCGGACGAGCGCAAGAAGCGCGCACTGGATTATATCTACTTCGCGACCGACACGCAGCGTCTCGCCGACCAGGCCAAGTACATTTCGTACGGTCCGGCCCGCAAGTCTTCGGCACCGCTCGTCGGTAAACATGCCGAACTCGGTATCGATATGGCACCGCACATGCCGACCGATCCGGATAACTCGAAGAACACTCTGCTCTATAACTATGAGTTCTGGGCGGACAATCGCGACGACATTGATGCCAAGTTCCAGGCTTGGCTCACTCAGTAAGCTGAGCGACGACCGGGCGCGGCAACATCCGCGTTCGGTCTCCTCTCGGCAATAAGGTATTATTGAAGGACGCGGAGACCGATATGAGCGAAGTTCAGTCCCAAAGCGGACCGGTGCTGGCGGCGGATGGCTCGCCGCTCAAGGTAAGTATCGCAAGGGCTCTCCGGCGCCGGAAAATTCGTGCGCTGCTTCTCACGGCGCCTTTGTTCCTTTTCATTTTAATCACTTTCATTGCGCCGATCGCGGACATGCTGTTTCGCTCGGTTGAGAACAACATCGTCCCCGATACGCTGCCGCAGACCGTGCAAACCCTTGAAAACTGGGATTCGACGAGTGGGGATCTGCCCGGCGAGGAGACGTTCAAAGCACTACATTCTGATCTTCTGATCGCTGTCGAAAAGAAGATTCACACGCGTCTTGGTAGCCGCCTTAACTATGAACAACCTGGCATCTCCAGTATGTTCCGGAAGACTGGGCGCCGGGTCGATGATATGGTGGAAGGCGGCTACAAGGCGCAGTTCATCAAAATCGACAAGGATTGGGGTAACGTCGACGTCTGGCGGACGATCAAGCGTTTTTCTGGAGACTATACGGCGGGGTACTTCCTCTCAGCGGTCGATGCGGAACCGACCGCCGACGGTGTCCAAATGAAGCCGGAGAACGAGCGAATCTATCTTTTCCTGCTGGGACGAACGATGATTCTTTCGATCGTAATTACCAGTTCGTGCATTCTGCTCGGCTACCCGGTGGCGTATATCCTGGCCAATCTGCCGCTTAGGACGTCCAATATCCTTATGATTTTGGTGTTGCTGCCTTTTTGGACATCGCTGCTTGTGCGGACGTCATCGTGGATCGTGCTGCTGCAACAGCAGGGGGTGATCAACGATTTACTGGTGTCTTTAGGGATACTTGACGATCAGAACCGGCTACAGATGATGTACAACGAATTCGGCACGTTGATCGCCATGACGCACATTCTGCTGCCGTTCATGATTTTGCCGCTGTATTCGGTGATGAAAACGGTTCCGCCCTCCTATGTGCGGGCGGCCAAGTCGCTCGGCGCTTCCGACTGGACGGCGTTCTGGCGGGTCTACTTCCCGAATACGATTCCGGGGATCGGCGCGGGTGCGGTGCTCGTATTCATCCTGTCTATCGGTTACTACATTACGCCTGAGCTGGTCGGGGGTACATCCGGTATCTTCATTTCCAACCGTATCGCCTACCATATTTCATCGTCCCTGAACTGGGGGCTCGCCGCCGCGCTGGGAACCATGTTGCTGGCTCTGGTCATGGTGCTCTATTACATCTACGACAAGATCGTCGGTATCGACAATGTGAAGCTGGGGTAATGTGATGTCGGGACTTCCTCCATATGCATCTTCAGGACAGATCGCCTGGTACTACGGTTTCCGGACGATCTGCGCACTCATCTTTATGTTCCTGATCATGCCGATACTCGTGATCATTCCGCTCAGCTTCAATGCGGAAAATTTCTTCACCTTTACCAAGGAAATGTTGGCGTTGGACCCGGACGGGTACTCGCTGAAGCACTATAAGGACTTCTTCACCAACAACGACTGGCAGACGGCGCTCGCCAATTCGGTGCGAATTGCGCCGATGGCGACGATATTGGCTACCAGCTTCGGTACGCTGGCGGCGATCGGCCTGTCGCAAAGCTATATGCCGTTCCGCAGCGTGGTCATGGCGGTCATGATCTCGCCGATGATCGTGCCGTTGATCATTTCGGCGGCCGGTATGTATTTTTTCTATTCGCGGATCGGACTGCAGGGTACATATTGGGGCGTCGTTCTCGCACACGCCGCACTGGGTACGCCGTTCGTGATCATTACGGTGACCGCAACCTTGGTGGGATTCGACAAGAGCTTGGTTCGCGCAGCCTCTAATCTCGGCGCGGGACCGATCAGGACCTTCTTCAAGGTGCAGATGCCGCTGATCCTGCCGGGTGTCATTTCCGGTGCGTTGTTCGCATTCATCACGTCCTTCGACGAGGTCGTCGTCGTGCTGTTCATCGGTTCCGCGTCCCAGAAGACACTGCCCTGGCAGATGTTCACGGGTCTGCGGGAGCAGATATCACCAACCATCCTTGCCGTGGCGACAGTACTGGTAACCATCTCGATCATCCTGCTGGTCACATTGGAACTGCTACGCCGCCGTTCAGAGCGTCTGCGTGGCATGAGCCCAGGTTAATCATCAGGTCATAAAAATCTAACGCATCCGCGTCTTGTTTTTATGCCCGGTGACTCTAGTTTGGGTTCATGACTTCTATTGCTCTGACCGATCTTGCCATATGCGGCATTGATGAACTGCCGGATCATAACCGGCGTTCCTATACGCACGTTGTGTCCCTGATTGATCCCGACTGGCCCGATATCACTGCATTTGAAACCTTTGATACGCATGAGCGCATCATTTTTCGCTGCCATGACATCATCGACCCATTACCCGGGATGACTCCGCCAGGTGAAGAACTCGTCAGAGATGTCCTGGAGGTGGGGAAAAACATCTCGGAATCTTCAGCAAACGGTGAAGAAGTTCGTTTGTTGATCCATTGCCGGAAAGGCGTATCCCGGTCTTCTGCCGCCATGTTATCGGTTCTGTGCCAGATCTACCGCGATGAACCGGTAAAGACCCTTTACGATCGGCTAAGGCTTATCCGGCCGCAGGCATGGCCGAATTCCGTGATGGTCGGCTTCATTGATGACCAGCTTGGATATCAAGGGGCGTTGCTGGAAGGCTTGTGTCCGCATTACGGGTTACGTCTGCTGGCCAATCCCCGGACAGGAGAATGGATGACCGCGAACGGCCGGGGCCGTGAAGTCGAGATGGCTGTTATGCCGGCCTGACGGGACAGTTTGTTCAATCCTTGATGACGAGACCTTGCGGGAAATCGCACAGTTTCTCTGCGCCAGTGTCGGTCACGACGACACCTTCACTGATTTCAATACCCCAGTTATCAAGCCAGATTCCCGGCATGACATGGATCGTCATACCGGCCTGCAATACCGTCGTGTCCCCCGGTCTGATCGATAAGGTGTGCTCACCCCAATCCGGCGGATAGTTGAGGCCGATCGAATACCCCATGCGCGAATCCTTGACGATACCATGTCGGCTGACGACACGGTTCCAGGCCGCGTGAACGTCTTCGCAGGTGACGCCCGGTTTCATGCTTTCGACGGCGAAGTTAAGCGCTTCGACAGCAACTTCCGCAATTTCACCCATACGCTTCGGCGGTGGCCCAAGATGCACGGTCCGTGACATCGGACAGTGGTAGCGCATCCGGCAGCCTGCCAATTCAAGGATCGTCGCTTCGCCCATCTTGAAGGGTTCTGAATTCCACGTCAGGTGCGGCGTCGTCGTGCCGACCCCGGTCGGCAGCATCGGTACGATGGAGGTGTACTCACCCCCAAATTCCTCGGTCCCGCGAATCTGGGCGTTGTAAATGTCGGCGACGGCATCGCATTGGCGAACACCCGGTACGATCGCATCGATACCCGCTTGCATGGCCAGTTCGACGAGTTTGGCGGCTTCGCGCATATACGCGAGTTCCTTATCGCTTTTGACAATGCGTACCCAGTTCACGAGGTTACCGGAATCCACAATCGTCGCATTCGGCATCGTGGACGTCAGTGCTGCATGGGCGCGGGCAGAATAATAATAGGCGTCCATATCAATGGCGACGCGTCCTTTGCCAAGCCCGCGTTCGACCAGCAGGTTTCCGATCCAGTCCATCGGATGCCTGTCTTCAGCCTGAACGTAATTGTCAGGATAGCCGAGCATATTTTCTTCGCTGAGATGCGTGGTCACGAATCCACCCGGTCGGTCGATGCCGCGTACAATACAGATCGGCTCTGCTTCGTTCAGGCCAACGGCAACCATCTGGGGCGTGTAGAATGACCAGCCGTCATATCCGGTCAGATAATTCATATTGGCAGGATTGCAGGTGATCAGCAGGTCGAAACCCTGTGACGCCATGCGTCCACGAACCCGGTCCACACGGATATCGTACTCGGCCTTTTCGAAGCTGTGCATGCGCGCGGAAAACCCCCGAAACTCTTTACCAGTAATGCCTAGCGCGGTTATTGCCTGATGTCACGTGAATGTCATTTCTGTATTTTCTCTTTTTGTAACTTGGACTAGTGTCAGCAATTATATGCGGGTCATACCCGCTTGCAGGGGGTTTCGGCCATGTTTGGTGGCGTAACTGAAGGCAAGCCGCACAAGATCGGGTTTGTCTTATTGCCCGAGTTTACGATGATCGGTTTCAGTGCCGGTGTAGAACCGTTCCGCATTGCCAACAGGCTTGCAGAAAAGACTCTATACGCCTGTGACGTTTTTTCCATGGATGGTGGCCCAGTCGCAGCCAGTAACGGCATGTCGGTCATCGTTGATGGTTCAATCGAAGATATTTCCGGACTTGAAACGGTGTTCGTTTGCGGCGGTCTGAATGTGAAGGCCCACACAACGAGAATCCTGCAGCAGAAACTCCGCCGGCTCGCGTCACACGGAACAGGTATCGGGGCCATTTGCACAGGGACCGAAGTGCTTGCCAAGGCAGGTTTGCTGGACGGTTACAGCTGTACGATCCATTGGGAGAATATGCCGTCTTTCATTGAAGATTATCCCGAGCTTGATGTCGTGACAGAATTATTCGAGATAGACCGAAATCGGTATACATGTGCAGGGGGGACTGCCGCCCTCGATTTGTCTCTCAGCCTGATTGCACTGCATTTTGATCCGGCTGCAGCAGCCTCGGTCGCCGACCAGCTGATCCATCACCGAATCCGTGAAGGCGGTGAAGGGCAGCGTATGGAACTGCGCACCCGGTTGGGCGTTTCCCATCCCAAGCTTCTATCCGTCATCCAGCAGATGGAAGAAAGTCTGGAAGAACCGGTCAACTGTGCCCAGCTTGCACACGATGTAGGTTTGTCGACGCGCCAGCTAGAGCGCCTGTTTCGAAAATACCTCGGTACAGCGCCGACAAAATATTATCTATCGCTCCGGCTCAGTCGGGCCAGATTTCTTTTGCGCCAGACCAGCTTGCCGATCCTGTCCATTGCGCTGGCGTGCGGATTTGTTTCAGCGTCACATTTCTCGAAATGCTATCGTGAGCATTTTAATCGGACACCTAGCCTGGAAAGGCGTGTGGCCTGAAGTATCTGTATCAGATCTCCTGACGCAGTCCCGGTAGTTTCCTTCCCAGCGATACCGCGCGCGCCGCCATCAGGATCATGAATGCTCCCCACAGTCCGTGGTTGTCGAAGAACGGGACGAGAAGGGGGATGGAAATAATATAAATCAGCAATGACAGGATCATGGCGTTTCGCATTTCCCTGGACCACGTGCAGCCGATAAAGATGCCGTCGAGCTGAAAGCTCCAGACCGACACCAGTGGTAAAAGAATGCTCCAGATCAGGTATTCCCGTGCCGCAACCCGGACGCTGGCGCTGATCGTCAGCAGGTCTATGACGGGTGCCCCCAGAAAGATGGTCGCGGTACTGAATGCTGCAGCAAAAAGCAGCGCCCAAGTGGCGGTGGTACGGATGGCGGCTGTGAAACGCGCTTTTGAACGTGCACCTTTTGCTTCACCGGCCAGGGCTTCGGCAGCCGTCGAGAACCCGTCCAGGGCATACGCGACGAAGACCTGCATGTGCAGCAGGATCGCGTTTGCAGCCAAAATGGTGTCACCCATACGGGCCCCCATGGACGTCATGATGACAAACACGGCCTGCAGACATATTGAGCGGATAAAAATATCCCGGTTGACCCCGAGCATTCTTTTCAGGGGAGCGGCTTGCATGATCGCAGCCCGGTCGAAGTGTCCCCCCATGCGCCTCAAATGCCGCCATGCCAGAAACAGACCCAACAGGACCGCCGTGCTTTCGCCGATGACCGTTGCCCAGGCGACACCTGCGACACCCCACCCCAAACCCAACACGAACCAGAAATCCAGCAGTGCGTTTATGCCGTTCATGTATATCTGGGTGATCAGGGCTGCCCGCGTGTTCTGAACGCCAAAGAACCAGCCGAGCAGGGCAAAATTGGCAAGCGCCGCGGGGGCTGACCAGATGCGAATGCTGAAATATTCCTGGCTCAGCGGCAGAACCTTGTCGCTGGGGCCGATGATGAAGGCAGCGATCTCGAAGATCGGCCACTTCAGGATTACCATCAAAAGACCGATCATGACGCCGACGAGCAGGGCGCGGACAAGCCATGTACGCACCTCGGCGCCGTCACGTGCGCCAAAGGATTGTGCCGTCAGGCCGGTAGTCCCCATCCGCAGAAAATTGCAGCCGTGATAGAGAAGATTCAAAATCAAAGCACCGATTGCGACCGCGCCAACGAATTCCGGCCCGGGAAGACGGCCGACAACAGCCGTATCTATGATCCCCAGCATGGGTACGGTCACGTTGGTAAAGATAACCGGGAGGGCAATACGCCAGGTCCGGCGATGCCAGTATTTTGCGTCTTCGGTGATCATGACGATTGGTAAGGGGAATTCAGCTGAATAACAACATTACTGTGCAGGCAGGTTCAGCCTCGGCGGCGGCGTCGGCGCCGAACGTCGTTTGCCGCATCGACCTTGCCTGCCTTCATGCGTACATTCGTTAACTGCGGCACTTCGGCCTCCAGTTGCGGATAGGCTGCATCAGCGTGCGGCAGCGCCATCGCCTTGACGAAATGTTCCTGAAAGCGAGGTTCGACGGCGGTTTCGACCTTGGTAATGGTCTTCACGATGCGTTGGATATCATCACGGCATTGCTGGTTGAGCAGGGCGATGCGTGCGCCCGTACCAGCGGCATTGCCGGCAGCAAAGACACGGTCGAGACCGCAGTCGGGTATCATACCCAAAATCATTGCGTATTTCGGGTCAATGTGCGTGCCGAATGCCCCTGCGAGCACAATTCGGTCAACGTGGTCGACGTCCATTTTGTCCATCAACAGTGCGGCACCGGCAAAGAGAGCTGCTTTTGCTAGCTGAATCGCCCGGACATCGTTCTGCGTGACCGTGATTTTCGTTTCGCCGTCATGTATCAGATAGCTGAAAGTTCGACCGACAGATAAAACCCTTTCTGAACGTTCTGCCATTGCGCCGTCAATGACACCGTCGGTCTTGAGGATGCCCGAAAGCAGCATCTCCCCCAGGACTTCAATGATACCTGACCCGCAGATACCGGTGATCCCGGTTTTTGCTGTTTCTTCTGCAAAGCCGGCTTCATTGGACCACAGATCACTGCCGATCACCTTGAAGCGCGGTTCAAGTGTCACCGGATCGATCCGCAGTCTTTCAATGGCCCCCGGCGCTGCGCGCTGGCCGCAGGATATCTGCGCCCCTTCAAATGCGGGGCCCGTCGGGGAAGACGCAGCCAGTAGCTTCGTACGGTTGCCGAGTACGATTTCGGCATTGGTGCCGACGTCAACGACAAGGGTCATCTCATCCCTGAGGTGCGGTTCCTCGGAAAGGATGACGCCTGCCGTGTCAGAGCCCACATGCCCGGCGATACATGGCAACATATAAACCCGGGCATCCTCGTTAATGCTGTCCAGCCCGACTTCCGTCGCCCACAGGGTCATGCCCGAACTGGTTGCCAGGGCGAAGGGTGCGCCGCCAAGCTCGATCGGATTGATGCCCAGAAACAGATGATGCATGACCGGATTGCCGACGACAGTGACATTCAATACTGAATCAGGCGTTACGCCGGCCTCCGTGATTACGTCTTTGGCCAGTTCGCTGACGGCGGCCCGAACGGAATGAGTCAGATCGACTTCGCCGCCGGGATTCATCATGATATAGGATACCCGGCTCATCAGATCTTCACCAAAACGGATTTGCGGGTTCATGACACCACCGGAGGTCAGGACCTCACCGCTTTTCAGATCGCACAGATGCGCGGCGATTGTGGTGGAGCCGATATCGAACGCAATGCCGTAGGCGTTATTCTTGAAGCCTGGCCAAACGGCTGTAATGCGAAGATTTCGGTGAACGGCAACAGTGACTTTCCATTCTCCCTCCCGCAGAGCTTTCTGCAGGGAATGCAGAACGCGGATATCGATTTCTTCAAGATTCTGAATGCCCCATTGTTCATCAAGGGCTTTCAGCAGACGTTCGAAGTCGCCAAGCGGGTTGTGCATGTCAGGCTCTTCGACCTCACAGAAGTGCAGCCGGATCGCCGGATCCATCTGGATGTTCCGGACCTCGGCACGTTTGCGGACAACCTGACGATGAACCTGGCTGTCGGCGGGGACGTCGATTACGACATCCCCCCACAGCAATGCATGACAACTCAGCCGCCGTTCCGCGGCCAATCCCTTGCGAGCATCATAGAGATTTTCAGGCTCACCACGCGGGCTGACATTATTCCCACTGCTTTGAATGCCGTGTTTTGAGAAATCCCCTTCGGCAACGACAACCTGGCATCGACCGCAAATGCCGCGACCGCCACAAACACTGTCGATGTCGACACCGAGCTGTCGGGCACAATCCAGGATCGGCGTGCCGATCGGGAACCGGCCACGCCGTCCGGACGGCATGAAGGCCACAAAAGCGTTGTTTTCCTTAAGTGGCAATGTCGTCCTCTTTCATTCGTTTCTGTTTAACCGCGGCGCCTGCGGCGTCCTTCGCGGTCGCGGCGTCCGGCACCTTCGGCGCCTTCCGCTGCCGGTTCACGGAATTTCCGGATCCATTTGGCACAGTTCGGATCATTTCCCATGACGACATTCGCACCCATGATACCCTGCATTTCCGGGTCGTGAAGCGGATTTGTGATGGCAGATGTCATGCCCGCACCGATGGCCATGGCCAGGAAGCTGGCGTTCAGACCGTGCCGGTTCGGCAACCCGAATGAAAAATTCGACGCGCCGCAGGTGGTGTTGACCTTAAGCTCTTCACGCAGACGGCGAATCAGGTGCAGCACGTTGCGCCCGGCATCGTTCAAAGCGCCAACTGGCATTACCAGCGGGTCGACAACGACGTCTTCCTTGGGAATGCCGAAGTCAGCGGCACGTTCGACAATTTTCCTGGCTACTTCGAAGCGTACATCGGGGTCTTCGGAAATGCCGGTTTCGTCGTTTGAAATAGCAACCACGGCAGCGCCGTATTTCTTGATCAACGGCAGCACAACTTCCAGCCGTTCTTCTTCACCTGTTACGGAATTGACCAGCGCCTTGCCCTGATACACGGACAGACCGGATTCCAATGCCGCGACGATTGAACTGTCGATGCTGAGCGGAGCGTCGGTCAGCCCCTGCACGAGTTGTACGCATTCGGCGAGAATTTTCGGCTCGTCGGCGAGCGGGATGCCGGCATTGACGTCAAGCATCTGTGCGCCAGCGGCGATCTGTGCCAGCGCATCCGCTTCAACCCGGGAGTAATCACCTTCGGCCATTTCCGCAGCAAGTAATTTGCGGCCCGTAGGATTGATCCGTTCGCCGATGATAACGAAAGGCTGATCGAAGCCGATGATGACTTCTTTTGTGGCGGAGCTGACGATGGTTCTGGTCAAAGCGGTAACTCCTTGATGATCAAGATACAGGCCATTCCTGATACGCCCGTAAATAGCGATTCTCTGGACTTCCGACTGTTCAAAACACGACCCATCACGTATCGGCGGCGGCTAATCTGTCCGCTTCTCGTTCGGCGAATTCTATGGCTGCCGCATCCCCCGGGTTAAGTTCGCGTTTCCAGGGTCTGCGGTCCTTGAGGACGCCCGATTCATGGACGATATCGGCGACGAATTCCTCCTGGCGGTAGGCCATGACATGTAACCCCGAAACGCCCTCAATCCCCTGGATTTCCTGCATCAGATCGATGCATAGCTTCTTGCCTTCGAGCTTCTGGTTCTCAGCCCCTTCAATGCGTGTGATAATACTGTCGGGTATATGTACGCCAGGTACGTTGGAGCGTATCCAGCGTGCCGTTTTGGCCGATGCCAGCGGACCGACACCGATCATGATGAAGCACTTTTCGTGCAGGCCCATGTCGCAGACGCGTTTCATATATTCCTTCAGCATCGGGATGTCGTAGCAATACTGGCTTTGTACGAACTGCGCCCCGGCATCGATTTTTTTCTGCAATCGCAGTGGACGAAATTCATAGGGTGGGGCAAACGGATTGATGGCTGCGCCCAGAAACACCCGCGGCGGTTCGCTGATCTTTCGGCCTGAGAGAAACCGGCCCTCATCCCGCATGGTACGGATCGTCTCCAGCAAAGACATGCAGTCGAAGTCGAAGACCGGCTTGGCTCCCGGTTGATCGCCAGCCTGTACACCATCGCCGGTCAGGCAAAGGATATTGTTGACGCCCATCGCCGAGGCACCCAGGACATCGCCCTGTATGGCGATCCGGTTCCGGTCACGGCAGGAAATCTGCATGATTGGTGCATACCCGACACGGGTCAGCAGGGCACAGATGCCGACGCTCGACATATGGCAATTGGCCCCGGAACCATCGGTCGCATTGATGCCGTCGACCCAGCCATCGAAAACGCCGCCGCGGTCATAAACTTCATTCGGGTCTGCGCTGTCCGGCGGGTTCAGTTCTGCCGTAACCGCGAACTCGCCACGCCGCAATATCCTCTCGAGCCGTCCCCGTGATGAGTGCCCCTCGGGAACGTAGGAATAGTCGTCTTCCCATTGTTCCGTGCTCATGATTTCGGTTCCCCGGCTTTTTCACGTTCTGCTGCTTTCTGAGCCGTGACCCGGAGCCAGGCCGAACTGTCGCGAAGGCTCTGGTCAACGGGGTGCTGGACCTTGAGAATGTTATTGCTGGCACGCATCCGCTGGCTACCTTCCCATGCCTGCACCCAGACGCACGGCATATCTGGTTCAACCTCGCAATGGCCGTTGGCGCGTACGCCGCCGCATGGGCCGTTTCTCAGCTGTTTGGGGCAGTTCATTGGGCATGACATGCCGGTGTCCGACAGGGTGCACTGGCCACACATACGGCAGTCGAAGAGGAAGCTTTTAATGGTTTTTTCGACCAGCATGACGGGTCGTTCGACACGTTTGTAGCCGATCATTTTCCACAAGGGATGCAGTTTCAGGAAGACATCGGCCAGCAGATTATACACAGCCTCGAATTCGCGGGCGCGTTTGACCGACCACAGGCGGACGGAATACCTCGAACGCTGGCGCCGAACGGTGCTTGTACCGCTTGGTGTGTATGCTGTTGTTGATGATTGTGCTTTAGCCATCAGCGTTGCCGCCTTCATAGCCTTTCGCAGCGATGAGATGTTTGAGCCGGACGTCGTCGTAGTCAGCTTCGATCTTCGCCTGCCATGCATCGGCTTCGGCTTCCAGATCACTTCCGCAATCGGTTGGCTCACTCCGCCGCCAGTCGGCAAGATAGTCATCCGTCCCGATTGCCTTGGCACGCATGGCGGCCATATCTATGGCTTCCTGGAAACGGGATGCCAGTTCACGTTTAGCCGACTGCCTGCGTTCACGGATGATGACCTGCGCCGGGATGTCACGCCAGTATACGATGCTCAGTTGTGCCATCGGCAGCCCCTCCGTTTCCCTGTTCGACAATAAAATCGCCAAGCCCGCCGTAGCCGGTGAAATGATAGATGTACTCCAGGCCAAGTCGCTCTGCCGCCTGGCGGGCCTGCTTTTGCAGTCCGGGGTCGTCGGTCTGTGCAAGGTAGGTCAGGCGTTTGTAATTCCCGAAATAGGTATCCTGAAGCTCGGGGTGACGGTCGAGACCAAGCCCTTTGATGATCAGCCTGTCAAAGAAACGAACAAGATAATCCGTCAGATAGAAAGTACCGATTTCATCTTCGTGCATGTCATTGAATACGCTTTCCCCGGCATAGAAAGCATAGCAATGCGCACCTCCGATCCGCTCAACGCC
Source organism: Rhodospirillales bacterium (assembly GCA_040218645.1). Classification (GTDB taxonomy): domain Bacteria; phylum Pseudomonadota; class Alphaproteobacteria; order Rhodospirillales; family Casp-alpha2; genus UBA4479. The sequence goes on from JAVJQZ010000012.1 coordinate 234,149, forward strand.
TTTTTCAGCAAGCAGCTCGTCAAGCTTGCCGCCTGTGCCACAATCGGCGTATAGCGCGACAATACGTTCGAACTTGTCCTGGTTGGCATCGATCTTACGGCGCATTTCGTCTGGAATCCGCTCCGGTCGGTTGTGGAGCTCCGCCGGAAGGCAGGTCAAGTCAATCCCCTGCAGGCCATTGGCATCAATAACCCAGCCGACTTCACGGGCCAGGGCGCCGCAGGCAATGATCAGCAGGGGGCGCATCAGCGGACGGCCCGACCCGGCTTCAGCTCGACGCGAGTGCCGAGCCCTGACGGCGCGACATCCAGTCCTTGGCGGTTTCGACGGCGACTGCGGCATCACGGCAGTAGGCATCCGCACCGATATTGTCAGCAAATGCTTCGTTCAGCGGAGCACCACCGACGAGAACGACATAGTCGTTACGGATGCCTTTCTCGACCATCGTATCGATAACGACTTTCATATAAGGCATCGTCGTCGTCAGCAGGGCGGACATGCCGAGGATGTCCGGTTGATGCTCTTCAAGCGCCTTGAGGTATTTGTCGACATCGACATTGATGCCAAGGTCTACGACCTCGAAGCCGGCACCTTCCATCATCATACCGACAAGATTCTTGCCGATATCATGGATGTCGCCTTTTACCGTGCCGATGACCATCTTGCCCATTTTCGGGGCGCCGGTCTCGACCAGCAGCGGACGAAGAACGCCCATGCCGGATTTCATGGCATTGGCTGCCATCAGCACTTCGGGGACGAAAAGGATGCCGTCACGGAAGTCGATACCGACGATCCGCATGCCTTCGACAAGCGCCTTGGTCAACGTGTCGTATGGGGTCCATCCGCGTTCCAGCAGTATTTCGGTGCCTTCGACGATTTCGTCGGCAAGCCCGTCATATAGGTCGTCGTGCATCTGCTGCACGAGCTCTTCGTCACTCAGTTCGGAAAGAACAATGTCATTGTCCTGGTCGGCCACAAGTATTCTCCCAGCCAAACTCAGCCCATCAATTGGACTGCAATTCCACTCAATATGACTTTAGCATACCCGGTGGCTGTCCATTTGCAGACAACAATTAGAATTGATGCGACATGTGAGGCCGAGGAATGTCGATTTCCCCCTTAATTCAAGGGGCTTAGGCATGTCGTTTACAGAAAAGAAGCCGGGGCAGAGCCCCGGCTTCCCAGTCTGTTAGAGGTGGTGCCTGTTAGGTATCGTTTCAGGCGCCCTCCTGGCCGGGTTCGACAGAAGGTGTCGTTGTCGGATACCGGCGCTCGTGCTCAAGGCCCATATAGAGGCATACGCACATAGCGAGCAGGACAACCGTGAACGGCAGGCCAACCGTAATCGCTGCTGCCTGCAGGGCACCGAGGGCATCCGCCCCGCCGCCGAACAGCAGTGCGGCTGCGATCACGCCTTCAATCACCGCCCAGAAAATGCGCTGCGGTGTCGGGGCATCGACCTTGCCGCCCGAGGTAATGCTGTCGATGACAAGCGACCCCGAGTCGGACGAGGTGATGAAGAACACCAGCACCAGTATGATGGCGACGAATGACGTCAGCGCCGTCATCGGCAGATGCTGCAGCATCTGGAACAGGGCCAGTGATACGTCACCGATCCCTTCGGACAATTGGCCGACGCCGTTTATGGCCTGTTCGAGACCGGAGCCGCCAAAGGTGGCCATCCAGATGAGGGTCACCAGCGTCGGTACCAGCAGTACGGCGATGATGAACTCACGGACGGTGCGTCCGAGCGAAACGCGGGCGATAAACATACCGACAAACGGGGACCAGGAAATCCACCACGCCCAATAGAACACGGTCCAGCCGTGGAAGAATTTGTCGTCTTCGCGGCCGATCCAATTGGACATGGCGAAAATGTTTTCTGCGTAAGCACCGGCGGTCGTGAAGATCGAGGCGATGATCGCGGCCGTCGGGCCGAACACGAACACAAACGTCAAAAGCAGTGCGGCGATGCCCATATTGATGTTGCTGAGTAGTTTCACGCCGCCTTCGAGACCGCGGACCACTGATACCAGAGCGACAGCCGTCACACCGATGATAATCGCGATCTGCGTGGCAATGGTATTCGGCACGTCGAACAGGAAGTGCAGACCACTTGCGGCTTGTTGTGCCCCGAAACCGAGCGACGTTGCGAGGCCAAACAGCGTGGCCAGAACGGCAACCGTATCGATGATATGGCCGAACCAGCCCCAGGAATGGTCACCTATCAGCGGGTAAAATGCTGAACGGATCGTCAGGGGGAGACCCTTGTTATAGGTGAAGAAGGCCAAGGACAGTGCAACGACGGCATAAATGGCCCATGGGTGAAGGCCCCAGTGGAACATCGTGGCACCCATGGCGGCGCTTGCGCCGGCTTCGGTTCTGGGTTCGGCATTCAGGGGGGTTCCCCACCAGTCGGTGTAATATGCGACGGGTTCGGCAACGCTCCAGAACATGAGGCCGATGCCCATGCCGGCGGCAAATAGCATGCAGAACCATGAAAGGGTCGAAAACTCAGGCTTGGCATCTGTGCCGCCGAGACGAATCTTGCCGACCGGCAGAACAATCAGGGCCAGACAGAAAATAACGAAGATGTTGCCGCCGACCATGAACAGCCAGTCGAAATTATTGATGGACCAGCCTTTGGCCCCATCGAACATGCCTTTCGCCTGTTCCGGTGCGATCAACGTGCCGATGACGAACACCAGTACAAGAATGGCTGAAACCCAGAAAACCGGGTGGTGAACATCCATCCCGAACTTCTGCAGGTTGTCCTGTCCTATCTCGTAATCTGTGTCGAATTTATCCGGATCCGAGAGCATATGGTTACTCCTCCTGTGCCTATCTCTCCCAATGCCACCTGACGGTTCATGCCATTAAAACGCAACAGCATGTCCAAGGCTGTATGTCCAGCCCGGCGAGAGGGGTCGTTCAACCGTCAAACAGCTAACGCTCATTTGTCAGAACGCATGTCATCTCCCCCATGACATACTGAGGTTAATTGAGGGCGTGCCCCCAACCTTGCATAAATCAGCCTTATTATATTCACATAACGACATTAATTTGTCGATTTTAGGACAAATGAGGGCGAAATCAAGTTAATCACGCTCATTTAATGCGCGTGATCTCGGAAAATTCTATGACCTGATCGCAGTAATTACGATTTCGGCCGGGTATTCTCCGGGTCGAAAAGCGGCTTGTAACCGACAGCAGCGACCTCACTCGGGAACTTCTGATTGAAGTATTCGATTTCAAGCGTGCGGCCTTCCTCGCAATACGCGTGCGGCAGATAACCGAGGGCGATGTTCTTCCCGATCGACGGCCCAAAAGCGATGGACGTGGTGTATGAGCGCCGGCCCAATTCGTCGATCAGGACCTCGTTGGTATTCGGGTCGATGATCGGACAGTTGCCGAGCATGTACCGCGCCACGCCATCCTTATCTATGTTGTCAGTGACGATCATGGTACAAAGCGTCGCCGGCTGGTGCTTGCGGTCACGCTGTTCAAGGTTGGCGGCCTTGCCGCGGAAATCGGCAGCCTTGACCTTGCGCCGGGCGAGGCCGGCCTCGAGCAGGTTGTATTCGGTCAGCAGGTCGGCGTTTTGCAGCCGCAGGCTCTTTTCCAGCCGCCGTGTGTTGGCATAAGTCTCGACGCCAACAGGCGTGATACCGATGTCCCGGAACATGTCCCAAAGCGCCAGGCCGTAACTGAGCGGAAAATGCAGTTCCCAGCCCTGTTCACCGACATATGAGATGCGGAAGCCCTTTACCGGCACGCCGCGCAGTGTGAAATCCCTGACCGCAGCGAAGGGGAAGTTTTCTATATCAAGGCCCGCCGGATCGTCGGCCAGCTTTTTCAGGTTCGCGCGCGCATTGGGCCCCCAGACGCCGATACAGCCGAACTGATCTGTCCGGTCTTCGACATAAGCGGACCATTCTTTATCGCGTGTCATGCGCCTAAGATACGTCATGTCGCGGTGTCCGGCGTCGGCACCGTCGATGACACGAAAGCGATCTTCGGCAAGTCGCAGGATCGTCAGGTCTGCCATCACGCCACCGGTATCGTCGAGGAAGTTGGTATAGACACCCTTGCCGACCGGCGTGTCACCGGCGACTTTTGATGATGCGACGTATTCCACCAATTGTTCCGCATCGCGACCGGAGACGTCATATATCGCAAAATGCGACAGGTTGATCATACCGACGTTTTCCGACAACTCCAGATGCTCCGCATTCGAAACGCGCCAGAAATGCCGGTTATCCCACTCGTTCTCACGCACCGGCACCCGGTCGGCGTACTTTTCCAGCAGCGCTGCTTCGTTCGATGCATAGCCGTGCGCACGTTCCCACCCGGCGAGTTCCATGAAATATCCGCCGAGTTCCTTCTCGCGCAGATAACAGGGGGCCGAGCGCAGGTTTCGGCCCTTGGTATAGGGTTCACGGTTGTGAACAGGCGGGTTGTAGATCTTGAACGCGGTTTCGTAACAACGGTCGTGAATATACAACTCCGATTTCTGGATCGGGTAGTAACGCGCGTAGTCGATGGAATGATGATCCAATTCGGTGCGGCCGTCGGTCATCCAGTCGGCGATGATCTTGCCGGTACCAGGCCCGTCCTTGACCCAAACAGATACGCCATACCACAGTCCGCGTACATCCGGGGATTCACCGATGGACGGGCCGCCATCGGCGGTGACCTGCAACAGGCCATTGAAGGAATGCTTTTCGTTATAGCCAAGCTCACCCAGGATCGGTGTCAATTCCATGGCGCGTTCCAGCGGTTCGATGATCTGCTCCATCTCCAGATCGCGTTGAGAGGGTGACAGGCGGGCCTGTTCCTTCTCAAGGATGTCGCGTGGATGGCACAGCCGAGGTTCCTTTTCTTCGTAGTAACCCCATTCGATCTGCCCGCCTTCGGCGGTCTTCGGATCACCGGTGTCGCGGAGGTAGGCCGAATTGCCCTGGTCACGGAGCAGGGGATAGCCGATTTCCTTGCCGGTCCCCTCGAATTCGTTGTACGGCCCGAAAAAGGTCAATGGATGGTCGACAGGCATGACCGGCAAATCCTCGCCGGCCATTTCGGAGATGAGACGCCCCCAAAGACCGGCGCAGACGACAACGTACGGTGTTTCTATGTATCCACGCGGGGTATGGACGCCCTTAATTTGACTGGCTTCGATATCAAGACCCGTACACGGCGTGTTGGCCATGACTTCCAGTTTGCCGGAGGCTTCGGCTTCCTGGATCATTTCCCCGGCAACGACCTGGGAGCGCGGGATCACCAAGCCTGCGTCCGGATCCCAAAGGGCGCCCTGGATCACGTCTTCTTCGATCAGCGGCATCAGTTCCCTGGCTTTCCTGGCGGTGATCATTTCGACACGGTTGCCGAAGGCGCGTCCCGAGCTGACACGACGCTCAAGTTCAAGCATGCGTTCGTCATCGCCTTTGCGTGCGACCTCGATGCCGCCGATCCGGGAATAACGTCCCCGCTTTTCAAAGAAATCGATGCTGTATTTCGTGGTGAAGATCGTCATCTGGTCGTGCATCGTGTTGAAGCAGAAATCCGATGCGTGTCCAGTCGAGCCGATGTCCGTTGGAATGCCGGATTTGTCGATGCCGATGATGTTGTCCCATCCGCGTTCAATCAGATGATGTGCTACCGAAGCCCCGACGATACCGCCCTGACCGATGATGACGACACTTGCTTTCTTGTTGAACTGCGACATCCTGTAGATCTCCGTCTAGAGCCCGCCGGTTGGAAAGGATCATATCACACCTGACGACTCGTTAGGGCCTTGTGAGGGGAATCGCTTGGCGCTTCGCGACAATCCCTGTCTTGATTTCGCCAATTGGTTCGTAGGGCCCACTTCCCCAGGTTTTCGTCATTGCAGTCGTATCAAATCAGGGTGCTCGGTAGAATTCCGTCCGTGATGAAGTTTAATTAAGAATGCAGATGTTTGCCGTGTCTATGACGGCGTATTAGGATTTTGTCAGAGTGTTCAGTACAAGGAATAGAGGCAACAATAATGCTGAGCGATTGGGAGCCGCCGAAATCCTTTTCGGCCTACGAGCATATAAATGTGCGCAGGATAGCCGGTAGCATCGGCGCTGAGATTTCAGGCGTCGATATCTCGACGGACCTGCCGGATGCGGTAATTGATGAAATCACCGGTGCCCTGAACGAGCATCATGTCATTTTCTTTCGAGACCAGAAACTGGAACCAAAACGCCAGGCGGCATTTGCAACACGCTTTGGGACGCCAATCCCGTATCCGATGGTCAAAGGACTGGACGGAACGGACGAAGTCGTGCCGGTCGTCAAAAATCCGGAAGAGCGGGTCAATTTCGGCGGTATCTGGCACGCCGATACGACATACCTTGAAGAGCCGCCGATGGGGGCCCTGTTATATGCCGTGGAAATTCCGCCGTATGGCGGCGACACCCTGTTCGCAAACATGCATCTGGCATACGAGACACTCTCGCCCAGCCTGCAGGCGTATCTCGAAACCCTGACCGTCATTCAGAATTCAGCCAAGGCCGAAGTCACCCGAACGCGAGAAGACCGGGTCAAGGATGATGGTGGCAAACGCATGCAGTTGATCGCCGAACACCCGGCGGTCATTACGCATCCGAGGACTGGCCGAAAATCGCTGTATGTCAATTCCGGCCACACCGAACGGTTCAAGGAACTGACACTGGAAGAAAGCGAACCGCTTCTCAAATTTCTGTTCGCGCATCTGTCCCGGCCTGAATTCACTTGTCGTTTCGTATGGACCCCGGGGTCTCTGGCATTCTGGGACAATTACGCGACGCAGCATAACCCGATCAACGATTATCATGGGTTCAAACGGGTCATGCACCGTGTCACCGTCGGTGGTGGTCGCCCGGCCCTGATGAAGGCAGCAGAATAATTATGTCTATTACAGTTTTACCGGATCAACGCGAACAGAGTTTCCTCGGTTACCCCGTCTCCACGGATCTGGATAATCTGGATGCGCATGTTGCCATCCTCGGTATCCCTTTCGGCAAACCATACCGTCCTGAGGGCATGGCGAACCCGCAAAGTCTTGGACCTGCGGCGGTTCGCGCAGCATCAAGGCGCATTCAGATTGCCCCAGACCATTATGATTTCGATCTGGGTGGCCCGGCACTCGACGGACGAGACGTGAAGATCGTCGACTGCGGGGATGCAGCAGCGGACATGAATGATCATGATGCGCATTACCGGAATGCTGAAGCAGCAGTGCGAAAGATCGTTGCCGCCGGTGCCATGCCGATTGTCATCGGTGGTGACCATGGTGTGCCGATCCCGGTTTTCAGGGGGATTGAGGACCTGGGCCCGATAACCCTGGTGCATGTGGATGCCCATCTTGATTGGCGTGACGACGTGAACGGGGAACCGGAGGGATATTCGAGCCCGATCCGGCGAGCCTCGGAAATGGACCATATTGGTGAGATATTTCAGATCGGCATGCGGGCCGTCGGCAGTGCCAGGATCGAGGAAGTCGAGGCTGCTCAGGCTTACGGGGCGCACATCTATACGTCATACGACGTTCACGATAACGGTATTGAAAGCGTGCTTGCGGACATTCCGGATGGCCAGAACTACTATCTGACCATTGATGCCGATGGCGTTGATCCATCCGTCATGCCCGGAACATTGGCATTGGCGCCGGGCGGGCTGACGTATCACCAGATGCGCAAGCTGATCCACGGCCTCGTCGCCAAAGGGCGGGTCGTCGGCATGGATGTCGTCGAGATCGCTCCCGTGAATGACGTGAACCAATTGACCAGCATCGCGGCCGGCCGCATGATGGTAAACCTGATCGGCGCGGGAGCCCGGGCCGGATATTTCGACTAACGGCGATTAACTGGCGGCGATTTGCTGGCGGCACACTACTGGGTGGCAGTGTCCTTCACCATGACCTTGATGATGCGGTTTGTGCTGCTCTGATGGATGAGCAGATTGCCGTCCAGGCCGGGTCTCATGTGGCGGATGATCCCGGCGTAAAGTCCGCCGGAAGGAATCGGCCAACTCTGGAATTCTTCCGATTTTGGATCAAAGCGGACCAGCACGTCAGGGCGCATACCTGATTCGTTATACCAGATAATGCCGTCCGTGATGGCAATGGCATAGGGGTGTGATTTCGGTCCGCTTGGTGACGGCCATTCACGTATGACACCGCTTTTGGGGTCGTAGCTACCGAGCCGCCCCTGCGATGAATTGACGTACCAGATGATCCCGTCTTCTGCGATATCAAGTCGCCGGACCGTGGTTTCCGGAATGGGCAGTTTGATTTCGGTCAAAGCCATCGTTTTTGGGTCAACCTTGATCAGACAATTCGAACCGTTACAGGCAACCCATGGATTGCCGATTACATCGATCTTGATGCCGTAAGGGCGCGACCCGGGAGTGGGTAGCGTTACCAGCTTGATGTCACCATTGGCAGGATCAAGTCGGCCGATCATGTTGGCATGCTGAAGCGTGAACCAGAGAATACCCGAGGCGTCAAAAATCGCCGTGTGTGGGTCTTTCGCCTGGGGGACAGGCATAGGGTAAGCCGTGATTTCACCACTGCTCGGATCAAGCTTGCCGACCGACCCATTCTTGTTGCCCGTGTACCAGACATTCCCATCCTGATCGAGAGTCACTGAATGTGGATACGCGCCTTCGGGTAGGGGGTATTCCTTCATTTCACCGGTACTCGGATCAAGCCTGCCGACGAGATTACCGAACTGACCCGCCCACCAGATGCTGCCGTCACGGGCCTGGATGGGGTCGCGAGACCGTTGTCCGAGGGTCGGCACCTGCCATTCCTGGAATTCTATCTTATGCCGGCCGGATATGATTTTTGGCGCGCGCCGTTCGTTGGGTGGAAAATTCTGTGCCAGATACGTGATGATTTCGTTCCGCTGTTCGGGGGCGGCCGAGAGGTCAATCATGGTTGACGTCAATTCTTCCCATTCAGGGGCAGAATATCCGGAACTCCGTGTGATCTGGTTGGTTTGATGGCAGGTGGTACACATGCCTTCGACCACGTCTTTGCCCGTGCCTTCAGGCAGCCCCGCGGCATGCGTGACCCCGGAAATGCTGAAGAAGAGCGAAACGCCGAGAAAAAAGCCGGCAACGTTCTGCATATATTTGATGGACATGACCCACCCCTCCCGAGGACGACAGTGAGACGCTTGTTTAGCATTCAGGCAAAATGGTGATGTCGTCAATATACATCAGTTCGAGAGATCAGGATTTGATCACGCGTAGTCCGGAATGGCTGAAGGGGAGCGAAAGCTTGCGCATCTCAGCCTTACGGAAATTACGGGTATCAATATCCGAGACGGATTTGAGGACAAATTCCTCAAAATGCTGCTCTGCCGCAGTCCGTATCTGAACGTGGGTTTGAATTTCGGTCTGACGCAGTGCCTCCCACTGACGGTTTGTCGCCGGGATTTCGGCCAGAGGTACCGGGACGCCTTCAGGGATATATGCGCCTGCGGTCGAGCAGTAGAAATATATTCTGTCCAGCGTAAGCCCGAATTCAGTTTCTATTTTGATTCCGCTCAGTTCGGCGTAAACGTAATTTTCATTGCCGAGTTCCGTCACATGCATGGGGGCCAGATGCACGTCATGCAGCCAATTAATGTAGAGTGAAACCTGGGTTCCCGGTGCCGGATGGAGGCAGGATGCGATCGATCCATACCCCGTAACATGTGCGGAATAGACGCTGTCAAAATCATGAACCGTGCACCTTTCACAAAGGATCGGCGGCCAATCGTTTCCTGGAAATTTACGGATTACCTGGTCGGGAGACTGATTGGAACCGACGGCAAGGACCGGTGTGCGGTTTTCCCTGAGAGAGGATGCGTCATCAGCCGTGATGCCCGATGCCGCGCCCTTGTCTACGACATATGACGTTTGCGGAATCGGGTAGGGATACCCGAGTGCGAGATCAAGAATATCAGCTGACATGTCTTGGCCTCCGAGCCGGGACCTGTTCAGTTTGATTTATTCACCAAGTAGACTGCGCCAGATGAATTGCCCCGTCAACGAGCTCAAGATCAGACCGGTCGTATGAAGTGAAACTACAGCGAACTGCAATTGCCGAGGTTGCAAGGATGTGCTGCTGAAAAGAAAAAGTAAGTGATTCGTCGTTTCGATTGCTCTGTTGCATCAGAATTTTCAAGTATGAAAATCAGGTTCCAGAAGAAAGTATATTCCGCGATGCAAAGGCAGATCATCAGGTTGACGGCTTAAGAATTCCTGTTTTATGCCTGATTTGCCTTCTTGAATGTTGCGATGCAAAAACAGTTATGGAATGCTGACCTGCAATATTTTAAAGCGAGGTGCCCTTGGGGTCTCCATCAACAGTTGATCTTATTTGGGTACTAACCAGCGCTGCGCTGGTCTTCATGATGCAAGCCGGGTTCTGTTGTCTTGAAAGCGGTTATGTTCGCTCAAAGAACAGCGTCAACGTTGCAGCAAAGAACTTCGCAGACTTCTGTATTTCGGCCGGTATATTCTGGCTCGTCGGCTTTGGTCTGATGTTTGGCGCAAGCGCCAACGGAATCATCGGTGCGACCGATTTTGTCTTCTCCATCAGTGATGATCCCGGCCACATCGCATTTTTCGTCTTTCAGCTTATGTTTTGCGGGACGTCGACGACAATCGTATCCGGCGCCGTGGCAGAGCGAACACGTTATGTCGGGTATCTGATGATCGCGGTCGTCATTTCACTGGTCATATATCCGGTATTCGGACACTGGGCTTGGGGTGGGGTATATGGCGGCGCACCGGGCTGGCTTGCCGAGATGGGGTTTGTCGACTTTGCCGGATCCACGGTCGTGCATTCCATCGCCGGCTGGGTTGCCCTTGCGGCTGTCATCATCATCGGGCCGCGTGATGGCCGTTTTGACGGCACGGGCGGGAACTTCCGAAGTCATAGTCTTCCACTATCCGCGCTCGGCGTGTTCACGATCTGGGTTGGATGGATCGGTTTTAATGGCGGCAGCACTCTCGCCGCGAACGACTCCGTACCGCTGATCGTCTTCAACACGCTGATTGCCGGGACTTTCGGGGGACTGGCCTCGATCCTTATTGCACCATTCGTTTTCGGTCGCTCCGATGTGCCGAGCATGTTGAATGGCGCTTTGGCCGGCCTGGTTGCGATTACGGCGCCTGCGCATGCCGTTGAACCCTGGGCAGCCGTTACAATTGGTTTGATCGGCGGTGTGCTTTGCATGATTGCGACATACATTCTTGACCGGATGAAGATTGACGATGTGCTGTCGGCCTTTCCCGTTCATGCCGTCGCCGGCGTATGGGGAACGCTGTCTGTAGCGATTTTCGGAAATTTGGAAATCCTTGGAACAGGATTGAACCGATTCGATCAGTTCCTGGTACAGAGTACGGGTGTGATTGTTGCGATGGTTTGGGCCTTCTGTCTCAGTTTTATCCTGCTAAAAATTATCAATAGATATTACCCGCTGCGCGTCGGGCTGGATTCGGAACGAAAGGGTTTGAACATAAGCGAGCACGATCAGTCGACAGAGCAACTCGACCTTTTACGTGCGATGGAATTCCAGCGAATCAACAGCGATTATTCGCGTCCGATCCCGGTTGAACCGAATTCTGAAACCGGTGATATCGCTGCGCAGTACAACCGTGTGCTTCAGAATCTCTATAACGCCAAGCTGGATGCCGAAACCGCTAACAACGCCAAATCCGATTTCCTCGCATCCATGAGCCACGAACTGCGCACGCCCCTCAACGCGATCATGGGTTTCTCCGAGGTTATCTCAAATCAGTATTTCGGCCCGATTGGCTCAGCCAAATACAAGGACTATGCAAATGACATCATGACCAGCGGCCAGCATTTGCTGAGTCTGGTGAATGACATTCTTGATCTGTCAAAAATCGAATCCGGGAAAAGCAATCTGGTTCTGGATAAGATAACGGTCCGCAATACGTTCGATGAGTGTCTGAAGATTGCCAAGAACGCCATCGACTGTTCGCAGATTTATTTTGAAACGCGCGTTTCCGATAATATGCCACAGATGTACGTCGATGAGCGCGCCATAAAACAGGTGTTGCTGAATCTCCTGTTCAACGCCGTCAAATTCACCCCGGGTGGTGGTCGTGTGATCCTGAAGGCGACATTCAAAAGCAATACCCATATCCTGGAAGTTTCGGATAGCGGCGACGGTATTTCTCCTGAAGATCTAAAAAAAATCACGGAGCCTTTTGCCCAGCTTCAGGCCAACCCGCACATAGCCAAGATGGGCACCGGATTGGGCCTGGCCATCGCCAAAGCGTTGATCGAGGCGCATGACGGTGAGCTGATCATTTCCAGTACGCTCGGCAAGGGTACCACGGTACGTGTTCTGTTGCCTTACAGAGCCGAAACAGCAGACTGATTGGGGCCTTCAGGCTTCCCTGATCGCCGCTTGCACCAGAGTTTCGAACCTGTTCAGAAAATTTGATCTGTCTGACTTGGAAAATGCCGCCGGTCCGCCGGTAATCTGCCCGGTTTCACGTAATCCCTGCATGAGTTCCCGGTTGGCCAGCGCCATGCCGATCATGCTCTCTGTGAAGACGTCACCATTGTGTTTGATCGCTTTGGCTGCCTTTTCGAGGCAACGTGCGGCAAGGGGGATATCATTGGTCACGCACACGTCGGCGGAAGAAATATGCTCGGCGATCCAGTCATCAGCGGCGTCGGCACCCTGTGTGACGATGATTAGTTCAACCATCGGATCAGGGCTTGGGCGGATGCCGCCGTCACAGACCATCCAGGTTTTCAGATTGTGCCGGGCGGCAACGCGAACAGTCTCGTCCTTTACGGGGCAGGCGTCGGCATCGACGTAAATTTGAACCATGACCGGCCTCAATCGTCGCCGGCTTCGGCTTCTTCCGGTTTCGGCAGGTATTGGTCGACGTCGACCTCGTCCAACTGCTCCGGCATCAGGAAACGCTCTGCGTATTCCTTGTAGACACCAGACGTCAGAAACAGCTCGAACAGTTCGTCATCGATATGCGCGTCCTTTTTCATGAAGGACATGATCTTGACGCTGTCGGAGAGTTTCTTCGGGGCCTTGTACGGCCGGTCGGCAGCGGTCAGGGCCTCGAAAATATCGGCAATGGCCATAATCCGGGCAGGGACGGACATGTGGTCCTTGTTGAGTTTTTTCGGATAGCCGGTGCCATCCATTTTTTCATGGTGCCCGCCGGCGAATTCCGGCACACGGGCCAGGTGTTTCGGGAATGGCAGGGCTTCCAGCATGATGATCGTCTGCACGATATGATCGTTGATCTTGAACCGTTCTTCTTCGGTCAAAGTGCCTCGGGCAATGCACAGGTTGTAGATTTCACCCAGATTGTATTTGTGCTCCGGGACGTCGAGCTTGAAACCCCAGGGATTGTCCTCAGCGGCAGTCTGCTCCATGCCTTCGCGATAGATGATGTGATCGTATCGGTCGGCGAGCAGATTTTCCTCGCACGGTAGCGCTAGTTCCGGTTCGCGTTCGACCCGTTTGAGTTCTTCGTATGACAGACCCAGTCGGTCTGAAAGCGTACGGGTCCATTTGATTTCGGCGATCTGCTTCACCCGCTCGATCCTGTCCGGAGCCATGAATTCGCCGCCGACGTTGCTTTCCGCAATGAATGCGAAATCGTCGTCCAGCTGTGCCAGATCCTGTTCCAGCTCTTCGCGCAGCTTCTCCGCGTCGCCACCGTCGATTACGGCATTCTGATAGGCGATTACCCGGTCGCGTTTGACGATTTCAAACCGGTTCCGGATTTCATGGATACGGTTGTAGATGGTCTCCAGCTTTGTTGCCTTGTCGACCACGTATTCCGGCGTCGTTACCTTGCCGCAATCGTGCAACCACGCCGCAATATGCAGTTCGTACCATTCCTCCTCTGTCAGGTCGAAATCGGCAAATGGTCCGTCCGTCTGTTCGGATGCAGCCGCGGCCAGCATCTTCGTCAATTCCGGCACGCGCTGACAATGTCCACCGGTATAGGGTGATTTGGCGTCAATTGCCGATGCGATCAACTCGATAAAGCTGTCGAGCAGCTTTTTCTGGGCTTCCAGAAGCTGCTGGTTGTCGAGCGCAACGGCAGCCTGAGAGGCCAAGGCCTCGATCAGTGGCTGGATGTCGGCACCGAACTCGATAACGTCTCCAGTGTCCTTGTCGACTGCATTCAAGAGCTGCAGTACGCCGATGATTTCGCCCTGAGAATTGCTGAGCGGCACGCACAGGAATGATTTCGAGCGATAACCGGTGCCTTCGTCGAATTTCTTGGTGCCGGAGAAATCGAAACTGTCGTTTTCGTAAGCATCGGGGACATTGATAGACTGGCCAGTTAGGGCCGCCGCAGAAGCCACGTTCTTGTGGTTCTCTTCGCCGGTTTTCGGGTCGACAAGTGTCAGAGGCGGGAAATTGATATCCTTGCCGGTAGTGCCGCCCATGGCGATTTCCAGGCTGTCGGTGCGCATGATTTCGAAGCGCAGCCGATTATCATCGGTACGGATATAAAGCGTGCCGCCATCTGCGTTGGCGAGGCTTTTTGCCTCAAGCAGAATCGTTTCCATCAGAACGTTGGTATCGCGTTCCGCTGAAAGGGCGATACCAATATCGATCAGCCTTTGCAGGCTTGATAAGCTCAGCCCTTCATTGGTATCGGTCGTGCCATCAGCCATGTTATTCATGCATCCCGGTAACACACGCCATTTTGACGCAAATTATTGAACCCCTGTCTCGGACTCTAGACGTTTAAGCCATTGATTGACAATGGTCACGCCATGATCCGAGGTTTTTTCCGGCGTGCTTGACCACGATGCACGGAAAGGGTCAACCTTGCGCCGTTCACAGGAGTAAAACGAATGGCTTACAGTTCCCTGAGGGATTTTATCAACCACCTTGAGAAAAGGGGCCGGTTGGTGCGTGTTTCGGCACCTGTAAGCACTGTTCTGGAGATGACGGAAATCCAGACCCGCGTTCTGGCCGAAGGCGGCCCGGCGATTATTTTTGAAAATGTCATCAAGGCCGATGGTACGCCTTCCGACATGCCGGTGCTGGTCAACCTGTTCGGGACCGTAGAGCGGGTTGCATGGGGCATGAACCGTGAACCGGCGGAATTGAGGGAAATCGGTGAAACCCTGGCGTTCCTGCGCCAGCCCGAACCGCCCGGCGGCTGGCGTGAAGCGCTTGATATGCTGCCACTCATGAAAACCGTCATGGCCATGAAGCCGAAGGATTCCGGCACGGCTTATTGTCAGGAAACGGTCCTGACGGGGGACGATATCGATCTTGCGAAGCTGCCCATTCAGACCTGCTGGCCGGGGGAACCGGCACCGCTGATCACCTGGCCGCTGGTGGTGACGAAGGGACCGGGTTCGGACAAGCGGGATGCCTACAACCTCGGCATTTACCGGATGCAGGTTACGGGAAAGAACACGACCCTGATGCGCTGGCTCAAACACCGGGGTGGGGCACAGCACCACCAGCGCTGGAAGTCTGAAAAACCGGAGCCGTTCCCCGCTGCGGTCGTCCTTGGCGCCGATCCGGGCACGATTCTGGCTGCTGTCACGCCGGTGCCTGACACGCTGTCGGAATACCAGTTCGCCGGACTTCTTCGGGGCAAAAAGGTCGAACTGGTGGATTGTGTGACACAGCCGCTGAAAGTCCCGGCCGAAGCGGAAATCGTCATCGAAGGGACGGTTTCGCTGACGGAATACGGTGATGAAGGTCCCTACGGGGATCATACCGGGTATTACAATTCGGTTGAATCCTTCCCGGTGTTTACGGCAACCGCCATCACCATGCGCAAGAACCCGATTTATCTATCGACCTATACCGGGCGGCCGCCGGATGAGCCGTCGGTTCTGGGCGAAGCCTTGAACGACGTCTTTGTGCCACTATTACAGCAGCAGTTCCCGGAAATCGTCGATTTCTGGCTGCCGCCGGAGGGGTGTTCCTACCGCGTTGCGGTCGTATCGATGAAAAAGGCATACCCCGGACACGCCAAGCGGATCATGCTGGCGGTGTGGTCGTATCTGCGCCAGTTCATGTACACCAAGTTCGTGATCGTTGTGGACGAGGATATCAACGCGCGGGATTGGAACGACGTGATCTGGGCGATCTCGACCAATGTCGATCCCAGCCGGGACCTGACGGTCATCGACAATACGCCGATTGACTATCTCGACTTCGCCTCACCGGAATCCGGCCTCGGCGGCAAGCTCGGCATTGACGCGACGAGCAAGTTGCCGCCCGAAACCCACCGTGAGTGGGGCAAGAAAATCCGTATGGACGACGATGTCGTCAAAAAAGTCGACGAGATGTGGGAAAGCCTTGGCATTCCGGGCTCGGGTAAGCCGATCTGGAAGTGAAGACCTGCCCCTCACTCGGCACTGCGCACCGCCCTCTCCTCGAGGAGAGGGCCAATGACCCGAGAGTTCCATCTCCCATGGGAGACGGAAAGGATGAGGGAAACACGGCGGCTTTTGACTACAAAATGACGCCGTTGGATCAGTCGAAGAAACGACGCAGGTTTATCAGGATAACAGGAGTATTCTTGACCTGAACGGTTGGTCATATGCCATGCCGTTCCTATTGGAGTGGACGCCATGTCCGAACGTACAGCCCGCAAATCAGCACGGCGGGGCCGCGATGCCCGCCGTGAAGCCCGCGAGAAATCGGGCGCCGTCAGCAAGCCCTATATCATCCGGAACGTCCCGATGCTCGAACTGGCATCGCCCGAAGCGATCGAGATGATAGAAGCCAATGCCGATCTGATCCTGGAAGAGATCGGTATCGAGTTCCGCGACGATGAGGAAGCGCTGGCGATGTTCAAGGACGCCGGCGCCGACGTGCAGGGCACGCGCATCCACTTCCCCAAGGGACTTTGCAAAAGCCTGCTGGCCACAGCCCCGGCCCAATTCACGCAACACGCCCGCAATTCGGCCCGCAACGTCGAGATCGGCGGCAATCACACGGTGTTTGCACCGGTCTACGGTCCGCCGTTCGTGCGCGATCTGGATAACGGGCGTCGTTACGGTACCATCGAGGATTTCCGCAATTTCGTGAAGCTCGCCTATATAGCCCCTGCCATGCACCATTCCGGCGGGACGGTTTGCGAACCGGTCGATCTGCCGGTCAACAAGCGCCACTTCGACATGCTCTATGCGCACATGAAGTATTCCGACAAACCGTTCATGGGGTCGGTCACGCATCCGATGCGTGCGCAGGATTCGGTCGCCATGTGCGAGATCCTGTTCGGCAAGGATTTTGTCGACCAGAACACGGTCATGACCAGCCTGATCAACGCCAATTCGCCGATGGTGTTCGACGGCACCATGCTGGGCGCACTCAAGGTCTATGCCCGTGCCAACCAGGCATGCATCGTCTCACCGTTCATTCTGGCCGGTGCGATGAGCCCGGTAACGGCTTTGGGGACGCTTGCGCAGGTGCAGGCGGAAGTCCTTGCCGGCGGGGCGCTGACACAGCTCTGCCGCGCAGGTGCGCCACTGATCTATGGCGCCTTCGTCAGTGCCATTTCCATGCAGTCCGGTGCGCCGACTTTCGGCACCCCTGAGCCGACATTGGTGATTTCCGCCGCCGCACAGCTTGCGCGCCGTCTTAATCTGCCATTCCGCTCGGGCGGATCGCTCTGCGCGTCCAAGGTCGCAGATGCACAGGCGGCTTACGAAAGCGCCAATACGCTGAATGCGACGGTGCTGTCGGGCGTGAATTTCGCTCTGCATGCCGCAGGCTGGCTCGAAGGCGGGTTGTCGTCAGGGTATGAGAAATTCGTCATGGACTGCGATCAACTGGCGATGATGCAGCGTCTCTGTGAGGGGTATGACCTGACAGAAAACGGCCAGGGGCTGGACGCGATCCGTGAAGTCGGCCCGGGATCGCACTATCTCGGCTGTGCCCATACACAGGCGAACTTCGAAACCGCCTTCATCCGCTCAAACCTTGCCGACAACAATTCCTACGAGCAGTGGGAAGCCGAAGGGGCTCAGGATATGGCACAACGGGCGAATACGCTCTGGAAGCGCTGGCTGGCGGAATACGTCGAACCGGCCATCGATCCGGGTGTTGATGAAGCGCTCATTGCTTATATGGACGAACGTAAGGCGAGCTTCCCTGATTCCAATGTTTGATCCGGATTGACATTCTTTCCGTCACCCTGAACGCGATTCAGGGACCATGAATAGCTTTGGATTGCTAGACGATGCTCCGTATGGATGCTGAATCAAGTTCAGCATGACGGTGGTAAATTGTTCGGCCCAATGCAGATGGAATGCCTTCCGCCTTGATCAGTGAGGCGTGAACGCTTACCTATCGGACAATCCCTGAGCGGAATGGTTGGAGATACCCCATGCGCACATACCTGCATATCGATTTGGCGGCACGTGACATCAGACGTGAAACCTGGGACGGCGAACAGCTTGCCCGGGCCGGGCGATATCACATTGCCAAAACGCTGTATGAGCGAGGTCTTGCCACCGTCGATCCTTTATCGCCTGAAAACCCGCTGATCTTCTCGGTCGGGCCGTTTGCCGGTTCCAACATGTCCAACGCCAACCGTATCAGCGTCGGGTGCAAAAGCCCGCTGACCGGCGGCATCAAGGAAGCAAACGCCGGCGGGACATTCGGTTTTGCCATGGGACAGTCAGAAATCTGCGGTCTGACGCTGGAAAATGCTTCAGATGAATGGGTCGTTATCTACATCACCAAGGAAGGCGAGGTCACTTTCCATGATGCCGGCAAGTACATGGGCAAGGGTGTCATCGAAACGGCTGCGCTGCTGCATGACGATTTCGGCGAGAAAGTCAGCCTGGGTATCTGCGGCCCCGTCGGCGAATTCGGCGGACTTATGGCCGGTGTGTCGTTCTCAGACCCGGAAGGCCGCCCTGTACGGATTGCTGCGCGCGGGGGTGTCGGCGCCGTGATGGGGTTGAAAAAGGTGAAAGCGCTTGTCTGTGACAAGCATAAATTGCCGACGTTTCATGATCGCACCGGGGTCATGAAGGGGGTTAAGGAGTACACCGCGAAACTCCGCGTCGATGAAAAAGTGATATCCATGGGCGAATACGGCACAGCGTTGGTGGCTGACGTGATGAATGGTATGGGCGGCTTGCCGACGCGGAATTTTTCCAGCGGGCAGCTTGTTGACGCCTCCAAGGAGCGGATGCGCATGGGCGGCGATTTTATTCGCGAACAGAATATGGAACGTGGCGGTGTCCCGACACATGCCTGCATGCCGGGCTGCATGATCAAGTGCTCGAATATCTATGTGGGCAAGGATGGTGAGGAAATCGTCTCGCCGCTGGAATATGAAACCATCGGCCTTCTGGGGACCAACTGCGGGATCACGGATCCCGATGATGTTGCGCGTCTGAACATGACTGCCAACGATCTTGGTATCGACACCATCGAACTGGGGGCGACGCTGGGTGTGCTGATGGAAGCCGGAGAGGCCGAATTCGGAGACGTGCCGTTTATGGAAGCCGCACTTGAGGATATTCGCAAAGGCACCGAACGCGGTCAGCTTTTGGCACAGGGTACGGCAAGGGTCGGTGAACATTACGGCGTCAAACGCGTCCCGGTCATCAAAAAGCAGGCGATCAGCGCCTATGATCCGCGTGTCATCGAAGTCACGGGCATTTCCATGATGTCGACGGCGCAGGGGGCGGATCACACGACCGGAAACATCCCGACCCATCAATGCGACGGCCAGTCGACGGAGCAACTGGTCGGCGAAAGCATGAATGTGCAGATGTTGTGTGCCGCCGCTGATAGCGTCGGGCTGTGCCTGTTCGGACGCACCGTGACCAACATTAACCTCGATCTGATCATGAGTGCCGTCAACAATGCCGTCGGAACGGAGTTGTTGCCTGATTTCTTCAAGCAGCTGGGGGTCGAAACCCTAATGATTGAAGAAGCTTTCAACCGTGATGCCGGCTTTGATGAAGGTGATGATGAATTACCGGATTTCTTCTATGAGGAAAGTCTTGCGCCGACGAAAAAACGTGCCCGGCATCATGCGGCCGAGGTCCGGCAGTTCAGGGCAACCTGGCTCAGCCGGGCCGGCGCAGACATGAGCGTTAACCCGTTACCGGAAAATACGGTATATTAGAAACCGGTCTGTCGTCGCGTCAGAATTATTCAGGGCTTTCAGAGAAAATCCGCATCTTGTCGTAACATCCAGATAGGGCCGTGTTGGAATGCCGGAGCTCGACCGTTTTCATCACGTGCGCTTCTATCCATCGACCGCGTCACACATCCGTTATCACGCCACACAGCGTCCGAATAGCACGGCTGTCATCGATCAGGGTAAGGTCTTCACTTATGAAGATTTCACGCGCGATATCGCCAAAATGCAGGTTGCTATGGGTGACCTGAGACTGGCTGCGGGGCAGTTGGTCGGCGTAGAATTTCTTCAGTTCGATGGGAATTTCTCCGGTTTCTATTTTCACTGGGTACAGCTTCTGGCGCTTGAGGAGCTTGGCGTAGCAACGATGTCGTTTACGCGGGCGGAAGCCCCGAATATGCAGGATATATTACAGTCACTCGATCTGGTTCTGGCTTTTCCCGATGCGCCTGGCGTCGCTTCTAAAAAACAACACATCATGGATAAGGACTGGATATCACACGCGATCCGTCGTGCACCGGATTTCAATGTACCTCCCGCACAGCTTTACCCGGATACAGCTTCGAGGATCGTCAAAAGTTCCGGGACCACGGGCAGCATTAAGTACATGATCCGCAGCGTGGAAAATCAGGAGTATATTTATCGCACTGCGCAGCTATGCGGTGGATACGAGTTCCAATCGCGGTTTTTCGCTGCGGGCGGTTTTGCCGTCAGCGCCTTTCATGCTGCTGCCGTTACCTGCATACGGGCCGGCGGATGCTGTGTTTACGACACGAAAAAAGATACTGCGGAGGCTTTGTCATCCTATGACATAACCCACGCTTCATTCCTGGTTCATAGCCTCATGAGCATGCTGGGCTCAATTTCGAAAAACTATAAGAAACCTACTCGTTTACGCATTCTTACCATCGGGTCGGCGGTTTCACAGGCCGTTAGAATCAGGCTCCTGAAATTCCTGGCAGAAGAAGTTTTTGAAACCTATGGCACAAATGAATCATCGTCGATCAGCACGATCGACGCACTGGGCGTAGGCGTTGTTTTGCCGGGCGTTGAGGTTGATGTGGTGGATGAAAATGACGTTGCAGTCATCGGTGTGCCGGGCCGGATACGTGTTCGTTCCCAGGGATGTGTGCGGGGGTATTACAATAACCCGGCTGCAACGAAGAAAATGTTCCGGGACGGTTGGTTTTATCCCGGTGATATCGGAATCAAGCCAGATGCTCATACGTTAAGCCTGGTCGGCCGCTCTGATAGCCTCTTGAATATCCGGGGGCTTAAGGTGGCGCCGGAGGAATTTGAAGAAATTCTGATGAGAGATATGCCTCTGAAAGACGTCTGTGTGCTGACTTTACCGGATAAAGAGAATATTGAGCATGTCGTCATCGTTGTTACCCTGAATGAGGGGGCGGATCGAAGCGATATTACAAATCGCATCCAGAAATTACTCCCGCCCTTCTTTGGCGCGACGCGTGTTGCTTATGTCCCGGAGATTCCAAAAACCGGAACCGGCAAAATCGAACGTGCCTTCTTGCGGCAAGCGTTACTTGAGCACGGTCAGAATACATGAAAGCGAAGATAGTTCCGGTCTGTGATATGGTTTTGCTGCGCTCGATTTTCTGATCCTTGCGTGATCTGCGTCATACGTCCAGAGCGCGTACCTGGATAAGCTAAACACTGATCGGGGGAAAAGATGAAATTCAAAGTCAGTGTTCGGTTGCTAATTACAGGCAGATATGACGCCGACCATACTGGATTGATGGAATGCGCTCGGGTTTTAGCAGGGAAGCAACTCAGGCCACCCAAATCCTATAGAAGTGGTGGCGTCCAATGAGTCGCATTCATGTATGGTTTTCCGTGTTGCTGATATCACTGGCATTGAGCCCAGTGTCGGGTGACACACAGGAAAAGCCAGTCGCACTTCAACTCAAACCGCTGCCGATGCCGGCTATTACCGAAAAAGGTTATCAGGGGCGGATGACCATGACTCCTTATATGGAGGTCGTGGATAATAAGGCTGTTGAAAGATTATGTAGCCGGCTTCCCCGGCTGATGGATGCCATGATTGTTTTCTTCGAGGAAAGCCCCGTTTTGCTGGCGGACCCCGCTGAAGATCTGAAAAACCGTCAGATTGCTTTGCGCCAACTGGTGGATGAAACAATAGGAAAGGGCGTGTTTACATCCTTTTACCTCGTCACAGGCTCGGTGGATCGTGGGGACGGCACGGCAAAGATTGAGGTCAAAGGCGGCACACGCGAATGCCAGCCGATACGTGAGATGCCGGAGATCGTGAAGGAAGCGGTTGCACCGCCAGTTTCGGAACCGGTTACGGCAGTACCGGAAAGTTCAACAGGCCCCAATACTGATGAAAACATCGCACCTTCGCCCTTGAGTGAAGCGGAATTACTGCGTGCGGAGGCTGAATTGAATGCGGAGCAACCGATCCGCAGCCCATTTCCGGGCGCACCGAGGGTTGAGAGTTCCTATCGATCATCAACCGTCATTATGGCTGTTGTTCTGATCGGTGTATGTGGGTTGATGATGATCATCGGCAGTTATATCGGATATCAGGTTGCCAAAATTCGCCGCGAACGCCGCCGCAAAGAGCGTCGTCAGGCCCCCAGGGATCGAAGAACAGGGGGCGACCGCCGTCAGCGACAGGATGGCCCGCCAGAAAGTGGGGAGCGGCGAGGTGCGGATGACCGCCGCAAGGTTGAAGATCGCCGTCAAGATCAGGACCGGCGTTCGAGAAGGGATAGGCGGACGGAATCAGACCCTGAGGATTGACAGTCACACCTTTCTTGTAAGCCACAGCGAGGGTAATGTAAGACAGTCTCACCACTGACGGAGTTCCGCGATGGCGACCCAGCCGACCACAACCAAAAGAGCGCCTGATCATAGCTGGACCATCACGGGGGCATCGGCGGAAACCCGTGAAAAAGTCAAAAAGGCAGCCAGTGCCGAGGGGATGACGATTCGTGCCTGGGTCGACAAAACACTGAATGCCGCGGCTGATGGTAATCCTCCCGTGAGAGGATCAAGTGGTCAATCTGCAGATACGAAAGCGATTGCCGAGATGTCGGCAAAACTGGAGGAACTTGCGAAACGTCTGCCGGATGATCCGAAAGCTGCTGAAAAAAATATGGTCGATCGGACCAGCGCGGCGATATTGAAGTCTGTAGCTGCGGGCCTGAATGAAATGCATCGGACAGCCCGTGATCAGGCCAAGATCGCAGAAGGGAAGCCAGTAAAAAAGAAAGTTAAAAAATCGACAGCCAAAGCACAAACAGCGGAATGAAGGAAAAACTTTTACGGAATGTTTGCCCTGAATGCTATCGAGTGTAATGCATAAATATAACTTTATTTGATATTTTATCTCGTTTTTCTGGACATATGCGCTCAAACCACAATAATTGATTTTACCTGCACCCTGCTCAAGGGGCTCTCTCGCAGGCCCATAAAACCGAAACATCTATGAAGGCATCACCATGAAAATTAAAAACATAGCGTTTGCTGCGCTCGTAGCATTCGCGGCAACGGCATGCGCGACCGGAGAAACAACCGAGGCAGCGAGCAATGCAAATACGCTCGATGCAAAAGGATTACAGCAATTGTTTAAATTTGGCGGCGGGTCATGTGCCTGGAAAGCCGGTTCTGTCGAGGGTGAAGATTTCTACTATTCGACCGTTTCCAAATCAATGGGCGTCGCGGACCGTAACGTCGGTGCCGATGTTATGCAGGGGACGTGGTCACTTAAAGGCAATCAGCTTTGCACCAATTTCGGGACTGAACACTGTTCACCTCTCGAAAAGGTAAAAGGCAAGAATTTTAAGGCTGTTTGGGGTGGCAAGCTCTATGACCTGAGCTGCTGATCCAAACAACTTTCATTGCTGAAGAGGGCGCGGTTTTATCCGCGCCCTTTTTTGTTGGAGTGCAATCAATGTCATCGACGCCATTCTCCCTGTACCACCCGCGGGAGGGAAATGTGTTGTAGTATGCACGAATGCTTATTGAAGTTCTGCAATACCTGACAACACCGTGCCCGGGACCGTTCCGGCGCATGGGTTATCTGAAAGAACTGATTGCGACTGAAGCGCGAGAGCGGCGCTGCCGGACAGTTTGGAAGCCCCATCTTGATCGCTCAAAGTCCGTCATCGCGAATGCCGCGAATGCCTCTGCCGGGAATGGAAAGGTCGTGGTTATTGGTGCCGGCATGCTGGCGGATATCCCGCTTGATCTGCTGACAAAGAAGTTCAAGCGGGTCGAGCTTGTCGACGTGTGCTTCACAATGCAGACGCGTTGGAACACTTGGCGTCACCCACGCATTGAACTTACAACCTGTGATGTCACCGGTGTCACCACAGCCTTGGCAAAGGGTGAACTGCCGGTACCCGGTATGCCGATGAATGTCGCGTTAGCGGATGCGGATCTTGTCGTGTCCGTCAACGTGCTGTCACAGTTGCCGCTTGTCCCCTTGCAAGCGTTGGCTAAATCTCACCCTTTACTGGATGACGGCACCATCCATGCGTTCGCACAGGGCATCATCCGACATCACCTCGCGATGCTGGAAACGTGCCGGGGTACGGCCTGCCTGGTCACGGAGGTTGAGCGTCAGATTCGCAATGGTGACCAGTTGATTGAGGCCCAAGACCCGCTCTGGGGTGTGATGCCCGACCGCGCGGGAGACGAATGGCTATGGGACCTCGCCCCCAGACCAGAAGCCTCGCCGGATTATGACATTCGTAACCGGGTCAAAGGGATGGTCTGGCAGGGGGAACCTTGAGAATAATCTGATATCTCCTCACGTAACCACACCCCCTGAAAAGAGGATAGGACAGGTGAGGGGGTTAGCCGATTTTCAGGCCGTATTCCTGCGCTGCATCCTCGAGCCAGGTCCAGAGGTAGGTTGAAAAGCTTCTGAGCGCGTATAGCTCATACGTCGGATCACCATTCCGTGCGACAGACGTCTGCGTCAGCATCACACCGACCTTGGAGACAACGCACTGCGCACACTGTCCCGGACCGAACCTGGAGGGATGAAGATCGATAGCACATCCCTTCATCAGGATTTCCCGGGCGCGTGGGCCGGAAATCTCGATACACGTTCGGGCATGTGTGCTGTCGGTGACGGCCGCATGCAAACCGTCAACTTTCAGGCTTTTGGTCAGGGCGTTAAGTGCTCGCTCAGCGCCTTCCGGTTTGGTTATCACCAGCCATTCATTCGGACCAAGCCACATGATGCGGGTCGTCGACGGCTTGCCTGCAACTGTATTGGCCTCGACAGGGGGCGCATGTCTGACAGCCTTTTCGACACCAGAGATAAATTCCGGATTGTCCGCATCGCCGCGAATGTTGATCAGACCGCGATAGGGGATTTCACGCATGACAACGCCGGTACCGGAAATGTCGGCATCGTTCTGCGCGCGTGCTTCCAGTCCCAGATGGGCAAGGGGGCTTCTCAGGCGATAGGCATCAACCATTCATGCGGCTCCCTTCGGGATCGTAAAAGATGGGATTGACGATTTCACAAGCCACCGTTTTACCATCAAGAGGCACATAGACCGTATCACCGATCCGGTTGCGCCCACCCTTGACCAAGGCCAGCGCAATGGAATGCCCAAGCGCGGCTGACCAGTAGCTCGACGTCACATGGCCGATCATCGTCATCGGCGGTTGAGGACGTGTTTCAGAGACAATCTGTCCGCCTTCGGGAAGAACTTCTTCCGGATCGGCCGTCCGAAGTCCGATGAGATGTTTGCGGTCGTCCCTGAGCATATCTTCACGGATGAGGGATCTCTTGCCGATAAAATCCGGTTTCTTTTTCGATACGATCCAGTCCATGCCAAGATCGTTTGGTGTGATGGTCCCGTCGGTTTCCTGACCGACAATGATGAAACCTTTTTCGGCACGTAGTACGTGCATGGTTTCGGTGCCGAAGGGCGTGATCCCATATTTTTCGCCGGCGATCATGATATCCGTCCAGAGCGACAGTCCGGCAGAAGCCGGAACATTGATCTCATATGACAATTCGCCGGTGAAGCTGATGCGGTATACACGTGCCGGAATGCCGGCAACCGTGCCGTCACGCCAGCTCATGAACGGAAATGCGTCCGGGTCGAGATCGATATCCGTGGTAAACTCTGACAGCAGATCACGCGCATTCGGGCCTGCCAGTTGCAGGGTTGCGAATTGTTCCGTGACGGACGTGAGGTAAACCTTCAATTCCGGCCATTCGGTCTGAAGCCACTCTTCAAGCCATGCCAGCACGCGCGGCGCGCCGCCGGACGTTGTCGTCATCAGGTAATGATTTTCAGCAAGGCACGATGTGACACCGTCGTCCATGATCATGCCGTCTTCGCCGAGCATCAGCCCATAACGGCATTTGCCGGGTGCCAGTTTCGACCAGGCATTGGTATAGACACGATTCAGGAATTCTGCCGCGTCTGGTCCCTGAATATCGATCTTGCCGAGTGTCGTCGCATCCAGCATGCCGACATTGTTCCGCACGGCCAGACATTCGCGGCTGACGGCATCCTGCATGCTCTCGCCTTCCTGCGGATAGTACCAGGGGCGGCGCCATTGGCTCACATCCTCCCAAAGACAGCCCGCCTGCTGATGCCAGTCATGCATCGGTGTGCGTCTTATGGGGTCAAAGAATTCGCCGACTGCTCGTCCTGCAATGGCCCCCATGGTCACCGGAGAGTAGGGCGGGCGGAAGGTCGTCGTGCCGGTTTCGGGAATTGTCTGCCCCAATGCAGATGAAAGAATGGCATGACCCGGAATGTTGCCGGTCTTACCCTGATCGGTCGCCATGCCCAGTGTCGTGTAGCGTTTGGCATGTTCGACCGAGCGATAGCCTTCACGGGCGGCCAATTGTACGTCGGCAACGGTAACATCGTTCTGTTGGTCCAGGAAATGTTTGCCCCGCTGACCCGCAGGTTTTGTCGTCGGCACGTACCACAACCTTCGCCACGGTGTTTCTTCCACGTCTGATGTTGTTTCGGCGACGGCCTGCCGTTCGCCTGCTGTCATGCCAAGTCTGGAAGTTGACTCGATGCCGGCAAAAGCACCTTCGTTCAGAGCTTGCTGAAGTGAGAAGCTTCCATTTGCAGCGCCACACGCCAATTCTGCCTGCAGTGTGTCTCCCGGCACAAAGACATTATCTTCATCGCGCCAGACGTTTCTGCCCGCGGAATGACTGTGAAGGTGCACGACGGGATTCCAGCCGCCGCTGGAACCGACCGTATCGCACGAGATCGTCCGCGAGGTCCCGATAACGCCATCAGCGTCTTCGTTCAAAGTCATGACTTCAATGCCACGAATGCGTTTGCTGCCGAGAACGGCTGTGATGGCTGAATTGTCGATGACCTCGATCCCTGCTTCGATGGCACGGGTGACAAGCTCACCTGACGGTTCCTTGCGCACATCAATGACGCAGGCGACGACACAGCCGGCAGCCTTGAGGTCAAGTGCGGAACGATATGCATCGTCATTGTTGGTGAAAATGACATGCCGTTTGCCGGGAGAGACGCCGTATCTGTTCACGTATGTCCGCAGTGCGCTTGCGAGCATACAGCCGGGACGGTCGTTATCGGCATAGATCAGCGGGCGTTCAAGGGCACCGGTGGCAAGGATTACGCGCTTTGCACGTACGCGCCAAACCCGTTGACGGCTACGTCCTTCCTGGCCATAGGCGACGTTGTCTGAGCGGTTCTGGATCAGGCCCAGGAAATTGTGGTCGTAATAACCAAACGCCGTCGTGTGCTTCAGGACCGTAACATCCGGGTTCGCCAGCAGTTCGGCTTCCACGTCGGCAACCCATTCCTGTGCCGGCTTGCCCTCAATCTCAAATTTTTCATTCAGCAGCTGGCCGCCGAGTTCCGTCTGCTCATCGACAAGCAGAACCCGTGCGCCGGCAGCCGCGGCAGATCGGGCTGCGCTCAGTCCGGACGGCCCGGCGCCGACGATCACCACGTCGGCATGCGCATTCATCTTGTCATATGTATCTGCATCCGGTTCTTCCGGCGAACGGCCAAGTCCGGCGGCGCGGCGAATGAAGTGCTCGTATACTTTCCAGCCGGAAACCGGCCACATGAATGTTTTATAATAAAATCCGGCGGGCAATATGCGATGAAACAGGCTGTTTATCGCCATGATGTCGAATGTCGGTGAAGGCCAGCAGTTGACGCTGGTGGCATCTAGGCCGTCATACAGCGGAATACGCGTTGCCAGCATGTTTGAAATCGTACGTGATCCGCGTTCCAACTGGACAAGCGCATTCGGCTCCTCTGTCCCGGCTGAAACGATGCCGCGCGGGCGGTGATATTTAAAACTGCGTCCGACAAGCATGATCCCATTGGCAAGCAGCGCGGAAGCGAGTGTGTCGCCTGCGTAACCGCTCATAAGACGACCATTGAAGTAAAAATCGATCTGATGGCTGCGATCAATCTGACCGCCGTCGGCCAGGCGATGTGTCTGACTCATGATTTTGCCTTCTCATCGATCATGGCTTTGATCTCTTTCGGCGGTTGTTCACCCATTCTGTAGATGGCGAGGATCTCGTTGGTGTGCGTGTTCCGGGCGACATTGAACCATCGGCGGCAACCTGCGGTATGAACCCACCGTTCAAGGTGTGGCCCTTTGGTGTTCTTGCGCATGAACAGGTAATCTGCCCATTCCGCATCAGAGAGGCTCTCCGGATTCTCGGGGCGTTTGATGTGTGCTTCATGGCCGTAGGAAAACTCGCTTTCCTCGCGCTCGCCGCAGAAGGGGCAGGTGATCAGAAACATTTCTCTACCTCTTCGTCCTAGTGAGCCACAGCCGCAGCGCCGTGCTCGTCGATCAGACGGCCGGAGTGGAACCGATCAAGTGCGAATGCCGAATTCAACGGGTGCGGTTCATCTTTTGCGATTGTGTGCGCAAAAACCCAGCCGGATCCCGGTGTTGCCTTGAAGCCACCCGTGCCCCAGCCGCAGTTGAAATAGAGGCCGTCGACCGGTGTTTTGGAAATGATCGGACTGGCATCCGGGCATGTGTCAACGATGCCGCCCCACTGGCGCATCAGCCGCATGCGGCTGAACAACGGGAACAACTCGCAAACTGCGGCAATCTGTTCTTCGATGATATGCAAGCTACCACGCTGGGAATAACTGGTGTGTGCATCGATACCGGCGCCGAGAACAAGCTCACCTTTATCGGATTGCGAAACATAGCAGTGCACGGCGCCGGACATGACAACGACATCGATGACGGGTTTGACAGGATCGGAAACCATGGCTTGGAGGGGGTGGCTTTCGATCGGCATGCGGAAACCTGCCATGTCGGACATGACGGTGCAGTGTCCGGCAACAACGACGCCGACTTTCTTTGCCTTGATGGCACCTCGGCTGGTTTGAACGCCTGTTATCTTACCGTCACTGATATCGAAGCCGGTAACCTCACAGTTCTGAATAATGTCGACCCCGCGTGCGTCCGCAGCTCTTGCCAGACCCCAGGCAACGGCATCATGACGCGCGGTGCCGCCCCGGCGCTGAAGACTGGAGCCCAGAACCGGATACCTGATATTCGGATCAAGGTTGATGATCGGGACAAGTTCCCTGATCTGCTCAGGGCCGATGTATTCGGAATCGATGCCGTTCAGTTTGTTGGCATTGACCCGTCTGCGCGTTTCGCGCACGTCATGCAGGTTGTGCGCAAGGTTCAATACACCGCGCTGGCTGAGCATGATGTTGTAATTGATGTCCTGGCTGAGGCCTTCGAAGAGTTGTAGAGATTTCTCATACAGCCCCGCACTCTCATCCCAGAGATAGTTGGAGCGGATAATCGTCGTGTTGCGGCCGGTATTGCCGCCCCCAAGCCAGCCCTTTTCAAGAACCGCGACGTTGGTGATCCCGTGTTCCTTGGCGAGATAATAGGCCGTCGCCAACCCGTGTCCGCCGCCACCGACGATAACAACATCATATTCCTGTTTCGGGTCAGGCGAACGCCATGCCTGCTGCCAATCCTGATGGTAGCCCATCGCGTTACGGAGCAGGCTGAAGATCGAATATCTGGTCATATCGTTCCTAGTAACTCCCGAGGCGCTTGTCGTTTTTGGCAAATAACGTTGATCCTGGTCGATTGCCTCTTCACACCACGCTAGATGTCCTCCTTTCCCACCGTCAAGGGATGACGTCTGTCCGTTTTACGACGCCGATCCTCAATTTTACGACCCTGACACAGTAACGGCCTGTATGCGGCATTACGTGGGAGGCTTCCAGATTCGAGATATTGCAATTCCATTCTGCATAGCTACCAGATAATGTGCGCGGATGGGACATGCCATGGATAAATTCAGATTGCTCATGATGGTAATCATCCTGATTACCGCATCGTATCCTGGTGTGGCACAGGACAAAAATACTGATCTGGACCTGATTCTGGAAGTCCCGCCCGCAGATAAGGGCAAGCCGTCAGGTGAAACCGAAGGGATAGCCAAAGAAGAAGAAAATCCTCTGGACCGTGATTTTACCATTGCTCTCGAGGCTTACCGTGAGCGCGATTATGAAACAGCGCGGCAGATGTGGTCGGAGTTGTCTGATGCGGGGCACGGGATCAGCATGCATAACCTTGCTGTCCTCAAATGGCGCGGCCAGGGCGGCCCCAGAGAGCGCTCAGCCGCACTTGAACTGTTTAAAAATGCCGGTGAGGTCGATGTCGGGCCTTCACTCCATGCATTGGGTGTGCTCTCGCTTAAGGGGGCTGGCATGCCTGCCGATCCCGCAGAAGCCGTACGCTATTTCGAGGCAGCCTCGGCAACCGGTCATCTGCCGTCGACATACAATCTGGCTTTGGCGCATCTCAAGGGTATCGGCGGTGCCGGTGACCGATCCCTTGGTATGGAACTGATGGAAGCGGCGGCTGAAGGCGGATTGGCCCGTGCCCAATACGACCTCGGGAACCTCTTGTATCAGGGAACCTACAGCGATGCGGACAAGTCCGCGGCGCGACTGTGGTTTGAGCGCGCAGCTGATAACGGTGATCCGTTTGGCTATTACAATCTGGCGCTGATGCAATTATCTGGTGAGGGAGGAGTGGCCGACCCGGAACTGGCCGTCATCAATTTGACAGAAGCTGCGGAAATGGGGGCTGTGCCGGCGCAGCTCCGATTGGCACATATTCTGGCCCAAGGCGGCACAGGGGTGACCAGTGATCCGGAAGCAGCGTATGTCTGGTTCTCCATAGCGGGAGCCTTCGGGGCTAAAAATGCACTCGAAAACGCAAAGCGGCTGTCCCATCGCCTTGATGCGGCGGCCTTGAAAAAAGCGCAAAAAACAGCCGCAGGTTTCAAACCGAAACAACCCGTTGTGGCCGATCCCGGCGCACAATCACCGCAGGATATACCAAAAACTGCACAGCAGTAGAAATGGACAGGTAAATGATTGGTTTTCTGGTCAGAATTCTCAAATTCTCAATTAAAGCGTCTATCGTGATCGCCGGCATAGCAATCGTCATATCCTATGCCCGGCTCAGCGAGTTTGGTGACATGCGCAAGGCCCTGCTGGAAAAGGTCATGAATTCCTATGTCGGACGGATCGCAATCGATGGTGATGTCGAGTTGCAGATGACCTTTCCGCCAAGCGTCGCGATCGACGGTGTCAGGATCAAGAATGCCAAGTGGGCGTCAAAGCCCGACATGATGAGGGCAGAGCGCGTGGTTGCTGAAATCGACCTGATCCCGCTTCTGAGGGGGGACATGGCGGTGCCGCGTTTGCGCATGATCGGTGTTGATATTGTCGTCGAACGTAATCGTGAAGGGCAGACCAACTGGGATGAACTTAATGATTTTGAGACGGCGGCCGGGCCGGCTGATCCGACGGCGCCCATGATCTTTCCGCAGATCGGGGGCGCATCTGTTTCCGTTGCCGGGGGGACGTTGACGATCATCAATAATCTTTTGACCGCACCGACCGTTCTTTCACTTGCAGGTGCCAATGTCGTCGTTGGTGGTGGGGGCGGTTTAATTCCGTGCCTTTGAATTCTTTAACTCTTAAAAAAATGCCCCTCCTGAAGGAGGGGCTGAGGGCAGGGTTTTATCAGGGGTGGAAGGAATTCAGTCGGTCGGGCCTAGAGCCAGGTGCAGTCTGGAGAAAGCGTTCCGCACGGCTTCAGCACGAAGGCGGCGTCCGCGCCGAATAGCCTGATCGACTTCACCGGTTGTAAAAATATTCTGACCATGAGGCTGGCCCGATATATGTTCGTGTCTCATCTCTAAAATCCTTTCAAATCGTGGGCGGTGCATTGATCAAATCAGCCACCGCGCTGTTGAAAGGAACCTAGTCGATTTCCATACATCTCATAATGGGCAAAAAAAGACTATGTTTCATGAAATTTATTCATTAATATATGCAAATGGATCGCTTCGGAGAAATGGAGACCTTTTCAAGGGTCGTTGAAAGTGGCAGCTTTTCGCGGGCTGCGAGAGATCTTAACATGACGCCGTCTGCGGTCAGCAAGATGATCGGGCGTCTTGAAGACAGGTTGGGTGTGCGTCTTCTCAGCCGCACGACCCGCAAGCTGAGCCTGACAGAAGAAGGTCGCGTATTCTATCAACGTATTACGCCGATCCTTTCCGAGGTTGAAGAGGCAGAAGAAACAGTATCGCTGTCAACGGCCGAAGCACGGGGCGTACTCAAGATCAATGCATCGACTGCCTTTGGGCAGTATCAGATCGTCCCCCTGATTCCAGGCATGCTGGAAAAATACCCGAGCCTGCAGGTGCAACTGACGATGACCGACAGTATCGTCAATCTCGTTGAAGAGGGGTTCGACGTCAGCATTCGTATCGGGGTATTGACCGATTCGTCGCTGATTGCCCGAAAACTGGGCACGGCACATCGCGTTCTGGTCG
Organism: Rhodospirillales bacterium; assembly: GCA_040218645.1. Lineage (GTDB taxonomy): Bacteria > Pseudomonadota > Alphaproteobacteria > Rhodospirillales > Casp-alpha2 > UBA4479. The sequence continues at coordinate 267,198 of JAVJQZ010000012.1, forward strand.
CATCACCGGGATATCTGAAGCGGCATGGTACACCCAAATGCCCGGAAGACCTTAAGGACCACGAGTGCCTGAAATTGAGTATTCCCACCTCGTTGAACAAGTGGGAATTCCATATGGATGATGGGCCTAGAACGGTCGAAGTATCCGGCCGTTTCGAAGCCGATAATGCCATTGCCCTGCATGAAGCGGCATTGGCGGGGTTGGGGCTGTTCCGCGCCGCTACATTTGTTGTCGGCGACGATATCAAGGCTGGCAGATTGATCCCTGTGCTGCAGGAATTCGAGATTTCCGGTGACCCCGGTATTTTCGCCGTGTGGCCACACAACAGAAATCTCTCAGCCAAGGTGCGTGCTTTCGTTGATATATTGGTCGAAGCCTTCAGTCCGATCCCCCCATGGGAACGAAAAAGCTGACCAGCTAACGGCCTGCTTGAACAAGTTGAGTCCGTCAGGCAATGCTGCATTGCAAAAATTTCAGTGGTTCTCGAGAGCTTTAGTGCTATCAACCCCATGGATTTTCATGACGCAGCTCTTTGAATACCGCATGAGCGGGGATGACGATGAATAATATTGATCAACATAGCCCCCAAAATGAGACGCGGGCCAAGGATCAGCAGGCCTCATCCGGCAGGAAAAAATCCTATATCCTGGCGGCATTGCTGGCCATTGCGGCGGTTCTCTGGATTGCCTCGGGCGTATTTGAGGATGCGCCGCCTGAAGAACAGAAAACAGTTGCCACACGCAACGCAGGCGACGATGCGCCGGTCAGGGTGCGTGTGCAGAATCTCACGTCGGTCGAACACCCCCGAACACTCATCGTGACCGGCCGCACCAATGCCATCAAAGATGCAGAGATCAAGGCCGAGATCAGCGGGCAGGTCATCGGGCGGCCAGCCAGAAAAGGTTCAATGGTCGAAAAAGGCGCGGTTCTGCTGGAACTGGCGATGGAAGACCGGTTGTCACGTCTCAGGGATGCCGAAGCACAGGTCGGCGCCGCTAAAATAACATATGAAGCCTCCAAGGATTTGCAGCGAAAGCAGTTTGAATCACAGATCAAGCTTGCCGAGAGCAATGCATCGCTGGCGTCGGCAGAAGCTGAACTGGCATCCATCAGACTTGAGGTTTCCCGTACAAAAATTCGTGCTCCGATTGACGGTTTTATCGAAACATTGCTTCCCGGCCCGGGCGACTATGTTGAAGAAGGTGAATTGGTGGCAATGGTCGTCGATCTTGATCCGATGCGTGTCATCGTTCACGTGACGGAGCGTGATGTCGCGTCACTCAGGCTTGAAGATCTGGCAACAATAAGGTTGCCGAACGGTCGCGAAATCGGCGGCACGGTTCATTACATTTCCCGGGTTGCCAACGAAGTGACGCGGACATTCCGTGTGGATATCTGGACCGATAATCCGGATGCCACCATCCCTTCCGGATTGACGGCCGAGGTGCACCTGAATGCCGGAAACCGAAAAGCACATCTGATCCCAACGTCTTCGCTGACATTGAATGATCAGGGTGAACTCGGTGTTCGTACCGTCGTTGAAGGTGATGTGGTCAGGTTTGTTCCGGTAACGCTCATTGATGACTCACCCGAAGGGGCGTGGGTGACCGGTCTTTCGGATCAAGTTACCCTGATTACAGTCGGCCAGGAATTCGTCAACGATGGCCAGAAAGTAATTGCGACGGTCAGCAATGGGACCGGCGGCAGTGAAATGGGTAACAAAGAGCCTGCAGACGGTAGAAATCCTGCCCCCCCGAATGCGGGTGGAGATGGGTCGTGAATTCAGTCATTGATGCTGCCATCAGCCACAGCCGGACAGTGCTGGGTTCGCTGCTTCTGATTCTGATTGCCGGGATTGTCGCATATAACGATATCCCAAAGGAAGCTGACCCCGACGTAAATATCCCGATCATTTATGTTTCGATGCACCACGAAGGCATATCCCCTGAAGATGCCGAGCGTCTGCTGATCCGCCCGATGGAACAGGAATTGCGCTCCATCGAAGGCGTAAAGGAAATGCGGGCCAAGGCATATGAAGGCGGCGCCAACGTCACCATGGAATTCGATGCAGGGTTCAACGCGGACGAAGCTATGTCGGATGTCAGGGAAAAGGTCGACCTGGCCAAACCAGAATTGCCCAGTGAAACCGATGAGCCTGAAGTGCACGAGGTCAACTTCTCACTGTTTCCGGTGCTGGTGGTCACATTGTCGGGGAATGTGCCCGGGCGCACGCTCCAGCAACTGGCGCGTGACCTGCGTGACGATATCGAAGGCATCACCCAGGTTCTCAAGGCGGAAATAGCCGGTGACAGGGAAGAACTGGTTGAAGTCGTTATCGACCCGATTGCAATTGAAAGTTATGGGCTGTCACCTGTCGATACGGTGGCCAGCATTTCGGGTTCCAATTTATTGGTTGCTGCCGGCTCGCAGGATACGGGGATGGGGCGTTTCGCCGTCAAAGTCCCTGGCCTTTTTGAAAGTGTTTCCGATATCTCAGGCATGCCGGTCAAAGTCGACGGTGACAGTGTAATCACGTTGGGCGACATTGCGGAAATTCGCCGCGGGTTCAAGGATCCCGAAACCTTTGCCCGTGTCGATGGTCACCCTGCTGTCGCGCTTGAGGTATCAAAGCGCACCGGAAAGAACATCATCGAAACCGTGGAAGCCGTTCGTGCAACGGTTGAGGCCGCCCGCGCTGAATGGCCGCAGGCAATGAAGGATACGGTTAAAGTCGAATACCTTCAGGACAAGTCGGACGATATCCGGCTGATGCTGACCGACCTTCAAAACAATGTGCTCTCTGCGATCCTGCTGGTGATGGTGATTGTCGTTGCGGCACTCGGTTTACGAACTGCCGGGCTTGTAGGGATCGCTATTCCAGGGTCGTTCCTGACGGCGATACTGGTGCTGTATTCGGTCGGCATGACGGTCAATATCGTTGTTTTGTTCAGTCTGATTCTGGCAGTCGGCATGCTGGTTGACGGGGCGATCGTCGTCACCGAATACGCTGACCGGAAAATGGTCGAAGGCGATAGCCCGCATGACGCCTATAGCCTTGCCGCAAAGCGCATGGCATGGCCGATTATTGCATCAACGGCAACCACTCTGGCCGCTTTTCTGCCACTGGTGTTCTGGCCGGGGATCGTCGGGGAATTCATGAAATTCCTGCCGATCACATTGCTGATGACACTGAGCGCATCGTTGGCAATGGCGTTGATCTTTGTGCCGACCCTCGGCGCTCAGATCGGCAAGGCCGGTGCCGGTGGTGATATGGAATTGATGCGTGAACTGGCTGGAAATTCAAAATTCCGCACGGAGCATATCAGTGGCGGTACGGGCTGGTATATCCGGCTGTTGGAGAATGCGCTCCTTCACCCGGCGAAAATTCTGATGCTTGCAGTCGCGATTTTGGTAACGGTGCAAATGACCTACGGGGCACTCGGCAAGGGCGTTGAGTTCTTCCCTGAGGTGGAACCTGAACTGGCCAAGTTGCAGGTGCGGGCGCGCGGAAACCTCTCCGTATGGGAAAAGAACGAGCTGATGCGCGAGGTCGAGGGGCGGATTCTTGATGTATCAGGCATACGGGCCATTTACACACGGACCGGCCAGAATGAACGATCAGAGGATGCAGAAGACATCATCGGTGAAATCACCCTTGAATTTGAAGAATGGTATCTGCGTCGTCCAGCAGATGCGATCCTGAATGAAGCCAGTGAAAAGACGCACGATATCGCCGGTATCTTTATTGATCGGCGTAAGGCAGAAGCGGGACCGCCTGTTGGCAAGGATATCCAGGTTGAGCTTTCCAGCCGCAATGTGAATTTACTGGCACCCGCTGCTGCACGTCTGCACGATTATTTGGTCCATGATGGTCAGTTTGAGAATATCGAAGACAGCCGGCCGCTTCCGGGGATCGAATTTGAAATCAATGTTGACCGAGCACAGGCTGCAAAATACGAAGCCAATATTGAGCTTGTCGGGAAAGCCATACAGTTGACGACCAACGGTCTGAAACTGGGTGAATACCGGCCAGACGATGCTGATGACGAAATAGATGTCCGGGCGCGTTATCCTGCGCGGTTCAGGACACTTGATGAAATCAAACAGATGCGTATCGATACGGGTGGTCAGTCGGTCCCGATTGACAATTTCGTGACAGTGGTCGCCAAACAGAAAACCGGGACCCTTAACCGGACGGACACGCGCCGCGTCATGTCGGTTAAAGCTGATGTCATTGAAGGCGTGCTTGTCGATACCAAGGTCCGGCAAGTTGAAAAATGGGTTGCGGAGGCCGGATTGGATCCCCGTATCACGGTGCGTTTCAAGGGGGAGGATGAGGAACAGAAGAAAGCGCAGGACTTTCTTGGGAAAGCCTTTGGCGTTGCTCTGTTTCTGATGGCGCTGATCCTGGTAACACAATTCAACAGCTTCTATTCGGCATTTCTGATCCTTTCCGCAGTGGTCATGTCCACTATCGGGGTGTTTATCGGATTACTGCTGACGGGGCAGCCATTCGGTGTGGTGATGAGCGGGATCGGCGTGATCGCGCTGGCCGGCATTGTCGTGAATAACAATATTGTCCTGATCGATACCTTTGATCGTCTGAAAGTAGAAACGTCCTCAGTCCGCGACGCAATCCTCAAGACCGGAGCGCAGCGTTTGCGTCCTGTCATGTTAACGACGATCACGACCATTCTGGGGCTTATGCCTATGGTGTTTGGCATCAACATCGATTTTGTCGAACGCAGCGTCAATATTGGTGCGCCGTCGACGCAATGGTGGGCGCAATTGTCTACGGCGATCGTCTTCGGTCTTGCTTTCGCGACGGTGCTGACCCTGATCGTGACGCCATGTGCATTAATGGTTCGGGGGAATGTCGCTGATTGGCAGGCATCGCGCCGGGCCAGAAAAGAATCTGTCGGAGCCTCTGGTTAAGAACCGGTGATGATTAACCTGATTTTATCAGGCTCTCGGTGTGCTGACGGCATTTTCGCCATCATCGTCGTCATCTTCGATCTCTTCCACCTCTTCCGGAGGCAAGCCGGCGGCATCACGGGCTTTCAGCCGCCGATAACGGCGGATACTGACCGGCATCAAACCAAGATACAGAATCAATACAGCTGATAGTGTCCACCAGGGCGCAGACACGATAAATGTCACCGTGACGGCGATGATGATCATCACGGGCAGGAACCAGGCCCGTGGAATGCGGGACGCCTTGAAGGAAAATGTTGGAACCGTGCTGATCAGCAGGGCGCCGGTCGCAAGTTCCCAGATTGCCACGGTGCCGGGTGACCGAAAGAAGGTATCCCCAAGGATAAACGACAGAATCATCGGCAGGAGAACCAGGCCGGCACCTGCGGGAGCCGGGACGCCTGTAAAGAACTGTCCGGCCCAGTTCGGTTTGTTAGGGTCATCAAGCGCGACATTGAAGCGCGCAAGACGAAGCCCGCAGCACATGGCAAAAAGCATGCAGACAATCCAGCCCCAGCGGCCAGCATCCTGCATGGCCCACAGATATAAAATCAAAGCCGGGCAGACGCCAAAACAGACAAAATCGGAAAGCGAGTCGAGCTCGGCGCCGAACTTGCTGGCCCCCTTGAGTAAGCGGGCAACGCGGCCATCAAGTGCGTCCAGAAGCGCCGCGACGGCAACCGCCATTGCCGCAAATTCCCATTGTTCGAGGAGGGCAAACCGGACAGAGGTCAGGCCCGAGGCCAATCCCATGAGTGTCAGTATGTTCGGGATCAGCTTGTTTAAACTCATGACACGGATGCCACGTTTGCTTTTCGGTGGGTTATCCGGCTGCTTTTCTTCCGGGGTATCGCTCATTTTAGCGGATCTCGCCCTTCAGGGTTTCACCCTTGCGCTTCAAATCTGCAATCACCGTTTCACCGGCTATGGTGGTCTGTCCTTCGATGACCAGCGGCTGTACACCATCAGGCAGGTATATATCGACGCGTGAGCCAAACCGGATCAGACCAAAGCGTTCACCTGCTCTGAGCGGTGCGCCTACGTCGACATAACACAGGATTCGGCGCGCGACGAGGCCCGCAATCTGCACAAATGCGATTTCGGTTCCGTCATCGGCTTTCACCTTAAGCGACATGCGCTCGTTGAATTCACTGGCTTTGTCGAGTGACGCATTGAAGAATCTGCCCGGTCGATAATGCTTGGCGCTGACGATACCCGAAATCGGTGACCGGTTCACATGTACGTTGAAGACGTTCATGAATACGGCGACCCGTGTCATCGGCTCGCTCCCCATGTCCAGTTCCGGTGGGGGCGATGCCTTGACCACTGACTGGACAACGCCATCAGCAGGACAGATTACCAGATGATCTCCTTCGGGGGTGATCCGGTCCGGGTCACGGAAGAAATATACGCACCATGCCGTCAGCAGGGCACCCACGACACCGGCGGGTTCCCACCAGATGTAGAGAAAGAGGGTGATCGCGGCAAAAATCGCGATAAACGGATATCCCGCTTTATTAATCGGGACGAGAACGATTTTAAGCAAAACCTGGCTCCTGATCTGACGTGGCGTCTATGCTCAGTTGACGTTCGGAATTTCAAAAACTTGACCCGGATATATCAAATCCGGGTCGATAATCCGACCTTTGTTTGCTTCGAATATCTGAGTATATGAAAAACCAGATCCGTATACACGTCTTGAGATTCGCCAAAGTGAATTCCCCGGCTGCACAAGCACGTATGTGCCTTCGGCCATGGCTTTGAGATCCTCGGCACGAGAGAAGGGGTATTGGACACGCGCAACGACCTTTCCCTGATCATCAACCTGATCTGCGCGCAGCGTATATAGTCCGGGTGGGATAAGGTCTTCCGGCCGTGCAATCCATTGGCCGTCTTCTCCGGCAGTGGTGCGTGTGATCAGATCAGAATCCAGATATAATTGGACGGTTGCCCCTTTCGGAGCGCCACCACCGACAATGACATGACCTTTGGCATCGTAATCGAGCGTATCTATCGTTAACGGAAACTGACTGCGATCAATCGGACCGGTTGGATTTTGAACAACTCGTGTCGGTGCATTTTTCTCTGTCGGGAATTTGAGAACCATGGCGTTTTTCTGCTTTGGTGCTTCGCTGCCTTGTACCGGTTCCGGGACGGCAATCAGAACATTTTCTTTCGAGGTAAGAACCTCACCGTCTCTCGGTGTCGCTTTAAGGGATAGACTTCTTGAACCAGGGCTAAGTGGCTCTTCAGGAATGAAAACCCATTCGCCACGTTCATCGGCTTTGACGGTGCCAATGACCTTGTCGCCGTCGAGAATCTGAACTTCACTGCCAGGAGAGGCTTTCCCGGCAATGACGGTATCGCCTTCCGGATTAACGCGGATCACATCGAACGACGGCGCCTGTGCATCCAGTGTTTCTTGCTGTTCAACATCGTTTTCATTCTGACCCGGTGGTGGATTCGCTGCAGATGCTGTTTCAGCGCGGTCTTCGGTAATCTCATCACGCCAGTCGAATTCGTTAAGACCAATCGCGGCTGCAATCGCGGCGAGGCCAAGAACAACCAGCAGTATTGGTGTTTTAGACATGTAAATTCATTGCCATATTTATGGCATCCATACAAAGAATTAGATGCAATGCGGAATATTCTGATAATTGGTTGCTAACGATATCGTTATTGGACGAATTGTAATTTCGAGGCTGATATTCACCCTGAAGTCATTATTTGAGGTGCTTCCATGTCTGAACAATCACCGCATCATACGCCTGAAATCGCGAAAACCCGGGAAAATACTGGACCGAAAGCGGTTTATGTGTGGGATTTTCCCACTCGATTATTCCACTGGGCGTTGGTTGCTGCAGTTGCGACATCACTTATTTCAGTGGAACTGGGCAATATGTCCATACATTTGATTTCCGGTCACGTTGTTCTGGCGTTGCTGATTTTCCGTCTGGTCTGGGGGCTTGTAGGCGGACGCCACGCGCGATTCGCCAGTTTTGTTCAGGGGCCTATAAAGGTCATCAATTATGCCAGAGGGGTCATCTCTGGAAATGCCCCGGCGCATCCCGGTCATAATCCAATGGGTGGCTGGTCCGTGATTGCCATGGTTCTGGTACTTGCCGTACAGGCTGTCAGCGGGCTTTTCGCAAATGACGACATTCTGACCGAGGGTCCTTTGGCTTCAACGATCACGAAATCAACAAGCGATTTCCTGACCTACATTCACCACCTTACATCGAATGCAGTTTATGCGTTGGTCGTCCTGCATCTGGCAGCCGTTACATTTTACACCCTCAAGGGGCATCGCATCATCATGGCGATGATTACGGGGAAATCGACAGATGTGACTGTGGATCAGACTGAGAGCGGAGAGGATTCAGCTCATGGTTCACTGATTTTAGGACTTGTCATCTTTGCCGTAGCAGGCGGCATTGCGTATGCGATCATGAATTATTGATTGTAAGACCGCGTACCCCTGCCACACCAGTTCGCACATGGCATGGTGATGTGGCAGGGGAGAACCGTCAGCAGATCAGTTCTTTTCGCGGAAATTATCGTGGCAGGCCTTGCAGCCATTTTTGCCAAGAGCCCCGAGTTGAGCGCCGATGGCGCCCTTGTCACCCGATTTGGCGGCTTCCGCCAGCTTTTCGGTTTCGGCAATAAACGCCATGGTCACCTGCTTGAACTCATCAGGCTTTTCCCATACAGCCATCAAGGCCTCGGTTTTGCCGTCCATGGGGCCTGAACCCTCAGGGAATGCAGTTGCCGTTGCCTTGGCAAGGCCGGCCATGGCCGTTGCATGGCTGGCTATATCTTTCATGTCACCGGCCTGTCCCTTGACGATCAGGGCGATGGATTTCATGTGCCCACCGACGGCTTTCATCACGGATTTCCGATAAGTGATGTCGTCCTCGCTTGCGGCAGCAATACCTGCGCTGGACACGATTACGCCTGCGGCGATGACAGAAAACAGGGTTTTCTTCAACGTCATATCAATTCTCTCCAAATAAATCGGCATGGTCATTCGACAGGCAGCCTGATGCCGATTAAGCTAGTTGTACAGCCACCAAGGCGGACAATATATCTTCATGAGACCGAATAAGCGTATCACACTATTGTGATCACTGCCCTGAAAGCTGAATTGCACGGAATATGACGAATTTAAACACCATAGCCGTCTTTTGCGGTTCAAAACCCGGGCACGACCCAAAACAGATGGACACTGCGCGGGATCTTGGCCGTGAAATGGCAGGACGTGGCATCGAACTGATCTATGGTGGCGGCAGGGTCGGACTGATGGGGGCCGTTGCCGATGCCGTTCAGGAAGCGGGGGGTGCCGTTACCGGGATCATTCCGGATTTTCTGATGCAGCGCGAAGTCGGGAACACCAAGGTCGACAAGCTCGAAGTCACCGACAGTATGCACTCCAGAAAACGCAGGATGTTCGATCTTGCAGATGCATTTATAACCTTGTCCGGTGGACTGGGCACACTTGATGAGACAATCGAGATCATCACATGGAAACAACTCAGACTGCATGACAAACCGATTGTCGTCATCAGCATCGACGGATACTGGGATTTCCTGAAAACAACCACCGCACACTTCACGGATGCCGGTTTTGCCTACGCCAGTGATGCCGACCTGTTCACGGTGGTCGATAGTGTGGAGGCCGCATTCAAAGCACTTGACGCAGCGCCGCCGGCAACGCTTTCGGGTAGTGACAGGCTATGACCCAATCTATGAAGAATGGCATCTCACCGGCCATACCGTTCATTGACCTATGTGAGTTGGATGAAATTGAAGCGTCAACGGCCATTGATAACGCATGCCGTGAATCAGGTTTTTTCTATGTGGCGGGCCATGGCATAGCGCCAAGCCTGACCGCTGGCATGTTTGATGTCATGAAGGAATTCTTTGCGCGGCCGAATGATTTCAAGCTGCGATATCACATAAGGCATTCACACCCGCACCAAAGGGGATATGTACCTTTTTTTGAGGAAAATCTGGGCGAGGGCAGCTTCGCCGACTTCAAGGAAAGCTACGATCTCGGCGTTGATCTGGCACCCGACCATCCGGATGTGGTTTCCGGGAAACCATTTTCTGCGCCGAACGTCTGGCCGGAGATGGCGCAGTTTCGCGAAACGGTCGCTGCGTATCATGCAGAGATGGTCAGACTGGGTGATAAACTGGTCCGTTTGACGGCGCTCGGGTTGGGATTGAATCCGGATTACTTTGATTCTGCAATGTCGGACCCGGTGGCCAATCTGCGGCTTTTGCACTATCCCCCCCGTCCCGTGGGCGCTGAAATCATCGGGTGCGGCGCTCACACGGATTACGGGTTTCTGACAATCCTGGCACAGGACGATGTCAGCGGACTGCAGATCGAAAGTGATCAGGGCGGCTGGATAACCATTCCCCCAATTGCCGATACGTTTGTCGTGAACCTTGGGGATCTTCTGACCAGGTGGACCGCGTGTCGTTACCGCGCACGCCGGCACCAGGTTACAGGTGGTGGCTCACGTGATCGTTATTCCATCCCGTTCTTTCTGGATCCGAATGTCGATGCAATGATCGAAACGGTGCCTACCTGCCTTGATCTGCCGGGTGCGGATGCCGCACCCGTATCGGCGGGGGCGTTTCTGCAAAGCCGCTTTGACGAAACTTTCAATTACCGTGAAAAGACCCCGGCGAACCTTGTCAGCGATGAGGGTGAAGCGTATGTTGCGCCGCAATAATTTCGCCCGTGGATAATATTTGATCCAACGGCCAGACGTAACGTCAGGAGTTGCAGCATGTCCAAGATTGAAGTCAAAAATCCAATCGTCGAACTCGATGGTGACGAGATGACGCGGATCATCTGGGAATTCATCAAGGACAAGTTGATTCTGCCGTATCTGCATGTCGATCTTAAGTATTATGACCTCGGCATTCAGAAGCGCGATGAGACGGATGACCAAATCACCATCGATTCCGCAAACGCCATCAAAGAGCATGGTGTCGGCGTAAAATGTGCGACGATCACGCCGGATGAGCAGCGGGTCGAGGAATTCGGCCTGAAAAAGATGTGGCGCTCACCGAACGGCACGATCCGCAACATTCTGGGGGGAACGGTGTTCCGCCAGCCGATCATCTGCAAGAACGTACCGAGGCTTGTACCGGGCTGGACGAAGCCCATCGTGATCGGCCGTCACGCCTTTGGCGATCAGTACCGGGCAACCGATTTCCTGTTCCCCGGTAAGGGGAAACTGGTCATGCGGTTTGAACCTGAAGACGGTTCCGAGCCGATCGAACGAGAGGTCTTCGATGCGCCCAGTGCCGGCGTTGCAATGGGCATGTATAATCTTGATGACAGCATCAAGGGTTTTGCCCGCGCCTGTATGAATTACGCGTTGGGTCTTGGGTGGCCGATGTATCTTTCGACCAAGAACACGATCCTCAAGGCCTACGACGGCCGCTTCAAGGACCTGTTCGAGGAAATCTATGAAACCGAGTTCAAGGACCAGTTCGAAAAAGCCGGCATCACGTACCAGCATCGCCTGATCGACGACATGGTCGCCTGCGCCATGAAGTGGGAAGGGGGCTTTGTTTGGGCCTGCAAGAACTATGACGGCGATGTGCAGTCCGATACTGTGGCGCAAGGGTTCGGGTCGCTCGGCCTGATGACGTCCGTTCTGTTGACGCCGGACGGCAAGACGGTCGAGGCGGAAGCCGCACACGGCACCGTGACACGGCACTATCGTCAACACCAGGAAGGCAAGGAAACCTCAACCAATCCGATAGCTTCGATCTTTGCCTGGACTCGTGCACTCGATTATCGTGGCAAATTCGATGACACGCCCGAAGTGACGAAGTTTGCCAACACGCTGGAAAAAGTCTGCATCGATACCGTCGAAGCCGGATCGATGACCAAAGACCTGGCGCTTCTCGTCGGTCCCGATCAGGGCTGGATGACGACGCAACAGTTCCTTGCCAAGCTCGACGACAACCTCAAAAAGACGATGGATCTGGGCTGAATTGCCCTCTCCCCGGGGAGAGGGTGGCGCACTTCGGTGCGCTGGATGAGGGGCAACGCAGAACCCCGTCACCCTGAACTTGATTCAGGATCCATGCATGGATTCTGAATCAATTCAGCATGACGATTGGTTGTGCAACCACAATGATGTCATTCCGGTCCCGGGCCGGTGCCCGGGACAGACTCCGGCCGGAATCCATACAATTCGGAATAGTGAACTCGGGCTTTCGTCGGGGTGACGGGTATCTGCGCGTCGGCAAGGTCTTGGCCATCCCCCGGCTATCCGCCAATATGCATTCCTCAAACAACGACAATCATCACTTGAGGAAGACATCATGGCAGGCAGGCTGGACGGCAAGGTCGCGATCATCACCGGGGCAGGGTGCGTCGGACCGGGGTGGGGCAACGGACGTGCCGAATGTGTCCGTTTCGCCCAGGAAGGGGCCAGGATATTTGCCGTCGATCTGAAATCCGAACCGATGGACGAGACACTTGAGCGTGTTGCTGAAACCGGTGGGGAAATTGAAACGCATCTATGTGATGTGACAGACAAAGCGCAGGTCGACGCCATGGTTGAAGCCTGCATCGCGCGGTTCGGGCGTGTCGACATCCTGATCAACAACGTCGGCGGGTCTGCACATGGCGGCCCGGTGGAAATGGATGAAGACACCTGGGATCATCAGATGGAATTCAATCTGAAATCCGTATATCTGTGTTGCAAAGCTGTTTTGCCCAGGATGGAAGCTCAGGGTTCGGGTGTTATTATAAATACGGGCTCGTCGGCAGGTATGCGCTGGACGGGTGTGCCGCAATCGGCTTATGCCGCTGCCAAGGCCGGCATCATCCATTTCAGCAAGGTGCTCGCGGTGCAGTACGCCCCCAGGGGGATTCGTGTTTGCACGGTTGTCCCCGGCCAGATGCACACACCCATGGTTGCTGCCCGGCTGGCTGGTCAGCACGCCGGAGGGGACGTGGAAGGGCTTTTGAAAAAGCGCCAGGCACGTATACCGCTGGGCTTTATGGGGGATGGCCGGGACATCGCCAATGCGGCGCTTTTTCTGTGCTCGGATGAAGCCCGCTTCATCACCGGAACGGAGATCGTCGTCGATGGCGGTATGACGGCAAGGTGTGATTAGGTACGAGAATGCCGCGCTCTCCCGATGCCCTTGCCAAAAGCACGGTCGAGTTAGATTATGCGCCAAATTTCAACACGAGGGGAACGGAATATGTCCGATCAAGCCGATATCATTTACACCAAAGTCGACGAAGCGCCGGAACTGGCAAGTGCTTCATTTTTGCCGATCATCCGCGCTTTCGCAAAGCCTTGCGGAATTACGATCGGGACCAAGGATATCTCGCTGGCTGGTCGCATTCTTTCTCAGTTTCCCGATCTTCTGACAGAGGCACAGCGTCAGTCAGACGACCTCGCTGAACTTGGGGAGTTGGTCAAAACTCCAGGTGCCAATGTTATCAAGCTGCCGAACATCAGCGCTTCCATGCCGCAGTTGAAAGCGGTGATCGCGGAATTGCAGGCGCAGGGCTATGCCGTACCGGATTATCCTGATGATCCGAAAACCGATGCTGAAATCGCCATCCGTGCGAAGTATGATGGGGTCAAGGGCAGTGCGGTGAACCCGGTTCTGCGCGAGGGGAACTCCGACCGCCGCGCCCCCAAAGCCGTTAAGGAATTTGCCAAGAAAAATCCGCATTCGATGGGCGAATGGCTATCGACGTCAAAAACGCATGTGGCGTCGATGACGGGCGGTGATTTTTTCTCGAATGAGAAATCAGTCACACTGAGTACCGCGAATGCCGGGAACGGTCAGATCGAATTTGTTGCCGGCGACGGCACGGTAACGGTCCTGAAAGCGCCGATTCCGCTACAGGACGGTATGGTCATCGACAGTACGTTCATGAGCGTCAAGGCGCTGCGCTCTTTCCTGGCGGAACAGATCGCTGACGCCAAGGCAAAGGGCGTGCTGTTCTCGCTTCACCTGAAAGCAACAATGATGAAAGTCTCCGACCCGATTATCTTCGGGTGCGGCGTCACTGAATTCTTCAAGCCCGTTTTCGACAAACATGCAGCAACGCTTGAAGAATTGAGCGTCAATCCGAACAACGGGTTTGGGGACGTCATTGCGAAGCTGAAAAACCTCGATAGTGCCAAGCGTGCTGAAATCGAAGCTGATATCGAAGCCTGTCTGTCCGAAGCGCCGGATATGTATATGGTCAATTCCGACAAGGGAATTTCCAACCTGCATGTGCCGAGTGATGTGATCATCGATGCCTCGATGCCGGCGCTGATCCGTGCCGGTGGCAAGGGGTGGGGCCCGGACGGCAAGGAACACGACACCAAGTGCGTGATCCCCGATAACAGCTATGCGCCGGTTTATGATGAGACGATCAATTTCTGTAAGGAAAACGGGGCATTTGATCCCTCGACCATGGGCAGCGTCTCCAATGTCGGTCTGATGGCGCAGAAAGCCGAGGAATACGGATCGCACCCGCAGACCTTTACGGCTCAGGCCGATGGGACGATCCGTGTCGTCGATGCCGCTGGTAACACCCTTCTTGAGCATGCAGTTGAGGAAGGTGATATCTGGCGTATGTGCATGACCAAGGATGCACCGATCCGAGACTGGGTGAAACTCGCCGTATCGCGTGCCCGCGCATCCGGGTCGCCGGCTATTTTCTGGCTGGAAGAGAATCGGGCGCATGATGCTGAATTGATCAGGAAGGTGAAAGCATACCTTCCGGAGCACGACACCTCGGGTCTGGATATCCAGATTCTGTCACCGAAGGATGCTACGCGGTTCTCGCTTGAGCGGATGAAAAAAGGTGAAGACACGATCTCGGTTACCGGGAACGTCCTCAGGGACTATTTGACGGACCTGTTCCCGATCCTCGAAGTCGGCACCAGTGCCAAGATGCTTTCCATCGTGCCGTTGATGAACGGGGGTGGTTTGTTCGAAACCGGTGCCGGTGGTTCGGCGCCGAAGCATGTTCAGCAGTTCGTCGAGGAAGGGCATCTGCGTTGGGATTCTCTGGGCGAGTTCTGCGCGCTTGCGGCGTCGTTCGAGCACCTCAGCAATGTCAAAGGAAATGCCAAGGCAAACGTGCTGGCTCAAACTCTTGATACAGCGACCGGTAAATTGCTGGACGAGAACAAGTCGCCCGGCCGCAAAGTCGGTCAACTCGATAACCGGGGCAGCCATTTTTATATCGCACTTTATTGGGCCGAAGCCCTGGCCGCGCAGAACGATGATGCTGAATTGAAGGACTATTTTACGCCGCTGGCGGAAAAACTTCGTGAGAACGAAGATGTAATCATCGGTGAACTCGCGTCCAATCAGGGGAAGGCCGTAGACCTTGGTGGGTATTACCACCAGGATCAGGACAAGCGCGTCCCCGCCATGCGTCCGAGCGAGACACTGAACAGCCTCATCGGTTAATCCCTGTTTCCCGTCATCCCGGCAGAAATAGAGGCCGGGGTGACGGGCTCAGGCTATTTCCGAAACCCACGGCCCTTGCCGATTACCGTATCGCCGAATTTTTCCCGGACGGTATTGATGGCATCAGCGACCTTGACCCTTTTCCCGCGATCAGGGTCTGCCAGGTCTGGCTGGTCGGCTTCCTCTCCCGGCAATAGCCTCTCTGCCCCGACGCCGATCAGGCGGTACATCTTTTTCCCGTCAGCTTCACCGGAAAGCAGTGTTTCAATGGCTTTATAGATTTCATCAGCAAGTTTTGTCGGGCCGGACAATTTTCTAGAACGTGTAACCAGCTTGAAATCGGCGGTTTTGAGCTTGAGCTGTACGCCATCGCAGGCAAAACCGGCGCGGCCAAGGCGGCGTGCGACTTTTTCCGAAAGTTCCCATAGCGTGACTCGAAGGGCTTCGGGATCACTGACATCGTCTTCGAAGGTGGTTTCTGCGGAAATGGATTTGGTGATGCTTTCCGGATCGACATTGCGGACGTCCCGCGCTTCGGAAAACCGTTTCAGTCGGGTGCCGATCGACCCGTAGCGTGCCACGAGCTCACTTTCTTCAAACCGGCTGATGTCACCGACTTTGATGATGCCGTCATGTTCAAGTTTGTTACGCAGCGATTTTCCGACCCCCCAAAGAATGCCGACCGGCTTTTCAGCAAGAAATGTGATGGCCTCGGCTCGGCCGATCGCTGCGAAACCCCGCGGCTTATCAAGATCGGATGACAGTTTGGCCAGAAACTTGTTGTAGCTGAGACCGATCGAAACATTGATGCCGATTTCGGTTTCTATGCGTTTCGCGAGCCTGACCAGTGTTTCGGCAGGTGAGCCATGGTGCAGCCTGCGGGTGCCGGACAGGTCCAGGAATGCCTCATCGATTGAAATTGGTTCGACAAGTGGAGTGATGCTTTGCATCAATTCACGGACCTGATGCCCGACAACGCGGTATTTTTCCATGTTCGGGCGGATGACGATGGCATCGGGGCATGCCTTGAGTGCCTTGAACATCGGCATGGCAGAGCGAATGCCGTAAATCCGTGCGATGTAACAGCATGCAGAAACGACGCCGCGCCGCCCCCCACCGACAATGACCGGTTTGCCGCGAATTTCCGGATTGTCGCGTTTTTCGACCGAGGCGTAGAACGCATCACAATCGATATGCGCGATTTCGAGTTCCAGCAGTTCCGGATGCGTAAAGAATCGGCTTCCCCCGCACGATGGACAGTCCGTGCCCGGCTGGGCGTCAAAGATGCGTGCGCAATCCCGGCAAACCGCGCTCATCAACGGTTGTCCATCGGTGCAAGACCCGACGCATTAAAATTGCTGCAGAAACGGCTCATGGATACTATGATATCAAAGAGTTATGGGGAGTGTGCACGAAGTTTAATGTCTGACATCGCAACACTGGTTGAACAAGAGCCGGACGAGCTTCGTCAGGCTACTTTGCATATCCGGCAACTTGAACAAACCATTTTCGCACTCCGCGAGGAACTGGAGCGTCTGCAGGTCGAAAAGGAACAGGCCGTTCAGGATGCCGTGTCCAATTCTGTCGACGAGATCAAGCAGTTGAAGGAAACGGCTCAAGCTCTTCGAGACGAGTTGGAGGCGCACCGGATTGCCGCCGAAGCCAAGGTGCAGGAAGCGATTGTCGGTTCGGCGAGTGAGATCAAGCAGCTTAAAGCCGCTGCCCAGGCGCTTCGAGACGAACTGGAACGACTGCAGGTCGAAAAGGCGGACGCTGTTCAGGATGCCGTTCGGGAATCATCGGACGAGATACGTCAATTGAAGCAGACTGCGGCCTCGTTGCGTGAAGAGCTGGAAACGATGAGATTTGACAACATCGAACAGATGCAGGAACAGGAACGGATCGCCCGTGATGAACTGGGTCAGTTGCAGCAGACGGTCGTGGAAATGCGCAACGAACTGGAGGCGTTGAGGGGTGGCAAGTAATATCCGTGTAAAAGCAGGTGCCCGGCGTGCAGGCTCGCGCCGCAATGATGCACGTGCCAACGTCTCCAATGAACAAGCCCCGGGTGATAAGCCTGCCGGAGAAGGTGCCGCACCGAAAGCAGCCGCTGCACCGGTGCAGAAAAAAACAACACCGACCTCTCCAAGGCGCGCTAACCGCCGCGACCGTTACGATCAGGACGGCGATGATGAAGCCGTTGAGGGCGGCGATAACGGTGGACGTATCAGCCGTATGGACAAACTGCGGCAGGCAGATCGCAAGCTGAAACAGGCTGAAATGCTGTTGAACGTCTCGCGGCGTGTAGCGGCAATAGAAAGTCTGGATGAAGTGCTGGAAACCATGGTCGAGATGACGACCTGGGAGCTGCAGGCCGAACGCGGTACGTTGTTCCTTAATGATCCGGTCACGGACGAACTTTATTCCCGCTTTGCGCAAGGCAACTTCCAGCGTGAAATTCGTATCCTGAACAATTCCGGTATTGCCGGTGCCGTGTTCCAGTCGGGGCAGGGGCTGATCATCCTCGATGCTTATTCGGATGATCGCTTCAACCGCACCGTCGACGAACAGACCGGCTTCAAGACGGAATCGATTTTGTGCGCGCCGGTGAAAACCGTCAAAGGCGACCTGATTGGCGTGATCCAGGTGCTGAACAAGAAAAAGGGCCAGTTTACCGAAGAAGATCTCGAGCTTCTCGAAGCAATGACAACGCAGGCGTCCGTCGCGCTGCAGTCGACGCAGTTTGTCGAGAAAATGAAGAAATCACGCGAACAGGAACTGGAATTCCTGGATATCGTCACCGACGTGACATCGGATTTGGAACTGGGTTCGTTGTTGGCCAAGGTCATGAGCGAAGCAACGCGGATGCTGAACGCCGACCGGGGCACGCTCTTTATCAATGATGAAAAAACCAACGAGCTGTTTTCGCGTGTCGCCATGGGCGACAGCATTGGCGAAATCCGGCTGCCGAACACGGCGGGGATCGCCGGTGC
This sequence comes from Rhodospirillales bacterium, assembly GCA_040218645.1. GTDB lineage: Bacteria > Pseudomonadota > Alphaproteobacteria > Rhodospirillales > Casp-alpha2 > UBA4479. Next base: position 285,635 of record JAVJQZ010000012.1, read on the forward strand.
GGTGTTTTCTTCGGCCAAGTCGGTGAACATTCCCTATGCCTATGCCGACCTTCGATTCAATCCAAGCTTTGATAAGCAGACGGGGTATTTTACCCGTTCCATCCTCTGTATTCCCGTAACCAACAAGGACGGGAAAGTCATCGGCGTTACCCAGGTCCTGAACAAGCGCGGCGGCCCGTTCTCGGATGAGGATGAAGCCCGGCTCAAGGCCTTTACATCGCAGATCGCTATCGCACTCGAAAATGCCAAGCTCTTTGAAGACGTTCAGAATATGAAGAACTACAACGAGAGCATGCTGGAATCGATGACCAACGGAGTCGTGACGCTCGACGAGGACGGCAAGATCGTAACCTGTAATGCGGCCGGCCTTCGTATCCTGCGGACGCGCGTCTCGGAGATTATCGACAAGAAAGCCGAGGAATTTTTCATTGATGAAAACGCCTGGCTCAACGAACAGGCCAAGGAGGTCGATGAAACCGGTGAGGGCGACATCAAGATGGATGCCGAACTGGTCTTCGGCAATGAAGAAAAGAAGGAAAAAATTTCGGTCAACGTGACCTGTCTGCCGCTACTTAGTCCGGAGCAGAAAAAACTCGGCATTATGTACATGTTGGAAGACATCTCGTCGGAAAAACGCATGAAGTCGACGATGTCACGGTATATGGACCCTGGACTTGCCGATCAGTTGATGGCCGGTGGAGAAGACGCGCTGGGTGGCCGGGCGATCACGGCAACAGTGCTGTTTTCGGACGTTCGCGGGTTTACGACGCTGACCGAATCCCTCGGTCCTCAAGGGACCGTGCAGATGCTCAACGAATATTTCACCATCATGGTTGAGTGCATATCCCGCGAAGGGGGCATGCTCGACAAGTTTATCGGCGATGCCATCATGGCCGGCTTCGGGGTGCCGTTACCGCGCGATGACGACGAGGATCGTGCGGTTCGTGCCGGTATCTCGATGATCCGTGAGTTGTGGGAGTGGAACAAGGAGCGTGTCGCCAAGGGTGAAATGGAAATCGACATGGGACTTGGTCTCAATACCGACAATGTGGTGACGGGGAACATCGGCTCTCCCAAGCGTATGGATTACACAATGATCGGTGATGGTGTGAACCTGGCTGCCAGATTGGAATCCGCCTGCAAACAGTACGCGGCACGTATCCTGATAAGCGATCTGACCTACAAGAAGCTGAAGGGGACCTATCGTATCCGTGACATCGACCGGGTTGTTGTCAAAGGCAAGACCAAACCGGTCGAAATTCTGGAAGTGCTGGACTATCACTCTGAGGAAACGTTCCCCAATCTCATGGAGGTTGTGAACAATTTCAAGGCTGCGCGGGTGCACTACAATAAAGGTGACTGGGATAAGTCCATGGGACTATTTCGTGAATGCCTGAAGGCCAATCCGGGTGACAAGCTAGCGCAAATCTACATTGATCGATGTGAAGCTTTGAAAGCCAATCCGCCAAAGGATTGGGACGGCGTCTTCGTCATGACGTCGAAATAACCCTTTCATAGCGATATATTAAAATTGCACTTTTAAGTCGCGGCCATATGTGAAATCTTTCTCCGGGATAAATCTCGGAGGGGTGGATATGAATGCGCGTATGCAAACGCGAAATATCGTTATAGCCAAGCGCCGAACGACGGTTCGCCTTGAAGAAGCAGTATGGGACGCTTTGGACGAGATTTGCCTCAAAGAAGAAATTTCACGACATGATTTGTGCACCAAAATCGATCAACAGCGTGGGCGGGCAAACCGTGCCCAGGCAGTACGCTCCACAGTCATTAATTATTTCAGGCTTCTAGCCGGCAGCGGTAAAACGGCCAATCTTATTCCCCAGGCCTTGCAAGGAATCTCTAAACAGACTTTCTAAGCTTCAGCCTGCGCCTCCGTGTCATCCATATCTCCCGTGTAAAATTCCGGCCAGCGCCGTTTGACGACAGGACTTTTTGAAGACAAGGCATGGCACGTATCCAGCGTTGAAGGTCGTTTGCCGTCGCCAGGTTCGTTTTCACGGACACGTCTTGCAGGTATGACGGCCTGAAAAGCCGTTACGGGGATCGGACCAAGTACAAGATCTGAAATATGTGTACAGCCCTTGGTTCGTCCGAGACGTTCAAATACGTTTTTACGCCACCCCGGTCCGATCTTGAGACCGGCTAGCTTCGAATAATCAGGTGCAATATTACCGCACATATTGAAGGGGGCTGCTTCGGTGACAGCCTCCGCTGATTGCACGATCAGTTCCTCATCGATCGTCAGCCTGACCCGCATTTGATGAACGGCTTCGCCTGCTGCAACCCCATTGCGATCTTGATTTTCAAATGAGTATGATTTGGTGTCGGTGATAACACCCTCTACATCCCACAAGCCATCATCACGTTGATAGGCATCGCATCTTATCTCTCGTGTATGAATGTGTTTTCGTGGTGAGGCTTTTGAAAGCGGCATGCCGTGAACTCCTTTGTCTGAATTCACATTTCGCTTTTGTCAGTCGCAAGTGCAAGGTATATATTAACCTAACAAATGTTTGTTTAATGGTGGGTCATGGACGGACAAGCAACTCTGGAAACACAATCCTTTCGTGCGCGAGGGAACAATCGCCGGGAAATGGTGCTGGATGCGGCAGCCTATCGTTTCTGCCGACAGGGCTACGCCGCGACAACGATGCGAGATATCGCGTCCGATGCCGGCATGCTGGCGGGGTCGCTCTATTATCACTTCAAATCAAAAACCGCATTGTTCCTTGCTGTTCATGAAGAGGGCGTACGCCGTATTGCCGAGGCTGTTGATCATGCGGTTCTAACCGCAAATCAGCACGATCCGTGGCAGTGTCTTGAAAATGGCCTATCTGCTCACCTTCAAAGTCTTCTGGATGGTGGTGATTATGCGCAAGTCGTAATCCGCGATCTGCCTGCTGAAGAAGCGTCATTGCGAGATCAGTTGATAGAACTCCGCGATGATTATGAATTGCGTTTCCGCAAACTGGTTGATGCATTGCCCTTGAACAATCCCGATGATGCCGGATGGATACGATTAATGCTTTTGGGGGCCGCCAACTGGTCGAAAACCTGGTTTCGCCCAAATGGCGCCTCGCCAGCGGAAATTGCCGCTCACTTTGTCCGGTTATTACGAAACGGTGAAACCGTAGGAACAAAATCATGAATTCGATCGAAGCTGCTCAAACATCCGACATCCCAACAGCCGTCGCCCGTCTGTCACGGCCGCCAAAGGTTATGGTGACGAAGATCGGCCTAGATGGGCATGACCGTGGCTCCCGATTGGTGGCGTCATTTCTCCGCGATGCAGGTATGGAGGTTATCTACACCGGGCCCTGGCAGCAGGTGGAAACGGTCGTCAATCAGGCAGCGCAGGAAGATGTGGATTGCATCGGCGTCAGTTCGCTGGCCACCGACCATTTGTTGGTGCCGAAGCTGATGCGGGCGTTGGCTGAGGCAGGACTTGAGGACGTCATTGTGATTGTTGGCGGAATTGTACCTGACAATGAAGAGCAAATGCTGAAGGAAGCAGGTGTATCCCGTGTTTTCCATCCGGGTTGTTCACGTAATGATATTGTCGACGGTATCGCAGAGTTGATCGTCGAAAGACGCAAAAAGTTGGGAGAATGAGACATGTCGGACGATCTTAAAAACACGACGATGGGGCAGGATTTCGAAGCGGCACGGGAAAACTGGCAGGATGCTTATGAGCAACACCTGCCGAACGATAAATCGCGTTACAACCGTTCAGGGATTGAAATCAAACCGCTGTATACACCGGAAGACTGGTCGCCGGATGAATACATGCCGGATCTGGGCTTTCCCGGTGATGCACCATTCACACGCGGCATTTATCCGACTATGCACCGTGGACGTTCCTGGACGCAGCGTCAGCTTATCGGTCTCTCTACACCGGATGATTATAACGCACGCATGCGCCGTATCGTTGATAGCGGTGCGACGGCACTCAGCATGATCCCATGCAACTCAGTGTATCGTGGCTATGACATTGATGAGGTGGATATCGAGATTCTCGGTACCTGTGGCACAACGATCAATACCATCGAAGACATGGAAACCTGTCTTGCTGGTGTGCCGATCGGGGATATGTCCGTTGCGTTGAATGACCCTTCACCGTTCACATTGCTGGCGTTTCTGTTGGGCGTTGCAAACCGACGCGACATTCCGTGGACTAGGATTTCCGGTACGTCCAACCAAAGCGATTACATTTCGCACTATGTTGCCAATCATATGTTCTTCCGTCTGGCACTTGGTGGTGCCCGCCGGGTCTTCGTTGATCATGTGCAATTCGCAAATGAACGGCTGCCGCGCTGGAACCCGGTTTCAGTGGTCGGACAGCACATGCAGCAGTCAGGTGCCACCCCGGCACAGGCCATGGCTTTCACATTGGCGTCCGCAATCCAGTATGCCGAAGACTGCCAGGCGCGTGGCCTTGATGTGGATACATTCCTGCCGCGTTTCACGTTCTTCTTCGACATCTCGATCAGTTTTTTTGAGGAAATTGCCAAATTCCGGGCGGGGCGCCGTATCTGGGCGCGTCTGGCGAAGGAACGCCTCGGCGCAGAAGACCCGCGTGCCTGGCGGTTCAAGTTTCATGCGCAAACCTCAGGTGTCGATCTGACACGCCAGCAACCGTTGAACAATATTGCCCGCACAACGGCGCAGGCGATCGCCGGTATTCTTGGCGGGCTGCAGTCCATGCATACCGATGCATATGATGAAGTTCTCTCAACCCCGACGGAAGCCGCTGCAAAGATTGCCATTCAGACTCAGAACATCCTCCGCGAAGAAGCAGGGTTGACCGATGTCATCGATCCGCTTGGGGGCTCGTATTATGTCGAAGCACTTACGGATCAGATGGAAGAGAAAATCCTGGAGGCATTTGATGAAATAGATGCCGCTGGCGGGATGTTTGAAGCCGTGGCAAAAGGGCTTGTGCAGGAAAAACTGGGTGAATCCTCCATGGAGTTCCAGAACCGCGTTGAAAGTGGCGAGCAGACAATTGTCGGCGTGAACGCTTATCAGGACGATGAACCGATACCGGTCAGGCCGCTCGAACGCCCGGAACGTGAAGCCATGGAAAAACAGATTGCCAAGCTCAAGTCCTTCAAGACCGAAAGATCGAACGCGGATGTCGAGCGGGCCCTGGCCGCCATGGCCCGTGCCTGTGGCGATGAAAGTCAGAATGTCTTCGAATTGCTGGTCAAAGCCGCAGAAGCCGGAGCGACACATGGCGAAATGTGTGCTTGTCTGAGGCAGGAGTTGGGCTTCGGGCAGCCATTGATTGCGGCCTAACTGGCATGGACGCGAGCGGGGACAAACGGGCCTGGGTCGAAACCATGATCGCGCACGACAATTGTGCGAAAGCTATGGGGGTTGAGGTTCTGGATGCGGCGCCGGGACTACTGGACCTCCGGATGACAATCAGGGCCGAGCATCTCAATTTTCTCAATTGGGGGCATGGCGGCGTGACCTTCGCTCTTGCCGACACGGCATTCGGCATGTCTTCCAACACATACGACAAGGTTTCGGTCGGAATCGATGCGCATATCGTTTATCTCACTGGTGTGCGTGAGGGAGATGTTATCGAAGCTCGCTCTCGCGAGGTTTCCAGAACACGCCGCAAGGCGGTATATCGGGTTGATGTCGTGCGCCCTGCCGACAATGCTGACATAGCGGCATTTACGGGGACGGTTTTTGTGACGGAACAGGAACTTGCTGAATTGGGGTTGTAAGAATCGACGCACTTAATCCATCTGCTTACGCCGCCGTTCGCGATAGATGGTGTATAGCCCGCTGCCGACAACCACAGATGCGCCGACGACGGTCCAGAAATCCGGCAAGTTTCCGAAGAACACGTAACCGATGACGGTGGCGAAGACCAGAAGCGTGTAATTAAACGGTTGCAGCGTCGAGGCCGGGGCCACTTCGAGTGCCTTGATCAAAAGAAAATGACCCGCAGCCGCCGTAATAGATAAGCAGATCAGCCAGAACCAGTCCTCCAGCGGCACAGGTTTCCAGAAGAACGGGCCAATGCAGCTTAGCGCCACGGCACCAACCAGAGCCATATACACCGTCGACGTTTCGCCGTCGTCATACTTGGCAACGAGTCGCGTCATGACGTTGTAACCGGCAAACATCAGTGCTGTGAGAAGGGCCAGAAATACACCTGGTTGGATGTCTATGATGCCGGGGCGGATGATGATCAACACGCCGATGAAGCCCGCGAACACCGCCGACCAGCGGCGAATGCCGACCGGCTCGCGCAGAAACAGCGCGGCAATCCCGGTGACCATCAGAGGAAATGTCGCCAGAAGCGCATGCATCTCCGCCAGCGACATGTAGCGGATGGCGACAATGAATAAGCCGATCTCGACAACGATCAGTAGTGAGCGCGCAATCTGTAGCCACGGGGCACGACTGCGCAGGCAATATTTGAGCGGCCGCTTGCGCACCGAGAATGCGAGCGCGAACAGCGCATAAAAGATAAACCGGACCCAGAGGATTTGCGGCGCGGAGTAGGTTTCGGCAAGGGTCTTGGTTATCGCATCCTGCGTTGCGAAAATAAACATCGCCGAGATCACGAGGGTAATCCCGAGCGTGGCGTTGTCCTGACGGAGCGGCGACGTGTTCATGGGTGCCGATTAAGGCAATTCCAACGGAATGGAAAGGCGCATGGCTGTCATGTACGCGGTGGAAAATCAGTAATTCTTCACCCCGGCTTTATGCTCCATATCTGTCGCCAAATACAAAAGCTTCCGTTTCACGGATGCTTTCTTCAAGAGACTCTTTTACGGATTTGAACAGATCACGTACGGAAACGACGGCAATGCATTTGTTGCCCTCAACAACCGGTAAGTGGCGATAGTTTCTCGTCTGCATGAGCTCAAGCGCATCGGATGCACTGTCTCCTGGGGCCAGCGTATCGGGGTTTGGCGTCATGATCTCGGACACCTTGGCCGAGCTGGGGTCCTTGCCTTCAGCCGTGGCACGAAAGACGATATCACGTTCGGTGATAATGCCCGTCAGCACGCCTTCGTCGTTCACGACGATCAGTGCAGCAATTTTCCGGTCTCGCATAATTTTTGCAGCTTCAAGGACAGTATTTTCAGCTGTAACGCTGGCAACTTCGATAGGTTGCACGATATCCGGGACGATTTTTCGATGCATGCTGACCTCCATTTCGCTGCCGCTGTCTCTACTGAGCTAATTAGCTCACTGAGCGGATGCAGGTATCAGTCTACTTTACTCGGTAAATTAGTTGAAGCGTAAAAGCCGTGCCATCACATAGGTACAAAAAATACCTTATTTACCAGAGGCTTCCGAAGTTTCAGCATTTTCGTCATCGGGCGGTGTAACACGAATTTTGGTGATCTGATTACTCTGGCGTTCGATGATATCGAAACGGAATCCATGGAACATGAAGCTCTGTCCAACCTCGGGTATGCGCCGGCTTTCATGCAAAATTAGTCCGGCAATCGTTGATGCTTCCTCGTCCGGCAAATCCCACTCGTATTCACGGTTTAAATCCCGGATCGTAACGGAACCATCAATCTGATAACTGCCGTCCGTCTGAGAAGTCACGCCTGTGACTTCAACATCATGTTCATCATCGATGTCACCGACAATTTCCTCAATGATGTCTTCAAGGGTCACAACACCCATGTTGGAGCCGTATTCATCGATAACCAGCGCGAAATGTTCACGGCGGTGACGGAAGGCCTGAAGTTGATCCAGCAAAAGTGTCTGCTCGGGAATGAACCAGGGTGTGGTTGATATTCCCACGATATCCACTTCCTTGGCATCTCCGCCAAGCCGCATCATTTCTCGCAGCAATGCCTTCGCATGAAGAACCCCGACGATATTCTCCGGATCGTCTTTCCATAGGGGAATACGAGTGTAGGGACTTTCAAGAACCTGCCTGACGATTTCTTCGGACGGTAACGATATGTCGATCGCAACGACGTTGCGTCTGTGGGTCATTATTTCTTCGACCTGCACCTCAGTCAGTTCCAGGACTGAGCGCAGCATGTCGCGTTCCTGTTTGACGGAAGGCTCGTCGCCATCGTGCAGTTCAATGGCGCCTCGAAGTTCTTCTTCTGCGGCTTCCCGGCTTTCCTCGGCACTGGATCCCGCACCGATTAATATCAGGACCTGACGCACAACGGCATTAATGGTCAATGTTATGGGGGCCAATACGGCGATGATCGGCTTGATGATTGGCGCGACCACAAGCGCCATGCGGTTGGCGTTCCTGATGGCATAGGTTTTTGGCAGGATTTCGGAGAAAATCAGCACAAGTGCCGTCATACCGATGGTGGCATAGACAACACCGTTATCACCGAACATTTCTATCAGCAGGCTTGTTGCCAGGGCTGATGCGAGAATATTGACAAGATTGTTGCCGAGCAGGATAGCGCCGATCAGGCGTTCCTTGTCTTCATGCAGGGCATTGACGGTGATAGCGCGTTTATCGCCATTCTGTTCCATCTGGTGCATGACATGCTTGGAGACGGCAGTCAGTGCCGTCTCCGATCCTGAGAAAAACCCAGATAGAATCAGAAGAACAAATATAGCGAGACCGATTTCCAACATCGTAAATCCTTACCTCAGTGGAAAAAGTTGAAGCGGCGATTGACGCCGAATCAACGGTAGCATGATTTAGCGGGCATCCTTGATAAAACCATCCAGAACGTCGCGGACGATCTCAGGGTCAACATCGTTTGCAACAAATGAATTTCCGATGCCGTGGGCCAGGATGAACGTCAGCCGGCCATCCTGGGTTTTCTTATCGCGGGTCATGTGCTCAAGAAGCGCATCAGCGGTCCAATTACCGCCGGCAAGCCCTTTGATGCCAGTCGGCAAACCGACCGTTTCAAGGTGGTTTTTCAACAAATCTCGCTCGGTCTCATTGATCCGGGCGAGACGAACCGAAAGTTCCAGGGCCATGACCATGCCGATGGCGACGGCTTCGCCATGTTTCAGCTTGTCGTCGAAACCGACCTGAGCTTCGATGGCATGACCGAACGTGTGGCCAAGATTTAGCAGCGCGCGTAATCCGGCTTCACGTTCATCGGCAGCGACGATTTCTGCTTTGTTGGCACAGGAGCGCAAAATCGCTTCTCGTCGGGCGCCTGGGTCACCGTCCAGTAACTTCTGAGCATTCTCCTGCAGCCAGTCGAAGAAATCACGGTCGTTGATGACACCGTATTTGACGACTTCGGCATACCCGCAGAGCCGTTCGCGCATCGGCAGGGTGTCCAGTGTCAAAGTATCCGCAATGACGGCGCGTGGCTGATGAAATGCGCCGATCAGGTTCTTGCCGAAGCGTGTATCGATCCCGGTCTTGCCGCCGACGGAACTGTCTACCTGAGACAACAGGGTCGTTGGTATTTGCACGAAATCAATGCCGCGTAATACGACGGCAGCAGCAAACCCTGTCAGATCGCCGACGACACCGCCGCCGAGTGCGATCAGTGTCGTTTTCCTGTCGACATTGTTTTCAAGCAGATTGTCGAGCAGGCCACTCAGTTGGTCCATACTCTTCGTATGCTCTCCGGGGGGCAGAATGATTTCTCGGTGTCGTATGCCGGCGGCATCAAGTGAAGCGCACAGTGGTTCCAACCAGTCTTTTGCGACGTTTTCATCAGTGACAATTACGGTTCTGGGTGCACTGAGAATGCCGTTGAGGATTTCGCCTGCCAGTGAAATGCCGCCTTCGCCGACAAAGATGTCATAACTGCGCTCTCCCATGGGAACGTGCAGGGTTTCAATGCCGTTGCTGGCAAGTGTCATGTCTTGGTGTCCGTTTTAAAGCTTTCGAGAATAGCCTTAATCGCCGCTTGCAGGGTTCTTTCCAACCCTTCATTGCCGGTGTCTATGATGATGTCGGCCTCGGCGTATACCGGGTATCTCTTGTCGGCAAGTTCTTTTAGGGTCGCAAGAGGATCCTCGTTATTCAACAGTGGGCGGTTCTTGGACCTTTTCGTCCGCTGATAAAGAATCTCGGGATCAGCCCGTAGCCAGAGTGAAATGCCACGCGCCTTAACTTCGTCACGCGTTTCAGTATCCATGAAAGCGCCGCCACCGGTTGCGATGATGCTGGGGCCATTCTGTAACAAACGCTGAATGACCCGCCGTTCGCAATCCCGGAATGCAGGTTCACCATAAACCTCAAAGATATCACGAACTTCGCAACCTGCAGCCTCTTCAACTTCGCTATCGGAATCGTAGAACGGCAGCCCGAACGATTCGGCCAATTTGCGTCCAACGCACGATTTTCCAGCGCCCATCAGGCCGACAAGCACGATCGGAAGATCAATGCTGTTTTGATCGTTGATGTTATCGGTTTCGTTTGTTGGCGCTATGGCCATGAAATCAATCACTTTTCCAAGTCTTTGAAGCTGAACCAGTCTGGTTTGCGTATGGCCAGCCCGTTGAAAGCACACGGGCCTGTCGATAGACTGACGCAGCAATGGCAAAAATTTGCCACAGTCCTAGGCGAGCATCAATTGCAGTGTCGATTGTTTCAATGATTTCAGAATTCTCGCGAGCAGGACATGCTCTCGAAATGAACAGCAGGTAACGGTTTTTTCATGGGTAAATTGACGGTCTTTATTCTGGTTTTGCTGTTGCTCGGCGCTGGCGGCGGTGCGGCATTCCTTGCAACTTGGGAAATACCGGCGCCGGTCAGTAACGTCGAGAAGGTATTGCCGAATGATCAATTCCCACGTTAAGCGCTGGGTCATAATCTGTGTCGCGCTTGTGGCGGCTTCTCCGCTTGCGGCGCAGAGAACATCTCCGGGGAGCGGGTCCCCGGTTGATCTGAGCGCACCGCCGGGTGTGCTGCAACCGGCAGCTCCATCTGCGACAGGTCAGTCTGAAACACAGAATCCAACGACCAGCGGCCCACGCAGGCTCGTCCCGTCGCGAAGCAGTGCACCGGAACCGACGCAGACAGTGCAGCCTGAACGTTTGCCCGGCACCCCCGGCACCCCCGGCAAGACAGGGATAGAAGTTGATGGATTAAGTAAGATCGACACGGAATCAGTCGGTGTATTGACCCGCAAGGATGGCGGCTTCGGCATAGATATGTGGCAGGGCGTAACGCGTACGAATGCGGTCAATATGATTAATGCCATGCCGCATCGAAGTGGCTCGGCAGCTTTGCGGGAAATATCCGCGTTATTGCTGTTAAGCCGGGCACGGGCACCCGTCGCAGTTGGTGAAGGCTCTCCAAGTTTGCTGAGTGCGCGTGCCCGAGGGCTTTTGGCCACGGGTGACGTCGACAATGCAGAATTGTTTCTGGCTGCCGCACCGCGCCAGGACAGGCCGGTCGGGTTGGATGTGGTTGATGCCCAGATCCAGGTTATCCGCTTCAACAACGCCCGTGCATGCGGTCTCGCCCGCAACAGCCAGGGGGCCAGTAATGATGATTTCTGGCAGCGCCTTTTAGTTTATTGCGATGCGCTGGACGGCAAATCAGACAGCGTCAACTTCGGTTTGTCTCTGCTTCGTGAGATATCGGGAGACGATCCAGCTCTTGTATTGCTGGCGGATGCCGTGCTCAGTGGCAAATCAGTCATCCTCGACAAGATCGAAAACCCTACGCCTATACATGTTGCGCTCAGCCGGGCTGCCAAGGTTGAGTTGCCTGCCAGTGTTGCAGAGACCGAAAACCCGCTTGTTCTGCATAGCCTGGCGATGACACCGAACATGTCGGTAGGTGGCAGAATTGAAGCCGCAGAACGTGCTGTCCCGATGGGGGCATTGTCGGCAAATGAGCTCCGGCGGCTGTACCAGCAGGTCACGTTCACTGAACCCGATCTTGCAAATGCACTCACCCGGGCACAGGAAATCGGCGGGGCCGGGGCACGCGCACTTTTGTACCAAGCCGCTGCCAAGCAGAATATTCCAACGGCTCGTGCTGAGATTATTTCGAGCGCACTAACATTCGCCCGCGAAGACGGCCGTTACATGGCCGCCGTTGAGGCTTTTCGCCCCCTGATAGACCGTCTGCCTCCCAGTCCGGAAATGGTCTGGTTCGCACTCACCGGAGTACGTGCCTATCTGGCGCTCGGGAGTGCGTCTGGTACCGAACGCTGGCTGGCGCTGTTGCGGGCCAGTGCGTCGGTGCGTGACGAGTCCAGGCTTGCACTGGCACGTGTCAGGCCGCTGGCACGATTGTTGGGCGTGGGTGACAAGGCTATTCCATTGGAAACGGTTATTGCTGATTGGCGGAATACTCTGGATGACAGCCCGGAAATTTCTGATTATCGGGCGTTGGTCAATGGCATGTTCATGGCTGTGGGTGAGACTCTGCCGCCTGTGGTGTGGGATGGCATCAATGCCGGGCCACCGAAAAGCCAGGTCATGCCATCCCCCGCAATATGGTTCATGTTCCGCGACAGTTTGCGGTCGATGAAAAGCGTCGCCACACCATCACCAGCCCCTGCTGTACGGGGGACTGCCGGGTTGGGCGGTGTAACCAGCCTGACCACAAATAAACCTTCCGACGTCGCAGTGCCGCCCGGAGCAGCAAAACCGGCCATATATGCATTACGGGTCATGGGAGATGGTGTTCCGGGTGATCAGGGTGTTGCGGTCGTCTACGAGGTCGTTGCGGCATTTCGTGCAATGGGCTTTGAGCAGACCGCCCGGAAGCTGGCTGTCGAGACACTTCTGGCTGCGGGACTGTAAAGGCATTGTGCCAGACAAGGGTATGGAAGGGACGGCAGTATGGCCGAGCTCAGATATACTTGGATTGATAATTTCCTGAACATGATGCGCTCCACCCGTAATGCTTCAGCAAACACGTTGGCTGCTTACAGGGGGGACCTGACCGAATTTGCTCATTTTGTCGGTCGGCGTCAGACCTTGCCGGAGAGGGCCAGTGTCGAGCATGTGCGGGGATACTTAAAAGCCATCGATGAAAAGGGCTTGGCGGCATCAACGGCAGCCCGCCGGCTTTCTGCGTTGAAGCGGTTTTTCCGGTTTGTCATTGAAATGGGCTTCCGGGAAGATGATCCGACATCCAGCCTGGATGGCCCCAAACTCGGGCAGCGGCTGCCAAAATACCTGAGTGAAGCAGAAGTTGATGCATTGCTGGAAGCAGCCCGACGACGCCCGGGGGCGGATGGAATCAGACTGTTGGCGTTAATGGAACTGCTATATGCAACAGGGCTCCGCGTTACCGAATTGGTGACATTGCCGGTTTCGGCATTCCTGCGCGAAAGCCCGGTGCTGATCGTGAACGGGAAGGGCGGTAAGGAACGCATGGTTCCTCTGGGGGAGCCCGCTCAGGACGCGGTTCGCGATTACATACTGGTCCGTGATCGTTTTATGCCCAAAGGCCGAGCCAAAGGCCGCGCCGAGCGATATCTGTTCGCCTCGCGCGGCAAGGAAGGACACCTGACGAGAGCCCGTTTCGGGCAGTTGATCAAGGAACTGGCGACCGAAGCTGGTCTTGATCGTCGGCGGGTTTCCCCGCACGTCCTGAGACATTCCTTTGCCAGCCACCTGCTTGCAAATGGGGCGGATTTACGTGCTTTGCAGCAGATGCTGGGTCATGCGGACATATCGACGACGCAAATCTACACCCATGTGATGGAAGAACGCCTGCGCCAACTGGTCGAGACCAGCCATCCGCTTGCCGGATTGTGATGATCTAAAACGGCTCGACGCGTTGACAGGGGCCGGTCTGGACTCTATCTCTTTGGCAACCGTTTAAGGGCCGCTACCCGGCGGCCCGCATTATTCGCGCTCGACGCATCCGGAGCCCATTTATGCTGCAAAATCTTGCCAAACGCCTGTTCGGCTCGGCCAATGACAGGTACGTCAAAACCCTGCAGGGCACAGTCGATGCCATCAATGCTGCGGAAGCCGCTGTTGAAGTGCTTTCCGACGATGAATTAAAGGCCCGCACCGACTGGCTCAGAGGACGATTGGACGCCGGTGAAAGCCTGGATGATCTCCTTGTCGATGCCTTTGCCACCGTGCGTGAAGCTGCAAAGCGTACGCTCGGCCAGCGTCATTTCGATGTTCAGATGCTGGGCGGGGTCGTGCTTCATAAAGGCATGATCTCGGAAATGAAGACAGGTGAGGGTAAAACCCTCGTCGCGACGCTGGCTGTCTACCTGAATGCCCTCAAGGGCGAAGGCGTGCATGTCGTGACCGTCAACGACTATCTGGCTGAGCGCGATGCCGGTTGGATGGGGCAGGTTTACAGTTATCTCGGTCTGAGCGTCGGTGTCATCAAGCATGGTATGGACGACGATCAGCGCCGGGCGGCATATGCTTGTGACGTAACCTATGCGACCAATAATGAACTCGGTTTCGATTATCTTCGCGACAACATGAAATTCACGCTGGATGACATGGTTCAGCGGCCGTTCAATTTTGCGATCGTCGATGAAGTCGACAGTATCCTGATTGATGAAGCGCGGACCCCACTGATCATTTCCGGACCGACAGAGGATCTCGGCGATCTTTACAGTACGGTCAATGAGCTGATCCCGAAGCTGTCACCAGAAGATTACGAGAAGGATGAGAAGGCCCGCGCAGCCACCTTTACCGAAAGTGGCATTGAGAACATGGAAGCCCTGATGCGAGACGCAGGGCTGCTGGAGGAAGGGTCGCTTTTCGATATCCAGAACGTCAACCTGGTGCACCATGCCAATCAGGCGCTTCGGGCGCATGTTCTGTTCGAGCGCGATGTCGATTACATCGTCAAAGACAATGCCGTCGTCATCATTGATGAATTTACCGGTCGCATGCAGGAAGGCCGGCGTTATTCCGAGGGACTGCACCAGGCTCTGGAAGCCAAGGAAAACGTGACGATCCAGAACGAGAACCAGACCCTCGCATCAATCACGTTCCAGAATTACTTCCGGCTTTATCCGAAGCTTGCCGGGATGACCGGTACGGCCATGACCGAGGCGGGAGAATTCGCCGAAATTTACAAGCTCGAAGTCGTTGAAATCCCGACCAACGTGCAGATTGCCCGTATCGATCACGATGATGAGGTCTATCGCACCGTCGAAGAAAAATATGCTGCCATTGCTGAGCAGATTAAAGAATGCTTCGAGCGTAAACAGCCTGTTCTGGTCGGAACGGTATCCATTGAAAAATCCGAGCAACTGTCCGCTGCTCTGAAGCAGGCAAATATCCCACATAATGTGTTGAACGCCCGCTATCACGAACAGGAAGCCTATATCATTGCTCAGGCCGGCCGGCCGGGTGGGGTGACGATCGCCACCAACATGGCTGGTCGCGGTACCGATATCCAGCTTGGCGGCAACCTTGAAATGCGCCTGGCCCAAGACATCGATGCAGAACCCGGCACCGACAAATATGACGCGGCTGCGGCAAAGATCAGAGAAGAAATCAATAACGACCGTGACATCGTCAAGAAGGCGGGCGGTCTGTTCGTGCTCGGGACCGAACGTCACGAAAGCCGCCGCATCGACAACCAGTTGCGCGGCCGTTCAGGGCGCCAGGGTGACCCCGGCACGTCGAAGTTCTATCTATCGCTGCAAGATGACCTGATGCGTATTTTCGGCTCCGAACGCATCGACAGCATGCTGCAGAAGCTTGGTCTGCAGGATGGCGAGGCGATCGTTCATCCTTGGGTCAACAAAGCTCTTGAAAAGGCCCAGTCCAAGGTCGAAGCACGGAACTTTGAAATCCGGAAAAACCTGCTCAAGTTCGACGATGTCATGAATGATCAGCGTAAGGTGATCTATGAGCAGCGCCGCGAACTTATGGCGGCAGATCAGGTCGCCGAGGACATTGTCGATATGCGTCATCAGGTCGTGGCGGACATGGTTTCAGCTTCGATTCCGGAAAAGGCCTATGCAGATCAGTGGGACATTGATCGCCTTCATGAAGAAACTTTGCGTATCTTTGGCGTTGAACTCCCGGTCAGGGAATGGGCAAGCGAAGAGGGTATCGCCGATCAGGAAATTCGCGAGCGCCTGACGGATATTACCGACCGCATGATGGCCGAAAAAGCGGCCAATATCGGTCCGGATGTGATGCGGATGGTTGAGAAGAGCCTATTGTTGCAACTCCTCGATCAAAGCTGGAAAGAGCACCTGCTGACCCTTGACCATCTGCGCCAGGGGATCGGGCTCAGAGCCTATGCACAGCGGGACCCGCTCAATGAATACAAGCGCGAAGCTTTCGATCTATTTGAAGAAATGCTGGAAGGCCTGCGTGACCGCGTAACGACGGTTCTGGCACAGGTGCAGTTCCAGACAACACCGGATGAAGAAGCCTTTCAGCGTCCGGCACAGGAAATGCATGAAACACGGACCGACCCTGCATTGCAGGCCGATGCCGGTGATGATGTCGAAAATGAAAGTGCACACGACAAACCCGTCAGCACGCGCCAGTCATCGGCGGACATCAATCCGGAAGACCCTGCGACATGGGGGCGTGTCCCAAGAAACGCACCATGCCCTTGCGGGTCCGGCAAAAAGTACAAACACTGTCACGGCAAGGTAAACTGAGCGTACCTTTTCCCGTCTTCGAGCCATGCTTCGAGACGGACGCTGCGCATCCTCCTCAGCATGAGGATGCATGGTGTCATCGGTAATTTCATGTGCAAACCTCATCCTGAGGAGGCCGAAAGGCCGTCTCGAAGGATGGGCGTCCCCTAAAGCCCTTTAGACCCCATATCGATGAATTTCTGCCGCCGCCGGGTGCGCAGTTCCGTTCCCGGGGATTTGGACAATTCATCCAGGT
Organism: Rhodospirillales bacterium; assembly: GCA_040218645.1. Lineage (GTDB taxonomy): Bacteria > Pseudomonadota > Alphaproteobacteria > Rhodospirillales > Casp-alpha2 > UBA4479. The sequence continues at coordinate 302,405 of JAVJQZ010000012.1, forward strand.
GCTTTTCAATGGCGTCTGCTGTTTGGGTCATCATGGCTGCCGGATCGCGGTGGGCACCCCCAAGTGGTTCAGAGATCACCTGATCGATCACACCCAGTTTCAGCAGATCCTGAGACGTCAGGCGAAGCGCTTCCGCTGCATCGGCCGCCTTGTCAGAATCCCGCCACAGGATCGAAGCGCAGCCTTCGGGCGATATAACCGAATAAATGGCATGTTCCAGCATCAGCACCTTGTCTGCAACAGCCAGGGCGATGGCGCCGCCTGAACCGCCTTCGCCGATAATCACACTGACAAATGGCGCCCGTACGGAAATGCAGGTTTCTATGGAACGCGCGATGGCTTCAGCCTGACCGCGGGCTTCGGCATCAACACCCGGATAAGCGCCCGGTGTATCAACCAGGGTTATCAATGGCAGATGAAACCGATCCGCAAGCTGCATTAGACGCTGCGCCTTGCGATATCCTTCGGGGCGCGCCATGCCGAAATTATGACGTATGCGGGATTCCGTACTGTCACCTTTCTCGTTTCCGAGTATGACAACGGAGCGCCCCCTGAAACGTCCGAGGCCGCCGACGATAGCGTTGTCCTCGGCAAACGCGCGGTCACCGGCAAGCGGGGTAAAATTGTCGACCAGAGCATTGATGTAAGCCTGGGCATGGGGCCGGCTCTGATGCCGTGCAACCTGTGCTTTCTGCCAGGGGGAAAGCTTGTTGTACGTCTGCGTCAGCAGTCGTTGGACTTTTTCCTGCAATCGGCCGACTTCATCGGCAATATTGACCTCTCCCTCACTTGACAGGTGACGGAGTTCCTCGATCTTGCTTTCAAGATCGGCGATCGGTTTTTCGAAATCGAGATAAGCCTGCATGTCAGCGTCAATACCATTTACAAAGGCGCTTGGCGAGACACCGAGGAGAAATTCTCGCCAAAAACATCAGGATATCATTTCCCGGCCAGTTTTTCTGCCATGTCGACCAGTACCCGGGCCTGTTTGATCGATGCATAATCGATCAGCTTGCCATCGAGGGCGACAGCGCCGCGGCCTGCTTTTTCTGCCTCAGCCATGGCGTCCAGTATGCGTTTAGCATGAATGACATCTTCTTCTGACGGGCTGAAAACGGTGTTCGCAAGTTCGATCTGCGACGGGTGGATTGCCCACTTGCCCTCACAGCCAAGAACGGCGGCACGCTTGGCTTGTGCGATATAGCCATCCGGGTCCTTGAAGTCACCGAAAGGCCCGTCGATCGGGCGAAGTCCATTGGCGCGGGCCGCGATCACCATCTGCGTAATCGGGTAATGCCACATGTCGCCCCAGTAGGTTTCGCGCTCGCCGTTTTCCAGCGGATCGGAAAGCACATAGTAATCCTTGTTCGGTCCACCGATGTTGGTTGTCCGGGCTTTGGTAGAGGCGGCGTAATCCGCGACGCCGAAATGCAGCGATTCATTGCGCGGCGAGGCGGCCGCAATTTCGTTGACGTTCTGCATGCCGAGTGCGGTTTCAATAATCATTTCAAAACCGATGCGGTTCTTGAATCCCTTTGCCGTTTCTATCTGTGTCACCAGCATATCGATGGCGTAAATATCCGCAGCCGTACCGGCTTTGGGAATCATGATCAGATCCAGCTTTTCGCCGGCACCTTCGACGACTTCGATTACGTCACGGTAGCAATAGTGTGTGTCGAGACCGTTGATCCGAACCGATACAGTCTTCCCGGACCAATCAAGGTCATTGAGAGCTTCGACAATGTTCTTGCGGGCCTGCGGTTTGTCATCCGGGGCTACGGCATCCTCAAGATCGAGAAATACCATGTCGGCAGAACCTTCAGCCGCTTTCTGGAGAAATTTCGTACTGGATCCGGGAACGGCAAGTTCGGACCGGTTGAGACGCGCCGGCGCCTGATCAACTATTGTGAAGCTCATATTCGCACCCTCTTAGAGATGTTAGCAGGTGCAACATGCCGGGCAGACGGCTGGCATGCAAGCTTTTGCAATCATTGATGATGAAAATAGGCCGGTCCTTCTGGACCGGCCTGAGGGAGTGTGTGGTGTGGTCTTAAGGCCCCTCAAGAGCCCCGGGAATTCACGCGAACGATTGGTTGTTGGAACGCTGTATCGATGTATCACTGTCGACAGCTTCTATTTCGCCATCCAACACCCGCTGGCTGTTTAATTTATCCATCATGTGTTTCTTGCGGTCGATTTCGCGTTTGATTTCATCTTCGTAAATAAGTCTTTTGGCACGTCTGCGGCGTTTCAGTTCGGCGGTTTCACGTATTGCAACATATACGCAGACGCAGACGCCAACCACGAACGCACACCCAAGAGCTGATAATTTGATGACATCGGGGTCTAATAAAAATTCCATGACGGCTCCAAGGCTCCTGATTGTCTCTCTGTCACCGAAGCAGCGGCGATTTCTGGTTGTGACTATCAGCCAGTAACATTTCAGGGATTTTGCCAGAGGGAATCATTTGTTTTCAGTTTGTTTCAACATGTTAAAAATGAGGCCGGGCAGAGCTGCTTGCCCCGGTCGATTGGGTGTGCTTAATCGCTGTAACAACACCATTTCAGATAACAAAGACGCCATTAGCAGGAGATCACGATGTCTATTCGAAAAATATCTGCCGGGATACTGACCGGCTCATTCCTGATCATGGCGACATTGCCGGTCCAGGCGGCAGACGACCCTGTCGTTGCTGTCGTCAATGGATCAAAAATCCTCCGTTCCGATGTCGAACAAGCCCATGACAACCTGCCGCCGGAATACAAGGCCGTACCGCTGGATCAAATTTATCCGATGCTGTTGACGAGTCTGATTGACTCCAAGCTGGTGGCGACAGATGCCCAGGCCAGAAATCTTGATGAGGATGCGGAATTCAAGAAAACTCTCTCATTGGTCCGCGAGCAATTGCTTGAGCGGTTTGCTGTCCGCAAGGAGATCGAATCCGCAGTTACTGATGAGAAATTGCGAAAGATGTACGATGACAGCGTTGCAGGGGGGGCTCAGGAAGTTCACGCCCGTCATATTCTGCTGAAAACATCTGACGAAGCGGTTGCCGTGATCAAGGAACTCGACAGCGGGGTGGATTTCGCAGAGCTGGCTAAGGAAAAATCTACCGGGCCGTCCGGGCCGAGAGGCGGTGATCTGGGCTTTTTCGGCAAAGGACAGATGGTGCCGCCTTTTGAGGAAGCCGCTTTTGCCATGGATGCTGGCAAATATTCCCGCGAACCGGTCAAAACCCAGTTCGGCTTTCACGTGATCAAGGTCGAGGAAAAAAGAGCCGCCGCACCGCCGAGCTTTGAAGAAAGTGTTGAGGAGCTACGTGCAGAGGCAGCACAGGCCGCTGGTGCTGCGTACGTTGAACGGCTACGTGAAAAAGCGAAGATAGACCGGTTTGCCATCGACGGCAGCAAGCCCTGAAAACGGAGCATTTGACATGATCGCGCGTTCGCCATTGGCGCCCGCAAGCTTCCCCGACCTGCCTGCCATTGACGGAGTCGAGATTGCGGCGGCGGAAACCGGATTGAAGTACAAGGGCCGCCCCGACCTTCTGGTGATGAAATTTGCCGACGGTACACAGGTTGCCGGTGTTTTTACCCGCTCGTTATGCCCGTCGGCACCCGTCGACTGGTGCCGTCAGCACCTTGCAGGCGGTGAAGCGCGCGGCGTGGTCGTCAATGCCGGCAACGCCAACGCTTTTACCGGCAAAGCTGGTGCGGAGGCCTGCGAAGCGGTGGTTGCCGCTACGGCGGATACGCTGACATGCCGTCCGAGCCGGGTGTTTGCGGCATCCACCGGGGTGATTGGCGTGGTCCTGCCGACAGACAAGCTGACGCCGCACATTCAGGCCATGGCCGAAGATATGTCGCCTGACAGGTGGGCGGATGCTGCACAGGCGATCCTGACCACTGATACCTTCCCGAAGGGGGCGACCCGCCGTGTGGATATCGGCGGCACGACGGTGCGGATTAACGGGATCGCTAAGGGATCGGGTATGATCGCGCCTGACATGGCGACAATGCTGTCATTTATCTGTACCGATGCCGTTATACCCTCAGACGTGCTGCAAATCTGTCTGAGTGCCGCCACGGAAAAGAGTTTCAATTGCTCGACCGTCGACAGTGATACGTCCACCAGTGATACGGTTCTGGCCTTTGCAACCGGTGCTGCGGGCAATACGCCGGTTGCAGATGCAGATGACCCGGCTCTGGCGCGGTTCAGGGTCGCTCTGGATGACCTGTGCATCGATCTTGCCAAGCAGGTTGTCCGCGACGGCGAGGGGGCATCCAAATTCATTACTGTCAATGTCAGCGGTGCTGAATCGGATACAGCCGCCAAGAGAATTGCGCTTTCGATTGCCAATTCACCGCTCGTCAAAACGGCGATTGCCGGTGAAGATGCGAACTGGGGCCGGGTTGTGATGGCTGTCGGAAAAGCAGGGGAAAAAGCCGAGCGTGACAAACTGGCCATCAGCATGGGTGGAATCGTCATTGCCAAGGATGGTGCTGCGGTTGCTGATTATGATGAAGCCCCCGTCGCGGCACACATGAAGGGTCAGGAAGTCGATATCGATGTCGATTTGGCTATCGGGACAGGGTCAGCCACCGTCTGGACCTGCGATCTGACCCACGGGTACATCTCGATCAATGCCGACTACCGGTCCTGACAGCGGTTGCTGGGGTGCGCCCTTTGCAGGGCTGGGTGCCTCGCACAGGACTGTGCTTGTCGCCGCAGTTGCACTGATCGACGCGGACGGGCGGGTGCTGATTGCCAAACGGCCGGAAGGCAAGTCCATGGCCGGTCTCTGGGAATTTCCGGGCGGTAAGGTCAATGATGGTGAACTGCCGGAAACGGCTCTGGTCCGGGAACTTGATGAAGAACTCGGGATCGACATCACCGAGACCTGTCTGGCGCCCTTTACCTTTGCCAGCCATGTCTATGAGGATTTTCACCTTCTGATGCCGCTATATCTCTGTCGGATCTGGAAAGGTCAGCCGGAACCGATGGAAGGCCAGGAACTGAAATGGGTGCCCCCGGTCCGGCTCGGTGATTATCCGATGCCGCCGGCTGACAAGCCGTTGGTGGCCTTACTCAGGGATTATCTCTAGGAACCGGCCCCAGGTCCTTCAAACCTGCTGCAGACTTGCGCATACCGTCCACAGCATCATCGAAAAAAGCATCCATCTGTGCCCGCATCTGCGGGGACAGGGCGAGCAGCTTGGATCTGGCATCGCGGGGATTTTCCTTTTCGATGATCATGCCCCGGGCGAGGGCCGTTTCGATATATTTGGATGCCGTCAGCGGACTTTTGACGCCGGTAATGGCGTTTGCTGCATCCGTTTTACGCACGGGTTCAGGCGTTCGCCACAGGTGCTTGAAGAGATCCCAGTAGGCCGCGTTATAAAACGTCGTATCGCCGGCAAACAGATGCACCCACCCTGATGCGACCTGATCCGTGAAATCCAGATATGCACGCCGTTGCGAGTCGTTGTAGGTCAGGGGCACTGTGATCTCCACATCTCAACTATGATAATAAATACATTTAATTACATAGATTGTTTTGGTGGGAGTGTCTATGCCTTATAAGGGGCATATAAACCATTGTAATAATTATATAATCCCTTTGATACATTTAGATACACTTATTTTTAAAACTATATTTGACTATAAAAACATATCTATTTATCCTCTTTTCATCGTCGCGGAGGACATGCCGGGCGAAGCAATAGGAGGAAGAACGATGAAAACCGAACTGAATATGAATTCGACGAAAAGGATTTCGACGTGGCGCCGACCAATGACGCTGGCCATGGCCGCGGTCTTCAGCCTCGGTCTGCTGAGCGGCTGTGTGACAGACCAGGGCAACAAACAGACCATGGGTGCATTGCTGGGCGCTGGTCTTGGCGGTTTTGCCGGTTCGAAAATCGGTGGAGGCAAAGGCCAGTTGGCAGCCACAGCCGCCGGCGTTCTGCTGGGCGGTGTTCTGGGGAATTCGATGGGGCAGTCTCTGGACCGCGCTGACCAGGCCTATGCAATACGGGCTCAGAATCAGGCACTTGAGGCCCCCATTGGGCAGACGATTTCCTGGTCCAACCCCGACAGCGGACATTCCGGTCAGGTGACCCCAACCCGTGCCGGACGCGATACGTCAACCGGCGCATACTGCCGGGAATACCAGACGGAGGTCATGGTCGGCGGTGAGTCCCAGGTCGGGTACGGCACCGCCTGCCGGATGCCGGACGGCGACTGGAAAATCACCAGCTAAGTCCTGCACAGCGTCGCGCTCGGGGGTAGTCCTCCGGCCCTGCGGCGCGCGATGCGAGACGGGCGGTTCCGGATCCCCTCTCCGGGCCGCCCGATCCGCGTTTCAGGTTCAGTGCAATAATCCTTTTCATGCGACCGGCCTGTTCCTACATTTTCCGTATGTCAGATAACACCCCCACACCATCAAAGCCCGTAACAGCCGGATTGGCCATTATCGGCAACGAAATCCTCTCCGGGCGTACCCGTGACGCCAATCTCCAGTATCTCGGCGACGAGTTGAACAAGCTCGGCATCAGGATGATGGAAGTCCGGATTGTGTCGGACATCCCCGACGCCATTGTCGAAGCGGTGAATACGCTCCGCGCCCGATATGATTATGTCTTCACGACAGGCGGAATCGGCCCGACCCATGACGACATTACATCGGAATGCATTGCCAGGGCCTTCGATATCGAATTCGGACCGAACCCGGAAGCGGTCAAGCTGCTCGAAGATCATTATCCCCCGGGCGAATTGACCGAGGCCCGGCTGCGGATGGCCAACACGCCTGTGGATGCGATCCTGATCGACAACCCGGTATCCAAGGCGCCGGGATTTCAGGTCGAAAATGTATTCGTTCTGCCGGGTGTGCCGCGCATCATGCAGGCCATGTTTGCCGGTATGCGTCATCGTTTGACGGGCGGCAATCCGATGGTCAGTCGGACGGTGATGTCGCATGTGCCCGAGGGCAAGGCTGGCGGACCGCTGACGGAATTGCAGGCCCGTCACCCGGAAACCGAAATCGGATCGTATCCGTTTTACCGTAACGACCGCCCCGGTGCGAATATCGTGATCCGGGCCGAGGACCCGGAGAAGGCCGATGCCGCCGCCCGGGATGTGGTAGAAATGTTGAAAAGCCTGGGGGGCGAACCCATCCTGGAATGCCCGGAACAGCAGGAGAGTGCGACATGAGCAGATTAATGCCGGGCCAGTCCGTGCCGGATTTGAGCGTGTCACTGGCCGGGGGCGGCACCTGGACTTTGTCCGAACAGAAGCCCGAGACCTTTACCGTGGTCGAGGTTTACCGGGGATATCACTGCCCGCGTTGCAAGCAGCAACTGCTGGACATCGATCACAAGGTCGCCCGCTATGCCGAGCGCGGCTGCGGCGTGATCGCCATTTCCACCGATCCGGCCGACCGGGCGGAGAAAACGGTCGCAGAGTGGGGCATCGGTCAATTGCCGATCGGTTATGGCCTGAGTCTTGATCAGGCGCGGGCCTGGGGCTTGTATATTTCGGAAGCCATCCGCGACACCGAACTGGGGCATTTTGCCGAGCCGGGGCTGTTCCTGATCCGGCCCGACATGACGCTCTATTCGAATGTCATACACTCCACCCCCTTTCATCGCCATCACCATGCGGATGTTCTGGAAGCGGTCGACATGATCCGGGCCAGAAACTATCCGCCCCGGGGCACATCTGCGGCATGAACGCGCAGATTCCGGAACTGAGCCGCTCGCAGCGTGCTTTTTTCGGATTTCTGCTGCGCCGGTTCGTGATGGGAACGGTGATTTCCCTGTCCTTGGCCGGTCTGTTTCTTCTGTTCGATCTGGGCGACATCAAGTCGATGATGTTCCGCGCCGAGGATACCTGGCTTTGGGTGCTGGTTTTCTGCTTCGATATCTGGGTAACCGTGACCGGTATCACCATTGCCGTCGGCATCTGGTATCTCGGTGACTGGCGCGACCCGCCGCGCTGAACTCAACGTTTCAGGATAAAATCAGAGATATTGACCCGGTCCTGCCAGCCGGCGCGAACCAGTTCCGGCTCATCATGTTCTGCCACCGGATAGCCGAGGCAAAGGTATCCGATCAGGGTCCAGCCCTCCGGCACGTCGAGCGTCCGGTTGACGTCCGCCGGGTCAAGGATCGAGACCCAGCCCAGCCCGACACCCTGCGCACGGGCGGCAAGCCACAGCGTGGTGATCGCGCCGACCACCGAGTAGGCGAGCATCTCCGGCATGGTCTTCCGGCCAAGACCGTGGCCAAGCTCACTTTCCCCGTCGCAATAAACCGCAAGATGGACCGGTGCTTCCCTGAGGCCGGCCAGTTTCAGCCCGGCATAAAGCTCGGCCTGTTCTCCGTCGTAATCGTTCAGGGCGTCGGCGTTGGCCTTCTCGAAATTGGCAATGATCTCCGCCCGCCGCCCGGCATCCTCGACAAGCACGAACCGCCACGGCTGGGCATTGCCGACACTCGGCGACAGGGCGGCTTGAGCCAGAAGCTGATCCAGCATGCCGTCGGGCAGGGGATCTGTCTGGAATCGCCGCACATCGCGCCGCCACACCAGCAGCGTTTCCAGCATCTCACGGAACTGCCGGTCGAATTCAGGACTGTGAGCGTTTTCCGCCGGGATTGGGTTATCTGCTTCCATGAGCGGACATTGGCACGGTCCCGACTACTGGCGCAAGCTGCTGGTGGTGGTGTGGTGGGTCGAAAATCGAGGCTGCAGAATTGGTGGCAAAGGACGCACGTCGCCACTTGCCGACACGGGCAACGGCGGGTACTTTCCCCCGCATGCGGGCGTGGTGAAATTGGTAGACACAAGGGACTTAAAATCCCTCGGCTTCGGCCTTGCCGGTTCAAGTCCGGCCGCCCGCACCATTCATCAAAATATAGGCGACGTGGGGATGGCAGGGTCGGCCGCGTCGCCGTCTTCAGCCCTCACCATCGTCATTCCGGCGAAAGCCGGAACCCAGACTATCAGCTACTGACTGGACCCCGGCATGCGCCGGGGTGACGTGTCGGATAGGGGCGGGGATGACGCGCTCAGGTGCGCGGCCACTGGCCCTTGAAATGGGCCTTGAGGGCACGGGCGACAAGCTCCAGATGGTCCTGGCCGTAAAACATGTCGCCGTCGACGAAGTAGGTGGGCGAGCCGAAGACCGAGCGTTCGATGGCTTCGGCCGTATTTTTTTCGTAAACAGCTTTCACATCCGCGCTATGCACCGCATCCAGCAGCGGCGCCGGATCAATGCCGACATCGCGGGTCAGCGTCTCGAGCGTGTCCGGGGCGGCAAGATCGGCATCGTCCCGCCAGTGGGCTTCGAGAAACCGGTGTGCGAGCGCATCGACATCGAGTTCATGTGAAATCGCGGCGATGAGCATGCTGTTCGACAACGCAATGTCATTGGCATGATGTTTCGGCCAGGGAAGGATATCGACGCCCCGCGCTTCGGCCCAACGCTCGATCTCGCGGCCAGAGAAATAGGCCCGGTGTTGCGGTGTGCGGCTGTTGTGCGCGCCGGGACCCGTTGCCGCAACGACAGCCCTTAAATCCATCGGCCTGTGTTCGATGCGGCACCCGCCCGCCTTTGCGATATCCATGAAGAGTTGCGAGCCGATATAGGCATAGGCGGAATGTGCCGAATAAAAATATTCAATGACTTTCATGGGATTAATCCGCCAGTGCCATGTCCACGGCGGCACGGCAATGCAGGTCGGTGGTGGAATACGCCGGCATGTCGATGTCGCCGGGTGCAATCAGTAGCGGAATCTCGGTGCAGCCGAGGATGATGCCTTCGGCGCCGCGACCGTTCAGGTCGTTCATCAGGCTGACGTATCCGGCGCGGGTTTCCGGCAGGAATTGATCCTTCACCATTTCATTCATGATCGAGTCATCGATGAAATCCCGTTCCGGGTCGTTGGGGACCATGGTGTCGATACCGTATGTCGTCAGAACGTCCTGATAGAACGTGCCTTCCATGGTCTTGCGGACCCCGAGCAGGGCCACGGTCGACAGGTCGTCAGCCTTGATTGCCGCGCCGGTGGCTTCGGCAATATGCAGGAACCGAATGTTCAGATGCGGCTGAATCTCGGGGACGAACCGGTGCACATCATTACAGGTGATCACAAGGAATTCGGCACCGCCGGCCTCGACGGCCTTGGCTGTCTCGAGGATCATCTCGCAGGCTGCGGATTCGTTTTTTTCGCGGATGACAAGATCGACATATTGCTGTCGGTTGACGCTTTCCAGAATCAGGTGTGCCGAATGGACGCCGCCCAGCGCCTCATTCATCATGGTATTCAGCAATCGGTAGTATGCTGCAGTTGAAACCCAGCTCAGGCCACCGATCAGGCCGATTTTCTTCATGAATTCCTCCCACTGCTTTGACGGTATAGCGGCATATCGGCGGAGGATGATCAAGTATCTGAAAACAGCTATCGCCGTAATTCCTGCATAGGCGGTGGACTCTCGGCGCAGGCGGCGCAATGATAAGATGCTCAGCAGGGGGAACGACGTGCGGCAGAATCTCGCGCAGAAAACCTATGACGTTTTTATCTATGAAGACGAACGCTGGTTGCTCGATTCGCACCATGCAATGCGTTCCGCAGCCCTTGAGCGTGCCGAAGTTCTGCTGGCCGAAAAACGCTTCGAAGGTGTGCGGGTCGTGGCTGAGAGCCAGCGAACCGGCGAGGAAGAAGTTGTCCTCGAGGAAATGATCGATATCGGCGACAAGCCGGTCAAGATCGTCCCCATCGAAGAAGCGCCGGTCTGCGGGCAGATCGGGGACTATTATCTTTTTCCAGCGCGTCAGGCTGCTGGCCGGCTGCTGAGGGAATTCCTGGAGCAAAAAGGCCAGACGGCCATTGAGCTCGCCTTTGATTATGGTGCGCTTCGTCTGTTGGAGCGGAACGACAAACTGTTTCCCGCCGCGATAAGCCGTATCGGCACCATTCAGGCTCGTAAAACTGGTGCCAAACCTGGCGATCGAAACGATATTCTGTATGCGGCATTCGCGGAGATCAGGGAATATGCTCGGGTCGCCGGCGAAGACAAGACCCGTCTCGGTTTCCTGGAAAATTTAAGTCTTGAAGGGCTGGTCGGAAAGGCGCCCAGGGATGCCGCGGGGCGCCGCATTTACGTGTTGGGGGGGCTGGCCGCGGCCCTTCAGAAACGCGGGGACTGGTCGGACAAGCTGGCGCTGCTGCTTGAACTTGGCGAGAAAACGTCGGATGCGCTGTTGGAGGAATTTCTCGACGAAATCGCGGCAGAGATTGTCGACAGTCCGACGGCGGTCAAGGATCTGTTTGGCGGCTTTGCCGATCCGATGTCGGCACTTCGCGATATCATTCATTTGACGCAGGGACGCTGCAAAACCAGAAACTCCCGCTCGTGTATCGAAGCGTTCAACAAATTCATTGCATCTCGGCCGATGCCGCGAACCAAACAAATCCTGTTGGGTAAGGTCTCCAAGACCATTGGGGGCATACGACCGCTGACCCGTGAGGGGAATAAAGCGGATCAGGAAGCCTTTCGTAGTTTGATACGGGAAATGACGGACTCGGCCGGTATTGCCGGCGGTCCTGATATGGCAGGTGCCATTGTTGAACGGGCGCGGATCATATTTGCCGATCCGGATGATTTATCGACGGAAGATGCCATCAGTCATGTCCTGGCGCTGTTCCCGTACAGAGCTGTACGCCTTGGTTTTCTTCTCGACATGATCGGATCCCAAATCGGGCAGAAGAATGAACAGGCTGTGCTGAATGTGATGGCGCGTCTTGTACAGCAACTGACATCGCTGTCGTCGCTGGTACCGGCGGATATGCGACGCGATCAGGTGCAGGAAGTCATGGCGGGCCTGAAAGTAAAACTGGCATCGGAAGCCCTGCCTGAAAAATGGCGGGCCCTGTTTACGGATACACTGGACAGGCTGGTGACCCGTGATGAAAAGACAAACGACAATCCTGCGGCTGAAGAAGGTACAGCCGTGGTCTTTACAATGGAGGATGCGACCGTGACGAACCAGAAGATCGAACGGCGCGATGTCGATGATGGGGAAATCCTGTTTGAAGAAGGGGACGCTGCAGACAAGGCCTATCTTGTATTGGACGGCAACGTGCAGATTTTCCGGAATTCAGGGAATGAGGAAATTGTTCTGGCGACGTTAGGGCGTGGCGATATCCTGGGCGAAATGTCCCTGATCGACAATCAACCACGCATGGCGTCCGCGCGGGTGATGGGTAAAGCCAGGCTGACGGTGATCACGCAGGATGATCTGGCATCCCGTCTCGGCAAACTCGATGATAATGACAAAGTTTTGCGCCGTCTGATCGATGTTTTCGTGAACCGGTTACGGGGGCAGGGCCGGTTATACGAGTAGGACAGTTTTCTGCAGATTATCCGCTGGTTTCATGACCTGGTAGGTTGGCAGGGATATCAGCCCACTTTACACGTGAACGGGTCCAGCTTTGATAAGCCGGTTTGATAAAGCCGGGATCATCGAACGCACCGGCTTTGATGTAGACCATGTCTGCATTTGATGGCGATGAAGTGTAAAGCGGAGAGCCGCAATTGCCGCAGAAATGGCGGGTCAGCAGATTGCCGCTATCGGCGGTTTTGGTGAATTCATGCGGGTGGCCTTTGGTCACCTTGAACCCGGAAGATTTCAAGCCGACGGAAATATTGAAAGCGCTACCGGTGGTGCGTCTGCAGTCCGTGCAATGGCAATAGGCAGCTTCTGCAATATCGTCGGCATACTCGAATGTGACAGCGCCACAAAGGCATGCGCCTGTTGCATTTTTACTCATGATCACCCTGCTTCATGTGTTTTCTTCTTGGGTCCCAAAAGGATCGTGCCGGCAACGCCGATCATAATCAGTATCATGCCGGAACTGCGCAACGTACCGAAACTTTCGTCAAAGACGATGTACGATGCAAGGACTCCGGCGCAGGGGGCAAATAACGCAAATGGCGTGACCATCACGGCCGGATACGTGTTCAGCAGACGTCCCCAGATGGCATAAGCCAGTGTCGTTGAAATAATACCCATATATCCGAGCGATAGCAGACTGATAAGTGAAGCTTCCTGAAACGTGCCGATCAGATCAAAACTGTCGCCGATAAAAAATGAAAATGCCAAGGCCGGCAACGGTGGCACAAGACTGAGCCAGATCATCAGGGCCAGCATGTCCACGCCCTGCAGTCGTTTCAGAATGGTGTTGCCGACAGACCAGCTGACGGCGCCTGTCAGTGTCAGACAGAGGCCGAGATACGTGAGGTTCCCGTCGACACTGGCAAACACCATGCCCAGGCCGATAAAGGCGATGGCAACGGCGGAAAGCTGACGGGGCAGGGGAATTTCCCGTAGCACGATTGCCGCAATGATGATGGTGAACAGCGCCTGGGTATGAGTGGCAACAGACGCAAGCCCCGGCGGCATTCCAGCTTCATAGGAAAAGAACAGAAACATGAACTGCCCGGTAAACAGGAACAGGCCGAGTGTGATCAGCAATCCCCATGATATATCGGGCTTTCTGATGAAAAAGACGGGCAGGGCGGCAATGATGAACCTGAATGCCGTCAGCTGGGAAGGGGTGAAGCTGCCCAGTGCAAATTTCGTCGCAACAAACGCCAGTCCCCAGATGATTGCCACCGAGACCGCCAACAGGATATCGGTGCCTTTCATCCGGCTTGCCTTCGTTCAGCGCCAGTGAAAGGCGGATTTAGGCGGGAGCGCGCCGTCTTTATCCGGAAGAGTGTCCGCGATGCGTATGCCTTCGTTCCATTTGACCATGCGTTCCGAACGGGCGAATGAACCGACCTTGAGCTGGGGTGCTTCCCATCCGACCGCCAGGTGGACGATCGTGCAGTCTTCGGTTTCCCCTGAGCGCGCCGAGACAATCCGCCCCATGCCGGCTTTGGCAGCCGCATCAAACGCCGCCTTTGCTTCCGTCAGTGTCCCCGCCTGGTTGGGTTTGCAGAGCAACGAATTGCAAAGGCGGTCCTTGGCAGCGGCCTTGACCCGATCGGCATTGGTGACGAGGACATCATCTCCAACAACCTGTGCATTATCTCCGACGGCCCAAGTAAACTTCATAAGGCCGTCCGGATCATCTTCTCCCAACGGGTCCTCGATGGAGACGATGGGATAGCGTTCCATCCAGTCAACCAGCATGGCGCAGAGTTCTTCGCTGCTCATTGTCCTGTCATCCTTGGCGAGTGTGTATTTTCCGTTTTCGCCAAATTCCGAAGCCGCGATATCGAGAGAGATTGAAACCTCATTGCCGGGTGTGAATCCGGCACCTTCGATGGCGCGGACAAGCGTTTCCAGAGCCTCTTCGTTGGTATCGAAATCAGGCCAGAAGCCTCCTTCATCGGCGACACCGGCAAGTTTGCCGGAATCGGCCATGATCCTGCCGGCACTGAGATAGACTTCCGCCGTCCAGTCGAGTGCCTGTCGAAAACTGGTCGCACCGGTAGCGATGACCATGAAGTCCTGCACATCCACCCGCCTTGAGGCATGTGCACCACCGCCGAAAATCTGAATTTCGGGGAGAGGCAGAGTTACGTCTCCTTGCGCATTTCCACGCAGATACTTCCAGAGCGGAACGCCTTCGTATGCGGCCGCGGCATGTGCAAGGGCCATGCTGGTTGCAACCGTCGCATTTCCACCCAATCGCTTTTTATTCGGGGTGCCGTCCAGTTCAATCATGAACCTGTCGAGCCGTTCCTGCTCGCGGACATCCTGGCCTTTCAGAACTTCTGCAATTTCCAGATCGACAGCCTTTGCGGCATTGGTCACGTCCCAGCCGCCGAAAGTCTTGCCGCCGTCCCTGAGGTCAATGGCTTCGAAGCGTCCGCGCGAGGCACCTGCTGGAGCAATGGCAACACCTTTGGCACCGCCTTCGAGAAGGACTTCAACCTCAACCGTCGGGCGGCCCCGTGAGTCCCAAACCCGTCGGGCGTGGACGTTATCGATGTTGTATTTGGCCATGTGCCGTTTCCTCCATGGCGTCGGTGCGCCTTATTGATTTTTGTTCAGATACGCATGCCATGCGTTGTTGATGTCTATCGGATGATCTGCGGGATTTGTCAAAAATTGCCTGGCAATCAGGCGGACGTGATTTCGGCTTACGTCATCCGTGATGTATTCGGCGGGTGACTTTCCGTCAATGCGCGCCAGAAAAAGGCCGGGCAGCAGGTGTGCCGCGCGCCTTAGAACGCTTTTATCCGTCATGCCCACTGTTTCGTTTTCGTACACCTGGCAGAGTGAATTAAAGCATGCCTTAAACCCGGACTGGGCGGCAGGCGTCCACAGGCATTTCAGAAGTAGATGGTTCAAACAGAATGCGAGATCAAAAGCCGGATCGCCGTACCATGCGCATTCAGCATCCAGGAAGATCGGACCTTCAGGGCCGATCAGGATATTCTTGGGGCTGACGTCGCCGTGAACCAGCGCAACTTTATTTGCGGCCGTGATTTCGGCGAGTTCGTGTAATCTTCTGCTGACACCCGGACAGCGTGCAGCGGTTGCCAACAGGTAGGGCTCAAGCCGGATCGCATGGAAGATGTCATCGGTATCAAATTTTGCTGACACAGCTGGGATGTTCTCGGTTGTCGCATGAATTTGGCCAAGAACGGCACCAACGCTGGCGGCACTTTCGGGTACGGCGAAGCCGTCACGCAGTTGCGCCTTCCAAAGCGGTGCCACGTCCGGCTCGAGAAATGACATGGCAAACAGGCCTTCTGCCGGATCGTGATATATGATCTTGGGGACGGCATCCGGGGCAATGTCATAAACGGTCTGCATCCACGCCACTTCGTAGGCGTTTCTGGCAACAGGTGCCTGCCAGTCATCAGCGACCTTGAGCTTGGCGAGTGCACGCTTCACGCAAATCGGTCCCGAAGGCAAATCAATACGCCAGATATCGGAACTAACACCGCCTGTCAGCGGGGTGCATATCGGATCAAAATCAGTCTCAAGAAGGTTCGCGGTTCTGAGTGCGTTCAGGATGTCTGTGGGAGAATCCATTTATTCAAACGCAGCCTTCAATTCGGCTGCTGCCCTGTGAAGTTTGTCTACGTGTCCCATGCATTGCTCGAAGCTCATTCGGACAACTGGGCCGTGCGTCGCCAATGTTGCCAGCAATTTACCATTCTTATCCGTAATTGGAACGGCGACAGCAACCATGCCGGGGATGAACTCTTCGTTGTCGGTGCCGATTTTGCTTTTTGATATCTTATCCGTCGCAGCAATCAGTTCTGCCGCATCCGTAATCGTGTTGGCTGATTTCTTTTCCAACGGCAGTTTGGAGATCAGGCGTTCCCGGCGTGATTTTGGGAGGCTTGAAAGGTATAGCTTGCCGCTTGCCGTACAATGAAGCGGCACATGCGAACCGGTGGGGAGTTGAATGCGTAGCGGCCACTCGGATTCAACCCGGTCCAGATACTGCATGGACGTGGCCAATGGCAGGGCAATGTTGCAGGTTTCCCCAATTTCCCTGGTCAGGGCTTCCAAAATCGCATGACGTTCACCGCGTCCGCTTTGGTTCGATAAAAGCTGCAAGGCCAGTTTGGAGAAGCGCTCGCCGGCCTCATATCCGCGGCCATTGATATCACGGCGCAGATATCCTTCTTCGAGCAACAAATTGCAAAGTCGGTGCACGGTCGCTTTCGGAAGTCCGGAGGCCATTTCAATATCAATGGCACTTGCAGGCCGATCCATGCCACAAACGACTTCCAGTAGTTCTAGAACCCGAATCGACCGGGAACCTGCATTGGACTCATCTTTCACGGGATAACCCTTTAAAACGATAAAAAATGGCTTTGATTCTCATTTATGGTATATAAAGTTTCATTGTTGCAACTTTTTTGCAAGCTGGTTAGGCTCCAGCATGCAAAACGACGATAATAAATTTGATTATATAATAGTTGGCGCCGGATCGGCAGGTTGTGTTCTGGCGAACCGATTGAGTTCTGACCCGTCCATCCGGGTACTGTTACTGGAAGCTGGAGGACGCGATAACAATCCATGGATTCATGTCCCGGTCGGATATTTCAAAACGCTCCATAATCCTAAAACGGACTGGTGTTACAAGACGGACCCCGATCCGGGGCTTGGAGGACGGCGGCTGGACTGGCCGCGCGGCAAGGTGCTTGGCGGGTCGAGTTCAATAAATGGACTTCTGTATATCCGGGGGCAGGCCGAAGATTACGATCACTGGCGCCAGCTCGGAAACGCCGGTTGGTCGCACACGGATATTCTGCCCTATTTCAAACGTGCCGAAGATCAGGAACGAGGCGGGGATGATTATCATGGATCCGGTGGTCCCCTGAAGGTTTCCGATATGCGGGCCAAGCGTGATGTCTGCGATGCACTGATCGAAGCTGCCGAAGCGAATGGCATACCGCGCAGTAACGATTTCAACGGTGCCCGGCAGGAAGGCGCCGGATATTTTCAGATGACAGCATATAAAGGCAGACGCTGGTCGACGGCTGTCGGATATCTGCGTCCGATCCAGCATCGCAAAAACCTTCAAATTCTGACCCACGCCCCTGCGATAGAAATTCTTTTTGCGGCCGACAATCCGAAACAGATTTCCGGTTTTGCCTATAAACAGAGCGGAAAACGGCATGAAGCCATGCTCCGTGAGGGCGGCGAAGTCATCCTGTCCGCCGGCGCCATCGGATCGCCGCAAATTTTGCAGGTCTCCGGTATCGGACCTGCGGCGCTGCTCAAAGAACACGGCGTTGCGGTTAGAAATGATCTGCGCGATGTCGGCGAGAACCTGCAGGATCATCTACAGATAAGGATGGTTTATGAGGTCAATGTCCCGACATTGAACGATGAAATTAATAATCCCATGCGACGCACCATGATGGGGCTGGAATATATCCTGAAGCGGACCGGGCCGATGAGTATGGGGGCTAGTCAGGTCTGTATATTCGCCAAAACGCGACCGGAGATGGATACGCCGGATATCCAGTTTCATTTTCAGCCTCTGAGCGCTGACAAGCCGGGTATCAAAATGCATTCGTTTTCCGGGGTGACATCGTCAATTTGTCAGCTGCGGCCGGAGAGTCGTGGGACAATTGCGATTACATCACCTGATCCGGATGTTTATCCTTCGATCCGCCCAAATTATCTGTCGGCTGAAAAAGACCAGCAGACGGTCGTTGAATCTATCAAGACTTCAAGGCGTATCTTCAATACGTCACCCCTGAAAGAATTTGTGGTGCGTGAACGTCTGCCCGGCTCGGACGTGCAGTCAGACGATGATATCCTCTCCAGTGCACGCCAGATTGCACAGACCATCTACCACCCGACCAGCACGTGTCGCATGGGGGTTGATCCCTATGCCGTTGTGGACCCTCGTTTAAGGGTCAACGGTGTAAAAGGACTTCGTGTCGTTGATGCATCCGTCATGCCGACGATTATCTCAGGCAACACCAACGCACCAACGATCATGATCGCGGAAAAAGCATCCGACATGATTCTTGAAGATCGCTTGATCTGATCTCGCACAAGAAAAAGCCGGGTCCCAAAGGACCCGGCGAGTTAGACAGGGAGAGAAGTCTCGGGGAGAGACTAGAAGCATCCTCAACATACCCATTCCCCATGTCATCAACAGTGATGATGGTCACAACCAGCAATTTTTTTTAAATTTTAATTAGAAGCTGAAAGTGCTGATAAACACTGCAATTCCGTTGTTTATTGCAACTTGGGCTGGCAGAGGAATTGCGCCATAATGAAAATATGGAATCATTTTCCCGAATTATGAGCCAGAGGTGATGTGCCCTTTTCCTCTTCCTGATTGCTGGGGGAAATAGATCAGCCATATTGACTGCGTGTCTGGACAGGCACCTAACTTTCGATCTTAAAATCTCTTGTGTGAGGGTAAATGGTTTACACCATAAGTGCCGATGTTCAGATGTGGGTGACTTTCGCGATTATTCTCTTCGCGCTGGCCGCCTATGTCGCCGAAAAGTGGCCTATGGAATTGACTTCCCTCGGTACGATCTGTGCCATTCTGTTGTTCTTTCAGTTCTTCCAGACGCCTGCCGAACCCAATACCGATCAGGGGCTAAGCCCAGGCCGTATCCTCGAAGGATTTGCCAATACGGCCCTGATTGCCGTGCTGTCACTTCTGGTGATGGGGCAGGGGTTGATCCGCACAGGGATACTCGATCGCGGAGCGCAGTGGCTGCTCGATCACATGCGCTCCAGAATACCGGCGACAGCGGCGATTTTCCTTGTGTTGTTCATTGTCGGTGCGGTCAGCGGGTTTTTGAACAACACCCCGGTCGTTGTGATTTTTATTCCCTTGATGCAGGCATTGGCACATCGATACAAAATATCGCCCAGCAGGATCATGATCCCGCTAAGTTTCGCGGCAATTCTCGGCGGCATGACAACCTTGATCGGCTCGTCGACGAACCTGCTGGTGAATACGGCCTTGCTTGAAATAGGCGAGACACCGCTGGAATTTTTCGACTTTACCGTTCCGGGAGCAATCCTTGCGCTGACCGGTCTGGTGTATGCGGTATTCGTTTTGCCCCGGATTTTACCGGATCGCGCCGGCATGGCGGACAGTGTTTCAACAGAAGGTGCGGGCAAGCAATTCATCGTCCAGCTTGAAACCCCCGCAGATTCAGAGCTGATTGGTGAAAGCGCACCGGGTGGTCATTTCAAGGCGCTGCCGGATATGACCGTGCGGCTTATCCAACGTGGCGAACGAGCGATCCTGCCACCATTCGAAGATCTGACCGTCATAGAAGGCGATGTGATCGTCGTTGCGGCGACCCGCCCTGTGCTTAAAGAGGCCATTGCTGAGCATGGCGAGCTTTTTCACCCCGACCTAAGGGACGGCAAAGCGCTTGAAGACGACGACGAAGATGCACCATGGCGTCAGGCCGATCAGGTTATTGCCGAAGTCATGATTGCGCCGGCTTCCAGGCTGGTCGGCCAAACCCTGCGACTTGCCGGGTTTAGATACAAGACAGGCTGCATTGTCCTCGGCATACAGCGCCGTGCGCGTATGATTCGTGCTCGAATTACAGAAATCCGCCTGGAAGCGGGGGATGTGCTGCTTGTACAGGGGCAGCGTGAAGATATCCGTCAATTGCGCGGCGGGCGAGATGCCATCCTGATTGAATCCTCGCGCGAGGACCTGCCAAGTCTTGATCATGTAAAGCGTGCCAGCCTGATTTTTCTGGGGGCCGTCATCGCTGCCGCGACCGGGATTCTGCCGATTGTCGTTGCCGCCTTTGCCGGTGCGATTGCAATGGTGGCAAGTGGTGTATTGAATCTGCGGCAGGCTTTCCGTGCGATCGATCCTAAAATTGCGACTGCCATTGCAGCGGCCCTGGCCATGAGCATCGCCCTCCGTGAAACGGGAGGTGCCGCATTCCTTGCCCATGGGATGGTTTCACTGTTTGCGGATCAGGGGACGCTGATCATCATTTCGCTGCTGTTTCTGATGGCGGCCCTCCTGACCAATGTCATATCGAATAATGCCGTGGCAGTACTGTTCACACCAATTGCCATTGATCTGGCGAATGAGGTGGGGGCAGAACCGATGCTGTTCGCCATTGCCATGGTGTTTGCGGCCAACTGTTCATTCGCGTCACCCATGGGGTATCAAACCAATCTGTTGGTGATGGGCCCCGGACATTACAAGTTTCAGGACTTTGTCCGTGCCGGTCTGCCGTTGATTCTGATCATGTGGATCGCTTTTACATTAATGGCGAAGTTCCTGTGGGGGTTCTAGGTTCCTGGCCTGAGGGGCCGGGGGTACGATATGGTTCGTGCTGGCAGCTTCAAGTTCGAATTGCCAGACCTGATGCGCAAGCCCTACGGACAGATAAAGCGCCCCGGCGCCGACTGCGGCAATCACACCCCACACCATCACCGCTGGTGCGCCCAACTGTAAGAGGCCGAGACCGGTCAGGGACACGAACAGACCGCCAAGCATCGTAAATGCCAGAACGCCGACAGCAACGGCACAGATAGCCGCACCGGCAAGATGACGCCAACCCACGTCATCACGGTATGCTAATCGGTGATCAAGGGCATGTGCAGGGTCGGATAGGAGGCTTATCATGGCCGTATTCCTGATAGTTGGGGGGACGTGATGACATGATCTATGCTGTGTTCGGCAGTTTCGTCAGGGGCCTGGATTGCATGTCAGGCATGCAAAAATATCCTAGATATGAGCTGCCAGCCGGTGATGTATAATAGCGCTGGCTGAACGAGCGATTTCATTTTGAAGTAATGCCTTCAGCCCAAGGTCACATTCATGTCGGTCTTCTGAGCGGATACTCCGGTGCGCGAATATCGTGTATCGGGCTGTTCCGTGTGGACACGTATACCGACATGTGATCGTGACCGTGCCATCGTCCGACGGCGACGCTAAACCGCCTTCAGGTCGATCATGGAGCAATAGGATGGAACAGTATTTGTATGCGGTTGTCGCTTCGGCAATCGTCGTTACGGGTGTTGCCGTATTTCTTGGCGCTATTCTGCTGTTGAGGAATCCGCATAATCCGGCGTGGGTAATGAATGAAGGCTTCTCGCAGGCTGTCTGCCTTCTGATGACATGCGGTTTTGCGACAATTGTAGCCGTGGCCGTGAATGGTTACTTTCTGATCGGCCTTAGTGTTATCCAAGCGTTTGCTGTGACCGGCGCAATAATTGCCGTCACCAGTTTTGTTTTCTGCTCGCTGACGCATTTCAGCGAGCGTCTGAAGCGTGCCGATCAGGGCCACTCGACGCTGGAACGCATCGGTCACGATTACCGCAACGCCGGAAACAGCCCCGGCGTCGTCTGATCGTTAACGGCTACGGTGCCCCGTCACCGAATAAACTCATGAGGCTCCGCAGAACCTCGTGTGGCGCTTCTTCGGCCAGATAGTGGCCGCTGTTGACGGGGCCACCTGTGACTCCATCTGCGCAGTAGCTCCGCCATATCTCCAGCGGCGTTGTCAGACTAAATTAAACGAGCACCTGACGACGGTTACTCCCTGCGTTTAAGCCGCAAGCTGGCGCCACTCGACAAGTGCAGCTTCACGTTTTCCTTTAAAGTCGTCTCGCGAGATTAGATGTCTTTCGTGGTTGGAATGATTGTGAATTGAGGCATGTGAAGATGCGAATTTTTGCAAGGTCTTTATATCCCTAAATCTCGACATGGCACCTTCTCGTCGTCGAAACGGTTGGTGTGAATTTTCTGCTCGGTTATTGAGTCAACGCCCGCATTCTTGATCAGTGGCATTTCCGATCACATTTAGCGCTGCTCGATAAGATCGCAGCCGGTTCGTCACGATCACCTTTGGTTGGCCATACCTCTTCATCGCCCGCTTCAGAAATGTAAGTGCAGCCTTGCGGTCCCGCCGTTTCGTTGCGAATACCTCAAGTACTTCACCTTCCTGATCCACAGCCCGCCACAGATAATGGGTCTCACCATTGATCCGCACGAAAACCTCGTCCAGATGCCAGCGCCAGTTCGAATATGATTGATGGTGAACTCGGTGTTTACGGATCTCTGCCGCGAACAACGGACCGAACCGAGTCCACCAGAAACGCACCGTCTCGTGGCAAATGTCGATACCTCGTTCGAAAAGGATGTCTTCAATCTGCCGTAACGATAGCGGATAACGGATGTACATCATCACCGCGAGCCGAATGACCTCGGGCGAACTGTTGAAATAGCGGAAAGGGTTTTTCATCCGATAAAGCTAAAGCTAGGGGTTTCTGGGCTCAAGCCGATTTGCTCTGACACTGTCCACCGCAGTTTTGCCTGAAAAGTTGGTCATGTTGCCGACGAATTCACTGATGCGTCGCTGGATAGATGCCAGATTTGCGGAGTACGGCGTGTCCCCTAAAGTTGCCCTTGAGACGTCCAGCATGCATTCAGCCTGCAGGATCGCGGTACGTATGGGGCTGATTGCGATCGTTGATGCATTTACCGCGCACGGGATAAACGGCAAGGGCTATGTTATTCGGCCCCTGGAGCCGACATTGGAGTTTGCCCTCGGTTTTGTTTTGCCGTCTGATCGACTTGTGAACGAATTGACATCCGACCTTATGCAATGCGTAGAAATTGCCTCAGAAGATCTTTTGAAAGCTATTAACTAAGGTGCCCCTCGTTTGCTAGACACCTTCCGCATTCATGCGGGCATGAAGCTTGCAGTTCCATTTGTAATCCGTGACTTAAGTCTCGATGGTTGCGTGCTCCCGCATCCATAAATTTCAAGGTCCTGACCGCGATGATCATTATCATTGTGGAAGTGCATTGCATGCAGTTGGTGATGTGTAACGGCGGAAATGAAAGATGAACGAAATGAAACGGAAATCCATAAAAACCCGGTCAAGCGTCCGATTTTAACCAGAAACCGAAGTCTGCCTTAGTCTTGCAATCTGCTGCCCATATGGTTCGCTGCTATGATAGTGTTGACGGGAGTTAAGTATCTTCCATCGTTCAATGGCACATCTATTGCCCAGTATGACGCAGCAGATGAGGATACTCTAAGATGCAGGACGCTAATTCACCGAATTCAAGACCCGGTGTACCACGCTATCAGGCATGGAACGGAATAGCGCTGTTTCGAAACGGATTTCGTCCTTTTTTTCTTGCGAGCGGCCTAAGCGCCTTTGTCTTCATGGTAGCCTGGATCGCGATGCTCGAAGGCGCATTGAGTCTGGATCGTGTATACGATCCTATTCAGTGGCACGCTCATGAAATGATTTTCGGAACATTGACGGCAGCTGCCGCTGGATTTCTGCTGACCGCCATCCCCAATTGGACGGGGCGTTTGCCACTGCAAGGGTGGCCTCTTATCGGACTGACGGTGTTGTGGCTAGCCGGTCGCATCGCGATGGTTGTCGGAACGGCTGCGTCCCCCCTCATCGTCGCGCTCGTCGACAACGCATTTCTCTTTGCACTGCTGGCCGTCGTTGTTCGCGAAATCGTTGCCGGCAGGAATTGGCGAAATTTACCGGTGGTGACGGCGCTTGGTCTTCTCGCTGCCGCGAATATCATTTCGCATCTGGAAGCACTCGGTGAAATAGGCACTTACGGTTTCGGGGCGAGAATGGGGATTTCCGTCATTGCGGCCCTTATTGCCTTGATCGGCGGACGGATCATTCCGAGCTTCACGGGAAATTGGCTGGCAAAACAAGATGGCGTGCATCGCCGGCCTTCGGCGTTCGGAAAGTTTGACGTTGTAACGATAATCGTGACTGTCATTTCCCTTGGAGCGTGGACGGGGTTTCCCGAACAATCGGTTACAGGAGGTGCGTTATTTGTCGCCGGCGTCGCTAACATGGTGCGCATAGCCCGTTGGCAAGGTTATCACACCGTTCGCGAACCGTTGGTTTGGAGCTTGCATCTCGGGTATTTATGGCTGCCGGTCGGCCTCATCCTTTTAGGGCTGTCCCATGTGTCTGAAGATGTGCCTGCGAATGCCGGCATTCATGCGCTCACGGCGGGAGCCATGGGGGGTATGATATTGGCCGTCATGACCCGGGCCACGCTCGGCCATACGGGACGCGCGCTCATGGCGGATAAAGCTACGTTTTTCATTTATGGTTTTGGTTTCCTCGCTGCTCTGACCAGGGTCGCAGCATCGCTGGCACCCGAGTTGTATGCGCCGCTTCTTATACTGGCGGGAGGCAGTTGGTGCGCCGCGTTTGGCCTCTTCTCGATTCGTTACGGCGCGATTTTGCTTTCCCGTTAATTCCAACCCTCGACACCCGCCATATTTGGCAGTTCATGGGCAATTCCCTTGTGACAGTCGATGCAGGTTTTTTGGCCCGACACGAGGAAAGTACTGTGCGCCTCAGCTGCGCGTGGCCCCTGAACAGAGAAATCCATGGACTCTGCACTGTGGCAATTCCGGCATTCCAGGGAGTCGTTCGACTTTAAACGAGACCACTCGTGCTTCGCCAGTTCCAGCCGCTTATCCAGGAATTTGTCGCGCGTGTTGATTGTCCCGAAAATCGTGCCCCAGACCTCTTTCGAAGCCTGCATTTTACGAGCGATCTTATCCGTCCAGTTATGCGGCACGTGACAATCCGGACACGTAGCACGTACCCCCGCGTGGTTGGTGAAATGAACTGTAGTCTTGAGCTCCTGATACACATTATCGCGCATTTCATGACAGCTGATGCAGAACGTTTCAGTGTTGGTAAGCTCCAGGGCCGTATTGAATCCGCCCCAGAAGATCACGCCGGCAACAAAGCCACTGATCGTCAACGCGCCAAGACTGATATGCGTCGCGGGGCGTGAGAGAATTTGCCAGAATCTGGCCAGGAAAGCTTTGAGCTTGGACATTTTTTCTCTCCGACGTCAGCGCGATTTTTCAACCGCAAGAAGTGAGTCGATATCAACGAAGGTATTTTTCAAATTATCCGGGACGCTCGCCTGTACAACGTGGCATTGGTTGCAGAAGTAACGGCGTGGAGAAACCGTGGCCAGAACCTGCCCTTCGCGATCCATGAAGTGAGTCACACTGATCATGGGTGCGCCGCTTTCTGCAACGCGGGTTCGCGCGTGGCATGACAAGCACTGGTTCCCGTTCTTGTCGAGTTGATAACCGTCGATCTTATGAGGGATCGTCGGTGGCTGTTCCGGATAATTTCGTGGACGCCGACGATCCGTTTCTTCGGTCTGCGGGATACGTGGTGCCGCATTGGTTCGGTCCAGCGTTGCAGCCCCGCGCAAGGTCGCGATAGACGTCCCGACTTCCTGGGCGTCGGCATCAGGACCACTCCACCCGAAGATCAGGATTGCTGTGGCCAGAGAGAGGATCGCGAGAGATTTTGAGTACTTCATGGCATTTCCTCCAATGGGCGATTACACGCGCTCGATCCGGACGGCGCACTTTTTGAAATCCGTCTGCTTCGAGATCGGGTCGGTTGCATCAAGCGTCACTTTGTTGATCAGTTGACTTGCATCGAACCACGGCACGAAAACAAGTCCACGCGGCGGCTTGTTACGGCCTCGGGTTTCCACTCGCGTTTGAATTTCACCACGTCGCGATTTGACGCGGATTTCATCGCCACGTCTAAGCCCTAACTCACTGGCATCGTCAGGATGCATGTAGCAGAGTGCATCCGGGACGGCGCGATAAAGTTCCGGAACGCGTTGTGTCATGGAGCCGGAGTGCCAATGCTCCAGCACACGCCCGGTCGAGAGCCAAAATGGGTATTCCTCATCCGGGCTTTCTGCCGCCGGCTCGAAAGGCAGAGCAAAAATCCAGGCGCGACCGTCCTTCTTCCCATAGAACTGCACCCCCTTGCCCTTTTCCACATACGGATCGTAACCCTCACGGAACCGCCAGCGGGTTTCCTTGCCGTCAACGACCGGCCATCGCAACCCGCGTTCGCGGTGATAGACGTCGAAATCAGCTAGATCGTGCCCATGGCCGCGACCGAAACTGGCATACTCTTCAAACAATCCTTTCTGGACGTAGAATCCGAAATGCTCGGATTCATGGTTGGTGTAATCAGCATTGAGTTCGCTGTTGGGGAAATTGTCGACCTGTCCGTTTCGGAACAGGATGTCGTACAGGGTTTTCCCGGCGTACTCCGGTTTTTTGGCAATCAGCTCTTTGGGCCAGACTTCATCAACCATGAAGCGTTTGGAAAATTCCATGATTTGCCAAAGGTCCGAACGTGATTCACCGGGTGCCGGCACAAGCTCGTGCCAGAACTGCGTCCGGCGTTCCGCATTGCCATAGGCACCTTCTTTTTCAACCCACATGGCCGTGGGCAGGATCAAGTCTGCAGCCTGGGCGGTAACGGTCGGATAAGCGTCCGACACGACGATGAAATTCTCCGGGTTTCGATAACCCGGAAGCGTTTCTTCCATCATGTTGGGAGCAGCCTGCATATTGTTATTCACCTGCACCCAATAGGCATTCAGCTTGCCGTCTTTGAGCATCCTGTTTTGCAGGACCGCATGGTAGCCGGGTTCGCCGGGAATGGTTCCCTCGGGGAGTTTCCAGATTTTCTCGGCAAAGGCCCGGTGCTCCGGGTTCATCACAACCAGGTCCGCCGGCAAGCGGTGCGAGAATGTGCCGACCTCGCGCGCCGTGCCGCAAGCTGACGGCTGCCCCGTGAGAGAGAACGGACTGTTCCCCGGCTCCGAGATTTTTCCGGTCAATAGGTGGATGTTGTAGATGAGATTGTTTGCCCATACACCACGCGTATGCTGGTTGAAACCCATCGTCCAAAGCGACATGACCTTG
The DNA here is from genome assembly GCA_040218645.1 of Rhodospirillales bacterium. GTDB lineage: Bacteria > Pseudomonadota > Alphaproteobacteria > Rhodospirillales > Casp-alpha2 > UBA4479. Next base: position 329,679 of record JAVJQZ010000012.1, read on the forward strand.
GTATTCGGATCAGCATAAATCTCTGCCATCTCCAGGAGCTTGTCCTTCGGGACGCCGGACATTTCATGGGCCTTGTCGAGCGTATAGTCAGACACGAAATCGGCGAACTCCTGAAAGCTCATGGGCGATGATCCACCGGCTTTATCAGCGTTCTTAGCGGACATCTCCAATGGGTGTTCCGGCCGTAGTCCGTATCCGATGTCCGTGTTGCCGCGTCGGAATGTAACGTGGTCGTCAACGAACTTCTTATTCACCTTATCGTTCGAGATAATGTAGTTGGCGATGAAGTTGAGGATCGCCAGGTCCGTTTGCGGTTCAAACACCATCGGGATATCGGCAAGCTCGAAACAGCGGTTTTCGAATGTCGAAAGCACGCCAACCTTTACATGCGGATGGGAAAGCCGGCGATCAGTGATGCGGGTCCACAGGATCGGATGCATCTCCGCCATATTGGAGCCCCAAAGAAAGAAGGCGTCCGCATGCTCAAAATCGTCATAACACCCCATCGGCTCATCGATCCCGAAGGTTCGTATGAAACCGCCGACGGCTGACGCCATGCAGTGGCGGGCATTGGGGTCGATGTTGTTGGAACGGAAACCCGCTTTGTAAAGCTTCGACGCGGCGTATCCCTCCCATACCGTCCATTGTCCAGACCCGAACATACCGACGGCGGAAGGCCCTTTCTCGCGAAGCGCTTTTTTGAATTTTTCGGCCATGATGTCGAAAGCTTCATCCCAACTGACGGGGGTGAATTCTCCGTCCTTGGCGTACTTTCCGTTCTTCTTGCGCAGCAACGGCTGTCTGAGCCGATCCTCGCCATACATGATCTTTGAAAGAAAGTACCCCTTAACACAATTCAGGCCCTTGTTGACTTCGGCCTTTACATCACCGTGCGTGGCGACGACCCGCTCATTCTTGGTGGCGACCATGACCGAGCAGCCGGTGCCACAGAAGCGGCACGGCGCCTTTGACCACTTAAGATCCGTTTTGGAGCGGTCCGTCACGAGGTTCTGCCCTTCAGCCGCGAAGGGAATCCCGGCCGCAGAGGCCGCTATGGCAGCCGCTTGCGCTTTGAGCATCTGTCGTCTGGTAAGTGCCATTGCAGTCATGATTTTCCTCCAGCGGATAATTCAGGGACATCGATGGGGACGCCCGGTTCGTTGTCGTCAATATGATGAAAGACCAGATTGGCGCTGAGTACGCCGTCCATAACAGCGACGTCATTCAGAAAGTCGGCGATTGTCGTTTCGCTCTCGGTTTCGAGAATAACCACCAATTTACCGCACGGATCACGTGCAGGGATTTCGGCGCCGCGGGATATGATCATCTCAGCAACTTCTTCAAGGCGTGTCGGCTGCGCCTGTACGATAAGGCTTGAGATATGCACAGGCGTACTCATCCCAACACCTCCGGATTGTTGCTTTCGAAAAGTGTAACGGCTTGGCCCGGGCAGATGCCGACACACGCACCACAACCGGTACATTTTGCCTCGGACAAGGTTGGGAGAGGCGGGCCGCCGATACGGGGCCTCATCTGAACGGCGTCTTCGTCACAGGCGTCGCTGCAACTCGAGCAGTGGATCCCCGCATGTGCAAGGCACGATATGTTTTCTATATGAACGATCAAAGACCATGGTGTTATACGCGCTGGATCAAACACGGGTGCATCACATGCCTCGACACAAGCGCGGCAAAAGGTACAGGCCCCCGTGCCCTGCCCAGGGTTGAATTCCGGGAAGCCCCCCTGACCGGCGACAAGTACACGTTCGGGACAAGCGCTCATGCAATCGCCACATCGCGTGCAAGCATCCGCAAGACGTTCCTCATCCGTCCATGGTGGGCGAATTGGACGAGTATGCGCCGACACGCCGCCAAAGAGCGCCGCCCGTTTCGACTGATCAATCTTTTTCGCAACCATGGCAGGCATTGTTGGGTGCCTCTAGCCCGGAGGCCCAGGAGGTCCGTAAATCATCTGGAAAGCCCATACGATGAATCCGTATGCGCCAACAAAGCCGACGGCAGCTCCCGGTATGATAAGGAACGTCGTTAATAGAAATGTTTTGATCTCATCGGCGCGCGAAACTGGGGACTGCTGGTCATTTGATCCTGCGCCGGTCATACTATCAGCCATTGATGTCCTCCCCATAGGGCCCACTTGTGCCGCACCTATTTTCTTCATTGAATCGGTACCAAAGTCGCGGTTCAGTGTCTTTGACTTAGGTCAAGTGTTTGCTTCTCATGGTTGTTTGATTAACCGCGGAGTTCTTGCCATGGACAACACATCACCGAATTCGGCTGATTTGGAAGTCATGCACCGAATGCGCATGTTTAGTGCGGTCTCCGCCGTCGATTTAATGGAAATGGCGCGTCACACAAAGATCCGGACCGTGCCGCGCGGTGAAACACTTTTTGAAATGGGTGATCAGGTCCGCAGTTTCTTCGGGATTATTTCGGGATGGGTGAAGCTTTATAACCGCCGTGAAGATGGTACGGATGTGATTCTCGGCACATTCACCAAGGGCGAAACCTTTGCCGAAGCTGCCTTGTTTATGCGCGAAGCCTATCCGGCTATTGCGGAGGCTGTATCGCCGACACGGTTGATTGAATTCGAGCGCGACTATTTTGCCGATCGGGTTCTGAGCAACCCTATCATGTGCCGGGGAATGTTCGCGTCATTATCCTTGCATCTACATAGAATGACCCGGGAATACGAACAGCTTCAAAGCCGGAGCGGTGAGCAGCGTTTGGGACGGTTTTTGCTGATGCTGTGTAGCAGGGACGATGGACCGGATACGGTACGGCTACCATTCGACAAGGCTTTGATAGCGGCGCGGCTCGGCATGAAACCGGAAACCCTGTCCCGCAGTTTCGCAAAATTGAAGGCGGTCGGCGTCAATGTTGAACGCGATCTCGTTCAGGTCGACGACATACGTTTGCTCGAGGAGCATTGCGCAAAATAGGTTACAAGCGTTGAAGGTTCGGTAAAATAATTCCGTATGAAGTCAGAAGCGGGAATATTAATTGTATCAGTCTTTGTCTGGTTTGAATTGAACCCCGGACTGTTCAGAGTTGCGCGATCAAAGGGCATCAAACGTCACACCCATTCTCTCAATTTAACCTGTCGATCCGCTTGTCCCGATTGAAACTTGTCCGGATTGAACCCAATCGGGACATCTGTCCGGATATAACAGGACGTATATGGCCTCAATAGGATGAAAAGGCGACCAAACGGGACCCGAATGCACTGAATGGGCAGAAGTTCTCTCCCTTCACACGGCAGGGGTCACAGGTTCAATCCCTGTCGCGACATTATTTCCTTTCACACAAGATCAGTAACATGACTTGCGCGAACCTGTTAGGTGCCTTAACTTTTGAAATCTCGTTCACTTTCCGTTCACTTTGAAAAAACGAGCTTGATTTCTCCTTTTTTCGCAGTACGTTAGCTGCGGGCCACACCTCCCCAACGTATGTATGTCTTTTTGTTAACTTATTGATTTAACTTAATTTATTTTCAAAATAAGCTATTCAAAAATCATTCAAAAAAATTTAAGTGATTGTTTTAGCTTGATGTTATTTTGGGCGATTCAAATTTTTTTCAAAAAAATACTTAAATTTTCATTGTGTCACGGTCCCGAACTTGCGTAATCGTGCGAGGCAATACAGCAGCACTCAAGGTTAACGCAATGGTGACTTCACCATTGGACTAGCGGTGTCTCGGATTTAACGATCTGAATATTAAATTTTTCCGCGAGGCTTCGTGCGAAGTGAGTGGCTTCGGTTTGATTTACTTGCGGCCCAACGATAATTCGCTTGATTGGCAATTTGCTGTTTGGTGGATCGTCAAACAACACAATCTGGGTTTTCTCACTTGCGTCGGTCGCAGACTGCCTAAGACGCTTCACCAAATATTCACCCACATCCTGTTTGTCCGCGACCATCCAGTCATATCGTTCTGGAGTTATGGGGCATGCAGCTATTCTTACCTCGTGCTCCTCCCTAAATGCCCGATGCTTTAGTCTCGCAAATTGTGCAATTATTCCTGCCGATTCTTCGGTGCTGAGTTTGGGCAATTCCTCTCCGTTTAAGTGGGCCTCAGTCTCGCGCTCTATTATCTTTAAGAATGGTCTGACCTCTTCGTCAAATTTCGCTTCATCATCGTCATAAACAACCTCGTCCAACATGATAGTTGTGTAGGCGTATCTTTCAGTTTCATTTTGGCAAAGCTCCCATAATTTTCTTGTGTCAAAAATTATAGCGAAGCCGCCTTGAGCATATCCTCGCCATTGACTTAATAAACCGTGGGCAAATTCATAGGTGCCGTCATCATATCCACAAAATGAAGTGATAAACGGCGAAGTCATTGGTGGGATATTTCCAATTGACGAAAATGCCGCTTGAGAACGAATAGTGCTAAAATTTTTTGCGATGTCAGTGGAGGCTTTTTCTAGGCCACCTTGTTTCCTGAGTAGCCTCTTTAAATTGAAGCTATCTTTTGTTTTGTCGCGAATTATTTTTTTGATGGATGGTTGAATGAATTTGGAAATTCTATCGGGTAGCAATTTCAATTCAGTGCTGTCATTCAAATCTCTAAAATGTGTAGCGAATAGTGTCTGGCTTTCCAATATGCCTTTCAATCCTTTGGCATCAGTATAGTGCTGAAGTTCGCTATACTTGGTCCAAATTTCAGCGGTTCCAAAATGGAAGGTGTTCGTTGGGGTCACCATAAATGTAGATGTTCTCCAGCGGATACACTAATTCGGAAGTTCTATAGGCGTTTGTAACTTTTGGGAAGAGTAGGAGGGCGACCGCTAAGAAGTGAAAAGCCATATTACATATGCGACTATGATTACAAATGATATGCCAACTACCTTGTGTGAATCCGGATTTCGGCCTCTTCCAGATAGGAAGTGGGTAATAAACTGAATGATAGCGATTGCTGCGACGATGTGAAAAATAATTGCCATTTTTATATCTATCCTTTCTCGTTTCGCCGCAGTAGAGGGTGTCTAAAATGCTTACAAGCTCAAGCGCTTCATTGGCTACGATTCCCATATGGAAAGACTAGCACCGGTTTTTGACGATATAGGCGAAAGATGTTTCTTGGTTGAGATTTTTAGCCGATTTGGCTATGAACGTAGCACCTTCCATCGAGTCTATCTTCCTCACCAATTCAAAAATTTTTCTAAAACTCACTTTATTTCTTGCTAACCCCTTGATTTCGTGTATGTTTTCTCCGGGCCATGCCTCCCCAACGAGGTGCGACCTTTCTGAGAGGAAAGGAGAAAACATGAATACTCTTCAGAAGCCGGACATGCGTCCGGCGAATCCCCATTTTTCATCCGGTCCCTGCACCAAACGCCCTGGCTGGCGCCCTGACGTACTGGCCGATGCTTTCCTTGGCCGTTCGCATCGTCACGCGACCGGAAAGATGTTGCTGAAAGACGTCATTGACCGAACGCGGGCTGTACTCGGTATTCCCGACGACTACCGCATCGGTATTGTGCCAGGTTCCGACACAGGTGCCGTCGAAATGGCATTATGGTCCGTGCTTGGCCCTCGGGGCGTCGAGGTCGTGGCGTGGGAAAGCTTCGGTAAACAATGGGCGGTCGATACGAAATCCCAGTTGAAACTGGACGATCTCAAGATCACCGAGTCGGCTTACGGTGAAATTCCGGATTTGAGCAAAGTCGACTTTTCCCGTGATGTCATCTTCACCTGGAACGGCACCACAGGTGGTGTAAAAGTTCCCAATGGCGACTGGATTTCGGCTGACCGTGAAGGATTGACTATCGTTGACGGGACATCGGCAGTGTTCGCCATGGATATTCCCTGGGACAAGACCGATATCGTCACGTGGTCGTGGCAGAAGGTCATGGGTGGTGAAGCTGCCCATGGCATGCTGGTGCTGAGTCCACGCGCCGTGGAACGGATTGAAAGCTATGATCCTCCCTGGCCGATGCCGAAGGTCTTTCGCCTGAAAAAGAAAGACAAGCTGAACGAGGAAATTTTCGAAGGGGTCACCATCAATACCCCCTCGATGCTGTGTGTCGAAGACGCTCTGGATGGCCTCAAATGGGCTGAATCCATCGGCGGTTTCAAGGCACTCCGGGCACGGGTCGAACAGAATTTCAAAATCCTGAGTGCCTGGGTTGAGCAATCGGACTGGATCGAATTCATCTGTAAGGATCCTGTTATACGTTCCGATACGTCCGTGGTGTTGATCGTCAACGATCCGTGGTTCGCGTCCATGGATGAGGACGGCCAACGTGCCGCGATCAAGAAGCTGACGGGCCTGCTGGATAAGGAAGAAGTAGCCTTTGACGTCGGGTCGCACCGCGATGCCCCGCCGGGTCTGCGCATCTGGTGTGGTGCAACGGTGGAATCCTCGGACCTCGCCGCACTCGGCCCCTGGCTCGATTGGGCTTATGCAACGGTCAAATCAGAACTGCAGGGAGGCTGAGCCATGCCCAAGGTTCTGATTTCGGACAAAATGTCGCCGCTGGCCGCCGATGTTTTCAAAAACCGTGGCGTAGACGTCGATGTCATCACTGATCTGGACAAGGAGCAACTTGCCAAAAAGATCGGTGAATATGATGGGATTGCAATCCGTTCCGCGACAAAGATAACGCCGAAAACCCTGGCGGATCCGGGGCGCCTGAGGGTTATCGGCCGCGCCGGGATTGGTGTGGATAATGTCGACGTGAAGGCCGCCACCGATGCCGGAATCGTCGTCATGAACACGCCTTTCGGGAATGCAATCACGACAGCGGAGCACGCCGTGACCATGATGTTGTCGTTGGCCCGGCAAATCCCCGCCGCGAATGCATCCACCCATGCCGGCAAATGGGAGAAATCCCGTTTTATGGGGGTGGAACTCATGGGCAAGACGCTCGGGATCATCGGCTGCGGCAATATCGGTGCAATTGTAGCTGATCGTGCCCAAGGTCTGAAGATGAAGGTCATTGCTTTTGATCCCTTCCTGTCCGAGGAACGGGCGCAGACTCTTGGTGTTGAAAAAGTCGATCTTGATGAATTGCTGCCACGGGCGGATTTTATCAGTCTGCACACACCTCTGACGGATCAGACGCGTAATATTCTGGACGCAACCGCCCTGAATAAAACGAAGACAGGTGTCCGGATCATCAACTGTGCCAGGGGCGGCCTCGTCGATGAAGTCGCTCTCAAAGCGGCGATCGAGACAGGTCATGTCGCGGGTGCCGCACTGGACGTCTATGCCGAGGAGCCGGCGAAGGAGAATATCCTTTTCGGCATGGAGCAGGTGGTCTGCACCCCCCACCTCGGAGCTTCAACATCGGAAGCGCAGGAAAAGGTTGCCGTACAGGTTGCCGAGCAGATGGCGGATTATCTGCTGACGGGAGCCGTGGCCAATGCGTTGAATATGGCCTCCGTGACGGCTGAAGAAGCGCCCAAGTTGAAACCATATATGGCATTGGCGGAACAGCTTGGTGGCTTTGCCGGTCAGGCAACTCAAAATGCAATCAAGGGGATCGAGATTTGTTACGAGGGCGATGTTTCGACGCTGAATACCAAACCTCTGACGGCGATCGTCCTGAAGGGGTTGTTGGGGCCGCTGCTTGAAGGTGTGAATATGGTCAATGCGCCCGTGATCGCCGAAGATCGCAATATCAAGATTCTTGAAGCAAAATCAGAAACAGCCGGTGATTACCACACCCTGATTACAGTAAAGGTTGTGACGGAAAAACAGGAGCGTTCCGTCAAGGGGACGCTGTTCAACCACGAACCGCGTCTTGTCGAAATCAAGGGTATTCACATTGATGCCAAACTTGGCCCGAACATGCTGTATATCGCCAACCACGATAAGCCAGGCCTGATCGGTGCTCTCGGGACGGTGCTCGGTGAAGCCGGTGTGAACATTGCAACATTCAACCTCGGTCGCGCGGATCAGGGTGGTGATGCCATCGCCTTGATTGAAATTGACGGTCAGCCGCCGGCCGACGTGGTGGCGCAGGTGCAGGGCCTCGAACATGTCCTGCACGCCATACCGATGCGGTTCTAGGCTTCGTGCCTGCGTAACGTGATTCCTGCAGAGGCCGGAATCCAGGCATCGCATTTGTTTGGCTGGCCCCCGGCTTTCGCCGGGGTGACGGCGTGCGTGTTCCGCCATAGTGCACCAATTCGTAGAGCGCGCAGCGGGCGACGGTCAAAGCCGTAATCCGGGACCCGTCCGGGAAAAATCACGCCGCATGAATGTTCGCTTGTCGGAAATTCATGAATGGAATAGCGTTTTTTTCTTAACGTTGAAACCGCCAAAAGCGGTCGCACATCCTTTGGGAGAAAACGCATGCGTGCATTTTACAAGGCAGGAGCCCTTGCTTCTGCGGTTATGTTTGCTGTGGCCGGATCGGCTTCCGCCGCCGATCTCAAGCTCGTTACCGGTCCGCAGGGCGGATCGTGGTATCCGCTCGGCGGTGCGATCAAGAACCTGATCGAAAAACAGATCCCCGGTTCAAACGTCCAGGTCGGCCCCGGCGCAGGTATCGCCAACGTCAAGGCCATCGAAGCCGGCAAGGCCGACATCGGTTTCGCCAACTCGGTGTCGACGGTCGATGCCATCAACGGCAAGCCGCCGTTCGAGAAGAAATATGCCAACGTCTGCAACGTCGCCACGCTCTATCCGCAGTACTTCCAGGTGGTGGCACTCGCCAGTAGCGGCATCAAGTCGCCCGCCGATCTCAAGGGCAAGGCGCTGACCACCCAGAAAAAGGGCAACACCGGCGAGCAGATTACCGTGCACCTGCTGGAAGCCTATGGTCTTTCCTATAAAGACCTGCCGAAGGTCAACCAGGGTTCCTATACGGACTCCGTCAACCAGTTGAAGGACGGCAACGCGGAATGGTTCACGCTGGGCACGACCGCACCGGCCAGCGCCATCATGGACCTAGCGGCGTCACGCGACGTCATGCTGGTGCCGATCCCCGACGACGGCCTCGCCAACATGCAGAAGATCAACCCCGGCTATAAGCGTATCGTGATCAAGGCCGGCACCTATCCGAAGCAGACGGCAGACGTTGGCACGGTCGGTTACGCGACGCACGTCATCGCGCGTTGCGATCTCGACGCCAAGACGGTCGAAGGCGTGCTCAACGCCATGGCCGGCGGTATCGGCGACATGGCGGCGATCGCCAAGGCGATGGCCGGTGCCGATGCGAAGGCGATGGCGCTGGATATCGGCGTGCCGTTCCACGCCGGTGCCACTGCCTTCTACAAGTCGAAGGGCGCGCTCTAATCTGAACGCTTTAACCTGAGTATCGTGTCCCCCGCGGTGTTTCGCCGGAAGTGCCGCGGGGGTCCCTTCATGCGGTTGGAGAAGCCAAATGTTCAGCGGTAAGAATTGGGCCTGGTACGCCGTCACGGTGGTTGGCGCTTCCATGTCCCTTTATCATCTATATGTCGCGTTCTTCGGCTCGCCCGATGCGCAGCTTTTCCGCACCACGCACCTGGCCTTCGCGCTGGTGATGGCGTTCTTGATGTCGCCGTGCTTCCCGCGCAAGGACGGCACCCCCGGCTGGCCGGACCTGGTTTTGGTGGCGGCATCGTTGCTCGCCTGCGGATATCAGTTCTGGGCCAAGGACTACATCGATAACCGCATGATCTACGTCGACGATCTGGTCACCGGTGACTGGATCTTCGGTCTTTTGATGATCGCCGTCCTTTTGGAGGCGACCCGCCGCCTCATGGGCCTTGTGCTGCCGATCACGGCACTGATTTTCGTCTCGTACGGGTTGTTCATACACGGCACCGATCTCGGCCCGATGCTCGAACAGTTGTTCCTGACCACGGACGGCATCCTCGGCATTCCGGTCAGCGTATCCGCGACCTACGTGGTGTTGTTCATTCTTTTCGGCGCCTTCGTCGAGCGCACCGGCACCGGCAAGCTGTTCATGGATTTCGCGATGTCGCTGACCGGACATACCGCCGGCGGCCCGGCCAAGGTGGCCTGCATTACCAGCGCCATGTTCGGCACCGTTTCCGGCAGTGCCGTCGCCAACGTCATGACCACCGGGACTTTCTCGATCCCGCTGATGAAGCGGATCGGATACCGGCCGGCGTTCGCCGGCGCGGTCGAGGCCGTCGCCTCCACGGGCGGGCAGATCATGCCCCCTATCATGGGCGCGGCGGCTTTCGTCATGGCGGAGTTCATGGGTATCGCCTATCTGGAGGTCGCCAAGTTCGCCCTGATCCCTGCCGTGCTTTATTTCGGCGCGCTGTTCATGGCGGTGCATTTCGAGGCTAGGCGCGTCGGCATGGTCGGCCTGCCCAAGTCGGAATTGCCGTCGCTGAAGGAAACGTTGAAGAACCACGGTCATCTGTTCATTCCGCTGGTTGTCATCGTCGGCGTCCTTATCGCCGGGTTCAGCGCACCGTTCGCCGCGCTCTGCGGTATTTTCTCGGTGTTCCCGACGATCATGCTCAGGAAATCCAGCCGCCAGCATCTGAATCCGCAGAACATGCTCGAAGCCCTCGTCGACGGGGCCAAGAACGCGGTCGGCGTGGCCCTTGCGTGCGGCTGCGCCGGGATCGTCATCGGCGTCATCGCGCTGTCGGGTCTCGGCATCGAGTTCACCAGTTTCGTTCTCGACATTTCCCAGAACTCGCTGGTCATCGCGCTGTTCATGACGATGCTTGCCGGCATCATCCTCGGCATGGGGATGCCGACGACCCCGGCTTACATCATGCAGGTGGCGCTTTTGGTGCCCGCCGTCGTCAAACTCGGCGTCAGCGTCGAGGCGGCGCACATGTTCGTGTTCTATTTTGCCATCCTGTCGGCGATCACGCCGCCGGTGGCGCTGGCGGTGTATGCGGCGAACGGCATATCCGGAGCCGGTCTCTGGGAATCCGGGGTGGCCGCCGTGAAACTGGGCCTGACCGGCTACATCATTCCGTTCATGTTCGTGTTCGGCCCGTCGCTGCTGCTGATCGGCGCCTGGCAGACCATCGCGCTGACCACGGTTTCGGCGATTGGCGGCGTGGTGCTGCTTGCCGCCGGGCTGCATGGCTATCTGATCGCGCACGCGCCGATGTGGCAGCGTGTCCTGATGGTGGCGTCGGCGATCTGCCTGATCAAGCCGGGGTTTTATACGGATGGGGCGGGGATCGCGCTGGCGCTGATCGTCATCGTCGCGCAGACCATCGAAAGAAAGCGCGCGCAAACGAACGCGTGAGGCTTGCTTCGCCGTTTATTTCACGCGTTGTCGTCATTCCGGCGGAGGCCGGACTCCAGGCATTGCATTTGTTTGGCTGGACCCCGGCTTGCGCCGGAGACGTATGGGAGATGGCGTATTACGCCGCGTCGTCGGCTTTGGGCACGGCGGGGCGGTTTTCGCCGATCCTGGCGAGATCATACGGCGTCGACTGGTAAATCATATTAATCCAGTTACCGAACAGTATGTGTGCGTTCGAGCGCCAGGTATTTACCGGTGTTCTGCCCGGGTCATCATCAGGATAATAGTTTCTAGGTACCTGAATCTCAGACCCCTTGGCGACATCTCGGGTATATTCATCACCCAGCGTGGTGGAATCATATTCCAGATGATTGAACATATGCACGTGGTTGAGCACGTCGTCATAAACAAGCGCCATGCCCACTTCGTCGGATTCGGCCAGAATCTGCAGGTTTCTGAACTTGTTCAGATCTTCGTGATGATTTTCCGTGTGCCGGGAAACCGGGGTCGGGATTGTGTCGTTAAGCCCCCGCATCAACGGTGAAGTCGAATCAAGCACGTTATGCCAGAAAACGCCGAAGGCCTTTTTCGGCAACTGATATTTGGGGATTTTATAGAAATGGTACAGAGCTGCCTGCGCGCCCCAACATAGATTGAAACAGCCGTGTACGTTGCTAAGTGACCAGTCGAAGATGTCACACAATTCAGGCCAGTAGCGGACCTCTTCGAACGGCAACTGCTCGATCGGGGCGCCGGTCACGATCAGGCCGTCAAACTTCTGGTCCCGGATATCGACCCATGGCAGATAAAAATCCAGAAGATGCTGTTCAGACGTGGTTTTTGGCTTATGGCTGGTCAGCGACAGAAGCGTTACCTCGACCTGCAAGGGTGTCGCGCCGAGGACCCGCACCAATTGGGTCTCGGTTTTGATTTTCTCCGGCATCAGGTTGAGGATCGCTATTTTTAGAGGACGTATATCCTGACGCGTTGCATCCTTGTCCTTGATGATGGGGACGCCTTCTCGCTCAAGCACTTTATGCGCCGGGAGTTCAGATGGAATTTTAATCGGCATTGATCGTCAACCCTCAGACTTCCAGGCCGCGCTTTTGTGCGCGTTCCCGGCAGACCTTCAGATAGCGACTGGCATTGTCATGTGCAACCTCACTTGTTTCAGACTGTTCTGTCAGTAGATCGTACAGAAGCCGGATGAAGTCCTCACTTTCAAGTGTGGCACCACTTTCACCATCCCCCGGAAAGAGTGAATCCACATTTATGGAAAAGCCGTATTTTTCGGCAAAGGTTTCATACCGGGGCTTGCGGTCTTCCAGCAAAAGCGGAAACAGCTTTCGGGCAAAGTCCTGCCTGTCCACGCCCTTGCCGTCATCCGGTTGTCCGGACAAATGTCTGTCTATGAAATCAGGGTGATAGAATAAAGGTTTCGGGTCGCTTTCGGCGCGCCTTCGCAGTGTTTCCTCACCCGACGCATTGGCGCGGATGTAGAGGATCAGAGTATTTTCGCGAAGCGATGAAATGACGGGATCATCAGGGTCTTCAAGATCGACGATCTCACACAAACTTCCCGATGCATCATTGATGAAATCCTTGCAGGAATAAATTTTCCAGGCCTTGTCCAGAAATCGCCCGACATCACACATGGAATTGATTTCGGCATCCTGATACTGCTGCTGGCGTTCAAGAAACGCTTCCTTGTCGAGACCACCGAAATCCGGATCCCCATACATGCCGAGATACGTCGAAACAGGCTCTAGGTTGTCGACGGAAATATTGTGGCTGATATAGATCGAATCGGAACGTAAAAGACCGGCAATAAACGGGTCGGTCCGCATGATTCGGAACTTGATATTATCAAGAATATGTTCTGCCAGATACGCTGTGCCGATCCGGTAATCCGCTGAATAGTGGAACCAGTTCGCACTCCGCCGCAATCCGGTGGAGAGTGTCGTTTTTCCGACACCGGACATTCCAAGCAGCGACACGGCGTGCGGCAGTTTTCTGAAATCATCATATGCGGGTAGCGGCGAGGTCATTCGGCACCTTTTTATTAAATCCCGGACAGAATGTCTCTGTATTTGTGTGGGTCGTCAAACCCACTTTGGACAAGCCGGAAATATCAGCCCAGTACAATATGGATATACAAAATTGTCTCTCGAAACCGTGATTTAAGGTGTTAGAGTATACCTAACGAGCGTCAAACGCTTGAATATAGGTAATAAGCCACTTCAAGGGAGAAACCAAAAATGCAAAAATCGCTAAATATCGATCCGGATAAATGCACCGGATGCCTGCAGTGCGAACTGGCGTGTTCGTACGACAATGAAAATGCATTTAACCCTGCCAAATCCCGCATCAAGGTGTTCACTTTCCACGATAAGGGTCGCTTCGTACCTTATACATGCACGCAGTGCGATGAAGCCTGGTGCATGCATGCCTGTCCCGTCGATGCGATCACCCTCGACAAGGCGACCGGCGCGAAGATCGTCAGCAATAGCCTCTGTGTAGGCTGTAAAGTCTGCACCATCGCCTGTCCTTTCGGCACCGTAAATTACAACGCGGATACCGGTAAAGTCATCAAGTGCGATCTGTGTGAAGGCGAGCCGGAATGCGTCAAGGCATGTCCGACTGATGCGATTACCTACGTTGATGCAAACTGGACCGGGCTCGACAAGATGCGTGCCTGGGCCGAAAAAACCGATGCCGGTCAGGCATCGGCTTAACAGGGAGGAGGAAACATCATGGCATGGGCAAAAAAAATCCTCCGCGTCGATCTGAGCGAAGGAACCTGCAAAAGCGAACCGCTGAATATGGTATGGGCTGAAAAGTATCTCGGCCAACGTGGTTTGGCGACCAAGTATTTCGTTGAAGAAGTCGACCCCAAAGTTGACCCTTTGAACGAAGCGAACAAATTGATCATGGCAACGGGGCCATTAACCGGGACGTCTGCGTCCACGGCTGGCCGGTATTCGGTGATCACCAAGGGCGCCCTTACAGGCGCGATTGCATGCTCGAATTCCGGCGGCTTCTTCGGAAATGAAATGAAGAATGCCGGTTTCGATATGATCATTTTCGAAGGGAAATCGAAATCACCGGTTTATCTGTTCATCGACAATGATGATGCGAAACTGATTGATGCTTCGGATATGTGGGGTACCAGCGTTTGGGACACCGAGGATGCGATCAAGAAGAAGCATCAGGATCCGCAGATACGTGTCGCTTCCATCGGTATATCCGGTGAGAAAGGTGTGAAGTACGCCTGCGTCGTCAACGATTACCACCGCGCTGCCGGACGTTCCGGTGTCGGCACGGTGATGGGCTCAAAGAACCTGAAAGCCGTTGCCATTCGCGGCACCAAAGGGGTCGGCGTCAAGGATCCGAAGCGTTTCATGGAAGCGTCTGCTGCCGGCAAGGCCGTGTTGGCAGGCAATGCTGTGACCGGTCAAGGTCTGCCGGCTTTCGGGACACAGGTTCTGATGAACGTGATCAACGAGACCGGCGCCCTCCCAACCCGAAATCACCGCGATATTCAGTTTGAGGGTGCGCATGCGATTTCAGCTGAAGCCATGGCTGAACCTCGTGAATCTGACGGAAAGCCTAACCTTGTCCGCAATGCGGCCTGCTTCGGATGTACGATTGCCTGTGGGCGAATTTCCACTGTCGACCGGACACACTATACCGTTGCAGAGCGACCACAGTATCAGATCGCATCCGGCGGCCTTGAATATGAAGCCGCATGGGCGCTGGGCGCGGCGACAGGTGTCGATGATCTTGATGCGCTGACGTTCGCCAACTTCATTTGCAACGAACAGGGCTTTGACCCGATTTCGTTCGGCGCCACCGTAGGCGCAGCGATGGAAATGTATGAAGACGGCATCATCACTGATAAGGAAACCGGTGGTATCGAACTTAAATTCGGGAGTGCAAAGGCACTGACGGATCTGGCCGAGTTAACCGGTAAAGGTGAAGGTTTCGGTGCTGAGATAGGCCTGGGGTCGAAATTGCTCTGTGACAAATACGGCCATCCGGAAATGTCTATGTCGGTCAAGGGACAGGAATTCCCTGCATATGACTCACGCGGCATTCAGGGCATGGGGCTGACGTACGCGACGTCTAACCGCGGTGCCTGCCATCTGAGGTCTTACACTGTTGCGTCTGAGGTTCTGGGTATACCGGAGAAAACCGATCCATTGGTTTCCGAAGGGAAAGCCGGATTGGTCAAGGCGTTTCAGGATGCAACGGCTGTTTTTGACAGCGCGGGTATTTGCGTCTTTACCTCGTTTGCCTGGTCTCTGGAGGATGTGGCACCACAGATTGATGCCGCATGTGATGGCGAATGGTCGGTGGATAAACTCCTTGAAGTTGGTGAACGTATCTGGAACCTGGAGCGGAACTTCAATAACGCCGCAGGTTTCTCAGCTGCCGATGACAAGCTGCCGGAACGTCTGGTCAAGGATGCAGCAAAAACCGGTCCTGCCAAGGGGCTTACCAATCAGCTCGATAAGATGCTGCCGGAGTATTATGAACTTCGCGGGTGGACTACGGACGGGGTGCCAACCAACGAGACATTGAGCCGTCTCGGACTTTGACGGATAACAGGCGGGGCGGAATATCCTCCCCGCCTGTACCGCATCCGGTTGATCGATTTTTGCAATATTCCGTCATTCCCGCGCAGGCGGGAATCCAAGGGAACGCCGAAAATTTGGGCTCCGCCTTTGCGGAGACGACGGCGATAGTCGTTTATGGAGGGAACCATGACCTACGTAATCATTGGCGCCGGCCCTGCTGGTGTCACCGCTGCCGATACGCTGCGTAAGACCGACCCCGAAACTGACGTGGTGATGATCGGCTCGGAACCCGAACCGCCGTATTCTCGTATGGCGATCCCTTATGTGTTGACGGGATTGATCAAGGAGCAGGGTACTTATCTGCGTAAGGACGATGGTCATTATGATGCCCACGCGATCCAATATCGTCAGGGTGTGGTGGAATCGATTGATCCGAAGAAGAAAACCGTCAAGCTTGAAGACGGGAGCGAGCAGCCATATTCGAAGCTGCTGATCGCAACCGGGGCAAGTCCTGTCAGACCGCCGATCGAAGGCCTGGACCTGCCGGCAGTTCATCACTGCTGGACGCTTGAAGACTGCCGCAACATTATCAAGTTTGCCGACAAGGGTGCGGATGTTGTGCTTATGGGCGCCGGGTTTATCGGCTGCATTATCATGGAGGCACTGGCAGAGCGCGGTGTGAATCTGACAGTCGTGGAAGCGCTGGACCGGATGGTGCCGCGCATGATGAATGAAGCAGCCGGCAATATGGTCAAGGATTGGTGTGAACATAAAGGGGTGCATGTTCTGACATCGACAAAAGTCACAAAACTTGAACAGTCAGGTGACGAGACAGACACGCTTAAAGTTGATCTGGATAACGGTAAAAGTATTCCTGCACACCTTGTTGTTGTCGCCACCGGCGTTAAATCAAATATCGGCTTTGTCGAAGGGGCCGGGATGAAAATAGATCAGGGAATTCTGACTGATGAATTCATGCGCTCTACGGTGGATGACATCTATGCTGCCGGTGATTGTGCACAGGGACCGGATTTCTCGACCGGCGGCTGGGCCGTGCATGCGGTTCAACCAACCGCCGTCGATCATGGCCGGATTGCAGCACTGAACATGGCGGGTAAACCGGCTCCCTATAAAGGCAGCCTTAACATGAATGTCCTTGATACCGTCGGGCTGATTTCTGCCAGTTTTGGAAAATGGGACGGCGTGATGGGCGGTGATCATGCTGAAGCCGTTGATCCGGAGAATTTCCGCTACATGCGCCTTGAATTCGATGGAGACAGAATCGTCGGTGCACTGTCGCTGGGCCGCACTGATCATATCGGGGTGCTGCGGGGGCTGATCCAGACCGAAGTGCCACTTGGAGATTGGAAAGACAAGCTGATGGCCGACCCGCATCTGATTGCAGATGCTTATGTTGCGTGTTCTCAGTAGGGGGAGCCCTCAGGACGCATGAAAATACGCATCAAGTTGTACGCTTCGTTGGCGGAGTATCTGCCTGCGGACGCAGTCAAAAATGAGGCGGATATGGAAATCAATGACGGGAGCACACCGACACAGGTCATCTTGCGGCTGGGATTGCCGGAAAAGATGTGCCACATGGTGCTGATCAATGGTGTCTACATTGCACCGGAAGAGCGTTCAGAGAAGTCTTTGGAAGCCGGGGATCATCTGGCCATATGGCCCCCGGTTGCCGGCGGTTGAGTGGACTATTGTTGACGCCAGTTACAATCAACAAGCAGATGGGTATAACCCATGCGGAGTTTGTCCGGCTTCTGCCACGTGCGTTGAAAAGCCATCATTTTCAGGTTCACGATAATACGACAGTCCGGGTTGAAGGCGGTCACGGCAAACATATCGACATCGGGCTTGGGCCGGAACAGGTGCGTCAGATCGCCTTGATGCGTATTGCGACGACAGCTGTGACGCTTTCTTTTACCGGTTATTCTGAGGCTGAACGGAAGGCCTTTCTTGAGCAGTTCGACCGCGCTTATCATCGGGGCGGCGGTTGAATAAACTAGGTTCGCGAAACAGCCATTAAATCATGCATACGGGTTCTTGCCGGATCGGGTATGAATGCGTATCGGAATACCATCCAGGCCGAAATCATCACGCAGTCCATTGGCAAGGTAGCGTAAATAGCTATCCGGCAGTTTCCCTGCAGTCGATGAGAACAGGTAAAAAGTTGGCGGTCGTGATTTGGCTTGTGTCACATAGCGGATCGTCAGGCGACGGCCGTGTGACCCCATGGGCGGCGGATGGGCTTCAAGCATTCTGGACAGCCAGCGATTTAATGCGCCCGTGGGCACACGGGTATTCCACAGATCAAAGACCTCGAATACTGTCGGCAGTAATTTGTCGGTGCCGCGTCCGGTCAGGGCGGACATGGTAACAACCCGCACGCCTCTGATCTGTTGCAGCGACGTATGCAACCGGTCATTGATTTGGGACATGGTCTCACTGCGGTTTTTGATAGCATCCCATTTGTTAACGGCAATGATCAGTGCACGCCCTTCTTCGACGACTTTTCGCGCAATCGTCAGGTCCTGTTTTTCGAGCGGTTGTTCGGCATCAATGACTAGAACCACAACCTGCGCATACTGAATGGCGCGGAAGGTGTCGTTGACGGCCAGGTATTCGAGTTTTTCCTCAACCCTGGCCTGTTTGCGTAGCCCTGCGGTATCGACGAGACGGATTTCGCGATCCTCCCAGACCCAGGAGGTGGCAATGGCATCGCGTGTTATGCCGGCTTCCGGTCCCGTAAGCATTCTGTCTTCACCGAGCAACCGGTTCACCAGGGTGGATTTACCGGCGTTTGGGCGGCCGACGATGGCCAACTGGAGCGGTGAGGACAGTACTGCCTCGTCATCATCTTCATCACCACTGTCGTTTACGAGGCCGTCGACATCCGGATTTGACGCGAGGGCATGGCGTTCAGCTTCGGCGGCGGTTTTCTCCCGGAACGGGACAAGTGCGTCATACAGTTCATCAAGGCCCAGGCCATGTTCCGCGGAAAGAGGAATTGGGTCTCCAAGTCCTAGTCTATAAGCCTCATAGATACCGGCTTCAGCCTGTTTGCCCTCACACTTGTTGACGGCAAGGATCACTGGCGTGTTCTGACTGCGCAGCCATTGTGCAAAGTGACTGTCTGTCGGTGTGACGCCGACACGGCCATCGATCACAAGAAGTGCAACATCAGCGCTGGCTACAGCCTGTTCGGTCTGCATCCGCATCCGGCTTTCAATGCTGTCATCCGTAGCTTCTTCCAGCCCAGCCGTGTCGAGGATATGGAATTTAAGATCGGATATCGACGCTTCACCCTCACGGCGGTCACGGGTGACGCCCGGTGTGTCATCAACGATGGCAAGCCGTTTGCCGACCAGTCGGTTGAACAGCGTCGATTTCCCGACGTTTGGCCGGCCAATGATGGCAAGGGTAAAGGTCATTTTTCAGATCCGGCTTTGCGCCTGTGTCACCGGTAAGCGACTAGATCGGCATCGTCTGCCAGGAAAATCACCGATCCATTTGCGACGATCGGTGGTACGGATACACCATCAGGCATTTCAACGATTCCAAGAAGACGTCCGTTGTAAGGGGATACAGCCAATGCCTCGCCGTTCGAGCCGGCGACGATCAGGCGGTCACTGGCAAGGATAGGGCCGGACCATACAATCGGGTCTTCCTTATACTTTTCATCTTCAAAACGCGGCAAGCCGGTGACCCAGAGAACCTTACCATCGTCACGTGAAACAGCGATCAGTTCGTTCTCGTTGGTAATAGTGAAGATGTAATCACCTGCGACCCACGGGCTTTCCGTGCCGCCTATTTCACGTGCCCATACGCGGCGGCCGGTTCTCAGATCAATGGCAGCCATGACGCCAGCGTTGCTGATCGCTATGACACGGCCACGATCGATGATCGGACGTCCACGGATTTGTGCAAGTGCGGCAATGGCATCCGTGCGCCGGATTGATACAAGATTGTCCTGCCAGAGTACCCGGCCAGTATCGACTCTCAGTGCGTACAGTTCGCCCGAGGAATAGGCGACGACAACGATGCCGTTATCGACTGCCGGACTGGCCCCCCCGAGAAGTGCTGCCGTTTCCTGGCTGCCGGCGTGGGTCCAAAGTGTCTTCCCGTCACGGGCATCGAGCACAATCAGGTTGTTATCAACCGTCACGACAAAAACGCGTCCACCGCGAACTGTCGGTGCGACGCGCATCGGGATATGAATGTTTTCCTGCCACAAGGTTTCACCGGTTTTTGCGTCAATCGCAAAGACGACACCGAAACCGGTTGCAACGAATACCCGGCCTCGCTCGTATGCGATACCACCACCAATGTGGCCTTCATCATCATTTTCAGGCTCAAGATCGGCATCCCAAATGGCGTCACCGTCCTGGAGGTTATATGCGGAAAGCTGGGATTCGGTATCCAAAGCAAAAACGACGCCGTCGCCGACAATCGGCGTAGCAACAAACCGAAGTTCGTCATCGGCACCTGCACCGATATCACGGCTCCAGGCTTCGCTCAGATTGTCACGGACAGTAATGTGATGCATGGCGTGGTTAGCGTAACCACCAGCCATCGGCCATTCGGTGTTGGGGCTGGGGGCAGGCAATACGATGTTGGCTTCGCCCGGCGCGACGTCGGCATTAAGGCTGCGTTCATTGGCGAGAACCGCAATGCGCTCTCCCGGCAACGGGTCTTCTCTTTGACTGAATGGGTCGAAATCACGGAAAGTGTCGCATCCGCTCAGCGCCATTGAAGCCATCATCAGGGCAGCAAGGACACCGGACCTGTATGGCAGTCGAAATGGGAAAAAATTCGTTCTCATTGACCGATCGCTTGTAGCAGTTCCTGAGCCCTTGAGCGTACGCCGCCAGGTGCTTGCGGGTCCAGTGCGTTTGCTTGCAGCAGGTCACGTGCCTTATCAGTCTGGCCAAGGCTGATAGCGGCAACAGCGGAAAGTTCGCGGGCAGAATTGCGCCAGTCGTTATTGTCAGCCGTCAGGGGCTGCAGTTTGTCGATGACGGTTTGGGCGTTGTCCTTACTGATATCCAGCAACTGTACGGCGCCAAGAACGGTTGCGAGGTCACGGAAGGATTTTGCGTTTCCGTCATCGGCGGCGATGTTTGCATAAATGTCCGCCGCACCCTGCTGGTCACCGCTTTTGGCGATCAGTGCCGCGTGCCGCAATTTGACCAGTACGTCAATTTTTCCAAGACCGTCCTTTTCAAGCTTGGACAGGCTTTCGATGGCACTATCTGTTTGGCCTTCCTGTATCAAGGTAGCAGCACCGATCAGCCGATCTGTCGACTCCTGGCGGACACTTCGATCATAGGCACGCCAACCTTGATATCCGGCCACGACAACGACAACGGCAACGGCAACGCCGATGACATATTTGCCATAGGTCTGCCATAGCTTCTTCGCCTGTTCATGGCGCAGTTCCTCATCAATTTCGCGAATTAGAGCGTCGTCTTCCTCGGCCAAGGTCGTCTCCGTCCGTGCGGCTCCCAAGATTACTGGGGCCTGATTAAAAAGCGCCCAAACATATCGGGGTGACAGGCAATTGGCAAACGATTGCAGTCACTTCTGCTTGGCATTCCAGGAAGGCCGGAAGTCTGGATATTAAGCTGAAATTAACCATTTCAGGACAACTATGCGCAGTGTTTACAGGAGCCTCCAAGCCATGAAAAAGATACTCAGGTTGCTCTCTGCTGCCTTTGTTCTGTTGACCAGCCTGTCCTTGGCGGCTTGCGACCCGGTTACGTTCACTTCCGTTGAGGGAATTTCCCTCATGGGATCGGATAAAACCCTTGTCGATCACGCCGTTTCCATGAGCAGCGGCAAGAATTGCTCCACCCTCCGCAAAGAACAGGGGTTGACGTATTGCGCGGAAGACATGCCGCAAATCCGTCAAAATATCTATTGTTATCGCGATCTTGGCGGCGTGACCTGTTATGATCGTGTTGACCCGCACGGCACCACTCAAAATCAGCAGCGGGTCGACAGAAACGATCATAATCTGCCGAAATGACGCATTTCTCGTCCGGCAGCAGTCCGGATAAGGAATAGCTGAACCCCCATGTCGTTCCGTTTTATTTTCTGGACAGTGCTGACCTGCCTGATTTTGTCCGGTGTGGCCGGCTGGGTGTTTCATGGTGAGCGGACACCAGATCCTGAGCAACAGGCGATAGAAGCCTATAAACTCACACTCCAGTCCGAAAAACGGGCTGCTGAAACCGGGGGCGTGGAAGACTGGACCCGATATGCCCGTTCGCTAGTGACGGCACCTGCCCAATTCCGCAATCCCAAGGAAGCCATGGTCTGGTACAGGAAAGCGGCTGATGAGGGATATGCACCGGCTCAGGTCGGTGTCGGCGATCTATATGCCAAGGGAGACGGAGTTCGGCAGGATCATTACCGTGCACAGGAATGGTATAAAACGGCGACACGGCTTTCGCGGAATGCCGATGCTCATTTCAAGGTCGGTGAAGGTTATTTCCGGGGGTTGGGGGTACCTCAGGACTACGGTGCTGCCTTGACCTATTACCGGACGGCGGCAACGCAGGGACATCCGGTGGCGCAATATCTGATCGGGTCCATGTTTGAAGCTGGATGGGGCGTTGAGCGGGATCTGATCGAAGCCTGGATCTGGTACAAACGCGCCTTGCCCAGTGCGGCTGTCATCGCGGCTCACGAAGAAGGTTACGATGTAAATATAGCCTTCACGCGCGTGAACAAGCAGATGAACATCAGCCAACGTGACGAGGCGGCAAAACGCCTGGCGGCAGAAATCCGGTAAATATTTTGTCTAACCGTTGTTTGTTATGGATGTTTATTGACGCCCGCCTGCCATCCCGCCAACATCCCGCACATGAGCATCAAAGCCGTTACGTTCGATCTTTGGGACACTGTATTCGATGATGAGTCGGATGAGCCCAAACGTCTGGCAAAGGGTCTTTTAAGCAAGCCCGAAACACGTCATCAATTGCTTTTGGACGCACTTAACCGTCATTACGACATCAGCCGCGAAGAACTTGATATTGCGTATGCGACAGGAAATGCCGCCTTTTACAAGGCATGGCAGGAAGCCAGTATGACATGGACCAATCGGGAACGGCTTGAAGTTGTCTTGAAAGGTCTCGGCAAACCATTGCCTGACGATGAATTATCGGTTTTGTCACATGCAATGGAGCAGCTTGAGGTTGGTCTCCCGCCTGATATTTTGCCGGGTGTGGAAGCGGCTATTCAAACCCTTGCATCGCGCTACAAGCTTTGCGTGATCTCGGATACCATCGTCACGTCCGGGTTAGGTCTGCGCGATATGCTGGCCCATTATGATCTATTGAAACATTTCAGTGGTTTTGCGTTCTCGGATGAAGTCGGCCGGTCAAAACCCAATGCTGCCATGTTTGAGGCGGCACAAAAGCAGATGGATGTGCCCTTCGACGAAATGGTGCATATCGGTGATCGCGATAATAAGGACATTAAGGGGGCGCAGGCACTTGGTATGAAGGCGATTCTTTATACGGCTAAGCGGGATGTTGACCGTTACACGACCTCCGCAGATGCGGTTTGTACCAGTCACGATGATCTTGTCGGCATCATAGATGCCATTGGTGAGTGAGAACTGAACTTATGACTTCGGCACCTAAAATTCTAATTGCGGACGGGAACACACGGGACCGCAACGATGCCATGCAGGCCGTCGGCGGTGAACTGGGTGCCGAACGATATGCCAATGAAATTCGCCGCATGTTTCCGAAGGCGGATATCACCACGATTTATCCAGCCGATGCTGATGATTACCTGCCAAAGGGCATCGGGCTCTGTGACTTTAACGGCATGGTCATGGGCGGCTCCGGGCTGCATGCATTCGATCAGGCACCTGAAGTCATCCGACAGGTGGATTTGATGCGGTCAGCCCTTGATGAAGGACTGCCGGTTCTTGGAAGCTGTTGGGGATTACAGGTGGCCGCTGCGGCAACCGGTGGCACTGTTGACAAAAGCCCACGTGGCCGCGAAGTCGGGATTGCGCGTAAAATATCTCTGACCGCAGCCGGTCGTGGACATGCTCTTTATTGTGACAAGCCTGCCGTCTTTGACAGTCCCTGCATTCATTATGACGAGGTGACACACCTGCCGGCCGGGGCCGTTATTTTGGCTGAGAATGCGCATTCCGCGGTCCAGGCAGCGGTGATCCGGAAGGGGTCGGGCGTGTTCTGGGGGGTGCAATATCATCCCGAATTCGATGTGCCGCACCTTGCTAACCTGTACCGTCGATACCGCGACGACATGCTGGGGCAGGGTTATTTCGTCGATGAGGATGATCTAGAGCGGTACTGCAACGAACTGTCGGCCTTGCACCAGGACCCGAGCCGACTCGACCTGCGCTGGCGGCTCGGCATTGATGACGACATTCTGGATGCGGACCTGCGTTGCCGTGAAATCCGCAACTGGGTCGACAGTCTTATCTAGTTCAGCAAATTGCTGCCGCGAATGCCGTCGAAGATGAACTGAACGGCGAGCGCCGTCAGTAGCACACCGACCACGCGCGAAATTACGTTCAGCCCGGTGACGCCCAGAAGTTTCTGAATTTGCGTCGCCATCAGCAGGAACATCAGCGACAAGCCCAGATTGGCCAGCAAGGCGCCCAATACCGCGGCGGTCCGCAGCGTATCCCCATGGGCGTCAGCCATCAGCAGGACCACGGCCCCCATGGTGCCGGCGCCGGCGATCAATGGTGTCGCCAATGGGAAAACGGACAGGTCGGTCCGATGCGACGATTCCTCGGCTTCTTCCTCGGTGGTTGAACTGATCCCGCTGGAATGCGCCAGCACCATATTGATACCGACCAGAAGCAACAGAATGCCGCCGGCGGTTTTGAGCGATGCCAGCGTAATCCCGAGATAAGAGAGAACGGATTTGCCGAAAAAGGCAAAGGCCAGAAGGATACCAGCCGCGACCAGAACGCCTTTGATCGCGGTACGCCGCCGCTGGGCCGACGGCATGCCGGCGGTCAGTCCGGCATAGATCGCGGCGACATCGATCGGCCCGATCACCGCGAAGAACGTGGTGAAGGCGACCAGCCCGGTTTCGATGACTTTCGGTGACAATTCCATTGCTTTCCCCGATCTCCCTGAAGGAACACCGGATTGCCTGCGGGGTCAACGATACTGTCCACCAATGCCGTTATCGTCGTTTTCGCGGCGTTGCCGAGCGGCTACGTTAGTGCATGACCGATACCGATCCGGGTTTCATCTTTTTGCATGGTTTTCTGGGGCGCGCGGAAACGCGTGTTCTTGGCTACACATTTGAATATTTCCGTGGCTTGAATGCTGTCATTGCCGAGACCGGCATCGCCGCGGTAATCCCGCAGATGCCGGGCCGCGCCGGGATCGAGCCGCGTGCAGTGCGGGCGGCAGCGGCGATGGATCGGTTGCAGGCCTCCAATATTGCCGTTGTCGGTGTCAGCATGGGCGGGCTGGTGGCACGTGCGCTGGCGGCACATCACGATCCGGAAAAGCGCATCAGGACGGTGGTGAGCATCGCCACCCCGCATCGTGGATCACCGCTTGCCGACCGGGCCTTGTCCACGGACACGCGGCTGCCGGGCTGGCTCGTCGATCAGTTTGCACCGGCGTTTCACGACCTGTCGGCGGCGGGTGCGCGGGCATTCAACGCGCGCGCGCCCGACCGAGACGATGTGCGCTATCTGTCATGGGGTTTTTCACGCGAACGGGCGGAAATGCCGCTGATGCTGAAGCGCCGACAGCAACACATTGCCGAGATCGAAGGGCCGAACGACGGCATGGTATCGGTGGCGTCATCGCGCTGGAGCGAGGCCTTCACGGAGGGCCGCGCCGATCATTTCGAAACCATCGGCTGGTCACCGAAACGCGCCGACCCGAAGACGGGACGGCCGTTCGACCAGCAACAATTATGGCGTGACGTGATCCGGGCGTGCCGGGAAGGGTGCAATACGCAAGATCATGATTGACTGCGTGCTTCGATTCGCTCCGCTCCTCAGCATGAGGTCAATCATTGAAGCAACCTGCCTTATCCTGAGGAGGTCCCCATCAATTTCTTGGGGGCCGTCTCGAAGGACAGACAGGTGTCTCAAACCGTCTTTCCAGAAGCCATTAGAGCGTTCCCGCCATCGCCGCGTCGTACATCTGCCGCATTTCCGCTTCGCCGACATGGACCGGGTTGCCGCCCGCCGTCGGATCTTCGGCGGCCATCTTCGACAGTTCTTCAAGTCGGCTTCCATCAACACCCAGTTCTTCAGCCGTATGCGGGATGTTGAATTCCTTGCGCAGGTCCAGAACCCAGCTCTGCACATCTTCGAAACTGTCGCCGATATCCAGCCAGCGGGCGAGGCGGGCAAGTTTATCGTCGATGGCGTCACGGTTGAATTTGAGCACATAGGGCATGAATACGGCGTTGGTCAGGCCATGATGGGTGTCAAAAACTGATCCGACAGGATGCGATAATGAATGGATGGCACCGAGCCCTTTCTGGAAGGCCACGGCGCCCATGGCGGCAGCCGACATCATGTGTGCGCGTGCCGTCAGGTTTGAGCCGTCCTTGACCGCAGTCGGCAGCCATTCATTGACGAGGCGCATGCCTTCGACGGCGATGCCTTCACCCATCGGGTGATAGAACGGGGAACAATAGGCTTCGAGGCAATGTGCCAGCGCATCCATACCGGTCCAAGCCGTGATGTTGGCCGGCAGCCCCTGCACCAGTTCAGGGTCGCAGATGACGACGGCGGGCATCAGCTTCGGGTGGAAGATGATTTTCTTGGTGTGCGTGCGTTCGTCGGTGATGACACCGGCACGGCCGACTTCGGAACCAGTACCGGACGTTGTCGGTACGGCGACAATGGTGGCAATGCCGGCTTCATCGGCCAGTTTCCAGTTGCTGCCGATATCCTCGAAATCCCAGATCGGGCGGCTCTGGCCGACCATCAGTGCTATGCATTTGGCGCAGTCCATGGCGCTGCCGCCACCCCAGGCGATGATACCGTCGTGGCTGCCGCTGCGGTAGGCTTCAAGCCCGGCTTCGACATTGGCGCTGACCGGGTTGCCCTTGACGTCGGAAAAGACTGCCCCCGGCACACCCGCGGCTTCAAGTTCGGACAGAGCAGCCGGGATCATCGGCAAGCCGGCAAGTCCCGGGTCGGTCACCAGGAGCGGGCGCGACATACCCTGAGCTTTACAAACTTTACCGATTTCCGAAATACGGCCCGCACCGAAGCGGACAGCGGTCGGGTAGTTCCAGTTACCGGAAAGGGGAATGGCGTCGTTGCTCATAAATGCAGTCTCCTAGCGGCGAGCGGTCCATGCCAGTGCTACTCCGGCACCAGCAAACAACAGGGCGAAAATGCGGTTGCGTATCAATGCCTGGCGTCTGGTTTTGATCAGGCGGCCCATTCGTCCTGCCAAAAGTCCATACACGGCATAAATGATGAAGGAAAGGGATACCGATGTGGCTCCCAGAATAATCAGTTGCAAGATACCAAGTCCGCTATCGGTCGGCACCGTCATGAACGGGGGATAGACGAGAACGTACGTCAGCGCGGATTTGGGGTTGGTCAGTGTAATCAGCGCTGCCTTGATGAAAATGCTCCCGGCCTGACGTTTATCAAGCACGGGCAATTGTGCCGGGGTGCTGGATGCATGCCATGATTGCCACGCCAGATAGCCCAGATAAGCAACCCCGACCCATCTCAAGATTTCAAATAACTCGGCAGATGCTGCCAGGAATGCGATCAGCCCCAAACCGACGAGAAGTACATAAACTGCAACCCCGAAGGCGAAACCAGCGGCAGCGGAGAGTGCCGCTAAATCCCCGCGTCTGGAACCGATCGCCATTGCATAAGCGGCATTCGGGCCGGGAAATGCGGCAAACCCGATCCATAGCGTGACGAACAGCAACCATGTATGCAGGGACATCAGGTCATCGGAAAGGAAGCTCTCAAGCACAATTAATCTCTACGCTAGTTTGTGAAAGCGGTAGTGGCTGCAGCGCGTGACAGTTTGGATGAAGCCCACTGCCTGGGTGGGCTGGGAGCGGTATCTGAATCGGCAATTAAGGTGCCGGTACCGATCTGATCAAGTTCGACGCGGCCGGCGCTGTTCTCGACATACACTCCCTTGCCGTCAAGCAGGGCAATTTCCATGTCACCGTCAAGTTTGCCACCCCAGAAGCGCGTGCCGCGAATGCCGATCGTTGCGGTTTCGGTTTTGACTTCCATGGAGGCATCGGCCAGTTGCATGATCGAGCCGCTGCTCATTTCAAAAGCACCCTGCATCAGCCGCATCACGGCATTGCCGCCATTCTGTTCTAGCACGAATTCCACCACGGAAAACTGTGTGCGTTCGCCAAGTTTGACGCTGGTGCCGTCCTTGAAAGTCATTTCGAGACGGGCTCCCTTGCCCGTCGAGACAATGTCGCCAAGCTGGACGTCGCTCCCGACTTCAAGCGGGCGGGGAAAAGCGTCCTGCATGGCAACGGCGGCCTTTTCTATCCGGCTGACGGTCGCAACTACATCCTCGTTCTGTTGCTGGGCGGCAAGGGGAACGGCAAAGGCATAGTTGAGTATGAACACGACAAGGACGGCTATTCGCATGACATGTCCTCCGGTTTCGTCAGTGAGAGCTCAAATTATCGGTTTGATATCGTCAATTCTTATATGATTTCGAAGTAACGTTCCATCTCCCAGTCGGTAATATGCCGCCGGAACTCACGTTCTTCCCATTCACGTGTGGCCGCATAATGGTCGACAAAAACGTCGCCGAACATGTCGCGGGCAACTTTTGAGGATTTCAACCGGCCGGCGGCTTCCATAAGTGTTGTCGGCAATGCCAGACGTTTGGGGAATTTCTGTTCGTAGGCATTACCCTCGATCTTCGGTTCTGGAGAGAGCTCCGCTTCGATGCCATGCAGACCCGATGCAATGGCGGCCGCCAACGCCAGGTATGGATTACAGTCCGCCGCCGCGACCCGGTATTCGACGCGCTGTGACTTTTCGGACCCCTTGATGACACGAAGTGCGGTAGTTCTGTTATCAACCCCCCAGGTGGCATCCGTCGGCGCCCAGAAGCCCGGGATCAGGCGCGTGTAACTGTTGACCGTCGGTGAGATCATGGCCAGGAATTCAGGCATCAATTTCTGCTGCCCTGCGACAAACTGCGTCATGGTCTTGCTCATGCCGTCCGGGTTCTTGGCATCATAGAAAACCGGTTTGCCCGCTGTTTTGGCGGTTCCTTTTTTCGAAAGCGAGATATGAATATGGCCCGACTGACCCGGCCAGTCCGGTGACCATTTCGCCATGAAGGTGGCCATAAGGCCGTGTTTCTGGGCCATGATTTTGGCAAAGGTCTTGAACAGGGCGGCCTTGTCGGCAGCAGCCAAAGCTTCATCAACGGTGATCGCGGCTTCCAGAACACCGGGGCCGGTTTCTTCATGCAGGCCCTCAAGCGGTATATCCATTGCAAGACATCCATCCAGCAGTTCGCGATAAAGATCGCTATCGACGGTGTTGCGCAAGACGGAATACCCGAAATAGCCGGGTTGGAGCGGCTTCAGATCACGATAATTCTTCTCGCGGACGCTATGGGGCGTTTCTTCAAACACGAAGAATTCAAACTCGAAACCGGCCTTGACCGTGTAGCCGAGCTTTTCAGCCCGGGCGAGAACGCGGCGAAGGGTGCCGCGCGGACATACGTCTTCGTATTTGCCGGAGAATTCACCAAGGAAGAAAAGCATATTGTCTTCCCAGGCGATTTCCCGGCAGGACTCCGGTAGCAGGCGAACTTCCGCATCAGGATAACCGGTATGCCAGCCGGTGACCTGGACGTTGTCATAAAGTTGGTCATAGGAATCCCAGCCGACGACGACGTCGCAGAAGCCGAAGCCTTTTTCGAGCGAGGAGAGGAACTTGTCCTTGCTCATGTATTTCCCGCGCATGATGCCATCGATATCGAAGACACCGACCTTGACGTATTCAAGGCCTTGTTTCTGGATGATTGCCTTGGCATCGGCGACGGATTTTACTTTGCGCGCATTCATATCGGCCCCCTATTAACGAAAAATAGTATCGTTATCTGCTGTCGTGGTCTGATAACGAAGTTATTGTGATTTATGCTATTTTAGGGCTGCGAGACCCCATGCGCCAAGCTCGGGATTAATATCGGATCAAGAAATTGAGTGTTTTTGGAGGATTCTCCCGTTTCCATGAATATTGATCTATCCGAAACCCTGAAACAGGGGATCGCCAGGCATCAGGCAGGCGATCTGTCGGCTGCCAAGGAAGCTTACGACCGAATATTGAAGGCGGCTCCGGGGCATGCGGATGCGCTGCATTTATCCGGGCTGATCGCGCATCAGCAGGGTGACAATGAAGTAGCAACGGCTCTGATCAGTAAAGCCATCAGCATGGATGGGAATGTTGCGCTTTATCACGCAAATCTGGGGCGTGTTCTGAAAGCCTCCGGGAATGATGTTGCTGCCATAGACGCATTTAAACTGGCCATTCAAATCGAGCCGGAAACGGCGGCTCTGCATGCTGATCTGGCATCAGCGTTCCTTGGCGCAGGTGAGGCTGATGCCGCCCGTTCAAGGGCTAATCTTGCGCTCGAACTGGACCCGGGATCGGCAGAAGCGAACGTCAATCTCGGGCTGGCTTTGCAGGAACTTTATGGGCCGGCACATTCTGATGCCGTCAGCGCATTTCGCCGGGCGATTTCGCTCTCTCCTCATATCCCTGGTGCCTTTCTCGGACTGGGGGTGGCATTGCATGAAGCCGGAGACAGAGTTGGCGCCAAGCAGGCGTATACGCAGGCAATTTCCCTCAACCCCGGCTTTATCGAAGCCCATTGCAATCTTGGAAATCTGGCACGTGACGAACTGGATTTCGCGACGGCCGTTCTGCACTACCGCTCGGCGCTGGAACTGGAACCCGCACAATCAGTGGTCTGGGGGAACCTCGCCGTAGCGTTACAGGAATCCGGACAGCTCGATGCCGCCCTGCAGGCCTATGACAAGGCGATAGGCATTGAACCGGATAACCCGGAAATCCGTCGGAACAGGGGGATGGCGCTACTGGCTAAGGGCCATTTTGTCGAGGGGTGGCGCGATTATGAATTTCGATGGCAGACAAAGCGGTTTAGAAGCATCCGCCGTGAATGGCCTGTGCACGAGTGGGATGGCGGAGACCTGACAGGAAAGCGCATTCTTGTTCATGCGGAACAAGGGCTCGGTGATACGTTGATGTTCTGCCGGTATCTACCAATGTTGCAGAAGTTGGGTGCGCAGGTGGTTTTCGAATGCGCGGATATTCTGCATCCGATTATTGCGACCCTGCAAAAGGACCTGAAAATCATTACGCCGGGAACCGCAGTTTCGAATGTTGATTGTCATGCAGCATTGCTGAGCCTGCCGGGACTGATGGGAACAACGGTTGAAAGCATTCCAGCTGATGTGCCGTATCTACATGCACCTGCATGGCGAATGGAAAAATGGCAGCGCATTGTCAAATCATGGCCAAAAGGATTGAAAATCGGCATTGCATGGCGCGGCAGCCCTGACCATGCGCGTGATGAAATCCGTTCGCCGGGGCTGCAGCCTTTTATGAAACTGACTGAAGATGCCGGCGTTACATTGGTTTCATTGCAAAAGCAGGGCGGGGCTGAAGAGCTGGCCACGATTGAAGGGGCCGGCAAAATTATTGACCCGACAAGTCAGATTCATGACTTCGCAGACACGGCTGTATTAATGGCAAACCTGGACGCTGTCGTTTCCTGTGACAGTGCGCCTCTGCATCTGGCGGGCGCTTTAGGGATTCCAACGTCTGCTGTTTTGCCGCATGTCTCAGAATGGCGTTGGGGGCAGGGCGGCGAGACGACGCCCTGGTATCCCGAGATGGCGCTTGTTCGTCAAAGGACGCCGGGAAACTGGGCAAGCGTCTTTTCAGAAATCACAGCTGAATTGAAGCGATGATGGCGATCACGGGGTCTTTTCAGCTTCTTTTTTGATCGTATTCCATGTTTCGCGCATCCACGCCGCACAGGCAATGCCCTGTTCAAAGAGGGAATATTTGCAGCCTTCGCCGTAATCGGTGCCGGGGATGAATTCTGTCGAAATCTGGCCAAGTTTGCTTTTCGGGTCTCGTGCGTGATAGCGCATCAGAATGCGGATCCCTTCTTTCCAGGGCTCGAGCAAGGCCTCGTCCCAGTCCGCATGGTATTGGCCGGGCGCGGGTTTGATAAAGGGATACTGTATGCCGCGTCCGACTTTCCCGTCCGGATGACGCCCGGTCACGTTCTTTGGGTTGTTGGGGATCGCGGCACGGGCATGACAGTGTCTTACCCAGCCCGCATTCACCCATTCCGCAATCACGTTGCCGTCCTGAAAAGGATCAAGGATAAGCTCTCCGGACGCGATCTTTTTATTGGTGTCAAAAATCACCTGTTCGCCGGGATTGTCCATCTTGAAAATGACGTGACTGTGGTCGAGGGTGATATTGAATTCGACACCTTTGCTTTCGATGCAGCGACCAACCCGCGAAACCCTGACAAAATCTTCCGACCACATGTTAACGTGCACTTCGAAGCATGGCGTGCAGCCATATTTTTCGCCAAGTTCAGCAGCTTTCAGATAGGCAGCAACAACCTCGTCATCGGTGACGACATGGCCTTTGGCAT
Source organism: Rhodospirillales bacterium (assembly GCA_040218645.1). GTDB lineage: Bacteria > Pseudomonadota > Alphaproteobacteria > Rhodospirillales > Casp-alpha2 > UBA4479. Next base: position 362,177 of record JAVJQZ010000012.1, read on the forward strand.
GATGAATTTTTATCTGGGTGTTGTGGACGATGGAACCGAGATCGCGCCCCTTCTGAAGATTTTGTTCCAGAAGATATTCATCTTCACCAAGGGTATAGAACCAGCCGCCGGCGCGCACAGGCAATCCGTATTTATCACGGGCCTTCAGGAACTGGTCGAATTCGTCAGGGGCAGGGGTCTTGTCGATGTAATCGAACACGCCTGACTCACGAACCATGGCAAATCGTGTGTCGATATCCGGCATCGGATCATCGTGCGTGTGTTTGATGCCGTTTGTTTGAATGCCGAAAAGAAGATCGTTCACCATGCAGACTCCCAGAGTTTCCAGAGATTGGAATACTGGCAAACTCTAGGGAGCCTGATGGCGTTTGGCCACTGCTAGATCGGCGAACTTACTGCCAGGGCATCGAGAAGGTTTTGACGTTTGTGAAGCTCTTCATGGCTTCAATCACGCCTTCCTTGTAGCCTAGGCCGGAATCCTTGATGCCGCCGAACGGAGACATTTCAATCCGATAGCCGGGGACTTCCCAGATATTTACGGTGCCGTGCTGCAATTCGTTGATGAAGCGGGTCATGTAATCCAGGCGGTTGGTGGCAACCCCGGAGGACAGTCCAAAGTTTGTCCCGTTGGCTACGCGGATCGCGTCATCTATATCCTTGATACGCATGATCGGAATGGCCGGGCCGAAGGTTTCTTCTGTCACCAGTTCCATTTCAGGAGTGACATGATCGACAACGGTCGGCGGGAAAATTGCCCCCTGACGATCATTGCCGTACAGCAGGGTGGCACCTGCCTTGACGGCATCGTCAACGCGGCGTTGGAATGTGATCGCTGCGTTTTCGGTAATGACACAACCGACATCGGTATCGGCATCGGTTGGATTGCCGGCTTTGAGCTTTTTCGCTTTCTCGACACATGCCTGTGCGAATTCATCAGCGATGCTTTCATGCACCAGAATGCGTTTCACGGCCGTGCAACGCTGACCGGAGTTCTTGGTCGCCCCGGCAACCGCCATCGTGGCCGCGCGGTCGATGTCTGCATCTTCCATGATGATGAAGGGCGCATTGCCGCCAAGTTCGAGAACCGTACGGCGATATCCAGCCTTTTCGGCAATCATTTTGCCGACCGGCACGCCACCGGTGAAGGTGATCAGGTCGATGTTCGGGTCGGTGATCATGGAGTCACCGATTTTCGCCGGCATGCCGGTAACAATGTTGAACATTTCAGGCGGAAGACCGGCTTCATACAGGACGTCCGCCAGCAGGATCGCCGTCAACGGCGTCAGTTCCGTCGGCTTGCAGACCATCCGGTTGTTCGTGGCAATGGATGGTGCGATTTTATGGGCGACCATGTTCAGCGGATGGTTGAACGGTGTGATGGCGCTGATAACACCGAGCAGGGGTTCACGCTGCGTGAAAATCTTGCGGCGCTGCCCATGCGGCGTCAGATCGCAGGAGAAAATCTCCCCGTCATCCTGAATGCAAAGCTGACCGGAAAGGTGGAATACATCAAAGGCCCGGCCGACTTCATAAAGGCTGTCTTTCTTGGAAAGACCGCATTCCGCCGTAATGACGTCCGAAATCTCATCCTTTCGTGCAACCAGAAGCTCCGCCGTTTTCATCAGAATCTGCTGACGTTCATAGCGGGTAAGATTTGGTTTGAAGGCGGCGGCTTTCCTGAAGGCATCTGCGATTTGCGAAGGGTCGGCATTCGGGACCGTGCCGACAACCGAACCGTCATAAGGGTTCAGAACTTCAATGCGGTCGTCGCTGTCAACATGCTGACCGGCAATCCGCATGGTCTCGTGACGGGGCTGGAAAGTCTGATCTGTATGCGCATCCATGGTGAATCTCTCCGATATTCAGGAAACGTGATTGAGGGCGACATCAAAGATGTCGAAATTACGAAGTTGACGGCCGCCGGGCAGTTCCTGCAGCGGCTTCGTCACGATTAAAGGAACGGTCTGTTCAGTTACCCCGCCATGTGAGCGCAGCGGTTCTTTGAGTTGCGAGAGGTCATGCCTGTCTGCGCTGGTGCCTAGCACCTTGGACTTCTCGGACACCACGATCAGATCGCCAAGCCGGTCCTCGGGAAGGCCGAACACGCTGCAACCTTCAGCGCGTGTGTACACTTTGGAGATGCCGTCGATGCCCTGTAACTGTGCAGCCACATCCGACGGTTGATCATCACCTTTGAGATAAACGGTCGCAAAGGAACCGAGAGCACCGTGATGGACCACATACGGATCGGTAATCGGCAAAATGACGCGTGCCTTTTCGGCGCCGAGCATGTCATCCAGCACTTCCTGCAGGAAGATGACGTCAGGCTCGCCGTCGGCATTGAATTTTGCGTTCATGCCGTGATCAGCGGTCAAGGCCAGGGTCGCGCCAAGTGCGTCGAGTTTCGCGAAGTAGCTGTCCATCATGGCATAAAAGGCATTGGCCACGGGCGTCCCCGGTGCATGCTTGTGCTGGATGTAGTCCGTGGTCGAAAGATACATCAGATCCGGGCGCATCTTGTCCATCAGCTTTACGCCGGCATCGAAGATGAATTCGCTTAGCTCAGCGGAATAAACCGATGGGATTTCGCGACCGACCATGGCTTGTGCATTGTCGATACCGTTTTCAGCCATCGTGGTTTCATCTGCTTTTTCCGATGAGAAACTGATGGCTCTGCCGGATGTGAAATCCAGTCCGTGGCCGAGCAGGCGGCGCAGCTTATCTTTAGCCGTGATCACGCAGACTTTGGCGCCGGCGTCGTGAAAGGCCTTGAAGATTGTATCGACACGAAGAAATTTCGGGTCGTTCATCATCACTTCTTCACCGGTATCGGGATCAAGGAAAAAATTACCGGAAATCCCATGCACCGCAGGCGGCTGTCCGGTCACGATCGACAGGTTGTTGGGGTTGGTGAAGCTGGGTACGACACAGTGCGCGCGCAGATCGGCACCATTCTCAAGGGCTTTCTCCAGATAAGGCATGTGTCCGCCTGCAATGGCCTGTTCGATATAATCAGGTTCGGAGCCGTCTATGCAGACAACCACGACGGGGGACTGCGGCCAGTTGTATGTCCGTCCATTCACGGAGACGGTTTTATTAATGCTGTTCATAATTTCAATCTTCCTCTCAAGCAGCTGCAGGGCGCCCGTTTTCCACGCCCATTTCGTTCAGGACGTTTTCTATGACGCCGAGTGCGCCGCGTATTTCATCAGCACCGAGTGCGCCGATGCATCCGATCCTGAAGGACGGCGCAACGGTCAGTTTGCCCGGATAAATGATGTAACCCTGATCCTTGAGCCGGTCATAGAAGATCTCGAAATCGAATTTCGGATCTTCGGGCATCTGAAAGGTTACGATGATCGGTGCCTGCAGCTTGTCCGCAAGCAGGGTTTCAAAACCAAGGCGTCGCATCCCGGCAATCAGGATGTCCCGATTTTCCATATAGCGTGCAAAGCGACCGGCAACACCCCCCGCATTGAGGAACTGCCGGATGGCAGCATCAAAGGCGACAATCACGTGCGTCGGCGGAGTGAAACGCCATTGGGCATTCTTTTCCATCGCCACCCATTGATCGTAGAGATCAAGGCTGAGGCTATGCGCATTGCCTTTGCAATTTTCCAGTACCGTTTTCCGGATCAGCGCAAACCCCATGCCCGGAACGCCTTCCAGGCATTTGTTTGAAGAGGCCATGACGGCATCGAAAGTTACTTTCCGGGCATCAAGATCGATGGCTCCAAAGGCGCTCATGGCATCAATAATCAGACTCTTGCCGTGTTTGGCACACACATCTGCAATCTCGGCAATCGGGTTGAGAATGCCCGACGTGGTTTCGCAATGAACGGCCAGCACATGGGTGATGTCGCTGTCTTCTGCGAAGAGTTTTTCGAGATGCGGCATATCTGGGGGCGTATCTTCAGGTGTTTCGTAGGAGCTGCATTCACGGCCCGCATAAGCCAGAATTTTGACCATGCGCTGACCATAGGCACCGTTAATCAGGATAAGAGCTTTGCCATCACGCGGGATCAGTGTCCCCAAGGTAGCTTCAACAGCGAAAGTCCCGCTGCCCTGTACGGGGACGCAGACATGCGTTTCTTCGGCATTTGCAATTTTCAGAAGATTGGCCCGGACGCGTGCATTTGTTTCAATGAAAGTTGCATCGCGGGAGCCCCAGTCATGCAGCATCGCTTCTTTGGTTTCTGCTGACGTGGTCAGCGGGCCTGGGGTTAAAAGCCATGGGTCACGTTCTGCAGTCGACATTAATACCTCCGCAAAGTCAGCAGCACACCAATGCGGTCTTTATCGGTCAAAAACGGTCAAAAGTCCACAAATAAATAAAGACGTTTTGATGACATTCAGCGCTTCCGCCAGGCTTGTGTCCTGCTCTGAATGCCCCGCGTCAGCAGCATGTGCAGTAACCGGACACCGGCAGCGGTGCAGACAATCATCATCCCCATGGCGGCGGCAGGGGACTGATCACCGGCATCATCCATGTTGAGGACGGCAACGGACGCAAGTGTCGTATCCGATGAATACAAAAATACGACAGCGGACACGGTGGTCATAGCGTTCACAAACAGATACATGGAAATGTCGAGAATGGCTGGGGAGCAGACCGGCACGGTGACACGCCAGAAAGTTTTGTAAAATGGTGCTTTCAGAGACTGCGATACCGCCTCAAATTCCGGGTCCATCTGTTTCAGGGCCGTCACTGCAGAGAGGTGCGAGACCGTATAGAAGTGGGTGATCGTGCAGATCACCAAAATCGGCATGGTGTGATACAGAAAGCCCAACGGATTGCTCGGGTGGTTGAAAAAGAACACATACGCGAGCCCAAGTACGAGACCCGGAACCGCCATCGGCACCATGCAAAGCGCCTGCATGGCTGTACGACCGGTCTTGAATCCACGGCTCTTTTCCACCAGATAGGCGCCAAAGAAAACGATTGCCGTACCGAATATCGCAGTCCAGACGGCCAGTTCTATCGAATTGAAATACGATGACCAGCCGCCGCCGTCCATCAGATCAAAATTGTAGTGTTTGGTCGTCAGGCTGAGATTATAGGGCCAGAACTGCACCACGGATGAGTATGCGGCCATGACCAGAACCGACAAAATAATAAATCCGATCAGGCAGCAATAAATCAGCATGAGCATATCGAAAGTTTTATTCGGTTTCGGCTGAAACGGAACGGCGCGGGCAGACAGCAATGCGACTTGCTTCCGTTGAACGATCCTGTCGGCGATAAAGGCAAATGCTGCCGGGACCAGCAGTGCCATGGCCACAACAGCGCCCATCTGGAAATCATGTCGGCCAACGACCTGTTTATAAACGTCAGTGGCGAGCACGTTGTACTGGCCACCCACGACCTTGGGGACGCCGAAATCAGTGATGATCAGGGTAAATGCGACAAAAAATGCTGATACGAGACCGTAACGCATGCTCGGCAAGGTCACGGTGAAAAAGGTTTTCATCTTGCTGGCGCCCAGCACTTCAGAGGCCTCGTACAGCCTGGCGTCGCTCAACGACATACTGATCAGCATGATCGTCATGACGTGTGGGAAAACGTAGAATACTTCACCCATGACAATCCCGATCGGGCCATAGAGTTCGGCCCCGAACAGCCATTCCTTGATAATTCCCTGATTCCCGAAAAAGAAAACAAGCGAAATAGCCGGAAGCAGGGATGGCATGAGAATGGGAACAAGTGCGACACCCTTGAAGATGCTTTTGTACGGCATGCATGAACGGGTCAGGGCATATGCATAGATAAACGCAATCACCATGACGATCGCGGAAGCCAGCAAAGTGACCTTGAAACTGTTGCCGATCGACCAGGACAGCGCAGGTGTCGTCAGATAGGTGATATAGTTGGTTAAACCGATAAATTCGCCCTGCGCATTCTGAAAGCTTTTTTCCAGAAGCGCATATAACGGAAAAGCGATGCTGATCAGAAGGAACAGCGCAATAACGGCCATGGCCGCGCGCATGACAATGTCATCCCGGCTTATTCTTGCTTTCACGGGCCTTGAAGTGGTGCTTATCACGTCGGACATGGGATCAGTTATTTCCTGCCGGATAAACATTCGTCAGATCAGCCGGCAGCGCGAGTTGGATTTTATTTCCGACAGCCATATCAATTTCACGCGCCCGGGCGACAGATACGTCAACCATCAGTTCAGTACCGGGGCCGTTGATTGCGGCGGTATGAACACGGTGAAACGAGCCAAGGAATTCCACATGATCTATCGTCATTTCCATCTGGTTTCCGGCACCGCTTGCGCGGCTTCCGGTCAGCACATTCTCCGGACGGATGCAAAGTACGATTTTACTTCCGGGCACGGATTCTGATGGTGCGGCGCCGAGCGAAATATCGATTGTGCCTATACGGGCAGATTTCGCTGTAACCAGTTCAGCTACAATAAAATTGGTGGTCCCGATGAAATCAGCGACGAACGGCGATGCCGGTTCACTATAGATTTCATAGGGCGAGCCGACCTGTTCGATAACGCCATTATTCATAACGACGATACGGTCTGCCATGGTCAGCGCTTCTTCCTGATCGTGGGTAACCATGATCGTGGTAATGCCGATTTTGCTCTGCAGTTCCTTGATTTCATGGCGCAGATGGGTGCGTACTTTGGCATCAAGAGCCGACAACGGCTCATCAAGCAACAGAAGACCAGGTTCGGTCGCCAGGGCACGGGCCAGTGCAACGCGCTGTTGCTGCCCCCCGGAGAGTTGAGCCGGAAACTTGTCGCCTTGATCAGGCAGGCCTACCAGTTCGAGCAATTCGGTGACGCGTCTCTCGGTCTCCTTTTTCGGGAGTTTTTGGTTCTCCAGCCCGTAGGCGACATTTCGTCGCACGGTCAGGTTGGGGAAAAGAGCATAGGACTGAAAGACAATACCGAAATCACGCGCAGCAGGCGGCAGTTCGGAAATATCTCTGCCTTTTTGGAATACTTTTCCATGAGTCTGAATATCCAAACCGGCGATCGCCCGGAGCAGGGTTGTCTTGCCGCAACCCGAGGGGCCGAGAAAGCAGACAAATTCCTTCTCGAAAATATCGAGTGAAATATTCTTGAGTGCTGTGAACTCACCGAATTTCTTGGTGATGTCCGTAATCTTCAGGTACGGCTCGATATTTTCCGATGCCATTATTATCCCTGCCCCCTGCAAGCTGCGACGTAGACTACTCTAAAGATGTTACAATTTAAATGGATTGCCCCGGATGAGTAATCACCCGGGGCTTTCCAATTCAGATGTCCGTTCCGATTATTTCGGGTCGGATTTGCTGTCGTAGCGTTTGCGCCATTCATCCAGAATGCGGATGCGGTTGGCAGCGGCCCAGGCAAAATCGTTTTGGATCATTTTGCCTTCGATGCCGGCGGGGAAGTTTTCAACCGGTTTGGATTTCCCCTTCATCGAAACGACGGCGTATGATTCATTATACATCGCCATGGCTTTTTCGCTGACCGACCAGTCGGCCAGCTTCTTCGCGGCGTCCAGCTTCTTGGTGTTGTGAACGATGGCGAAGGATTCCAGGTCCCAGCCAACGCCCGGCGATGGCGCGATGACTTCAAGCGGCGCACCTTCCGATTTCGACTGGGCACCACGATAGGCGAAGGAAACGCCGATTGGGGTTTCGCCGCGGGCTGCCAGTTTACATGGCGCTGAACCGGAGTGCGTGTAGCGCGAGATGTTCTCGTGAAGCGCATCCATGTATTTCCATGCGGCGTCTTCGCCCATCATCTGCATCCAGCTTGATACGTCGAGGAAGCCGGTTCCGGATGAGTTCGGGTTCGGCATGATGACATGCCCTTTGTAGACGGGCTTGGTCAGATCGTTCCAATCGGTCGGGATCGGCAGATTGTGTTTTTTACTTTCAACCGTATTGTAGCAGATTGATGCAATCCATGCGCGCTGACCAACCCACTGCGGGGCCTTGTTGGTTTGATCGTAGAATTTGGGCTCGAGTTTATCGAGGCCTTTCGGGGCATAGCCCTGGAAGTAACCCTCGTTCCCCAGCAGCATCAGACTGGTGGCCGCAAGCCCCCAGACAACGTCTGCCTGTGGGTTATCTTTTTCAGCCATCAGTTTGGACGTTACGATCCCGGTGGAATCGCGGATCCAGTTGATGGTGATGCCTGGGTTGTCGCTTTCGAAGGCCTTCTTGAAGCCTGCCAGTTCATCGGCTTCAACTGCGGTATAAACCGTCAGATCAACAGCCTTGGCCGGTGACGCAGCTAAGATGCCAAGTGCCGCGGCCCCAAAAGCCATGCTTTTGAGGAATTTTGATAATCCTGCATTCATTATTGTTTCTCCTAAGTTCCCTGGTTGCAGTCTTGATAAAAATATCAAACAGGCAAAAAGCCAATATTGTCAACAAAACCGGTCATTGCGCATTCTGCACATTAATCAGCCGCTGTTTCAAATATGCTGTCTGATGGAGCATTTATTTTGCTATTTGCCATTATGCGTGAAGACTAGCCAATCTAAGGCCAGCGGGGTAGGGGAAATCGACTCATATTAAAACTTTAAAGTCGGTTGGCACCTGTTCTGAATTGCGCACTAATGTATAAACGCTTTAACGCAGATTGAATTTCGATAATCGACTGGGAACGGATACATGTTAGCTGAAGAGAGACGGGCGAGAATCCTGGATTTTGTTAACGAGAGAGGCTCCGTATCCGTCAGCGATTTGCACCGGCGGCTCAAAGTATCTCAGGAAACCATTCGTCGGGATATTACCAAGCTTGCACAGGATGCAAGGTTACGGAAAACCCACGGTGGCGCGCTCGCCCTTGATCATTCAGAACCCATTTTTGATGAGCGTATGGCCGTCAATATCGAGGGCAAGCGGGCGATCGGCCGTGTTGCGGCGGAAATGGTCACCGATGATTCCACGTTGTTGATCGATTCCGGCACGACAACCTTATGTCTTGCTGAATCTCTGGCAGACCGTCGCCGGCTGACGATTTACACCAACGACATTCATATCGCGCAACGCCTGGGGGGGCGGAACGATAACAGTGTATTCCTGACCGGCGGAGAGTTGCTGGCAAGTGAAGGGGCTCTCGTTGGGCGTGACGCCACAGCTATGTTGGCCAATTACTACCCGGATTTTAGTTTTGTCGGAGCGGCGGCATTTTCAAATTTTCCGTGGCTGATGGACTACACGCGTGAAGCTGCTGAACTGCGCACTCAAATGCTGTCACAGGCAAGAACCAAGGTGGTCCTGGTCGATCATACGAAATTTGGTCGAACGGCGCCGGTGAAGGTATCCGGTCTGGAAGATGTCGATGTCATCATCACAGACATCCCCCTGAAAGGGGAAATCAAGAACGGCCTCGCGAAACTTTCAGCCGAGATTCTGATCGCCAGCGAAATCTGAGAATACCGTTTTCAAGCATCTCGGAAAGGGCTCAAGCTATTCCGGTTTCGCTGTGATTGTTTCGCCATGCAATTCACAACCGGCTTCAGCCAACGTGACGAATTCATGGGCAATGCTTTCCGGGGTTGGCAAAGTATCTGGGTCTTCCCCCGGAATGGCCGCCGCACGCATCCCCGTTTTGGTCGGCCCCGGGTTGAGCAGATTGACGCGGATATCTGATTTCTGCGTTTCCTCGGCATAGACCTTGGCCAACATTTCCAGCCCGGCTTTGGATATGGCATATGCGCTCCAGAAGGCACGGGGCTGATGACCGACAGTAGAGGTTACATAGATGGCCCTGCCGCTTTCAGACGCGCGAAGCAGGGGATCCATCGACCGGGTGAGACGCCAGCAGGCTGTCAGATTCACACTCATGACGTCGTTCCAGACTTTCGGGTCAAGCTGATGGATCGGCGTCAGCACTCCCAATAGCCCGGCATTGGCAACCATGACGTCCAGCTTTCCGAAGCGTTCATACATGGCGGCACCGACTTTATCGATGGCATCGAAGTCTCGCAGATCGAGTGGGATCAATGTGGATTCAACGCCGCATGTCGCGCGAATTTCATCGTCGAGTTCTTCAAGCGCCCCACGTGTCCGGGCAATGAGTATGGGATGTGCGCCTTCTTCGGCAAAGCGCTTTGCTACTGCACGGCCGATACCGCGCGATGCACCCGTAATCAGGGCGATACGTCCATCCAGGCGTTTAGGCATTGAAGATATTCCCGTCTAATCCCGTTCGGCGAGAAGGGACAACTGTTTCGGAAGGCCGCCGTCTTCTCGGTCGACAAGCGGGATCGGATATTCGCCCGTAAAACAGGCATCGCAATACTGCGGTTGTTCGGAATCGCGGCGGGCTTCCCCGACGGCGCGGTAGAGACCGTCGATAGAGATGAACGCAAGACTGTCTACGCCGATGATATCTGCCATCCCCTGAACATCGTGCTGAGATGCCATAAGCTGTTCGCGTTCGGGCGTGTCGATGCCGTAAAAGCACGAATGGGTCGTCGGCGGCGAGGATATCCGCATGTGCACTTCCGTGGCCCCTGCGGCGCGGACCATTTCAACGATCTTTGTCGACGTCGTGCCGCGAACGATGGAATCATCAACCAGGATGACCCGCTTGCCCTTGATCGAGCCCAGGTTCGCATTGTGCTTGAGCCGCACGCCCAGATGGCGGATTTGAGCCGTCGGCTCGATAAAGGTGCGGCCGACGTAATGGTTTCGAATGATGCCGAGTTCGAACGGTATTTCCGATTCCTGCGCATAGCCTATCGCCGAGGGTACGCCACTGTCCGGCACAGGGACAATCACATCGGCATCAACATGACTTTCACGCGCCAATTCCTTGCCGATGTTTTTGCGAACTGCATATACGTGCCGGCCTTCGATCATGCTGTCGGGACGGGCGAAGTAGATATATTCAAAAATACAGAAACGCCGCGGTTTCTTTGAGAACGGCTTTAATGAATGCAGCCCGTTTTCATCAATGATGACGATTTCACCGGGATCAATGTCCCGGACGAATTTGGCACCAAGAATATCCAGGGCACAGGTTTCCGAGGTAATGATGTAAGCTTCGCCCAGCCTGCCGATAACCAAAGGGCGTACGCCGTGCGGATCGCGAACGCCGATCAGCTTCTTGCCGGTCATGGCAACGAGAGAAAAGGCACCTTCGATCTGGGATATGGCATCCGTCAGACGATCAACCACTCTGCCGTATTCGCTCCGGGCGATCAGGTGAATGATGGTTTCGGTGTCACTGGTCGACTGGAAGATACTGCCGCGTTCAATCAGGGCGCGGCGCACGGCATAGGAATTTGTCAGATTGCCGTTATGCGCGACGGCAAGGCCGCCGAACTTGAACTCGGCGAACAGCGGCTGCACGTTGCGGATGACTGTATCGCCGGTAGTCGAATATCTGACATGGCCAATGGCGACGCTGCCGGCCAACTGCGAGATAACCGCTTCTGTGGAGAAGTTGTCACCAACCAGGCCAAGGGCGCGGTGGCTGTTGAACTGTTCTCCGTCATAAGAAACGATCCCGACAGCTTCCTGACCACGGTGCTGGAGTGCATGTAAGCCCAGCGCGGTATGGGCGGCAGCATCAACATGGCCGTAAATGCCGAATAGTCCGCATTCCTCGTGCGGGTGGTCGTCATCGAGGAGAGAGTCCATGGAATTCATCATTGCGGGCATCCTAGCGTTATCGCTCACTGATTGGAACCTGTGCCGTCGATCAGCCGCTCAAGGTTCTTACGCTGATCTGCATTGTAGCCATCACGGGCTGGCGCGTCTTGTTGTTTTGGCGTTGGCGAAAGCAAACCTTTGACGTCGATATTGGTTTTGCTGCCGGTTGCCGATTTCCCGGAAATCTGATCCGGTACCAGCCCTTTAAGTAGTTCGGCACCGGGTTTTATCAACTGCATGGTCCGGGCTTCACGAATTATTGCGGGATGATCCTCTTCGGGCATGATCAGTTCCAGCCCGATATAGGCAACGCAGACCAGAACAGCGCCTCGTGCGAGGCCAAAAAGAAATCCGAGCGAACGGTCAAGGACGTTGAGAGCGCTCGCCTGCACTTGTTTTGCTATCCCGCGGGTAATCAGCGAGAGAAATACCAACGTGACGATAAAAATAACCGTCCCGGCGACAAGATCAGCGGCAAGATCAAGCGAGATATATTTTCGCGCAAAGGGTTTTGCATAGGGGAAACCGTAAAAGGTCGCGAAAATCGCCCCGACCCAACCGCCGACGGAAAGCACTTCGTGCACGAATCCGCGTGCATAGGCGAGAACAGCTGAAACAAGAAGAACAAGAAGGACGCCGACATCGACGACATTGATCGGAAGATCGTTCATGGAATCCATAGTGCGCTCTTAACCCATCGCCCGGTGGGCCCGGGATGTGGGAAGGATAGCATCAGCAAGCTCGCGTAGATGCGAAATTTCAATCATCTCGAGATCATGGTCGGTGTTTTTGGCGCGTTTCGACGAACGTATGCGGGGTACGATGGCACGGGTAAATCCCAACTTGGCGGCCTCCTTTAGACGCGCATCGATCCTCGAAACGGGCCGGATTTCGCCGGACAATCCGATTTCACCAAAGATTACTGTGGGGCCGGAAATCGCATCGCCGCTTTCTGATGAAAGCAGGGCGGCGGCAACAGCAAGATCGGCTGCCGGCTCGGAAATCTTCAACCCGCCGGCGACGTTCAGGTACACATCCAGCGGCCCCAATGCAAGCCCGCAGCGAGCGTCGAGCACGGCCATGACCATGGCCAATCGGCCACTATCCCACCCGATAACGGCACGGCGTGGCGTCGCCAAGGCACTGGGCGCGACAAGTGCCTGAATTTCAACAAGAACCGGACGCGTGCCTTCTATGCCGGCAAAAACGGCAGCGCCGGACACATCACCCTCGCGTTCACCGAGAAACAGCTCTGACGGGTTGGATACCTCAACCAGACCGCCGTCCGACATTTCGAATACACCGATTTCATCTGCCGGCCCAAATCGGTTTTTGACGGCACGGAGAATCCTGAACTGATGCGAGCGTTCACCTTCAAAGTGCAGAACCGTATCAACCATATGTTCCAGCACCCGCGGGCCGGCGATTGTGCCTTCCTTGGTCACGTGGCCAACCAGTAAAAGAGCAAATCCGCGGCGCTTGGCCAGACGGATCAACTCCTGAGCCGATGCCCGGACCTGAGAGACGGTGCCAGGGGCAGACTCCAGATTGTCCAGAAACATGGTCTGTATGGAATCAATAACAACGACATCGATATGTTCCGGCGTATCCAGCGTTGAAACGATATCGCGGACATTCGTCGCGGCGGCCAAAGCCACGGGCGCCTTGTCGAGGCCCAGCCGTCGGGCGCGGAGCCTGAGTTGGGCAATTGCTTCCTCGCCTGAGATATAAAGTGTCTTGCCGCTTCCGGCGAGTTTCGCCGTGACCTGCATCAGCAGGGTTGATTTTCCGATCCCGGGGTCGCCACCGACAAGGACGGCGGAGCCGGGGACAAGGCCGCCGCCCAGGACGCGATCGAATTCCTCAATGCCGGCGATACGGCGCGGGGGGTCTTTTTCATGGCCGTCGAGTCCGACAAACTCAATCTTTTTGCCGCGTTTCGACCCAAGGCCCTTGGGGGCACTTTCGGTGCCGGTTTCTTCGGTCAGGCTGTTCCAGGCACCACAGGCATCACAACGGCCCATCCATTTCGGATGTGTGGCGCCGCATTCCTGGCAGACATATACGGATTTCGCTTTGGCCAAGCCACGCTCCCTCAGCCCTGAGAGATTGAGGCTTAAGCTATAGCGGGGCTTGTCGCAAGCAGCCTCGTTTTTTGAATGCCAGAGGGCTATGTTTCGAGACGATTCACGAGAGGGTAATTTCTTATGTACACACTTTTTGGGGTCACAGAACCAGTGCATTCGCCCCGGATGCGGTGCTCAGCGAGGCCGGGATCGAATTCACGCGAAAAACCGTAAATAGGACAGGCGGCCGTGTCGATGATCCGGCATTTGAAAAAATTTCACCAATGAATCAGATTCCGGCGCTCGTGATGCCCGATGGTACTGTGTTATGCGAATCGCTTGCGATCTCGCTAGCTTTGGCCGAACGCCACCCGGAATCCGGCGTTCTTCCCGCTATAGGGAGCACGGAACGGGCGTTGGTGTATCGTTGGCTGATGCACATTGTCTGCAATATCTACGAGGTTGATCTTCGCCACAGCTATGCCGACAGATACACGACCGACCCCGACGGGATTGTTGGGGTGCGCGCTGCTGCCGAGAAACGCTGGGACAGGGCGTTCGAAGTCATCGAGGAAGCTGCCGGGGAAGGTCCCTGGTTCATGGGTGCCGCATTCAGCCTGGTGGATGTCTATCTGGCGGCGACCGTCTGTTGGCATTATGACACCCCGGCACTGCTGAAACGGCTGCCAAAAATCGCCCGCATTTGCGGCAATGTCAGAAAACGCGAGAAAACAGGACCGCTGTTTGAATTGTACAAAATGCCAGAATTGGACGGCTTGGTTTGAACGGCCCGTTGCCAAGTCAATTTATTTCCCGGCCTTGAGCCGGGACCCATTCCCAACACTGCGCTTGTCTATCCATGGGTCCCGGACCGGCCCTGCGGCCTGTCCGGGACATAACGAGGTGAACTAGTTTTTCACCGCCATCTTGATCGGGCCGTCGGCGCGGCCGTGGATGAACTGATCAACGTAGGGATTGTCGGAATGATCGATGGCGTCGGTCGGACCGGCCCAGATGATACGGCCTTCATGCAGCATGGCGATGCGGTCGCCGATCTTGCGTGCGGACGCCATGTCGTGGGTGATGGTCACGGCGGTGGCGCCGACCGTCTGATTGACGTGCACGATCAGGTTGTTGATGACGTCCGCCATGATCGGATCAAGGCCGGTGGTCGGTTCATCAAAGAATATGATTTCGGGATTGGTGGCGATGGCGCGGGCCAGGCCGACGCGTTTCTGCATGCCGCCCGACAGTTCGGCCGGTGACAGGTCCAGAACATCCGGGGCAAGACCGACAAGGCGCAGTTTTTCCGCGGCGATGTCACGGGCGTTCTTGCGGGTGCACTGTTTTCGGGCAAGAAGACCGAACGCGACGTTTTCCCAGATCGGCAGCGAATCAAACAGGGCAGCGGCCTGAAACAGCATGCCGACTTGCCGGTTGATGTCTTCACGTTCACCGGGGGACATGGTCGTGACTTCACGGCCGTCGATGGTGATCGACCCGCTGTCCGGCTTCAAAAGCCCCAGCATGCACTTGATGGTGACGGACTTGCCGGTACCTGAGCCGCCGATGATGACAACGCTTTCGCCTTTGCCGATATCCAGATCGACATGATCCAGCACCACCTTGCGGCCGTTCGCAAAGGTTTTGCGAACGCCGGACAGCCGTATCTTGGCGATATTATCCTGTGACATCTTTTGAGAAGAACAGGAGGGTCAGGATATAGTTGAAACACAGGATCAGGATTGAAGCCGAGACCACGGCATTGGTTGTGGCTTTGCCGACGCCCTGTGCGCCGCCCCCGGAATAAAAGCCGTGATAACACCCCATCAGCGTCGTGATAAAGCCGAACACCGAGGCTTTGACGAGCCCCGAGATCACGTCCAGCGGGGTCAGAAATTCCCAGGTGTTCTGGAGATAATTGGAGGGGTTGAAGCCGAGCTTGTAGACCGATACCAGATAGCCACCGAAGACGCCGATGATATCGGCAATGAAAATCACCAGTGGCAACATAAGGGTGCCGGCAATCAGACGCGGCGCCACCAGGTATTTCATCGGATTGGTGGAGAGCGTGGTCAGCGCATCGACCTGCTCCGTGACCCGCATGGTACCGATTTCGGCGGCCATGGCAGCGCCGATCCGCCCGGCTATCATGAGGCCGCCGAGAACGGGACCAAGTTCGCGGGTTATGGAAAGCACCACGACATTGGCAATCGCGCCTTCGGCCGAGAAGCGGGCAAACCCGGTATAGCTTTGAAGTGCCAGAACCATGCCGGCGAATATCGCCGTCAGGCCGACGACGGGAAGTGTGAAGAACCCGATTTCAATAATCTGCCTCAGAAGTTGACGGCCATAGAAAGGGGGGCGGACGCAATGAGATACACTGTTGAGGGTGAACATCGCCAACCTGCCGGTGGTGGCGAGAAACGCCAGGAAACCTCCCCCTATTGGCCGCAACGGATTCATCATGCCCCAGTCCCTGTATAAGTGCGGGCATATCGACGCCCGAGACCGGTTAATACTTCATAGGGAATGGTCTGCCAATCCCGCGCGATATCGTCGGGTGTTCTGTGTTCACCCAGAAACTCGGCCATGGCGCCCGGGCGGGCAAGATGTTCAGGCACACCGGTGACGTCCAGGGTGATCAGATCCATGGAAACGCGACCGACGATCGGGGCTTTATGGCCTTCGATTGTCGCAAAGCCGGTATTGGAGCCGGTTCTATGATATCCGTCGGCGTAACCGATTGGGACGGTCGCAATTCTGCGGGGTTCGGTGATGGCATGGGAGGCACCATAGCCGATGGTCTCCGGTGAGGACACATGACGGATTTGAAGTATCCGGGCTTCCAGGCGGACCGGGTTGGCCATGGGGTTGTCCATGTGCGGTGTTGGATTGCCGCCGTAGAGTGCCACGCCAGGCCGGGCGACGGCGTAGTGGTAGCCGGCCCCGAGAAAAATGCCTGATGAGTTGCAGAGCGAAGGCGTGCCGCGCCCAAGACGTTCATAGGCACTTTGGAACAATTTCAGCTGCCGCGCACATTGATCGCTATCGACCACATCCGCACTGGCGAGGTGGCTCATGACGAGGCCGAGATCGATGCCTTCCAGCAACGAGGTGGAATCAGCTAAGAAGGTCTCTGTTTCTGAAAGGTCGAGACCGAGACGGCACATGCCGGTATCGATATGAATATCCGCTTTCAGGGATTTTCTACGGGCCTTCGCGGCGTCCCGCCAAAGCTGGATATCGCCGAGCGAGTTCAAAACCGGCGTCAGGCCATAATGAAGATAGTCGTCGACAGCGTCGGGCAGGGGGCCGTTCAGAACATGAATCCCGGCGTCCGGTAATTCGTCGCGGACAATGACACCTTCGTGGGGGTGGGCAACAAAGAAATCGGTACACCCGGCGGCCGACAGGGCGCGGACGATCGGTCGGGCACCCAACCCGTACCCGTCGCCTTTTACGGCGGCGCCGGCTAGTGCACCGGCAGCATCGAGATTCCCCTGCAGGAGGCGGTAGTTCGCCGCAACCGCATCGAGATCAATGGTCAGTCGCGTGGCATAAAGATCATCCGGGATCATCATGCCGGGTATAATCAGTACTCTTCGTGATGCGGGTCAAGATTTCCGAAACGTGTGAACTCGCCGATAAAGGCAAGTTTCACGCTGCCGACAGGTCCGTGGCGCTGTTTGGCGACAATGACTTCGGCCTTGCCACGGGCGCGTTCGACCCGTTCTTCCCAGCCGGCCTGCCGCTGCGCGAACTTCTCACCGCTTTCGTCCGCACGCTGCATCGGCTCGGCTTTTTCGAGGTAATATTCATCGCGATAAATGAACATGACGACATCCGCGTCCTGTTCGATGGAGCCCGATTCGCGAAGATCGGCAAGTTGTGGGCGTTTGTCTTCGCGCTGTTCGACCTGTCGTGATAGCTGCGACAGGGCCAGAACCGGGACCTCTAGTTCCTTGGCCAGTGTCTTCAGGCCACGGGTGATTTCTGAAACTTCCTGAACACGGCCATCGGAACGTGATTTGGCGCTGCCGCTGATCAGCTGAAGGTAATCGACGACAATCAGGCCAAGGTCGTTTTGACGTTTGAGGCGGCGTGCCCGAGTACGGAGTGCGCTGACGGTCAGTGCCGGGGTGTCGTCAATATAGATCGGCACTTCATGGAGTTGGTTCGATGCCTGAGCGAGGCGCGAAAATTCCTCGTTGGTCAATTCGCCTTTTCTCATCCGGTCGGATGAGACGTTCGACTGTTCCGAAAGAATACGTGCAGCAAGCTGTTCGGCCGACATTTCCAGCGAGAAGAATCCGACCACGGCACCTTCGTTCCCCTTGGTATCGAGATGGTTCTTGGCGGCGTTGTAAGCGATATTCGTCGCCAGTGCCGTTTTCCCCATGGCCGGACGGCCGGCAAGGATAAGCAAATCGGACCGGTGCAAACCACCAAGGAGTTTATCCAGGTCCAGAAGGTCGGTGCCGACCCCGGCCAGACCGCCCTGGCGGGCATGTGCAGCATCGGCAACTTTGATGGCTTCCATGACAGAGGTTTTGAACGGCTGAAAACCGCCATCGAAATCACCTGTCGTCGCAAGATCATATAGAGCCTGTTCGGCTTCTTCGATCTGTGACGTGGCTTCAAGATCAATGTTGTTGTCATAGGCATCATTGACGACACGCTCACCAAGCGAGATCAGTTCGCGGCGCAGGTGCATGTCATAGATAATACGACCATATTCGCGGGCGTTTATGACGTTGATGGCGCTGGCGGCAAGATGCGCCAGATATTGGGCGCCGCCGATATCATCGAGGGAATTGTCGGCTTCAAAGTATGGACGCAGCGTTGTCGGGTCGGCAATTTGACCGCGATCAATCAGCTTCATCATCGCTTCAAATATGCGGGCGTGGGCAGTCAGCGCAAAATGTTCTGCCTGCAGAAACTCGGCAACCTGTTCGAGAGCGCGGTTATCAACAAATATCGCACCCAGCAGACCACGCTCAGCCTCGATATTGCGCGGCAATTGACGGTATGCCGGTGTATTATCGAGATCGCTCGATTCATCATCCCGGATGTGGTCCAGGGAGGTGTTTGCCGTGTTTGCAACCATGTGCGGACCATACTCTTGTCTTTGAATATCGGTGCTGTGGATATGTGTGGATAACGTGGAAAACCAGCAAATAAGCGCTGTTGACTTTTGCATTCGATTCAGCGAACCACGCTGTTTCACTCAATCAAAAGGGGCGCACCCTTGCAGGTACGCCCCTCAAGATTTCAATGCTGTCGAAAAGCCTAGGCAGGCTTGTCTTCGTCAGCAGTTTCTTCTTCGACAGCGTCAGCCGCGGGGGCTTCTTCCGTATCAGTTTCCTCAGCGGCAGCCGCTTCGGCTTCAGCGACCGCGTCTTCAGCGGCACCATCTTCGAAGATGGCACCGGCCTGTTCGGCAACGGCAATCGCAGCTTCAGCAGCCGCTTCGGCTTCAGCTTCGATTTCGACCTGTTCCTGCTGCGCCAGGGAAAGTACGGCTGCGCCGGTCTTCTCCTGTGTTTCCGCTTCGTCCTGCGAGCGGGCGACGTTCGCCGTCACGGTGACGATCACTTCGCCATGAAGCTCGACGCGGACCTCGTGCATACCGATGGTTTTGATCGGCTTGTCGAGGATGACCTGACCCCGTCGAATGGTCACGCCGGCGGCAGTGACGGCGTCCGCAATATCGCGACCGGATACCGAGCCGTAAAGCTGACCGGCATCGCCGGCCTGACGGATCAGAACGACTTTCATGTCGCTCATCTTCGCAGCCACGGCTTCCGCTTCTGACTTTCTCTTCAGGTTCTCGGCTTCGAGCTGCGCACGCTGCGCTTCGAAGTGAGACTTGTTATTGTCGGTTGCCCGAAGGGCTTTACCTTTAGGGAGCAGAAAATTACGGGCAAAGCCGGGCTTAACGGTAACGATATCGCCCATCTGACCGAGTTTTTCGATACGCTCCAACAGAATGACTTCCATTATTCACTCTCCTGGTCATTGATCGGCCGCATTCTGTTACGCAAACCGATCCATTGTTCCAAAACACCGGCGCCGGCGACCAGAAACGCGGTCCAACCCAGCACCATGAGAAGTACGTAAAACGCGACAAGCATCAACATGCCGTTTGAAATCCTGCGCGCGAAGGTATGCACGACGGCAAGACCCAGCAGGAAAAACGGTACCAACGCCACGATCACAAGATTACGCCCGAGATAGCTCCAGTCTCCGGGAACCACAAGGGTGATAACACCTGCGCCAACTAACAGCCATGAACACCAGTCCGGGAGCTGAATATTGGCATAGGAGATTTTAGGCCGCAGATTGCGCTCTGATTTAACCAGTGCGGCTTGTCCGGCTGCAGCATTCACCAGATGCATGACGACCCAGCTGGCAACCGCCATGCCGGGAAAAAACGGCGCAAGACTGCCGGCGAGATTGGTGCGGACTTCAGCCGGAATATCCGAACCCATCCTTTCCAATGCATTGCCGATCAAACCTGCGACGATTTCCTGCAGTGGACCAGCACCTTCGTCCATAATCGCCATCATGGCGAAAAATACGAGGGCAGTGGCGCCGACGACGGTCAATGTCCCGACCAGGTTACCGGCCGGATACCAGACCGGGTTTCCATTCGCGTCGGGCTGAGTGCGTAATGCCATCTGGCACAGCATGATTGCCGGAACAGCATAGGCAAATGCAAACGGAAGCGCGGTATACGCAGAACCGATCAGTCCGGCGGTGAAAACAGCCGTCAGACCTGCGGTAATAACCCCCGTCGTCCCAATCCCGAGGCCTGCCAGATATAACGGCAGTGGCGCGAGATAGAACAGCGGAAGCGCAAGAATAGAGCCGAACACGATGGAGAACACCGCGACCGCGCTGCAAATTCCGGCGCTGAACGCCATGATGGGGGTGAGTGGCATACCGATCTATCCGTTTATGCGCGTCTGCGCCTACGTCTTACTTAAGAACGTAGGGAAGAAGGCCGAGGAAGCGGGCGCGCTTGATGGCGCGTGCCAGTTCCCGTTGCTTCTTCGCAGAAACAGCCGTGATGCGGCTGGGGACGATCTTGCCACGCTCGGAAACATAACGGCCGAGCAGTTTCAGATCCTTGTAATCGATCTTGGGCGCATTGGTCCCTGAAAAAGGGCACGTTTTGCGGCGGCGGAAGAAACCACGTCTCATTATTCATCTCCCTCTTTGCTATCGCTATGTGAGGCAGCGGGTTTATCGTTTTCCTCGAAACGCGAGGGACGATCACCGCGATCACCACGGTCGTTGCGACGCGGACGGTCATCACGATCCTTGTTGCGGAGCATGGCTGACGGGCCTTCTTCGAACCCATCGATACGAATCGTCATATAGCGCAGCACATCTTCATGGATACGCATCTGGCGCTCCATTTCATGCAACGCCGGTGCCGGCGCATCGATGTTCATAAGAACGTAGTGGCCTTTGCGGTTCTTCTTGATCCGATAAGCGATCGAACGCAAACCCCAGCTTTCAGTGCTGACGACATTGCCGCCATTGCTGGAGATAATTTGTGAGAAGGTCTCTGTAAGTCCCTCCGCTTGGGTCGCAGAGATATCTTGGCGTGCGATGAACACGCTTTCATAGCAGGGCATATTTTTGCTCCCTTCGGCTTTTCTCAACCCGGACATCGACCGAGCATAGCCAGGACAATCCCGGCAAGGAGTAACGAAGCGGCGCAATATACAGGGTTTCCGGTTCACTGCAAGGGGTAGCTTGGGTTGATAGGGGAATTTCATCAAAGTTAGATATTGGCTGTTTCCCGGCCCTGAGCCGGGCCCCCATTTTTCAGTGAAACTGCATGCGTCTTGATGGGTCCCGTGTCTCGGTGCCAATTGCCCCTCGCCCGGGAAAATCTTTTCAATCACCGGGGAATCGCTTTATTAGAAATGCATGAGCTTTTCATCACACCCCTTCGATTTGAGCGGACGTCATGCCCTCGTTACCGGCGGAGTGCGCGGCCTGGGCCTTGAAATGGCCCGGGGATTGGCTGAAGCAGGGGCATCGGTGGCGATTACAGGCAGAGTGGCTGAAACTGTGGCTGAAAGCGCGGATTTGCTGAAAAACGAAGGTCATGCCGCCGAGGGCATCGCGCTCGACATGACAGATGATGCCGCCGTATCCGCCTGGTTCGGGGATTACAGGCGCGGCATAGATATCCTGATCAATAATGTTGGGATGCGGGATCGACGGGGCACGCCGGACCTGCCGCCTGAAGATTTTACACGTTTGCTGGATTTCGGGATCACCTCTGCCTATCGAATGTCGCGTCTGGTCCAACCTGGGATGGCTGCCATGGGAAAAGGGGCCATCATCAATGTCGTTTCGATTGCCGGCCCTCTGGCGCGCCCCGGAGACCCCGGGTATACAGCCGCAAAGGGGGGAATGGATGCACTCACCCGGTCGCAGGCTGTTGAATTCGCGCCGATGGGAATACGCGTCAATGCAATCGCGCCGGGGTTTTTTGCGACGGAGGCCAATCAGGAATGGACCGGAGATCCCGTGGTGACTGATTTTATCGACCGGCGTGTTCCCATGAAGCGATGGGGGCAACCCTTTGAAGTTTCGGGTGCCGTGGTTTTCCTGGCATCAGATGCGGCCAGTTATATTACCGGCCACACGTTGACCATTGATGCAGGGCTGTCTGTAAGAATGTAGCTATACGCTCACAAACTTCACCAGTTCACGGCGGTGAAGTATGGCGATCACATTGCCTCGCTCGGCAACACCGACCCGGTCCCATCCCTCTGACTGCATCATTTCCAAAATCACGTAAGGGCTATCCGTGACACTGCAGACCGGCCTGTTACGCTGGACCGCCTCGGCGATCGGATAATCCAGCGCACGCACGCCATCACGTTTAATGAGGGCCATAACGTCTTCGTCGACGGCGATTCCCAGGAAACGTTCATGGTTGTCGTAAACGGCAATTGACGCGCCGGGGCTTACGGATAGCCAGTCAGCCATATCGCCGACTGTCATTGATGTATCAACTTCGCGGGCTCTCACATGGTAATCGCCAAGGAAATCACGGATCATCACAGGCGGCCAAGGGCGGAGGATTTCCGTATCGTTTACGGGTTCCGTTGAGCCATTCAGGACCATATTGACGTTTTTTCTGAGAATCTCTTCCCAAGCGTTCATTTCCATTACATCCCTGCAAACACATGTCGCTAGTGCAATTCGTAAGGCAGGGATGTAACCGGCGTATGTCCGGAATGTAATAAACTGTAACGTCATGAGTGGGGGTATGCTTGACAGTCCAGATGCCTCCGGCCAATTTGCGATGAAATCAAGAACACGTTGCCAAAGGGAGGCCACATATAAATGTCCCGAGCTTTCGTATTTCCCGGTCAGGGGTCACAGGCTGTTGGTATGGGCAAGGAGCTTGCCGATGCGTTTCCCGCTGCTCGGGAAGTATTTCAGGAAATTGATGAGGCACTGAAGCAGAAGCTATCCGCATTGATGTTTCAGGGTCCTGAAGATGAGCTGACGCTGACGGAAAATGCGCAGCCGGCTCTTATGGCGGTAAGCATGGCGGCGATGGCCGTCCTTAAAGCCGAAGGCGGTATCGAACTTAAAAAGGTTGCCGATTTCGTTGCAGGGCATTCCCTTGGGGAATATGCCGCACTGGCGGCGGCAGGCTCGATTTCGCTTGCTGACACGGCGCGACTTCTGAAGACACGGGGGCAGGCCATGCAACAGGCTGTTCCGGTCGGTGAAGGTGCCATGGCGGCTCTGCTGGGTCTTGACCTGGAAAAGGCACGCGAGGTCGTGGATGAAGCGGCAGGTGACGATGTTCTGGCGACGGCGAACGATAATGCCCCTGGTCAGGTCGTGATCAGTGGAAAACGGGAAGCCGTTGAACGAGCCGTGGACGTTGCCAAGGAAAAAGGCGCAAAGCGGGCGATGTTGCTGCAGGTTAGTGCACCTTTCCATTGCCCTTTAATGGCGCCGGCCGCCGATGTGATGGCCGAAGCCCTGGCTGCTGTGGATATCGAAGCGCCACTGGTGCCGTTGATTGCCAACGTGACGGCGGCGCCGGTTGAAGACCCGGCGGAAATTCGTCGACTGCTTGTCGAGCAGGTAACGGGTATGGTCCGTTGGCGGGAAAGCTGCATAACGATGCGCGAAAAAGGCGTGGAAACCCTGGTTGAGGTTGGTTCGGGAAAAGTTCTATCGGGACTGGCCAGGCGAATCGACAAGGAACTTTCCGCATCCAATATTGGTGTGCCGGCCGATATAGAGGCATTTTTGAGTACTCTTTAAGAACCGGGCCTACGAAAGGAATCACGATGTTTGATCTGACTGACAAGCGTGCATTGGTTACAGGTGCATCCGGCGGCATTGGTGGAGCGATTGCGAGGGCTCTCCATGCGCAGGGGGCCAGCGTTGCGCTTTCAGGAACGCGCGTGGAAGCGCTGGAAGCTGTCGCATCCGATCTGGGTGATCGTGCATATGTGACGCCGGCCGATCTTTCGTCAGCGGAAGGAGCGAACAAGCTCATTCAGGATGCTGAGCAAGCAATGGGTGGCGTTGATATTCTCATCAACAATGCAGGTCTCACCCGCGATCAATTGGCGATGCGGATGAAGGATGAAGATTGGCAAACGGTTCTGGATGTCAATCTGACCGCGGCTTTCAGGCTATCTCGTGCCTGTTTGCGCGGGATGATGAAAGCCCGTACCGGACGCATTATCGGCATCACATCAGTGGTTGGTGCAACCGGCAATGCCGGCCAGACCAACTATGCAGCATCAAAGGCAGGGATGATCGGCATGTCGAAATCCCTGGCTCAGGAAGTTGCATCACGCGGTATTACCGTGAACTGTGTGGCACCGGGATTTATCGAAACAGCGATGACTGATGTCCTTTCCGATGATATCAAAAACAAGCTGCTGACCGGAATTCCTACTGGAAGACTTGGAAACGTTGATGATATCGCAGCTGCCTGTGTTTATCTGGCGAGTGACGAAGCGTCATATGTTACCGGACAGACCTTGCATGTGAACGGCGGCATGGCGATGATATAAGGCATTCGCTGCCCGGATATTTTTCCGTGCCAACGTTCTGGTAAAGGCGAAAAGAGTGTGTTAGTTACCCCCACCTTTCGGGGGATTATTGGCGGGTAACCGTTGTTTCATGTAGGCCTTTTGGCCAGAGAGCCTGGCTCTCAAGTTTAAACCGTAAAGATCGGGGAAAATCGACAATGAGTGATGTTGCAGATCGCGTAAAAAAGATCGTTCTTGAGCATCTCGGCGTGGACGAAGACAAAGTGGTCGAAAGCGCCAGCTTCATCGACGACCTGGGCGCTGACAGCCTGGACACCGTCGAGCTGGTGATGGCTTTCGAAGAAGAGTTCGGTATTGAAATTCCGGACGATGCGGCCGAAAAAATCCTGACCATCAAGGACGCGGTCGACTTCATCGAGTCGCAAAAGTAACAGACCTGATCTTCGGCCGTATCCATAATCTGATGGATATGGCCTTGATCATTGATAACGACGGACACTATCGATGAGACGTGTAGTCATCACCGGGATAGGTGCGGTTACGTCGCTTGGTGTTGGTGCCGAGCACAACTGGAAGAATCTACTCGAATCAAAATCGGGGATTCGGCCAATTGACCGTTTCGATGTTTCCGATCTGCCGGCCAAGATCGCCGGCAGTGTTCAGCCCGGCGACGGCAGCGGTGATACCTTCAATGCAGATGACTGGGTCCCGGCCAAGGACCGTCGGCGCATGGATGATTTCATCATCTATGGATTATGTGCGGCGGAACAGGCCATACGGGATTCCGGGTGGGAACCGAAGACCGAAGAAGACGCCTGCAGTACCGGTGTGCTGATCGGATCCGGCATCGGTGGTCTGCCCGAAATTGCGCGCGGTGCGATAAAGGTCGATGCCGAATTGAACCCGCGCCGTCTCAGCCCGTTCTTTATTCCCGCCAGCCTGATCAATCTGGTTTCGGGTCATGTTTCCATCATGCACGGCTATAAAGGTCCGAACCATGCCGTGGTTACGGCGTGTTCGACCGGGGCTCATGCCATTGGCGATGCTGCTCGGCTGATCATGTGGGAAGATGCCGATGTGATGGTTGCCGGTGGCGCCGAAGCGGCGATTTGCCGTGTCGGAATTGCCGGTTTTTGTGCCGCCCGAGCTCTTTCCACAGGCTTTAACGACACTCCGGAAAAAGCATCTCGTCCGTATGATATCGACCGTGACGGATTCGTCATGGGTGAAGGTGCCGGTGTCGTTGTGCTTGAGGAATACGAGCACGCTAAGGCGCGTGGCGCGAAGATGTATGCCGAAGTCGTCGGTTACGGCATGTCCGGAGATGCATATCATATCACCGCACCGGCGGAATCCGGGGATGGGGCGTTTCGCTGCATGAAGGCTGCGCTCAAGCGTGCCGGCATGGACCCGAGTGATATTGATTATGTCAATGCACACGGCACCTCGACACCGCTCGGTGATGAAATAGAACTTCGTGCCGTCGAGCGCCTGTTTGACGGCCATACGAAGGGTATGTCGATGTCGTCGACAAAATCGGCCATCGGACATCTGTTAGGGGCCGCTGGTGCTGTTGAAGCGATTTATTCGATCCTGGCTATCCGCGATAACGTTGCGCCGCCGACACTCAATCTCGACAATCCTTCCGTGGACACACCGATAGACCTGGTGCCCAAGCAACCGCGTGAGCGGCAGATACGCGCGGCACTATCAAACTCTTTCGGTTTCGGCGGCACCAATGCGTCGCTGATTTTCCGCGAGGTCGAGTAAAGGCGGACGGCATGATGCGCCGTCTTTCCATTTTTCTTGTGATTCTGATTGTCCTTGCCGGCGCCGCCGGCTGGGCCGGTACGTTCTGGCTGCAATCAGCTTATAATGAACCATCATCAACCCAGAACGACAAAGTCATTGTTGTCGCACGCGGGAGTTCAGTGGCTTCAATCGCCCGGCAACTGCAAAGGGAAGGGTTGATCCGCTATGCCCGCGTTTTCCGTTTCGGTGTTCGCTTCCTGGGTGATGAGAAACCACTACAGGCAGGGGAATACAACATACCTGCGAAAGCAAGTGCTGCCGAAATTGCAGATATCATGAAATCCGGTATTCAGGTCGTTCACAAAATGACGATTGCCGAAGGCCTGACCAGCATTGAAATCACGGATCTTTTGCGCGATGAGCCCATGCTCAGCGGTGACATAGATGCAGTACCAAAAGAAGGTTCATTATTACCGGAAACATATCATTTCCACCTTGGAGAAACGCGCGCAGTTATTGTCAACAGGATGCGGAAAGCTCTTGAAGAGGTGCTTGCTGAGCTATGGGAAACCCGAGCTGAAGAGTTGCCGCTAAAGACCCCCGATGAGGTCATGATCCTGGCCTCGATCGTTGAGAAGGAAACCGCCGTTGAAAGTGAACGCGGGCTGGTTGCTGGTGTTTTCATAAACAGATTGAAATTGGGAATGCGGCTGCAATCCGATCCGACGGTAGTTTACGGCATCACCAATGGGGCAGGGCCCCTTGGCCGCCCCCTCTCACGTGATGATCTGGACGCAAAGACGGCTTATAATACCTACCAGATCAATGGCTTACCGCCGACGCCGATCGCTAACCCGGGACGCGCATCCATAGCTGCGGTTTTGAACCCCGAACAGACGGATGCTCTCTATTTCGTTGCCGATGGCACGGGAGGGCATGCTTTCGCAAAGACATTGGACGAACACAACCGTAACGTTCGGGCATGGCGGAAACTGCAGCGGAATAATTGAACGGGTTTAGCTTGATTTTCTCGGTGCGCGGCTCAAAAGCGCGTTGTAAACCGGCCGAGGCAACAAGGACATCAACCGCATCATCCATACCATGGGCCACGGAAAGGCGATGCTTTTCCTGCCGTGAATCAACCCCTTGATGATGGTTTCAGCAGCTTTCTCGGCAGGCATGATAAGGGGCATTGGAAAATCATTGGCGTCCGTGATACGGCTTTTGACGAATCCCGGATAGATCATGCTGAGATTTATGCCATCCTGCGCCAGTTGAGGACGGATCGCCTCCCCCCAGGCTTTGAGGGCAACCTTGCTTGCGGAATATGCGGGAGCCGTCGGCATACCGCGAAATCCGGCTATGGAACTGACGATGGCGATGTGCCCCAAGCCTCGGGACCGCATCGCCGTCAGTGCGGGGAGAACCGTGTTCAAAACTCCAGCAAGGTTGATGGCAAAGACATCACGTGTCGTTTCGTCGTCGCCATCTCCAGCCCCGGCACTGCTTGAGATTCCTGCATTGGCAATAACAAGATCAAGCGGGGCTAGAGTTTCGATGTCGGCTATAAATTCTGACATTGCTGTGCGGTCAGTGACATCTATGGTCCGCGACATTGTATTCGCGCCAACTTTTTTGATGGCGGCTTCAATCTCGTTCAGACGCTCAGCATTACGTCCTGTTATGGCGATAAACACCCCGGGCCCAGCCAGACCGCATGCCAGCGCAGCACCTATGCCGCTGCTGGCTCCGGTAATGAGAACAGATTTATATTTGTGATCCATCATGCTGTGGTTATAGACAACAAGCGGCCCTGTGGCGATGAAGATCAGGTGGTTGCTGCCGCTTGTCGGTCATGAAACGGACAGCTAAAGTCTCGTCAATCGATGGGAAGGAACAGTATTGACGATCAATTCAATGACGGGGTTTTCACGCGCCACAGGTACCCACGGAGTCTGGTCCTGGACGTGGGAACTCAAAAGCGTCAATGCAAAAGGTCTGGATGTCCGTTTGCGTCTACCGATGGGGTTTGACGGCTTTGAGCCGTCGGCCCGGGCCATGATGTCGAAAGTGTTCAGCCGGGGAAATATCAGCGCCGGATTGATATTGAAGCTGACGCAATCAGCTTCCGGCTATCGCATAAATGAAGATCACCTGAGCGTCCTTCTTGAAGCCATCTCGAAATTAAAGGAACAAGTGCCGGACGCCTCACCTCCAAGTCTGGATGGATTGCTTGGCCTGAAAGGTGTGATTGAGCCTATCGAGGATGACGTAGATGAAGAAGCACGCTCATCTCTCGAAACGGCGCTGATGAAATCCTTGCAAGAAGCAGCACATGATCTCGCTAAGGTGAGAAATGAAGAAGGCTCACGGCTGACCTCAGCCCTTGAATCGCTGATTTCCACTATTGAAGACTTGTGCATGCAGGCAGGTGCGGTTGCTGAAACCCAGGAAACGGCGATTCGAAGCCGCATGCAGGAGCAAATCTCAGCGATCATGGAAGATGTTTCCGGTCTTGACGTCGGTCGGCTGGAGCAGGAAGTCGCCATATTGATGACCAAAGCCGACATCCGTGAAGAACTGGATCGTTTGGCGTCCCATGTTGAATCCGTGCGAGAACTTATGCGGGCGGGCGGTGCGATAGGCCGCCGTCTTGATTTCCTGTGTCAGGAGTTAAACCGCGAAGCGAATACGGTATGCTCCAAAGCGCATGAAACGGCGCTCACCCGTATCGGGTTGGACATGAAAGCGACGATCGAACAATTTCGTGAGCAGGTACAGAATATTGAGTAATCAAGCCAGTCAAAAAATTCACATCAGCCGTCGGGGGCTGATGCTCGTTTTGTCGTCACCGTCAGGTGCGGGCAAGTCGACCATTTCAAGGGCACTTTTGGAAAAGCATCCGGATTTGACCATGTCCGTATCTGCGACGACCCGGCCGATGCGGCCCGGAGAGGTTGAAGGAAAGGATTATTTTTTCATTGAGACAGAAAAATTCGAAAGCATGGTCGCTGAAGGTGAATTTCTGGAACATGCGAAGGTTTTCGATAATTATTACGGGACTCCGAGAGGGCCTGTAGAGGCTGCCTTGAAAGGCGGCAAGGATGTCCTGTTTGATGTTGATTGGCAGGGAACACAGCAATTACGGCAGAATGCTCGCGACGATCTTGCCAGCATCTTTATTCTACCCCCCTCGGTCGAGGAACTGGAGCGACGTCTCTATGCGCGCGCACAGGATCCGGCCGATGTTGTCCAGCGAAGAATGGCAAAAGCGACTTCGGAAATGAGCCACTGGGCAGAGTACGATTACATCATCGTCAATGAAGATATCCCGGTAAGTGTTTCCGAAGCTGAAGCAATTCTGGCTGCTGAACGACTAAAACGCGAACGGCGTGTAGGATTGGCTGAATGGCTTCGTGGTATGGGTGTCGGGCAATAAGGCTAAGCGGGATCTTCAAGCAATTGTGAAAGCGCACAGAATTGTTCAACCGTTAGTTGCTCTGCGCGAAGTTCCGGATCGATATTTACGTCAGCAGGATTAATCCCAAGCGATTTCAAGGAACTCCTCAGCATCTTACGCCGCTGTCCGAAAGCGGCTTGTGTCACGCGTTCAAGTTTGGACAAATCCGCTTCTGCCAGTGTCTGTTCTCTGGGAATGATTTCAATAACAGCCGACATGACTTTCGGTGGCGGGGTAAAGGCACGTTTATCAACGTTGAAAAGTACGCGGGTGTGGCAAAGCCACTGAGTCAGTATTGCCAAACGTCCATAAGATGATGTTCCCGGCTGAGCCGCAATTCGCTCAGCAACCTCTTTCTGGAACATCAGGATCATACGCTCAATCCCTGCAAGATCGTTCAGCCATTTAATTAGCAATGCCGTCCCAACATTGTAGGGGAGATTGGAAATGATGACGGTTGGCCGTGGGGACAACTGCGACAAGTCGGTCTTCATAGCGTCGGCTTCCATGATTTTCAGTTTTAGAGGATATGCTTCCTGAAGACTGGATAGGGCGTCGATGCAGCGCTGATCGCGTTCAATGACACACAAACTTGCGGGATCACATCCAAGTATGGAGCGGGTTAACCCGCCTGGCCCGGGACCGATTTCAACGACATGTTTGTTTTCAAGGGAGCCTGCGGCACGCGCTATCCTGTCCGTCAGATTGGCATCCAGCAGAAAGTGCTGTCCCAGGGATTTTTTCGCACCTAATCCGTAGCTCTTAATGATTTCTCGAAGCGGTGGCAGGCCTGTTGACGAATTCATCGCCTCACGCCGCCTTGAAGGCAAGTCGGCTATTGCTGATATCTGTCGCCATTTGGAGTGCACAGACAAGGCTTGTTGGGTCTGCCAGGCCCTTGCCCACAATGTCCAGGGCGGTCCCGTGGTCAGGCGAGGTGCGGACGATGGGCAATCCAAGAGTGACATTTACGGCATGATCAAAATCAAGAGCCTTGATCGGAATCAACGCCTGGTCGTGATACATGCAGAGAGCAGCGTCATATCGAGCGCGGGCGCGCGGGGTGAACAGCGCATCGGGGGGGACGGGACCAAATATTTCCACGCCCGGACCGGAGAGTGCTTTAATAGCCGGTAGAATGATATCCTTGTCCTCATATCCGAGTTTGCCATTTTCTCCTGCATGAGGGTTCAGACCGGCGACTGCCAGTCTGGGGAAGGCAACGCCAAAATCCTGTTTCAGTGCGGTTATGACAAGACGCCCCTGTTCGACGATCGCTTCCGTGGTCAGTTGATCCAGTGCATTTCGGAGCGGGAGATGTACTGTCAAAGGGACGACACGCAGGGAAGGAGATGCCAACATCATGACGGGCCGCATACCGCCACCAACCAATTCTGCCAGATATTCAGTATGCCCCGGAAACCCGAAACCGGCATCATAAAGTGTTTCTTTCTGTATAGGGTTGGTAATCAGCGCATTGGCTTGCCCATTTCGTGTGTATTCGACAGCCCGCTCTATCGATTCAAGAACAGCCTTGGCCGTCGTTGTATGCGGAATGCCTTCCTGTGCATTTGCATTTTCCTTTAATCGTATTACAGGGAGGGCGTCTGCAAATAAATTAATCGCCTCCGCCGGAGTGCGGATTTCGGCAACGCGAACGTCCCAACCCAGTTTTTCAGTAATGCCTTTAAGTCTGTCAGGATCATCGAGAGTAAAGAACGGATGTAGCCGCTGACGATGTTCTGACCAGGCACGCAGAGTCAGTTCACCACCTATTCCGGCAGGTTCCCCCATGGTGAGCACGCTTGGTGCCGGCGTATTCATGCTGCTCAGAGCCTGATATCGATGAACGCCTGACGGCGCAGTTTTTCCTGGTGCTGATCTGCCAGGCGGCCAATGCGCCGATTCAGAAGTCGGCGTTCGATTTCCGCCCGTGCGGAAGCCATTGGATCGTCCTCACCTTCGGTTTCCCTGGAACAGACCATCAGCACGATAACACCATCAGCCGTGCGCATTGTTTGGCTCGCTTCACCGACAGACAAGGACCGGACCAGATTCTTCATTTGCTCATTAAGTTGGCTGACTTTGAATTTGCCAAGATCACCGGAATTGTCACTTCCTTCTGATGCGGCAATATTGCTGAAGGATTCACAGTTCTGAGCGCTGTTCGCAAGCTCCCGAGCTCTTTGCATGGTCGTTGTGACGATTTGCGGACTTGCATTCTGGGGAATTGAAAGGTGCAACTGCTTTAGGCCCAGGGTCGCGTCAGCAGATTGCGTATCAATACCTTTGGCAATACGCTTATCCCGCAATTGAAGTAAATACACACCGTCATCCGTGGTTATGGGAGAGGATATCTGTCCCGTTTCCATTCTTGAAACGACTCCTCCAAGTATATTTCCCAGATCTGCCGCCAGGACCCAACCAAGGTCGCCGCCATTACTGGCACTGGCGGATTCCGAGAAATTCTGTGCCAGTTGCGGCCAGCTAGCACCGCCGCCCAATTGAGAATGTATCCTTTGGGCAACCTGCTCAACCTCGCTCCGAGCCTTCTCGTCATAAGCCAGAAATATCTCGGATACCAAGTATTCGGGCTTTCCGGCATCTGCTTGCATCTTGGCGATAATATCGTCTACTTCCTGGTTTGAAACAGTCACCAGCCTCCGAAATAGTGTTCTGACAACATCGACCCAGGCAAGCTCAGCTTCTACCTGTTGTCTCAGGGATTCAGGATCTATGTTGCGTTGTTCAAGAGTGGCGTTCATCTGTCCGGGCGGGATATTGTTCCTGCTCTCCAGTTCAGCAATAGAGTTTTTAATCGCGCTTTCCGGAACTTCTATACCCAATCGTTTTGCTTCCTGCATATGCAGTTTCTCAATGATGAGCCTCCGCAAGATGTCCGGCGCAATACGCTGTTGGTTTTGCGCTGTATTGGGGATGTTCGAAAACGTTATGACCATCAAAATTCGTTGCGACAGGTCATATATGGATATGACGTCATCATTGACGACAGCAGCGATGTTGAGCGTCGACTGACTTCGGGCAGGGTGTGGTGTGACAGTTTGTATAAATACAAAAGCCACTAACATCATTGAAATGGACACTGTCCGTCTAAGCCGGGATGGTATTGTTTGTACGAGTTTCATAATTGGTTTTCCCAGCCTTATTGCAATAGAGAAGCTCCAGAGTGAACTTCGCCCAGCGTCTTAAGCACAAGCGTGAAGGTGATCGCGTCAGCAGGCTTTAGGTCACGGTCTTCAAAGAATGAACGTGTAAGTCTTGTAGTGAATTTCACACACTCGTCTTCATATACGATACCCAGCGCCAGGGAACGTATATCGGAAGCTGACAGATCATGTCTTGCGCTGAAATATGACGACCAGT
The DNA here is from genome assembly GCA_040218645.1 of Rhodospirillales bacterium. Taxonomy (GTDB): domain Bacteria; phylum Pseudomonadota; class Alphaproteobacteria; order Rhodospirillales; family Casp-alpha2; genus UBA4479. The sequence goes on from JAVJQZ010000012.1 coordinate 395,525, forward strand.
TTTTGTTGATCTGTGACGATAGTGACCCATTGATCTCTTCACGACCGGCAAACTCACTGCCCTGTTGGTTGTCGATGAAAATGTAATCCAGGTTCAGCTTTAATGCAGGTGCACCTATGTCAGCCGTTAGTTCGTTTCGTTGTGGCGACTGATTGTCCGGGCTGAATTGGGTCCTGTATATCAAATTCAAGTACTTCTGCGGTGATATCTGTACACGCCCTACAATGTCAGAGAAATTGTCTTCCAGTCCCGACGACTGATTATATGAACTATCTTCTCGAAAACGATATGATTGTCCCAGAAATACAGATGTGTAACCACCTTTGTTGCCGGTTAGTGCCCAGTTGAGACCGTAGTTAACGCGTGTCCCGCCATCGACGCGGTCAAATCCATCATAGCGGTTTTCCTGGAACAGATTTGTTTCATCAAATTCTATTTCCTGACTGTCCTCGTTGGGGGTTTTGTCAGAATTCCCGCCGTTTGGTGCAATTACAATTGATGCCAGGGGTTCAATCGTTTGACTGAATCGTTCTCCTGGTCGAATAAGAGGAAGACGCCAGGACAAGGCTGCACGCGGCATCAGATGGCCGCTTGTTCCCGTGTAGGTTGCCCCGTTATCCAGTGACACATCCGTTGCATGGTATGCATCAGCAGCAAGAGATACCGAAGCGTTATAAACCTCACCAAATGGTCCATTGAAAGGGCGGTCCCAGCGGGGCCGGAAAGCAAGGCGTCTGGTATCGGTTCCAGAGGATCTTGCAAGATTCAGTGCATTAAAATCGAATGATGCAAATCCACCCAACCGGTCACGTCTGCCATTGTAATTGAAATCGTACATGGGCAGAACGACAGGCGATTCGTCGGTATCCGCGCGTAGATCGTTAAATCCATAAGTATTGAGAGCTTGATAATTGTTGCCTCGGAATCCTTCCAGATATCCTCGCGAAACCAGGACGGATTCCGTGTCTATGCCATAGCGCCGGGTATATGTATCATCTGAGGCTGTTTCTATATCGATGCCTGCACGCCATGTCGGATCTATATGATATTCACTTTCAATATCGATATAGCCGCGGTTTCCTCTGTCCGGGTCGTCAACGACAAAACTGCCCTCAGCTTTGATCCGGCCGCGCTTGAAATTCCGTCGGTACTGACCGTTTGCCCCCTGGCCCCCATCCGTCGTTACCCTTGGGGTAATTGTTGCATCTTGATATTCGTCAATGGCCCAGAAATATGGTGCTTGAATTATAAAACCCAGATCAGACGAGCTAGAAAAACTTGGTGCCAAAAAACCGGAACGGCGTTTTACTGTTGGATCGGGGTGGCTGAGATATGGGGTGTAAGCAACCGGGATGCCGTAAAGTTCCAGCCATGCATTTCGGTAGGACACACGTTTGTCCTCAGCATCATGAATCACCCGAACAGCTTTTATTTGCCATAGTGGTGGCGCAGTTGGGTCCTCCTTGCACAGGTTGCAGGGCGAATATACGGCGTGGTCGACTTCGGTAATAATGCCATTAGTGCGATGTGCACCGGCACCGGCAACGCGTGATTTATCTTCGAGAATAAGCCCGATGTTGTGGATCACACCATCTTTAAGGTCTCCAGTGATTTCAATTCTGTCGCCGAAGATCACTTTGCCTGTCTCGTCCGTCATCGAGACATTGCTTTCAGCAATGACAATATCCGTTTTCTGATTATAGGTAACCTTGTCAGCAAGAAGTGAGCGGGGGCCATATTCGATTTCGACATTTCCTGTCGCGGTGATCAGCCCAAGGTCTCGATCATAAGTCATCGAGTCGGCATTGAGTTCCGCACGCTGAACGTCCTGGTTGCTTGACTGACTAGCTGGTTGCGGCAAGGTGTTGGGGCGAACTGCAGGTGCGGGTTGTGCAGGACGGGTTTCCTCGCTGGACGCACCTATTGCCATATCATCAGGTTGTTTTCCGAACAGGGTGCCAAGCGGCTTCGCGTTGGTGGCATCGCTGGTTGGTTGCGCATACACTCGACGGACAGGCCGTATTTCACGGGCTTCCACACGCGATAAACGCTGCTGGGTCTGGTCTTTATTCTCAGGCTTAGCCTGTGGAAGATTGATTAAGGTCCCTAAAGGTCTGTCGTCAGAACTTGCTGCGACACGGGGCGCTCCTTCTGATGTAACTGGTCCTGGGTTCTGTGGGGAAGACGCCCAGTTCGGAGGAAGCAATGATCCTGTCTTCTGGGCGGGTTGAGCCGCAGAATTCAGCAAATTTCCGAGCGGGCGGCTGTTGGTATTGTTTGTGTCACTGCCCCGGGATGGATCTCTTTTCACAGGGCTTGTCGCCGTACGCTGATATATATCTGGAATAGGCGAGTTTACGCGGGGTGCCGGTTGCTGCACGCCAGGCAGCAGAATGCCCAATGGACGTTCTGCATCCTGAGCCTTTGGGAAAGTCGTGACAGTAAAAATTATGCAGACAGACGCCATGGCCGGAGTAAATTTCCAGACCTTGCGTATCAGATATCTGCAATAACGATGCACTTTAACCATCCTCCAGATGCAACAGCATTCCCAAACCCAACAGCGTAGCAACCCCGGATGGCGCCCAGGCAGCAAGCGTAACGGGAATGCTGTCTGACAGGCCCAGAGCGAAAACGACATCAGAAAAGAAATAAAGCAAGAATCCCGTCAGTACACCCATTGATATGATGAATGTGGTGCCGCCGCGCCGCGAACTCTGGCGTAGTGTGAAAGTTGCAGCAATCAAAACCATGGCGCACATCAGCAATGGGGACGCCAGAAGTGCGTTCATGTGGAGCCGATGACGGATGGCTGAAAAACCGGCGCTTTCCAAGGTCTGTATAAAATCTGATAACGCCCAGAAGGACATGGTTTCAGGAGGGGCAAAGCTGTCCTGAATCTTGGCTAGGGTCAAATCGGTTTCGAGCCAATATTCTTCGTAAGTTGACGTGCCTTCATCGGGTTTTTGAATATGAGCGTTTCTCATATACCAAAACCCGTCTTCAAGGCGGGCATAGTCAGCATCTATGCGTTCAAGAAACTTGTCCGGCCCTTCGTATACAAACACAACAATATTATCCAGCTCCACATCCAGCCCCTGCTGGAGCACGGAATTGGAATGAATAACCGATTGCCCCTGTGAATTTGCCTGCCTCAGCCACAATCCGGACTTTGAAACGGCAAGAAAGTTCTCCTGTCCGCGGAACATGGTCGCCTCCATCCTCTCGTATCTTGTGAGCATGGTCGAGGCGAGGGGGTTGAATATGGTTATGTGAAAAACCCCAAGCGTCGCGGCCAGGAGCAGGACAGGCAGCAGGAATTGCCATGCTGATACACCGGCGGCTCGAGTGATCACGAGTTCATGGGTGCGAGCCAGCCGCCAGAAAGCCGACATGCCCCCAAAAAGAACTGCAAACGGGAAAGTTTCCTGTCCCATATGAGGCAGCCTGAAAAATGCCATCTCGATTACATCTGTGAAGGTGATGTCCGGAAGAGACGATGAACGGCGGAGTAGTTCTATGCTGTCGAAAAGCAGCACAACCAGCAGAAAGATTGAGAAACAGGTGAGAAAACTCACCAGGAAATGCCTGCCGACGTATATTGAGAGTGTGGTGGATACACGCATGCCCGCCTCAAGCCGTCCTGAGTTTCTGGCGCCGCCGACTCTTCACGGGCTTGGGGCCTTTGGGATGACGCATCAGCATAATGGTACCGGCCAGCATAGGCAGAAAGGCCAGGACGTAAAATAGCGGCATCAGAACAAGTTTTTTGGCGATAATGTTTTCAAGACCCAAAGCGAGACCTTGCAGGGCAATCATGATCGAAACAGCGGTTACGATCCTCATGGTCTGGCTGCGGCGTGTAATCGGGCCGTATAGAAGGCAGGCCAACCCAACCATAGCATATCCGACACCCAGCAATGGCGTCACAAAACGTTTATGCAGTTCAACCTTGTATTTACCCCAGTCGAGCTGATTGACGCCCTCGGCGTCTTCAAGATTGACCAGCTCGCTCATCGAGCGCTCCCGTGGTTCCCTGAATCGGTCGGAAATGCTTTCTGTGCTGGTTGGCACTTCAAAGACATAGCGATCAAAATACAGGATCGAAAGTTTAGCATTGGCGCCGATCGTCTGACGATTACCGTTATACATGACGACACGCGGGCCTTTTCCTGTATCGACCAGAGCGCCTCGTTCCGCCATCAGCGTTACTGGTGCTACAGGGTCGCGCTCGTCGTGAACCAGAATCCCCAGAAGCTGGCCGTCAGGCGAACGCTCACGAATATATACGGTCACCGTATCCGAAATCGGATTGAACGCGCCTTCCTTCAAAAGGACATGTGAGTATGTATTCCTTATTTCCCACTGCAATAAGCGAAAGGCCCGATAGGATTCCGGTAGCAGGTATAGATTAAGAAGATACCCGAAAATCAGCGTCAGAAGTGTGATGATCAAAGCCGGCTTGGCCAGTCCAAACTGACTGACACCGGCAGCACGCATGACCACGAGTTCACGGTCGGTGACCATTTTCGAATAGGTGAAGACAATGATCGTGAATAATGCGATCGGCAGAATGACGGTCAGGAAGTTCGGCAGCAGAAGCATTGTCATATAGACGAAAGTGCCGGCACTGACACCCCGATTGACGATCATTTCTACAAACCTGAGCGACTGTGAAAGCCAGATAATGCACGTCAGTCCGGCACTCACCAGAATCATTCCGGCGAAGAGCTGGCGCAGCACGTATCTTGTGTAGCTATTCATGCGCTCGAACCTACCTCTGGAGACAGCCCAAATTGTGGTATCGGCGCTAAAAAATCAAGGAATCTCCGTAAATTAGCACATACTATGGTTAATTTCTCATACCGCCTCCGGCGGTGTATCGGCGCTGACCGAACTTCCGTCCAGAACCGCATCGGCAAGGCCTGGAACCTGGGTCAGAATATGCCGCGCGTAGAAGCTGACAGATGATTGCTTACGCCTTGCATATAGCGGATTTGACTCCGCAAGGCCCTTGGAAGCTTCAAAGACGCGCACCATCAACCAGCCCCCGATTGTGATGCCGGCCAGACGCAGGTAAGGCACAGCGCCGGCAAGGGCAGTCACCGGATTTTCCACATAGGTCTTCACGATCCAATCGGTGACACGTTCAAGCTCATCAATGGCTTTGGATAGCCGGGCATGCGGGTGACCCATATCATTAATGGACGCCCGCATCTCGGCGATCAGCATCTTCATGGTTTCACCGTTTTCACGGGCCACTTTTCGTCCGGCAAGATCGATCGCCTGGATGCCATTTGTACCTTCGTAAATTGGCGCAATACGGGCATCACGGAGATGCTGGGCAGCGCCCGTTTCTTCGATATAGCCCATTCCGCCATGGACCTGCACGCCGGTATTCGAGACTTCGACGCCGATATCCGTACTCCAGGCCTTGACGATGGGGGTCAGCAAATCGACATAGGACTTTGCCTTTTTAGCTGTCGGGGCATCCTTGTGCTTCTTGGCAATATCGAGCCTGGACGCTACCCAATAGGCGAGCGTGCGCACGGCTTCTGTCTGGCAACGCATGGATAGAAGCATTCGCCTGACGTCCGGATGATTGATGATTGCGACGGATTCCTTGGCACCGGTTTTGCCGTCTCGCCCCTGAATACGCTCATCGGCAAAGGCACGGGCACGCTGATAGGCACGTTCAGCAATGGCGACACCCTGAAGACCGACTGTTAGCCGTGCATTGTTCATCATTGTGAACATGTACTCGATGCCGCGGTTTTCATCTCCCACAAGATAGCCGGTTGCGCCTTCATTCTCGCCGAAAAGCATGACGGCGGTTGGGCTGGCATGGATGCCCAGCTTGTGCTCAAGAGATCCGCATCTGAGATCATTCCTTTCGCCGAGCGAGCCGTCTTCATTGATCAGGAATTTCGGCACGACAAACAGTGATATGCCCTTGATTCCCTCTGGGGCATCAGGTGTTCGGGCCAGAACCATGTGGATGATGTTTTCAGTAAAATCATGCTCACCATAGGTTATGTATATTTTCTGGCCGGATATCCGGTAAGCATTCCCATCACGCTCGGCTTTTGTGCGGATTTGAGCAAGGTCAGAGCCGGCCTGCGGTTCCGTCAGGTTCATGGTGCCCGTCCATTCACCTGAGATCATTTTTTCCAGATAGATATTTTTGAGTTCTGAAGACCCATGTATCGAAAGCAGTTCCGCGGCGCCCCCTGTCAACATCGGACAAAGCGCAAATGACATGTTGGCGCCATGCCAGATTTCCGAAACCCCGGTTGAAACCAGCCAGGGCAACCCCTGACCACCGTATTCGGAATCGAAGGGCATGGAATTCCATCCGGCTTCAATGAATTGATCGTATGCATTCCTGAAGCCACTGGGTGTGCGAACAACCCCGTTTTCAAGTGTGCATCCCTCCTGATCGCCGATGATATTGATCGAATCCAGTACATCGCTGCCGAGTTTCCCGGCTTCTTCGAGGATCGCTGCAACAAGATCCGGGGAGGAGTCTTCATATCCGGGCAAACCGGCTATTTCATTCAGACCGCCGATCTCGTTCATCACGAAAAGCATTTCTTCAACGGGCGCGTGGTAGGTGGACATGTGAGCCTCCTATTCCTCTCTAAGCAAAGCACTCAAATCCAGATCAGGAACTGTCGCACCGGTTTTCGCGGCTAGGGCTTCCAGATCAATCCGGCGCGAGGCCCGTTCCGATGCAACAATCACCAGATTTGTGATTTCAGCGACAATTTCTGCCGGCAGAGCGCCGTCTGCATCATTGCCGATATTTCTGACCCTGCTATCAGGTAACGGGATCTCGGTTTCGCTGCCATCCAGGAAGTCGGCGCGGAAGATCATTGTGCCGTTCTGCAGGATAACCTCGTCGATGATCAGCCGTTGTCCCGTTGCCGCTTCTTCATCGTCGTTTTCAGACCGGTTGAGCCAGGCTTTCGTGCTGTCACGAAGGCGGATCAGATTGGCCCTGCCATCTTTGATTTCGAGGATAATCTTCGGCTGATCTATAACCATTTTTTGCAAGGTTATTGCCTTGTCGGCTATGCGGTTGGTATCGGCTTTGATTTCTATCAACGGTAAATGCATCGCATCCGGTGCGGTAAACCCCGGCGGGTTTTCAATGCGTAGGCCAATAATCTGTCCATCACCCGATTTGAGTGAGATTGTCGCTTCAGCAACGCTGACCGGTACCTTGAATGCTTTCGAGGCGGTGCTTTCTATGGTGTCCTTGATCAATGCATCGATATTGAACAAGACATAGGTGACGGATCCGATAATGAGAATAATCGTCGCAGTGAGCGCCAAGCCGCTGAATAAAAAAGCTTTTCTCATTAAATCGGGTTTCCGCCGCAAGTTCGTTTTTCTTCATCGGACGATATCCGCCGCTCCTCATTGCCGCAAGGTATAGTAAGCGGTTAGGCTTTCGGCGAATTGCCTGGTTGTCGAAGATGAGGGCAGGTGGCGGTACAAATTACAGTTTGATTTGTTTGAGGAACGATATGGACGTGTCGTCGCAGAAATACAGCATTGCATTTGATCGTGGACGGCATCCACTGGGGAAGCTTGGGTTTATTCTGCTGGCCACAGAACAAACTGTTCAGGATGACATGATCAGTATCTGCCCACCGGGAGTAGGGCTTCATTTCGCACGTGTCGAAAGTCCGGATTCCATTACGAATGAGAATCTGGCCGCGATAGCACCGGAACTGACACGGGCGGCACGCACGATCCTGCCGGATGGCAGCCTTGATGTCGTCAGTTATGCCTGCACATCCGGTTCGCTTGTTCTGGGGCAGGAGAAAGTGGAGGCATTGCTGAATGAAGGGAACCCGAATGCACGGGCATCATCGATCATCGCTGCCGTCATTCGGGCCCTGCATGCTGTTAAAGCACGGCGCATCGTCGTTGCGACGCCGTATCTGGATGAGGTCAATGCGGTCGAGAAGCGTTATCTGCAGGACCGCGGATTTGAGGTCCTGGACATTCAGGGACAAAATCTGGAAAAAGACAGTGAAATGGTCAGGGTCCGCCCTGATTTCATCTTGAACATGGCATTGGATATGGATCGTGCTGATGCCGATGCCATATTCATTTCCTGCGGGGCAATTCGGTCAGTCGATATCATTGAAGACCTGGAAGAGAAAACCGGCAAACCGGTAATCACGTCCAATCAGGCGATGGCATGGGATGCACTGCGCCTTTGTGGCATTGAGACCAGAATTTACGGTTTCGGTCGATTGTTACGCGATTACTGAGCTTCTGTTAGCGTTCTCGTACTCTCGGATCAGGCGCCTGAATCCGATAAGCAGATGTACGAGATCAGGGCTGTGGCCGTGAGAAAACCCAAGTGCTGTCATTGGACTGATCCGGCTGAAAAGTATACCCGTCCGCGTTAAAGGCTTTAAGCTTCTTCTCCGTTTCCACGCGCTTGGTAACAATGTAGCGCGCCATCATCCCGCGTGCGCGTTTGGCGAATAGGCCCAGAACACGGGCATTGCCGTCTTTGATCTCCTTGAAAACGGGCGTGATCATGCCGCCTTCAAGTGCTTTCGGCTTTACGACCTTCGCGTATTCGCTGGATGCAAGATTGATAACACGGCGATCTTTGTGTGATTCGGTGGCTTTGTTGAGTTCGTCCGTGACGCGGCGATCCCAGAAATCATAGAGGTTTTCCTTACCCATGATCGGGAATTTTGTCCCCATCTCAAGGCGGTAGGGCTGGATCAGGTCGAGGGGCCGAAGCACACCATATAATCCGGATAGGATGCGCAGATGATCCTGTGCATATTCCAGATCCCTGGTCTTCAGTGTAGGTGCATCGAGGCCGACATAAGTGTCACCCGCAAAGCTGAGTGCCGCCTGTCGGGCATTCGCCAAATTGAATGGCGGCTTGAAATCCTGAAAACGCTGATAGTTCAAATCGGCCAGATTATCCGAAATGCTCATCATGGATTTAAGATCGGAACGCTTGAGCTTTTTCGCCTTGTTCGCGAGGACCTCGGCATCTTTCAGCAGTACAGGCTGTGTATGTGCATCTGTGATGGGATCGCTTTCGAAATCGAGCTTTTTTGCGGGCGAAATTATCGCGAGCATGAATGATTTTCCTATTTTGACCGTTTCTAAACTACACCTTACATATAGGGCCTAGCCCCGAAGCTTCAAACAATATGAGAATTCCATGATCAAGATGTATGGCCTGAAAAACTGTGATACCAGCCGGAAAGCCATGAAATGGCTGGATGGGGAAGGGATTGCCTATGAATTCATAGATGTGCGTAAAGACGGTATCACAGAGGAAGATATCAAAGGCTGGGCCGCATCTGTCGGTGTGGAGTCGCTGTTGAACCGGCGCGGGACCACCTGGCGCGGTCTGTCGGACACGGATAAGGCAAAAGGCGAAGGGGATGAGGCCACCGTACTGATGACTGCTCACCCCGCATTGATCAAACGGCCTGTCTTCGTGAAGAACACCGAGGTCCGGGTCGGGTTCAAAGATGGTGAACAGGCCTGGTTAAAATCCTAGAGGCTGAGCGGTCCGCTTCGTTCCTGCCATGCTTCGAAGCCACCCTGTAAATAATATGCATTCATGTTTTTGGCGCAGAGCTGCGCCGTTGCACTCTGGCTGACTTCATGGCCGTGCACGCAATAGCAGATGATTGTGCGGCCATCGCTGACGCTATCAGCCCAGGTTGCGACGTTCTGAAAATCCTGCCAAACGGCGCCTGCGATCTTTGCAGGGTTTTTCTCGACCGCAGGTTTCTTTCTAACGTCGATGATATGCACTGGGGCGTTGAACCTGATGAGGGTTTCGAGTTCATTCTGAGTGATCATGCGCATGGTGAGACTCCTTGCGTCTGCAGGGTTAAGGGGCAAAGCCGGATTAAATAAACGTGGAGGCGAAGCCGAAAATGGCACCCAGGGCGACCAGTGATGGTATGCCAATCCTGCCGGTGACCAGTAAAGCAAGTGATATGGCGGCGGCGGCAATCGACAGCCAGTTTATCTCGCCTTGTTCAAAGAACGCCGCACGGCCCAGGAAAATCGCCAGGCTTAGAATGACACCGACGATGGCAGCGGTGATGGCCGACAGAGCGTTTCGCGCCCAGGCGAAGCGCTGGATGCTTTCGACATACGGGGCACCGGCGATAATCAGGTAAAACGATGGAAGGAATGTGACGTATGAAGTCAATATGGCTGCGAGAACGCCATTCAACAGGCCGCCGTTGTTCCACCCGGCAAAAAATCCGACATAGGTCGTCACCAGGATCAATGGCCCTGGTGTTGTTTCAGCAAGAGCAAGACCGTTGATCATGTCTTCACCGGTCAGCCACTGGTAAGTGTTGACTCCGGCATCGGCGACATACGGCAGAACGGCATAGGCGCCGCCAAAGGTAACGAACGCAGCAGTGGTGAAAAGTTTCACGACGTCCGCAAAGGGTTGTGAGCCGAGTATCGAGACGGCGATGTAAGCGGGTCCGGCCAGCATCACGACAAATACAAGTGATATGATGAGGAAACGATTTATGTCATTCGTTCCGAAGTTGCCTTCATCATGGGCGGCAGGGGCGTCATGGTCCGAGCCATGTCCGCTTGTGAGGGCATCGGGCAGGACTTTTGCAATGATGATGCCTGCGAAGCCGGCTGCAACGACGACGAGCGGAAAGGGTGCGCCGGTAAACTGCAGGGCTGCAAATGCCGCAATTGCAAGAAACAGTGGAACTGGTCCTTTGCAGGTCTTGCTGCCAATCCGATAGACCGCTGCAATAACGATGGCCACCACAACGGGTTTGATCCCGTCAAAGATTGCGGCGATGGTGCCATCATTGCCATAGGCCGCAGCGACCCAGGCCAGAAAAATCATCAGAACACATCCCGGCAGGATAAATGCCGTGCCGGCAAAGAGTGCGCCTTTGATGCCATGCAACCGCCAGCCAATGTAAGCAGCAAGCTGTTGCGCTTCGGGACCAGGCAGCAGCATCGAATAATTCAGGCCGCGCAAAAAGGCGCCCTGACTGATCCACCCCCGGCGATCGACGCATTCACTCTGCATCATTGCGATCTGTCCGGCCGGGCCGCCAAAGCTCATGAAACCGAGCTTGACCCAATAGCTGGCGGCTTCACTGAAGGAAGGTGGGGCCTTTGTATCATTGTGATCTTTTTGGGAATTTATATCGTCCATCGTCCCTCACATCCGGTCGTCCGGAGAATAACAGCGAGGGCAGTTCTTGGACGACAATTCGTCTGATAGCACCGGGCGACTGCCTTGAGCCCGATGCCAAAGTGATAGTGGAAAAAGTTCACAAGAGGAAGAAAAAACTCACAGGAACGTGACAACCCGTTAGCCCAACGTGACACCACTTTATTTATGACCCCGCTAGTATGCACTCACCGGAAACGAACCGGTTAGGGATTTTACTTCACTTCAGGAGAACTTTTTATGTCCATTCAAAAGAAAACTTTTGGCACCACTCTTGCCACCGCTGCAGCTGCCATGTTCATCGCAGGTGCAGCAATGACAGGCGCGCCGACGGCCGCCAAAGCTGACGTTAAATGCGCTGGTATCAACTCATGCAAGGGGCATGGCGCCTGCGCCGGTGCGTCGAATGCATGCAAAGGCCAGAATGCCTGCAAGGGTCAGGGCTGGGTCAGCACTGAAAGTGCATCCGCCTGCACCAGCAAGGGTGGCAAAGTCGTCGAAGGCTGACGCCATTCACCTGTTAGGTTATTGTGGAGCGGAGGGGGCGTGTGTGCGACCCCTCCGTTTCATTTAGACAGGCAGTGAACATGTCGATTGCAGGCTTTGGCCTTGGACTTAGACCACAGCATTTTCCGGAAATTCTCGGTGAGGATGCACCGGAAACCCCAGATGTGGACTGGTTCGAGATCATATCGGAAAACTTCATCAATGCCGGCGGGCCGCCACTGCGAAACATGATGGCGGTACGTGAGCGTTTTCCAATGGTGATGCACGGGGTGTCGCTATCAATCGGCTCTGCTGATTCGCTGGATATGGATTATCTTCGTGGTCTGAAATCATTAGCCGATCTCGTCCAGCCTGAATTGATATCTGACCATTTATGCTGGACGGGCGTGCATGGATTGAACATGCATGACCTTCTGCCCCTGCCATTGACAGATGAAAGCGTCAGGCACGTTTCGTCGCGGGTTCGTCAGGTCCAGGAAATTCTTGAACGGCGGATTCTGCTTGAGAACACGTCGACCTACGTCACCTTCGAAGAAGACGAAATGTCCGAATGGGTGTTTCTGTCGGAAATCTGCAGTCAGGCCGACTGCGATATCCTGCTTGATGTGAACAACGTATATGTTTCCGCATTTAATCATGGATTCTCTGCGGATGATTACCTTGCCGGGTTGCCGGGCGAGAGTATCAAACAGATTCACCTGGCCGGTCACGAGCACAATGGCGATTACATCGTCGATACGCACGACACGCCAGTGCCGGATTATGTTATGGATCTTTATGCGAAAGCTGTGAAGCGGTTCGGACCTGTACCAACGATGATCGAGCGTGACGCGAATATCCCCCCGTTTCAGGAATTAGTCCGTGAATTGCAGGGCGTGCGGCGGATTGCTGAGAATGAACGGATACGGGTGCCTGCATGACGACATCGCTCTCGGAATTGCAGGCGAAGTTTCAGGCGCGTTTGCTGAACGGCACCCATGATATCGATCCGCATCTGAATGCCGGCGGGCCTTTCATGAAGGCTTATGACCACGCATACAAATCACGGCTGGTGGAAATCCTCACAGAGGATTTTGAAGGCCTGCATACGATTTTGGGCGATGAGAATTTCTTCAAAGCAATGGGGGATTATGTCGATGCGCATCCATCGACATCGCGTTCTGCGCGGTGGCTTGGCCGCCATCTAAGCGAATGGCTCGGGGAATCGGAAGCATGGGCGGGACACCCCGAGGTTATATCCATGGCATCATTCGAATGGATGATCGGCCTGGCTTTTGATGCGCCGGATGCGAAGCCGGTTGACGTCGCTGATATCGGCGCTGTTCCACCCGAAGCATGGCCGATGCTGACATTCACATTTCACCCGGCTCTCAATACCGCGGTCCTTGAATCCGATGTCGCACCGTTCTATCAGGCCGTTAAACAGGAAGCAGGACCCAAGTCGGCGCCGGCCCGATACGAAGTTTCCGTTACATGGGCGGCATGGCGTGATCCGGAAAGTCTGTTGGTGATGTATCGTTCTCTGGATGCAGATGAAGCGGCAGCACTCGCCGCAGCCCGAGAAGGCATAACCTTCGATGGCATCTGTGACATAATCGCAGACCTTACCGAAGCAGACGAAGCAGCTGTTCGCGCTGCCGGGCTATTGAGAATATGGGTCGAAAGCGGGTGGCTGATCGGTCTCGATGCCGAAGGTATGAGCTGGTAGCAGCTAGAGCACCTTGCCCGGATTCATGATGCCGTTCGGATCGATCAGGGACTTGATTTTCCGCATCAGATCAATTTCGACGGGGGAGCTGTATCTGACAAGCTCTTCCCGTTTCATGCGGCCAACACCATGCTCGGCAGAGAAGCTGCCGTCCATCTCGAATACGAGATCGTTCAGCGGATCTGTAACATTATGCCATTTATCGAGGAAAGCCTGTTTATCCATGCCCTGAGGTTGCGTCAGGTTATAGTGCAGGTTGCCATCCCCGATGTGGCCAAATGTCATGGGCCGAATGCCGTCTACGGCATCACTGACGATGGCGTCGGCTTTGGTCAAGAATTCCGTCATCTTTGAAATCGGGATGGACAGATCGTTTTTGATCGAGCCGCCCTCGTTACCCTGTGCATCGGAAATCGCTTCGCGGATGTGCCAGATGTCATGACGCTGCTGTTCACTTTCGCAAAGCACGGCATCGACGACTTCTTCGGCTTCGAGCGCATCGCCAAGAAACGTCTCCATGGCGTCGCGGAGATCGCTGCCGGGTCGAGGGGATGTCAGTTCCAGCAGGACATAGGCCGGATATTCGGCTTCGAACGGATCACGTACCCCCTCGGTGTACTCGCATGATACCCAGAAACTGTTTCGGTTCATGTATTCGAATGCCGTCAGTGCATCGCCAACGGCATCTGAAGCGCGCGCAAACAGCTTCATGACGGCTTCGGCATCATTCAGGGCAACCAACGCTGTTTCTGTTTGGCGGGGTTTGGGAAAAAGCTTCAGGACGGCTGCGGTTATGATTCCAAGGGTGCCTTCCGCTCCCATGAACAGATGCTTCATTTCATAGCCAGTGTTGTCCTTACGGAGACCTTTCAGCCCGTTCCAAATATCGCCATTCGGCAGAACCACTTCGAGGCCGAGGACCAGTTCGCGGGCATTCCCGTATCGAAGTACATTGGTGCCCCCGGCATTGGTAGACAGGTTGCCGCCGATGCGGCAGCTGCCTTCTGCGGCTAGGCTGAGGGGGAACAGTTTATCGGCGTCATCGGCGGCTTTCTGGATATCTGCGAGTATGCAGCCGGCGCCAACGGTCATGGTTCCGTTCAGGGTATCGATATTATGAACTTTGTTTAACCGCTCCGTAGAAACGATGATTTCCTCATTGGCGATGCCGCCACCGACGAGCCCCGTATGTCCGCCGAGTGGCACAATCGCGACACCGGCTTCGTTGCAGGTTTTGATGACGAAAGACACGTCTTCGACGGTAGCGGGGCGAGCGACAAACGTCGCCGACCCTCGATACAGGCCACGGGCTTCGACATTATAGGCATCCAGAGATCCGGGATCGTCCACGAAACCGGATGGGCCAAGATGATCTTTGATTTTTTCGATTACAGCAGTTTTGTCGGTCATTTCTGGATATTGGCGTCGGAGGGTGTGTTGATCAAGACCGAACCGCCCGGCGCAGCCGGTCGTTTATGGCAAGGCCGAGGCCTGTTTCCGGAATTGGGGCAACTGCAATCGCCGAGACGCCTTCGTCATCAAGAAGATGCAGCATTTGGAAAAGATTAGCAGCAGCCTGCGTCAGGTCCCCATCTGCACTGAGATTCAGGCCGCCTGATTCCCCAGCGGACCCGAAGCCAAGATAAACTTCATCGTCATTCGCTCGTTCGGCATTCATCCTGAGTTTGGCTTTCGGTGCATAGTGACGGCTCATCATGCCCGGCGATTTCGGGGTGTTGTCATCGGCGCCGGCGATGGCGATAGGGCCGAGTATCCGTTCTACACCTTCTTTTGATAGACCGCCGGGGCGCAACAGCGTTGCCGTATCCGTCGATAGATCAACGACGGTTGATTCCAGTCCGACCTCGCAGGGGCCGTCATCGAGTATGATCTCCGGGCCGCCCTCTTCCGGGCCCGGAAGGGATGCCGCCACATGGCCTGCCTGGGTCGTGCTGACAGCCCCTGAAGCATTGGCGCTGGGGGCTGCGACCGGCACGCCGCAAACCTCAAGAAAACGGCGGGCATTTTTGCGGGCGGGGATTCTGACGGCGACGGTGGAAAGGCCGGCTGTCGTCAACGCGGCAATGTTTGATGTTTCAGTTCTGTTCAGGACAAGTGTTAGCGGACCTGGCCAGAAAGCGTCGGCCAGAGCTTTGGCGCGATCATCCATCAAAGCTATTGTCATCACACCCGCCAGATCGGGGACATGCGAAATCAGCGGATTAAAGGATGGTCGGCCTTTGGCGGCATAGATTCGTGCAACGGCCTCACCGTTGGTCGCATCCCCGCCTAACCCGTATACGGTTTCGGTTGCAAACGCGACGAGCCCGCCTGCACGAATAATGGCAGCAGCTTCTTTTATCCCCGCTTCATCCATTATGCGGATTGGCGTGCTGTTCCCCATGTCATCAGGCAGTGTCTGGAACGCCCGGGCCCCGGGCAATGAAATTCGGATTTTTAAAGCCGGCTTTTCCGTACTGTAGGGGACTGCCGTCTTCATTGATGATTTCGCCGCCGGCATACATCAGTACGGCATGGCCGGCCGCGGTATCCCATTCCATTGTCGGGCCGAAGCGGGGATAGACATCCGCTTTTCCTTCAGCGACACGGCAGAATTTCAGGCTCGATCCCACATTAATGGTTTCCTTGATTGGAAGCCTGGCCAGATAGGCTTCCGTTTCTTCCGTCAAATGGTTCTTGGAGGCAACGGCGGTCAGGCCGTCCTTGGGAGCGTGGCGGCAGGAAATCTGTATTGCTCTGCCGGCGCCGCCATACTGCACAAAAACACCGGCCCGTGTCGCAAGGTAGGTATCGTCCGTAAAAGGTATATGCACGACGCCAAGAACCGGTATGCCGTTTTCGATGAGCGCGATGTTGACCGTGAAATCGCCGCTCCGCGAAATGAACTCCTTGGTTCCGTCGAGGGGGTCAATCAGCCAGAACGGCTTGTTGCCGACATTCGGAATTTTACCCTGCGATACAGCTTCTTCACCAACGAGCGGGAATTCCCCTGTAATCCCCTCACGAATTCTCCTGAAAATCAGATCTTCCGCTTCCGTGTCCGCTTTTGTGACGGGTGAGTCATCGCTTTTTTCGTCAACGTCAAAATCTGTCTTGTAGACATCCATGATGACGCGACCTGCGCTGCGTGAAACTTCGCCGATCTGCTCGGCCAAGCTTAATGTGACGTTGAGGACCATAGTGTGTGATCTCCGGCAAAGATAATGTATGCGGACAATTACGCCGGTCCGGCAGATAGTCAACCGGCTCACGAATTCGCGTGAATTTCCTCGGCAATGAACCGGTTGGCGCGAAATCCGGCCGACCAGTGATCAGGTGCCATCCCGGCCTTGCGTTTAAGTTGGGCGAGAAACTGTTTCGGTTCCGGCAACTGCTCCCATACCGATGGCAGGAAAAGGGCACGGCGCCCGCCATCAGCGATAACTAGCCCATCAATACCTGGCCTCAGTTGCTGCAATAAATCATTCTCATCCCTGATTTGCATGGGAGCTTGCGGGCTGAGTACTGAAATCGAGAGGTTCAGGTGTTCGTACTCTTCGGGTTGGACGGCGTTGAAGCGGGGGTCGCTGAAAGCGGCTTTGTATGCGTTTAGCGCGATGTCCTTTGCAAGCGCCTGATGGGCGATCGGCGAGCCGATGCAGCCTCGCAATTGTTTTTGCCTGTTCTTGAGGGTGACGAACGACGCGCCATTCGATTGTAATGCTGCTGGCTCCGAGGTCAGATCCAATTTGACGGGGTTATTATTTATCAACCCATAGCGGATCGATCTGTCGGCAATTTCGAGCAGATGTGGGCCGTGTTCGCTGAGAAGCTGTTTCGTCTGCGCCTCGAAATCATTTGTCTGATTTGTTCTTTGTGGAGAAGGGGAGGGTTTGTCGACCCTGCGAAGGGTTATGTTCAGGGGCACCTTGCGCTTGGTTTCCGATGGCTCATAAAAAGCCCAGGCACCATATCCGACAACTTTGTCCTTGCTGCCGGCCGTGTCACCGGAGTTCTTGAGTTCAATCGTTTCGACATTCATGCCGCGTTGCTTGGCGAGATGAAGCAGCCCGCCGAGAGGAAAACGGCCGCAGGCGCCGTTGCGTTCAATCTTTCCTGGATCAAGGGATGTGATCGCAGCACACGTGCGCTTGTCGATCTGCTGGGCGGCATCGTAATTCAGGAAATGACTCAGATCCGAGGAAATGACGATCAGGGTTTCCGGCCCGCCCCAAAGCGTCTTCAACACTTCTGCGACTTTTGAAGGGGGCGTTTCACCGACTACGATAGGGACAAGTTTGAAGTCACCCAGCAGTTCCTGCAGAAACGGCAGATGGACTTCCAATGCATGCTCTGCCTGGTGTGTCGGCGGGAAGTTGCCGACCTGATCAAAATGGCGAATGCTATCTTCTGCTTCCTTGTCGATTTCGACCCGGCCAAGCGGCGTTTCAAAGTAATCGGCGCCCGACAGCGCCAGTCCCTGAACGGCAACGCGGTGACAAGGGCCTAGCAGGACGACCCGGGTGATCCTGTCGGCAACGGGTTTAAGCAGGGCATAGGCTTTGGCCGCGATGGCGCCGGAAAATCTGTATCCTGCATGTGGTGCGACGATTGCTTTCGGTGCCGGACCCTCAGCCTTTCCTGCCGCGTCCAGGAATTGCCGGACTTCCGCACGGAGGGCTGCGGCATTTCCCGGGTAAAACATATTGGCGACGGCGGCTTTGCGAATGGCGGTCATTTTGGCACATCCTGATACAGCATGGCTGCATTCTAACGTATCTGAAGGGCGATCGAAAACACCAAGCCGTTGTTTTGCCGGCGTTCCGAAAGGTCTATACTGAAGATATGGCCGATGCCGCCCCCATGATGGACGAAACCTTTGCCGATGCCGTACCCGGCCGTTACTGGCATGCGCTGGACGACGGTCGGATCCAGTGCGACATTTGTCCGCGATTCTGTAAATTGCGAGAGGGGCAGCGGGGGTTGTGTTTTGTGCGTGGCCGCCAAAACGATCAGGTCGTGCTGACCACCTATGGCCGTTCCAGTGGTTTCTGCGTCGACCCGATTGAAAAGAAGCCGCTTAATCATTTTCTGCCTGGCACCCCGGTACTGAGTTTTGGCACGGCGGGCTGCAACCTGACCTGCTCATTTTGCCAGAATCACGATATTTCCAAATCCCGTGAATTCGATAAGCTGCAGTCAAAGGCTGTTCCTGAAGTTATCGCTGCGGCAGCCGTCAAAACGGGATCACGATCGGTTGCCTATACCTATAATGACCCGGTGATCTTTCTTGAATACGCCGTGGATGTAGCTGTGGCTTGCCATGAACGTGGGGTCAGGAATGTCGCCGTGTCTGCAGGATACATATGTGATGCACCTCGCGAGGAATTCTATCGCCACATGGATGCCGCGAATATTGATCTCAAGGCGTTTACACAGGAATTTTACCGCAAGCTCTGCAGTGCTGACCTGCAACCGGTGCTGGAGACCCTGAAATACCTCAAACATGAAACGGATGTCTGGTTTGAAATCACCGATCTGCTGATTCCGGACGAAAACGACTCCGAGCATGAAATCGAGGAAATGACCCAATGGATCATGGAAAACCTGGGGCCGGATGTGCCCTTGCATTTCACGGCGTTCCACCCTGACTGGAAGATGCTCGATAAGGTCCGCACGCCACCGGAAACGCTGTTGAGGGCGAGAAACATCGCCCTCAAAAACGGTATCCGATATGTCTATACGGGTAATATTCATCACAAACCGACACAGAGTACCTACTGCCACAATTGCGGAGAGCTTTTGATTGGACGGGATTGGCACCAGTTGTCGGACTGGAATCTTGATTTTGGCGGAAACCATGTCTGTGACTGCAGAAAATGCGGGACGCAATTGGCCGGAGTGTTCGAGGAGAACCCCGGAGATTGGGGGCGCAAGCGTGTCCCCTTGCGTTTCAAGGCTTAGGGTCCTGATCCTGAATATTATTTCAGATTTATGCAGCAAACCTCTCAGCGTGACTTTATTTGTCGGACCTGCTAAACGCCCCCGCAAGTCCACATAAATAAGGCCCCGTTCCGCCATGACCAGAAAACAGCTTCTGATCGCCTTGAAGGTAATCGTTTCGGTCGGCCTGATGGCCGTACTGATCAACGGGATTGATCTTGGGGCTGAAAAAGATCGCATTCTGTCAGCGAACCTCTGGTATATGCTGGCAGCTGCTGTCGTCCTGGTCGTGCAGATGGGGGTTGGCGGCGCACGCTGGTGGGCGGTTATGCGCGCCATTGACCATCCACTCCCATGGCATGAGCTGGTACGCCTGTTCTGGATTGGTGGTTTTTTCAGTCAGGCCCTGCCATCATCCGTTGGCGGCGATCCGATCAGGATTTATATGACCTACAAGGATGGGGTGCCTCTCGGCAAAGCCATCAATGGCGTAATGCTTGAACGTGTCGTTACGATCGTCGGACTTGTGGTCCTTGCTGCTGCTGTGCAGCCCGCATTTCTGCCGAAAATAGATGAGCAAGCGCAGTCATTGACGATATTGAGCCTCGTTTTGCTGGGCTTTGGTGCTGTTGGCGGGATCATTGTACTGATGTGCCTGGATCGTCTGCCGGAAGCTTTGTCACGGTTTCGTATCGTGCGGGGTATGCATGCACTGGCGGGGGATACCAGGAAGCTGTTTCTGCATCCGGGACATACACTGATATCACTGTTTTTCGGCACACTCACGCACATCAACATATCGTTCTGTGTGTTTCTTCTGGCTAAGGGTCTTGCCGTTGATGTGACATGGCTGGATTGCATGGTGCTGATGCCGCCAGTTCTGCTTGTCACGACGCTCCCTATCTCCATTGCCGGCTGGGGCGTTCGTGAAGGGGCAATGACAGTGGCCTTTGCGCTAGTCGGCGTTTCGCAGGGGGGCGCCGTGGTGCTGTCTCTGTCGATGGGCCTGCTGGCCGTTGCGATAACATTGCCTGCAGGGATTGTCTGGCTGTTGGGGCGTAAAAAAGGCGATTCGATTACCATGGCTGAAGCAGAGGCCGCAGTGGAGGAAGAACTCGAAAATACGGCAAAAGTGCCCGATCCTGAAAAGCGCGAAAACACTTGAGATTGCCAAGCGTGGTCTTGAACCGCCGCCGCTGACCTATACACTCACTGCAACCGTTTATTCACAGTGAGGTCCCCCCATGAAGGTTACATTCTCCAACCCCGCACAGCCTGCCAAAGGTATAGCCGTTGTCTTCGCCGCCGAAGGCGGTAAATGGACATCAACTGCTGCGGCTCTTGATAAAAAGCTCAAGGGTAGCCTCAAGCGTGCAGCCAAGGTAGCCAGTTTCGAGGGGAAAAAAAAGCAGACAATGACGGTTCTGGCGCCGAGTGGCTCCAGTCTGGACCGTGTGCTTTGTGTCGGTCTCGGGAACCCGGCAGATATCACTGCGGAAAGCATGGCTGAAGCAGGGGGTGCGATTTATGCGGCGCTCAAGGGTGCCGGCAAAAGTGCTGCGATGTATGTTGATGACGTCGCCAAGTGCAAGCTGAGCGCCACCGACTGTGCAGCTAACCTGGCTTATGGGGCAAATCTGCGAGCTTACAAATTCGAAAAATACAAAGGTAAGGAAAAGCAGGACAAGAATCCCGGTTTTGAAGACCTTACGGTTTTTTGCGATGGTTCAGCATCGGCGCGCACAGCCTATGGGAAGCTCGCAAAAATTGCCGAGGGTGTCTACTTCACTCGGGACCTGGTTTCCGAACCCCCCAACATTCTTTACCCGGCTGAATTCGCGAAACGACTGAAGCGCGACCTGACCAAACTGGGGGTCAAGGTTACGGTCATGGGCGAAGCCCAGATGCGTAAACTGGGAATGGGGTCGCTGCTGTCGGTTGGTGACGGCAGTGCCCGAGAAAGCCAGATGGTTGTCATGGAATGGAATGGTCTACCGGCGTCGAAAAAGAAAAATTCAAAGCCGATCTCATTCATCGGCAAGGGTGTTTGCTTCGATACCGGTGGTATTTCCCTCAAGCCTTCGGCCGGCATGGACGATATGAAATGGGACATGGGTGGCGCGGGTGTGGTTTCCGGGCTGATGAGGGCTTTGGCAGGACGTAAAGCGAAATGCCATGTGATCGGTGCCGTTGGTCTGGTCGAAAACATGCCGGACGGAAACGCCACGCGGCCCGGCGACATTGTCAAATCGATGTCCGGTCAGACTATTGAAATCCTCAATACCGATGCCGAGGGCCGTCTGGTCCTTTGCGATGTGCTGCATTACGTCAATACCAAGTACGAACCTCAGTTCATGGTCGATTTGGCCACATTAACGGGGGCGATCATCATTTCTCTGGGCAGTGAGCGTGCCGGCATGTTTGCCAATGATGATAAATTGTCAGAGCGGATTTTCCAGGCGGGCGAAACCATCGGAGAGCGCGTGTGGCGGTTCCCGTTGGGCGAGGAGTATGACCGGGATCTGGATACGGCGGCGGCAGACATGCGCAATATCGGCTCCGGCCGCGGTGCTGGGTCAATCACCGCGGCTCAGTTTCTGAAACGGTTTGTCGGCGAAACGCCGTGGGTGCATCTGGATATTGCCGGCGTTACCTGGTCGAAAAAGGACACCCCGGTTGTTCCCAAGGGAGGGACGGCATTCGGCGTTCGCTTGCTTGAACGTCTGGTCGCTGATCATTACGAATAATCGAGGAGCCGTCGCTATGCGGTACGCTGCATGACCGACATCGGCTTTTATCATCTGACGCGTTCCGGCCTGGACCAGGCATTACCGCAGTTATTGCAGAAAACCCTGGGTGCCGGAAAACGCGCCTTGATTATTCTTGGCTCTGAAGAACGGGTCAGGTGGTTTGACGATTTTCTATGGACGTTTGATTCCGCGTCATGGATGCCGCATGGCTCCGCCAGGGACGGGGATCCGGAAATGCAGCCGGTTTGGCTTGATGTCACGGATGCAAATCCCAACAAAGCGGAATTTCTTTTTTTGGCCGATGGTGGGGTTTCTGAACGGATAAGTGAGTTTGAGCGTTGCTTCGATCTTTTTGACGGGCAGGAGGAAGATGCAGTGGCACAAGCGCGGTCGCGCTGGAAAGACCTGAAAGAAGCCGGGCATGACCTGACGTACTGGCAGCAGGGTGAACGCGGCTGGGAAAAGAAAGCGTAAGCTTCGAAACACGAAAAGAAATCCCAATCATATATATGACGAAGTTTAAATTGGAGAGAGACATGGCAAAACGCTGGGTAAATCGGCCCGAAGGATCAACCTGGGGCGACTGGGGTGAAGACGATCAACTGGGTCGAGTGAATTTGCTGACGCCGGATAAAGTCAAGGCGGCGGTGGCAGAGGTTACCGAAGGTCTGACGTTCTGCCTTTCCATGCCGCTCGACATGCCGGGTGGCAATTCGGTTAATCCGAAGCGGTTTCCGCCGCAGCTCGGTCCTGTGTTCCATCCACCGGGTGGCGATGCTTTCTATTACAACATGGAATGGCGAAAGTGGCAGGACGGGAACATGGATGTCTCGTCCGATGAGTGCACGACATTCTGGAACCAGTATTCGACACAATGGGACAGCTTCGCGCATGTCGGCAGCATGTTTGATGCGGATGGCGATGGAGAGCCAGAGCGGGTCTATTACAACGGCTTTCGCGCCGATGTAGAAGTGCTCGGTCCGGAACATCCTGAAGGCATGGGCGCACGAGCGCTTTCGGTTGCCGGGATGGCAAAGGCCGGCATGCAGGGACGGGGCGTTCTTCTGGACATGGTTAAACATCATGGGCGCGAGCGTGTCGTCGTCGGTTATGACGAACTGATGCGCATGTTCGATGCGGATAACATTGAGGTCGAGGAAGGTGATTTCTTCCTGTTCCACACAGGTTGGGATGACATGATCTTTGAGATGGCGGGGAACCCAGACGCAAAGAAACTGCATGCCAGCGGTGCCGTACTGAATGGGTATGATGAAAAGCTTCTGCAATGGATATCTGACAGCGGTGTAGTTGCCCTGATCTCGGATAACATGGCGGTAGAGGACTCGCATGGATATGGTGAAACCCAGGGAGGCTGTTCACGTCTTCCGATTCATCGTCATTGCCTGTTTCGGCTTGGGGTGCATCTTGGTGAAATCTGGCATTTGTCCGAGCTTGCCAAAGCACTTCATGAGCGGGGCCGTTCACGTTTTCTGCTGACAGCCCCGCCGTTGCGGCTTCCGGGGGCGGTCGGGTCGCCAGCGACGCCGATCGCGACTATCTAAGCGCGTCGATCCTAGTGTCGTCGGCGGATGCTCCACGCCAGCACCATGCCGACGGCACCTAACATGGCCATGGCGAAATAAGCCTGACCGGCGAAGGCATCGTAAAGATGTCCCGACGCGAAACTCATGAGGCCAATTCCCAGCCCTGACACGGCCAGGGCGTAGAGTGTTTGTGCGGTGGAGGAAATCTCCTCGGGCATGCGATCAGCGATGAAATAAATCGCGCCCAGATGAGCTGCGCCGAATGTAAATGCATGAAGCAACTGAAGCAGAATAATCACGGATAGGGCATCGGTGTACGCGGTCAGTGACCAGCGAATCAGGCAGGCCAGACCACCCAGAGCAATAAGCCGCGCTGGACCGATCTTGCGGACCGCTTCAGCAGCAAAAACGAAGAGGATCACCTCTGCGACGACACCCTCGGCCCATAATAGACCGATGACGCCTTCTTCAAGTCCCATGCGAAGCCAGTTCAGAGTGCCGAAACTGTAATAAAGTGCATGCGAGCCCTGAACGCATACGGTGGCTGCAATGAAAATCAGAAACGTTCTGTCACCGACAACCTGCCGGAACGGTTTCGCTTCGGGTGCGGCGGGCTGCGAGCGAAAATCGGGTATAAACAGCGATATCACGACAAGAAGCCCAAGTGCGGCTGCAACCGAAGCCCAGATTGCGTCCGGGTCAGCACCTTTCAGAAAAAACCCGATACCGGATGCACCTGCAATGAAGGTCAATGATCCCCAGAGGCGTATTCTGCCGTAATCAAGTTTCTGTGTCCTGGCCCCGGTCATGGTCAGGCTTTCACTCAAAGGCATCAGCGGCCCGAATGTACCAGCTGTGCAAGCCTGGAGAAGCAGGATCACCCAGAATTCATCTGCAACATAGAAAGGCAGGTACAACAGAAAGGCGGCTACGGCGAGGGCGATGATCGGCCGGCGCCGTTCTCCGGTTCTGTCCGAGAAGCGGGCAATCTGCGGGGCGAGGAATACGCGCACGATGCTGCCTGAAGCAATTGTCAGACCGATTTCAGTTGCGCTCAACCCCTTGGACTGCAGCCAAACCGGCCAGAAAGGCATCATGATGCCGATGGCCAGGAAAATACTGCCGTAAAGTGCTGAAAGACGGACGGTTGGGCTCATGACATAACGTCGTCAGCGAAATCACGCAGATAAGCAAGTCCGTGAATTGCGCGCGAGCCATACCATGACGTCATTTCACCGTCTATCAGATGTGCTTTGGATACGTGCTTTGGAAATGACTTCCGAAAATCAGATATGTCGTCATCGCCAAAGCTGTAGGGCTCCGACGAAAAGAGTACCAGATCAACATCCGCCAAAGTTGCGTCGTCGATCCGGACCGTTGGGTAACGGGCCGCATCACCGGTCATTGCTGGATCGGCACCCGGGGTTACGATGCCCCAGTTGACCAAACCAAGCATATTGCCAATGTAAGTATCGGCACTGATCGCCATCCACGGATCTTTCCAGATCAGATACAGAACACGCTGCTCTGAAACCTTATCAGTCTTGTGAAACGGTTCACGAGCGGAAGTATATGCCTGAACGAGTTTTTCGGCTGCACGATCGGCATCAAATGCATTCCCGATAAGCCTGTACAGATCGATGTTGTCATCGGGATGCATGGGGTGCGTGACGATCACGTGGATTCCTAAATCACGTAGGGCTTCTGCCATATCCTTAGGATTTTCATCGACATTCAGTAAGGCATGTGTTGGTGCAAGTTCCTGCACGCGGTCCATTTTGATTTTCTTGGTGCCGCCGACTGAAGGTATAGAAGTGATCTGCTGTTTCGGATGGATGCAATAATGCGTCCGGCCAACCAGAAGATCGCCAAGTCCAAGGTCAAAACAAAGTTCGGTCAGGCTGGGGACAAGCGACAGGATGCGTGCATCGGGATCGGGGGTGAAGGAAGTGCCGAGAAAATCCGTTAGCGGCGTCCGCATTCTATCCTACGCTACGCCTTCCAGCGCTTCCTGGGCTTTCATCCATGCCGCTTCTTCGGCTTCGAGGGCTTCTTTGACGCCAGCGTGCTTCAACTGGATGTCCATCAGGTCACGGGTTGAGCCGTTATAAATAGCCGGGTCGGCAAGTTTGGCTTCAAGGGCAGACCGCTGTTCTTCAAGTTTGGCGATCTTTTGTTCGGCATTTTTAATTGTTTTGCGCAGTTCTGCCGTAGCCTGACGCTGCTCGGCGCGTTCCTTTCGCGCCTGTTTGCGATTGTCCCGGCTATGCTCACCTTCAGCCACTTGTTTGACTGACTGGCGTTGCGCACGCCGCGCCTGCTGCAGTTCGGCAGCATAGTCATCAAGCGAACCGTCATATGGGGTGCATGCGCCATCCGCGACAAGCCATAATCTGTCAGCAACCAGTTCTATCAGGTGCGCATCGTGGCTTACGAGAATGACCGCTCCTTCGAAGGCATTGAGGGCCTGAACGAGTGCTTCACGAGCGTCGACATCCAGGTGGTTGGTCGGCTCATCGAGGAGCAAGATGTTGGGCTTGCCGCAGCTCATCAGGGAAAACAGCAGACGGGCTTTTTCGCCACCGGACAGGTTTTCGACCTTTGTGTCGGCCTTGTCGGCAGAAAATCCAAAACGGCCAAGGTGTCCGCGAACCTGGCTTTCCTTTTTGTCACCCAGGGCCCGGGCAACATGTTCAACCGGTGTTTCGTCCAGATGCAACTCGTCTGCCTGATGCTGGGCAAAATACCCGATTTCCAGTTTTGACGCTTTGACGATGGAGCCGCTTTTCTGTTTCAGGCGGTTGCTCAGCAGTTTGACAAGCGTCGACTTGCCGTTGCCGTTCGCCCCGATCAGGGCGATCCGGTCATCCGGATCAATCCTCAGGTCAAGATGCTGAAGGACGGGCTTGGCATCACCATACCCGACACTGACATCCTGAATGGCCATGAGCGGTGGCGGGGGCGGGTTGGTTTCCGGAAAGGAAAAAGCGATGGACTTATCTTCCATTGCGGCTGCAATGGGTTCCATCTTTTCCAGCATCTTCAGGCGGCTTTGCGCCTGTCGGGCTTTTGAAGCCTTTGCCCGGAAGCGGTCAACAAAGCTTTGAATATGCGCCCGCTCGGCTTCCTGTTTTTCCCGCTGTTTTGCCTCGTGCATCATGCGTTCGCGGCGGGTTTTCTCGAAACGGTCATAATTGCCGGCATATCGGGTCAGCTTGAATGCTTCGAGATGCACGATCCCGTCGACAATTTCGTTCAGAAAACGCCGGTCGTGTGAAATCACCAACAGTGTGCCGTTCCAGGCCTTGAGGTATTGCTCCAGCCATAACGCGGCTTCCAGATCAAGGTGGTTGGTTGGCTCATCGAGCAGCAAAAAATCGGGTCGCGCAAAAAGCGCCGCCGCAAGTGCGACACGCATACGCCAGCCACCGGAGTAATCGGAGCAGGGACGCTGCTGTGCATCCTCGTCAAATCCGAGGCCGGCAAGAATGCGGGCTGCGCGGGCAGGGGCCCGTTCCGCATCGATATCAGCCAGTCTCGTATGAATTTCGGCAATACGCATCGGATCCGTCGCCGTTTCGGCTTCACTGAGCAACGCATCACGTTCGGTATCTGCAGCAAGGACGGTATCAATCAGGCTCTCAGCACCGGCCGGGGCTTCCTGTGCGACCTCGCCGAGCCGGATGCCTTTCTGCATCTGAATTGCCCCGTCGTCTATCTGCACCTCGCCGGTGATCAGACGAAAAAGGGTCGTTTTGCCTGTTCCGTTGCGACCGACGAGGCCCAGCTTTTGCGTGCGCTCGACACTCAGTGTCGCCCCTTCAAGCAAAGTGCGGCCGGCAATCCGGTAAGTTATGTCCTGAATGCTTAACATGGCGCGGGTCTTAGCATGTGCCCGGTTGCTTCAAAAGAGGGTTTCCCGAAAAAGGAGCGGAAAATGTTATCAAATCAGGCTGCGACAGTATGAAACGCCTAACTATCTGATTTTAAATAAAATATAAAGATATAACTTTGAAATGCCAACTTCGGAGACTAACCGTCGAATATGCCTAGAAATCGTTATAGGTAATATACGCAACTATTCATCTTTCAATGTGTATGTTTCTTTTAAATTGGGATTGCCTCACCGCTGTTGTGCTTGATTTTACTCAACAAGCACAATGACGGCTACTTTTGTCCATGTGAGTTATCTTGCCGAATTCTAAACGAAACAAAATCGGAAAAATGTATACAGCACCGTTTCCGGTTATTGCGGCGGTATTGTCCTTTCTGTTTTTGGCGATATCGATCGGTTCCGTTTCCTACTTTCTAAGTCTCTCGGCTGCCCGGGAAAACAGTGTCGCTTTTCGTGATTCCCGCCATCTTATTGAATCGGCTTTTTCGTTGCTGGAAAGGGATATCAATAATTGGGCCAAGGATTATGCCTGGTGGGACGATACCGTTCGGTTTGCTGACAATACCGCGGATATCAAATGGGCCGAGGATAACATTGGTACTTATCTACAGGACGCTTTCGGCATAACCGGCTCTTTCGCAGTTACACCTGCATTGGAAACTTTTTTTTATTCACCTCGCAACACCATCGAAAAGCGTGATGCGCTGGAATTCCTGTCAACAGGTGGGCGCGTTTTTCTTGAACAGGTTCAGTCGACCGCAATGGAAAAAAGTCAGGCACTGACAACGTATGTGAATGATGAAAGTGGTTTCTATCTGGTGAGTGCGGCACCCATTACAAAAGAGCATCCCGAGGGAGTGGAACTGGAGCGAAAGCCTCGTCCTGTATTGGTTCTCTACAAGAAATTGGATCAGACCCTGATCAATGAAGTTTCCAGTCAATTTCTAATTGATGAATTGAAAGTGACGGCTTCCATGCCTGATGGGAGGCTGGCTTATCTTCCATTGAATAACTTCAATGGAGATACGATCGCATTTATCAGTTGGACACCCGATAAGCCTGGCGATCATTTGTTTGAGGAATTGCTGCCTAAAATTTCCCTCGTGTCGGTCTTGCTTATTGTTACGGCCCTGTTCGTCTTCTTTGCATGGTGGCGGACCGCATCGCAAGCGAACACCGAGAAATCCAGGTTTCTCGCCAAAATGAGCCATGAATTGCGTACGCCCTTAAACCCTATTGTCGGTTTTTCAAGCATGATGACAAACGAGACATTGGGGCCGATGCCAGAGGTATATAAAGAATATGCGCACGATATAAATTTATGCGGCATTCATCTGTCTGCGATTATCGAAGATATTCTTGATGTTTCCCGCATTGAGGCCGGAGAAATGCCGCTGAATGAAACCGTATTTGATCTGGCAGGCCTGATCGAAACACTGCCGGTTTTCAATAACCGCATTCTACCGCAATCAATCAGTGGTGCCGAGGTGCCGAATATCCACCGGGAAATAACCGACAATCTTCCGCATTTGAAAGCGGACCGGTTACGGGTTCAGCAGGTTTTGTTGAATCTTGTATCGAATGCCGTGAAATTTTCCAATGGCAAGGATGTCACCATCCGCGCCCTCAAAGAGGATTCGAGAATTGTCATTCGAATTGAAGATCAGGGTGTTGGCATTTGTGAGGCAGATTTAAAACGGTTGTTTCAACCTTTCATGCAGGTTGGTCATCAGTCCATCGAAAACAGGTCTCATGGTAGTGGACTGGGGCTTATCGTTTCACGTGAATTGATGAACTTGCATGACGGAGAATTGATGCTTGAGAGTGAACTAGGTAAGGGGACGGTCGCAATTATGATTTTCCCGTCGAACAGAACGGTTAAACCGGTAAATTAATTGGTTTTATTTGCCGGACGCCATGCACGGATATTCGCTTTTGCCAGATTTGTTTGCTCGGCATCAAGGCTTGCTGCTATCCGGGCTTTTTCTCGAACAAGATCGGCACGTGTCGAAGCCGGCCAGCTCCGCTCTGCTAGTGAAATCCACTGATATGCACTGACCGGGTCCACAGGTACGCCCTGTCCGTTGAAATAGGCCGAGGCCAACCGCCGCTGTGCCGGGGCATATCCGGATTCGGCCGCGTCGATCAGGTAGGCGATACCGATGGTTCTCTGTTTTGTATCCCCGTCCAACATCAACCGGGCAAGATCATATCGGGCCGGTGCATATCCCCTTGATGCGGCCCGATTGTACCAGTCCTGTGCCGTTGTGATATCTCTGGAAACGACAATACCTTCCTGATAAAGGCGGCCAAGATCATGTTCTGCCGGGGCATACCCGTTATCCGCAGCTATTTTCAGCCAGTAAATCGCCTGCCTGTAATCCCGGATGACGCCGTCGCCTAATCGGTAGATGTTTCCCAGGGTAAAGGCGGCGACGGATGATCCGCCGTTTGCTGCATGCTCATACCATTCTATGGCCTTGGCCAGATCTTCAGGCGTGCCGAGTCCCAGCCGATAGGCATTGCCGAGGTTATAAGCGGCTTCGGCATGTCCGTTCTCGGCGGCACGGCGAAACCATCCGGCTGCCAGGGCCGTGTTTCGGATAACGCCATCACCATTGAGATAAAGGGTGCCTAACGCGTATGCGGATTCGGTATCTCCAGCACGCGCATCGGTTTCCAGGTATGGGAGCGCGGTTTGAACGTCTCCGGCACGATATGCATCAAGCCCCATTGAAAACTGCCTGGGGAGCCCGGTGTCTGTAAAATGGAAGCTGATAGGGATCAGCATGAAGAATATCAAACTGATCGCATTTAATGCGACCCGGCGGCGGTGGCTCGCTGTGCCGCCTGTAGATTGTAGCGGAGGCGTTTTGGCATATGTTCGCGCGGCATCCCGGAGTATTTTTCGGATTTCCTCTGCGCGCAACGGCCAGATCAAAGTTATGTCTATTGCGACGGCAGCCTGTGGCGTATCCCCCAACATGCGACGTAATTTAGAGGATTTCCATTCAAGTATGTGTGGATGCCTGAAATGGAACAGTAAACGATCATGAATGTCGCCGGTTGTGCCGCGTCTGGTCGCAGACTGTATTTTTGCAATATCCAGCCAGCGGATCGGGTGTGCCAGTGTTTTGGGAATTTCAACACCGTCCGGAGATATTCGCATCAGGGGGGTCGGATCGAACAGGCGTGCCACTGCCAGAGATAAGGCCACGGCTGTAATGGTCGCGATCACGATCCATGTAGCCTCTCCCATCCACATGACAGCATCCCGTCGAAGAACCAGTAACACCAGCAATGGAAGACTAAGTAAGGTCGTCGCAGCAATAGCCGGCAACTTTCGCTGACGGATGAGCGTTATGGGCTGATGGACACGGTCATGGCGCATGGCGCACCGATCATATCATGGGACGCTACCGGCTACAGATGGACGTTTGTCTTTTACATGTCCGACTTAACCCATTTACTGGAAACGCTTGTTCAGTAGGGGGTTGAGGGATTTGTTAGAACAGCGTTAGTTTAAATGAATGTGGGTCTTTAAAGGATGAAACGCTGATGATGATCCTGGTCGGTCAACTCGATTCGCCGTTTGTTCGTCGTGTGGCAGCAACGCTAAGCCACTATGAACTCGCATTTGACAGGCATGTTCTTTCGGTTTTTGGCGATCGTGATGAAGTCATGCGCCTCAATCCGCTGGGTAAGGTACCAGCCCTGATTATCGAAGATGGTGAGACGCTGGTCGACAGTGCGGTGATCATTGATCATCTGGATCAGGTGGCACCTCCTGAGCTATGCCTTACCCCGAAATCCGGGGCAGCCAGACGGCAGGTGCTTCGACTGGCAACCATCGCTATGGGGATTTCCGAGCGCGCGGTTCAATTCCGCATTGAGACTGTTCGCAGACCCCAGCATTTACAAAGTGAAGAATTCGTCGATACCTACCGCCGGTCTATACGCGACAGTCTTGATTTTCTGGAACGCCACGTCTCCGCGCCCTGGGCGAACGGAGATCGTCTCAGCCAGGCTGATTTCTCGATAACGGCGGCTTTGACCCATCTTTCCGGGAAAATTGATGAGTTTTCTGATCTGCAGGCGTGGCCGCAGCTTGCAGAAATAAGAACCGCCGGTGAAGAATTGAGTGCATTCAAGGTCAATCCGTTCATGGAAGGCTGACAAAGCTGTTTCGAGACGGGTTCTGGTCGTGTAACGTCTGCCATCATGTCCGATGTGATTACCGATACCGAAACACTACGTGCGTTCTGCGAGTCCATGGTCGACGAGTCCTACGTGACCGTCGATACGGAATTCATACGTGAAAGCACATTCTGGCCGGAATTGTGTCTGGTTCAGGTCGGCGGTACAGAGCAGGCAAAGGCTATCGATACACTGGCGGACGGGATCGATCTCCAGCCGCTCTTCGATCTGATGGCAAACACCAGCATTCTTAAGGTTTTTCATGCTGCCCGGCAGGATCTGGAAATTTTCCTGCATCTGGCAGGGGAACTGCCGCGTCCGATATTCGATACACAGGTTGCGGCCATGGTTTGTGGGTTCGGGGACTCCGTCGGTTATGAAAACCTGATTACGCGGCTGACGAATGCAAAGATCGATAAAGGTTCACGGTTCACCGATTGGAAATTGCGCCCCCTCAGCGAAAAGCAGCTCAATTACGCGCTGGCTGATGTGACGCATCTTCGCCCAGCTTATGAAATTCTGGCAGGTAAGCTCGAATTATCCGGTCGCCAGTCATGGGTGACGGCGGAAATGGAAATTCTGGAAGACCCGAAAACCTATATTGTCGATCCTGATGATGCTTACAAACGGATCAAGACCCGTGGCGCAAAAGGCCGGCAATTGGCCGTTCTGCAGGCTGTGGCTGGATGGCGTGAACGTGAAGCGCACAGCCGCAATTTACCCAGAAACCGTGTGCTCAGGGATGAAGCTCTGTTGGAAATATCCCACAGGATGCCCAAAACGGTCGACGATCTGGCAAAAACCCGTGGGTTGGGACGCCGACTGGCAGAAGGGACGTCCGGGGATGCGTTACTGAAAGCAATTCGCAAAGGCGCCGATGCGCCGAAATCAGAATGGCCGACACCCCCTGCGAAACCTGATTTGCCGCCCTGGACAGCGGCGGCGGCGGACCTTTTGAAAGTGCTTCTGAAGATGAAGTGCGCCGATACCGATGTGGCCACCAAACTGGTTGCCAGTGCGGCTGATGTCGAACTGATAGCGGCTTTCGGTGAGAAGGCGGACGTGCCCGCAATCAAGGGCTGGCGGCGCAGTGTTTTTGGCGAGGATGCCTTGCGATTGCGCCGGGGTGAAATATGTCTTGAGTTGAACGGCGAACGAGTCGCCATCGTCGATAAAGCCGTTTACGCAAACGCTTCGGACTAGAGCATCCCGGATATTCTAATTCCTGGAAATCGAGCCGGTAACGCCCAGGCTCTTGCACAAACCGCGGAACCTGCGGTCGACCGTTTCCGACTGGAAAACCCGGCTGTTTCCAGGAAGATGCAGAATCAATTTTTTGTTTACACGCTCGAGGCTGGTTTGAGACAGCAATCCGGGCGCAGAACCGGAGAGGGTATGCGCGAGGCGTATGGCCCGGCCGATACCATCGACCTTATTCAACTGTTCGGGATCGAGCAGACTACGGACGTCATTGACGACCGGCGCATTGGAATCGCCGTTATATCGAATGAAAACCGTCGCTGCGATGAACACCCGGTCGGCATGAGACAATCCGGCATAGGGAAGGCGGAGTGCACGAAAGAAGGCATGCTCGGCCCGATAATCGGGGTGTTCGTTCCAGCCGATATCAGACAGAAGGCACGATGCCAGTATTCGCCGCCGGTCTTCATCTTGCGCATCGGGAAAGAGGGGACGAACCCAGTCCGAAACTTCGACGCCTTTGAGTGAAAATCGTCCGGTTCGTTCAGAAAGTGTTTCTGCCCCGGCGATCAGAGGGTCTTGATGACGCATGTCTTCCGGCAAATGCTGCAGCATCTGGCCTTCACGCATGCCGAAGCCGGAAAAGACGACATTCGCCGGCGAACAGGACTCAATCAGGCTTCCCAGTACTTCGGTGGCAAAGGGGACGCTTTTCACACGCGATGGCGACAGGGAAGAGACTTTTCTCAATGTGCGGTTGCTCAGCCCGGACATCAGCCTTGAAAGGTCCAGAGCCTCACTGGCCTTGATTGTATAGCCGTCGACGACATGCAGCGGGTAATTGGTCTGCTCGATGAAAACCCGGGCAATGGCACGCATGATGCCCCCGGTCAGATAAAGGTTTTTACCCTTCACTTGTTTGAGCCATTTCGTTTTGGAGAAATTCTTGTCGATGATGTCACGGGCGATGGATATGTCGTTGCCTGACATTTCCTGAAGGCGCAGATGACCAAGAGGCATTGTCCCGTAGGTTTTGCATACCCCCTGTTCGAGTTGAACAAGATCAAGAGAGCCGCCACCCAGATCGCCGAGTATGCCGTCCGCTTTGGGGACACCGGCAATCAGGCCGAGTGCTGACAGTTCTGCTTCTTCGGAACCGCTGAGCACCTGAACCTTGATATTAAACTCGGTTTCAATTTTTGTGACGAATCCGCTTCCATCCGTTGCGTCCCTCACGGCGGCAGTCGCGACAAGATCAAGCTTCTCGACGCCCATGGCCTGGGACAGACGAACAAACCTTCGGAGTGAATTCAGGGCCTTTTTAACGCCGTTAGGGGAGAGTTGGCCGGTTTTGGACATGCCTTCGACCAGACGGCATTCGGCTTTTTCGTTAAACATCGGGACGGGCATTCGGTCTGGAACGTCATAAACAACCAGACGAACAGTGTTCGACCCAATGTCAACGATGCCGATACGACCTGTTACGGTCGATGCATCCTGCAGGTGGCGGCGTGCTTCTTCAGTCACAAAGTGATCCTACGGCTTGAAATTTTGCCGTCAATCTTTGGTAAAATTTGCTGGAAATAACAGGCTTAGCTTTTGTCGGCTTTCTTGGCGGTGTCTTGGCTGATTTCCTGGCCGACATTAAGGGCTGAACCGCGTCCGGACAAGCTGGGGTTTGTCATGAAATATTCTTGTGCCGATAGGCCTTCACCCTTTGCGACGCGCTTAAAAGTACCATCAACCTGCATAATCCAGCTTTGCGCCTGATCGCGCAGGTTTGCCACCATAATTTCTTCGAGAACCTGCTTGTGAACCGTCGGATTTTCAATGGGAACCAGCGTTTCAACACGCCGGTTCAGATTGCGCGGCATCAAATCTGCAGAAGCGATGAATATCTTCGCTGCAGAAGAAGGAAGCTTTTCGCCGTTCGCGAAGCAGTAGATGCGCGAGTGTTCCAAGAACCGGCCGACAATACTTTTGACACGAATGTTCTCACTTAATCCCTTGATGCCCGGACGCAGGCAGCAAATACCGCGTATAACAAAATCCATCTGGACGCCGGCCTGTGACGCTTCATAGAATTTTTCGATCAGTTCCGGGTCTACGAGGGAATTCATCTTCATCCAGATTCCCGCCGGTTTGCCAGCTTTCGCATTCTCGATTTCGATGTCTGTCAGTTCCTCAAGCGTTTTTCGCAGGGTAAGCGGTGAGAAAGAGAGTTTTTCCATCTGCGCCGGCTGGGCATATCCTGTCATGTAGTTCAGCAGCCTGGCAGCATCCCGGCAAAGCGCCTGATCGCATGTAAAGAACGACAGGTCTGTATAAATCTTTGCCGTTATCGGGTGGTAGTTTCCGGTTCCGAAATGGACGTAGGATTTGAGTGTATGGCCTTCACGCCGGACGATCAGGTTGACCTTGGCGTGGATTTTCTTGTCGACAAAACCATAGACGACTTGTGCGCCGGCACGTTCGAGGTCGCGTGCCCAGCGAATATTCGCTTCCTCATCAAAGCGGGCTTTCAGTTCGACCATCGCAGTCACGGATTTTCCGGCTTCGGCGGCTTCAATCAGGGCAGCGACAATCGGGGAGTCATTGGATGTACGGTATAGGGTCTGCTTGATTGCGACGACGTCCGGATCGCGAGCTGCCTGTCGTACGAACTGCACCACCACATCGAAACTTTCATATGGGTGGTGAACGATGATGTCTTTTTTGGAGATAGCAGCAAAGACGTCGCCGCCAAAATCACGGATACGTTCGGGAAAGCGTGCGTTGAAAGGCGTGAACAACAGATCGGGGCGTTCACTGAGGATCAATTGCTTGGTATCCGCGAGGCCGAGGGGGCCGCGCATCGCCATGGCGACGCCTGATTCAGCGCCCATTTCGCCAATAATAAGATCCTGCAGTTGTTGCGGCATGTCGGCGTTGAATGTGAGCCGGATGACGGAACCCCGGCGTCGTCGTTTCAGGGCACTTTCGAAGGTCCGAACAAGATCTTCGGCTTCTTCGTCGATTTCCATTTCGCTGTCGCGGATAACACGGAACGAGCCGTTTTCGATAAGCCGGAAGTCCGGGAACATCTTGTCGATGAACAATAGAACCCAATCCTCTAGCGCCAGGAAGCGGATATCCGGTCCCGGCAGTCTTACATACCGTTCAAGCTGTGAGGGAATCGGCAGAAGCGCGCGTAAATGTTCGTCGAAATCCCGGTGTTCAAGTAACAAAACCAGTGAAAATCCGAAATTCGGTATGAACGGGAAAGGATGGGCAGGATCGACGGCAAGTGGCGTCAGAACAGGAAAAACGTGCTCCATAAACTGCTGTTCGAGCCAGACAAGGTCATCTTTTGAGACTTCGTTGCGATCCAGAACGAATATATCCTTGGTGCGCAATTCCTTGCGCAACTTGTCCCAGATCGCATGCTGCTGATGCATCAATGTCTGGGCTTGCTGCTGGATCGCTTCAATCTGTTGTGAAGGTGTCAGGCCGTCGTCGCTGGCCTGAGTTACGCCGGCACGAATCTGGCCACGGATACCGGCAACGCGGACCATGAAAAATTCATCAAGGTTGGCTGCGGATATGGATAGAAAACGCAGGCGTTCAAGAAGCGGGTGAGCCGTGTTCTCAGCTTCTTCAAGCACCCGTGTATTGAATGAAAGCCAGGAGAGTTCACGGTTTAACAGATGAGGTTCTTGCGGGGACGATCTGGAAACAGCGCTTCGAGTGCGTTCCACCGCTTTATGCTGCGGGCTGTCCATTGTTTCCGGTGACTTGGTTTCGTCCATACCATCAGCCAATCATCAAGTGTTGATGACGACATGATATCAGCTACCGATATCCAATGTCACTGAACGGAATTATGACAATTATAAAACCAAAACTTTAACGTAATCCGCATGTCCTGACTGGAGTTGAGGGCCTGGAGCGTGTTCTAATGACGTTAATGTTTTGCAGGAGGATATTCGTGCTGAAATGGCTGGTGGGATCAGTTTTCACTGTGTGCTTGCTGTTGAGTATGGCTGGGCCTGCCCAGGCCAATATCTCGCTGGCCGATTACATGGCATTGCGTGCCGAAGCCAAGGCCGGGAACAAAGGCGCAGAAGCCCGCTGGCGCTATTACATCATAGGTTTGATGGACGGCATTCAAGCGGTCCAGGCGCCGGCATCTGCCACCGGGACGAAACTGCATTTTTGCATGCCCGACACGTTGCCGATGTCGCCAAGATTTCTGGACGAGTTCATTCAGGAAGCTATTGCGCAACTGAGTGCCAAAGGCGCGCTCAAGAACCGCATCAAACAACCGATGGCGGTTCTTGTCGCACTTGAATTGAAGAACGCGTTCCCCTGTGAATGAGAACCTATAGTGTGCCCGGATAATTGCCGCCGTCGATCAGGCAATTCTGACCGGTGATGTATCCCGCCTGTGCGGAACACAGGTAGGCACAGTATTCACCGAATTCGGAGGCATCACCCAAACGTCCCGCGGGGATGGTTTCGGCACGCCGTTTTGCCATTTCATCCGTAGAGATGCCTTCTTTATCGGCATGCATTTTCAATGTGGATTTCAGGCGGTCCGTATAAAAAGCCCCCGGCAGCAAGCCATTGATGGTGACGTTGTGACGAACTGTCTTGCGGGCCAGCCCGGCAACGAAACCGGTCAGGCCGGCGCGTGCGCCATTTGAAAGACCAAGGACTTCGATCGGCGCCTTTACCGAGCTTGAAGTGATGTTGACGATCCGGCCGAAGTTTCGCTCGATCATTCCATCCACCGTCGATTTAATCAGAAAGATCGGTGTCAGCATGTTGGCATCGACAGCCTTGATCCAGGCTTCGCGGTCCCAGTCCCGGAAATCGCCCGGCGGCGGGCCGCCCGCGTTGTTGACCAGGATGTCGGGAGCAGGGCAGGCCTCAAGAACGGCCGCGCGACCTTCATCCGTCGTAATGTCGCAAGCAACAGTCTGAACACCACCGCCGCCGATTGCCCGGATTTCATCCGCGGTGGCGTTCAGGATCTCTTCTGTACGGGCACAGATTGTGACATCGACACCTTCGCGGGCCAGAGACGTGGCACAGGCTTTGCCAAGCCCTTTTGATGCAGCGCAGACGATGGCTTTCTTCCCGGCGATTCCCAGATCCATTCGTTCCTCCTATGAAATAACCAAATGTTTTGTCGACTTTATGATTTGAAAAAGCCCGGTCAAGCGGGCGTTTTCGGCGTCATTTTATTGTCACTTGTATTTGCATGTAGTGACGCGAAAGTCGATTTACATCAACAGAGAAAGCAAAAAATGTGCTGATCGCGATCGCCACCGACGCTTGGTATCCACAGCCGAATGGTGTGGTCCGGGTTGTTGGGACTGTGCGTGACAGGCTCCTGGCCTTTGGGCATGACGTGCAGGTCATTTCTCCGGATCAATTTCGAACAGTACCCTGTCCGACATATTCAGAAATCAGACTGGCTGTCCTCCCAGCGCGAAAGGTTGCCCGGTGGCTCAATGAACTGAAGCCCGATTACGTGCATATCGCGACGGAAGGTCCGATCGGCAGTGCGGCACGGTCATTTTGCCTGAAAAACGGATGGCCGTTCTCAACGGCCTTTCATACCAAGTTTCCTGATTATGTTAAGGCCCGAACAGGTCTGCCACTTGATTGGCTCTATAAGGGGGCTCGTCGATTTCACGAAAGGTCAGGGGCTGTGATGATACCGGCGCCTGCGGTTTTCCGGGAACTGGAGGACCGGGGATTTAAAAACCTGAAACTGTGGTCGCACGGTGTCGATACGAATGTTTTCAAGCCCATGGCCAAGGATTATCTCGATTTGCCAAGGCCGATATTCATGTATATCGGACGGGCCACGGTCGACAAAAATCTGCCGGCATTTCTTGATCTTGAACTTCCGGGAACGAAGGTTGTTGTCGGCAGCGGCCCAGCCCGTGATCAACTCATGAAACGGTACCCTGAAACACCGTTCTTGATCGCTGAAAACGATGCCGAACTGGCCATGTATTATAATGCGGCAGACACTTTTGTCTTTCCGTCTCTGACCGATACCTTTGGCCTCGTGATGCTTGAAGCGCTTGCCTGTGGCGTGCCGGTTGCGGCATTTCCGGTAACGGGGCCTCTTGATGTGATCGGGCCGGACGGGCCTGGTGTTCTGGATACGGATCTCGCTAAAGCGGCGATCCAGGCTCTTGAAACCATCAATCCTGAAGAATGCCGTGCTTGGGCGCTCGAGTTCTCATGGGACAGGGTTGCGGATCAGTTTCTAACGTATCTTCAGCCGATTAATCATGGTGCTGCGGGGCAGCCTGTGAGCCCAGAACGTCACGCGCAAGCGGCACAGTAATCCGTCTTTTGTCCTGGAGCGCCAATTCATCTGCCTGCCTGACGAAATTCTGTGCGGCTTCAAAAGAGCGTTCGATCCTGGGCACGACGTATTCAAGCACAGGCTGTTCGATCAAGATTTGGCGGTCGGCAAACAGCTTGACCAGGACAGCCATTAACAACATGTCGTCAGGGCCGGATATCTGCACAGATGGGGCCGCACGCAGTCTGGAGGCAAGATCGGGAAGAACAATTCCCCAGCGTGCCGCCGGCGTGCGTGCGGTCAACAGTATCTTACGGTCTGACTCGCGGGCCTGATTATACAGGTGAAACAAAGCCTCTTCGGCTGAAGTGTTGCCGGTCAGTTTGTTGCAATCTTCTACGACGACGGCATCGCAGTCCGGGAAGACCGGTGTGGAATCATTCTTCAGAATTTCATGCGTTATCTCGTGCGCCTGACATTTCGTCATGAACACCCGCGCCAGATGGGTCTTTCCGGATCCGACGTCGCCGCTCAGGATCAGGGCAGGGGCCGGCCAATCCGGATACCGGTCGATCCACGCGACGGCTTCGGCATTCGGGGCGGCAACGAGAAAGTCGTCTTCGCCGAGCGCCGGTCTGTGCTCAAGGTTGAAGGCAAGTTGTTTGGGGGTCACTTGTCACCCGACGATGAATCTTCTCCGCCATGGTAAAGTTCACTTTCCAGATATTGTCCCAGACCGAATCGAATCAGTACGCCACTGACGGCTGCGACGGGAAGGGCGATAAGGACACCTGTGAGACCAAACAGCGCCCCGCCCGCCAGCATGGCAAAAATGATCCAGATCGGCGACAGTCCGACCTGGCCGCCGACCAGTTTCGGTGTAAGAAAGTAGCTTTCCAGTGTTTGCCCGACGATAAAAACGCCGATGACAAGCACGATACTCACCCATTCATGCTGGAACTGGGCGATGGCCATGCCCACGCCGATGATCAGGCCGACAGCGGCGCCGATATAGGGAATGACCGCAAGGATACCGGAAGCAATGCCGATCAAAAGACCGGCCTTGAGGCCGACGAGGCTGAGGCCAACGGCATAAAAAACAGCCAGGACCAGGCAAACGCTGGCTTGCCCACGGACAAATCCCGCCAGCGTCCTGTCGATTTTTTTAACCTGTTCGCGGATCGTATCTGCGGATTGCCGCGGCAGCCAACTGTCCACCTTCTCGACGATTTCGTCCCAGTCGCGCAGTAAATAGAAGGCGACGAGCGGCGTGATCAGAATGAGGGAGAGCAAATTCAGGATTGCGAGGCCGCCGCTCCAGATATTGGCAATGACACCTGAAAGCCACTTGAAGACAGTTCCTGCATAATTGCCGGCAGCTTCCTTGAGGTTGCTAACGGCATCTGCGGAGAAATCGGCACGCAATTGCTCGAACAACGGACCAAGCAGCATCTGCAGCTGGTCGATCAATGCCGGGAGGAGCTTGATCGCGGCGGATATCTGCTTTTGCAGGGCAGGGAAAATCAGCACAACGATTCCCGTAACGGCCAGGAAGAAACCCAGCAGGATGATTGTCGTTGCGATCGACCGTGACAGGCCCAGCCGTTGCAGGCGGTCCGCCGTCGGATCGAAAAAGTACGCAAGGGTGATGCCGATGACGAACGGCAGCAAAACATTGCTCAACAGGTGTAGAATAATGCCCGCACCGACAAGCGCGAGAACCCAGATAATCATTCGTTGTTCACGGCTCACGGTTGCTTCCTTCGTTATCTGTATCGGATAGTCGCTCGAAGACGTGAGCCCGTTTGCTCCAGATGTACACGTAGGCGCCTCCCGAAACCAGTGTTGTCAGCAAGACGGCGAAACTCAGTAACGATACGACGGGGGTCGCGGGCGTTGCAAATACCGTAGGGAGCATGGCTGCGAGGACCAGAAGCAGTTGCATGGCCGTGTTTGCTTTGCTGACCAAAAGGGGTTCGATGCTCAGCTCACCCGTCAATTTGTCGAAAACCAGTGCACCGCCGACAATCAGCACGTCGCGGGAAACGACAAGAATAACGATCCAGACCGGCAGCAGATCCTGCGTGCCGAGAACGATATAAGCCGAAACAAGGAGCGTTTTGTCCGCAATCGGGTCCAGATAAGCCCCCAATGCTGTTTCCATGTTGAAATGTTTTGCCAGAATACCGTCCACGGCATCGCTGAGGGCGGCAAAAAGAAACAGCCAGAATGCCGCCTCGAGTTCGCCGCTAATCACCAGCCAGACATATACCGGGACCGACAGAAGCCGGGCCATCGAAATCATGTTCGGGATGTTCATGCGCGTTGACGCGTCCGCATTCAGGTTTTTGGCGGCTGGAAAACACCGATCGGCATAATGACCCATTCACCACTTTCCTGAAGCATGGAAAGATTTGCCTGTTCAAGGGCGGTGATGAGTTGTTCCGCGTCACCGGCAAAATGCACGTTTACGCGAACCTGATCCCTCGACATGAGTACGATTTCAGCCTCCCGGATAATTCCAACCTTCGAAAACTGATCGCGGATGGCCAGCCAGTCCTTCAGGCCGGTGATGGGGATGGTGACGGCAAGAATGCCGGTTCCTGTTTCAAAAATCAGATTGCGACGCTTCCAGAGATTTTCGATCCGCCGCACGGTTGCTTCTGTCACACGGGCCATCATGGCATCCATAGTCTCGGCGTCGGATTGTTGATAAGCCTGGGTCTGATATTCAACTGGTATAGGCTCGCTGGGGCGAAGAAGCGTCACTGTCATCGTTTGCCGGCCCGAGGTTGGATCGGCAGTCAGATTATTGTGGGCAACAATCGTACCCAGGGCAGAATAGCGTTCGGCGATTACGTCCAGTCGATTTAAGTCTCCGGCCATGGCTTCGCCGACACCAACCGTTGATATGTCTGAAAGATCACCGATCGGGACGATCAGCGGAACTAACCCCGTCGGGAGATCTCGTCCGCTCCACACCTGGCGCCATGGGTTTGGCTCATCCCAGAGCACGGCACGGGCCCCGACTTCGTAGACCGGCAGGACGACCATCGGCTTCGACGGGGTTTCGGCAAACGGCACATTGTATGATCTCAGAAGTCCGCGGATTTCATCCGCTTTGAAGCGGTAGTTCAGACGCGCGATGTAACGAACGCTTGATGCCTTTTCCCGGGCGACGGAGAAATCCCGGACATATGGGGCGATTTCAGCATTTGAGAACTCCGGGATCCGTTCGGCATCCTCGCTCAGCGTCAGGCGGGAAATCAGCACATAAAAGGCCCGTCTTTCTGCTTGCGCCAGCGCCTGCTGCCGGGCTTCGGTAGCGGTGGCGGCTTTGACGTCAACGCTTACATTTTTCACTTCAAAGACATCGGCACGGGCAAAATGCGCTGGCCAGCAGACCCAGGCAGCGATAAACAGCGCTGCCAGCAATCGTTTTGTCGGGATGAAACGTATATGGGCTATAGGCACCATGAAGTTCTTCTTTCTCAGCGAGGTGGCCGCTTTTTCTCCCGGATATGCCTTGTTGGCAAAGGGGACGGCGCGTAATTTAGCATACTAACGCCAAGGAGAAAGACCATTACCGAGCCGACCGAAAAGCCGAAAGGCGTATCTGCAGCATCGCTTAGCTACAAGGACGCTGGTGTCGATATTGAAGCCGGAAACGAACTCGTTCGCCGGATCGGTCCGTTAGCGGCCAAAACCATGCGATCAGGTGTAGTCGCTGATTTGGGCGGTTTTGGGGCACTCTTCGATGTTGCCAAAGCGGGATACAAGGATCCCGTTCTCGTGTCCGGCACGGATGGTGTCGGGACCAAGCTCATGCTGGCGATTGAAAGCGGAATCCATCACACGGTTGGCATCGATCTTGTTGCCATGTGCGCCAATGATCTGGTGGTGCAGGGGGCTGAGCCCTTGTTTTTCCTGGACTATTTCGCCTCCGGGAAGCTTGATGTCGGTGTTGCAGAGAGTGTTATTTCGGGCATTGCCGAAGGCTGCACCCAGGCTGGCGCCGCTTTGATCGGTGGTGAAACGGCAGAAATGCCGGGTATGTACGACAAAGGGCATTACGATCTGGCCGGTTTCTGTGTCGGCGCCGTGGAGCGTGCGAATGTGTTGCCGCGTGCTGATATTGCTGTTGGCGACCTGATACTCGGCATTGCTTCAAGCGGCGTTCATTCGAATGGCTTTTCACTGGTTCGGAAAATTGTTCAACACAACGGGCTGGGGTGGGG
This sequence comes from Rhodospirillales bacterium, assembly GCA_040218645.1. Taxonomy (GTDB): domain Bacteria; phylum Pseudomonadota; class Alphaproteobacteria; order Rhodospirillales; family Casp-alpha2; genus UBA4479. The sequence goes on from JAVJQZ010000012.1 coordinate 439,047, forward strand.
AGACCAATCTCCGTTCGATTCTGACATGACTGTTGCCGAATCGTTTCTGACTCCGACCCGCATGTACGTAAAACCCTGTCTGGCAGCCATTCAGGCCGGTGGCGTGAAGGCGCTGGCGCATATTACCGGAGGCGGTCTCGTCGAAAACCTGCCCCGTGTCCTGCCGAAAGGAATGGGCGCCGGAATAGATGCAAATTCTTGGCAGGGATTGCCGGTATTTGCCTGGCTCAAGGAAGCCGGCAATGTGGATACGGCAGAGATGTTCCGGGCATTCAATGCCGGTATCGGCATGGCTCTGGTTTGCGCACCGGAAAGTGCGGATAAGATTGGCTCAGCCCTGCAAGATGCCGGAGAATCCGTTCAAGTTATCGGGGAAATGTCGGATGGTGCCGGTCATGGAAAGGTCACCATCGAAAACGGCGATGCATTATGGCGCGCATGAAAATTGCGATTCTGGTCTCGGGCCGGGGATCGAACATGCAGGCGATCCTGGAAGCCGCCGCGACCAGTTCCTTTCCTGCCGAAGTAGCCGTGGTCATCTCTAATATCGAAGGCGCGCCGGCATTGGAACGGGCCGAAGCCTGCGGGATTAAAACGGTCACCATCCGCCACAAGGACTACGCGGACAGGGAAAGCTTCGATCAGCGTGTCACCGAGGAGATTCAGACCGCCGGTTGCGAACTGGTCGTACTCGCCGGTTTCATGCGTCTTCTCAGCGAAGCCTTCTGTGAAACGTGGCGGGACCGTCTGATCAACATCCACCCATCGCTGCTGCCGTCATTCAAGGGACTGGACGTGCATGCACGCATGATCGCCTCAGGGGTGCGATTTGGGGGCTGTACCGTGCATTACGTGCGTCACGAAATGGATACCGGCCCGATTATCGTACAGGCTGCGGTGCCGATACATTCTGATGATGACGCCGACACGCTATCAGCACGAATTCTCGAACAGGAACACCTGATCTATCCGCTTGCCGTCAAATGGATCGCCGAGGGCCGGGTCAGAATTACCGGAGAAACGGTCCGTGTCTCCGGTGTCAGTTCACCGGATGGCGCCCTGATCAATTTCCTGGATTAGAGCATTTTCCGGCCGGAAAATGCTCTAGCCAATAAAAAAACCCCCGGTAAAAACCGGGGGTTTTTCAGATTCGGTGTGCCGTGATCAGCCGACGATTTCAATTTCCGAAAAGAAGAATGAAATTTCGATCGCAGCGTTTTCCGGCGAGTCGGAACCATGAACCGAGTTGGCTTCGACGTTTTCGGCGAAATCCTTGCGGATCGTACCTTCGTCGGCGTTCGCCGGATTGGTTGCACCCATGATCTTACGGTTCTGTGCAATGGCGTCTTCACCCTGCAGAACCTGGGCTACCACCGGACCGGAGGTCATGAATTCACAGAGATCGCCAAAGAATGAACGTTCCTTGTGAACGGCATAGAATGCTTCTGCCTGGGCACGGGTCAACTGGATGCGCTTTTGGGCAATGATGCGCAGCCCGTTTTCCTCAAACCGGGCATTGATCTTGCCCGTCAGATTGCGGCGTGTTGCGTCGGGTTTAATGATCGAGAGGGTCCGCTCTACGGCCATGTCTCGCTCCTAGTTCTGTTGCAGTTAAAGGTAATAAACAAATTCGCCGAAAAAATGACGGCTCCTAAAAAGAAAGCCCCCAAAGCAGGAGCGGGCGGGTTATAACGGTCTCATGCGGGGGTGGCAACCCCATAAAAATGAAATCATCCACACCAGTTCAAGAGGACTTACATGATTATCGATCACCGTACCTATGTTATCGCCCATGGCCGGAACAAGGAATATCTGGCGCTTTTCGAAGCAGAAGCGCTGCCGGTCCAGATCAAGCATATTGGCGAGCCGGTTGCTTACTTCACGACGGCCGTTGGGCCGGTGAACGAAGTCGTGCATCTCTGGGCGTATGAGGGTTTTGCGGACATGGAGCGTAAACGCAAGGCCCGTGATGCCGACCCCGCATGGGCGGAATACAAGCGGAAATCCGCCGGCATGCTGGTTGATCAGCGCAACAAGATCCTGACACCTACCAGCTTTTCACCGATGAAATAAGGCAGTTAGCCACGAAGTCTTTCCAGGTCGTTGCCGTAGCCAGCGGCATCGATATGAACATCAATCAGTTTTGGACCCTTAAGTGCGAGAGCACTTCTGAGTTCATCAGGATTCCCGGCGCGGGCGGATTGCCAGCCATAAGCTTTTGCAATGGCCGCAAAATCCTGCGCCGGGTATCTGACCCCAAGACTGGGGCGCTGCTGGCGTTGCTGTTTGATATCGATCAGTGAGAGTGCACTGTCATTCATGACGATGACCGTAATGTCGAGACCCAGTTCCCTTGCGGTTGCCAGTTCACCGATGCACATTGAAATGCCGCCGTCACCGGTGACCGCCAGGACCGGCACGGATGGCTCCGCAAGTGCTGACGCAATTGCTGCGGGCAGGGCATATCCCATACTGGACAGGCCGTTTGATTTCAGGATGCCATAGGGTTTCATCGCCGGCCATCGCCCGATTGTCGCAAACATATGCGCCCCGGCATCGACTGTGATGCGGATATTGTGATCCAGGGTCTCCGCCATAACGTCCACGGCGGCCGTCGTCGTAAAAGCGGCAATGTCGGAAGTGTAAATAGCCTCTGCTATGGCTTTGAGTTCGCCGAGACCATGATCAGCCCATCCGCTATCCATCAGCCCGTCGGTAAGAATACTCAAAATGGCGGGCAGGGAGCCTGTCAGTTCCAAAGCGAACGGGACGCGCGGATTCGCAGGTGAGCCTTCACCGATTTGCAGGAACGGCGGGAAATCATCCGGCCATTTCCCGGGGATAAATTCAATAGGGTCGAAGCCGATGCCAATAATCAGATCGGCATGTTTGAGTATGGGCATTTCCCCGGCGGCACCGGTAATGGTGCTGATGAAAACGGGCGAATCGGCCGCAATAACGCCGCCGGCTTTATAGGTCGTCAGGACCGCGGCGCCCAGTTGATCGGCAAAGGCCCTGACTGCTTTTGCATGCGGGCGGGCTTCGAGACCGACGATCAGGCACGGGCGTTTGCTGCCTGAAATCATTCTTTTTGCGGCTTCAATATCTTCATTGGCAGGTGATCCGGGCGCCGTTTTTTGATGTGTCGCAAAAGGTGTTGCTTCCAATGCCGCATCCCCGGCGGTCATTTCAACCATGACCGGTCCTTCCGGGGCGGTGACGGCGGTTGTCAGCAGATGATCCAGAATTTTCGCGCCGTCCGCAGGCTGCAGATGTGCCGTTCCCCGGGTGATCGGCGCAAACAGGGCCTGCTGGTTGAAATGCTGATGCAGGGTCGATGCAGGCCCGTCGATGAACAGGATCATCGGTGAGCGCTCCAGCGAGGCGTAGGCGAGGCCGTTTGTGGCACTTGATGCCCCCGGCCCGACGCCGACCAGCGCCGCGCCGGGGGCACCCGTCAGTTCACCGGTCACGGCGGCCATGATGGTTGCCGCGGCTTCGGTGCGTGTCAGGGTAAAGGGGATGCCGGCTTTGTCGGCGGCATCAATCAGATCAAGGCTGGAACCGCCGCCGGGGATGCCGAACAGGCGGGTAACTTTGTGTGCATTGAGCGCCTTGGCGATTTCTTCGGCGAGGGTCGGCATCAGATATTCCCGAATTTTTTCATGGCAACCGAGAACTTCATGCCGTTCCGAATCGCATCCGCCGCTTTTTCATCCTCGCGGGTAAAGGTTTCTGCGAGGCTGATCACGTCTTCAACGGATTTTTGCGGAATGGAAAGTATACCCGTGTCATCGGCGACGATCCAATCACCGTGACTAATGGTCACGCCATCTACAACGACGGTTGATCCGATGTCTGCAACCCGGAGACGGCAGCGGCCCGTCGTCGGTATCAGGTGCCTTGAGAAAACGGAGAAGCCCGCATCAACCGTCTCATTGGCATCCCGCGCGCCGCCGTCTACCGCGATACCGGCAATGCCTTTGACCGAAGCTGCAAGGGATGCCATGCCGCCCCACGTGGAATACGGCACACCGTCAGCGGCGACGACAATTACCTCGCCGGCCTCTGCCGCGTCGATCATGGCGCCGACACGAAAATCGTCAGAACTGAAAGTGCCGAAGGGGCCGGATTCCTCACGTACGGTTACAGCCGGTCCGGCAAACCGCATCCCCGGTGCAATGGGCTTCAGGTTGACCATGGTGCAACCAAAGCAGCCGACACGATCCAGCGCATTGGCCAAAGTTGATGTCGCGAGTGATTTAAGCTTTTCAGCGAAGTCGAGATGCTGCCTGTTCATGATGCCCCCAATTTTCCCGGATCAAATAGTAGCTTTCCAGTCGTTCTCGGCAAGCATCGTTGTTTTTCGGGAAAGAGTTGTTTCCTACGGGACCGGGATATGCACATAAAGCATGGCAGCGTGCCGGAGTCTGAGGGTAGGCTGTTGCGATCCAAGGGGGGATCATGCGTCGAACGAGTGTGCCATTGTGGCTAAGTAGTGCACCCAAGCCACGTGCTGGTACCTTTATTCTGTTGTTTGCGATTGAGGCCTGGTCACGTGCCACTTTGATCACGCTCGTCCCGTTGCAGGCGCATAAGCTTTTAGGCGATGCCCAGTCTGTCAGCGTAATCTATTTCGTTGTTTCCATTGTCGGGCTGCTCTCGACGATGATCATACCTATGATTGTCTACAAAATCAGACGCCGATGGGCTTTCTCCCTCGGTGGCTTGCTCATGATGCTTGCTCTTTGGGGGTATGGCTCGGCCGATCCGGTTCTGTTTGCGATAGCGTTGGCTTGCCAGGTGGTGGCAACGGCATTCCTTGAAATCGTCATGAATCTATTCGTTCTCGATCATGTGCCGCGAGCGGAAATCACCAAATTCGAACCACGCCGTCTGGTCTTTGTCGCGGCCCCATTCACATTCGGCCCTTGGTTGGGGGTCTGGATGGCAGAAACCGTATCGCCTCAGGCGACGTTCTTCCTTGTCGGTGTGTTTGTTGCCTTGCTGATGGCCTTTTTCTGGTTCCTGAGAATGACTGATAACCCGGCTGTTACGATGCCCCTCAAGCCGCCGCCGAACCCATTTGGGTATTTACCCAGGTTTTTTGTCCAGCCGCGTCTTCGCCTGGCATGGGTTCTGGCAACCGGACGTTCGGCCTGGTGGATGATGTTTTTTGTGTATGCGCCGATCTATCTGACCACCAGCGGTTATTCACCCGAGACGACTGGGCTGATCATGTCCTGTTCTCTTGGATCGTTATTTTTGGCAGGGATTTGGGGGGCGATTGGCCGTAAGTACGGCATGCGGTCAATCCTCATGATGGGGTATGCACTCGCCGGTGTGATCACCATCTCCATTGCGGTTCTGCAGGATTGGCCTTCACTGGTTCTGGTACTTGTAGTCATGTCCGCGTTTGCCGCGTCCCTCGTTGATGGGGCCGGCAATATTCCATTCCTACGCGCAGTGCATCCCTATGAACGCGCAGAAATGACATCGGTTTTCGTAACATATCGCCATACGGCACAATTGGTGACACCAGGCGTTTTCGCAATGGTGCTGGGCGTGTTTGCGTTGCCGGCGGTTTTTGTCGCGGGTGGGACCTGCTTTTTAGGCATGGCCTGGCTGACCCGTTATCTGCCCAAAAAGCTTTAGGCCTAATTCTTGGGATAACTGCGGCGCGACCAGCGGAAATAGAAGATCATGTATATGAGCGCGAAAAAGAACCAGACGACTCCCCACCACAAAACAATCAGCGCGGTGAAAGCGACAACCAGCCATGTCGCAAGGATCGGCAGAACCAGCCAGCCTATGAAGGCCAGCCAACGAATTGGGTGAGGTGGACCCACGTTCGGCTTGCGTTCGATTTCATACATGGGCCTGGTGCCTGAACGCTTGTTGAAATTGAACAGCGCAAAGGAGCCGTGTAGTCTTGTCGCCGCTACGATCAATCATTCGCCGGGAGCCCGCGAACATGCCGCAGAACGTCATCGGAACCATCTTCAAGATTTTAATCGCGTCGCTGGTACTCGGGTTCATTCTCAAGTTCCTGGAAATAGATCCCAAGGATCTGCTTCTGAATTTCGGCGAAACCATTCAATCGGCCTTTGCATGGGCCGGTGAATTCGTCGCTTCAAGCGTTGAATACGTCCTGATCGGGGCCGTCATTGTCGTGCCGATCTGGCTGATCGTATTCCTGATCGGCAGGCTCGGAAAAAAATAGATTACTCCCCGGCGAGACGTTTCGCCGTCGTATCGTCCCCCGTAAAGGACGGTGCAACAGACTGTGCCACGCTCTCGTCCAGCGCCTCGAATTCATGATATCCGATGATGTCGTAGCTTTCAGCGCGAGTCATCATGCGGCTTTCGAAACCGGCGGTGCCGTCATTTTCGCGGATATGCTTGTACAGATCACGCATCGCAAAACCTGACACGCGCATCGATGTCGCCGGCCAGATGACGATGTGGTATCCGAAATCCTGGAATTGCTGACCCGTGAAATGCGGGGTCCGGCCGAATTCGGTCATATTGGCCATACGATAGCCGGTTGTTTCCTGTGCGAATGTCTTGAATTCCGCTTCAGAGGCAAGCCCGTCCGGAAAGACGACATCGGCGCCGGCAGCCTTGTAGGCGTTGGCGCGGGCAATCGCGCCATCAAGACCTTCTACACCCGCGGCGTCTGTTCTGGCGATGATCACCAGATCACGCGCGGCTTTCTTCGCCGCAGCAATCTTGGCAGCAGCTTCTTCGGTGGGAATAAGCCGCTTGTCGTTCAGGTGGCCGCATTTTTTCGGCAGCAACTGATCCTCAATATGAACCGCGCCGGCCCCTGCCTGTTCCAGTTCCCGAACCGTCCTCATAGCATTCAGGGTGCCGCCATATCCGACATCGCCGTCGACGATCAGCGGCAGGTCGGTAGCGCGGGCAACCATGCGGGTAATGAAGCAGAGTTCGTCCAGCATCATGACGCCGAGATCGGGCAGGCCGAGGCTCGTCGTAACGGCACCGCCGGAAATATAGAGGGTTTCGAAGCCTTCGCGCTGCGCAATGCGGGCTGCAAAGGGATTGTGCGTGCCGGGAACCCGCAGGATTTTGTCACGTGCCAATAATTCACGAAGTCGCGCACCTGCCGTTTTGTCGTTACGGGTCGGTCCTTCAAGCCATGTCGTCATGTTGCATGCTCCCAATGCCAAATGTTGTTTCCAGATATATAGCGTTTACATATGGCGCTGGCAAAGCAGGGTGACAATGACGACCAGTCGTATCAGCGATCCGGCAGGGACCAGTCGGTCGGAGGCTTTTTGTCCCTGTACAGCCGAAGCGCCAGCCCGATCGAGACGCCAACACCGATTGCGACGGTCAAATCGACAAGCACGGTCAGTATCAAAGTCACCAGAAGCAACAATCGGTCACTGAGCGGTGTCGACATGTATTCTTTCCATTTATGGGGTTCGCTCATGCGCCATGCCGTGATGAGCAACAAGGCAGCAAGGGCAGGCATGGCGAGGTATCCTGCAACGGATGCAAACAGACCCATCGCAATCAGGATGGTCACGGCATGCACCAGTCCGGCGACAGGTGTGCGGCCGCCGGCGTTGATATTCGTGGCAGTTCTTGCAATTGCACCGGTTGCCGGCATGCCGCCAAACAAGGATGACGCGACATTCGCAACCCCCTGTGCCAGCAATTCCGCATTGGGCCTGTGTTGTCCCTGGATCATGCGGTCAGCGACCATGGCTGACAGCAATGATTCGACCCCCGCCAGAAAGGCAATGACGATTGCCGAGGGCAGTAGCTCCTGTATTTTTTCAAGCGTAATGACTGGGAATGCAGGCACCGGCAGTTGATCGGGCAGGGCGCCGAAGCGCGACGCAATCGTATCGACGGGCAGCATTGCAAGAGCGACGACAGCCGAGCCGATGCCGACGGCGACGATCAATCCCGGGAGTTTGGGTGCCAGCCGCCGAAAGACGATGATCAGGATCATTGTGCCGAGGCCAACGGCGAATGCAGAAGTGTTTATCGTGTCGCGGGCATGCCACAAGGCATCAAGCTTATGCAGAAAATCCGCTGGGACTTTTTCCAGCGTGACGCCGAAAAAATCACTGAGTTGGCTGGTCGCGATGATGATCCCTATGCCGATCGTAAATCCGTTTACCACAGCTTCCGGCACATAGGCGATGAGCCGTCCCATTCTGAAGAAACCGGCAATCAGCAGGATGACCCCGGCCATCAAAGTCGCCACAACCAGACCGTCATATCCGTGCTCGGCGATGACACCGTAGACGACAACAATGAAGGCACCGGTTGGCCCGCCGATTTGCACCCGGCTACCGCCGAGCAGGGAAATGAAGAAGCCGCCGACAATAGCCGTAATCAGCCCCTTTGCGGGATCAGCGCCTGAGGCGATGGCAATGGCAATGCTGAGCGGGATCGCGACCATCGCAACGGTGACACCCGCCACCGCATCGGCGCCGAACTGCGGCCAGCTATACGTCTGGAGCGTTGTCAGGATTTTTGGTCGACGCATTCAGGTTAATCACAACAAGAAATTGTGGAATGCGCATTCAATCGCTTATTTCTTCGTGAAAGTCACGAAAAGAATGATTTTTTTCCTTCTTTTACATAACCCGTGATCAGAGGTGCAGGTTCGAACATCCAGCCATGATCGGCATGCAGACGCTGGAGTATTGTAAGGACATTCTTGAGACCGACCTCACTTGCTGTATGCATCGGACCGATTTTTGCTTCAGGAAAGCCAAATCCAAATCGCCAGATCAGATCTATATCCGCAGCACTTGATGCCATGCCCATGCCGAGCAGACGTGCGCCTTCGTTGATTAAAGCATACAGGCAGCGTACGCGGATTTCGTCGGCCGATATATTGCGGCGTTTGATGCCGAGGTCCTTGGACGTCTGCTCGATCAGGGCATTTGTATCGGGGTTGGGAAGGCGTTCGCCGTTTTCATAAAGATACCAACCCCTGCCTGACTTGCGGCCGAACCAGCCGTTTTCGCACATACGGTCCGCGATCACCGGATAGGGCGCGTTCAACTCAATGAAGCCGCTGGCAATCTGTCCTTTTCGAACATGCCAGGCGACATCCTGTCCGGATATGTCACCCACCGCGAGACAACCGAGAGGAAATCCGAATTCCTGCATGGCCTGATCTACCTGTGCGGGATATGCGCCTTCCTGCAGAAGGAAATACGCCTGCCATGTGTATCGGTGATACATGCGGTTGGCGACAAAGCCGGGGCCATTGCCAACGGCGACACCGACTTTGCCGAGACGCTCTGATAAGGCCAGTAGCGTTGATGTGGTTGTTTCAGACGTGGCTTTGCCGCGGACGATTTCCAGCAGTTTCATGACCTGTGCAGGCGCAAAGAAATGTGCGCCGGCGACCTGATCCGCCCGGGATGTGGCGGCTGCGATTTCGTCAATATCAAGACTGGAGGTGTTGGTTGTCAGAATTGTATGTGCCGGACAGATACGGTCGAGTTCCGAGAAGATTGTTTTCTTGATGTCCATGTCTTCAAGAGCCGCTTCGATCACCAGATCAACGTCGCCAAGTGCAGAAAGTGCGGTGGCGCCCTTGATCCGGCATAGCTCGTCAGTCATTTGCTGTTCGCTCATCCGGCCCCGTTTGACCCGGCTTTCAAGTCCTGCCCTGAGGCTGGCCAGCCCGGTTTCAAGACGATCCTGTTCAACTTCCACTGCCGTTACGTCAAGCCCGGCCCGGGCCAGGACAAGTGCAATACCTTGCCCCATGGTGCCGAAGCCGACGACACCTGCTTTTTGTATGTTTGCGGCATTTTCTGCGGCTTCATTATCAGTTGTATGATTTTCGACCTTGATTGAAGCGACCTCGGACATAATCTCTCCTGTAAGACGATGAGCAGATAAACAACGGTTGAAGGCATGAATGCCGAAACTGGTACATATGGGGGAAGCGCATGACACTCAAGCTGGCAATTCTGGACGACTACCAAAACGCGGCACTTGATTCAGCCGATTGGTCCGTCCTGGGCGATACGGAAATCACGGTTTTCGACAAGCATCTTGGCTGGGACGAGGATGAGATCGCTGACGCCCTGCAGCCCTTTGATGTACTTGTCTGCATGCGTGAACGGACACGCTTCCCGGCGTCACAGATCGACAAGCTTGCCAATCTCAAATGCCTTGTGACGACCGGCATGCGGAACCTCGCCATCGATATGGATCATGCAAAGAGCAAGGGGATCATTGTCGCGGGAACGGATATGCTCCCGTATCCCGCAGCCGAGCATGCCGTGGCGTTGATCACGGATCTGTACAAAAAAATCTCGAAAGAGAGCCGTGTCATGAAGGACGGCGGCTGGCAGGGATATGTTTCCGAAAGTCTGAACGGGCGGACCCTTGGTGTTATTGGGCTCGGAAAGCTTGGAGCGCGCGTTGCGAAATTCGGTCTCGCCATGGAAATGGACGTCATCGCCTGGAGCCAGAACCTGACAAAGGAACGTTGTGACGAAGTCGGTGTTCGCCTTGTCGACAGGGACACGCTGTTTAAATCGTCAGATGTGATTTCTATTCATCTGGTGTTGAGCGAGCGTACGACGGACCTTGTTAATGCCAATGAATTCAAACAGATGAAGCCCACGGCATATATCGTCAATACGTCGCGGGGACCAATCATCAACGAAGCTGCATTGGTGGATGCACTGTCATCAGGTGAGATCGCCGGTGCCGGGATTGACGTATATGACGTCGAGCCTTTGCCCGTTGATCATCCGTTGCGTGGTCTCGACAATGCCGTTCTAACAGGGCATACGGGGTACGTTGTCAAAGAATTGTACGAGCTTGTTTACGCACAGGCCGTGGAAAATATTAAAACATGGATGGACGGTTCGCCCACGCGCGTACTGAACGATAAATGAGTGATGATCCAATTCTGGTTGAACGGAAAGGCGATATCGCGATCGTCACCCTCAACAATCCGGCTAAACGCAACGCACTGACACTCGCGGCTTGGCACTGGTTATCCGAAACGGTCACGGCCCTTGATGCAGATGAAAGTCTGCGATGCATCATCTACCGTGGCGCCGGCGACAAGGCATTCGCCGCCGGCGCTGATATTTCCGAGTTTCCCGAGAAACGCAGCAATGCCGAGCAGGCCTATATTTACGGTGAAGCGACAGACAAGGCGCTGGAACTGCTGCTGGCGTGCCGCCATCCCAGCATTGCGATGATCCGAGGCGCATGCACCGGTGGCGGGCTTGAAATCGCAGCATGCTGCGATATGCGGATTGCTTCTGAGAATGCGCGGTTCGGGGTGCCGATCAAACGTATCGGACATGCTTTTGCGGGCTCGGAAATGAAGCCTTTGCTGGATCTTGTCGGGAAGGCACTGGTTCTTGAATTCCTTCTCGAAGGTCAGGTCATCGATGCGCAGGAAGCACTTCGGCACAGGCTGGTAAACCGTGTCGTTGATGATGCGGCTCTGGAAACGGAAACCATGGCAACGGCTGAGCGGATCGCAACCGGCGCTCCGCTCGCTGCACGGATGACGAAAAAAGTACTGAACCGCTTGCTGGATGATCCTTCACCTATTTCCGAAGCCGAAACACGTGAAAGCTACGGGCCATGCGATAGCGATGATTACCGGGAAGGCTACACGGCATTCCTGGAAAAACGGACACCGGCCTTCAAAGGCAAATAATTATTTCCAAGACAGGAGAAACACCATGACCGCCGCCGCCAAACTGCAGGCACTTTTAGACAAACCGGGCATCATTACCGCGCCGGGCGTATTCGATGCGATTTCCACGCGACTTGTTGAGCAGGCCGGATTTGACGCCGCCTTCATGAGCGGGTTCATGGTCTCGGCGGTCCGGATCGGCGAGCCTGACACGGGCCTGATCAGTTATGCCGAAATGGTCGACCAGGGCCGCAATCTCTGTAACGCCGTGGACATTCCGGTCATCGGCGACGGCGATACGGGGTTCGGGAATCCCATCAACGTCAAGCGAACCGTTCAGGGATATGCCCAGGCCGGATTTGCCTGCGTCATGATCGAGGATCAGGTTTCGCCAAAGCGTTGCGGTCACACCATCGGCAAGCGCATTGTCCCGTTCAACGAAGCCAAACAGCATCTTCAGGCTGCGGTGGATGCCCGCGAGGAACTCCGCGACAAAGGCGGGGATATCCTGATCATGGCTCGGACAGATGCCAACGGACCTGACGGGATGGACGAAGCCCTGCGCCGTTGCGAAATGTTCCGGAAAGTCGGTGTCGACATTACGTTCCTGGAGGCGCCGAAAAACGAAGACGAAATGCGCCGCTATGGGGCCGAAATCGATGGGCCGAAAATGGCCAATATGGTCGAGCAAGGGACGACCCCCTATCTGTCACCGGCTGAACTCGAAGAGATCGGTTACAAAGTCGCGATTTATCCGGCAGCAATGCTGATGACCGCGATCAAGGGGATGCAACAAACGCTTGAGATGATCAAGTCGGGCAAGCAGGACCTGTCGAACCGCACCACATTCCAGGAACTTCAGGCCATTGTCGGTTTTCCGGAATATTATGAGGCTGAAAAGCAGTACGCAGCCGAATAACGGATTTAATTCGCCCTTACCCATGCGTTGACGAACTCAGGCAGCATTTCCGCGACGGCGCGGGCGGCGGGGGAGGGATTGTGTCCGCGCGACATCAGGACCCCCATACGGCGTTTCATCTCCGGTTCCGTCAGCGCGATGACGGCGTACGAGCCGTCACGGGCTGACGGGACCGCGGTTTCCGGCAGTACGGCGATTCCAAGTCCCGCATCCGCCATGCTGATCAGTGTCTGGTGATGCAGCATTTCGTATTTCGGCTCCAGAGTCCGGCCGTGTTTTTCAAAAGTCTTCTCCAGAAGATCACGCGTGGCGGACTGCCGCGGCATGGCCAGGATCGGTTCGTCCACGATGTCGATGAATTTCAGGGATTTCTTTCGGGCAAGCGGGTGATTGCCGCTGAGAACTGCAACAAACCCGTCTGATAACAGATGCGTGAATGCGATCTCTTTGTCGTCCTGCGCCAGCGGCCCGATCCCGAAATCAACACTATCGGTGCGAAGGGCCTCGATGATTTCACTCCCGTAGGCTTCGCGTACCTGGATGAAAATCTCCGGGTGCCGGAATTGAAAAGCAGCCAGTGCGGGCGGCAGAATGGATGACGCAAAACTCGGTGCACAGGCAACCAGAACACGTCCACGAGTCATTGCCGCCTCGTCACGGAATGCCCGTATCGTATCTTCCAGCCCGGTGATTGTACGATTGGCGCGATCCAGCAATTCGCTGCCTGCATCAGTTAATTTCACGGATCGCGTGGTGCGATGAAAAAGCGGCACCCCCAACGTACTCTCAAGCTGCTGCACATGCGCCGTCACGGCAGATTGCGAAAGATTGAGCTTTTCCGATGCCCGCCTGAAGCCACGGGTTTCGGCAACGGCCAGAAAAGTTTCAAGCTGCTTCAATGTGACCGGAAGCATGCGACCTCCAATTGATCTGATTATAAGAAATATAGTCCATATATTTCTATTTGTTCAATCGTTAACCCTGTGATGGAATAGCTCAAACACCGGCCAAACCGGTACACATCAATGACTTGGGAGACATCCAATGACCGGTATCAGCCGCCGTCTGGCGGAATTTGTTGTCAATCTTGGCTATGAAGACCTGCCACCCGATGTAATCGAGCGGACGAAGCTGCTCATCCTCGATACCGCAGGAATCATGGTGCGGGCACGTAATGACGCTGAATCCACGCCAGCAATGGTGCGCGCGATTGAAATTCTTGGTCTGGCGTCCGGTGACTGCGCGGTGCCGGGGGATATCAAAAGCTATGCACCTTCCGCAGCGGCACTTCTGAACGGCACGCTTGCACACTCCTTGGACTTCGATGACACGCACGCCGAAGCCTCGTTGCATTCGTCGGCACCCATCGTCCCGGCAGCCCTGGCGGCGGCGGAAATGACAGGTGCGTCGGGTAAGGACATGATCGCGGCCTGTGTTGCCGGTTACGAGGTACAGATTCGTCTCGCATTGGCATTGGGGCCGTCGGACCATTACGACCGCGGTTATCACCCGACGGCGACGTGCGGGATCTTCGGTGCGGTCGCGGCGGCGGGCAAGCTGCTCGGTATGGATGCGGATCAGATCGAAAGCGGGTTCGGTATCGCGCTCAGCCAGTCAGCGGGATCTATGCAGTTTCTTGCCGATGGTGCCTGGACCAAACGCTCGCATGTTGGTCAGGCCGCGCAGAACGGCCTGATGTGTGCCGTGCTGGCCAAGGAAGGCTTCAAGGGGCCGAAGGAAGCATTTGAGGGCAAGTGGGGATTCCTGCACGCTTATGCGCCGAATGCTGATCCGTCCAAGGCGGACGCTGAACTGAACGAACGCTGGGAAACCATGCGGCTCGCCGTCAAACCGTTCCCGAGCTGCCGCTACACCCACGCTGCTATGGACGCGTTGAAACAGATCATCCGTGACGAAGGCGTGACACCTGACGAAGTCGAAGCGGTTGAAATCGGCCTGCCGATGACCGGTATGAAGATCGTCAGCATGCCGGAAGAGGCCAAGCATAATCCCAAAAGCGTCGTCGACGGTCAGTTCTCCATGCCGTTCTGCGCCGCCGTGGTGCTGCGCGAGGGCACCATGCTGTGGGATCATTATGCAACCCATCTGACGGACCCGGAAACACTGGCACTGACCAGGAAAGTCACCTGCGTCAACGATCCGGAAGTTGAAGCGTTGTTCCCCGCCAACATGGCCGGCAAGGCGACGGTTAAAACGCCGCGTGGCACGTTCTCGGTGCTGATCAATATGCCGAAGGGCGAGCCTGGCAACTTCATGTCGGTTGAGGAATTCCGCGGCAAGTTCAATGGTCTTGCCGAACCCTATCTGGGCGTCGACGGGGCCAGCCGCTTTGCTGACGCAATCATGGGTCTGGAAGCACAGAATTCCGTCTCCGCCGTGCTTGCCGCCGGCAAGCCGCAGATGCAGGCGGCTGAATAATGGTCGCAGAAGCAAAGGAAGTCGGGCCGAACCGGTATCGCGAGTCTTACGGACGGTATCTCGAGGATTTCAAGGTCGGTGATGTATATGAACATCGCCCGGGTCGGACGGTTACGGAAAACGACAATACATGGTTCACGCTTTTAACGATGAACCAGCATCCGCTGCACTTCGACCGTGAATACGCCAAGCATTCCGAATTCGGCCAGCCTTTGGTGAATTCCTGCCTGACGCTGGCCATCGTCGCAGGCATGAGCGTATCCGACGTCAGCCAGAAGACCATCGCCAATCTGGGCTGGGACAAGGTCAAGATGCCGGCGCCCGTCTTCAATGGCGACACACTATATGCCGAGAGCGAGGTCCTGGCGGTGCGTGAGAGCAAGTCGCGCCCGACGCAGGGCATCGTCACCATCAAGACCACCGGCTTCAAGCAGGGCGGGGTCGAGGTGATTTCGTTCGAGCGAAACATGCTGATCCCGAAACGCGGCCATGCGGTCGACGACAAGCTGGATTATTAACAACTAGGAATTACTTCATAGGCGTCACCCCTGCGCAGGCGGGGGCCCAGATAAAAGGAAATTTGGATTCCCGCTGTCGCGGGAATGACGGTGGAGCCGGAGAACCCAAAATGCCCGACGCCCTGAACGACAGCGACAACGCGCTGATCCTCGACGCGATCGACAAGTTTCTTGAAAAAGATGTCGCGCCGTATGTGAGAGAGCTTGAATCACAGGACAAATACCCACGGGAGATCGCAGACAAACTGGCCGATCTTGGCATGTACGGGGCGACGATTTCCCCCGAATACGGCGGGCTTGGTCTGGATATCCGGACCTATTCTCAGATCGTGGAGCGGGTATCCGCCGTCTGGATGTCCGTATCGGGACTTTTCAATTCACATCTGATCATGGCAGCGGCGGTCGAGCGGTTCGGGACGGAAGACCTTAAACGGGAATACCTGCCGAAATTCGCCAGTGGTGAAATCCGAGGCGGCATCGCGTTGACGGAGCCGGACGCCGGAACGGACCTGCAGGGGATTCGTACGCGAGCGGTCAAGGATGGCGACGAATATGTGATCGACGGCACCAAGACCTGGATCACCAATTCCGTAGAGGGCGAAATGCTGGCTGTTCTGGTCAAGACGGATCCTGATGCCGAACCGGCTCATAAGGGAATGAGCCTGCTTTTGGTCCCCAAATCAACCGGGTTCAAGGCCAGCAAGCTGAAGAAACTGGGATACAAGGGGATCGACACCGGAGAGGTGCAGTTCTCGGGCGTGCGTGTCCCCAAGTCGCATCTGATCGGCGAAAGCGAAGGCCGTGGTCTGCAGCAGATTCTGGGTGGACTGGAGCTTGGCCGAATAAATGTCGCCGCGCGTGGGGTCGGGGTGGCAAGCGCTGCCCTCGAAGATGCCCTTGCCTATGCAAAGGAACGCAAAACCTTCGGCAAGCCGATCGCGCAGCATCAGGCGATCCAGATCAAATTGGCCGATATGGCGACACGTGTTCAGGCGGCACGCAAGCTGGTTGAAGATGCAGCCATCGCCTATGACACAGGTGAGCGATGCGATATGGAAGCCGGCATGGCTAAGTTGTTTGCAACTGAAGCCGCTATGGAAAATGCTGCGGAAGCCATGCGTATCCATGGCGCTTACGGTTATTCACCGGAATACAATGTCGAACGTTACTACCGGGATGCCCCATTGCTTTGCATCGGCGAGGGGACAAATGAACTGCAACGAATCATTATCGCCCGGCAACTTGTGGAGAGAAGTTCTTGACTAACCTGCCTCTCGCCGGCGTCCGTGTTCTCGCGGTAGAACAGTATGGAGCCGGCCCCTTCGGAACCATGTTTCTGGCTGATCAAGGCGCTGAAGTCGTTAAAATTGAAAATCCGGTAGGCGGAGATTTTGCCCGCGATATCGGCCCGTACTGGTTCGGTGACGGATCATCCCAGTTCTTCCATGCCTATAACCGGAACAAACGCAGCGTCACGCTGGACCTGACCAGTGAAGACGGCCGACAGGTTTTTCGTGATCTGGTCAGGAATGCCGATGCCGTTTCTTCCAACCTGAGAGGCGATGTCCCTGACAAGCTTGGGCTGAATTATGCCGATCTGAAAGACGTCAATCCGAAGATCGTCTGTGCGCATCTGTCGGCCTATGGCAGAACGGGACCGCGCAAGACATGGCCGGGTTTCGATTATCTGATGCAGGCGGAAGCCGGCTGGTTCTCGCTGACGGGTGAGCCTGAAAACCCGCCGACACGGTTTGGGCTGTCGGTTGTCGACCAGATGACGGGACTGGCGCTTGCCTATGCCGTCCTTGCCGGGATCACCGGCGCGCGTGCGACCGGGATCGGCCGTGATATGGACGTCAGCCTGTTTGACATCGCACTCAGCAATCTCGGCTATCCCGGCATGTGGTACCTGAACGAAGGGCATGTGCAGGGGCGCCTGCCGCGATCAGCGCATCCGGCTTTGACACCTTGCGCACTTTATCAGACCAAGGACGGCTGGATTTACCTGATGTGTAACAAGGAAAAATTCTGGCCGGCCCTTTGCGGCAAGCTGGGACGGCCCGAATGGGGGGATGACCCGCGCTTCAAGACCTTCAAGGACCGTTTCGAGAATCGTCCACTGGTCGAAGAACTCCTCGACGAGGCCTTGTCGGCGAAGACCACCGCCGAGTGGCTGGAGGTGTTCGCGGGGGTTGTTCCGGCAGCAGCCATCAACGACGTCAAGCAGGCACTCGACAATCCGTTCGTCACCGACGAAGGACGCATTCAGGAAATAGTACTGGAAGGTCACGGGAGCTACAAATACATGGCCCCTGCCGTACGTTCGGGCGGCTCTCCGGCGCCGGCCAATCCGGCACCAAAACTGGGAGCCGATACGGATGATCTGTTACGTGATGCCGGTTATGATGACGATGCGATTGCTACACTTAAAAACAAAAAAGTGATCTGACGGAGAGAGGACAAAAATATGGCGCAGACACTCTGCGAGAAAATCATCGCCAAGGCGGCCGGCACCGGGACTGTATCTCCGGGTGAGATCGTGACCTGTAAGGTTGATCTGGCGATGATGCATGACAGCGCCGGCCCCCGCATGGCGGGCAAAAAGCTCGATGAGCTGGGTGTTCCTGTGTGGGACCTGGATAAGCTGGTCGTCATCACGGATCACTACATCAATGACGACAACCCGGCCCATCATGCCATCCAGAAACATGCATTTGACTGGGTCAAAGGCCACGATATCCGTCATTTCATTCAAGAGCAGGGTATATGCCACATCGTGTTGCCACAGGCAGGTCACGTGAAACCCGGCATGTTTATTGTCGGCGGCGATAGCCACTCTGTTACGGGTGGGGCTTTCGGTGCATTCATGGTCGGTATCGGCGCCACTGAAATGACCGGTGTCCTTGCGACTGGCGAAATCTGGGTGCGCGTTCCGGAGACCGTGAAGATCAAAGTGACGGGCACATTGAAGCCTGGGGTCGCCGCCAAGGACGTGATCCTGAAACTCTGCGGTGATCACGGCATCATGGGCTTCAACTATCAGGCTCTGGAATATTGCGGGACCGGCGTATCGGCGATGTCCATTGAAGAACGTATGACACTGGCAAACATGGCAGCCGAACTTGGCGCGAAGGCGGGGTATTGCCTTCCGGATGAAAAAACCGGTTCGGTTCTCGGCAAATGGGGTGCCAAAGGTGTCGATATTGCCTCGTGGCAGTCGGATGCAGACGCCAGCTATGCAAAAACAGTGACTGTCGATGGAGATATGCTTACGCCGCAGGTTGCCGCGCCGTCTTCACCGGAAAATGCAGGGCCGATTGAAGCGCATGCCGGGACCAGACTGGATCAGGCGTATCTGGGGGCCTGTACAGGTGCAAAGCATGACGACCTTCGCATGGCGGCTCAGGTCCTCAAGGGACGTAAGATCCAGAGTGGTTTCAAATTCATGATTTCTCCATCGTCGCTGGCGATGCAGGAAGAGGCACGTGCCGACGGCACACTGCAGATCATCGAAGATGCGGGCGGGGTAATTCTGCCGATGGGATGTAGTGGATGTATCGGTATTGGACCATCCAGGCTCGATGAGAACGCCGTCGGCATATCATCGACGAACCGCAATTTCGTCGGTCGGGCCGGACCGAAATCGTCGAAACTTTATCTGGCCTCGCCCTATACGGTTGCGGCATCGGCCATCACGGGCAAAATCACGGACCCGAGGGAATTCCTATGAAAACCATCAAAGGCAACGCCTGGGCCTATGGCGCCAATATCGACACGGATGTGCTCGCCCCCATCGGTTCATATCAGGGGACGGGCGATCCTGCGGCAGGGGCTGTGAATTGCATGCGGGATGTCGACCCGAATTTCGCCAAACAGGTCAAGGAAGGCGATATCTTCGTCGGCACGGATAACCTGGGCATTGGATCTTCACGTGAATCGGCGCCGTTTTTTCTTCGCTCACTCGGCATCAGAGCCGTCGTCGCCAAGTCATTTGCGCGGATTTTTTACAGGAACTGTTTCAATATCGGTCTGCCGGCGCTGGTTTGCCTTGAAGCGGACCGGATCGCCATGGGTGATTCACTTGTCGTAGACCCGGCGAGTGGAGAAGTGATCAACGAAACGCAGGGCGTCACGTATCATTGCAAGCCGATTCCGGGTCACCTGATGGCGATTGTGGACGAAGGCGGCCTGATGCCGTTTCTCGAGAAGAAACTCGCAAAATCAGCTTAGGGCGGCGGGCAGTTAACGGAGTTGGTCTTCGTTTTGTGCCGACAGTTTGGGTTGTGCGACCTGTTTTAAATCTTTGGCACGTTTGCGGTCTTTTTCGTCTATTTTGACGGCCCATGTATTTTTAAAACCATGAGCTGCAGCGTTTCTGCGTGCGGCATCGTAACCATCCTGCACAAGAGGACCGACGACGATGTGATAGATCACATTATGACGTCCAGCAGGCATCGGAAAAACCTGTGGTGACATCTCAGGATTGCGGATTTTGAAGGTCTGCGCGGTAACCAGGTCCCGGGAACTGGCTATAACCATGTAGATGCCGGGCACAGGTTTGGTTTTAAGTTTGGCTTGCGGGACGGCAACATTGCCGGACGGGGATGCAATCTGCTGCACTTTTGGTTCAGGCGGTGCCGGTTTGTCGGCATCGGCAGTGGCGATGACGACTTCACCCTGATGCTCACGGCACACGATGCCATCCGTCAAAAGCCGGTACATCGCACAATCCTTCTCGGACAGGGCGGAAAGACCATGGTCTGTCAGCGATTTGTCGGTGGTCGCATAGGACACGCCGTCAGCAAGCATTGATGCCACGGTAAACGGTAAGGGTGCACATCCGGCGCACAGGAATGCGCCAAGGAGCACACTTGCGGGAAATCTCATTCTATACTCTCTCGGAGTCTGATTTTATGCGGGCTTCAGTTGCCGCGGAATGAAGGGATAGCGTCCTGCATGCCGTCTTCGCAGGTGCAGTAATGCGATGTATGGCCTGTAAATGCAACAGCCAATATAAAATTTCAGATAAATATATTTATCTGAAAAATAAGGATAATTTATATAAAATTTGAATTAATCAAAATTATTGCATCGCAACAATTTCAATCAGCCTTCGCCGCCGGTTTTCTTCGGTTTCGGCAGGTCCAGCTTGATCGACAGTTCCTTTAGCCGCCGCGCTTCAACTTCAGTGGGGGCCCCCATCAGCAAATCTTCAGCCTGCTGGTTCATGGGGAAGGCGATGACCTCACGAATGTTCTGTTCATCGGCCAACAGCATGACAATGCGGTCGATCCCGGGGGCTGAACCACCGTGCGGCGGTGCGCCATACTGGAATGCACGCAACATGCCGCCGAATTTGTCTTCAACCACATCCATGCCGTAGCCTGCGATTTCGAAGGCTTTGACCATGATGTCGGCGCGGTGGTTCCGGATGGCGCCGGATGACAGCTCAACGCCGTTGCAGACGATGTCGTACTGATAGGCGAGGATATCCAGCGGGTCCTTGGTCTCAAGCGCTTCCAGGCCGCCCTGGGGCATGGAGAACGGGTTGTGTGAGAATTCGACCTTGCCGTCATCGTCCAGTTCATACATCGGATAATCAACGATCCAGCAGAACTTGAACTCGTCCTTGGAGCAGAGGTCGAGATCGGTACCGGCTTTCATGCGTGCGGCACCGGCAAACGAGGCCATGTCCTTGGGATCGCCGCAGGCGAAGAACACTGCATCGCCGTCGGTCAGGTCGAGTTGCGTCCTTACGGCCTCGGTGCGTTCCTCGCCGATATTCTTGGCAATCGGGCCGGCGCCTTCGCCGTCACGGAAGAAGATGTAACCTAATCCAGGCTGACCTTGTTCTTGAGCCCAACTGTTCATGCGGTCGCAGAAGGCTCGGCTGCCGCCGGTTTTGGCGGGGATGGCATAAACCCGGACAGCATCGTTCTTTTCGATCATGCCGGCGAAAATCTTGAAACCGGAGCCGCGGAAATGCTCGGTCACATCCTGCATTTCGATGGGGTTTCTGAGATCCGGCTTGTCGGAGCCGTATTTGGCCATGGATTCCGCATAGGGGATTTCCGGAAACGGCGTCTGCGTCACTTTGCGGCCGTCGGCGAACTCCTCGAATACGCCGGCGATCACCGGCTCGATGGTGCGGAAAACGTCCTCTTGCGTCACGAAAGCCATTTCAAAATCAAGCTGATAGAATTCACCCGGCGAACGGTCGGCACGGGCATCCTCGTCGCGGAAACACGGTGCGATCTGGAAATACTTGTCGAAGCCGGACACCATCAGCAGCTGTTTGAACTGCTGCGGGGCCTGGGGCAGGGCATAGAACTTGCCCGGATGGTTGCGGGCCGGCACCAGATAATCGCGTGCCCCTTCAGGGGACGAGGCGGTCAGGATCGGCGTCTGGAACTCCAGGAAGCCCAGATCCGTCATGCGGCGGCGGATCGAGGCAATGACGCCGTTCCGGAGCTTGATGTTACGCTGCATTTTTTCACGGCGCAGATCGAGGAATCGATAGCGCAGGCGGATATCTTCACCGTATTCCTGATCCCCGGCGACCTGCATCGGCAGGACTTCGGCAGGGCCTTCGACGGTAATGGCGCGAATCCGGACTTCGACATGACCGGTCGGGATGTTCGCGTTGATGGTTTCCGGGGAGCGCTCGACCACTTCACCGGTGATGGTCAGCACGCTTTCCGGGCGCGCGCCTTCGACAATGGGGAACAGCTCGCTGGAGACGTCGATGACGCACTGGGTGATGCCATAATGATCGCGCAGGTCGATAAACAGCAGATTACCATGGTCACGCTTCCTGTGCACCCAGCCTGACAGGCGGATCGTCTCGCCGACGAGTTCGGGACGCGGCGCATCGCAGGTGTGCGTGCGGAAGGGGTGCAGAGTGTCGGTCACGGCGATGGTCTCCGGAAACGTCTATTAAAATACATTTGAAGCGCGAGGTTTAAGCGTGAGACGCCCGATATGCAAGGAATTTGCCCCTCTCCCAAAGGAAGTAGGGACTCCCTTATGGATAGCGACGCTTTTCCCCTCTCCCTTGGGAGAGGGAGGGACCCGCGCGTTCCGCGTGGGAGGGTGAGGGGGCTCACCACATCGTTTTTTTGGCGCGCGGCATCCACTCTTCGTCATAGGCCTGGGCGTCGATGCCGCCGTCTTTGCGGTTTTTCGTCTGCGCCGCCAGGATGTCGCCCGCAGAGGGCAGGGATTTCGGGTCTTCGTGCTCGGCGGGGTCCCAGAGTTTCGAGCGCAAAATGGCCCGTGCGCACTGGAAATAGATCACATCAATATCGATCACGATCACCGAGCGGGGGGATTTGCCCTGTTCGGCAAAACTCTCGAGTAATTCAGGCTCGATGCTGAGCCTGGCGCGCCCGTTGATCCGCAACGTGGTGCCTGACCCGGGTATCAGGAACAGCAGCGCCACACGCGGGTCGCGCACGATATTGCGGAGCGTGTCGACGCGGTTGTTGCCGCGCCGGTCGGGTATCATCAGCGTACGCTCGTCGTGAATGCGCACAAATCCCTTGAGATCACCCCGCGGTGAGCAGTCGACCCCTTCATCGGCGACCGACGCCAGGGCGACAAAGGGCGATGCTTCTATCAGGCGCCGGTATTCGTCGGTGACGACCGGGCTTTCCTTGACCTGAGAAGCTTCCGCCGGATTGTTGTAAATTTCTTCCAGCGCTTCGATGCTGGTGATCAGGTATTCGTTCATTCGCTATTCTCGCTTATTCGGGCATCGAACATTTTTTTGGCGTCCGGGTAGGCGTCGTGGTCTGCTGCAAACTTGTCCCGGCACCCCGGATTGCAGAATCCGACGGTATGCCCGCGATAGAACGTCAGGCTGTCCGGCTCCACGGGTTTTCCCGAAAACGGACAGGTCGGATTGATGCATTCATTGAGAATTGGATCTGCCATAATCAGTCTCCTTTTTGATGAGCACCATCAGGTGCCACCGACATAGGGATTGGTTTTGCGTTCCTGGCCAAACGTCGACATTGGGCCGTGCCCCGGTACGAACGCGGTTTCGTCGCCAAGCGGCCAGAGCTGGGTGGTGATCGATGAAATCAACTGGTCATGATTCCCCCTGGGAAAGTCAGTGCGCCCGATGGACCCCTGAAACAAAACATCGCCGACAAAGGCGATGCCGGCTTCTGGCTGATGAAAGACAACGTGGCCGGGCGTGTGCCCCGGGCAATGATACACGCCGAATGTGACATTTCCGAGAGTGACCGTGTCACCGCCGACCAGCCAGCGGTCGGACTCAAAGTCCCTGCCGCCGGGAAAGCCGTATTTGGCGGACGATGTCGGAATGTCCTTGATCCAGAACCTGTCATCGATGTGTGGGCCCTCAATCGGGACGCCGAGACGTTCGCGCAATTCATCGGCCCCGCCTGCGTGATCGGCATGCCCATGCGTCAGCATGATCTTTTCGATCTCGCAGCCGGCTTCCCTGACGACGTCCAGCAGACGGTCGATGTCGCCGCCCGGATCGATGAAGGCACCCTTTTTGGTTTCGGCGCACCAGACGATGGAGCAGTTCTGCTGAAGCGGCGTCACCGGGATGATGGTGGCGCGGATCGGCGGTTCAGGTGGTGAAGTGGTATCGGACATGAAGGCATCCTATGCGGCGGCAAAGGCAAGCTCAAGAAAGGTGCGCACGCAGCCAATCCAGTGTTCTCGTGATGGCTTTCCGGCGGGCTTCTGGATGGCTGCCGGTATGCACTTCCCTTTGACCTGATGCATAACCAGAGTGTTTGGTGACGATGGTGTTCAGCTTTGCGCTTGGATGATCGAAGTTGTGATAGGCATCCGGATAGACGTCGATGAACACCGGCGGGCTATTGCCGCTTTCGCCAATTTTACGAACCAGCTTTTGGCAGGGTTCCGCCAGGGTCCAGTCATCCAGGGCGCCGTGTTGTATCAGGGTTGATACGCGGGGCCGGTAATTCGGATAGGTTTTTGTGAGCGCGATGCAGCCGGGATAGAAAACGACGACCGTGCGGAAATCCGGTTGTACCGGCGAGGGGGCGGCATCTGCACCGTCGCGGATTGTATGCAGACCCGTCATGGCGCCATTTGACCAGCCGAGCAGGGCAATCCTGTCAGGGTCCACACCGGGTTGCGCTGCCAGATACTTCAGCGCGGCCATTGCATCATAAGGGCGCTGATTTTCCGGGGTGACGGGACGGTCTTTTGTCTGGCAGAGACTGCCGTAGCCTCGCGAGCCGAAGCTGTCCGGCAGGATCATGGCCCACCCCTCGCTGTACAGGATATCGATCCAGGCCCGTTCGCGGGCGCGGACCTTGCCGGATTTTGTGAACAGACCGGCACATCCATGCAGCATCACGACGGCGGGTGACGGTGATTTGCCGGGGGGTGGCGGGACGAAGACGGCTTCTATCGTATCACCCAAAGCGTTCTGGAAACGTATCCGTTCTTCAGCGGACGCGCCGGGCGTGACGAACAGAAGGCAAAAACAGAGGATCAGCCCGGTCATACCGGGCGATCCGGGGAACTTGTTCAACTGGCAATTTTCCAGGTGCCGTCCGGTTGGCGGCAGGCGGTGCCCACGCCTTTTTCCTGTTTACCGTCTACGTAGATGGACGTCTCGAATTCACGGCAATCCGTGCCTTCGGAACTTCTGTACGTATTGACTGGCGTGACCGTGCCGGAATGACCGGAATCCGGGTTGCGCCATGTCGAGGCTTGACCGACCTTGTTGTATTCAAGCGCATCCTGTGCGGTGCGTTGTGCGTACTGCTTATCGGCCTTGTCGAGCGATTTTCCGACTTCGCTGCCTGCCCATGCACCGGCCAGCGTGCCGACGGCGATGGCCGCCATCGCGCCCTTGCCCCCACCGATCTGTGAACCCAGCAACGCACCCAGACCGGCCCCGGCCAGAGTGCCGACGGTTTCCTTTTCACGTCCCTGTTCGCAGGCAGTCAGTGCAACACATAGGAGCGCGGCGGTAAGAAGTTTCGGCGTATGCATAACGGTAATGCCCTTCATCTTCATTCAAAGGTGAACTTTAGAACTATTACCGTGAAACAGGTCATATCTGCACGGCAAAGTTCTTCGTGATCGTTTGTCGACTTTCACCGCATATCCATATATCAACGGGATATGGCGAAATTGCGGCAAAGAGTAGCCTCCATTCTTAACATATTTCAGTGACGGCAATCACGGGGCCCGGTATGGCAGATTTCAAAGAACCCTTTGAGCTTTTCGGCAACTGGTTTGAGAAGGCCAAGGAAAGTGAGCCAAATGACCCCAATGCCATGAATCTGGCGACGGCGACACCGGATGGCCGTCCCTCGTCTCGCATGGTGCTGTTGAAGGATTTCGATACGGACGGGTTTGTTTTCTACACGAATCTGGAAAGCAACAAAGGACGGCAGTTGGCGGAAAACGCCAACGTGGCACTTAATTTCCATTGGAAAAGTCTGCGCAAACAGGTTCGCATCGAAGGTCCGGCTGCGCCGGTCAGCGATGAAGAAGCAGATGTCTATTTCCGGTCCCGAGCCCGTGGCAGCCGCATCGGAGCATGGGCCTCGGAACAGTCCCGGCCGATGGAGGGCATGTTCATCCTGGAACGCCGTGTTGCTGAGTTCACGGCGAAGTTCGGCGTCGGCGAAGTGCCGCGCCCGGATCATTGGTCCGGGTTTCGCGTCGATCCGCAACTGATCGAATTCTGGTCTGACGGCAAATTCCGGCTGCATGAACGGATCGTCTACCATCGCGATGGAGACGCATGGACGACAGAGCGTCTATTCCCGTGAGCCTTAACCACGAACCACCGAAAGAAAGCGCCGCACATGGTCCGCATCAGGCTGTGATCCAGGGTGGGGGATTGATGCGTGCGGCCGCGATTGCTTCGGTCAGCGTCGCGACGGTTCTGATTATCACCAAGTTTGCTGCATGGCTAATGACGGATTCTGTCAGTCTGTTATCGACCCTGCTTGATTCGTTTCTCGATGCTGCGGCCTCCCTGATTAACCTTTATGCCGTCCATCAGGCATTGCAGCCTGCCGACAGGGAACACCGCTTCGGTCATGGCAAGGCGGAACCTTTGGCAAGTCTGGCACAGGCGGCTTTCATCTGCGGTTCTGCCGTACTCCTGCTTGTTCAAGCGGGGGAGCGCCTTGCACATCCCCGCGATGTCGTGAATACGGAAATCGGCTATGCGGTGATGGTGTTTTCGATCGTACTGACGATCATGCTGGTGATCTTCCAGCGGTATGTGGTTCGTAAATCCGGGTCCATCGCCATTGATGCCGACAGCCTGCATTATAAGACCGATGTACTGATTAACCTGGGCGTCATGGTGTCGCTGTTCCTGTCGAGCTATTTCGCCTGGCAATATGCGGACCCGCTGATCGCTATTCTGATCGCGCTGTATATCGTCAAGGGAGCATGGGAGATCGGCAATTCTGCGCTGGCGATTCTGATGGACAGAGAACTCGAGGATACTGATCGCCAGAAAATTCGTGACATCGTCATGGCGCACAAAGAGGTCAAAGGGCTGCATGACCTTAGAACCCGCTCATCGGGCGTGCATGTCTTCATTCAGTTTCACCTTGAACTCGACGGATCAATGAAACTCAAAGAAGCGCACGATATTTCTGAAGAGGTCGAACAGGAATTGATGGACGCTTTCCCCAATGCAGAAGTTATCATCCACGAAGATCCTGAAGGGGTCGAAGAAATGCGGGCATCCTTTCGCTGAGACATGACGGCATCTGAACACGAACAACGAAAGGTGATTGATTTCCTGACGGACGCACTCGGTGAAAACGGGGCGCCGCCGAAGATCGTCACGACGCATATCTCGGTCATCTTCCTGACAGGGTCGCAGGCATACAAGCTGAAGCGTGCCGTAAAATACCCGTTCCTTGATTTCACGTCACTGGAAGCGCGCAAAGACGCCTGCACCAAAGAAGTTGAAATCAACAAACGGACGGCCCCCAGCATCTACAAGGGGGTCATCGCAATAACCGAAAAGAATGGTGCTTATGAACTTGGCGGCAACGGTCCGGTAAGGGATTGGCTCGTCGAGATGACCCGGTTTGATGAGGATACGTTGTTCGACAGGCTAGCCAGGGTTGAGAGGGGGCTGCGGCGCCCGATGATCGAAGATCTGGCCGACGTGATTGCGGATTTTCATGCGAATGCGGCGGTGAAAAAAGCCGGCGGTGGCGCCGCGGGTATCCGGAAGATCGCTGAAAACAATGTCAGAGCCTTTGATCAACAGCAGGAGACCGGCATTTTCGAAACAGACCGGGTTTCTGCCCTTACGACAAAAACCCTGGAAATGATCGATGATCTTTCCGGGATTCTGGATACACGCCGTGACAACGGCCGGGTCCGGGCCTGCCACGGAGATCTCCACCTCAGGAATATCTGTCTGGTGGAGGGCAAGCCGACACTGTTCGATGCGATCGAGTTTTCCAGTGACTTCTCGGACATCGATGTTCTCTACGATCTTGCCTTTCTGCTGATGGATCTTGATTCCCATGACCGGCGGCGGCTGGCGTCATTTCTGATGAACCGTTATCTGGATGTCGGAGATGAGGACATGGAAGCATTCCGTGTATTGCCGATCTTTCTGACAATGCGTGCCCAAATACGTGCCCATGTTGGTGCGGCGATTGCCGTGTCGCAATCCGATCCCGCGATTGCAGCCAGGGAAACGGGTGCCGCGCAAAGGTATCTCGATCTGGCGGAAACATATGTTCAGGAAAAACCACCCCGCGTTGTCGCCGTCGGCGGATTATCCGGGTCCGGCAAATCCCGCCTGGCCCGGGAAATCGCGTCCTACCTGGGGCGCGCGCCCGGTGCGCGGGTCGTCCGCACGGATGTCGTCCGAAAACGGCTATGCGGTATCCACCCCAACGAGACACTGGGACCTGAAGGCTACACGCTTGAAGTGACAGAAAAGACCTACGAGGCCTTCCTGGATCAGGCGAAGGCGGCGCTCATGAGCGGCCAGTGTGTTGTGCTGGACGCCGTGTTCGCAAACCCGGCACAACGCAGAGCCGCCGCGGAATTGGCGCGTTCCTGCAAGGTGCCGTTTACCGGCATTTGGGTCGATGCACCTGAGGAGGTCCGCGTTGAACGTGTCATGTCGCGAAAGCGGAATGTTTCCGACGTCACAGCGGATGTCGCGCGAGACCAATCTGGGTATAATGTCGGCGAGGTTGACTGGGACATGGTTGACAGTTCAGGTAAGA
Organism: Rhodospirillales bacterium; assembly: GCA_040218645.1. GTDB lineage: Bacteria > Pseudomonadota > Alphaproteobacteria > Rhodospirillales > Casp-alpha2 > UBA4479. The sequence goes on from JAVJQZ010000012.1 coordinate 467,850, forward strand.
AAAAAGAAACGGTCCGCCAAGCACTCAGTATCTTGAAGCTTTAAGGACCCTTTGCGAATATCCCTGAAAAAGCGCATGATGTTGCATAATAATAAACACAGGCTGGTTGAGGTTTCCAATGGTCAACACGATCTTATGCCCTTTGAGCGGTGCCCCTGAAAACGAAGAAGTTCTGAACAAGGCGTATTCGGTCGCCAAGGATCTGAACAGTCATCTTGAGGTTCTTCATGTCGAGCCCGAAGCCAAGGAATCCATTCCTTTGCTTGGCGAAGGGATGTCTGTCGCCATGGTCGAGGACATGATTACCATGGCCGAAAAGGAAGCATCCGAACGCGTCGCAAGGGCACGAAAGCTTTTTGATGAAAGTGTAAAAAGGCACGATGCGAAAGTTGCCGACGCACCGACGGATGTGAAGTCGATGACGGTCTCATGGCGTCACGAACATGGGCGCGAGGACGAAGTCGTGGCACGTATTGGGCGGCTCAACGATCTGATCGTCGTGGCGCGCCCCGGCGACAGCGATGACGTGCTGACGCCGATGACCCTGAATGCCGCAATCTTCGAAAGCGGTCGGCCGGTTCTGGTTGTTCCGCCGGGGTCTGCAAGCTCGACCCGGAAAAGGATCGCCATATCATGGAATGGCAGTGTTCAGTCGGCCCGGGCCGTATCTTCGGCTGTCAGGGTGCTGGAGCAGGCTGATGCGGTGATGGTCCTGACGGCGGACAGTTTCAGGACGTCTGGCGCACGCGGTACCGAACTTGCGCAGTATCTGAAATGGCATGGAATTACACCGGATACGAAAATATTCGAAGCCCCCGCCGGCAGCGTGGGCCCCAAACTTCTGGAAGAATGCGAGAAATTCGGCGCAGACCTGCTGGTCAGCGGTGCATACACTCATAGCCGCATGCGGCAGCTGATTCTTGGTGGCGTCACCAAGCACGTACTCGGGCATGCCAAAATCCCGATGCTGATGGCGCACTAGGGGCGCGGCTTCGTTATGATTTGGGACGCAGGACCCTAGCCATGTATTCGGCCGGTTCGGGGCCGTCATAAGAAGCTGCAAATGCCTGCATGCTATCGGTAATGGCGGTATCTGTCGGTAAATCGTCCCATGTCTGACAAAGCCGCTTTTGTGTCCGCACGGCTTGCGGTGCCGACGTCAGGATTGATTCCACAGCGGCTTCAACCGTGCGATCAAGTTCTTTCGGAGCGACCAGCTTTTCGATAAACCCCCAATCGAATGCGGTTTCGGCATCAATGACGTCGCCGGATAATACAAGCCAGTTTGCGCGACCGCGGCCCATCAGCCGGGGCAGAAGAACAGCCTGAATAACCGATGGAATGCCGACACGGACTTCCGGCATGCAGAAAGAAGCATTGCGGCTGGCTATTCTGAGATCACATGCTGCGGCCATTTCCATGGCGCCGCCGATGCACGCACCTTGCAGGCGGCAGATAACCGGAACCGGAATGTCGGCCACCGCCTGGATGGCACGCCGCAGATTATCGATGAAACCGAAAGCGGTATCGCGGGTCAGGGCAGCAAGTTCGGTAATGTCGGCACCGGCGGAAAAGACCTTGTCGCCTTCGGACCGCAAAACGACAACGCGCAGGTTCGGGTCTGAGGAAAGCGACTGTGCGGCATCGACGATCCCGTTGACGATCTCCGTATTCAGAGCATTTCGCTTTTCAAATCGTTTGATGATGATGTTGGCGACGCCGTTGGAATCTGTTTCGTATGCAACGCTCATTGAAGATATTCCCTCTATTTTTTTATTGGCCAGAGCCAGGCTGCGCCCCTGACGCCGGAACTATCACCGTGCCTGTTCTTCAGGATAGGGGTTTCACAGACATCCGAAAATACATACTGGGAGAGAATGCCCGGTAATCTATCATAGATCGTACCCAGTCTGGATAGACCGCCGCCAAGAACGATGGCATCAGGGTCGAGAATATTGACGACACCGGCAATTGCCCGTGCAAGCCGGTCCATATAGCGTTCAATCGCCTCTTGGGCGGTCGCATCGCCTGTGTGAGCGCGTACGGCTATTTCCGTCGCAGTGAGGTCCGGTCCTCCGGCAGCAATGAAATCACGCGTAAATCCGGGCCCTGAGAGGAACGTTTCGATACAGCCGTTTTTGCCGCAATAGCAAGTTGGTCCGGGCAGTTCGGATACACCTAAGGAATCCCTAGGCCATGGCAGGGGATTATGCCCCCATTCCCCGGCGATGGCGTTCAGACCGGCATGGACCTGTCCGTCAATGGCTATGCCGCCACCCACACCGGTCCCCAGTATGACGCCGAAGACCATGCCGTGACCTTTCCCCGCGCCGTCGACGGCCTCGGAAACGGCAAAGCAGTTGGCATCATTGGCGAGTTTGACATTCCGTTGAAGTGCCTCTGCCAGATCACGATCCAGCGCATGACCGATCAGCCAGGTCGAATTGGCATTTTTAACCAGCCGGGTACGTGGCGATATGGCGCCGGGGATGCCGATGCCCACCGGGGTATCAACCGGACAGTCGGCTTTCGCAGCAATCGACTCTGTCAGCTGTTTGATGGATAGAATCGTGGCACCGTAATCTCCTTGTGGGCTGTCGATGCGCTGACGTGCGCGTTCGGTGCCCTCGTCGTCCAGGACGATGCCTTCTATTTTTGTCCCACCAAGATCGATGCCAATTCTCATAAAAGCAGATTAACGCAACCCAAACGGCGAGGGGAGACCCGAAAATATTGAAATTACTATATTTTGTGAGTTGTACGATATGTGGGTTTTTTGTTAATCATTATATACAAAGATTAGTCGAAGCCGATTCGGCTTTGGCAATAACTGGGCATTCTGGGGTGTTCGCAATGAGGGAAGACGTTATTGGGTCCGGTGAGCCGGAAACTGACATTGCTATAGCCTGGGCTCAAGACATGATCGATGTCAGGCCCGTTTTTCGAGGTCTGGCCGATGGCGGCATTGCGGGCAAGGACATCGCCCGAATGCTGGGCGTTGCACCGTCAACCGTCAGCAAGTGGCGTCGCGGTGCCGCCAGACCGAATGAAGATGCCATACAGTTCCTGACGCTTATTCTTGCAGACGTTATCGGCGCCAAGGAACGTACCCTGGATGCCATGGACAATGTACCGCTGGCGTGGCGCCTAGGCCGTGAAAGCGAACTGGCTGCCATGCGCCAGGCACTTCTGCAGCAAGAAGCAATCAACCGTGTGCTCAAGCCGACATCACTTCGTGACGGCGCGCGGATGTTCAAGGACTGGTTGCAGCGTGCAAGCGCCCCCGTCCAGGCGATGCGCCCGCAAAGCGTGAGGGTCGTCGCGTGAGCGTATCGGCCTACAATGCGCTGGGGCTTTCCAGCGAAGGACTGCAAACCGCACTTGGCATCAAACTGAGTTATAAAAAGCGGGAACCGATTGTCATTCCCGGTGATGAAGACCGGCTTTTGGTGCCGGAAAATCTGCTGAATAAGGAAATAGACCTCTCCGGGCTCGAAGATCCGCTGGCGCTTGCGATGGTCTGTTCCCGTGATCCGGAGGGACCGATGGCCCTTGCCGCGACGGCGCGGCTTTGTCCGCTCGGGAATTCGACGTCCCTTGTTCGCGGTGTCGTCGAGATAATCGGAGATACATCCCGCCATGAATTGGTGCGGGAATGCCTTAAATACGTTACCGATCATGCCTTTGAGCCCGATAGCATAGGTAAGGTGCGCCAGCATGCATCGAAGATCGTTACGGAAAGCCGTAAACAATACACGGCGGCATTGCGTGAAAATCTGAAATCACTGTTGGACGGGGAGATTGCGCCACGGCAATTCGTCCGTGAGTTCTTTGAACTGACCGAGGCCGGTAATTTGCGTCAGGACATTCGGAAAAAGCTGATCCTCAGCCTGCTGCTTTCCTCATCCGTGCGCCCGTCAATCAAGTTTCTGATGCTGGAGAATTTTGAGCGTATTCCCAAACAGGTGAAACTCGGGATCGTTTCGGCAGTCCTCAAGGCCGAACCGACACGCCATACAGAGATCATCAAGGAAGAATTGAAATACATCATCACCCAGGAACGGATCGTGCGTGAAGGCCATGATATCAATGGCCGGCCGGCGCCTGATATGGTGGCCGGTATCCAGCGCACCACCGTGGCGGAACAAATCCCGCAAGATTTTCCAATGCCGTTTCCGGGCGAGCAGCATCCCGAACGTCCCCGGCCTGGTTTCGGCCTGAAACCCTGATCAATACGGCGACCATCTGTTTGCATTTCCCTATTCAGAAGCTACAAACGCGATATGACATTTACACCTGACTACGTCTTTGAGGGTGAGCCCGCCCTTGGTGAGACCATGGAAGTACATCCCGGCATTCATTGGCTACGCATGCCGCTGCCGTTCAAGCTGGATCATATCAATCTCTGGTTACTCGAGGATGGCGACGGCTGGACGATCGTTGATACAGGCATCTGTACGGACGTCGTGAAAGAAGCCTGGGAAACCCTGTTTGCCGGCGTGATGCAGAACAGGCCTGTGAAACGCGTGATCGTGACTCATTTCCATCCCGATCATGCAGGACTGGCAGGGTGGCTGACAGAAAGATTTGATGTGCCGCTGGTGATGCCGCTGACGGAATGGACCTTCGGACGGATGCTTTATCTCGACGGCAAGGAAGAGTCCGTCAACGCATTCAGGGCATTTTACAAACGTGCCGGGTTTTCATCGGAAATGATGGATACCGTGCATCGCAGGGCCGGTGGCTATCAGAAGAACGTGTCTCCCATACCGGCAGCATTTGAGCGGATATCCGATGGAGATACGCTGGAGATAGGAGGTCGTATCTGGCGTATGATCGTCGGTCGCGGCCATTCGCCGGAACACGCCTGTCTGTATTGCAATGATGCCGATGTGATCATATCGGGAGATCAGGTGCTGCCGAAGATCAGCCCGAACGTAAGTGTGTGGCCGCAGGAACCTGAAGGCCAGCCTCTGGGACTGTATATCGAAAGCCTCAATCGTTTGCGTGTACAGGTAGCCGGTGATCCGTTGGTGCTGCCGAGCCATAACTGGCCGTTCAAGGGATTCCATGCCCGATTGGATGACCTGGGGGCGCATCATGTCGAACGTCTGGATGAAACGGTCGAATCCCTCTATGAGCCCAGTACCGGCGTTGAAGTACTTTATCGATTGTTTAAGCGCGAACTGGATGAACACCAGACGTTTTTTGCCATTGGTGAAACGTTGGCGCATCTGCATCACCTGATCGAACAGGGCAGGGCCAGACGTGATCTTCGCGATGATGGTGTGGATGTTTTCTCGCGGGCAGGCTGAGTGTAGGCCTGACTATATCAACCGAGCTGATTTTAGTGCCTGAAGGATTTCCATCGCGACAGGGCCTTCGAGTGAATAATAAATCGTTTGCGCATGCCGGCGGGTTTTTACAAGGCGTTCCTGACGCAGTTTAGCCAAATGCTGCGAAAGCGCAGACTGGCTCAGTCCGGTCAGGACTTCGAGTTCTTTGACGGAGGCTTCGGTCCGTGAAAGATGGCACAGGATTTTCAGCCTGTGTTCATTCCCCATCGCTTTAAGCACATTGCTCGCGCGTTCCTGAGGCTTGAAAGGCTTCGATTCTTGTCGTTGGTTGGTCGCAAGGGCTGACATCAGGTGTCCGTGTTCAATTTCTACTTACTGTATCCATACGATGACAATTACACTGTTGGATCACGGTCTGGCTAAACACGGTTTCGTGACCGGCTGAGGTGCGACTATAGTGAATGTCTTGAAATACCGGGTCCGTTGATGGACTGTTAATTTCAATAACAACTGCTCTGAGGCCTATGAATGACAACGACACACCTTGATCTGAAAGGGCTGAATTGCCCGTTGCCGGTTCTTCGCGCCAACAAGAAGATGAAGGAAATTATGGCTGGTGATATTCTCGAAATCGAGGTCACGGACCCGGCGGCGCCAAAAGACTTTAAAACCTATAGTAGCACGACGGGGCATGAACTGGTTCGAAGCGATGAAGCTGACGGGGTCTATACAATTTCGCTGAAAAAAAGCGGCTGATGCTCATAATGGCTTTAGCCAATCAGCCTTTTCGGTGAAATCTCTCTCATGTCGACACCCTTGTCGATAATATCCGCAGGGTGGGTTTTCCCCAGTAGTTGGTGAGCCGCGTGGCAGCTGTTTGCCTGCCAACCTGGAGGGCACCGTGCCTTTTGCCGGTACATGCGTTGCGAAGTCTTGAAAGACGCCGGGTCGTCTGCACTTTCACACCTGTTCGCCGGCAAAATTCACTGACTCGGGAGGCATGAGATTGATGGATACTGACTCTGTAATGTACTGACAAAAACTGGCAAACTTATATTCGTGTATTTGCATTGAAAAAAATATGCGCGTGCCCAAAATATCCTCTATGCGACGAATTGGATGGCTCACCGCACCGCTGGTGCTTTTTCTGATCACGTCTTCCGTGGGGCGGGCCGACCTCATCGGTCATGGCGGTATGGTGCGAAGCGCGGACGTATCGCAGGACGGCATGCGCGTCATTACCGGCAGTTTTGATTATTCTGCCCGTGTCTGGAATTTTGGTGATCAAAGTGAACTGATGGTCCTTGATCATCATCAAGGGCCGGTCACCAGTGTGATGTTTGATCCGTCAGGTGATCGGGCACTTACCACCAGTGATGATTTTCAGGCAATTTACTGGGACCTGAAAAAATTTGAGCCGCTCCATTTTCTGAAGGGTCACAAGCACAAGGTCATGACGGCGGATATCATCGCGTCGGGTCAGTTTGCGGCGACCGGATCATGGGACAAAACGGTTAAGATCTGGGATCTTCAGACTGGTACGGAAACTCAAACCTTTTCCACCAACAGCCCGGTAAATGCTGTCGTTTTTCTCAAGGACGGCAAGCATCTGGTGAGTGGCGGTCACCATCCGGTGATCGAGGTGTGGAATCTGGAAACAGGTGATATAGCCGGCAAGCTCGAAGGGCATCTGATGGGGATAACGGCGCTCAGTCTGTCTCCGGACGGCAAGCAGCTTTTGTCTGCCAGTATTGATAAGTCAATCCGTCTATGGGACCTCGACAGCATGTCCGAAGTGACCAAGATCGATGTCCGGGACGGGCAGGTGTATGACGTCGAATTCTCACCTGACGGGAAGCGGGCTCTCACATCCGGAAAGGATGGGTACGTTGTTGAATGGGATCTTGCGAGCGGCAAGCCCCTGCATGAGATTGCGGCACATGAGCGAATTGCCTGGTCGGCGACTTACACACCGGATGGCCGTTTTGCCGTGTCTTCCAGTTCGGATGAGCAGGCACGGGTGTGGCATCTGGAAACCGGTGATCGTATCGGTCAGATACAGGTAGCTTCAAACGAGCCTCAGCCCTGGCTGGAAAGCGATCATCCCGGCGCCAAGCTCTATCCGAAATGTGCGAAATGCCATTCCCTGAACGCAGATGGTCCTGGGCGGTCAGGGCCACATTTTGCGGGTCTTTTCAATCGCAAGGCCGGTTCCGTGGAAAATTACAACTACTCGGCCGCATTGACGGGCGTCACCTTCCGTTGGGATGAAAAAAACCTGTTCAGGCTGTTTGACGAGGGGCCTGACAAAATGTTGCCCGGCACGAAAATGCCGGTACAACGGGTGACGGATAATCAGCAGCTGACGGATCTTGTAGACTATTTGCGCACTCTTACCTCGAAGGGTGACTGACCCCGAAAGGGACGAACCATGACGACGTTTCTATATTCTCATCCGGCTTGTATTGAGCACGATCCCGGCGAGTACCATCCCGAGCGGCCGGACCGTTTGCGTGCCGTGATGGCGGGGCTGGAGGATGAAAAGTTCCAGCATCTGCACCGTGTGGAAGCGCCGCTGGTTGATCTGGCTGACGTCAAGCTGGTTCACGATGCGGAATACGTAGACATGATCATGGACAATGTGCCGAGCGAGGGGCGGGTCAGGCTTGATCCGGATACGGCCATGTCACCGAAGTCCGGTGAGGCGACGCAACGCGCTGCCGGGGCGGGGGTGGCTGCGGTGGATGCCGTGGTGGCTAAACAGGCGAAAAATGCCTTCTGCGCCGTTCGGCCGCCGGGTCATCATGCCGAATCCTCGCAAGCGATGGGGTTCTGCCTTTTCAATTCAGCCGCAGCCGCGGCATTTCATGCCCGTGCCAAGCACGGCATGGAACGTGTCTGCGTCATCGATTTCGATGTGCATCACGGAAACGGCACGCAGCACAGTTTTGAACATGTGGATGGCCTGTTCTACGGCTCATCGCATCAGTTTCCGGCGTATCCGGGGACAGGATCGACAGCTGAGCGGGGCCAGTTCGGCAATGTCTGCAATGTGCCGTTGGCACCAGGGACCGGCTCACAAGGCTTTCGTAACGGCTATGAGGAAGTGATGCTGCCCGCCATCAGGGCTTTTCAACCGGAATTACTAATCATTTCCGCCGGCTTCGATGCACATAAGAACGATCCGTTGGCACAACTTGAACTTGAAACGGCCGATTACCGCTGGATCACGGACAAGCTTCTCGATCTTGCCGACGAGGTCTGCGACGGACGGGTCGTCTCCATGCTCGAAGGCGGCTATGATCTGGATGCATTACGGCTCAGCGTGATGGAGCATGTGCAATCCCTCATGGAGCATTGACCGCTTGCCCGGATCGGGCTTGAAGCCTAGACTGCGCGCCGTTTTCCAATAGCCAAGCAGAGGGTGCCGTATGGCCAAGGGCAAAGCCGCTGAGCAGGATGAAATTCCCGCCGATATCCTGAAAATGAGCTTCGAATCAGCTCTCGAAGAGCTTGAGGATATCGTGCGTGAACTCGAAACCGGTGAAGGGGATCTCGATACCTCGATCAACGGTTATACGCGTGGCGTATATTTGAAACGCCATTGCGAAGCCAAGCTCAAGGAAGCGGAAGCCCGTATAGACAAGATCGTTGTCGGTGCGAACGGGAATGTTGAAACCGAACCCCTCGACGACGCCTGAAGGATATCCCTATGAGTGATCTGGACCGTGCGCTTTCTGCGTGTGCTGAAAACGTCGAAAAGCATCTTGATGCGTTGCTGCCGAAATCGGATATGCCGGAAGCCCGGGTTATTGAAGCAATGCGCTATGCCGCGTTGGGTGGTGGAAAACGTGTTCGTCCATTTCTGCTGACACAATCCGCATCGCTATTCGGGGTTTCGGAAAGCCGGGCTTACCGAGCCGCATGTGCACTTGAAATGATTCATTGCTATTCGCTGGTTCACGATGATTTGCCGGCGATGGATGATGATGATCTGCGTCGCGGGCGGCCAACCGTTCACAAGGAATTTGACGAGGCGACGGCAATTCTTGCTGGAGATGCGCTGCTGACCAAGGCCTTTGAAGTTCTTGCAGACCCGGATACGCATGAAAACGCGACGGTCAGGGCCGATCTTTGCCTGGCATTGGCCAAGGCATCCGGGGAACACGGCATGGTCGGTGGCCAGATGCTGGACCTGGTCGCGGAACAATCATCACTGGATATTCCGGAAATTACACGCCTGCAGAGGATGAAAACCGGCGCGTTGATTGCCGTTGCCTGTGACATGGGGGCAATGATGGGTAGGGCGTCGGGGAACGCCCGTCAGGCTTTACACCATTATGCCCATGATGTCGGTCTGGCCTTCCAGATTGCAGATGATCTGCTTGATGTGGAGGGGGATGCGTCAGAAGTCGGTAAGCGTACGGGAAAGGACGAAGCGGCCGGAAAGGCGACGTTTGTTTCGCTTATGGGTGTTGAACGAGCCCGCGATCAGGCCTATCTGCTGGCTGAACAGGCAGCTGCCCACCTTGAAATATTCGAGGAAAAAGGCCAGCATTTGAGGGAATTGGCGAATTTTATCGTGACTCGGCGCAATTAATTGCCGAAACACTGACTATTCGTGTGCAATTAAAAGAATATTCAGTGAATCTGGTCCCCGCGACGGACGACGAAGACAAAAGGGATTTCACCGTTGGATAAGATTAACGAAACGCCGCTACTCGACAAAATCCAATACCCGGCAGATACCCGTAATCTGTCGATGGATGAGCTGCGTCAGCTCGCGGATGAGCTGCGCCGCGACACGGTCCGGAATGTGTCCATCACCGGCGGACATCTGGGCGCATCCCTTGGCGTTGTAGAACTCACCGTCGCTGTGCATCACGTTTTCAATACACCCGATGACCGTCTGATTTTTGACGTCGGTCACCAGTGTTACCCGCACAAGATACTAACCGGCCGCCGTGACAGAATGATGACCCTCCGCCAGGGCGGCGGGATTTCCGGTTTCACCAAGCGTAGCGAAAGCGAATATGACCCGTTCGGTGCGGCGCATTCGTCGACGTCGATCTCTGCAGGTCTTGGCATGGCGGTGGCGAGTGAGCTGTCCGGCAAGAACAATAACGTGATCGCTGTCATCGGTGATGGCGCGATGACGGCAGGGATGGCCTACGAAGCCATGAACAATGCCGGTTCCATGGATGCCCGGCTGATCGTCATTCTGAACGACAACGACATGTCGATTGCGCCGCCTGTCGGCGCCCTGTCGGCGTATCTGTCGCGTCTGATTTCGTCGAAGACCTATCGTTCCGCCCGGCATCTCGCCAAGAATGTTTCGAAGCGTCTGCCGAGGCAGATTGAAACCGTTGCGCAGCGTGCCGAGGAATATGCTCGCGGCATGGTTACCGGCGGCACGCTTTTCGAGGAACTCGGCTTTTTCTATGTCGGCCCGATCGATGGGCACAACATGGACCATTTGATTCCTGTCCTGAAAAACCTTCGTGATGACACGGAAGACGGCCCTGTTCTGCTGCACATCGTCACGGAAAAAGGGCATGGCTATAAACCTGCTGAGGAATCCGCCGACAAATACCACGGCGTTTCCAAGTTTGATGTCGTTACCGGGAAACAGCACAAACCGAAACCGAACGCGCCCAGCTACACCAACGTATTTGCCAAGGCGCTCATCGAAGAAGCTCGGCATGATGACAAGGTTGTCGCCATTACAGCAGCCATGCCGTCCGGCACGGGCGTCGACAAGTTCGGTGATGTTTATCCTGAACGCAGTTTTGATGTCGGTATTGCCGAACAGCATGGAGTAACTTTTGCTGCCGGACTGGCAACGGAAGGCTACAAACCGTTTGCCGCAATTTATTCGACGTTCCTGCAGCGCGCCTATGATCAGGTAGTCCATGATGTTGCGATTCAGTCCTTGCCGGTCCGCTTTGCGATTGATCGGGCCGGCTATGTCGGCGATGACGGATCGACCCATTGTGGCGCCTTTGATATTGCTTATCTGGCGACGCTGCCGAATTTCGTTGTTATGGCTGCGGCGGATGAAGCCGAATTGATGCACATGACACGGACCGCGCTTTCGATTGATGATCGCCCCTCCGCATTCCGCTATCCACGCGGCGAAGGTGTCGGCGTTGAACTGCCGGAGCGGGGCGAAATCCTTGAAATCGGCAAGGGCCGTATCGTCCGCGAAGGCAAGACGGCGGCGATCCTCAGCTTCGGCGGCCGCCTTCAGGAATGCATTAAGGCGTCCGAAGAACTGGCATCACGCGGTTTGTCTGCGACCGTCGCCGATGCCCGTTTCGCCAAACCGCTTGATGAAGACATGATCCGCGATCTGGCTCGAAATCACGAAGTTCTTGTGACGATCGAGGAAGGTTCAGTCGGTGGTTTCGGCTCGCATGTGCTGACGTTCATGGCGAATGACGGGCTTTTGGAAAACGGCCTTAAGGTTCGCGCCATGATGATGCCGGACGAATTCTTTGATCAGGATAAACCCGCCAAGCAGTATGAGCGGGCGCGACTGACCGCATCGGATATCGTCGAGACGGTAATGACCGCGCTGGGTCGTGAAGGCGAGCTGAGCTCACCTGCGCGGGCATAATAAAATCGCCAAGGTTCGCTTGGATCAACTGTTGGTCGACAGAGGGCTGGTGGAGAGCCGCTCCCGGGCGCAGGCCCTTATCATGGCAGGGCTGGTTTATTCCAAGGAACGTAAGCTTGAAAAAGCCGGCCAACAGGTGGCCGAAGACATCGCCCTTGATGTGCGGGGCCAGGATCATTCCTGGGTCAGCCGTGGCGGCCTGAAGCTGGCGCATGCCCTAGAACATTTCAACATCGATCCGGCAGGGATGATCTGTATCGATGTCGGCGCTTCAACAGGTGGTTTTACGGACGTGCTGCTTCAGAACGGTGCGGCACGTGTCTACGCCGTTGATGTCGGCCACGGCCAGTTAGCCTGGAAGCTCAGATCGGATGACCGGGTCATCGTTCTGGAAAAAACCAATGCGCGATATCTGACACCGGAACAGATTCCGGAACCCGTCGATATGGTTGTCTGTGACGCCAGCTTTATCGGCCTCAAGACGGTTTTGCCGGCTGCGATGTCGCTCACGCGTGACAAGGCAATACTCGCTGCCCTGATCAAACCCCAGTTCGAGGCCGGACGGGAACATGTCGGCAAGGGCGGCGTGGTTCGGGACCCGGAAATTCACACCACTGTCTGTGAAGACATCCGAACATGGCTGTCGGCGCAGGTGAACTGGTCGGTGGAAGGTATCGTTGAGAGTCCGATAAAGGGGCCTGAAGGGAATATCGAATTCCTGATCATCGGCCGTAAAAGCGCTACTTCATCCCTTATATGAGGGTTGCTGACCTAAAGTCTGGGGTGAATTAACCGTGTTCGCAGGGGAAGCCGGCCTGGGCCCAGGCAACAATGCCGCCTGTCATGGAATATGCCTCATCAAGCATGTTCTGGCTCAGTAAATAATCGGCGACCTGCAACGAGCGCATGCCATGTGCGCACATGACAATCACTTTCTTGCCGCTGTCTTTGGGAATATTCTCGAAATCAAAGGTGGACATGGCATTGTGAACGGCGCCATCGATACGTGCCTGTTCAAGCTCCTGATGCTCGCGGACATCCAGAAGCACGGCCTCGCCGGCATCAACCCAGGCTTTGGCTGTCGCGGCATCGATTTCCTGAACTTCTGGTCTGTCCGCTGGCATGATGGAGACTCCTGTGAAACATTCGATTTTTAAGCTGGTTCAACCTAGAAGTTATTGAATTCGCCAACAAGTCTGCTGGTTGTCCTGCTGCATAGGAATAATGCACCCCCGATATCATTGAGCAGCCGAATATGGTGGTAACCGAACCCTCATCTCATTATGGATACATAAGGTCGGACTGTTAGCAGAGGGTCGAATGAAAATACGGCACTTCATGAAGGGTGAGGTTCTTTTCTCGGAAGGCATCAAAGATGATGTCGCCCTGATTCTGCGCAAAGGAACAGTCGTTTTATCGCGTGAAACACGTCCGGGGTGGAGTAAACAGGTTGCCACCGTGGAAGCCGGCGGCATCATCGGCGAAATGGCTCTGATTGATAATACGCCGCATTCCGTAACAGCGACCGCATCTGAAGATGGTGAAGCCATGGTTTTGACACGTGCGGATTTGCAGGAGCGCTTGAAACTTACGGATAAGGTGATCGGCCTGATTATCAAAACCCTGACACGCAGACTCCGCACGACCTATTCAAAAGAATAGCTGAGCAATTAACTGAAAAAACCAGAATCATGGCCCGTGTTTGGGGCTGTCACCCAGGGCTGTTTCGCATAAGCTGTTGACCGGAAATTTAAATATCGGGAGTGTGAAGATGTTTCAGGATTGTCGCGGGCTGGATGTATCGGCGGCATCAGAAGAAGCCGTAAAGGCGTTCGATGCGACGATTGTCTCCTATCTTGGTATTAATCCGAGTGCGGGCCCGAACCTGAAATCGATTTTCGAAGCTGATCCGGACATGCCGTTGGCACATGTCCTCAAGTGTTATTTTTTCATGCTGATGGCCACCGGGCCGTTGCAGGAACGTGCGCAGAAAGCAGCAGCCGATGCGCGCGAGCGGTACGATGCCGCCAACCCCCGGGAGCGTTTGCATATCGAAGCCGCGGAACATTGGTCGCATGGACGTAAACGCGCGGCGATTGCCTGCTGGGAGGCAATCCTGGTGGCGTATCCCCTGGATGCTCTTGCTCTCAGACTTGCGCACCATGGGCACTTTTATGAGGGTGACGGGCAGAATCTGCGCGATACCGTGACCCGCCGGCTCTATGCCTGGTCGCCTGACGTGCCGGGATACGGATACGTCAAAGGCATGGAAGCCTTCGGTTATGAAGAAACGCACAATTACGATGCAGCATTGAAGTCAGGAGAGGAAGCTGTCGACCTGATAGCTGAAAACCCGTGGGCCATTCATGCTGTTGTCCACGTTTATGAAATGCGTGATATGCCGGATGCAGGCATAGACTGGATCAGGAAAAACCAGCCCGGCTGGATCACCGCCAACAACTTTCGATACCATGTGTGGTGGCACCGGATGCTGATGCATCTTGATAAGGGTGAGTATTCAGAGGTTTTGAAACTGTATGACGAGGATTTGTGGGATGCTGAATCCGATGAATACCTTGATCTTGTAAACGATGCCGCTGTTCTGCTGCGCCTGGAATTGCATGGTCAGGACGTTGGCGAACGCTGGCAGGCACTGGCAGAAAAGTGCAGGTCGCATAAAAGCGATCAGCAACTGGCTTTCATTGACGTGCACCATGCCATTTCGCTTTCGGCTGTTGATGGTGATGATGCACAGGAGCTTCTTGACGCCATGAAGGCTTACAGCCAGTCAAAGGGTGAAGATAACGCCTACATCACCCAGATGCTTGGTCTGCCGTTGGCAGAAGCCCTGATTGCGCATCGTCATGGTGAATACGGCTTCGTCGTCGACACGCTGATTCCGATCAGATATCAGCTTCATAAGCTGGGCGGTTCGCATGCTCAACGTGACCTGTTTTCCATGGTGCTGATTGATTCGGCGCTCAAATCCGGGCGCATCAATGTGGCAAAGATGTTGATTTCTGAACGGCTTGGCCGCTTGCCGGGTAATCTCTGGACCCTTGCCAAAGCGGAGGCGGCAGGCCTCGCAGCCTGATCAAACCATGCCAGCCAGGGAAAAAAACAGCGACCTTTACCGTGTCCTTGGCGTGGCGCCGGATGCCAGTGCGGAGGAGATCAAGAAATCCTATCGCCGCAAGGCGCGGGAAATGCATCCCGACCTCGACCCCGGCAACCCCTGGGCTGAAGAAGAGTTCAAGGAGCTTTCCGCAGCCTACCAGATCCTTTCAGACCCGGTGCGCCGGGCACAATATGATCGCGGTGAAATCAGCGCAGAAGGCCGCAAGCGCCGTCAGAAACCGGCCAGCGAGGATAAGCCCGGAAAGGAAAAAACCAGACGTTCAGGGTTCGAAGGATTTTTCCGTGAACGTGCAGGTCCGGATATAGACGGTGTCGACGTGTCGTATGCATTGAGCGTGAATTTTCTCGAAGCTGCGCGGGGGGCGAACAAGGAAATTGAAACCACGCATGGGGCCGTTCTTAAAGTGACCGTGCCGCCGGGAACGGTCACAGGCCAGGTCTTGCGACTGAAAGGGCAGGGGATGCGTGGATTTGGAAAAGGACGGGACGGTGATGCCCTGATCGAGGTCGAGGTTGCGGCGCACCCGGTCTTTAAATGCCGGGGACGGGATATCTATACGGATGCCCCGGTTAACCTGGAAACGGCTATCATCGGCGGGAAAATCCAGGTTGAAACCATAGACGGCATGGTCAATGTCAGCGTGCCGGCCAATTCAAATACGGGAACCCGTCTGCGGCTCAAGGAACGCGGCCTGGCAGACGGCGGGCGTAAAAGCGGCGTACGCGGTGATCATTTCGTGACCCTGGTGCTGACGCTCCCCAAGAAACCAGACCCTGAACTGGCGGCATTCATTCGCAGCCGGTCAGAAAACCAGGAATAACATACTACTCAGGCCTGCTGCTCAGCGCCGCGGATTGACGGACTGTCTGCTGCCTCTTCGAGGATATCCTTCAGAGATACGCCGAGCACACTCTGATTGGATTTTTTCAACTCGTCGACGCGTTCTTCAAGCCTTGCCTGCCATGATTCATTGCCGCCAAGTACTGCATGTTCGGAAAATCCCAGCCCGAGGGCTTGGTAAAGATTGAAAAGCGTCACGTGTTCCGGGTCACGGGATAGTATCCATCTATTGGTTGCCGTTCGTTCGACGTAGTGGCCGGCCCTGAGTTGCAGAAGGATACGATCCACGGCTTCACCGCCGCCGCCGGTCGTGCGCAAAATGCGGCTGCGATGAACGGCGCCTTCGCCATCACGGCTGGCTTCGAATAAAACAGCGAGGATTTTCACGGCGATGACAAAGCGCATACTGCTGCCGACGGCTGTATTCAGCGGTTTGCCGCCCGCAGACTGCCATTCGCTGACACTGGCCGTGAGGACGGCGCCGACAAGGACCACCAGCCACGACAAATACATCCAGACCAGAAAGATCGGCACCACGGACATGGCGCCGTAAATATTCTGGTATGTCGGGAAGGTGATGATGTACCACCCGAACAGCTTGCGAAGGATGGTGAAAGCAATCCCGGCGAATAGACCGCCAGCGAATCCTGCCGTCAATCCGACCGGGCGGTTGGGGATGATGATGTAAAATACCGAAAGCAGGATAATCATCATGATGGTCGGCAGAACGGTGCCCAGAAATGCACTTTCACTGCCGCTATCGATCCCGATCCATTGAGTGGCCGCGAAAAAATACGTCGATAATGAGAAGCTGGCACCCAGCAACAGGGGGCCCAACGTCAACAAGGCCCAGAAAACCAAAAGGCGCGGGACAATTGCACGTGGTCGGGCAACGCGAAATATGGCGTTCATGTCCGCTTCGATGGTGCCCAGCAGGAGCACGGCAGTCGCTGCAAGAGCAACGATACCGACAGCACTGAGAGTCGTCGTGTTTTGAACGAAACGATTGAAATAGTGCTGGGTGGCATCTGCGGATTGCGGTAACAGGTTGGAAAACAAGGCTTCCTGGAGGGTTTCACGGACACCGGCAAACACGGGGAAGGCGGCAAGCATCGAAAAAGCGATGGCCGACAATGGGACGATCGCAAGCAGTGACGTGTAGCTCAACCCCGCCGCCATCCGCAGGCAACGGTCTTCGCCAAAGCGCTGACCGACGAATCTGGCAAATGCGCCGGTCTCATTCAGGACGACTTCGATCCCGGCGACATTATCCTTTTCTTCCTCATCGGGAAGAATATTCGCCGAATTCGAATGGTATTCATTCGGGGCCGGTTCTTCATCGGTCGTGTTTTCCCTCATTCGGCGCTCCATTCGATTGACGCATTCTGTTGTGTATTATATGGCAAAGCCTCTTCCGCGAAACATAATGTGCGTCGACATGGTTTGATCGGGATTTTGCGTGTAGCATGTTTCCAAGGGCAGATTCCCATATTGGGAATGTAATGAGTAAAAGACGAGGATAATAAAATGGGTCAACCTGCACCTTTGATGCAAGGAAAGCGTGGACTGGTCATGGGTGTCGCCAATGATCGATCTATTGCCTGGGGGATAGCCAAAGCCGCACATGAACAGGGCGCCGAACTGGCCTTTACGTTTCAGGGTGAAGCATTGCAGAAACGTGTGTTGCCACTTGCCGAGTCAGTCGGATCAAACCTCGTTCTGCCCTGCGATGTAACTGACCCCGCCAGCATGGATGCGGTTTTCGAAAAGCTCAAGGCAGAGTGGGGCAGCCTCGATTTTCTTGTTCATGCCGTTGCCTATTCGAACAAGGATGAACTCAAAGGCGCCTACATCGACACGTCGCCTGAAAACTTCGAACTCACGATGAATGTCAGTTGCTATTCATTCACCGCAGTCTGTCAGCGCGCACGGCCTTTGCTCAACGAAGGCGCAAGTCTGCTGACCTTAACATACTATGGCGCTGAGCGGGTCATGCCGCATTACAACGTCATGGGTGTGGCCAAGGCCGCTCTGGAAGCGTCGGTGCGTTATCTCGCCGAGGATCTCGGCAAGCATGGCATTCGCGTCAATTCCCTGTCTGCCGGTCCGATGAAGACCCTGGCGGCCAGCGGGATCGGGGATTTCCGCTATATCCTGAAATGGAACGAATACAACTCACCGCTTCGCCGTAACGTCAACATGGACGATATCGGCGGTGCAGGCGTTTATCTGCTGTCATCGCTGTCGAGCGGTGTAACCGGTGAAACCCACCACGTGGATTGCGGCTATAATGTCGTCGGCATGAAAGCCGTCGATGCGCCGGATATCTCCGTCGTCTGAATCTGAGCGGGGAAATGTCTCACAACACTTTTGGTCACCTGTTCCGGGTTACAACGTTCGGTGAAAGCCACGGTGTGGCGCTCGGCTGTGTTGTTGACGGCTGCCCACCCGGTCTTGAACTGAGCGAAGCGGATATCCAGCCCTATCTCGATAAGCGCCGGCCTGGCCAGTCGAAATATACCACGCAGCGTCAGGAAGCCGATCAGGTGAAAATTCTGTCCGGGACGTTCGAAGGTAAAACCACCGGGACATCAATCGGCTTGCTGATCGAGAATACTGATCAGCGCTCCAAGGACTACGGCGATATCAAGGACAAGTATCGTCCCGGCCATGCCGATTACACCTATGACGCCAAATACGGCTTTCGGGATTATCGGGGGGGCGGCCGCTCGTCAGCCCGTGAAACGGCAATGCGGGTAGCCGCCGGCGCCATTGCCCGCAAGGTTCTTGGTGAAAATGTCATCATTCGGGGCGGTTTGATCCGTATGGGCGGCAAGGCGGTGCCGGACGATGTGCGTGACTGGGATGCCGTCGATGCCAATCCGTTTTTTGCGCCAGACGCCGCCAGTGCCGATGTGTTTGCCGATTATCTTGACGGTATCCGCAAGAAAGGCTCGTCAGTCGGGGCCGTGATCGAGGTCGTGGCGTCCGGCGTGCCCGCAGGATGGGGCGCACCCGTCTATGGCAAGCTGGATTCCGAACTGGCATCGGCCATGATGAGCATCAACGCCGTCAAGGGTGTCGAGATCGGCGCCGGTATGGATGCGGCGAAGCTGACCGGCGAAGAAAATGCCGATGAAATGCGCTTCGAGGATGGCAAGCCGGTATTCACGTCGAACAATAACGGCGGTGTCTTGGGCGGCATTTCGACAGGGCAGGATGTGGTGGTCAGATTTTCCGTGAAGCCGACCAGTTCGATCCTGACTCCGCGTGCGACCATCGACCGCAACGGTCAGGAAACCGAGATTTCTACCAAAGGCCGCCACGATCCATGTGTCGGCATCCGCGCCGTACCGATTGGCGAAGCAATGATGGCCTGTGTGCTGGCCGACCAGTTCCTGCGCCATCGCGGGCAGTGCGGCTGATTCCTGCCGTCACCCTGAACTCGATTCAGGGCCCATAGCTTTCAAGAACGAGAAGCCGAAAATATGTGGATCATGAATCGAGTTCAGGATGACGGTTCGCTATCCAAACAGATCGGCCTGTGCCGGTGGCGGCGGGATATCTTCTTCAAAAGCGAGATTGTTGGTGAAGGGTGTCAGGACGCCCGACACGTCGGCATAGGGCTGCGTGCTGAGCCAGGCATCGACGCCATTATGCTCAAGGATCACTGGCATCCGGTTGTGGATATGCGCGATGGATGGCGACGGCGTGCAGGTCACGATAGTGAATTTTTCACCATCGGTTAGCCCGGCCATGGCGAAAACGGTTTCTCCGGGAACGGAAATGCGGTTTTTCAGTTTTTTCCCATCTTCGGTTTTGCGCCACTCGAAATAGGCGCTGGCAGGCACCACACAACGCCGGTTCAGTAAGCCCCGAAATGTTGGTTTCTCGCTGAGTGTCTCACTCCGGGCATTGATCATCGGTTGTTTCGACCAGTCGACGCTTAGGCCCCAGGACTGCAGCAGGGAGATTTTGTCCATGCCGATGATCAACGACAGGTCGGTTGGGCGAAGATTATCCTTGTTCGGCAGGGGTGGGTCTTCGTCGAGACCGAAAGCCGCTGAAATGTCGCCAGGCGTTGCGTTGAGTTCGAAGTTTGAGCACATGCGATGATCATATACATTGAACCTGTGACGTCATCGCCGGAATCATGAATTTCTCTTTATGCGCAGTGCTTTCAAGCTCTGGCCAGCGGTGCCGGTTTAAAGTACCGTCTGCTCATGAACGACACCGTATCACAACCCGAAGATCGCAAGACTGTCATCATCACCGGCGCCAGCCGGGGGATCGGCCATTATACGGCACGTCTTTTTCTGGAACGGGGCTGGAACATCATCACGTGTTCGCGCGAAGATACACCCGAGGCCTGCAAACGTGAGCCAAAATGGACATGCCATATCCCGACCGACCTCGGTGACGATGACAGCATCAAGAACTTCATAGACGAAGCCAAGAAAGCGCTCGATGGCGCACCGCTGCATGCTCTCGTGAACAACGCGGGGATGTCACCAAAAACGCCCTACAAGGAACGTCTGGGGATACTGAACGGTGATCTCGACGCCTGGCACGACGTGTTCGAATTGAATTTCTTCGCCCCGCTGAAATTGTCGCGTGGCTTTGCGAGTGAACTGCACAAGGGCAAGGGGGCAATCGTCAACATCACCTCCATTGCCGGACATTACATTCATCCGTTTGCGGGTTCCGCCTATTCGATATCAAAGACCGCGCTTTCAGGTCTGACCCGTGAAATGGCGAATGAGTTCGCCGAGCTTGATGTCCGGGTCAATGCCGTCGCGCCGGGTGAAATCGAAACCGAGATGGTCGGGCCTGAATATGACCTGCTGATCCCGCGCATTCCGCTGCAGCGTATGGGGACACCCGCCGATGTTGCCGGGACGATCTATTATCTATGTTCAGAAGACAGCCAGTACGTTACCGGCACCGAGGTTTGGGTGACCGGTGGCCAGCACCTGTTCTGATCCGCATGGCCCGGGGGAAGGTTGATGGCGGTTCACGTTAAACCGGTGAAACTTAGCAAGAGCACGGACAACGGCGTCGAAAACGCGGTGCATTTCTATCGCCGCGAGATTGATGCGCGTCCGCGTCCGGCCGGTTCGTTTCTGGGTGCGTTCGTCAAGCACAGCGGCGTCCCCGCATTTTATTGTCAGTCCCACGATCCGGACGATTTTGATGATTTCGTGAGCAGGGTAGCCAAGGCTGATAGCAAACAACGTGAATGCCGGTATGTGGCACCCGGGGACCGCAAGGGCTTCAAGGATGCACCTGTGCTCAGGCTTTCCGGGGCCGAAATCGGGCCATTGATGTGGCGTCGCCGGACATTCGGCCAGCGCCATTATTCGGTTGTGGGCGAGATCGAGAACCTGGGGGCGGCATCAACACAGGCAGCACTTTGCGATCTGTTGATTGCGCCGGCACAGCATTGGGATGCTGTGGTCTATCCCTCCAAAACCATCAAGCAGGCAGCGGAACGGCTGTTGGCGAAACAAAGTGAATATCTCGGCTTCCGAATGGGAGGCGAACACAGTTTCGGCGGTGTCAGTTTCGTCGTCCCGCCCGGCATCAATGCGGAAGTTTACAATGCGACCGAGGAAACGCAGGGATTGCGCGAAGGTGTCCGGCGCCGCCTCGGTATTCGAGAGGACGACTTTTGTGTCCTGACGACTGGCAATTTCGCGTTCTATCAGCGCGCGCATCCGACCCCGCTGTATCTGGCACTCGAGGCCACGGCGAGACGGACCGGTGTACGGATTCATCTGTTGCAGGCCGGCTGGTTCGATAATGAAAAAATCGAAAGGGCATACCGTGAAGCCATTCGCGAATTCGCCCCGGCTGTGAACGCCATTTTTCTGGACGGGCGTGAAGCTGACATCCGTGACCGCGTCTGGTTTGCAGCAGATGCCTATGCCGCTTTTGATGACGCGGTCGGGCATGGTGTGGATACGGAGATACTCGAGGCGATGGCCGCCGGCCTGCCGGTGGTCGCAGCGGACTGGGGGGCAAATAGGGATATCGTCGCCAATGCCGAAAACGGGTATCTCGTACCGACATGGTTGCCGCTGGCAGAAAGCGGTGGTGATCTGACGCTGGCGCCGGAAAACACAATCATGGGTGCCGATGGCATTCGAGCTGATATGTTCCTGGCCGGCACAGTCAGTCAGGCCACGTCGATTGATATACGTGCTGCGGCAGAAACCTTCGAAGCCCTGGCAGGGGACATTGATCATCGCCGCAAGCTGAGTGATGCAGCCCGTAAGTCTGCTTTACAGACCTATGACTGGCCGGTCGTCATCCGTCGCCACCAGGCATTGTGGTCGGAACTGCGCCGGATCAGATCCGACGCAGCTGAAATCGCGCCGCCAATACCGGGGCGCCCGGCGATCCCGCACCTTGATGACCCGTTTTCGGTTTTTCAGTCATATGCCACGCATGCAATATCCGAACATGCCAGGGTGTCGCTGGCACCGGGGCTTGTTCGCGGCGAGGGTGTGTCCAACCGTCTTGCCCGGCTCCGCGCCAATCCCATCAACGATACCGCCGGGCATGCCATGCTGGAACCGGATGAGCAGGAACACGTCCTGTCGCATTTATCCGAACGTGATGCGGTTGAAGTCATTCAAATCGCAGAGCTTTTACCGGAACGACGCCGCTATAGGCTCCCCAGAACGCTGGGGTGGCTGGCAAAGATGGGGGTCATTCGGTTGACGCCGGCGCCTCAGCAAACGCAGCCGGAAGGCGGCGAGCAATCTTCTGGTGTATCGATGGTTGATCTCGGCATTACGGCCCGAAGACAGGGGTCTGATAAAGCCGCCGCGGAATATTTTCAGAATGCGCTGGCGCAAAACCCCGCCGATCCGCTGGCCAATCAGTTCATGGGCGAATTGATGGCGGAGTCACATGACCTGAACAAGGCCGTGAATTATTTTGAAAAAGCGGTTGCCGGGAACCCGGCAGCGGTCGAGGCGCGGCTTGATCTCGGCAAGGCTCTCTTCCTGCGGGGTGATCAGCAGGATGGTATCGCCTATCTGCAGGAAGCCGTGACGCTGGCGCCTGCAAATGCCGATGCGCACTATCTGCTGGGGGCAGCATACCGGCGTGTCGGCGCGGCAGATGAAGCGGTGAAATCGCTGGAACGCAGTCTGCGTCTTAGCCCGAAACGGATCGAGGTATTGGTCCATCTGGGCTATGCGCGGAAAAGCGCCGGGCGGCGGGCCGAGGCGGTGCAGTCCTTCAAGGATGCACTCAAGCTGGTGCCGGGAAATCTGTTCGCGCATGCCGGTGAAATGAGCCTTGGTGTTGAACGTGACGGGCGGAAGCTTGTTGAACGTGATGGAACTGCGCGCCGTGTTGCGCTGCATTTCAACGGCGCTGAGCAATATTTCCCCTTATCGGCTCTGTTCCGGCAGGCGCAGTCCGCTCACTGGCCGTTGCTGACCTCGGATGGACGCGATCTAGTTGAGTTCAAACCGGATGTTGTCGTTGTCGGCGGTACGCAAACAGCACAGGTACGGGAACTGGTGCCAAATGCGCTGATTATCGCGGCACCGGTGTTTCTGACCTCGCAAAAACGGTTTCGGGCCGCTTTTGAGGGGGCGGACATCGTTTGCGCACCGGGACCGATCGTTGGTGATGCCTGGGTTAAAATGGGTTTGGTTGATGAATTGCAACTCAGGGTGATCGGGCATCTGCCGTTGGACCCGCTGTTCAGGGGGGATGCCCTGCAGCCCCCCCGGGCACTGATGGATGCCACTAAAACAGTGCTATATGCGCCCGGTCACAGGGCACAAATGTCATCGTCAGCGTTGCTTGGTGAGAACGTTGTCGAACTGATCCGTGGAAGCCGTCACGATGTGACGCTTGTCATAAAACCCCACCCGGAAACGTTCGTCCGCCAGCCGAAGTTGATTGAAACCTGGGCCAAGGCTGCCCGGGATCATGACCGGGTGGTTCTTGTCGATGACCCTGATGCGCACATGTTGCCGTACCTTAAGGCCGCAGATGTCCTTCTCAGTGATGTTTCGAGTGTCGTCTTCGACTTTCTGGCCATCGATCGTCCCATATTGCTGTTGCGCAATCCCGAGCATACGGCAGACGAAGAGGGATATGATCCGCAGGGGATCGAATGGCGCTGGCGCGAGGTCGGGCGCGAAATCGGCAGGGTCGATGATCTGGCCCGGGCGGTCGATCTGGCACTCAAGACCCCGGATGCGGGGACGGAATTGCGAGCCAGATATCGCAATGCCCTTTTTGGCGAGACCATGGATGGCGCCACAGCAGAGCGTTTCGTTGATTTGATCACAGAGTTATCCACGTAATACACAATATATGTATCAAAATCAGGTTTACGACGCATGATATTGGGCCTTAACATTGAAGACCCTTAATATGCCCGGAGGTTGGGAACATGGCAGATAATGCTGCCGACAGAACCGACAGTAACGGCGGAAACCCGCAGAAAGCCATTGCCGACAGCCTTGGGGCAATGCTTCCTGATGACCGTGCTGTCGTTCCACCCTCATCCGGTTCACTGGAAGATATCGAACTTGCGCCGCCGACACCGTTTTGGGTGCGGTGGAAATTGCTGCCGGCCGGTGCCATAGCGGCGACGGCAGTCTGGTTCTGGTTTTCATATCAGTTCGTGGAACTCAATCTCGGATGGAACAATCTGGCGGCACTGCTGCCGCATGAAATCGGCGGTCTGGCCGCAGGGGTGGCGACGCCAGTCGCGCTTTTGTGGGTCGTTGTCATTTCCTATCATCGCGGTGCCAATATTCAGCACGAAGCTGCAGCGCTGCGCTGGCAGATGCGGCAAATGATCTATCCCGGTGACCATGCGCAGTCGCGTCTGAGGGAGGTGACGGACTCACTCCGTCAGCAAACCAAGGACCTGAATCGCGCCACCGAAGATGCAATGCGGCGCGGCGAGGCCGTCAGCAAACTGGTCAGGGAGCGTGCGTTGGAACTTTCACGCGTTTCCGAGGACGCTGATCTCCGTGCCCATGCGGTTGCCGATGCCTTGCGCCGTCAGACCGAGGATCTGGCGCAGGCGGCAGACAATGCGACGGAACGTGCACGTGGTGTCGGTGAGGTTCTGCAAAAGCATGCCTATGATCTGACGGTGTCATCCGACCGGGCTTCATCACGCGCCGAAGACCTGACCGAGGTGATCGGCAAGCGGGCGCAGGAGCTTTATCTGGCCGCCAATACAGCATCGCAACGTGCACAGGAAACGGCGCACCTGTTCGACGAGCGAACGGATGCCCTGCGCGACAGCATGAACGAGGCGAATTCACGGGCCGAAGACACGACCGGCACATTGCAGGCCATCGGGGAAGCTGTTCGCGACAGAATTGCGGAACTGGTCGATATCTCCGGTGAGGCTGACAGGCAGATGCGGTCCAGCGCAACGATGCTTGGCGACAGCGCCGAGGACATGTCGAAACGCAATGCCGAAGCACAGACCCAGATCGAACGCATGCGTGATCTGTTACAGCGTCAGGCGACGGACCTCGTGGCGACGGCTGACCGGGTCCATAGCCGGACCAAGGATATCGAGGATAATCTTGCGCACCAGACACACATCCTGGCACGGACATCCGACAAGGTTGTTTCAGATGTGCAGGATGTCGGTGATGCATTGCGTGAGGATGCCCGGCAGCTCGAAGTAACCTCGCAACAGGTTACCGAACGCGTGCGGGGCACCGGCGAAGCGTTCCGGGTCCAGGCGCGGGAGATGTCGGATGCAGCGGACACTGCTGCAGATCGAGCTGAAAACGTCGGGAATCTGTTGCGTCGGGACTCCGATGAGCTGACGGCAATCTCCGAGCGTGTCTTGGGCGAAGTGGCACGGGTCGGTGAAGAACTGCGGCGTCGATCCGACCAGGTCGAGGACACGGCGGATCGATCCATCGAAAGGTTTACGGAGGTAGGTGAAGCGCTTGGCGATCAGGCCGGCAATATGGCGCGGACCGCCAACCAGAGCGTGCTGCGTCTGGATGAAGCGGGTGAAGCTTTACGCCGCCGGTCCGCCGATATAGACAGCGTTTCCGATACGGCGGATGCCAGGCTTTCCCGCTTGAGTGAATTGCTGAGCGATACGGTATCCGAAGTGACACATTCAGCCGACAAGGGCGTTGCTGATGTGACCCGGGCCGCACACGCGCTCAGTCACGGGGCAGCGGCTGTTCGACAGGGTGCGGAGGGTGTATCGGAAGCTGCCAGGGCGACGCATGAGGACTTGAGCCAGGTTGTCGACACGACAACACAGGCACAACGTACCATGTCCGATCTTGGCCGTCAGGCGAAGGATCAGGTTCTGGAACTGGGGGCCGTTTCGGCCAAGGCGGAACAGGGGATAGAACGGGTCAGCGAGAGCCTTCAGAACCATGCAGACAGACTGGCACTCGTTTCCGCCAAGTCGGCAAACATTCTTGCCGATGCCGGCGAAGTCATTCGCCGGGAAACCACAAACATCGATCATTCCAGCAATACGGCAAAAGCCCGTCTTGTCGCAGTCGGCGAGGATTTGAGCGAACGGCTGCATGATCTTCTGTCTGCTTCCGACCAGGCGTCGGCACAAATCGGTGCGGTGTCGGAGATTTTCACCAACAACTCCCAGACACTGGGCAAGCTTTCCGATCTGGCTATTGAGGATATCGACAAGGTTGGTCATGTGCTGGAGAACCGTTCCCAGCAGGTTGCCCAGGCGTCGGACCGTGCGGCGCAACTGCTGAACCTTGTTACCGACCTGCTGCACAGGCAATCCGAGGATCTGGGGACCATTTCCGGCCGCGCTTATGCAGAAATCGAGGGTGTGGGTGATGTCATCAAGGAACGTGCTATTCAGGTGGATGCCGTCAGTGAAACGGTGCGCCGCCGCCTTGTTGATGCCGGAGAAATTCTGCAGGAAGGCACGAATGAGCTCTCGGCGGCAGCCGATCATGCCACCGGCAGGGTCGAACTGACGGCGAATGCCATGCAGAAAAGCGCAAGTCAGATGCGCGAGACGTCTTCAGATGCGCTCAGCCGACTAGAGGACATCGGTCGCCGCCTGATGCGTGAGGTTGAAACCGCAACCGGGGCAACCGACCGGGCGGCCGAGAATCTCGCCGGTATTTCCGGCTCTTTGAAGCAAAATCATATCGAACTCGATAATTCCCTGGAGAAAACCCGCGAGCGGATGAACGATGTCGGGCAAATCCTGCACAAAAGCTCGGAAGACCTGACAAGTACCTACGAGTCAGCAACCACGCACGTGCAGCGTTTCTCCGATCTGCTCAATCAGCAGGTATCCGGACTGACCAACTCGTCCAACGAAGCTGCAGCCCGGTTGAGCCGTGTTGGCGAGGAAATGCAGTCCCGGTCCCACGAAATGAGCACGACGGCAGACCGTGCATCGCAGTTGATGAGCCTGGTATCCGATGCGCTTCACCGACACAGCGGCGAAGTGTTGCAGGCTGCCGAACGGGCATCCAGTCAGGTGGAGACGGTGAATGCCGAACTCCGTGACGGGGCCCGCGACCTCAGCGATGCGTCACAACGCGGGGTTCAAGAGATGTCCGAATTTGGACAGGCGCTTCGTGAACGCTTCCAGGAAGTCAGCATTGTTGCACGCAAAGCGACGGCCCAGCTTGAAGAAGCGACGGACGGCCTCAAACATCGCGGCAATATTCTGGAGACCACCAGCGAGGATGCGGTGGATCGTCTGGAACGTGTCGGCGAGGTCATTGGTCAGCGTGCTTCCGAAGCTTCGATGGCGGCTGATTTGAATGTTTCCAAGCTGACCCGTGCATCAGAAACGCTGCGCACGCAAATTCATGAGTCCGGTGACCGCACGGACACCATCGTAGAACAGCTTGAAGGCGGAACAGAAGGACTGCGGCGCCAGTTGCAGGATCTCACGACAACCTATAACAGGGCCGAACGCGGTCTTGAGGCTCTTGGTGAAGCGTTGGCCAGACGTGCTCAGGAACTTTCCAGCACAACCGATCTCGCTCTTGGCAAGGTCGGGGCCTGGGACAAGTCCGTCAGGTCGCATGTCGATGCGCTTTCCAAGGCGACGACGGATGTTGCCCGTAAATCCCATGAGATCAATCAGGTGCTCGACAGCCGTACCGAAGACGTGCGGTCGGCCTCGAATGAGGCCTCGGCGCTGCTTGCGACGCTCAAGGAGCGCACGGATAAAACCAGTCTTGAGGAATTCACCCGCCAGGCGA
This sequence comes from Rhodospirillales bacterium, assembly GCA_040218645.1. Classification (GTDB taxonomy): domain Bacteria; phylum Pseudomonadota; class Alphaproteobacteria; order Rhodospirillales; family Casp-alpha2; genus UBA4479. Next base: position 495,981 of record JAVJQZ010000012.1, read on the forward strand.
CCTTTATTTCCGAACGTCTGCAATCACTGGCCGTTGATGTCAGCCGTGTTCTGGAAACGCAGGTCTCCGAAGAAGACTGGCGGCGGTTCAACAAGGGCGAGAAGGGGATTTTCGTCCGCAAACTGCTTGGCTTCCGGGAACGCGCCAAGTTGCAGCAAATTCGCCAGACATATCAGGAAGACAGCACCTTCCGCGAATATGTCACACGTTATCTCGAAGAATTCGAAATGCTGCTCGATGAAGCATCCAAACGCGATCCCAACAGCATGCTGCATGCGACATTCCTGTCGTCCGACATGGGTAAGGTCTACATGGTCCTGGCCCGGGCGCTTGACCGGGATATGTAATCATCGCTCAGAGCGGGGTCGCTTCGGTGAACCAGGACAGTTCTTCGGCGAGCGTGACCACCCGGCCGATCACAAAAAGTGTCGCGCCTTTAATTTCTGCGCTAGCGACTCTTTCCGGCAGTGCCGAGAGTTTGGTAATCAGGGTCTTCTGAGCGGGACGGGTGCCCATATTGATGACAGCCACCGGGGTGTCATCGGATAAACCGTTTTCGATCAGTTTGCCGGCAATTTCACTGACGTTCGACATGCCCATGTAAACGACCAGCGTCGTTTCAGGATCGGCGAGACTACGCCAGTCAAGCTCCAGCGGTTCATCACCCTTGCTGTGACCTGTGACGAAGCGAACGCCCTGTGCCAGCCCCCGGTGTGTCAGCGGAATGCCGGCATACGCCGCGCACCCGGCGGATGAGGTGATTCCCGGGACAACCTCGAAAGGAATGCCGTTGCGGACCAGATGTAGGGCTTCCTCACCACCACGGCCGAAGACAAACGGATCTCCGCCCTTAAGCCGCATCACTTTCTTGCCGACCCGGGCAAGATCGACCAGCAGGTTATTGATGTCTTCCTGAGGCATATAATGGTTCGAAGCACGCTTTCCGGCGAAGACCCGTTCCGTGGTCTCCGGGATCAGGGCGAGAATTTGCTTGGCGACAAGACGGTCATAGACGATCACGTCAACATCGCTCAACAGCCGGTGTGCCTTCATGGTCAGCAGGTCGGGATCGCCGGGACCGGCGCCGACAAGCATGACGGGATGAATGGTGACATTTTTATCGTTCATGGATCGGGTTCGCCGCAATTTCCGTATAGATGCTGTACACGGGTTTTATCGCGGATCAAGGATGGACAAACAAGGTCCGATCCACTACCTGCATGCAGACGAAACAAGGAATGAATCTTGCCTGCTTCCCAATTTCATGGACCGACAGAAAAGGCGACACGGGTAATTGCACTCTGGTTGCTGACGATCTGCGCCATGGTCTTCGCTATGGTCGTTCTGGGTGGTTTTACCCGGCTGACTGAATCCGGCCTTTCAATGACCGACTGGCGTCCCGTGACCGGATGGCTGCCCCCCTTGAACGAGGCCGCGTGGCAGGCCCAGTTTGACGGTTATCGGACATCTCCGGAATATCTCAAAATCAATCGCGGGATGAGCCTGGATCAGTTCAAGGAGATTTTCTGGCTTGAATACCTGCATCGTTTATGGGGCAGATTGATCGGCATCGCCTTTGCCGTACCGTTTTGCATTTTCATCTTCAAGCGCTGGATTTCAAAGCCGTTGATGTTCCGTCTCATCGTGCTTTTTGCCTTGGGCGGCATTCAAGGCGGGATCGGATGGTGGATGGTCAAAAGCGGTCTGGTGGATCATCCGGATGTCAGCCAGTACCGTCTTGCCGTTCATCTGATGATGGCATTTCTGATAATGGGCCTTGGGCTTTGGTTTGCGCTCGATCTTCTTTGTCCTGAGCGGAGAACCGTTTCCCGAACTCTATTACGTCTTTCCACCCTAAGTTTATGTCTGATCTTCGTGACCGTGTTCAGCGGCGCGTTGGTGGCGGGCCTGAATGCAGGACTTATCTACAACACCTTTCCGTTGATGCTCGGTGAATTCTATCCGAGCGAAGGATTTCAGCTTTCGCCCTGGTATCTGAACTTCTTCGAAGACATCCCGACGGTTCAGTTCGACCACCGCTGGCTGGCGATTTCGACGTTTGGCATCATCATTTTGACATGGTTTGCTGCAAGGACTTCAGACGCGAGAACACGAAACCGGTCACATGCCATGTTGGTGGCGGCCGTTCTGCAGGTTACGCTCGGTATATCGACGCTGTTGTTGATCGTGCCTATCCCATTGGCCGCAGCGCATCAGGCCGGGGCCGTCGTCCTTTTTGCCTGTGCCATCTGGCTGCGGCACGGAATCAAAGCCGGCTGAAAGTTCTGATAAGTTACTATTTGTAATAGACACTTGCCATATCATGCCGGGTCGAACCACAATCCGTCAGAAGCTTTTTGAACTTAAATCATAAATAGACAGGCAGGGAGACCCGGGATGGGCGAGAAGACATACAGACTGGTGACACGAAGCGATTTTGACGGTTTGGTGTGTGCGGTACTTCTGAAAGATTTAGGCATTATCGACGATATCAAATTTGTGCATCCGAAAGATATGCAGGACGGTACTATTCTGATTTCGGACGGGGATATAACGACGAACCTGCCGTATGTCGAAGGTGTCCATCTGGCCTTTGACCACCACCTTAGCGAGACCATCCGCATCGGTGAAAAGCCGGAAAATCATATTATCGATCCCGATGCGCCCTCTGCGGCACGCGTTGTTTATGATTACTACGGCGGCAAGGAAGCATTCCCGAAAATCGCCGAAGATATGATGGTTGCGGTCGACAAGGGCGACAGTGCGCAGTTCTCCGAGGAGGAAATTCTCAAACCCGCAGGATGGGATCTTCTCAACATGCTGATGGATAGCCGGACCGGGCTTGGCCGTTTCCGGGAGTTCCGGATTTCCAACTATCAGTTGATGATGCAGCTCATCGATTATTGCCGGGATCATACCGTTGACGAAATCGTGGCTCTTCCAGACGTGAAGGAGCGGGTTGATCTCTATTTCGAGCATGAAGAGAAATTCAAAGAGCAGATCAAAGGCTGTTCAACCGTTTACGGTAATCTCGTCGTGCTCGACCTGCGCGGGGAAGAAATGATCTATGCCGGTAACCGCTTCATGATTTATGCGCTGTTTCCCGAGTGCAATATTTCAATCCATGTGCTGTGGGGGCTGAACAAGCTGAACACCGTTCTGGCAACCGGCAAATCGATCACAAACAGAACATCAAAAACCAATGTCGGCGAGTTGATGCTGAACTATGGTGGTGGCGGGCATGAAAATGCCGGCACCTGCCAGGTTGAAAACGATGATGCCGAACGAGTTCTCGGTGAACTGATCGAACAGATCAACAAGGACGGATAATTTTGTCATCACGCATACCCAGGGTAAAACCGGCACGGCGACGTTCTGCACGTTTGCAGAAGCTGCTGCTGGCCGGTGTCCTGGGTGTGCTTGTTGTTTCCGGGATCACAGCCTGTGTAACGAACCAGTCCGCCATTGGCCGCGTTGTCATGGCGATGAACGAGGAAACAAGCCAGCTTCCTGAGAAAACCAGGTTCGAACTCGATCGGTTCGCACGTGTCTACGATACATATGTCGACGATGCGTCTGACCGCGAAAGGCTCGACTATTTCAATTTTGCCTATCGCCGTATTCGGGCGAATTATGTCTATGACGTTGATGATACGAAGCTCATCAACGAGGCAATCGCGGGCGTGAAGCAGGAAAAGGCCGAGCCGGGGACCGTGCCTGCCGAAAAGGTGGTCGAGGATGCCCTGCACCGGATGATGAAAGGTCTGGACCCGCATTCAGGGTATCTGAACGCGGAGGAATTCCGGGACAGTTTCGCCAACACCAAGGGAGAGTTTGGCGGGCTTGGCATTCAGATCACCATGGAAGACGACTTGGTCAAAGTCATCGCTCCGATCGAAGACACACCGGCTGAGCGTGCCGGTATTCTCGCCGGCGATCTGATTACGCATTGCGACGGCATCCCGGTCAAAGGCAAGGGACTGCGTGACGCTGTTCACATGATGCGGGGGAAACCCGGTGAACCGCTAACCATAACGGTCCGCCGCAAAGGTATTGAAGATTTTGACGTGACGATTGTTCGCGACATCATAGAAGTGAAATCCGTGCGTCACCGTGTCGAAGGTGATGTCGGTTATATCCGCATTACCCGTTTCAATGAGAAGACTCGTGACGGGATCACGGCGGCGCTGAATGACATTACGCACCAATTGGGAGCGAAATTGCGGGGCGTCGTGGTGGACCTCAGAAATAACCCCGGCGGTCTTCTCAACCAGTCCGTGATCGTGGCGGATGCCTTCCTTGATGAAGGTAAGATCGTTGCAATCAAAGGCCGGAACGGCCGTGATGAGCGGGCCTTTTATGCCGATCCCGGGGACGCACTGTCCGGTGTGCCGATGGTCGTTCTGGTCAATCAGGGGTCCGCTTCCGCATCGGAAATTGTGGCCAGTGCCCTGCAGTATCATGGCCGTGCCGTGATCATGGGGCGCCGCACGTTCGGCAAGGGCTCTGTACAGACCATCATGCCGATGCCGCTTGAAGGGGCGCTCCGGTTGACGACAGCTCTGTATTATTCGCCGGCCAATCAGACGCTTCAGGCGCTCGGCGTCATGCCCGACATCAACATTTATTCAGAGACGGATGTCGATAATCCAGAAGGCTCCACCCGCGAAGCCGATCTGCCGGGGGCTATTCCTGCCCAGGGCCATGAAGATACCGGAATTCATCCCCGTATTGCTGAAGCGAAGTGTCCTGAGGTGGGCGAGGCCAAGGACAAGATGCTTGGTTGTGCGATCGAATACCTGCACGCGGCCAGCCAAGAGGCATTCCTGAAACGGTTCGTGAAAAACCTGGCAGGTCGAAGCTGACCGTTCAGGCGGCTTTCCGAATATCCAGTATCATCTCGACAAAAGCACGGCGTGCAGCACTCGGCACCCGGTCGCGATGCCGTACCATGTGATAGCTGCGTGGCGGGACATCAAGTTGTACAAGGCATAGCTTGCCGTTTTCCAATGACCCGGTGATGACATGCCTTGAGATCACGGTTGCGCCTGCGCCGGCTTCGACAGCTTCACGCACGGCTTCATTGCTGGGCAATTCCAGAATGATATTGAGGTCATGCCAGTTCAGCCCGGCTTTTTGAGCCAGGGTTTCGAGAACTTCGCGCGTACCAGATCCGGGTTCACGGATAACCCAGGGGGTTTTGGCTATATCGACATTCATGACGTTTGAAATGTCGGTTCTCTGCGTCGAGGTCACCATGACCAACTGGTCCTGATCGACCTGATCCAGAATCAGTTGCGGTGCCCGGGTTGTCCCTTCAACAAAACCGATGTCAGCAGCGCCGGTCGCGACCTTGTTTTCAACCTCGCGGGTGTTCGAGATAGAGACGTTCAGGATAACACCCGGAAACTGTTCGTGGAACGAGGCCAGCCGTCTCGGCAGCCAGTAATTGGCGATCGTCTGACTGGCTGCGATTTCCAGATGCCCGACGGTTAGCCCGCCAAGCTCTCTCAGGGTACGTTCCGCGGCTGCCGCGCGATCAAGCACGGCTCGGGCTTCGCTCAAAAACAGTTCGCCTGCCTCTGAAACCTGAATGGAGCGCCCGATACGGGTGAAAAGTTTGACTTCGTATTGGTTTTCCAATGCCGCGATGGCTGCGGACACGGCGGATTGGGTCAGTCCGAGCTTTTCTGCCGCACGCGTAACGTGTTCCATTTCGCTAACGGTCAGGAAGATTTTCAACTGAGTCAGAGTCATTTTTAGTTCAATAAATTAAAATGATTAATATGACAATAATTACTCATTAGACTAATGAATAATCTTTTGGCAAAACCTGTCCAAGTCTTTGATCCAAAACATCCAATAAAGCGAGAGCATATCCATGTTCGGTATCGACCGGTTCACCGCCCCCTCATCAGTTGGTGCGAAGTTTCTGGCAGTTTTTCGTCAGTTGTTTGGCGGTTATCAGCCCAGCCGCACGTACATGCGGGGAGAGGGGCCGGCGTGCCAGAAGACAGCGTCACGCAATAGCGGTTTTGATGACGGCAGTCTGACATGAGCAGCAAGGATAATGCTGTCGATACCTCGCCAGTCGTAGCTGACGAGGTCAAAACCACCACGTGCTACATGTGTGCCTGCAGATGCGGGATCAAAGTGCATCTGAAGGACGGGCAGATCCGTTACATTCAGGGAAACCGTGATCACCCCGTAAACCGTGGCGTCCTCTGTGCGAAGGGGTCTGCGGGGATCATGACGCAGCATTCACCGGCAAAGCTGACGAAGCCGTTGAAACGTGTCGGCCCACGCGGTTCGGGCGAGTTCGAAGAAATCGAGTGGGATGAAGCCCTGGAAATTGCCAGCGGCTGGCTTGGTCATATTCGTGAAACCGACCCCAAGAAACTGGCTTTCTTTACGGGGCGCGATCAGTCGCAGTCCCTGACCGGGTGGTGGGCAAGCCAATTCGGTACACCGAATCATGCTGCCCACGGCGGGTTCTGTTCAGTCAATATGGCGGCTGCCGGATTGTATTCCATCGGTGGTTCGTTCTGGGAATTCGGCGAACCGGACTGGGATCGGGCCAAATATTTCCTGATGTTCGGTGTTGCCGAGGATCACGATTCCAATCCGATCAAGATCGGACTGAGCAAGCTCAAGAACAACGGCGCCAAATTCGTTTCCGTCAATCCGGTGCGCACCGGTTATTCCGCGATTGCCGACGAATGGCTCGGCATCAAGCCTGGTACGGACGGTCTGTTCGTGATGTCGCTGATTCACGAACTGCTGCGGAGCGGTAACGTCGATGAACAGTATCTTGTCACCTATACCAATGCGCCGTGGCTCGTGATCCAGAATCCGGGCGGGGCCGATGACGGTCTTTTTGCCCGTGATGAGGACGGGGCGCCGCTGATCTGGGACGGTGAAAAGAAAACCGTCGCATCGGCCATGGATATTACCGCGCATCCGGTGCTGGCGGGGAATGTGACCCTTGAAGACGGCCGCGTTGCCGTGCCGTCATTCCAGTTGATGGCGGCGCGGTATCTGGATGCCAAATACACACCGGATGCGGTCACCAAGCAGACAGGCATACCCGCAGATACCATTCGCCGTATCGCTGCCGAAATCGCGCACGTTGCCTTCAAGGAAAGCATCGAGATCAACACGCCGTGGGTTGATGCCTATGGCCGCAAGCACGACAAATTCATCGGCCGACCGGTTGCCATGCATGCGATGCGGGGAATATCCGCGCACTCGAACGGCTTCCACACCTGCCGTGCCATCCATTTGCTGCAGACGCTGATCGGCAGCGTTGATTGCCCGGGCGGTTTCAGAAACAAGCCGCCGTTCCCCAAAGCAATCCCGCCGGCCCTCAAGCCTGCAGGCAAGCCCGGTTCCCTACATGCCGGCCAGCCGCTGGGTGGGCCACCGCTGGGGTTCCCGACCGGTCCCGAAGACCTGATCGTCGACAGCGAGGGTAAGCCCGGCCGGATCGACAAGGCATTTTCCTGGGAGTTTCCTCTATCCGCACATGGCTTGATGCATATGGTCATCAGCAATGCCTGGAAGGGTGATCCGTATCCCATCGATACGCTTTTCATGTTCATGGCTAACATGAGCTGGAATTCTTCAATGAATACGTCGGGCACGATCAAGATGCTGACCGACGTCGATGAACATACGGGCGAATACAAAATCCCGAGGATTATCTATTCCGATGCCTTTTACTCGGAAATGATTCCGTATGCCGATCTGGTGTTGCCGGATACCACATATCTTGAACGCTGGGATTGTATTTCGCTGTTGGACCGGCCGATCTGTGAAGCGGATGCGGCACAGGATGCGATCCGCCAACCAATCATCGAACTGGACCGGGATGTACGTCCGTTCCAGAGCGTTCTTCTTGATCTTGGTGCCCGCCTGAAACTGCCGGGCATGACAGATGACGACGGCAATCCGAAATACCCGGGCGGGTATCCCGATTACATCGTCAATCATGAACGGGGCCCAGGGATCGGCCCATTGGCCGGCTGGCGCGGTGAAGCCGGCGACAAGCATGGCAAAGGGGCTGTCAATCCGAACCAGCTGGATCGATATATCGAAAACGGCTGTTTCTGGTCGCATCACTTTGACGATGATCAGAAGTTCTTCAAATTCGCCAACAAGTCCTATCTGGAATGGGCAAAAAGTGTCGGTTTTATCGGCAGTGCCGAACCCATCGTTCTGCAGATTTATTCCGAGGTCATGCAGAAATTCAGAAATGCTGCCCGCGGGCATGGGGATATTCAGCCGCCCGAGCGTGAACGTGCACGGATCGATGCCTATTTCGATCCAATGCCGATCTGGTATCCGCCGTTCGAGCATTCAATGATCGATCTGGATCAGTATCCGATGCATGCGCTGACCCAGCGCCCGATGCAGATGTACCATTCGTGGGGATCGCAGAATGCCTGGCTCCGCCAGATCACGGGCTCGAACAAACTGTATATGAACCATCAAGCCGCAGCCGAGCTTGAAATCGGTGATGGAGACTGGGCCTGGGTGGAGAGCTATCACGGCCGGATTCGTGTGCAGGTCGCTCTGATGGATGGGGTCGAATCGTCCACGGTCTGGACCTGGAATGCCATCGGCAAGCGTTCAGGGGCATGGAACCTCGATGCGGATGCCGGTGAAGCGAAGAAGGGGTTTCTCCTCAATCACGTAATTTCAGAACTGCTGCCGCCGCGTGATGACGGTTATCGATATGCAAACGCCGACCCCGTTACGGGGCAAGCTGCCTGGTATGACCTCCGGGTCCGGGTCAAAAAAGCTGATCCGGCAGAAGATGCCGAAAGTTTCCCGCAGTTTGAACCAACCAGGAAGCCGGCGGGGCTTGGCATTGCACCGATCAAGCTCAGCTACGGGGCTGAATTCAGGAAAGGTCGCCAGTCATGACGATGCTTCCTGCCACAACAAAGCAAAAGCTGGGCCTGGTCATCGATCTGGATATCTGTGTCGGGTGCCATGCCTGTGCGGTGAACTGTAAGGAATGGAACGCCGGCGGTCATGCTGCACCGCTGACGGACAGGGATCCTTATGGAGCGAAGCCGATCGGCGTCTGGTTCAACCGGATACACACTTTCGAAGCCTCAGCCGGGGAAGGGGAGCCGTCCCGGACCGTGCACTTTCCGAAGTCTTGCCTGCATTGCGAAGAGGCGGCTTGCGTGACGGTTTGCCCGACAGGGGCGAGCTTCAAACGGGAAGAGGACGGGATCGTTCTTGTGAACGAAGACAAGTGCATCGGTTGCAAGCTTTGCAGCTGGGCCTGCCCCTATGGCGCACGCGAATATGATGCCGACGAAGGCGTGATGAAGAAATGCACGCTTTGCATCGACCGGATCTACAATGAAAACATGGACGAGGTGGACCGCGTTCCCGCGTGTGTATCAACGTGCCCGGCCAGTGCCCGTCATTTCGGTGATCTCGGCGACCCGAATTCTGCCGTCTCGAAGCTGGTTGCCGAGCGTCAGGGGTATGATCTGATGGCGGAAATGGGTTACAAACCAACCAACAAGTATCTGCCGCCGCGTCCCCGCCGGAATAAAGCGGATGAGAGCGGCCTGCCGAGTGAAATCCCCGTGACACCCGGTACTGACAATCCGATCCTGCGTTGGATCGACCGCGCGCTGTCGAGGTAAGTTATGCATCCTGCTTTTTCAGTCATCTTCTTCACGACGGCGTCTGGTGCCGGTTATGGGATGCTTTTCATCCTGTCGATGCTTGGTGCATGGCAGGTGGTCCCGCTCGACCGCACTTTTGGTATGCTGGCCCTGGGGCTGGCTTTCATACTGGTGACGGCAGGTTTGCTGTCATCGACGTTCCATCTGGGCCACCCGGAGCGTGCCTGGCGGGCGCTGACACAATGGCGGTCAAGCTGGCTATCACGAGAAGGAGTCCTGTCCGTCCTGACTTATGGCCCTTGGCTCGTACTGGCGTATTTCTGGATATTTGCCGCTGATCTCTCCGGTCTGGGGGGGATTGCCGCCGGTCTGTCAGCGGCGCTGGCTCTGGCGACGGTATATTCGACGGCGATGATCTACCGGAGCCTCAAGACCGTTCATCAGTGGGCCAATAAATGGACGGTCTGGCTTTATCTGTTTATGGCGCTGGCATCCGGTGCCGTTTGGATAGCGGCGCTTCTTTCGGCCACGGTCGGTGTCGACAGGCCCTACCTGGCTTTTACGGTGGTTTCCGTGCTGATTGCCTGGCGCGTCAAGCGTATGTACTGGCAATTCATTGATACGACCCAGCATCCGTCGACCCCGAAGTCGGCAACGGGTCTTAAAGGCGAAACCATTACGCTGCTTGAAGGCCCGCATACCGAAGAGAATTACCTGCAACAGGAAATGGGGTTCAAGATTGCCCGTAAGCACGCCGACAAGCTGCGCCAGATCGTGCATCTCGTCGGGTTTACCGTGCCTTTGGTCATGCTTGTGATGTCCTACTTGCTTAACGGACCGCTGGTGATGGCTGCCAGTTTTATCGCGGCGGTATGCATGAGCGTTGGTGTCGTCGTCGAGCGTTGGCTGTTCTTTGCCGAAGCCAGGCATGTCGTGACCCTGTATTACGGTGCCAAATCTGCCTGAATTAAGATCACATTTATGATCTTGTTGCCTGGTTCTGTTGACCGGGGTGGTACTTGTGGCGCATAAATAGCTCCAGAAAAGAACAATAATAAATATATTCAACCGTAGTGAACGACGAAAAAACGTTATCGTTCATAAGGTTGCACACAAATGGCTGATGAAATCCTGGCTGGCGGCAATGCCGTTCAAACCGGCGAAAATGCGTTCTCGATTGATGGTTCGCAATCCGGTGAGCTAAGTCTTCCTGAAAATTTATCCGTAACAGACGCCGAATTCACGTTCGAGGGCGGCGATCTTGTCATGACCTTCCCGGACGGAACCGTCGTCACGGTTGAGGGCTATCAGGATAATCCAAATCCGCCGACACTTGTTTCCTCAGATGGTGCAGAAGTCGGCAGTGACGTCATTTCCGCCATGGCCGACGCGGGTGCACCGGCGGATACAGGTGCGGGTGCCGGGAGCTTCGGGTTCATTCAGCCGGAACAGGCCGAAGTCATTCAGGCAGCCGAACAGGCAAGCGGTAATATCGCAAATAATCCGAATGTCATCAGCGGCACCGACGGTGAGCCGATCGGTAACGTGGAAAGCCTGCAGGGTGAAGTTTTTGCCATCCGTGTCGACGGGACGCGTGTCCGCCTCGAACTCGGGGATCAGGTGTTTCAGGGGGACATTCTGGAATCCAGTGCCGAAGGCAACGTCGGTATCCTTCTTGCCGATGAAACAACCTTCGCCATGGGTCCCGAAGGGCGCATGGTTCTGGATGAAATGGTATACGATCCGGCGACGCAGCAGGGTTCCGTGTCGATGTCGGTTCTGCAGGGTGTGTTCACATTCGTGTCAGGTCAGGTGGCGAAAACCGACCCCGACGCCATGACCCTGGATACGCCGGTCGCGACCATCGGTATTCGCGGTACACAGGTCGGTCTCGATATCCGTGATGGTGAAAACCTGAACGTTCACCTCATGGAAGAACGCTTCGGCTTTGTCGGTGAGGTCGTTGTTGTCAACGACGGTGGTGTTCAGGTTCTTAACGACGCGAACGCCTTTACCAGCGTCAACAGCTTCGATTCCGCACCTTCACCTTTTGAGATTGTCGGTATTCAGGACATTCTTACGTCCTATCAGGAAGAAACACTGCGCTTCCTGCCGACCCGCAACAGCGAGGGTGAGCGGACCAGCGCCAATACGTACGACGAAACCCAGGAAGTCGAAGGTGAAAACAGGGAGTCGATGGACTTTCTGAACGATTTCCAGACCGATGCCGGTGGTCCGCAGGAGCAGGCCCCCGATGGCACGATCCGCGTGACCGGTAAGCTGGAAAAACTGAACATCATCGAACAGGCCCGCGCAGAACTGAATGATGACAATCCGTTTCTTGAAGATGATGATGACGACAATATTGATGATGATGACGATAATGGCACCGATGATGATGATGATGATGATGTAATCACCATCGATGACGACACCATCGTACTGCCCGGCGATATTCAGGATCTCGTCGATGCAGGAACGCTTCAGAATGTGACGGTGTCCCAGGACGGCAGGACGGTAACTGCAAATGTTGCAGGTGATTTTGACGGTACTGGGATGAATTACACATTCGTCCTGACCGGCGATAACGAAATAAATACGATTACTGGTGGCAGTGGCGACGATACACTCGCCGGCACGGATGGAGATGACGTTCTTAATGGTGGCGACGGTGACGATACACTGATAGCAGCACCGGGGGGCGGCGATGACACTTACGATGGCGGTGATGGTATCGACACGATTACCTTTGCGGCTTCCGACGATAATCTGATCATCAATCTCACCAATGGCACGGCAACTGATGATGCCGGTGGAAACGGGATTGGCTCAGACACCATCATTAACATCGAAAATGTTGTCGGTGGTTCGGGTAACGACACCATTATCGGCGATGAGAACGTCAACTTCCTGGAAGGCGGCCTGGGTGACGACTTCATCGATGGCCGCGGCGGCCAGGATACGGCCGTATTCTCGGGAACGTATGGACAGTCGACGATCAGGATCGTTGATGGCGTTCTGACGGTCACCGGCCCCGATGGCACCGATACCATTGAGAACGTCGAAAACTTTGCCTTTACGGAAAGCCCGAACATCGTCGTCGGACTTGAAGATACGGCGATCAGCCTTGATATAGGCGATCACGTATCCGCAGCGGATGCAGCCGTATCCATCGTTGTCGCCGGCGTGCCCGCTGGGGCGCAATTGTCGGCGGGGACACTGCTGGCTGACGGTACGTGGTTGCTGAACAGTGCCGATCTCGAAGGCCTGACGGTGACGGGTGCAGCCAATTCGGCTGAGGATTTCTCCCTGAACATCACGACCTACAGCGAGGACTATCTCGCCGCCGTTGATCAGGCCGCAAGCGATTATCTGGCAACACAGATTGATCCTGAAACCAATCAGCCGCTGCAGACGTTCGAAGAATTCATCTCCAATGGCGGTTCGGCGCTGGACCTGGCAAATGGTGCCGCACAGTCATTCATGAACGGTTCTTCCGGCAGTGGTTCAGTCAATATTGCCGTCATCGGCGTTATTGATCCGTTTTCCATCACCATGGGTGGTGTGGAGCTGACGGCTGACGGCAGCAGTTCACCGATTACCTTTGCCGGAACCGAGGATCAGGAAGTTTCGCTCGATATCGTCGGGTCACTGTCTGACACCGATGGCAGCGAAGTCATTTCGGTCACCATCAGCGGGTTGCCGACGTTGGAAGTCGTCGAGGCGACGCGCGAAGTGCCTCTGTTTGATGACGACGGTGAACCGCTTCTGGACGATGAAGGGGTCCAACTCACTGAAACTGAAACGTATTTCGAACCTGCTACCGATGCCAATGGCAACACGGTCGGAGCGCACCTCATCTATACAGATGCAAACGGTAACGATGTTGTCCTGCCGTCTAATGATACCGGCACCTACAATCTGACCGGCGAACAACTCAACAACCTGCGTCTCGTGGGCTCGCCGGACGATAGCGCCGATTTCAGTATTGAAATCTCAGCTCAGGTTCAGGACGGTGAATCCACCGCAACCGTCTTCGGTTCAGCAACTGTAGAGCTTGCCGCGGCGGCAGATGTGCCGACCGTTAACGGCAGTGCAGAAACGACGCTTGAAGACCAGCCGGTTTCCATCAGCTTCGACATCGACAAGAACGACATCTCTGAACACATTACCGATGTCACGCTGACCGGTATTCCGCAGGGTTCCAAGCTCAGCATTGCCTATACGGATCCCGACACGGGCGAGACGTTCCCGGTGCAGATTCCCGTTGTCAACGGAGAGGCGTCGATACCGATCGGCTATCTTGGTGAAGACATGTCGACGGACGGGCTTGTTCTGACGCCGCCGGCACACCTCAGCGGGTCATTCGATCTGCAGCTTGAAGTGACCTCGACCGAGCCGACGAATGGCGACACGGCCACGAATTTCTTCGACATGCCGCTGACGATTACTGCCGTGGCTGACGAGCTCGGCGTTACCATCAACGACACCACTGTCGTCGATGGCGATGTAGTGAACATCAATGCGACCGAAGACGGTACTTTCGGGCTTAACATCGATGCTCTGACGGCGGATACGGATGGTTCCGAAGTGATTTCTGTGACTATTTCCGGCGTTCCTGATGGGGCAGTGATGTCCGCCGGTACGGAAAACAGCGACGGGTCGTGGACGCTGACGCCAGAAGAATTCAGCACGCTTTCGATCACGCCGCCACTGAACTCGGATGAAAATTTTGATCTGACGGTCACTGTTGTAAACGTCGACAACAACGAAGACACGCTGACCCTTGAAGCCACGGTTTCCGTTGACGTGGAAGCGATCGCCGATGCCGCCAATCTAGCCGCAACCGATGCGCTCGGTATGGAAGACACACCGATTGCTCTCGATATCTCGTCATCGTTGAACGATACCGACGGCTCGGAAGAACTGTCGATCACGATCTCGGGTGTGCCTGCCGGTGCCGTGCTTTCTGCGGGAACGGACAATGGCGACGGTTCCTGGACGCTTGATGCAAATCAGCTTGATGGTCTGACGATCACACCGGGTCTTCATGTTTCAGGTGAATTCAACCTGACCGTCACCGCGACCACGACCGAAGCGGCAAATGGTGACCAGGCTGTCGTTTCGCAGCAGATCGGCCTCAGCATCACCCCTGATCCGGATGCGCCGATCGTCAACGTCACCTCGATTACGGGCAATGAAGATACCGATATTCCGCTGAATATCGATGCATCGCTCGTTGATCAGGACGGTTCTGAAACGCTCAGCATCTCGATTTCCGGTGTGCCGGAAGGTGCGGTGCTGAGTGCCGGCACCAATCTGGGGAACGGCGTCTGGGACATCGATCCTGCTGACCTGGCCAATCTGAAAATCACGCCGCCGGCTGACAGTAACGTCGATTTTACGCTGCAGGTAACGGCGACGGCGACCGAGAGCAATGGTGAGTTTGTCGAAACAACGGCCGATATCCCCGTAAATCTGCTGGGTGTTGCGGACACACCAAATCTCGGCACCCCCGAGACCGTGGGTCTGGAAGACACGCTTATTCCGTTGAACATCGTGACGTCCCTCAATGATACGGACGGCTCCGAAACGCTCAGCATCACCATCGAAAACGTGCCTGATCTGGCAATCGTTTTTGTCGGCGGCGAGCGTGCGGACATGGTCGATGGCGTGATTACGCTTTCTCCGGATCAGCTTGGCGATGTGAAAATTCTCCCGCCGGCTAATTCTGACGAGGACTTTGATCTGCTGATCACGGCGACCACGACAGAAAATGATGCGGATGAAAGCGGCAACGGGCAGGGCGTATCCAGCATTTCCGGTACGTTGAGTGTGGTCGTTCAGGAATACGCAGACCCGCCGGCACTGATGCTGTTTGATACCAGTGGTAACGAAGACACGACGGTGCCCCTGAATATCGCGGCTATCCTGACGGATCAGGAAGAAACACTCAGTGTAAACGTCAGCGGCATACCCGATGGCGTGGTTCTCTCCTCAGGGACGAAGAACGATGACGGCTCGTGGACCCTTGAAGCCGGTGATCTGAACGGCCTGACCATGGAGCTGCCGGAAAACTTCTCCGGCGAATTCCCGGTATCGGTTGTAGCCACCTCGACGACGGATGACGGTACATTTGCCGAGACCACCGGCTCGTTCAATGTTTCCATTGCAGGTGTAGCCGATGATCCTAATCTCAACCTGACGGATGTCGTTGCCGATGAAGGCACGGCGATCCCGCTGAATATCGATGCCAGCCTTGTTGATACGGACGGTTCCGAAACTCTCAGCATAACCGTATCCAATATTCCTGAGGGATCGGTTCTAACCAATTCACTTGGTGATGTGCTCAATATCGTCGATGGCGCAGTTGAACTGTCATCCGAGCAGCTCGAAGGGCTGACGATGACCACACCGCCGGGCCTGGATACGGATTTCACGCTTCAGGTGACGGCAATGACGACCGAAAACGATGCTGATGTCACGGCCAATGGCCAGGGTGTGGCCAGTGTCAGCGGCGTCATTAACGTCGATATGCAGGCTGTTGCTGAAGTGCCGACACTTGTTCTTCAGGATGCCAGTGGCAACGAAGATCAGCCGATTTCGCTCGATATCTCTGCGATTGTCGCCGATCAGTCCGAAACACTGTCGATCACGATTTCAGGCGTACCGGAAGGCGCCATGCTGTCTGCCGGTTCGAATAACAATGACGGCACATGGACCCTGAATGCGACGCAACTTGAAAACCTGACGATCACACCGCCGGCCGACAGCAACGAAAATTTCCAACTGGAAATTACCGCGACGTCGACCGAACAGGACGGCACGTTCGCAAGTTCAACCGGTTCGATCAGTGTTGGTGTCACCGGTGTCGCTGATGCACCGACGCTCAATACGGGTGATATCACCGGCCTTGAGGATGCAGCAATCCCGCTGAATGTCACCTCCAATCTGACGGATACGGATGGCTCGGAAACGCTCAGCGTATCGATCTCCGGCGTTCCCGCAGGGGCAGTTCTCTCTGCCGGGTCAAAGAACGCCGATGGTACGTGGACTCTCACGGGTGAAGACCTGACTGGTCTGACGATGACGCCACCGAAAGATGTATCGGGGAATTTCTCTCTGACGGTGACGGCGACGTCGACGGAAAATGACGGTGACAGCACCAGCGTGACCGGACTGATGAATGTGAATGTCGGTGCGGTTGCAGATGTGCCGACGCTGATCCTGCATGATGCGGCCGGATTTGAAGATGATGCGATCCCGCTTGAAATCTCGACGGCCGCCGCCGGTGGCGACGAAATCGTCAGCGTGACGATCAGCGGCATTCCGACAGGTGCCGTTCTTTCCGCCGGGATCGACAATGAAGATGGCACCTGGACTCTGAGCGAAGACCAGCTCGAAGGCCTGACCATCACGCCGCCGAATAGTTCCGGCGTGAATTTTCAAATAGGTGTCACCGTCACATCCATGGACGGAGACGATCTTGCGGAGACGACGCAGGCACTGAATGTCTCGGTCACGTCCGTAGCCGACAAGCCGACCCTGAATGTGCCGTCGCAAGTGAATGCCGAAGGTCAGGATGCCGTCGATCTGGATATCCAGAGCGCCCTGAACGATCTGGATGGCTCGGAAAGCCTGAGCATCAATATATCGAATATCCCGAATGGCGCTGTTCTGAATATCGGCAACACGGTTCTCAATGTGGTTGGCGGTTCGGTCGATCTGGAGCCGTCGCAGCTGAGCGGCCTGCAGATTACCGCACCCCCGGGTTTCGACGGAAACTTTACCCTTCAGGTGACGGCAACGGCGACGGATACGGACCCGGACAACGATATTCCGACCGGTCTGGAAACCAGCATCAGCATCGGTTACATCGATGTTGAAGTCGAAGGCGTTGTCATAAACGATCCGGATGCGCCGGAACTTGGTCTCGAAGATACGCAGGGTTACGAAGACAATCCGATCCCGCTGGATATCGACGCCAATCTGACGGACCCGTCGGAAACGCTTTCTCTTACCATTACCGGCGTGCCGGCGGGTGCGACCTTGTCCGCCGGGACCGATCTCGGAAACGGAACATGGTCGCTGCTGCCGGAAGAAGCCAATGGCCTGACGATTACACCGCCAGATGACAGTAATGTTGACTTCGCGCTGACGGTCACCGCCACGTCAACAACTGAAGAAGGTGAATTTGCCACCACCACCGGCACCATCAATGTCGATGTGATCGGTGTTGCCGATACGCCGAACCTTGCCGGTTCCGTTGGCGAAGGGACCGTAGTCTCGGAAGGTATCCGCGACATTCCGTCTTTCGATCATGCGTTGTCCAATGTTGTCATGTATCTGGATGACGGGAACGGCAATATTGAAAAAGTCCGGGTTGAGGACTTTCCGGACGGCAACGGTGAAATCCACGATGTTAATGACATCGATCTTCAGGGCTTCATCAATGACAACTATCCAGGGTCGGAACTGGTTGCTCTGACGGTGAAGGCCGGCAATAACCACTCGCCGATCGTGGGCCCGGGTGAAGGCGAACTGTTCCTGATTGATCCGGGTGTCGCCGCAAATACGCTGCCGCTTCTTGACCATGTCGATCAGGAATTATCTTTTGATAATTCTTTTGCTGATTACCTCGGCAGCAGCAGTGGCGAGAGCGTCACCATTTTCCCGCTCGACATCGCTGCGTCCCTGAACGATCTGGATGGCTCGGAAACGCTGTCGATCACCATTTCCGATCTTCCGGAAGGGGTCACGCTTTCCGCCGGTGAACAGGCTGATGACGGGACCTGGGTACTGACTGAAGAGCAACTCGATGGATTGACGATGTCAGTGCCCCTTGGTGTCGATCCGGACTTTGATTTCGACGTCACGGCGACGGCCACCGAAAACGATGGTGATACAGCAAGTGTAACGACGACAATTGGTATCGATGGTGATGGTGAAGCCGAAGCACCGGAACTCGATGTCAGCGCTGCTGCCGGTGATGAAGACACGGCAATCGAGCTCGACATTTCCGCAGCTTTGACCGACACCGACGGCTCGGAAACCCTGAGCATCAACATATCGGGCGTGCCCGCCGGCGCTTCGCTGTCCGCCGGAACCGATAACGGGAACGGGACGTGGAGCCTTACGCCGGAACAACTTACCGGTCTGACCGTGACACCGCCCGCAGACTCGGATGTCGACTTCACACTCAGCGTCGAAGCGACTTCCGTCGAGCATTCGACGGGTGATACGGCCGTGACCACGGGAACCATTCCCGTAACGGTCAATGCGGTGGCGGATGCGCCGAGCGTGGCCGCCGGTGACGGTGATGGCGACGTCGGACAGACCGTGCCGCTTGATATTCAGAGTGTCCTTGCGGATACCGATGGGTCCGAAAGCCTGTCGATTACGATTGCCGGTTTTCCCGAAGGGGCGAGCCTGAATGCCGGGACCGATAACCTGGATGGATCATACACCCTGAGCGTTGCGGATCTGGATGGTTTGGCGATCTCTCTGCCGGACGGGGCCAGCGATGACTTCGATCTGACCGTGACGGCAACATCGACCGAGTTTGCCAACAATGATCAGGCCTCCAACGTCGTAACGGCGGCAATCAACGTCGATCCGCTGGCCAATGACGACCGTAATGTCGTTGAAATCGGCGACGTTACCAGCGGCAACGTGTTGACCGGTGAAGGCGACAGCACCAATTCGACGGATGCAGCAGACGTTGGCTCGGAGAGCGGCAACAGTGTCGTTGACGTGAGCTTCGGCGGCGTCACCAGGAGCTTCTCCAACCCGAATGACGTGCAGAACGATGGCGATGGGAACTACATCGAAATCGCCGGCGATCACGGCACGCTGAAGATGTACGATGACGGCTCCTATGACTACGCCGCCGACGAGAGCGAAGCTGTCTCGCACATTGCCGGCCTGACCGGGACCGCAAGCAGCGGCGCGGTTGAGGAAGCATGGTCGGGTGTCCAGACTTTTGCCTTCGATTTCGGCACGTCGTTCATGAACGAGAGCGGACAGTTCGATCCGTCCCTTGCGGATGCTGAGGTCTCCTTTACGTCGGCGGGGATCGGTGTTGAAGGTACGCAGAACGGCATGCCGGCACCCGATCAGATCAACCATGACAACGACACCGGCCAGAGCGAAGCGCTGGGCATCAATCTGGGCGGCGAAACTTCGTCGGCGACATTGACGGTTTCCAACCTGTTCAACAACGAAGACGGCGGCGAACAGGGGAACTGGCAGGCATTCGATGCCGACGGCAACCTGGTCGGTGAAGGTGTGCTGAACGCCTCGACGGTTGATTACAGTGGCTCGAGCAACGTCGGTACGGCGGAGATCTCACTGCCGGACGGTGCGCCGTTCCAGTACCTTGTCTTCACCTCGTCGGATACCGGGAACGACAATAATCAGAACGATTCCAGTGATTTCTTCATCCGCGCTCTGCAGTATGAAACCAATGCAGAAGTGGTTGGTGAGGATGTCTTCACCTACACGATGCAGGATGCCGATGGCGATACCGCTTCGGCAACCCTCAGCATTGATGTGTCGCAGGAACAGGATACGACGGCTTCCGACCCGACACTGAATGTGACGGATGCCGCCGGCTTTGAAGACAATGCCATTCCGCTTGATATTGCCGCAGGCCTTGGTGATCTGGACGGTTCGGAAAGTCTCTCGATCAGCATTTCCGGGGTGCCGGCAGGTGCTGTTCTTTCCGCCGGGACTTACGATGAAGACAGCGATTCCTGGTCGATTGCGCCGGAAGACATCGCCGGGCTGACGATCACACCGCCTTCAGATAGCAACGAGGATTTCCCGCTGACGGTGACGGCGACGTCCACCGAAGCCAATGGTGGCGATACGGCAACGACGACGGCGACAATCAATGTCGGCGTGACCGGTATTGCCGACATGCCGACACTGTCACTGACCATCGGTGAGCCCGAGCTGACCACGACGGGCGGTGAGCCGGTTGAAACGACGATCAATGTCGACAACGTAACCGACGGAAATCTCGGTTTCTCGGTAACGGGGCGTTCCATCAATCAGGACGGATCCCTGACGGACGCATCGACGGACAACATCAGCTTCAACGCCAATCCGGTTGGTTTCGGCGTCTCGGGCGCGGCTTCGGGTGATCAGGCCGAAGTCGGTTTTGACAACCAGGAAGGTGTGTCGGAAGAGCTGATCGTCAGCTTTGACAGCCCGGCTTCCTCTGCCGATGTCTCTTTTGCCTGGATGCATCCGGGTGAGCAGGCATCGTATGATCTGTATCTTGATGGTGTCAAAGTCGGTGAAGGTGTGATTACCGGCATTACGGACCAGATTGACCCGCCGGTGACATTCACCGCCGAAGGCGGCAGCCCGTTTGACCAGATCGTCTTCAAGGCACCTGACAGCGGTGATGATTATCTGATCAACTCAATCAGCTTTGAAACGCCCGCCGCGGGTGAAACGCTTGCCGAATATCCGCTCGATATTTCGTCTTCGCTGACCGATACCGATGGGTCTGAAACACTCTCGATCACGGTCGGCGGATTGCCGGAAGGCGCTGAACTTTCCGCAGGAACGCAGAACAATGACGGGACATGGACCCTGACCCCGGCTCAGTTGACGGGGCTGACCATGACCGTCGAAGCCGGCAACGACAACTTTGAAATCCAGGTCACGGCAACGTCGACTGAAAACGACGGTGATACGGCATCGGTGACAGTGACAGCGGATGTCGGCGTGCCGAGTGGTGATCAGACCGCTTCTGACCCGAACCTCACCGCAGGCGACGTGGGTGGGAATGAAGATACGGCGATCGCCCTTGATATCGCTTCCTCGCTCAGTGATACGGACGGCTCGGAAACGCTGTCGATCACGATTTCCGGTATGCCGGACGGCGCCGAGTTGTCGGCTGGCACCAACAATAATGACGGCACCTGGACATTGGCGCCGGGCGATCTTGACGGACTGACGGTGACGCCGCCGGCCAATTCCAACGAGGATTTCTCGCTGACGGTAACGGCGACCTCGACGGAAAGCGCCAGTGGCGACACGGCGACGCAAACCACCAGCTTCAATGTCGACGTCACAGGTGTGGCTGATACCCCGGGTGCCAGTGCGCAGAATGAAACCGGTGTCGAGGATCAGTGGATTCAACTGCATCTGGATAGCGCCATTTCCGAAGACACGGACGGCTCGGAAACCTTGTCGATCACTATCAGCGGTGTTCCGGAAGGCGCACGCCTGAACCCGGGTACCGAAGTCGGTAATGGTGTGTGGACCGCGACGGCGGCTGAATTGCCGAGTGTCTGCATCCTTCCGCCGGATGATTTTTCCGGTGAAATGGCCATGACGCTGAGCGTTACGTCCACGGAAGACGACGGCGACACGGCCACGACGGAAGTGCCGTTCACGGTCAATGTCACGGGCGACGCCGATGCGCCGACGGTCAGCATCGGCAATGCCGCAGGGTATGAGGATCAGCCGATTGCACTCGATGTCTCCGCGGCGCTGAGTGATACGGACGGCTCCGAAACCCTGTCGGTCACGATTGGCGGCGTTCCGGCTGGCGCCCAGCTTTCTGCAGGTATTAACAACAACGACGGCACCTGGACGTTGACGGGTCCGGAACTCGAGGGTCTCTCCATCACGCCGCCAGCAGACAGCAACGAAGATATGTCGCTGACGATTACGGCCACGGCTACCGAAGAAAACGGTGATACAGCGACGACGACGGGGACGATGAACGTCGCCGTGACCGGTGTCGCCGATGCGCCGACACTGTCGGCAACGATCGGCGAAGGCGTGGAAACGTCAACCACCAGCGATATCACGATCACCAATATGGGCCAGGTCAGCGCCGGGTATAACAACAGCTACGGCTATTACGTCAAAGACGAAGACGGCAATCCCGGCGAAGGCATGGTGATCTGGACCAACGCCAAGGAAGATGTCGGCGATACTTTCACGATTGAAGGCGTTGATCCGGACAGCATCGGCTTCTTCATCATCCCGGACGGCGGTTCGCAGAACGGCAACCTTGATGCACAGACCCCGGTTACGTTTACCCAGGATCAGAACGGCAACTGGCAGGCTGTCGATGGCAACGGCCATGCCCTGAGTGCAGCGGGCGGCAGCGTGCTGTTCAATGACCCGTCTCTGAACAATGGTGATTTTGACTACACAACCGACAATTCTGTAGCCGGCAATCAGAATTGGGAAGATCTGAACGGTGGCGGCGATAACGACTTTAATGACGTGAATATTAATGTCGAAACGACGACTGCTTCTGGATCGGGCCAGGTGGAATACCCGCTCAACATCACATCGTCGCTGACGGATACGGATGGCTCGGAAACGTTGTCGATCACGGTGTCCGGTCTGCCCGAGGGGGCTGAGCTTTCCGCCGGAACGCAGAATAACGACGGCTCGTGGAGCCTGTCCGCCGGTCAACTTGCCGGCCTTGTCATGACGGTTGCGGCCGGGTCCGAGAACTTCGAGCTTTCGATCACGGCAACATCAACCGAAAACGACGGTGATGTCGCCACGGTCGGGCTGACGCTGGACGTTGATGATGTGCCGGGTGGCGATAACGCTGCCGATGGCGTCAATCTCTCCGCAAGCAATGCCAGCGGCAATGAAGATAATGCGATTGCTCTGGATATTGCCTCGTCACTGAACGATACGGACGGCTCGGAAACCCTGTCGATCTCGATTGCCGGGGTGCCGGACGGGGCGACGCTGAGCGCCGGGATCAAGAACAACGATGGCACCTGGACGCTGGAACAGAGCGATCTGGCCAATTTGACCGTGATGCCGGCAGATGACTCCGACGATAACATGTCGCTGACGATTACGGCGACATCGACGGAAATCTCCACCGGCGACACCTCTTCGCAGACGGCGACGTTGAACGTTGCCGTGAATGCAGTTGCCGATGCGCCCACCCTGACCGCAACGCTCGGCCAGGGTACTGTAAATCAGGGTGATCCGGTCGAAGGCGAAACCTCGACAGTATTCTCGTCGAACTTTGGAAGTTCTGATGTCGGCTTCGTACAGACCCTGGACGGTTGGAGCACGAATTCCGATGCGATTGAATCGTGGGATTCTTCCAGCGGTCATTCCGGTGACGGCGGTTACGTCGAATTGAATGATGACTCTGTCGATTATTTTGACGATGCCACCAGCATCAATCGGGATTTCCCGACAGAAGATGGTGCGACCTATACACTGACTTTCCGTTATTCTCCGCGGCCGGGATACGATGAGGACGTCAACCGGATGGATGTCCGTGTTGACGGCCAGTCCATTGACACGGTGTCGGCTGACGGTTCAGGCAATTCGGATAACGTCTGGCAGACCCAGACCATAACTTTCGTCGGCAACGGCGAAACCATGAACCTCGAGTTCCTGTCGACCGGTGAAGCGCAAACGCATGGTCGCGGCATGCGCCTTGATGATGTTGTGTTGACGGAAACCACCGCGGAAGAACCCGGTGAAACGACCGTTGAATATCCGTTGGATATCTCGGCGGCTTTGACGGATACGGACGGATCGGAAGAACTGTCGATCAGCATTTCCGATCTGCCGGAAGGTGCTCAGCTTTCTGCCGGAACCCAAAACA
This sequence comes from Rhodospirillales bacterium, assembly GCA_040218645.1. Classification (GTDB taxonomy): domain Bacteria; phylum Pseudomonadota; class Alphaproteobacteria; order Rhodospirillales; family Casp-alpha2; genus UBA4479. Next base: position 520,257 of record JAVJQZ010000012.1, read on the forward strand.
ATGACGGCTCCTGGACGCTGAATGCCGGTCAGCTGACCGGTCTGACCCTGACGGTTGCCGCTGGGACGGAAGATTTCAATCTGTCCGTTACGGCGGTCTCGGCTGAATCATCGAACAACGATTCCGCGTCAACATCGGTCTCGCTGTTTGTCGATGTGCCGGAGGTCAATACAGACAATGCCGCTGATGGCGTGAACCTGTCCGCTGGTGATGTCAGCGGCAATGAAGATGCTGCGATTGCGCTGGATATCGCGTCGTCACTGAACGATACGGATGGCTCTGAAAGCCTGTCGATTACGATCAGCGGTGTGCCGAACGGGGCGTCGCTCTCTGCCGGCACGAAAAACAACGATGGAACGTGGTCGTTGGAAAGCGCGGATCTGGACGGCCTGACGATCACGCCGTCGGATGACTCCGACGAAGACATGACGCTGACCGTATCCGCGACGTCGACTGAAAGCGCAAGCGGGGATACGTCGACACAGACGGTTACCATGAATGTCGGCGTAAATGCCGTTGCAGATGCACCGACCCTCAGTGCGGTTGTTGGCGACCCGGTCGTCGGCGGCGGTGCCGAGACTGTGAATATACCGCAGTCGATTATCGATGCTGCAGGCGCCGAAGACGACCGTTCGGTTACGGTATCCGGAGTTGGCGAAGGCGTAATGCTCTCAGCCGGAACGGATAACGGAAACGGCACCTGGACGTTGACCGCTGCTCAGCTTGAAGGACTTTCGGTCAGCACGGAAGATGGCAGTGCTGCCGATCTTTCCCTTGGGTTCTCGGTCATTGATGCCGGTGGTGGTTCGGAAACCCTGGTTTCTGCAAACTTCTCGTCAGGCGCACAGGGCTTTGTCTATAACGACGGCGTGTTCAGCGCCGACAATGCACCGTCATATAACCAGTATTATGAAAGCGGGACGGCCAGTAACGGTAACCTCAGTGTCACGCTGGGTGGCGTTGACAGCCATGACAAAACCGACCTGTCCGGTGGTCACTCTATCAACTTCGATGTGGATGATGCAGGCAGCGGTACGCTGACCTTCAACTTCCGGATGGAACGCGGTGCCAACTTCGAAAGTGACGAAGACGGCATGGTTGTCGTGTCCATTGATGGGGTCGAGTACGAAGTTGCCACACACCAGGGTGATGGTGATGGCGGCAGCAGTTATGACAGTGGTTGGCAGACGGTGACGATCGATGTCGGTGATCTCGGCAGCGGCACGCACACCCTGACTCTTGGCGCTCAACTTGAAAAGAAAACCGCTTCTGACGAAGTCATGAAGGTGTCGTTCGACAATGTGAGCCTGTCCGTAACATCTGAAAATTCAGAGGTTGCAAGCGCAACTGTGGATGTAGATGTCGATGCGCAGAATGTGACGTTCGATCTCGATATCGATGCAGCGTTGACCGACACGGACGGCTCCGAAACCCTTTCCGTGACGGTCTCTGATCTGCCTGAAGGTGCGACACTTTCTGCAGGAACGCAGAACAATGACGGTACGTGGACACTGTCGCCGGCGCAATTGACCGGTCTGACCATGACCGTTGCAGCGGGTGCCGGTGACTTCAACCTTTCGGTTGCTGCGGTCTCAACGGAGCAGAATGGCGGAGATACAGCAACCTCGACGACCACAGTAGCGGTCGATGTGCCGACGGTCATAACCGACCAGGCGGCCGATGGCGTGAACCTGACGGCCGGCGATGTCAGTGGGGATGAAGACACGGCTATTGCCCTGGATATCGCTTCGTCACTGAACGATACGGACGGCTCGGAAAGCCTGTCGATCACGATCAGTGGTGTCCCGAACGGGGCTGTGCTTTCCGCCGGTACCAACAACAATAACGGCACATGGACATTGAACTCAGGTGACTTGAGCGGCCTGACGATTACGCCGCCGGCTGACAGCAACGAAGACTTTACGCTGAGTGTGACGGCGGTTGGCACCGAGTCAGAAGGTGGCGCTGCTGCAACTCAGACGGCAAGCTTCGACGTTGACGTGACCGGTGTGGCAGACGGTGCCAGTGTCTCCGCGTCGGCGACACTTGTCGAAGGTCACCTTGGTGGCGGCTCTCAGTCAGGTTCCGGTAATGGCTCTCAGTCAGGTTCGGGTCATGGTTCTCACCATGGTTCAGGCAGCGGTTCTGGTCAGGGCTACGACAGTGACCTCATCGCCTTTTTCGAAGTGACGGAAGATGACGACGGTAATGAGATCGATAACCAGGTCGGCCGGAATGACGGCGATAATCATCACGTCGGCATCAACAATAACAGCGATGGGCCGAGCGGGACCTCCGCCGTATTCGACGGGAACAACGACTACATCGAAGTCGATCACAAATCCAATATGGAATCTGAATCCGGTACGTTCGTATTGTGGTTCAATACAGAGAACGCGGACAGCAAGCAGGGGCTGTTCTCCAAGGACTCCAACGGCTACGACGACGGCGGCCACCTGACGGCGTTCGTCGATGACGGTCAGCTTCAGGTCCGGATGCAGAGCACCAATTCAAGCTACATGGTGCAGGGCGGCCAGGTGAACAGTGGTGCCTGGCATCAGATGGCGTTCACGTACGGCCCGGACGGCATGCGCCTGTATGTTGACGGCAACCTTGTCGACAGCGACAGCTATAGCGGCGGCATGCAGGGGAACGAAGAACCTCTGATCTTCGGCGCCAACCAGTGGACGAGCGGCAACGGGGTAGCAAATAACCTCCAGGACTTCTTCACCGGAGAAATGGACAAGATGGCCGTTTACGACCGTGCCCTGACGCCGACTGAAATCGCCAATATGCATGACGCCGGTGTGTCGCAGGTCGTGACTGAAGAAGGTGAAACCCTGGTCTACGATCTGGATATCGAAGGCACGCTTGTGGATGTGGACGGTTCCGAATCACTGTCGTTCGAGGTTCGTGGTTTGCCGAATGGCGTCACGCTCTCGGCCGGTCAGAGTGACGGCAACGGCACATGGTCCCTCTCGACCGCCGATCTCGAAGGTTTGACCATGACGGTCGATCCGAGTGTCAGCGAGGACTTCTCGATCGAAGTCGTGGCCATCGATACCGAAAATGACGGCGACTCCGCAGAATCACCGGTCGTTTCGCTGGATATCGATGTGACGATTGAAGAGCCGGTTGAAATCAACGGGACTTGGCAGAGCGAAACCCTTGAAGGTGCCGGCGGAAATGACTTGATCTCCGGGAATGATGGTCACGACAAGCTCTATGGCTTCAGTGGTGACGATATCCTGAACGGAGGGTCGGGGAACGACTCGCTGTTCGGTGACGCCGGTGACGACGTCATGGATGGCGGGACCGGACACGATTACCTGTCGGGCGGTGCCGGAAACGACACCCTCACTGCCGGTGACGGCGACGACACCCTTGATGGCGGCAGCGGCAACGACGATATGTTCGGCGGTACCGGACATGATGTCATGCTGGGTGGCGAGGGGAATGACGACCTTGAAGGCGGCCATGGTGATGACCGTCTGTATGGCGGTGACGGTGACGACGCGCTCGACGGCGGCACAGGTCATGACCGTCTTTATGGTGGTGACGGGAACGATGTCCTCAGCGGCGGTGACGGCAACGACACCCTGCAGGGTGGTCTTGGCGACGATATTCTGACCGGTGGTTCGGGTCAGGATCGCTTCGAATTCGATGCACAGAGCGGTCACGACATCATCCAGGACATCATGGAGCAGGATACCGTCGTCTTCGAGGGACAGGAGTTCCATGCCGACGATATGATCTTCAACGAAAACGAAGATGGCGATGTGGTTGTTTCCTTCGCCGGGGTCGAAGGCCAGTCCGTGACACTGAACGGTGTCAGCATGGACGATCTGGACCGGAACGGCGATGGCGATCCCAGCGACGGTTACTCCGTCACGGAGTCGAACGGCTCTGTGTCTCTGACCATCGATCAGCAGTAACGTTCCTGCATTCAAAAAAAAACGCCTCTCTGGTTTCGGACAGGAGAGGCGTTTTTTTATCTGATCGTTTCTGCGTACGCTATTCTGCAGCGTCCTCGACGGTGGGGTCGGCCCTGAAGTGTGCCCAGCGCCGCATGCCGCCCCGGTTCTCGAGGTAGTTGACCAGTGCAGTGACGGGTTTCCTGTCGAACTTGCTTTCCGACATTTCCATCAGGATATCCGAGACTTTTCTGAACGGCATGGCGCCACGGTAGGCACGGGGGCTGACCATGCCGACAAAGGCATTGGCGACTGCCAGGATGCGTGACGTGTTGATGATTTCCTCTTCCTTGAGGCCGAGTGGCCCTTTGCCGTCCCATGTTTCGCCGAACTGACGAATGGTTTCAACGACGGGCCCTTCAAAGGTGACCTGTTCGATCAGGTCCACCGTCGTCAGATAGGCATTGGAAACGAGCATGCGCTCTTCTTCCGTCAGATCATCCGTTTTCATCAGAAGCTCTTCGGGGACAAAAATTTTCCCGAGGTTCATCAGGCTGCCGGAAATATCGACTGTTTTGATATCGATATCTTCAAGGCCCATCTCATTGGCAATGGCACGGGAAACTTCCGCCACACGTGATGAATGGTTGGCGGAGAACGGATCGCGGCGGTCTACGACACTGACCAGTGTATCGATCAGCTCCTTCATCATTTTTTCGGACTTCAGACGGGCCACCTGCAATTCGGTAATGTCATCGATGACCAGAAGGCAGCCCGGCGGATAGTCACGGTCGCCTCGAAGCGGCAGCCCATCCACCTTGACCACCTGAAAGGCGTTTTCATTTTCAGGGTCCAGGACGTCGGGGTTGCCGAACGTGAATATCTTTTGCTGGCGCTCGAAATCGTCAATGACGCGCTTGATCAGCGACGAATATTCCTGTGCTTTGACCGGTCCGATGACGGCGGCCATGGTCTTGCCCTTGATATCTGTGATCGGTATGCCGTTGGCTTCCGCCACAGGCATGTTGGCAAAGGTATAGACCGTATTGCGGTCGACGGCACATATCTGCGTCGGTTGATTGTCCGTCACCATGCGCATGAATTTGGTCAGGTTTTCAAACCGCTCCAGCAGGACCTGAGCCCTGTGCAGAGCTTCCGATGCCCGCGCAGACGCAGCGTTCTTCCAGACAAACAGGATCGTCAGGGCAACGATGACGATAATCGCAATGAACACCCCAAGTATGAAATTGAGGCGATTTTCAATTGGCCCCAGGGCTTCATCCCGCGATACCTTGCGCACAAGTATCCACGGCACTTGGGCTACTTCGCGCGATACCATCAGAACCCGGTCACCGCTGTAATCCAGGTCATTGATGAAACTGCCGGGGATATTGATGGCTTCGGAAATCGCCAAGTTGGGTGATGCCAGTGCCATGGTGCGTTTGAGTGCGCCGGTGCCGTCGCGTTGCGGTGACAGGTACTCGACCTTTCCACCGTCTTTGCGCACCAGCAGGGTTTCCGCCGTTTTTGTCAGGGTGCCGGGCTGCACCAGCTTTTCCCACAACGCTTCGTCGACAAGGCGTATACCGATGACGGCGCCGATCCCCTTGGCGCCGCCGCCGCCTTCCTGCATGGCATAGACCGGCATGGCGAAGCCGATGGTCGGCTCACCACTGGCACCCAGATACATGTCGATAATGGCCGGGTCTCCGTCCAGCGCTTTGCGGACGGCTTCCTTGATGCGTCCGGTAATCGGCGGCATGTCGGGCGTGGATATGATCGGTTCGGCATTCCTGTCGACAAGGCCAAGGCCGGCAACGCCGACACGTTCCACATTGGCGGCGATCTCACCGACCGGTGGCGGGGCTTTGAACGGTGAGCGCTCCGCCGTGGCAATCAACAGGTTTCTGAGGAACCCCTGGGATGCGCTGGCGCCGATACCGGCGCCGCCGGACCCGCTGCCGTCCAGTCCCTGTAGCAGGGAATCCGCCGCCGAAAGACCCTGATCAGCAGGTGCCGCAGCAGCTGCATCTCCTGATGGTGCGGCAGCGGCCAGCTCCGACATGTAGAGCTGCAGGGAAGCGTTCTGAGTCAGTTCGCGAAGTATCTTGAAGTTATCGTCGATCCAGCCGTTGACGGCGCCGACACGGGAGTCGGCGACAATACCAAGCCTGACCTGCCAGGCCTGGGTTTCACGCTTCATTTCCTCATCAACGTAGAGCTTGGCGAGGATCAGTGAGCCGACGAGCAACAGGCCGATGAAAACGGCGCCCGCCAGGAAGTACTTGTTCACCTTGCGGGGCGGCAGTTCCTGTTCCTTGCGGACAGTGTCATCAATTGCGCTCGACGAAACGCCGTCCTGCTTTTCAGGCTCTTTTGTCTCGTCGGTATTTTGCTTGCGGCGAAGCCTTAGCGCCATGCCGTCCCCCCTAGAATACATCTATATCGAAGAATCATGATAACCGGTTATAAAGACAAGCGGAATCCCTTCGTTTGCCGGAATACCCGGTGTGTTCCAGCGCACTTTCATGGGGGTCGCTTTAGGTATATATTCTGTTCCATGGAAAGCATTTTTCCCTTTGCAATCAATAGGCTGCCATTAGGCGGATGCCTTTATAAAGGTGCTGTCCGCAAGGCATTGTTGCGCAAGGCATTTGTGATTGCTATCGCATGGTTGGCCCTGGGCAGTGGCATGGGCGTTGCTATCGCCGGCGAATCGCCGACCCCGAGCTTTTTCAACACCGTTGAAGTTCGGTCTAAAAACCTGTCCCCGTTCAAGAAATGGCTGTCTGCGCTGGATCGGTATTCAAAGGAAGCCAAAGCCCCCAAAAGGGTGGCGTGCCCGCCCGGTGATGAACTGCATATCTGTGGTTATGACGATTGGGTGGCATTCCTGAAGACACTGGAAGACAAGGAACCGCTGGTCCAGTTGAACGAAGTGAACAACCGTATCAACAAGGCCAAATATGTGACGGACAAGACCAACTGGGGACAGAGCGATTACTGGGCAACGCCGGCCGAGTTCATGTCCCGTTTCGGCGACTGTGAAGATTATGCCATCCTGAAATACCTGTCGCTCCGCCGGCTGGGGTGGAAGGAAAACGATCTTCGGGTCGTTGCCGTCAAGGATCTGAACCTGAAAGTCGGTCACGCGGTACTGATCGTGTTCTTCAAGCACCCCAAGACAGGGCAGGTTCTGTCATTGCTGCTCGACAACCAGATCAAGACGATCGCCAACGCAGCGTCGATCCGCCATTACCAGCCGGTGTTTTCGATCAACAAGTATTTCTGGTGGCGGCACACGCCGGTGACCGGATGATTTTGAAATTAATGAAGCATTTCGGATAACTTGCTTCGGGTGTAACTCGCGTGTAAGTCGGAAAATTTATGTCATTGATTTCAAATGGTTGTTAATTTCACGTAGTCAACCAAGCAGCGAAAACCATCAAAGATTGGACAATGCTGCCATCGCAGAAGCCAATCGGCTTCGCTTGGTTTCGTTCTCCAAGTCTTCTTCTAGTATGAAGAACATCAGGTCCCTCAATGCAGGAAACACCGCTAAGCATTCTTTTTCTTCCAACTCGTGGACGCCTTTGCTGAGCACCGAGTAAATCTTTGGATTGTCTACCAGGAGATCAGGCAAGTGTCCGCGAAGCTGTTTGATGCGCTCAGCTATTCTTTTACCCTCAATTTGCTCTTTTAAGAGACTGCCATCCGATATCGCAATCGCCTCTCGTTTTTCAATTAAACGCTCGAGTACTCGTCTAAGATAAACGAATGCTCCGATGCCAACATCGTGCGCGGAAAGGCCTAATGCTTTATGGAACTCTCCGGAGGTTTCTCGATCGAGGATACTCCTGAATTTGTTCAATTCACCCAGCTGAGTCTCAGCGAGGGAAGGAACTTGACCGATCTTCTGAAGCGTTTCTTCATATTGATACAAAAGGAAGATGATGTAATGAGAAGGATCACGTGTGCATGCAAAAATAACCGGGTGGAGACCTGCTGGCTTTATTCCATTGGCACTTACGAGAAGCGGATTTTCTGTCTTTTTCGTAGTATATTCATTTGTAAATACAGAATGGCGATCACATTCAGTACAATAGGCATCGTACTGCCCAGTCCACCGTATGAACTTTAAAAATTTGCGGTAGCCATTTTCCCCAGAGAATTCCAATTCGTTGTAAAGGGGCTGGTTGAAGCAAAAATCTGGAAGCTCTGGGTATTCGGTGGTGGTTTCAACCTCATCAGTTTTCAGAATATCATCGTTCATTGAAAATTCTCGTTAATTGCAACCACTACAGAAAGTACTTCAAGAACGGATTACAGAACACGAGAAATTTGAACTTCAAGGCTGCCGGCGTGTAACTGGCGTGAAACTCGGGAAACCCAAATCATTGTTCCAAAACGCTATGTGTAGCTCACGTGTAACTACATATGGCGCACTTTGTTCGTTCGTGGGTATCTTTAAGGTATTGTTTTTGTTTGATAAAAGATGTTGTCCGCCAAAATAGCAAATGTTTTGGCGGCACACGCCCGTAACAGGCTGATATCACGCTCCTGTAGACCTTCCGGTCATCGAATCTGCTGGAAATTTCCGGGTTAATGCTTACATTCCGGTAGGTTAACCCGGAGACCACATGACCGATCTTTCGAGCGAAATCGCTTCAAGGCGCACCTTCGCCATTATTTCACACCCTGACGCCGGTAAGACAACGCTGACGGAAAAGCTTTTGCTGTTCGGCGGCGCAATCCAGCTGGCGGGCGCCGTCAAGGCGCGTGGGGAACAACGCCGTGCACGTTCGGACTGGATGAAGGTCGAGCGTGAGCGAGGAATCTCGGTCGCGTCGTCGGTGATGACCTATGACTACGCCGATTGTACCTTCAACCTGCTGGACACCCCCGGGCACGAGGATTTTTCGGAAGATACCTATCGTACCCTGACGGCCGTCGACAGTGCCGTCATGGTGATCGATGCGGCCCGCGGGATCGAAACCCAGACCCGCAAACTGTTCGAGGTCTGCCGTCTCAGGAACGTGCCGATCACGACATTCATCAACAAGATGGACCGGGAAGCTCGCGATCCGTTCGAGTTGCTGGACGAGATCGAACAGACCCTTGCCCTCGATGTCACCCCGGCCAGCTGGCCGATCGGCATGGGGCGGGACTTTCTCGGTTGTTACGACCTGATCAATGACAGGCTGGTGCTGGTATCGCGCTCCAAGGGCGAACGCCCGGACGAAGGCGAGCCGTGTAACGGCCTGGATGATCCGAAGCTGGATGAACTGCTCCCGGATTATGCCGTCGCCAAACTGCGCGAAGAAGTTGAGATGGTCCGCGGACTGTGCCCGGAACTGGATATTGAAGCCTATGCGGCCGGTCATATGACGCCAGTCTATTTCGGCAGCGCCATCAATAATTTCGGTGTCCGCGAATTGCTGGACGGGTTGGTGACCCGTGCACCGAAGCCGCGTGCGCAGGAAGCAAGGGAACGTGTCGTAAAGCCTGACGAACCGAAATTTACCGGTTTCGTGTTCAAGATACAGGCGAACATGGACCCCAAGCACCGCGACCGGATTGCCTTTGTCCGTGTGTGTTCAGGACGCTTCAAACGGGGCATGAAGCTGAAGCATTCCAGGTCCGGCAAAACCCTCAACGTGCATAATGCCGTGCTTTTTCTGGCACAGGACCGGGAACTGGCCGAGGATGCCGTGGCCGGGGATATCATCGGTATACCGAACCACGGCAATCTGCGCATCGGCGATGTGCTGAGCGAGGGGGAAGACCTGCATTTCACTGGTATTCCGAGCTTCGCGCCGGAAATGCTGCAAAAGGTGCGGCCTGATGACCCGATGAAAGCCAAGCATCTGGGGCGTGCCCTGCAGCAGCTGGCGGAGGAGGGGGCCGCCCGCGTCATCAAGCCGTCCGTCGGTGCCGACTGGATCGTCGGCGTGGTCGGGACCCTGCAATTCGAGGTCATGGCGGACCGAATCCGGACCGAATATGACATACCTGTCCGCTTTGAGCCGACGGAACTGATGACGGCACGCTGGGTCGGCGGTGAACAGCAGATGATGAAGAAGTTTCTGGACGGGAACCGGGCGGCTGTTGGCGTCGATCATGACGGAGAGCCCGTGTTCCTGGCCCGCAATGCCTGGCACCTGAACAAGGCCACGGATGACTGGCCGGACCTGCAGTTCATGAAAACCCGGGAACAGATCGTATGATGGGTATGTGACCGACCATGAAGCCGAATATAGATTACGTCAGACTTTCCGAGGAAGAAGCACACAAACTATTGCTGGAGACACGGGCTGCACGGCCGAAAGACGAGGCCATGTGGGTATTCGGTTTCGGTTCCCTGATGTGGAATCCGTGCTTTGCCTACGACATCAAGGCGTCGGCATTATTACGCGGCTATGACCGTAAATTTCATATCTGGACCACGCGGGCCCGCGGCACACCTGATAACCCCGGGCTGGGGCTTTGCCTGGAAGATTGCTCGGGCATGTGCCGGGGCATTGCCTATCGTCTTGTCGAGGACGACATCGAGGCGGCATGGGAACGCCTTTGGGAGCGTGAGATGGGCAGCGGGATCTACAAAGCCTGCTGGGTTTCCGTAGAAACCGAAGACCATGGGCGAGTACCGGCGCTAACCTTTGTTGTGAACCGGGATCATCCGCATTATGCCGGTCCGATGCCGAGCGACCGCATGGCCGCCATCATGGCGGGGGCCAGGGGATCATATGGTCTGTGCAGGGATTACCTGGCCGGAACGATCGAGGAAATGCGGAAACTGAACGTCATCGATCCGGAACTGGACGCGCTGCTGGCGGAGGTTGATTCCCTCGAAACCGGGTCGGACTGAGATTTGGGAACGTACCGGCTTAACGGCAGGTGGCGTCAGCATCCATCTGGAAGTCACGCTTGTACCACGACGGTTCAATGGCAAGGCCAACCTGACCGGTCAGGTTCTGTTTTTTGCTGACGCGGAAGGTTTTAGCTTCGCCCGCCTGCAGTTGCATGCGGCGTGCGCTGATCAGCTGACGGTTCGGGCCATCCATGCGGAACATCGAAAATACGCCGGTTTCAGGCCAGTCACCACCCGTGTTGGATACCCGGAAGACGGTCACGCCGTTCTCGCAAAGCGATGTGATTTTCACCGCAATCGGTTTGATGTTCATGCTGGCGACTTCATTTTCCAGCGTGACGATGGACGTATGCTTTTCTGAAGCGCTGGCAGCGGATGCAATTTCATTCTGCAATGACGGGCTATCGAGCGGTGCCAGTTCCTGCGTCGTGCCTGCATTGTTGCCGGCAGCCGTCGAAAAATCATTCAGGGATGCCATGTTCTGCTCTTCGGCAAGGCACTGTGCAACATGCAGCCATTGCCGGGATACATAGACATATTTGTTGATGGCTGAGGGAGCGACCTGTTTGCTGACGCCGCTGACCTTCAGAACCGCACCCTTACCGTTCCGCTGGAGGTCTTCCAGCTGGGACAGGTTCTGGTTCAGGGTCACCAGATACGGCGCCCAGTCACCACCATGTGCTTTGTTCACATAGCTCTGAACCTGAGCATGGGTGAAGTTCCCGAGGTAGTCACTTTTCGGAAAGGGATCACACGCCGCCTGCGCCTGTGACGCGGCAGCGATCATAACAAAAGCAGCAAGAATGGAGCGGCCAAAAGCCATTGTAGTCACCTCATATATTCAACGAGGCTAAAACTACAACTTGTTCCTGAACTTATCCTGACAAGTTTTGTAAAAATTGTAACAGATTGTAACGGCGAAAGTTTGCTAAGTAATTGATTAATTATGGATTTTTCGTCCCCGGTGAATGATGTAGAGGCCTGATCCGATGATGATTCCGGCTCCGGCATAAGTCCATATATCGGGCAGCGTACCAAACATCAAAAAACCGATGGCAGAAGCCCAAATCAGATTGGTATAGGCATATGGCGCGATCTTCGAGGCTTCCGCATTCGTAAAAGCCTTGATCATGCAGAAATGGCCCAGTGTGCCGAACAGCCCGGCGAGGGCCATGACGCCCCAGTCCAGGGGCGCAAACATGACAAAATCAAAGGGGGCGATAAAACTCATGATGATCGCACCCAGCAATGCGCTGTAATACAGTGTCGTCAGTACGGAATCCTGACCACTCAGGGCCCGTGTGCTGAGCTGATAGCAGGCATAGCAGGCGGCGGCCCCCAGAACCCAGAACGCGCCTTCGTCCAGGGCACCCTGACCCGGGCGAATGATGATCATCGCGCCGATGAACCCGACCAATACCGACATCCAACGCCGGATGCCGACTTTCTCCTTGAGCACGAAGGGCGCTGCGGCGGTCAGCATCAGCGGCGATGTGTACATGATGGCCCCGGCCTCGGCGACCTGGATCGTATTGAGGCCGGTAAAAAAGCAGAGCGTCGCACCGAGCAGGAACAGTGAGCGTACCAGCTGAAACTTGAGGCTCTGGGTTTTCAGAAGCTGCGGCACCTTTGGTGCCAGGACCACGCTCAATATCAAAACCTGGAAAACATACCGCCCCCATACGGTCTGCATGGTCGGGTAGTTGGAGACGAGATATTTGGCGCAGGTATCCATTGAGACGAAAAGAAGCATCGTCAAAATCATCCAGAAGATACCTGAACGCGTGTCATCTGCGGGTTTGATGCCGGGAGAAACCATATTTCGCACTCTACCGGTCATGTCCGATAAGTCATCAAAAAGGTAATGCGATGTCGCGGCATATGCTGTCTAAGGTGCGGTATGGATAGTCCCGGAACCGCACCCCGTACCCGCATTGAAGTCGAAGGTCTTTCTGGCCGGCTACGCCGGCATTCGACGGCGCTAGTCCAGCTTGCCGCGCCGATCGTCGTGTCGCGCTCGGGGTTCCTGTTTCTGGTGATGGCGGACACGGTCATGACCGGGCATTTCAGTGCCGAGGAATTGGCGTATCTGGCGATCGGGCTGGGTCTCATTATGCCGATGATGATCACGTCGCTTGGCATGATCATGGGGACACTTATTCTGACGGCAAATTCATTCGGCGCAGGCAATCTGAAGGCATGCGGCCCGATCTGGAGACGTTCGATCAGCTACGCCCTGCTGCTGGGCTGCTTCAGCGTGGCGGTCGGCTATTTCGGTGAAGAACTGCTGACACTGACCGGGCAAACCCCTGATATTGCCGTAAACGGCGGTCATATCATGTGGGTCGTGTCTCTGGGTCTTCCCGGGCATCTGCTGTTCCTGAGTTCGGTCTATTTTCTGGAAGGGATAGGCCGTCCTTCACTGGGCATGATGATCATGGTCGCGGCAAATCTGCTGAACCTGTTGCTGAACTGGTTGCTGATCGACGGGCCGTTATTCGCAGAGCCGCTGGGCGCAGCCGGTGCCGCGTGGGCGACGACGGCAACCCGCTGGTTCATGGCCATAAGCCTCGCAGCAATCGTCTGGAATTTACGAGACCATCACGCCTTTGCCATACGCGATAAACTGGCAGGGGGCTTTCGGGCATGGAAGGAATTGCGCCGGATCGGATATGCCATCGGTCTGAGTGTCGGTGTCGAAAGCCTCGCATTTGCCTGTCTCAACACCTATGCAGGCTGGCTCGGTAAAATCCCGCTAGCGGCATATGGGCTGACGCTCAATCTGATGGCGCTGGCATTCATGCTCGCGATCGGAATCGGCTCGGCAACAGCGGTGCGGGTCGGGATCGCCTTCGGGCGCGGAGACATCCCCGATGCTGCCCTGGCAGGTTGGACCGGTCTTGGTGCAAACATGCTGGTCATGATGTCAGCCGGTGCCATCTCATATTATTTCAGTGGTCCGCTTGCGGGTTTTTACACCGACGAACCGGCTCTTTTGGCCGAGGCGGTGATCACGATCGGATTCATAACCTGGGTGTTTGTCCCGGATGGCGGACAGGCGGTGATGGCGAATGCGTTGCGCGGCCGCAAGGACGTGTGGATGCCAAGCGTCATTCAGACCGTCAGCTTTTTTGGCGTGATGGTGCCGTATGGATATGTCTCGGCGTTTGTTTGGGGGCACGGCACCGTCGGCCTTTTCGAGGGCATACTGGTCGGTTGTATCGTTTCTCTGGCGTGGTTGAGCTTACGGTTTCACAAGCTGGCCATGCGTGATCTGTCTGTCAGCGAGGCACAATCCGCCAAATGATTTTCAGGTGTGGCGTTGGCAGTCGATGCAGTTCGGTGCGCTGGGGTCGTTTTCCAGTCTTTTGAGCGCAATATCCTCGTCACAGATCGTGCAATAGCCATATTCACCGGTTTCGATACGCTCCAGCGCCGCGTTGATGCGCTGGCGTTCGATGTCACGCCGGCGTTCCGTTTCCAGTTGCATGGCCTGTCCCTGAAGGGCATCCATGCGGGACAACCTGCCGACGGAAGTCTGATCAAGCTCGACAGGCTTTCTGGACTCCGCCGAGATAACCGACAGCGCGTCCAGTTCGTCACGCATTTTGACCAATCGTTTCTTGAAGTCGGTGATTTGCGGCTTGGTCAGCGGCACGGTCATCGCTCCCGCAAGGCGTCCTGCATGCGACCGACCAGTGGATCGAGGATATATTCCATGACGGTACGCGACCCGGTCTGGATAGAGGCAACGACCTGCATGCCGGGGAACAGATCATAGCGCAATTTCCCATCCTCGAAATAGCTCTGTTCCGTGGAAATACGGACCTTGTAAAACGGCCGGCCTTCTTCGGTGACCAGCGTGTCGGGCGAAACCCGGTCCACGACTCCTTTCAGATCTCCGAATTTGGCGGCATCGGCGGATGCCAAGGTGACTTTCGCAGCCTGACCGGTACGCACGTAACCGATGTCCTGCGGCGGCAGTTGAGCATCGATGATCAGGCGGTCATCGGCGGGGACGATATCGACCACCGTTGTGCCGGCGCGGACGACACCACCGACACTGACGACGTATAAGGATTTGATAATGCCGTCTACGGGCGCGCGCAGCGTGGTCCGGTTGAGGTTGTCCTCAACCTTGCGGATGCGTTGCGATAGCTCGTCCATCTCGCGCGTAACCTTATCCAGTTCGGTCTGTGTTTCCTCTCTGAACGAGGCGCGAATGGTTTCCATGTTGGCCCGGGCTTCGCCGAGGGCCGCACGAAGCCGTGGTAATGCCGCTTCAGATTCATCAATACGACCGCGAAGGTCGGCCGCTTCCTTGAGCAGATTGAGGTGCAGCATCCGGTTGGTCAGTTCCTGTGCCAGAAGCTTTTCCGAAATCTCGATCTGTTCCGTGATCAGTTTCAGACTCTTCTGTGCGCTGGCGCGCCGCTGCTGAACTTCCTTGATTTCCAGCTCGCGCTGACGGATGGCATCTTCCTGAGCGCGAACCTGCCCCAGCATGCGTTTTTTCCGGGTTTCAAAAAGTGCGATGGCCTGGCGGATCAGTTCTGGCTCCGCCTTGACGAGTGCAGGGGGGAATTTCGGCTGATCCAGACCGGCAAGTTCGGCCTTGTAGCGGGAAATATCGGCGAGCAATGACCGCAGCCGGATTTTAAGCTCCTGAACATCGGCGCCGCTCTGTGTCTGTTCCAGTTCAACGAGAGACTGGCCGGCGGTGACGCGGTCACCTTCCTTGACCAGAATGGCGCGGACGATCCCGCCTTCCAGATGGTCGACCGATTGCACATTGGTCGATGGGGATACCTCGCCGGTGGCAACGGAAACGATGTCGAGTTCCGCGTTTGTCGCCCAGATCGAAAAAGCCAGTAACGCCGTCATGCACAGGCCAAGGAACATGTGTGTTCCTCGTTTGACTTCGTCGTCTTCGGGGGTCGGCTCGATTTCTTCACTCATGACGCCGTCTCCGTACGCACGACACGGGGTTTATTCTGCCGCAAAACGGGCGTCGGTTTGCTGTCCAGATCAAGGATCAGGGTTGCGGCACTGACGATTTTTGGATTCCGTGAAAATGCGATAATGGTTTTACCACGCCGGGCCATATCAATCAGGGCGGAATACACAAAGGCCGTGCCTTCGTCATCAAGGCTTTCCGTCGGTTCGTCGAGTACGGCCAGCTTGCCGCCCACGAACATGGCCCGGGCAAAAGCGAGCCTGCGGCGCTGGCCCAATGCCATGTTACCGCCACCATTGGAGATAATCCGGTCCATCCCATCAGGGCTTTCATCGACATACGGCCCCAGTCCGACTTCGCGGACAATACGCATCAGGGTTTCTTCGGTCTGATCGGGGTTGGCGGCCTCCATATTGGCGCGCAGGGATGCATTGATGAAGGTCGGCTCCTGGGGGAGATACATCAACTGGGCGCGCCACCACGCAGGATCAAGCTGCTTCAGGTCAACACCATCTGCCAGAACCTGACCGCGTGCCGGATGCAGCAGACCTGCCGTCATCTTTGCCAGTGTCGATTTTCCGGCACCGTTCGATCCGGTCACGACCATCACCCCACCGGGCGGGAGTTTGAAATTCAGCCCTTCAAAAAGCGGGGTGTTGGCCCCCGGGTAGGAGAACGAGACATCGCGGAATTCGATCTGGCCATTAAACTGGCTGAGTCTGGCGCCTTTCCCCTGTTCGACGGGGAGTGTGGCGAATTCACGGACTTTGGCGAGAGCATTGTCGGCCTTGGCAAAGGTTTCCCCAAGCTGGGCGAATTTGATCATTGGCCCGAGCGTGCGGGCTGAGAGAATATTGGCGCCGATCAGCAAGCCGACATCGAGTTCTCCGCGCACCACAAGCCATGCGCCGGTGGAATAGATGAAGACGCTCATCAGGGCCTGCGCGCTTTGGGTAACGGACTGCACGAGTGCCTGTCGGCGCGCAATCAGCGCCCTGAGCAGCCGGGACCGCTCACTCGCTTTGGCCCATGCGTCCGTGATGATAGAGCGCCCGCCGAAAGCCCGTATGGTATCCGTTGCGCCATTGGCATTGTTCAGCAGCCCTGAAACTTCATTCTGGGCACCGCTTAGTGTCGTCATCGGTCCGCGCAGACTGCGTTGGGACAGGACGGCGAACAGGAAGATCACGATCAGGAACCCGACCGCGATTGCCGCAAGCGGCGGGCTGAGCAGAAACAGGGCAATGGCGAACAGTATTGCAAACGGCACATCGATGACCGAAGTGATGTTACCGGGGGTATAGGCGTTTTCAACAAGATCGAGGCCACGCACAACTTCTCGTCTTTCGCCGGGCGGAATGCTCATCAGCGCCATGCTTTCAGCGGTGTTGAGAATGCCGAAGGCGCCTGTCGACAGTTCGTCGTCCTTTTTAGCACTCAGGCCCCGCGCGAGTTTCAGACGGGCCTGGCGGAAACCAAGTTCAAGTGCAATCGCGATCAGGACACCCGATGCCAGAGCGGCAAGTGTGGCATCGACGCCCTGGCCGACATACCGGTTCAGCACCTGGATCACGAACAAGGGGGAGGCGAGCGCGAGAATATTGGCAAACAGGGACGCCGCCACGATCTCCGCGGTCAAACCCGGTTTGGCTTTCAGGCGTCTAAAAAATTCACCCATTCACTCGCCTGTCGATTGCTCCACTACGTGGCGTCATCATACTCGGTCAGCCTATTATTTCAGAAATTCCGGAAAATATATATGCAGCAATGCTTTAAAGATGCCGCAATGCTATTATCGGTCCGATAGCTCCGGGCCTTGCGGCGTGCCCGGCTCGAATTCGATGTCCTTGAGCATCTTGCCGCCGGATCCAAGAAGGTCTTCGAACAAGGCAAGCAGTGACGGTTTATTCCGCTCCGCCTTTTGCGGCGCACTTTCCTTTTTGGGCTTCCGTTCCGTATCAGGTGTGGCTTCGGGACTGAGCACAGCAAGTTCTTCCGTTTTTTCGGTTTTCACGGAGTTGCCGGCTTTCTCGTCGAGGGCACGCTGGTGTGCCGCTTCAAGGAAATTGAAGATATCCATCAACGAACCGAAGCCCTTGCTCTCACGCTTTTCAGTCACCTGTGAAGGCGCGACCTCGGTGTCGGACGCCAAGGGGACGGAAGCTGCTTCTACGGGTTCGTTTGCGTTCGTGTTATCGGGTTCGCCTTTGGTTTTCGGGATTTCTCTGTTTTCAGCGGGAAGAACTTCAACATCCGAAACGTCCCGGAGATCAGCCAACTCATGAAAGTCATTCTGCGGCGTATCACCCGTTAATTTGGCATTCTCAAAAAACGTCACGACGTTGCCGAAAAAAGTGGATATGGGGTCATTTCCGGTGGCAGCCACATTGCCGGTAGCCGGTTCCGGTGCCTTGCTGATTTCTATGACCGTATCCGGCTCTGGTATCGGCATCGACGGCATATCCATCGATACGCTTTTATATCTCTTTGTTGGCTGAGCTGGAGCTGCTTCCGAGATATCTGCCTGGGGGGCATTGTCCATGAAGGAAAACAGATCCTTGAAAAAGGCACCGGCACTTTTGAATGGGTCGGCACCCGACTGTGCCATCGGCGATGTATCAGCAATTTCGGTTGCTGCCGACTGGATCGGGGTAATTTCTGCACTGGATGGTTTTTCAGCCACAGCAACGTTAGCCTGTCCTTGATTATCAGCCGGAACTGTAAAGTCTTCATACATCAGAGTTTCCGGGGTCGATGCTATCCCGGTATCGCTATCCGACGGCAGGGTCTGCGCTCCTTCAAGCGCGAGCAGTGACTCTATGTCACCACTGGCAAATTCGACGTCCTCAGGTACGACGGGATCAGCAAAAGCCCCGGCCTCGGTTTTAAATTCGGCAAAGCTGTCATAGCGTGACAGGGGCTCCGGCGGGTGCTTCGGTTTGGCCAGCATGGACCCGGATTGAGACCGGCCGAATGTGTAGATGGTATCGGGCAATTGACGGACATCGGGAGAGGCGATTTTCAGGAACATTGCATGCAGGTCATTGACGGAACGGCCGTCTGCAACGGTCACATCCGGTTCGATTTCGCCATTGATTTGTCCGGTGGCAGGCGTCACGGGAAGTACAGGCGCAGGGGCAGGCGTTTCCGCGGCCGGTGCTGAAGGCGGTAATTGCTCCTTCGGCGCCTCGGTACCCTTGGATAATTTAATGACGTCGTATTCCAGCTGACCCGTGGCTGCCAGCAGACCATAGGCGGCTATCAGAACATCTGTTTCAGCGGAGAAAGCGTCCGATTTCGAATTGATCAGATTGGTTTCACCGGACAGCACATCGATCAGAGAGCGGCGCCCAAGCTGGCGTTCGTTACGTGCAAGTTCTAGGAATGCCGCAGCAATATTGGCCTGATTGTTTAGGTGCGAGGCAGTCTGCTTTGCCGTTTCAAGCTGCTGCCAGGAATTCTGCACCTGTTCTTCGATATTCCGGCGTGTATCGGCGGCGGTAAAGGTCGTGGCGCTCAGATCGCTTTCAGAAGCCCTGAGTGTGTTGATCGCGGTAAATCCGAGATTGAAGTCGAAGGTCATTTCGACCTTGGCTAAGGTTTCCTGTTCGGAACCGATCGTGCCGCCGACATTTTTCTTGAATTTCCGTTCGGCCTTGGCATCGATTTTCGGTGTGAAATTCTCGGCACGGGCCTTTCGGACGTCTTCAACCGCGATATCGGCCGCGAGAATGGCGTTTTTCAGGGTGGGGTTTGATTCCAGGGCGATATCCGTTGCCTGCACCAGGGTTTGCGGCAGAAAAGATGCCGGAAACGGCACGGATTCCAGATCGCCCAGATTATCCGGCTTGCGTCCGAAAACGGCCTGGAACCTGTTAAGGGCATTGATCAAGCCGCCTTCACTTTGTGCGCGGCGTGCCTGAGCACCGGCCAGCTGGGTTTTGGCCTGAAGAACATCAGTGGAAAAGCCGGATCCCAATTCGACGAGTGCTTCTTCGAGGCCTGTCTGACGGCGAATGTTTTCCTCGGAATCCTTTGCAAAGCCCAGGGCCGCATGTGAGCGGATAACGTTCAGATAAGCGGTAATCGCTTCCAAAATCAGTGATTGCCGTGTTTCGATCAGGTTGTAGCGGGCTTCTTCCACCTGTAGCCGAGCTTTGTCGACGGCGGCATTTGTGGCGCCGAAGTCCCACAAAAGCTGGGTCAGCGAGATATCCCATTCATTAAAGCCGGTGCTGCTATCGCTGCCGTTATCATTCTGCTGCCGTTCATGCCCGGCATTCGCCGTTTGACCGAGCGTCGGATACCATGCGCCCAGGGCTTCTCGCGCCCGGTTTCGTGCTGCGGTCAGCCGTGCCTTGGAGGCACGGACACGGTCATGGTTTTCAATGACATAGGGGAGAAGCGTCTCCAGGTCTTCTGCCTGCGCAGGAGACGGGGCAGAGGCACACAGAACCGCGACTGCCAGAACAAAGGCAGCCGCAGCGCGTGCGATCATACGAACTGAAAAGCTCCAGTCCTTCATCAACTTATCCTACCCCGGCCCATCAATGCATCCCGGCGGCTGTGCCGCTCTGGCTGATGGGTTAGTCTTTTGTTTTCAGTTTGAAATTTTTGTCCAATCTCAAACTCACGGTATTTAACCACACATATGCGGCAGGTAAACAGCAGGCTTAAAAAATCCCTAACGCCGGATTTCACTGTTATCAAAGCGTGAGAGGGGATTCCATTGCAAGTCCCGATTGAAAGGCTTTACCAATATTCACAATCGCATAACAATCCGACAACAAAGCATTGCAATTAGGTGGGTCGAAGTTTTTTTGCATTTCTGGTAATCTTTTACATCATCTATTGATGGGCTGCGCCGACAGGCGTTTGTGACAGGGACGGGGGAAATCGTGGAGTTTCTGAAACGGCTGAGCAAGAAACAGCTCTTTGGGCTGATTTTGGCACTTTTGGTGATCATGACGATCATCGGCTCGATCATTGCCAACTTCACATACCTGTCGGATGACGAGGATAAAACGGTACGGATCGCCGTCGTCGCCCCCCTGAGCGGGCCATTGGCGATTAACGGGCAGTCCCTGACACAAGGGGCTGAACTTTACGCCGAAGGCATCAATGAGGCAGGGGGCATTCGCGGCGGCCGTGTTATCGTCGATGTGTACGACGATAAAAACGATCCAGCCGAAGCGCGCCGTATCGCAGAAGAGTTGGGCAACTCATCGACCCTGGCCGTGATCGGTCATTGGAGCGTCAAAACCTCCAGTGCCGCCGCCCCTATATATCAGAAATACAATCTGCCGATGATCGCGCCGGCCCCGGTTGATCACGACGTGGTTGAGGGTAAGCCCGCGATTTTCTCCGGGGTTTTCGACACAAATCATGAAACCGCGTTTGTTGCCAACTACACACGTAACGTACTTGGGCAGAAAACCGCATCTATCATTCATGACCTGTCGCCGCGCGGCCTGAAAATGGCCGATACGTTCGAAGAAACTTACAAACGCTTCGGGACGCGCATTCGGTATAAATGGGGCTTCGACAGTGAAAGTCCCGATCTTGATGATCGCATTCAGGAAATTGCCGAAGACCTGAAACCCAAGCTGGATGTCGGCACCGTTTTCATTGCCGCCGAGGAGGATATCGCCGCCAAGGTTCTGATCGCCCTGAGGGGTATCAAGGCGCGTAATCCGGTCGTCGGCACCTCGATCCTGGCGACACGGGCATTTCAACAGTCATTGGGCGAAGACAGCGAAACGATATCGGGATACACCAACGGTATCGTGACATCGACGCCGCTTCTCTTCGATACCGCAAACGAAGAGGCCCAGGATTTCAACTCCCGGTATCAGAACAAGTTCGGCTCGACATCGGACTGGGTTGCAGCCTATGCATTCGACACGACACATCTGATTGTCGAGAGCTTTAAAGGGGGTGTGAGAGCCGAAGAAGAAAATATTGTCGACGGCGGCCGCCGGATAATCAGAGAGCGTCTGGCAGCGGCGATAGATCTTGAAAACGGTATTCGCGGGATTACCGGCGTAAAAACTTTCACGGCCCAGGGAGAAGCGAAATCACCTGTCTTCATGGGGCGTTATGATGGCCGCAACATGGTTTCGGCGCTGACGCAGCTGCAGCCGATCAAGGCCGGGGTTGCCGCCAACTTCATTGAAGAACTGAAAAAAGGCAAAGTTCTCTATGTGAACGACCGGTTCATGTACAAGACAAACGTCGTCTATACCGGTCTGCAGGTTAAGGAAGTGACGGACCTTGATGTCGAAAAGGGCCAGGTCACGCTGCATTTCCTTTTATGGTTCCGCTATAGCGGCGATTTCAAACCTGAAGACCTGATCTTCTCGAACGCGGTCGAACCTATTGTTCTGGACACGCCGGCGGCGGAACAGATTTCCCGGGGCCTCAACTACAAGCTTTACGAGGTTAAAGGGAAGTTCAATTACAACTTCTCCAAGGTCAAACGGCCCTATGGCACCGTGCTGATCGGTTTCGACTTTGCGCACCGTGTTTTGAACCGTAACAACCTTCAATACGTGACCGATGTGCTGGGGATAGGTCTGGCCGGTCAAACAACCTTCCAGAACATCCTTGAGCGTAATCAGGTCATCAGTGAAAAACTCGACTGGGATATTGACCGGGCCTGGGTATCTCAGGAAATCGTACCTGTAGGGACACGTGGTGATCCCACGTATGTCGGCCATGGTTCCGTCGACCCGCTGTTCTCACGTATTACCATGGGGGTATTGACCAGTCCGGCCCGGATCAACGTCCGTGATTTCGTGCCGGAGGAATACTTCGTCTATCTGACGATCTTCGGTCTTCTGGGAACAATCTTTGCCGTCCTGATGGATCGAAAGAAACATGGCCGGTTCTGGTCGGCACAGTCCTGGATCCTGCGCCTGATGTCATGGCCGGTGTTGCTGCTGGCGGGGGGCAGTCTGCTGCTTGATTTCGCGGTGCAGGAACTGCAGGCCGGTTATGTGGACATGATCGTGCTGGTTTATGACTGCCTGTGGTGGATCATTCCGGCACGAATTTGCGGGATCGCCCTCGAGCGCTTCCTGTGGGTGCCGCTGGAACAGCATACCCGGCGCATGGTGCCCAACGTGATCCGCATGTTCGGCTCGTTGAATATCTATATTCTGGCCGCGTTCGGTATCATTGCATTCGTGTTCGATCAGAAGATTACCAGCCTGCTGGCAACGTCCGGTCTGTTGGCAATGATCATCGGCCTGGCCATCCAGGCCAATATCTCGAACGTCTTCTCGGGGATCGCGATCAATATCGAACGCCCGTTCGTGGTCGGCGACTGGGTCAAGATCGGTGAACTTGAAGAAGGCGAGGTCGTCGACATTACCTGGCGGACGGTTCGGGTAAAGACGCGAAACGGCTTCACGATCTCGGTGCCGAACGGTCAGGCCTCGGAATGGCCGGTGCACAATTATACGGCCGGCAAGGTGACACGATTGTCATACAACCTGAATGTCGATCCGGATGTGGATCCGCGCGGTATTGAGGATGTGCTCATGCGGGCCCTCCTGAAATCCGAAAACATCGTCAAAGAGCCGAAACCTTCCGTACGCTATAACGGCACAGTTGATGGCTATAACGATTGGGGCGGGCAGTTCTCGATCCAGTACTGGATCGCCAACTATTCCATGCGAGAACAGATAGCATCCGATGTGTGGGACAATGTTTGGGATGAGCTTGAAAAAGCCGGTCTTTGCGGCAAGGTCAATAAGGCTGAATCCGAGGACGTATCACCTGATTCAGATGCCGGAAACGCAGAACCCCAGGCCCAACCGGCCCAATAGCAACCACCCAGAGTATATCCAGGAAAGCCGATGTTTCTTGAAATGTTGAATAATGAGCAGCGTGTGTCGTTTCTGATATTGGCCAGCCGCGTTGCCTTATCTGATGGGGAAGACTCTGCCGAAGAGCTGGAAGCTATCGAAAAGCTGCGAGACGAGATGGGTATTCAATCTGAAATTGATGTCAGCAAGACCCTGGAAGAAATCGATGTATCTGCATTTGATACGCACCAGTCCAGGGTGATCGCCGCGCTGGAACTTTTGCGGTTGGCTTATGCGGATGAATATGTCCACGAGGCGGAAATCGCAGTAGTTCGTGATATCTGCGAAGCCATGGGGTTTCCGGAAGAATGGCTTTCAACCATGGGGGAGTGGGCAACCCGCTTTAATGAGGTTGAAGGCGAGGAAATTGAAGGGGAAATGGCCGAATATCGTGATGCGCTGATCGAGCATGCGCATCAGATGATGGCGGTCTGAACGGCACACGGACCGCGTGAGACCTGCGGTTTCAGTCGAAAATTTCCGATACGTAAACCGGGAGCGCAAATGCCCCTTTGTGAACCTCGGGCGTGTAATAGCGGGTTTTGAAACCGGCCTTGGCAAAGCGGTCCGATAGCACCGATACATCGACGGCGCGGAGCGTGGCATTGTCGCTGGCCCAGCCGAGGGCCATCGGTCCCCCGACGTATGTTGGAATGGACGCCAGATAGCACGATGCATCGGCAAACAGGTGACGCAGATGTGCCACGGTGTTTTTCAACTCATCGGGTTGCATGAAGGGGACACCGTTTTGCGTGACCAGAATGCCGCCAGGCGTCAGGCATTTTTTGGCATTGGCATAGAAGGTGTCCTTAAACAGGACTTCACCCGGACCGATCGGGTCCGTGCTGTCGACGATGATGACGTCAAAAGTATCCTGCGTGTCCTTCACGAAGGCAGCACCATCGGCAAAAACCAGATGGGCACGCGGGTCATCGAAAGCGCCTGCTGAATGGTTCGGCAGATGTTCTTTCGAAAGCTCAACCACGCTCGGGTCGATTTCGACCATCGTGCAGTGTTCGACATCTGGGTGGCGCAGAACTTCGCGCAGCATGCCACCGTCACCGCCGCCGATAATCATGACCCGTTTGGCTGCGCCGTGCGCGAAGATCGGCACATGGGCGAGCATTTCGTGGTAGATGAATTCATCGGCTTCGGTCGTCTGGGTGACGCCGTCCAGCATCATCATGCGGCCAAAGACCGGGTTCCGGAAGATCACCAAACGCTGGTGATCCGTCATGCTGTCGAAATTGACTTCGGAACTTAGATAATTTGTTTGCCAGCCGGTATAGAGCGTTTCTTTGAAAGAATTATCTGCCATCTTTCCGGTTACGCACCACGGCCCCGCATGTGCTCTTCAACGGCAATCCGCTCGGGTGAAAAGGCTTCACGCAGAATTTCAATGGTGGCATGTGGATTGGCTTCGCCGCACATGAAAACGTCAAGTGCTGCATAACCGCATTCCGGCCATGTATGGATGGAAATGTGGGACTCTGCCAGCACTGCAACACCTGAAATACCGCCATTCGGGGTAAAGTGATGCAGATGGATATGCAGCAGTGTCGCATTGGCTGCGTCCACGGCTTTACGAAGCGCAGTTTCAACGTGTTCCAGTTCATCCAGACGTTCGGCGCCATAGACGTCAATGATCAGATGCGTACCGGCATAGCGGACGCCATCACGAATGATGAAGTAATCCTTGTCTTCGTCTCCTTCGGAAACGGAAGCCGGGGTTACTTCGTCCAGGACATGAAGTTGAGTCTTAGACAATTCTGTGACCTTTCCCACCACAACGCTGAGGTACCTTGCCTGCAGGCTGTAACAAAATCGAAACCAAGACGCGCGTTGTAATACCTACTAAACCTTGGATGCAAGTGGAATTTTATGACATTCATCCGTCAGGAGCGGTTTTAACCGCCCTTCGTAAAGAATGCACAAATTGCGCCTTTTTTATTATTGATCCAAAGTACAAAAAGCGATAGAAGACCCGAAATCATCCGTGGGACCTGTTCCCGCGTTTTTTTGTAACTCGAATTTGCGGAGTTAAGCCAATGTGGGGTATGCATCTCACCGTTGACGTCGCCAACTGCAATGAAAACCGTTCCGATGCGGCGGCCATTGCACGTTTCGCCAGTGACATGGTTGAGCGGATCAACATGAAGGCCCATGGCGAACCCTGGATCGTCCATTTTGCCAAGGAAAACCCGCAGGCTGCCGGTTATACGCTGACCCAGCTGATCGAGACATCGAACATTACCGCGCATTTCTGCGATCATACCGGTGAGTGCTATTTCGACGTATTTTCGTGCATGGAATTCGATGTCGACGAAGCGCTGAACGTGATTGCCGAGCATTTCGGTTCACGCGACTGGGTCTATAACTGCATCGTTCGACAGGCCCCTGAAGCGAAACAGTTCGCGGCCGCCGAATAAGTTCAAGTATTCCCGTCAAACCGTTGCCTGCAGTCGCGTTGACAGCAGGCGCACGGCGGATTACCAACCACAACCATGAATGACAGTGCACCCGCTCGGAACGGCATGCGCGACAAGCTGCTTTTGCTTGTCGACGGCAAGCTGTTCAACAATGTCATCATCGGAATTATTGTCTTCAACTCGATCGTTATCGGACTTCAGACGTCCGAGCGGATCGTTGTGTCGTTCGGGCCTGTTCTTGACGTTCTCGACACTGTTTTCCTTACGATTTTCGTAATCGAACTTATGATGCGCATGATTGCGTATGGTACCGGTTTTGTGAAACGCCCATGGAGTGTCTTTGACTTTATTGTCGTCGGGGTGGCGTTAACCCCGGGGGCAGAGGCATTTTCGGTCGTCCGGGCGCTGCGTATTCTCCGGGCGCTGCGGCTGATTTCCCAGGTACCGACAATGCGGGTTGTCGTGGAAGCGCTCCTGCGCTCACTCCCCGGGCTTGGATCGACGGCCATTCTGCTGTTGCTGATCTTTTATGTTGGCGGGGTCATGACCACGGTGCTGTTCAAATCGGCATTTCCGGAATTTTTTGGCGATCTTGGCGCCTCGATCTACAGCCTGTTCCAGATCATGACGCTGGAGAGCTGGTCCATGGGTATCGTCAGGCCGGTCATGGAGACATATCCATATTCCTGGATGTTCTTCGTGCCTTTCGTCATTATCTCATCTCTTCTGGTGTTGAATCTTGTCGTTGCCATCGTCGTCGACAGTATGCAATCGGCTAAGGAAATGATGGCGGAAGAGGGACGGGCCGAACGTGAAGCAGCAGGGGAACCTGCTGAAGCGTCACTTGAAACTCTGCAGATGGAATTGCGTGCGCTCCGTGATGAAGTCCGCGCTCTCAGGGCAGAACGGGACGAACGGTAATGAACTTATTCAGGCAATTTCAGTCTGATATCTCCGGGATTATAGAAAAGCTGTCCAAGGACGGCGCGCTTCCGGATAAGCTGGATACCTCGAAAATCACGGTGGAACCGCCCCGCGACCCGACACATGGGGATATTTCAACCAACGCGGCGATGGTGCTGGCCAAACCTGCAGGCATGAAGCCCAGGGATATTGCCGCCTTGATCGCGCCCGGGATCGAGGCGCTGGAAGCTGTGGCGAAGGTGGAAATCGCCGGGCCGGGGTTCATTAATGCGACGCTGGCTGACAGCTTCTGGCATGACCGTCTTGCAGATGTCCTGACAGCCGGAACGGATTACGGCAATTCCGACATTGGTGATGGGGTGAAAATCAATGTCGAATACGTTTCCGCCAATCCGACGGGGCCGTTGCACGTGGCCCATGCGCGTGGGGCTGTCGTCGGCGATGCGCTGGTCAATCTGTTGCGCAAGGCCGGTTTTGACGTCACCTCGGAATATTATATCAACGATGCCGGCAATCAGGTCGATCAGCTTGCCCGTTCGGCCCATCTCAGGTACCGCGAAGCGCTTGGCGAGGAGATTGGTGAAGTGCCGGAAGGCCTTTATCCGGGCGAATACATGATCCCGATCGGCGCAGAACTGGCGGACACGCTGGGGGATGGCCTGAAGGACGCGCCGGAGGAAGAGTGGATTGATACTTTCCGTAACGTCGCCATCGAACGCTTGCTGGCCCAGATCAAGGATGATTTGGGGGCGCTGGGGATTGATCAGGATGTTTATACGTCTGAACGGGATCTCGTTGCTGCGGGCAAGGTTGAGCATGTCCAGGACCTGCTCGAAGCCCGGGGACTGATCTATCGCGGTGTGCTTGAGCCGCCCAAGGGCAAGGCTGCGCCCGAGGATTGGGAACCAAGAGAGCAGACGTTGTTCAAGGCAACGGAATTCGGCGACGACACCGACCGGCCCTTGAAGAAATCCGACGGTTCATGGACGTACTTCTCCAACGACATTGCCAACCATCTGGACAAGTTTGAGCGCGGTTTCAAAACCATGATCGATGTCTGGGGGGCGGACCACGGTGGTTATGTGAAACGTATGCAGGCCGCCGTCCGTGCGGTTACCGGCGGCGAAGGGGAACTGGAGGTCAAGCTCTGCCAGATCGTTCACCTGAAAAAAGGCGGTGAGCCCTTCCGGATGTCAAAACGCGCCGGCAATTTCGTGACCCTGCGCGATCTGATCGACGAACTTGGTGAGAACGGCAAGGATATCGTCCGCTTCATTATGCTGACCCGCAAGAATGACAGCCAGATGGATTTTGATCTCGACAAGGCGCTTGAGCAGTCTCGCGACAATCCGGTGTTCTATGTGCAGTACGCGCATGCACGCTGCCATTCGGTCCTCCGCAATGCAGCAGAAGTCATCGATGCTGCCGATCTGGCCCCAGAAAAACTTGCCAAGGCGGATTTGAGCCTGCTCAACGACAGTTCCGAAATAGAAATCATACGGATGCTGGCGAACTGGCCGAAAACCGTTGAAGCGGCAGCCGAAGCACAGGAGCCGCACCGGATTGCCTTTTATCTGAATGACCTGGCGGCGCTGTTTCATGGCTTATGGAACAAGGGCAAGGACAATTCGCGGCTGCGGTTTATAGATGAAAACGATCCGGATGCGACGCGTGCGCGGCTTGGGCTTGTCGTTGGCGTGGCGACGGTCATTTCTTCCGGATTGCAGGTGATCGGCGTGACCCCGCTGGAAGAACTCCGCTAATACCAACTTGCAGAAATAAACACCTATTGTGACGACTCGCCGTGGTTTCCGGCCAGGAGCGGTTCCCGCCGTGATGCCGTCGCATCACAAGGGGACCGCGACGACGTCCGGAGGCCGCAGCGTGCTGCCCTCCGGGTCATGTTTCCTGCGCCTTCGGGGCGTCGGCAAGGCTTGCCGATACGACGGCATCGCCTGCGCCTTCCCTCCTGCCGAAGAAACGGGAAACAGGATCACAACAGATGTTTATTTCTGCAAGTTGGTATAAGGCCGCTCAGAGCTTCCCGCTGTTCAAACGGTCCATCAGCGATTGCCCCTGGAAAAACTCGGCGTCGCCGCCTTTGGGTTTTTCCGGTTCCATCTGAATGCCGGGAAAGGCCTGTTCCGTCGGCATCGGCTTGCCGAAATGCCAGCCCTGGCCCAGTTCGATACCGCACTGCTTCAGAAAGTCTGCCAGGGCCTGATCCTCAACCATCTCAGCGATGGTTTCGACTTCGATCTCATGGCAGAGCGTTGCCATCGAGGCCAGAAAGGCTTTGCCTTTTTTGGTGGCAACCGCGCGTTTTACGACAGGCCCATCGAACTTGACCGTATCGACGTCGAAACTGTTCAGGTAATCAAAACTGGCAGCCCCCGCGCCGAAATCGTCGAGCGCAACCTTGAACCCCATACGGCGGAACCGTTGAATGGCATCGTTGACCCCCTGAAGATCCTTGATTTCAGCGGATTCCGTGATTTCCAGGCTGATGTGTTCTTCGTACCCGTACTTTTCGGTCAGCAGTCTCTTGAGTTCTTCGCAAAAGACCGGATCGCTGATGGAATGACCGGAAACATTGATGGCAATGGGGGTAAAAGAACCTAGCTTCTTGGCGGCATCGGCCGTCTGGATGGCACGTTTTGCAACAGCCAGATCAAAATCCGAAATGACGCCGACTTCTTCCGCCAGGGTAATCAATTGAAAGGGGGATTCTCCGGCATCGTCGCGAAAACGGGTCAGCGCTTCAAAATGGTGTGTGTGCCCGTCCTTGAGCGATGCCACGGGCATATAAACCAGATCAAAGCTGCCATCGGCGCAGATTTTCTTGAAACGCTCGATATCCTTGACGTTTTCGGACATCTTTTTTTCGAGAATGGCATTGAGGTCTCCATCAGGAAGTTCCCCATCATGTTTCGTGAACTCCTGAAGAGAATACAGCATCGCCTTTGCGAGTTGCTTGTCATCCATGCCGCCGGCTTTTGCATCGACGGTTGCAATTTTAGGGACAAATGACTTGGCATTTGGCGCGACGGCACTCATCGCGTTGGAGATTTTCTCGCTCAGTCCGACGGCATCGACGTCATCGCCGTGCACGATTGAGAAGTTTTCATCGTCAATCCGCCCGGCAGTATCTCCACCGAGGGATTGCTGGCTGAGAGTCTGGCCGATGGCTTTCAGAACCTCGGCCTCTTCGGCGCTGCCGGCTGCGATGCCGGCATCCGCCAGGTCGCCGATATTGATCATACTGACTTTGGGTTTGCCGCCGGCCGCTTCGTAAGACCGGACCCGCTGCGTGGCCGCATCGACAAATGCTTCGTTGTTCAGGACGCCCGATTCAGTATCCCTGTCTTCGGGTTTCCTGCCGACGGGGATTGTCTGTTTGGGCGCGATTTTGACGGCCAGAAAATAATCATTGTCAAAGTCAGGAACACGATAGCCGGAGATCGCGATTTCCGCGTTGTTGTTGGAAGGTGTAATTGCGCGGACAATCAGATCATCGACACGTGCATCGCGGCTGCTGACCCGGAAAATATCGTTTACGATAGATTTGTCATCCGGATGGATGAAATCCAGAAAATCGATACCGATCAGTTCATTATCTGACTTTCCGAAAAAAGCATGTGCCGGACCGGTGCAGAATTTGACCTTAAGATCCTGGGAAACCTGAAAGAGAATATCCGCACGGCAGAACGCAAGGGCTGCAAACCGCCCCAGATTCAACATATGTGCCGTTTTCTGTTTTTCCAAGGTACTCATCTATTCCTGATTTATGCGCAGACCCGCATAGATTCTAATTGAGCCTGAGAGCTTTCACGAGCAGAGTTCAGTGAATTATCGAGACTTTTTGTTTCATTTTGTTAAACGCAATTTCGAAGCTTTTTTCACCAAATGCATGTCAAATTAAGCTTAGTGCCTAACCTAATCTTTCCCGCGCTAATTTCGTGCGGGAACCGTACGTTGTTGGTATTCTTCATCATATGAGGGGTTTCCGCAACGGACTGAAATATATTTCTGATAAGTGTCCCCATATGAGGGACGCGGCTGGGTTGTATGGATTTCCCAAATCCAGAAAGCGGGCGCCCGGATTTGCGACGCTGGTTCGGATAATCATCGATCAGCAGGTGTCCGTTCAGGCAGGTGCTGCGATCTGGAAAAGGCTTGAGACATCCTGCGGGATCGTTTCCCCTGATAACGTCATTATGCTTGGCGAGGATGGACTCAGGCTTGCTGGGTTAAGCGGGGCCAAGGCCCGATACGTCCATGGGATTGCCCTGGCCATAGAAAGCGGTGAACTTGATCTAGATCGCTTGCATCGCTGCCGACAGGACACAATTTTCACGGAATTGACCAGACTCAAGGGGATTGGGCGCTGGACTGCGGAAATCTATCTGATGTTTGCATTGGGCCGCCCGGACATCATGCCGGTTGGCGATATCGCATTGCAGAGCGCGGCAGGGCGGCTTTTAGGCCTCAAACAGCGGCCAGGGCCCAAGGAGCTTGAAGTGATTGGCGAGCGTTGGCGCCCTTACAGAAGCGTTGCCGCAGTCATGCTCTGGCATTTCTACAAGAAAATGCCTGCTGAACGCTAACGCTCGCCATTCTGACCCTAGAGATTGGTTTTCAGGAACTCGGTAAACGTCGTCCACGACTTTTCATCGGCAACCTTGCGGTAGCGATCAGACTCAAAGACCGTAAAGGCATGCGGCGCGCCTGAATAAACTTCAATTTCATATGTGACACCTGCGCTTTCCAGCTGTTTTGAGAGATCAGCAACATGATCCATCGTGATCGATGAATCCGCACCGCCATGGGCAATGAACAGAGGCGGGGTGTCTGACCCGTAGCCCTGTCCTTCAGGCGTGGAAAGACCGCCATGGAATGTTGCATACCCGGTAACATCCTTGGCCTTGCCGGAACGGGCCAGTTCCAGCGTCGCTGCACCGCCGAAGCAGTACCCCATGACCACGGCCTTGCCGCCGTTCATTTTCCGGGCTTCGTCCAGACCGGCGAGGATCAGGGTGCGCATTTTCTCCCGGTCTTTGTACAGTTTCTGTGTTTCGGCTTTTTTGGCGCCCGTATCTGTCGGCCGGTTTCCTTTGCCATAGAGGTCGACGGCAAAAGCGTCATACCCCATGGCGGCCAGCATGTCGGCGCGTTTGCGCTCGTAATCCGTAAGGCCATCCCAGTCGTGAATAACCAGCACAAGGCCTTTGGATGTGCCGGCGGCAGGGGCCTTGTAGCCTTCGAGTGCCATGTCACCGGACGCATAGTTGACCGTTTCACCGGCGACTGCCGTCATGGAGACGGCTGCAGTCATGCTGAAAGCTGCAATAGAAGCAAGAAGTCCACGCATAGTCGTTTCCTCCACTGATAAAAAGAGAGAATCAAGACGTAGGAACGCAGAACCCTCAATATAAGTGGATTCTGCGTTTTACCCTAAAAATATTGGAACCGGATTGCACCGGATCAGCGTTCGCGGAAGCTTTCGGAAAGGGCTTTCACGACCGGCTTCAGAAGGAATTCAAGAAGCGTTTTCTTGCCCGTCTTGATGTCCGCAATCACTTCCATCCCCGGCAGCACACGGTTGCGGGCCGGGTCATCCCCGACGTAGTTCTTGGCAAGCTTGATGCGTGCCCGGTAGAACGTATTGCCTTCTTCATCCTGCACGGTCGTGGCGGAAAAGCCCTGAATGATGCCATCGATGCCGCCATAGCGGGTATAATCGAAGGCGGTGACTTTTACCGTGGCTTCCTGATCGACATAAATAAAGCCGATGTCCTGTGTCGAAATGCGGGCTTCGACGAACAGATCGGCATCGTTGGGGATAACTTCAAGAACCGTCGAGCCGGGTGCGATAACACCGCCGACGGTTTCGGTCTGAAGCTCCTGGGCGATACCGGTGACAGGGGAACGAATGTCAAGGCGCCGGATCTGATCGTTCTTGAGTTCGATGGTTTCATTCAATTCGGCGATTTCACCGAGAACCTGTGCATATTGTTCCCGCGCATCCATTCGTGAACGGGATTCCATTTCTTCCAAACGGCTTTCAGCCTCGTCGATGGCGTTTTGCGCTGTTTTCTGCTTGCCGACCAGTTCCGCCAGCGCACCTTCGGCCCGGGCCAGTTCGCGTTGATCGTTCAGCAGGATAACCTTTGAAATCAGGCCCTTTTCCTCAAGCGTTTTGCGCATGCCGACCTGTTGCTGCAGAATCTGAATCTGGCGCTTGTTACCGGCCACCTGGTCACGCAAAAGCTCAAGCTCGTTGCGACGCTGGCTCAACTGATCGCGCAACACTTCAGCCTGGGCATCCAGGGCTTCACGCTTTGCCGCCAGCACTTCAACCTGGGTTTTTGCTAAGGTGCGATAACGTTCGGCAACTTTGCTGAGATCGAATTCATCGCCACTGATGACGGCTGCAAGCTGCTGCGCCCGGAGTTCAAGGTTTGAGAGCCGTGTCCTCAGCTGATCACGCTCCGGTACGATACCGGCGTCGTCCAGTTTGATCATGACTTCGCCCTGACTCACCAGATCGCCTTCGCCGACAAACAGTTCCTTCACAATTCCGCCTTCAAGGTGCTGCACGCGCTTGACGGAGCCGATCGGCGAAACTTCACCGGAGGAGACGACAACTTCCGTGATTTCAGTAATCGCTGCCCATGCGATGAAAAGGCAAACCATGACGCAAACGAAAAAACCGGCAAGACGTATGAGATGGCTTGGCCCGCGCTCTTCGAGCATCAGGGACTGCGCCAGTGCCCCGCGTCCGACCAGGAAACCCTCATCTGCGATAACTGGTGCGCCCGGAACTGGAGGTGGCGGACCTTTGGGGGCAGGGGCCTGTGCTTTATTGGGCATGTTCGTATCCATCTTTCAGATCCCTTACTGAGCGGCCTCAGCGGCTTTCGCCATTTCCTCTGGTGTGCCATCAAATGAGATGGAACCCCGGTTCATGACAATGACGCGGTCAGCTTCACGGATATAGGACGGCCTGTGTGCGATGATGATCACGGTGCGTTTCCCACGGTAATCACGGATCAGGTCGATAATGCAATGGTCGGATTCCATGTCCAACGCATTCTCGGGTTCATCCAGAAGCACGATGGGTGCGTCGTTCAGGAGCGTCCTGGCAATGGCCAGACCTTTTCGGAACCCGGCGGACATCTGTTTGATCGAGTGTTCGGTCAGATAAGTTTCCACACCGTCATGCAACTCAAGGACGTCATCAAGCACACCGGCTTTTTCCAGTGCGCGGGTTAGCTCGCTATCACTTGCGATCGGATTGGACAGGCGCAGGTTTTGCGCAATCGTGCCTGAAAACAGGTCCGTCTGCTGCGGCAGATAGGCGATTGACTGGCGCAGATCGATGGTGTTGATCTGACGTGAGTCGACGCCGTCGATGAATACGGCACCGGCCTGCGGTTGATACAGGTCCGCAATCAGTTTCAGAATGGAGGACTTGCCCGAACCGTTGGAACCGGCAATTGCAACAACTTCACCGGGCTTAATGTCAAAGCTGACACCGGCAAGTGCCGGATCGTGGTTCGGCTGATAGCGAATGACCACGTTGGAGAATGTGATCCGGCCTTTGAAACGGCTGCCTTCAGTCACGGTATGGGACGTGGAGGTCACGCGGCTTTCCGTCGGCTGGGCCATCAGCTGATCGACACGAATCATGCCGTTTTTGACTTCTTCAAGCTTGGTCATGGCAACGAAGATCATCTGCATCGGCGACAGAATGCGCCAGACAAATGCCATGCTCGCGATAAGCCCACCGACCGTCATGCCGCCGTTTGCTGCAGCAATGGTTCCGATCGTCAGGGTGCCGGCGCCGGCCAGGATCATCATCAGCTGCCCGAAAGTCTGGACCATGTTGGCCACGCGCGCGTTCTTGAGCGATGAGAGAGCGAGGCGGGTGGAGCGTTCGCGGTAGCGGTTCATCCACAGATCTTCTGCGGCTTCCGCCTTGATGGAGTGCGTGTTCTGCAGCAGTTCGACGAGGATGCCCTGCGCATCGGCGCTGCCTTCGATGTTCTGTTTCACCGCTGCGCGGGCATAACGGATCATGATGGCACCGAGAACACCGAAAATGATCATGAACCCGACGGGTACAAGGGCGATCCAGCCGCCGATGAAAGCGATGGCGATGATGAAGATGATCACAAACGGCATTTCCATGAACGACATCGCCAGTGGGCCCGAGAAGAACCCCCGGATACCCTCGAACTCACGGAGCCGGGCGATCTGCATGCCGACGGTAGCTCGTTCGAGCCGGGCGAGTGGCATATCGAGAATTTTATCGACGGTTGAAGACCCGACGATCATTTCAAAGCGTCCGCCCAGATGCGCGAGTAGAGCGCCGCGTATCAGCCGCAGGAAAATGTCGCAAAGCAGGGCCAGCCCGATGCCGACACCCAGGAAAACCAGCGTTTGCTTGTCGCCGGTGGCAATCACCTTGTCGTACACGGCCATCACAAACATCGGTGTTGCCAAAGCCAAAATATTGAGGAGGAAGGTCAGCATCATGAGCTGACCGACATAGCCTTCAAAACGCTTGGCGACGGTTTTGAGCCAGCTGCCGTCCTGGATACGAATGGCGCCGCCGCGCTGGTTTTTGGCAAAGAAATAGGCGATGCCTTTGGGGGACAGGCCACGGGGATTGCGAATGCTTTTACGCGACGTGCCATCAAAAATGACAACGTCCCCGTTGCTTGCCAGTGTGATGACCTGGACGGCACCATTGTCGGCCTCAAAGAGGCAGGGCAGAAGCCGTTTGTCGATCTTTGAGCGCCGGACACGGTGGCGGGTCGAGGTGTAGCTCAGATTTGCCATCGTATTCCGAACAGCCTGAACGGACATGTCGTCCCAGTTCCCGGTCAGGGACTCAGCCAATTGCCGGGGCGAACCGGTCCAGGCCATGGCATCCAGAAGCGGTGCCAGACAGGCTGCGGAGGGTGTCAGTTTATTGGTGCCCGCAAGACGGGCGATCAGAAATCCTGCGCCGCTCATTCAGCACCTCCTGTCGAAGGCTGGAATGTTGCCACGCGCCGTGCTTTGGGCGGTTGCGGCTTGATATCGGTGCGTTTCCGCGGCTGCGCCGTGCTGCCTGCTTTTGTGGCCGCGCGCAGGGTTGCAGCGGGTTTCGGTGCCGGTTTCCTTGTTGCAGGTGCCGGTGTGAACGTTGCCTTGCTAGCCGGTTGGGCTGGCTGTCTGGCTGCGCTGTTTTGTGCTTCGGACGCAGGGCCGCTGGTTGGTTTCGTCGGCGGTACCGGTGTCCGCTGCGCGGTTCTTGGTGCAGCTGATGGGTGCGGCTTTGATGCAGGTGCAGCGGCTTGTGGTTTGGCCGCAGAGGCCGTTTGCGGCTTATTTGTGGAAGCCGGTTGCGGCTTGGGTGTTTGCGCCGTTTGCGGCTTGGGTGTTTGCGCCGTTTGCGGCTTGGGTGTTTGCGCCGTTTGCGGCTGTGTTGCCGCCGGTTGCGGCTTGGGTGTTTGCGCCGTTTGCGGCTGTGTTGCCGCCGGTTGCGGCTTGGGTGTTTGCACCGGTTGCGGCTTAGGTGTTTGCGCCGTTTGCGGCTTGGGTGTTTGCGCCGTTTGCGGCTTGGACGCAGGACGGGCAGGTGGCGATTGGGCGGCGGGTTTATTCACCTGAGGGGGCGTTGCCGGACGTTTTTGTTCTGCGGGGCGCCCCTGAGTTGCAGCAGGGCGTGACGGTGTGGCTGGCCGTTGCTGAGGTGTTTGCGCTGGACGAGCGGCGGTCGGTTTGGCGGGTTGATTGGCTTGCGGCCGAGCCTGTTTTGCAGGTTGCGGCTGTTGCCTGGGCTGTGGTGCCTGAGCCGGGCGTGCCGGTGCCGTCGACTGCTGCGGCCGTGATTGTGCTGCAGGTTTGGATTGAGGATTTGCAACCCTCCGACGGGGCGGTGCCGCAGCCGGTGTTGTTTCCTGCTTCACCTGCGGTCTTGATTGCTGTTGAGGTGCCGGTCTGGCTGACTGCGCGGGCTGGGAAGCCTGTTTGGGAGCATTTGCCTTGGGGGCCGCTGCCGCAGCCGGCCTGTCGGGCTGTGTGGCCTGTTTGTTTTGCTGTGCAGGGGCCTGTTTTGGCCGTGGTGTTGCTATAGGAGCACGGGCGGGCTGCGACTGTGGCGCACGGGCAGGCTGCGCCTGTGGCGCACGGGCGGGCTGCGCCTGTGGTGCGCGGGTTTCGCTTGGTGCTTGTGCCGGCGTTGCTGTGGGAGCCACTGCCGGTCGTTGCGGCTGTTCCGAATTGTTCGCACTGTTCGTTTCAGCTTGCGGTTTCGGCTGTTCCTGTGTCGCTGCCAAAGGGGTGCTTGATGGAGCCGGAAGAGCCGGCGCCGGTTTTTCAAGCCGCGGCTGGATTTCAGATTCAGCAACCGGTTCGAGGTTGCCATGCGACATCATGAATCGCCGGTCCGACATGCGCAGCCATGACGGGCGTGACGTTACGAGAACGATCGTCGTCGTGCCCCGAAGGGAATTGATATATTCCATCAGAGTTTTATCGCTGCTGGAATCCAGCCCATGGTTGGCATTGTCAAAGAGCACGACCTTAGGATCGTCGATCATTGCCCGGATCACGGTGATTCTCTGCACGAAACCGGCCGGCAGGACGCCGCCCGCGCCGTCACCGACATGCGTACCGTAGCCTTCTGGCAGGCGTTTGATTTCTTCATCAAGACCAAGCTGTTTGGCGATTTTCATCGCCTTGCTGATGTATTTTCCGCCCCGGAAATACGTCATATTGTCCAGAATGGTACCGGAATAAACATCGGAATCCGCAGTCAGAAATGCCATCTGGCGGCGGTAGCTCTGGCTTTGATGTTTTGCGATGTCCTGACCATCAAGCACGACCTCGCCATCGTTGGGACGGATAAGGCCCATCATCAGTTTGAGCAGGGTAGAACGGCCGGATGAATTGTCTCCGTCGATCCCGACCATTTCCCCGGCCTTGAGCCGTAAGTTGAGGTTGTTGATCAACGGCTCATCCATACCTTCGTAACCAAAGGTCACGTCACGGAGTTCAAGATCCCCTTTCAGGGTCTGAATTTCCGGTAGGGATTTCTTATTTTCCGCTGGCAACTCCAGGACTGAAGCCGCGTTTTCGCAGGCGACACGTATGGACTGGAAGTTGGTCCACAGGCCCATCGCGGACTGCAACGGCTGCATGGCGCGTCCGGAAAGCAGTGTGCAAGCGGCGAGTTCACCGGCGCTCAACGACCCGTCAATGACAAGAATGGCGCCTGTACCGATGACGCAGGCCATGTTCAGTTGCCCGAATGTGCTGCCGAGGCTCTGCGCAATGGAACTTTGCATGGCCACGGAACGCACGGCTCGGGCCGACATTTCCTGCAATGGGTCAAAGCGGCGCTGCAGAAGGTTTTTGAACGCCTGGGCCTTGACCGTATGTATGCCGTTGATGATCTCGATCAGAAAGTCGTAACGGCGGTTATCAACCTGACTTCGCGTGTCCACGGCGCGACGCAGATTCCCGCCCACGATAATTGCCATGATGCCGAACAGGATCAACAGGACGAGTGGAACTGCGACCATAATGCCGCCGAGAAACCAGATCATGCCAAGAAAGAAAATCGCGAACGGCAGGTCAATCATCAGCGTGCCGAGCTGGCTGGAATAAAAGTCCTTCACAACGCCGATGGCATTGACCTTATCGAGATAGGCGCCGGGCGTATCGTTTTCATAGACATCCTGCGGTGTTCTGAGAATGTGGTCGACCGCAGAGACGCGGGCCAGATGTTCGAAGCGCGCCCCGGTATAGGTTGTTACGGCTGCACGTGCGGTTTTCAGGAAGAAATCCAGCAGCATCACGGCGATCAGGCCAACGACAAGAAACTGCATCGTTGTCAGGCCGAGGTTCGGCAGAACACGGTCATATACCTGCAGAATGAAGATGGGCAGGCCCAAGGCGAAGATATTGACGAATAAAGACATGACAACAAGCTCGGTCCGGTACCACCGAACCTGAGGTATGCTCTTTTCCAGGCGCTTGATCGTACGCCACGTTCCGCGTTTTTGATCGCGGCTCATCAACTTTCCCCCATTGGCACATGTTCGAGTGGCTGCGCCATTCGAATCGCTAACATCTCATAGAATCAGCACAAAACGTGAAAGTCCACTTAAAAGAAGTTACTTATTGTTACGTTTCCTGCCGTGCGTAATTCCTCTTTGATACAGTAAAAACCTGACTTCAGGATGACGTAATAATTCCAGTCATAATAGACTGCAAAACTTGAGCTAATGTAACGGTTCGCCGTGTAACATCATGTAACCAAATATCACCGCCTTTCTGGAATAAGGTGTGTTAATTATCCACTATTCCGATCACAGGATCGGGCGAAATAAATAAGCAATACCTTAAAGTCTAAATTGTTGAGCAGGAGCTGCCGAAAATGGCGGATACGACGGGAAGAGACGGGTTTTTCGATGAGCCGGAAACTGAAGACGCCGAGGACATTTTCAGTGGCGGCAACCGGGACGGCGGGACTGCGCGGCGGGGTGAATCGCTAGACGAAATTCTCCGGGACGGTGCCTCGAATGATCGCCGTGACGAGTCGATTTCCAACATCCATACGGGCAGCAAGGTCGATCACGTCAGCGTCGTCATGGATGCCCCGCCGGAAGGCGCGCCGCCGCCGGATGTGCCGATTATTGAGCCGGGTGAGTATACGCCGGGCGATCCGCCGGCCCCGATTGACCCGATCGATGTCGATCAGGAAGCTGCTGGTAATTATCAGCCTGAAGAGCGGGGGCTCGATTTTGAGTTTCGCGAAGGCCAGTTCCGCGAAGACCGGGTTTTTGGTGAGGAAATTCGCCCCGAAGATGATGAAGAAATTCGTAGGGGGGATGAAGATTCAGACGGCGGTTATGAAGAGCTGATTCTCACACCGACAGCGAAAAAACCTGATGATGACGACCCTACCGTTCCGACTGAAGTTGATGACAGACCGTCAGCGCCGGTGGCTCTGGATTCAGTGCTGGACGAGGATGATCTTTCCGGTGGGACAGATGGAACGGGTGCGCGGTCCATCACCCAGCCTCTTGTCATCGATTTCGGTGATGACGGCGCGGGCGCCGTGCGTCTCGAAATTCCCGAATCCCTGCGGCAGGTTCAGGCAGGGCCGGATAATTCGACACTGAATTACGAGCTTTCTTCAGATGGAAAGCAAATAACCGCTAAGGATTCGGACGGTGATCCTGTGTTCAAGGTGACGCTGAACGAGTCGAACGGCAGTTTCAGTTATACTTTTGAATTGCAGGGATCGGTCAACCACGGTGATGTGGACCAGATCGACTTTCCGATTGGTATTTCCGTCACGGATAGCGATGGCGATGTCGCCGTTGGTGAGTTCAGCATTGGTGTCGTGGATGACGCGCCCGTTGCCCGAGATGACGAAACCCAGCGCCTTGAAGAAGGTGGAAATGTTATTGGTTCGGACAATGGTGCCGATAATCTTCTCGCCAATGATGATCTGGGCGCCGATGGGTCGCTGATTTTCCAGTTCACCTATACCGACGAAAACGGTGAAGAGCAGACGGCACGAGCCGGCGAGACCGTCGATACGGAAAACGGCACATTGACCGTCAATGCGGACGGCTCGTGGACCTTTGAAGCCGACGATCAGGTTGATCATTCCGGCGGTGAGGTTGTCGCCGACAGTTTTACCTATTCCATCGTCGATGCGGACGGAGATACGTCGGCTGCGACGCAAACCATTGAAATCACCGATGATGGACCGCAGATCGGATTCCCGCCATCCGACGATGATCCTGATGGGCATGGCGATCAGGCGACCCTGTTCGAAGATGATATCGCGGGTGGCAATGCATCCGTTACCCAGGACCTCGGCATCGACTTCGGGGCCGACGGCGAGGGCAGTGTTGCGCTTTCCATTCCGCAGGAACTGGAAGACTTGAATTTGACGGCTGACGGTCAGTCCGTTGAATACACGCTTTCCGATGACGGGCAGTC
The DNA here is from genome assembly GCA_040218645.1 of Rhodospirillales bacterium. GTDB lineage: Bacteria > Pseudomonadota > Alphaproteobacteria > Rhodospirillales > Casp-alpha2 > UBA4479. The sequence goes on from JAVJQZ010000012.1 coordinate 561,239, forward strand.
AATTGTCGCCACAGCGGGTGGCGAGCCGGTCTTTACGATGTCGCTCTCTGAAGACGGTGGCAATTACAGTTATACATTCGAGTTGCAGGGTAATCTTGATCATCCGGATGTCGGATCTGATGTTTTGTCGAATCTGCCTTTCGGGGTGACGGTGACGGACGGCGATGGCTCCTCGGTCAGTGCTGAAATCAACATCAATGTTGTTGATGACCAGCCTGAAGCTGTCGGCGAAACCAGTCTGACTATGGAAGAGGGTGGCGGGACGATCGGCTCCGGCAATGGCGGGGCCAATCTGCTGGCCAACGATGACGTAGGGGCCGACGGGGCTGAGATCACGTCATTTACCTATGTCGATGAAAACGGTGAGCGTCAGACTGCCGATGCCGGTGCAACCGTCGATGCGGAAAACGGCTCTTTGACGGTGAATTCTGACGGATCGTGGTCATTCACAGCGGATCCGAATGCGGATCACAGCGATGGCACCGTACAGGATGGTTTCACATATACACTGACTGATGGCGATGGGGATACTTCACAGGCGACACAGCGCATTCAGATCACGGATGACGGTCCTGAAATCCCTAAAAACCCGCCTTCAGGTGATGGAGGAGGCCCCGACCTCGGCCGTGCCGACCTGGTGGTCGACGAAGACAACATGGGGTCTGCGACGCAGGCGATCGAGGTCGACTTCGGGTCTGACGGGTTCGGTTCTGCCAGCCTGAGCGTACCCTCTGAACTCAACGACATGAACCTGACGTCGGGCGGCGAGGCGATCAGCTACGCCGTTAGTGACGACGGTCAGACGATCACGGCCTCGACGCCGGACGGCAGCCCGGTGTTCACGGTGACGCTTGACGCCAACGCCGAGACCGGCGAGATGTCGTATACGGTCGAGCTTCAGGGCAATGTGGATCACGCCGAAACCGGTGCGGGCGATGACCTGATGTCGAACATTCCGGTGACGCTGACGGTCACCGACGGTGACGGCACGGAAGCCAGCACCAATCTCGAAATCGGTATCAGGGACGACAACCCGGCAGCCACGGACGACGCCACGGTCACCCTCGAAGAGGGCGGGAATGTGGTCGGGTCGGACAACGGCGGCGACAACCTGCTGGCCAACGATGATGTGGGTGCCGACGGCGGTCAGATCACGTCGTTCACGTATACGGACGAGAATGGAGAAACCCAAACGGCGGATGCCGGATCAACGGTCGACACCGAGCAGGG